>NZ_VTUZ01000099.1 GCF_008369935.1 Paraburkholderia panacisoli | reverse complement strand
CGGCCATCGTGCAGCGCCACCTTCCACTTTCCGACGGCCAGTTCGAGCGAAACCGCCAGTATGACGTCTTCAGCATGAGGTTCGGTAGCGTGATTTGCGTCCATGATGCCCCTCCATTGAGCAAGCCTTGGCCACGTCAATCTTACGACTCGGGCCTTGACGACTCTCACGCTACATAGGATCTAAGAACCGGACGTGCGGGTCACCCCGCATCCGGCTCAAGCCATTCGTCAGCACTATGGAGTGGTACCGAACAACTTGACGGAACGTTTCGCAATTCGACGGCGGGCGAAGTAAGCGGTCCACACCGGATCAAATGGATTAGCCAGTCCCCGGACCTTGACGTGCCTCACAATCGAGATCGTCATTGCGCGGAAGAGCCGAAACCCGCTGATGCTGCCATTAGCCGGGCCCTTCGTAGCAAAGTCCCAGGACCGGTGTCCGTCGACCCGGTAGTATCGCGCCCGTACCCACCGTGCTCCTTTCATGGGATGTCGACGCTTTGCCCATTTCCAGAGCAGTTGCCAGATGTGCGAGTCTATCGAGGAAAGGCTCGCTTTCGCCACGACGTGACGGTGTTACATCGCCCATCCCCGGATGACCGGGTTCAGTTTCTGTATCAACGCTTCTGGCGTGACGCTCGCGTTGCCTTTGATGATTTCCCTGACCTTGTCGAGGAGCGCCTTATCACTCTTATTTGCCGGCTTGATCAACAGCTTGCCGTCGTACTTGCGCACATTCTGGCCACGGAAATCGAAACCCTCCGCAACGTTCGTGATCCGGGTCTTCTCTTCCGAGAGTTCCAGACCACGATTTCCTCGTATAACGATGGCGACCTACTGTCACCGGCGCCCACCGCCGTCTGCGGTGCTGCTGTGCGCGACCGTTGATAGCTGCGTACCGATCATTGCTGGCGCTGACTACGGGGAACGAGATTATGTGGGCGTTACGGTTTCTGAGCGCTTTGAACCTCGACGCCGTTTCGACATAGCCCTGCGTGGCTCGACTAAGAGGTGTCGCAACCCTGCGTACTAAGGCAGTGCTCTCGGGTCGAGTTCGATTTCTTTATGGTCGGCCTAACGGCGTTCTGAAGCTTCACGGCTGCAGTACACGTTTGCCTCAGCCGCAAGCTGACATCCGCTGCGATGGTGTCGTGAGCGACAGGCAAGAGGCTTCCGGCGGGCCTGTCACGGTTGGCCATCGAACGGCAGGAAATACCGTAAGCGGCAGTCGGCCCGCGCGAGCGAATGTCCGTTGGACCTGAAGCCGCCGTAGAGGTCGCGCCCGGTCGACGAACCGCAGTGGGTCCATCTCCTGCCGTTCGCCGCTTGCGCGCACGCTCAAACTGCCGTGCCGCGAATGGCCGGTTGCGAGCAGATCACGAGGCCAGGGTTGACCCACGACCGACATCCGGATTCGGCGCCTTCGCGGTGGTCGCAAACCAATCAGGGCCTAACCCTTCACACAAACCACCTGCCGCAGCGTATGTACCACCTCCACCAGACTCCGCTGCGCGGCCATCACCGCGTCGATGTCCTTGTAGGCCATCGGAATCTCATCAATGACCCCTGCATCCTTTCGGCATTCGACATGCACCGTCGCCCTGATTTGATCCTGGACCGTGAAGCGCCGTTTGGCCTCCTTCCGGCTCATCGAGCGCCCGGCGCCGTGACTGCATGAGCAGAAGCTCTCTTCATTGCCGAGGCCGCGAACGATAAAGCTCTTCGCGCCCATCGAACCCGGAATGATGCCGAACTCGCCCGCTCGCGCCGACAACGCCCCTTTACGCGTTACGAACATGTCGGCGCCGAAGTGCCGTTCCTTCTGTACGTAATTGTGGTGGCAGTTCACAGCGTGCTCGTCGATGGTGAAGGGTTTTCCGATAGTCGTGTGCACCGCGTCGATCACGGCATTCATCATGACCTCACGGTTGCAGCGCGCGTACTCCTGTGCCCAGCCGACCGCCTCCACGTAGTCATCGAAGTGCCGGCTGCCTTCCTTGAAGTACGCGAGATCCTTGTCTGGAAGATTCGCAAGGTGTCGACGCATGTCGGCCTGGGCCAGCTTGATGAAGAGACTCCCGATCGCGTTGCCCACGCCACGCGATCCGCTGTGCAGCATGAACCAGACGCCGTCATCTTCGTCGAGACATACCTCGATGAAGTGATTGCCGGTGCCGAGCGTGCCAACGTGCGCGTGGTTGTTCGTGCGCGCAAGGGGAGGATACTTGTCGACGATGCGCCGAAAACTGGGCGCCAGCAGTTTCCAGGCGTCGTCGACGGCCGGCGGCGGACGCGACCATGCACCCGGGTCGCGTCGCCCCGGCGCACCGCCGTGCGGCACGGCGCGCTCGATCGCGCCGCGCACGCCGGAAAGCGAATCGGGCAGGTCCGCGGCCGTCAGCGTCGTGCGAACCGCCATCATTCCGCAGCCGATATCGACGCCCACCGCCGCCGGGATGATCGCGCCTTGTGTCGGAATCACGCTGCCGATCGTCGACCCTTTGCCCACGTGGACGTCCGGCATGACGGCAAGGTGCCTGAACACGAACGGCATGCGGGCCGTGTTTCTCAGTTGCCGGCAAGCCGCCTCCTCAATCGCGACGCCCTGTGTCCACATCTTCACGGCCTTGCCGCTTGCCACTTCCATTAGTTGATAATCGACCAGGCTCATGTCGCTGTCCCTTCGTCAGCTTCGCTCATCGGCACGGGTCAGTGCACGGCGTACGACGTTAGCGTGAGCCGGTTTTTCTGTTTCGACAACCTGCACGTCATGAGTGTCTTCATCAAACCCTGGCCCATGATTCATCGCCAGCGATCCGTGCCATCGGATCAATCATTGGTTCACGCCGCCGCGCTGGATCGTTGCTTCGAGAGTCGCCAATCGGTGCGCGCTGAATCGTCGACGCACACGGTGCAAATTCGAACTGCACCACCGAGCTTGCGATGCCGTCAACGGGCGCGAGCCTGGCCGTTGAAACGGTAGATCCCGTTGTGCCAGCGAACGGCAAGGTCGACAGCCGCTTGGGGAGCACTCGACAAGAAGTCTCTCTGGTTGCGTTTCGGTATGTAACCCGGACTGCTTCGCCCGCTTTTTCGCTCGGCGCGTGTCGAAGAGGGACCCGTTCAGACGTCAACGAGAGGGAAGGGGAGTCGTCATCTCGAAGGCTGGTCGCGCGACAGTAAGCGTCGCGACGATGTCTGACCCGAGCGAGCTGTTTTGCCGGCCGAGACCGGCCATCTTCGGTTTTTCACCATCGCGTGCAGAAAGCCATTCAAACCGCCGCTCCGCTGGAAATCTTGTCGGAAGGGTCATCGTAGACCGTGTCAACTCTGTCAACGTGCGGCCGTAAAGGTATGAGCTCGCGTCGCGTCCGTACCTTGGCCTCGGTGCAGCTTAAGTGGATAAGCGTTTGCGGATACGAACAAAATTGGAATCGACTTTAACGTGTCTCACGCCAACGCGCCGAAGACAGGCCGTGTGATTTAGTAGCTCTCGTAGTCCGCCAATATTTGTGGGTTGGCCGGAAACTTGCCTGCCTGATGCTGGACTGACTCAGTGCTGATGAGCCGGTGGATCAGAGGCGGGAGGATCAGACGTCTAGACGGATGGGGATCCGCCGTCGGCCGAAGGGTCAGTTCCTTCATGATCCACTGCGCTTCGGAACGGATTTCCGCGTCGCTGGCAGTACGAAGGTCAGGAGGCGGACCCGCTGCATCAGCGGCCGTTGGCCCGCGCAGTCGTGGGAACATTCGGATGACCGATGAGCATGAAACAGCGGATCTTCGAACGGGCGTCGCATTCTCGCGTATTCATCAGACCAGTGCCGGCTTGGCGAGACTGACGTTCGAACATCAGCGTACGCTGAAATCTGCGGACGTTTTGATCGTGATTATTATCAGCTTGGCAGCCATCTGACCGGATGGTAAGCGGACTAGGACTAAGGTCCAATTGCAATGCCACAATTGCGTGTCAACATGCAATTAGCTTCACGTATCCGGACGTGTTCACTTGTAAACCAACAGGGAGACAATAATGTCTGATGCCAATGCCGAGCCCACCGATTTGGGGAATCAGGTCCCACAGACCGAAAGCGCTCCCAGCGAAAGGGTTCCCAAACTACATGAAAAAGCGCTGGCACGCCTGCAAGGCGCCAGGAAAAAGGCCACGGCTGTGCAGGTCGTGGTGGTCGAAAACGGCAAAATCGCTGCCCGCGCGACCGACGACTTCGTCCACGAGTATCCGTGGGTATCCATCGGGATGGGGGCCGGCTTTGGGGTGCTGGTAGGTCTGCTGATCAATCGCGACTGACGTGCATTGATCTCGCAGATGAGCAGTTTGGGAAGCGTCTGAAAAATGTAGGACTGCGAGATCGTTGGCGAACTGCGGTACAACAGAGACACGGCAATCGTGCAGCACAAACACCGCAATACGGACAAAGGTCAGGGGCCAACCAGGCTTGTATCGGATTTCGCAGCTTTCGAGCACGCGATCCGATGAATCTGAGGACGCTCCCTCTCCCTGGTAGCGGTGACCATGAGTGACCGGTCTCACTGAAACCGAATACGCAACTCGACCTCTTGGGGCGGCTTCCGGGGTGGAGTAGCCGATCAAGCCTAGGCGCGGCCCACGGTTGCTTCAAAAGCAGTGCGAAGCGAGGGTTTGCGGGAATTACCTGGACACGTCGGACTCGCTTCCGGGAAACTCCCTCAACAAGTCGATAAGCGCCCGCAACCCCGCAGGAATATGCCGGTTACCGGGAAAATAGAGGAAAAGGCCAGGAATGAACGGGCACCAGTCACTCAGCACCGCGACGAGCCGCTTGCGTACCAGCGCGTCACGCGCATAAGGCTCCGGCACGTATGCGATGCCGAGTCCGTCCAGCGCTGCTTCGAGCATCAGCGCGTTGCTGTCGAGGGTGAGTGCGCCGGGCGGATCGATCGTGAACTGCTGCCCGTGACGCGTGAACTCCCAGCGATAGCGCTTGCCGCTAGGTAGACGTTGCCGGATGCATCGATGCGTCTGCAAGTCCTCCGGCACGGCGGGCCGGCCATGCTTGCGCAGGTAACGCGGCGACGCCACGGCAAGAAAGCGCAAATCTTCGCTGACGCGCACCGCGATCATGTCCTTGTGTACGGCCTCGCCGAGCCTCACGCCTGCATCGAAGCCTTCGGCGACGATATCGACGAACCGCCCTTCCGAGACGAGATCCAGTTCCATCTGCGGATACCGCGCCAGAAAGCGCGGCACGACGGTCTGCAGCAGTTGCCGGATCGCTCCGTCGCTGCCATTGATCCGAAGCGTGCCGCGAAGCGCCTTGTCGTCGCGCGCGACATCGTCGAGCGCATGATCGAGATCGCCTAGCACGGGGCGCAGACGCGCGAGCAGTCGCTCGCCCGCCTCCGTCAGCGACACGCTGCGGGTGGTCCGGTGCAGCAGGCGCACATCCAGATCGCTTTCGAGCCCGCGCATCGCATGGCTCAGCGCCGAGCGCGATACGCCCAGTTCGCCCGCGGCCTGCACGAAGCTGCGCCGCGCGGCGACGATCATGAAAGCACGCAGATCGGCGAGGGTCGCTTTGCTCATTGGTGAATTTCCTTCAACATATGATGCCGATTAGCGGTGCTTCTCCAACGAATCATAGCGTTCTAGCATGAACTCTCAATCCTTCCAACGGAGAGTGAGCATGACGAAGAACTGGCTGATAACGGGCGCTTCAAGCGGCCTGGGTCGTGGACTAACGGAACAACTGCTCGCCCGCGGTGACGGCGTCGTCGCGACGCTGCGCAAGCCTCGTGCACTGGACGATCTGCTGGCGCAATACGGCGACCGTCTGCATATCGTGGAATGCGACCTGACGAGCGTCGATGCCATTAGAGCCGCCGTCGCGCAGGCATTTGCGGCGCTCTCGCGCATTGATGTCGTTGTCAGCAACGCGGGCTATGGCCTCTTTGGTGCGGCCGAAGAACTGAGCGATGCTCAGATCGCACGGCAAATCGCGACGAATCTGACGGGTTCAATCCAGTTGATCCGCGCGATCATTCCACGTCTGCGAGAGCAAGGCGGTGGGCGCATCGTGCAGGTGTCGTCGGAGGGCGGACGAATCGGCTATCCGGCCTTTAGCGTCTATCACGCGAGCAAGTGGGGGATCGAGGGCTTCGTCGAGGCGGCCGCGAAGGAAGTCGGTCCGTTCGGCATTGACTTCGTGATCATGGAACCCGGTCCGACACGCACGAACTTCGGCGCTAGCCTCGATCGCGCGGAGCCGATGAGCGCGTACGACGCCACGCCCGTCAGTGAAATCCGGCGCGCGCTCGACGCTGGCTACTTCGAATTTGCGGATGCAGCGAAGACAGTCGACGTGATGATCGCCACGATCGACAGTCCGTTCCCACCGTTGCGGCTTGCGCTGGGCAAGTCCGCGTACGAATCGATACGCGCATCGCTGACGAGGCAGCTTGAGATCCTGGAGGCGCAGAAGGAGATCGCGTTGTCGGTGATGGAAGGTGCGTAGTCGAATGGTGAGCGATTCGATTTGCCCCGAACGCAATTCACGCCCTACGTTCCCAATGGCGACTTCCTGAGCGAACGAGACACTCGAGCAAGCGAACTTCTGAACAACCCAATGACCCGACGTGGCCGACTGTACTCGTTCGGCCCGGTCGACCGCAAGCTGCTAGTCGAATGAACTCGCACAGGCCAGCGGCAGCTTTATGGCGCCGCATCTCAGCAGGTGCTGTCGGCCACGAACAGACGATCGCTTGCCGCAAATGAGCGACCGCTCCAGTCACCAAAGCGGCCGCGGGAACACCCAGTCAAGCACCCTGAAATTGGCGGTCGAGAGCTTCCTTTTTCTGCAGTCTCAGCGCCAAAGTTCAGCCGACGGCGGAGGCTTTGCATGACAATGCCGGTTGGACGAGAGCCTAGACATAGCCCGGCTTGGAACGCCAATCAGGCCTTGATGAACGCCAGCAGGTCGGCGTTGATCTGCTCTGCATGGGTTGTCGGCATTCCGTGCGGCAATCCTGGGTAGGATTTAAGCGTCCCGTGCTTCAATAGCTTGACAGACTCTGCTCCAGTGGTCAGGAAAGGGCAGATCTGATCGTCCTCGCCGTGCATCACTAGTACGGGAACATCGATTATCGCGAGATCGTCGTAGAACTCGGTTTGCGACAGTACCTCGATGCAATCGTATTGGGCCTTGATGCCGCCCATCATGCCCTGCCGCCACCAGTTCTCGCGAATGCCTTCGGAGACCGTCGCGCCAGGACGGTTGAAGCCATAGAAGGGAATCGTGATGTCCTTGTAAAACTGGGAGCGATGGTTCGCCGTGCCGTTGCGGATCTCGTCGACAACTTCCTTAGGAACGCCGTCAGGGTTCTTTTCCGACTTCATGAAGAGCGGCGGAATCGCGCTGATGAGTACCGCCTTCGCCACGCGTGCGTTGCCGGTGCCGTGCCGGGCGACATAGCGCGTCACCTCGCCACCGCCCGTAGAATGACCGATGTGCACCGCATCCGTTAGATCAAGCACCTTGACGAGTTCGGCGACGTCGGCGGCGTAGGTGTCCATGTCATGGCCGCTTACTGTCTGGGTCGAGCGCCCGTGCCCCCGGCGATCATGAGCGATCACCCGGCACCCTTGCCCTAGGAAAAACATCAGTTGGGCATCCCAATCGTCGGCGGAGAGAGGCCAGCCATGATGAAAGACCAATGGTTGACCCGTCCCCCAGTCCTTGTAGAAAATTTGGGTTCCGTCCGCGGTGGTGATGTATGAACTGCCAGTATTCGCTTTCATCTCGTATCCTTTGGGGGCATTTTGACGATGGGATGATTGTTCTACGAGCGCAGACGCTACTTCAGGAAGCCGGTCATCCAAAAAAGGGCGGCAACAAGAAGCGTGTGGTAGTTGACACCGAAATGAACGTGAATTTTTGTGCGATGGCGCACACTAGGATGAGCGAATCCTTTTCGCTGCCTCCGAGGCGGCCGAGCGCCGATCGATGTCCCAACGTTGATCGAACTTATGTCGGACGATAAGCGGACGGTCGGAAACCCTTGGAGACCGGCTCAACCGGGCCCGTTTGCGCCACGCGCATAGACGTTTCCAGGAGCGAGCGATCGCGGTCCGCGTCGGACCGGGTCCGCATATACAACGGACATTTCTGAGTGCCCGCTTAAGCCGCTTCAGGAAAGGCTTCTCTAAACGGGTTGCCTTATCCGGACCCGAAGCAGTCGTCACGAATCATGCTGGGCGCCTGGTTTGTGTAGGTTCTCTGCTACTTGACCTCAATCGTCGTCCGCGATCACCTTCCCGCTCTACCTTAGCGGCTGGTGAACCTCAGATTTCGCTGATGGATTTGCTTGCAATTACCTGTCGATGACATATCGTAAAGCCCTCAGGCAGATATTAAAATTATTAAATGAAAGCAACGCTCCATGTAAAACGATTAATTGAAATAAATGTAAGTTTACTTTGAAGCCAATAAATCGTTAAAAAGCCGACCTGGTGGTGCTTATGATTCATTTACCCAAGTTATGGCTCCGCCGCTGGCCGGCCGCTGGACTTTTCTTAATCTTCGTTGCCATCGGCGCCCAAGCGAAATCTCCTTGTCCAAACTGGGTCGTTACCCCGGCCGGCAGCGCATTTAATGTAGCGGCGCTAATTTCGGACAACGGTTCTCCGGGAGCAGCCCTCGCGAAGGCACACAACGCATTGGCGCGCGTCAATAAGGGCGGCGGATGCAAGTCAATCGCCGACGACCCTGCCGCATGCGACGAAACGATTGCGCTCGCTAAAAAAGCCGTAGCGGCCTTGGAAAAATGTGGGACACCGAATGTCCATAGCAAACCACCCCCAAAAACACGACCCCCTGTCGAGACAGAAAACGAGCTGAGCCCGTAGAAAGGCACTCGACGACACGTGTGCCTAAACGAAGCTGTGGCGTCCTGGCTCAGTGTGCTGGCTCCACAATGTATGCAGCTGTCAACTCGAAGTTTCGCGAAACACAGCTTACTCGAGTGTCACCAGGCAGGAGTAACCGTGTTCGTCCCGAAGACCGTAACATCGAGCGCAACGGCTGATGGTCGCTTCGGCAAGTAAGACTTCATTTGCAACGCAAAGTTGTGAAGGCGATGCGGGCGTGACGCCCATTTAGACCCGTTGCGCCTTCGGGATGCGTGCTGCTGTAATTTGGCGTTCGGCTTGCCGCAATCGACATGTGGCGATCCGCGCCGAGACAGGTTTCGTCAATTTCCCAGTTGCTACGCGTTTTGGCACCGTCTGGGCCAACAACGGACCTTCTACATCTTGACTGTGTTCGTCGACAATCCTTTCATTCAGGCCCGCGTATGGTTGCGTCGGTGCCGACACTGCCCGTTTCGGGCCGCCCAGGAACCCGCACTTTGTTCATCATAAGGTAACGAATAAAAGGAGTTCGCACGGCGGGAAGGGTATACAGTGAGCAGACCGTCCTTACTATGTGGGCCGGTCTTTCAGAGGTCGTCATGCGATTAGATATCAAGAAAGCATTTCCTCTCGCGGCAAATGAGACTGCGCACAACCGGGATCGCCGGGCGCAGCTTCTCGTTCTCAAGGCTGAGGACGTTAACCGGGCAGATCAGAGGCGCATCAATTATTCACTCATCGATTCCACAGTAAGCAAGTGGCGATATTCCGCTAACAGCACAAAAAGCTGATCGTGGCGCTCCATTTTCCGAATCCGAGCCGAAGCTACGATGCCGCCAGGCATTGCGTGTTTTTCTGGGGATATGACGATTCCCGGGAAATCACGTTCGAGGTCGACAGCGCAACGCTCAAAGGCGTTCGTAGTCCGCAGAATCGATACTCGATTTGATGAAGGCCACGGTCCGGTCTGGCTGTTCGAAGCGTCGCTAGCAGCTGTGCAAACCGATCAAGGTTGTCTCTCATGCACCGAGTGATCGCGTATCGCAGTTTCGAGATTCATGTCGAATTGACTCCGGCTGCTGAAGACATGTTTGACGTGACTTTTCAGATCAAAGGCGGCGCTAACCTCGGGGTGCTCGGCGCGCGGGGAGGCTGCATACCGCTGCGCAACGGCCCCTTCACTGAACGATGGGCCTACCTGGTTGCCGAAATCGCCGGACAAGCCGCGATCGACGTGTTGCTTGGCCCAATTGAGTGATCCATCTTTTTGTCTTCGACCCGGTACGCCTGGTCATCAGGCCGGGTAACCGGCCAGAGGTATCTGGTTGTCGATGATTCCGGGAGGGTCTGGTCAACGTCTGTTGCTAGACGCGGCGACCGTCTCTTGTGGTTGCGACAGCCGATCGCCAACAGGCAGTGACCGGCCAACTGCGGACGTTGGCCCGCGCCTTCATGCGGGCATTCAAATGTCGGCTCCGCACCGGCGGATTCAACCGGTGGATGCAACACACTTAAGACTGCGCAAGCAGTGGGAGTGTTGCAGATGAAACAGCGACGCCGGATTTATTACAGCGAGACGCAGAAGGCGCTGATGTGGGAGCGCT
>NZ_VTUZ01000098.1 GCF_008369935.1 Paraburkholderia panacisoli | reverse complement strand
TGAAGAAACGGGCGCGCTCGGCTGCTGGGATTGGGAATCGTGGAGTTGAGGTTGGTCGCTGTCGCGGCCATGGTAACAACTGTTCGCTTGACACCGGCCCGCTAATGGGTGTGGGTAATCCTGAGCTCCTTTGGCTATGGACCGCATGGCTGCGCCGGTCAAGGCCTTGCTCGCATGGAGGGTGCAGCAATCATCGAGGCGCTTGCGACTCAAATCAAATCGTTCCGCATCGGCGATGTCGCTCGCGTACCGAGCAATGTCACGGTGTCGTTCGACACCGTTCCCGTCCTGGAGTTGGAGGCCGTATGATCAAACTGATTCTCGATCGCCCTCGTTGCGAAGGTCATGGTCTGTGCGAAGAGGTGGCCGCACAGCTTCTTCACATCGACGACGAAGGCTATGCCGCCATCGATGTGAACGAGATCAGCGATGCGGCCCTGGCGACCGCCCAGGCTGCGGCGCGCGTCTGCCCGGTAGCCGCGCTCAGGCTCGTCGATGACGAGGCGAATTAATGAGCGCCCTTCGACATTCCCTACGCGATATCGTGGTGGTGGGCAGTGGCATCGCGGGTTTGACCGCTTGCGACACGCTTCGCGCGGAAGGATTCGATGGCCGAATCACGGTAATCGGTGACGAACCGGTTGCGCCATACAGCCGTCCTGCGTTGTCCAAGGCCATGCTGCGCGACGAGGATGATCTGACCTCGCACTTGTTGCCGGAGGCGACGCACGGGGCAACCGAACGGCGCGGCATCGCCGCCGTTGGCCTCGATGTCGATCGGCAGCGCGTGCGGCTCGCGGACGGCGATGAGGTGCCGTACGACGCGCTGATTATCTCCACCGGCACGCGAGCCAAACGTCTAGATCCTGGTAGCAGGAGCGACGAATACACCGTTCGCACGCTCGCCGATGCGTTGGCGTTGCGGGCACGACTGGCGTCAAGGCCTTCAGTCGTAGTGGTGGGCGGTGGTCCGCTCGGCATGGAGATCGCATCCGGCGCGATTGGGGCTGGATGTGCAACGACGCTCGTCGCCAAAGGAGTGCCGCTCGCTGCCCATCTCGGCGCATTGCTCGCGGCGCGGTTCCACGATGCTGCTCTTGCGCAGGGCCTCAAGGTCGTCACGACTGACTCCGCGGCGGTCGTGATGCGCGACGGTGCATCCGTGGTGGCGCTTGGCGACGGCACGGTAATCGAGGCGCAGGTGATTGTCTCTGCTATCGGCGACGCCCCCAATGTCGAGTGGCTCGCCACCACCGGGTTACTCACTGGCGGCGCGCTCGTGGTAGACCGGCGCGGCCTGGTTCGCCCGAACATTGCGGCAGTAGGCGATGTCGCCGCATTCCCGCACGCGGGGCGCGTCGCACGTGTTCCGCTGTGGACGAGCGCCATCGATCAAGCGAAAGTGGCCGCCGCCGCGCTCCTCAGGCTGGATGCTCCCGAGCTCGCGTTCCAGCGGTACTTTTGGACGGAGGCTTTTGGCATCTCTCTAAAAGCCATTGGGCCAACACCGGTTGTGGGTAAGCCGGAAATCGTGGAAGGCACCAGCGAGCAGGGGTTGCTTCGTTGGCGGCAATCGGACGGCACAGCGACTGCCGTTGCGCTTGACTATCGCGTTCCGATCCCGAAGCTGCGCCGCGTGACTGCGTGCAGCGTGTAGCCGGCAGGCGTTGGCGATAAATCTGCAATAAGTTTGGTAGAGCGATGCGACATTACTTAGGTATCCATAATATGAACAATCAACATTCGACTGTGCCCCTCGCTTCATACCGAACGCATTCTTGAAGTCCTAAGACCGATGTAGCGCCCGCCGCCTGGACGCCCACCGCTGGCAAAAAAATTGTCAAGGGGACGGTTGATAGGTTCCATTTTTTGGCCCACGTATTGGCATAACAAAGAACATTATGTTTATTGGATCGGAGAGACTGTTTTGAGTGAGATGACCGTTTCTACTGCTGATAGCGTGCATCGCGCTCCATCGCTTATGGGAGGCGTACATGTGCGTTAAACACAGCCAGGGTGCTCTCGAACCCTTGCCGCCTTTTACTTCCCTCATCCTTGACCCTCCCAAAGACGAAGGTGTCAATGCAACCCTTGTCAACACGGTGCTCGGACCGGTCGACGCCCGGCAGCTTGGCGTCACCCTCTTCAGCGAATCGCTAATGTACGTGCTGCCTGGAGCCCAGTATGCGTACGACATCAGGATTGATCGCGCCGAAGTGTTCGACGTGATAGCCGCCAAATTGAGAGCGTTCAAGTCGGCAGGCGGGGGCACGATCGTCGATGCGACGGGCATGTTCCAAGGGCGTGATCTGCGCCTGTTCGAGGCGCTATCGCGTGCCACCGGCGTTCACATCGTCGCTTCCACGGGCCAAGGGCCGGAGTCCATGTTGGGCGGATATTTTCTGACGCCGCAGACCAACCCTCCCACGCCCTGGCCGGCCAGCAAGTTCGCCGAACTGTTCGGTAAAGAGGTTAATGAAGGCATGGTGGTTCCTCGCCGGGAACGCCGTGCTGCGGCCGGAATGGTAGTCACGGCGGTCACCCACAGTGGAGTGACGCCGACCGATGGCAATCTGGTGCGAGGCGCTGCGCGTGCCGGCGCAACCTATGGCGTGCCCGTATTCATCCGGAGCGGAGCCGATGCTCTGGCAGAAATGCAGCTAGCCATCGACGAGGTGCTGGAGCCAGAACGCATTGTCATGGGCGGAATGGATCGTCGTGACGCCGTTGCCAATGGCTGGTCCATGGCCGTGGCCCGCGCGGGCGCCCGAGTGGGCGTTGACCACATTGGCTCGAGCGACGCGCGCTACATCAGCGATTCTGAACGGGTGGCATTGATCGTTGAATTGATCAACGCAGGCTATGCCGATCGTATCCTTCTGTCGGCCAGTGCCACCGGGGTGGCATTCGGCGAACCTGGTAACGACATTCCCTACAGCGACGTGCTGACGAAGTTCGTGCCTATGCTCCAGGCAGCCGGGGTCTCCCAGGCACACATTGCACAAATGCTGATTACGAACACCGCGCAATTGCTGAGCGTCAATGGGGAAGTCAAATGACACGAGTGAATACGGTACTGGGCGCCATTTCGGCTTCGGAGCTCGGGTTTGTTGCGATTCATGAGCACATTGGCTATGGCATGCCCGGATGCGAACTCGACAGCAAGTGGTGGAAGACGCCGGAGCAGCGTTATGAGGAGACCGTGCCCAAGCTGCGCCAGTTTCACGAGAACACGAAACGATGGGGTGCAGCAACCTTCGTGGAAGCCACTGGAATCTGCAACGGTCGCGACATCGACTACTACAAGTCCCTGTCGGACAAGACGGGCGTGCACATCGTCGCCAGCACGGGTTTTGTCGGTGGCGACACGGCATTGCCGTTCTTCGAGCGTACGAGCGTCGAGTATCTGACCGACCAGTTCGTCCATGAGATCAGCGTCGGTATCGGTGACACCGGTGCAAAGGCCGGGATCATCAAGGTCGGCGTCAGTCGTGGCTTCAAGATGAAGGAGCTCGACCTGTGCATCTATCGCGCCGCTGCACGCGCCTCCAGGATCACCGGCGCACCGATTTTCACTCACCTCGCTGTCGATTCCACGCCGGCACTGAATATCTTTGCTGAAGAGGGACTGCCTTGCCACAGGGTGTTGTTCGGGCATGCCGATGATGGCGTGAGTCAGGGCTTGATCAACGAGAAAGCCCTTCTGGACGCGGGAGCGCGGATTGGCTTCGATACCTTCGGTTACGACCTCGAATTGCCTGATCCGCCATTTTGGGGCCGCCACCGTCAGGAGCGCCTCCAACACTTTCTGAGATTCCTCAACAGTGGCTTGGTCAATCAGGTTCTTGCATCGGCGGATGCAAACTGCTCGCCGCTCGGTTGGCCTGGAGTGAAAGGTCACACGGTGAATTATCTGTTCGAGCAACTCATACCAGACCTGCACGCCGAAGGTATCGAGGACTCGGTCATCGACCAGCTGTTCGTTCAAAACACGGCCGAGTTTCTGACTTTGACGCCTATCTCCAATCATTGACAAGCAGTCGAATAAAGAGACCCATCATGACATCGGGAACTTTGAAGGATTTGAATATCGCCGTGATCGGCGCCGGGTACGCCGGTGCGACCGCAGCGCTGGCGCTTAGCCGGCTGGGCGCTACGGTCACGGTGTACGAACAGGCGCAGGAGATCAAAGAGGTCGGGGCCGGGATTGGACTACGTCCCTCCACGATGGACCAGTTCCGCAAGCTCGGCATCCTTGACCGTATCGTCGCCGTGACCTCGCCGAGCGACTGCTTCGAGATTCTGACCGCTCATGGTCAGCGGATCGCCATGGAGGAGTGGCCCGAAAAACAGGTCTTTGGTGCCAGCACGCATTTCGTGCATCGTGGCGACTTCATCGAGACGTTGCTGAACACGCTTCCCGCAGGCATGGTGAAGCTGGACCACCGTCTCAGCCGGATCACCGCAAATGGCGACGGTGCTACAGCAATCTTCGAGAACGGCGTGACGGTAAACGCCGATCTGGTCGTCGGTGCCGACGGCATCCGCTCGCAAGTGCGCAAGCATTTGTTCAGCGACAAGCCTCCAGTATTTGCTGGCGAACACGCCTATCGCGCAGTCATCCCGGCGGCGGATACTTTCGGTCTTGTGGCCGACGGCAACCTTCGCATGTACGTCGGGCACGGCACCAAGATTTACCTGTTGCCGCTCCACCATCGCAACGAGGTGTCTTTCGATGTCACCTGTCTTGCGACCGACTCCACGCCAGCGCCTGCCGCGAGCAAGGAACAATTGATGAAGGTCGTCGCGGGCTTCGATCCGCAATTGATGGCAATCGCAGAGCGGCTCGACATGAGCAAAGTGAACCTGCGAGCCGTGTATGACATCGACCCGATTCCCCTCTGGCATTCCAGTTCGGTGGTGCTGATCGGTGATGCGTCTCACGCGATGCTGCACCACCAGGGACAGGGCGCGAACTCGGCCGTTCTGGATGCCGGTGCGCTTGCCGAGAAACTCAACGAGGCCGATTCGATTCCCGAAGCACTGGCGCAATACCAGGCGAGCCGCAAGCCGGTAACCGATGAACTGCAACGCCTGTCGCGCCAAGGCTGGAGCGAAGACGAAGTCCAGAGTGTCTTTCCCAACCAGCATCAGGGCGAGATCGCCGCGAGGAGCTAAATCATGGCACTTCATCCTACAGTTGCTGAGTTCATCGCTTCTCTGCCGCCTGCGCCGCCAGGACCGCTCAATCCGGAGGCCATGCGAGCGGCGGACGAGAGCCGCGTTCCTCCGCTGGAGAAGCGGCTTCCCGTGCATTCGGTGTTCGACCAGACCTTGTCGACGCCTGCCGGTGAGATTCCAGTGCGCGTCTACAAGCCGACGGCTGCGGACTTCCATCCGGTGCTGGTTTATTTCCACGGTGGCGCGTTCTTTCTTGGCAGCCTGAATACTCACGATCATGTTGCGCGCGCACTGGCCGATGCCACGCAGTCTGTTGTCGTTTCGGTCGGCTATCGGCTTGCTCCCGAGCATGCCTTTCCTGCGGGTCTGAACGACTGCTACGCCGTGGTTCAGTGGATAGAACAGCATGGTCGCGGTCCGAGCGAGGGCATCGGCTGGGATGGCCGCACCCTGGTCGTGGCAGGCGACAGTTCAGGCGCCAACTTCGCGGCTGCAGTCGCCGCGATGGCGGTGGAAAGGGGCCTGAAATGCATCACGCATCAGGTGCTCTATTACCCGTCGCTCGATCTCGACTTCAATGTCGAGCGCTACGCGTCGATGAAGACTAACGCCGTCGGCAATGGTCTGGAAACGGCAATGCTGAAGCCGTTCAACGCGTTCTACATCGATCGCGGTGCGAACCCAGCCGATCCCCTCGTGTCGCCCATCAAGAGACAGGATCTTTCCGGACTGCCGCCGACGCTCATCGTCACGGCGGAATGCGATCCCCTTCGTGACGAGGGCGAGTTGTATGGTCAGAAGCTGGAGCAGGCTGGCGTTCCAGCCACGATTCACCGCTACGAATCGGCTGCGCATGGATTCGTCCAGCATTTTTCCTGGCTGCCCGAGTTCCAGGGTGTGTTCGCCCAGACCGCCGACTTCATCAGGAATGGAAAGCGATGAGCACGGTCGATATCCAGCCACTGTTTTCGCAGTGGGGCCGGTTCGGCCTCTACAGCTTTTTCATCGACGGAAGCGAGCCTGCGATTGTTGACACCGGCATCGCCTCATCGCCAGCGGGTGGCATTGCACCGGCTCTCGAGCAATTGGGGCGGCGCATTGAAGATGTCCGCTGGATTCTTCTTACCCACGGGCATATCGATCACATCGGTGGTGCGCATGCATTATGGGAGCTGACCGGCCGCAAAGCCAAAGTCGTTATCCACGAGGCAGATGCGCCGTTCCTGCGTTCACGCCGCACCCATGTCGACGAATATCTGGCAGCCCGTGGCCGCTATATCAACGACCCGGAAGGTGAAGCCAGGCTGACGGCGGCCTGCGAGGCTGCCATCTCCGGCGAAATGGAACCGCACCAGGTGGTCCGCCATGGCGACCAGATATCGCTTGGGCGGGATGTGACGATTACGGTGCACTCCGTGCCGGGGCACACGGCAGGTTCGGTGGCGTATGTGGTGGAAGGGCAGCGCGATGTCTTCGTCGGCGATGCCGTGCAGATCCACGGTGCAGCCAACGGATTTCCGAGCTATGCAGATCCTGATGCGTACCGTGCCAGCCTGCTGCACCTTCGCGACCACGTGAAGCCAAACCGCCTGTTTCTCGGTCATCCCTATCGCAGCCGGGGTGCCGAATCACTGGGCGTGGTGCTGGACCGCCAACAGGCAGCTGCCAGGATTCAGGAAAGCCTCGACATCGAGGCGAGGGTGCGTGCCGCCACCGAGCAATTCGGCTTCGACGGCGGAGCTGTCGCAAAGGCTCCCTGTTCGCCCTTTTGCTGTATCGCGCATCACTTGCGCTACGACGGCGATCCAACCTTGGAACCTTCACCGTTTTTTACCACGATGCACGGATATTTTCATAAGGGCTATCGCTCATGATGGTTGTACACAAAGACCTGCGTGTGCCGATGCGAGACGGCATTCACCTCGCTGCGGACGCCTACCATGCCGAAGGAGATACGCCGCGCCCGGCACTGGTCGCGCTGAGCCCCTACGGCAAGGAATTACAGGCGCTGGCGCTCACCATCCCTCCCCAGCGACGTCCCTCGCCGTTGTGGGACGGATGCATCGAGGCAGGTGACATTGCGCGCGTGGTGGAAGAAGGCTACGTTCACGTGATCGGCGACGTACGTGGCTCCGGCAGTTCAGAGGGGGAGCATATCGGCAACTACAACGCCGGTGGCGTTCCGCTAGGACAGGACGCTTACGATTTCATCGAGTGGGTTGCTGCGCAGCCATGGTGCAACGGCGTGGTCGGAATGATCGGCATTTCGTATTTCGGCTCCATGCAGATCTTCGCTGCGGCCGAGCGCCCCCCGCATCTCAAGGCGATTTTCGTCAGTGGCGGGCATTTTGATTTCTATGAGACGACCTATCACGGCGGTGTCATGTGGTTCATGCCGCGTGCTGCACGAGAGGGCCGTGGCGGCGACTCGGGCTGGGCCTTCACGCATCGTCACAGATCTCGCATGCTGGAGACTTACTCCGAAGAGGAAATCAAGCGACGCGTGGCAGAGCGACTCGCCGACCCTGACGTGGCCGCCTGGCCCAACCTCGTGCATCTGCTGAATTATCCGATTCATCACGAGTCCTGGTTCGACATTGTCGTGAACCATCTTGATGGCGAGTGGTACGAAGAGCGGAACCCGATCAATCTGGCCAGAAACATCGATATCCCCGTGTACCTGCAGATCAACCAGGGCCGTGGCTGGACCGTAGACGGAACGATCGAGCTCTTCGATGTGCTGAAAGGCCCGAAAAAGCTGGAGATCGGGCCATATCCGCCGATGCAGACGCGCCCTTGGGTGGATGAGCACGACACCATGTTCCGCTGGTACGACTACTGGCTGAAGGGCATCGACAACGGGATCATGGACGAGCCGGCGGTGAAGGTGCATGTCGAAGGTAGCCGCAAATGGATGGCCGCGGACCATTGGCCCGTCACGCCAGTCGAATACAGGGCACTTTACTTGCGTACCCGTGGCAAGCTGGCCTTCGAGCCGGAGCCCATAGACGTGGAGCATGCGCATCCGGAAGGGTTCTATCAGGCGCCGCTGACCATCGTGGACAAGGTCGAGAAGCTGACGTGGTTCACCGAACCCTTCCAGGCCGCAACGTCGGTTCATGGCGTGGGTGCCGCGCATCTCTACGTTGCCATTGACCAGGACGATACAAATTTGATCCTGCGTGTGTGGGACGAAGCGCCGACCGGCAAGCGCCAACTTGTCACAACAGGCTTCCTCAAGGCATCGCATCGCGAACTCGACGAACGATCGAGAGAAGGCAATCCGTATCACCCGCACACCCACAGCGTGCCTGTCGAGCCTGGCGTGATCAACGAATACGTCGTGAGGCTCTACCCCTTTGCGAATGAGTTCAAGCCGGGCCACAAGCTGGTCGTCGAGCTCATGTGCAATGAGCCGCTCGTGGATGAGCACAATTCCCTGTTGCCGCCCGATGCATTTCATCTGCCCGTCGGGAGACCAGTAACGCACATCATTTATCGGGATGCTACGCATCTTTCGCGTCTCGTACTGCCGTTTGCGTCAGCCCAAAAATGAGCAAAGGTTTGTTGGCGGCAGCTGAATGGGCCGGAATCAATCTGCAGGCCTACGGAGGCACAGCCGTTCCCTTCCGAGTGCCTGATTTCAAGGTTTGAACAAGTCGCCAGCAATGCATCCGGACTTCACCAACAAGCACCAACACCCATAGCCAACCCGATCGCAATTGCAATGACGCAGATTTACAACAAGTAAATAGTACTACTACATATTGGAGACGACATGAGAAAAGGGAATAATCGTCAACGCAAGATGCGGCGATCCGTACAGGTCATTGTTGGAGCGACGTTGGCTGCATTGTCATGTTCGGGGCAAGCATCTACCTACCAGCCGGCGGGCATCGATCTCGGCGCGACGACGTTCAATGACGCGTTCGGCAGTACGGAACCGGGCTGGACGACGATCCAGCTCTTCCAGTACAAGCACAACACCAAGTTTTACACGAACACCGGTGCGCAAAGTTCCGCATTCAAGGACGCGCAGCTCAATGCGTTCGTGTGGATGCCGCAGATCGTCTATACGTCGCCGATTCATGTACTAGGAGGAGCACTCGGCTTCACGGCGATGCTGCCGGTGACGTCGTTGAATGCACACTCGACTGAATCCAATCCTTATGCGCCGACGCTGACTGCGCGTTCGGGCTTTGGTGACATCACGTTCGGCCCTTTTTTGGAGATGGCACCGGTGATCAGCGACGGTCGTCCGGTCTTTGTGCAGCGTTTCGAGTTCGACGTGATCGCGCCAACGGGCGCCTATGATCCGAACAAGCTGGTTAATCCGAGTTCGGGTTTCTGGTCGCTGAACCCGTACTGGTCGGTGACGGTGTTGCCTACGCCGAAGACGGAAGTGTCGGTGCGCATGCACTATCTATACAACGCGAAGAACACCAATCCGGGCATCAACAATCCGTTTCAAGTCCCGGGCATCGTGAACTTCCAGGCCGGCCAGGCAGTGTGGGCCAACTTTGCGGCATCGTACAAAATATTGCCGAACCTCGATGTCGGTGTGAACGGCTTCTGGTTCCGCCAGATCACAGATGACCGAGTCAATGGCGCAAGCCAGGCCGCTGCCCGTACGACGAACCTTTCGCTGGGTCCCGGTGCCGAGTGGACGATCGATCGCAACAACTTCGTGTTTGCGAACCTTTATTTCCCGGTGGTGGAGCGCAATACGTACTCCGGCGCTCACGTGAACCTGCGCTGGATACATGCGTTCTGACCAGGAGACCGCCATGCAGAAGGTACTCGACCTGCCACGAATCGAGAGTGTTCGCGGAACAGTGACACTGATGATTTCCCACTGCGCAGGCATGTTGGACCTGGTTGCACTGCCGTTGTGGGTAGGCACCCTGGTCTCCCATTACCGGTTCAATCCTCAACAGGCAGGCACGCTGCCGACGCTGTTTCTGATCGGAGCTTCGTTATCCAGCGTATTTTTTGCCTCCCGCTTCAACCGCGTGAACGCAAAGTGGGCTGTCGTGACTGGCTTTGCTGCTGCGGCGTTGGCCTTCGCGCTGTGCTTCGGACAATCGACCATGGCGGCGCTGGCGCCTTTGCACTTTGCCGGCGGCTTGGCAGTAGGGACTGCGCTGAGTGCTACGCACGGTACGATCGGGCGTGGGCTCAATCCTCATCGTGTATTTGCATGGGCTGGCCTGGCTATTGGCGTATTTGGTATCGTCATTCTCGGCGGAACGCCAGCGGTACTAGCCAAGTTTGGAGGGGCGACGCTGTTCATTGTCTTTGCGGGAATCATGGGGCTGGCGGCCGTGATTGCACTGTTGTTTTTCCCGCGCCCGAGCCGACAGATCGCGGAGGATCGCCACGGATCTCTGGTGAGAGTGCAGCGGCTTTCCCGGGCGGTCTGGTATTCGATAGTCGGAATCGCATTGCTCGCGATGACTCAGGCCATGACGCTCAGCTTTTACGAGCGAATCGGCATGGCACGTGGCTTCGGCCGGGAACTGGTGACACTGGCGCTGGTGATCTACGGCATCGTCACGCTATTTCCGGCGCCGTTGGCCGGTTTGCTCGAAAAGCGGATCAAGGCCACGACGGTCATTTCGATCGGACCGATCATGCAGGCTGTGTTTGCCATGATCGTGACGCACACCTGGACTTACTGGTTGTTTGCCGCGTCAGGGGCGCTGATGGCATTTACGATTCTGTTCACGCACACCTATGCTTTTGGTCTGCTTGCGCGACTAGATGCTACCGGTCGGGCGGTGGCGGCTACTCCGGCAATGCTTATGGCGGGCGCTGCTATCGCTCCGTTTCTTGGTGGAACCCTAGTCAAATTCATCGGTTTCGGTGCGATTGGGTATGCTGCCATCGTATTGGTAGCAATGGAACTGTTGTTGTTCAATTTGACGCGCCGGGCTCTGTCAAGTTTGCGGGTGCAGGCAACCTGTGTTGATCAAGCGTAGTTATCCTTATCAGATAAATTTCTCTGCTGCAGCGATGACGGTCCAGCCATGCCATGTGGCGAAGCGTTCTTGG
>NZ_VTUZ01000097.1 GCF_008369935.1 Paraburkholderia panacisoli | reverse complement strand
CCGGAAATACCAGCGAACGGCGCAGCTGATGACGACGGCAGGGAAGCGGTGGCCGTGATAAAGCGATTTTGTCTTCTTCATCACTTTATTCTACCGCCGCCTCCCCATTAACCTGACAGTGCCGGCCTCGATCAATATGAGGTGCGTCGCTGGCAGGGCTGGTACCGTCACATCACACTGGCGTTGCTGGCGCACGCGGTGCTTGCTGCCCTGAGGGCACAGGCCAAAAAAAACAGCTGAAGGTTCACTGCCATTCAGCGTTCAGGAGATCCGCCGGTTACTGTGCCGGCTGATATGGCGAACGCTCCACTCCATTGAGCATGTGATGTCGTGGTCAAACTGGCGGCGCCAACATCAGTACCGCGCCCAGCAATGCCATTACCGAAGACGGGGCGGTACGCCTCCGGCATATCTAGTACTAGGCTGGACATCGATGTCACCACCAAGGTCGTGAAAATCGATTCGGCGCTGCCATCGGCCCGACTGGTCGCTGTCATCGAAGAGGCAGGATTCCACCCCACGGTAAAAGGCTGACGACGCCGTCGGACGGAGGTAGACGAAATGCGGTTCCCGTTTTGTTCGCTACTTTTCGCCCTTGGGTTTCAACTTCCGGCGCACGCCGAAAACGTTATCGTCCTGAATTCAGCCGACGCAAGCGTAAGCCTGATTGACGAGGCGACGCAGAAAGTCGTCGATACGATTGCGGTCGGCAAGGAACCCCATCACCTCATGGCGATGCCAGACAATCAGTCGTTGATTGTCGCGAATTCGGTGGCCAACAATCTCGTCTTTCTCGACCCGAAAACGGGCAAAGTCCAGCGCTGGCTTCAAGGCATCGAGGACCCGTACCAGTTGGGATTCTCCTATGACCGGAAATGGTTCGTCACGAACGGCTTGCGACTTGACCGTGTGGACATCTACCACTCCGACGGAAAGAACTTCACCTTGGCCAGGCGCGTGCCGCTGGCAGCGATGCCCAAGCGACATGATTTTCTCTGCCGACAGCAAGATTGTTTTCATTACGCTGCAGGTCTCGGGTGAAGTTGCCGCGATTGACCTCGCGAGCCATACGGTGCTATGGAAGAAGCCGGTGGGGAGGTCCCCCGCCGGTCTCTGGCTCACGCCGGGGGACAAATACCTGTTGATTGGCATGACCGGCGCGGACTACGTCGCAGTCGTCGACTGGCGGGCGCGCAAAATCGAGAAAACCATTCACACGGACAAGGGTGCGCACAACTTCCGGTCGCTCATCGACGGACAGCACATTCTGGTGTCGAACCGGGTCGGCAGCACTATCGGCATCCTGGACCAGAACAATCTAAACAACGTTGGGACCATCACCGGTCTGCTGCCAGGCCCCGACGACATGGAACTGACGCCCGACAAGCGATACCTATGGGTGACCTTCTGATTCACCCGCTACGTCGGCGTCATCGATATGAAAACGCTGAAGCTCGTCAACACCATCAAGGACGGAAAATCACCTCACGGCATTTACTTCTATAACCGTGCACCGCTGATATAGGAGTCTTCACGCAGGAGCTTGCGATGCAGCTTTTCACTGCCCTCGGTCGTGCGTTGTGGATGACTTTCACAATGTTGTGGCAAATATTCTGAGGATTGAGTCTCGGCTTCCTGTTCTCTGCCCTGATTGAAGTCGCTGTCTCGAAGTCCGAGATGTCGAGGCTTCTGGCTGACGCATTGCCTCGCTCGCTGACGGTCGCCAGCCTGCTCGGTGCGGCGTCCTCATCCTGCTCCTATGCCGCCGTCGCGATGACACGCTCCATTGTGCGCAAAGGCGGCGACTTTACCTCCGCAATTGCGTTTCAGTTCGCAGCGACGAATCTCGTACTCGAACTCGGCGTGCGGATGTGGGTGCTGATTTCCTGGCAGTTCGCCGCCGCTTAGTTCAGGTGGCCCAATCATGATTGTCGTTCTGACGCTGCTGTTCCGGTTCTTGCTCAAGAACTCGCTCAAAAGCGAGCTATCGAGCAGGCGGACCAGGGTACGGTGGTAACAGCGACCAGGACTTCGTTGCGCACATGATTCCCCAGTATCAGGGCGCCATCGATAGGACGAAGGTGGAACGGAAGTACAGCAAGGACCTCGACATAAAGCGATTGGCCAAGAGCATCATCAAGTCACAAAATGAGGAAATTGCGTACACGAAGAAGTGGCAGGCCAAGCACGCTGGCGAATGATGTTCTAATGTGCTGGCAGGCTGCTGACCTGCAGTGCGTGCAGCTGGTGACAGGCTGGAGTGGCAATGGACGACCGTGCTCGTCGCAAGGACAGACGTAAAACGCTAACGGAGCAAACGACGTCGGCGATACGGGAGCGACTCGAAGGTCGAGGCGCGCGGGTGTTCCTGCCATTTTTCGGCCCGGCGGTGGTCGTCTCAATCGCCTACATGGACCCGGGGAACTTCGCGACGAACATTCAGGCTGGCGCGAAGTACGGCTATACGCTCCTCTGGGTTGTGCTGCTGGCGAATCTGATAGCCATGCTGTTTCAGGCGCTTTCAGCGAAGCTGGGGATAGTTACCGGACGAAACCTCGCTGAGCTCTGCCGCGAACACTTCCCGAAGTCCCTCGTCGTTCTCATGTGGGGCGTTAGCGAGGTGGCCGCGATGGCCACGGATTTGGCCGAGTTTCTGGGCGGGGCAATCGGCCTGTCACTACTGTTCCACATGCCGTTGTTTGTCAGCATGGTGGTCACCGCTCTCGTGACCTATGCGCTTCTGTTGTTTGAGCGCGCGGGTTTCCGTCCACTCGAACTGGCAATTGGTGGACTGGTCGGCGTGATTGGCTTGTCATACCTGGCCGAGCTATTCATCGTACCGATTGCGTGGCCAGACGTCTTCGTTCATACGTTCTCGCCGCATCTCCCGGACGCAGAAGCGCTCACCATTGCTGTCGGCATTATTGGCGCGACAGTCATGCCACATGCGTTGTTTCTCCATTCGGGGCTGACTCAAAGTCGCGTGCTCCCAAAGACAGAAGCTGAACGCACCACGCTGCTCGCGTATTCGAACCTCGAGGTCGTCATCGCATTGGCCACCGCCGGTCTTATCAATATGGCCATGGTCATCATGGCTTCCGGCGCATTCCACGAGGGACACCCTGATGTCGCCGAAATCGAGACGGCATACCACACACTGGCACCGCTGCTGGGCATAGGCGCTGCGGGCATTTTTCTCCTCGCGCTAATCGCTTCCGGCATATCCAGTTCGGTCGTGGGCACGATGGCCGGCCAGATGATTATGCAGGGCTTCGTTGGTTTTCGTATCCCTCTTTGGGTGCGAAGGGTCGTGACAATGGTGCCCAGTTTTGTCGTTGTTGGTTTCGGGGTGAACGCGACCAATGCGCTCGTCATCAGCCAGGTCGTGTTGAGTCTTGCCTTGCCGTTTCCGATGATGGCGCTGCTATGGTTCAGTTGTCGACAGGACATCATGGGCGTTCGCAGGAACCGCATGTTCACTACCATATTGGCCACCGTAGCAGCGACTGCGGTCCTGTCGCTCAACGGACTCTTGTTATTACAAACCTTTGGCGTAGCGCTTCCGGACCTGTCGCTGCTACTAGCTGGTTGACGGACTCAATGGCGTTGCGGTGGCGCTGCTGGCGTCACCCGAGGAATGAATGTCGCGTCGTTGCCTCGTTGCGTGCACGTGTTGGACGTACCCAAGAGGAAATCGTCGCGCTCTCAGTCCAATAGTGACAATCCACCCTGGCCAGTACGGCTGCTCCGAGGCCTGCGCCCCAGTTGTCGTGAGCATCGAGCGTCGTCACTTCCTCGTTGTCGGCTCCCAGGGTATTGATTGGCCACAACGGGCGGAACAGCCGTTCGTGCGCGAAAGAACCGACCGGAGAACGAAGCTGTCGCGTCGGAGGCCCTTGCTCTTTCCGCCAGGGACCCGCAGTCATTCTTCGAACTGCATTCCCGGCAGTCGCAAGCGGCCACCAAGAAAGTGCAAGCCTACTGGCAACACGTGAATGGAATTGCCACAGAGACGCAAAGTCAACTGCTCGCGTCAACTGAAAAGCTGGCCAGCGAGTACGTTCGTGAGACTCAGGTAATTATCAATAGCCTCGCGAAAAATCCGCCGGCGCAAAACGAAGTGATTACCGCTTTCTGGTCGAAGGGCTTCCGGACGATGTGGGACGCAGGTAACTCACTGAATCAGCAGGCCACGGCCGCGGCAAAGGAGGCTGTGGACGTCATCGCCAAAGCCGGCAAGGCTTGAATCGCCAGGCAGCCTCTCATTTGCGGGCAAGACCAAGTCCTTTCTTTAGACGGTCTCTCTGACAATCGCGCTACGGCAGACGCGATTGCACTTCACCAGGAATCCTCCCGCCGTAAAACGCCGCTCGCCTACCGTGCCGCCGAGGCGCTCGCTGTTGTAACTAACTGGACGCCCGACGTCGTCCTGAGGGACATCGGATTGCCGGGCATCGACTGGTATGGACTGGTCCGGGCATTCCACCAATTGGAGAGCCTGCCGCAACGACCTTGGTGACGACTACCGGCTATGCCGAAAACGCCAACAGGAACGGCACCCCCGATGCGACGCTTCGAGGCCCATGTACCCGGGCCCGCCGAAGCGAGCAAGCTCGAGCAGTATCCGTTTAAGCGTAGAGCGACAATTAGACGTCCGCAATGAGCGGAGAATCGGAGACGGTTCGTGTTCGAAGTAACACACTTCATCTGGACTGGCTGGGCGGCTTCAGGTATCGCCAATACAATCGAAGGACCTATCGCGTGGACCTCGAACATGACCGCACTTCCGGACGTACAAGACGATTTTTTGCGGATACTCATAAAGAACAAGACCGCCGTAAACGTGTTCCTCGTGAGCGGCATCAGACTAAGCGGTCAACTGGCCGCCTTTGACCAGTTTGCAGTTCTGCTGGGGTCTGACTCAGGTTCACAACTTGTTTTCAAACATGCCATTTCGACCGTGCTGCCGGTCAATGGCAGGGCCCAGGCGAGTGAGCCGACCGAGGTGCCGGTGAGTGGTGGCAAGCCGAACCACGTGCGAGGCCGTGTCCGGTGAGAACTGACATGGCATGCTGTGGCTTACGCTTGACCTGCGCATAGCCAGGCAACGTCCACGTCGAGAAGTTCAGAAAGGCGCGCAAAATCCGCACTCTTCGGAACGGTAACTCCGGCACGCCAAAGGGTCACCTCGTGTTCGGGGACGCCGAGTGACTTAGCCACCCGACCGGACGTCACCTTTGCGCGCTTGATAGTCATGTCCAGCCGTGCCGCGAAGGCCCGCCTGGAGCCGTTGTGGTTGAGAGTGCTCTGCAGATGTACATCAAGATTCAGACGACGATTCATAACGTGCAATGCTCCGTGTAAGTCATCCTGACCAACCCTATGTACTTCAGGCTAAGAAGGTGTGACACGACTCCGATGTTGATGCTTGCGGCCGAACGCCATCGCCCAGGCTGACATGTCGTTCGCGTGAACTTCATTGCACCTGAATGCCCGTTGAGACGCGTCGTCCCCGCTCTGAGTTAACGCATTAAATACCCGGTGTAATCGATACGGATGCCGTTTTCGCTATCCCCGTACACCGCCCGAAGTCACTCCACCGCTTTCGTGAAGTACGAGCGTAATGAAAGCGCTCGCACGACTGGGGTCTGTCGAAAACTTGTTCACAGGCCCTGTTTGGCATCACCCGCTTTGTCGCCAGCGGTTCCGGGAAGTTCCACCCGCAGGTAAAGGCTTGTCAGGAAATAGAGGCACGTAACGTTCCGCGACTTCGTCGCACCTCGCGATGGCGACCTCAGGGCGAAAGCGTCATTGCAATGAGGGCGCAAACGAATCCGTGGGTCGCTGCGAGGAAAAAATGTTTCTTCACAAAGTGCTCCATGATAGGCCGATTCAATTGGTAAGCCGACCGCTACCGTCCTGTAATGGAATCTTCGTCGTTTGGCAGCTCCTGCACCTGTCGACGCCCGCACCAAGTCCCTGACGCAGCCCAGCGCGGAGGATGTTGTACGGGCAATCGCGGCTGAGAACCATACGCCTGCGCAGCCAGTATCGAAAATCAAGCCGACACGGGAGCTTCAATACGACGCGCTTCATCAGTTGGTCACTGTTGCCGAACCTGCTGGGCGTTGGGCATACATCATCAGGAGGCGAACATGGCTGATTTTCAAGAACAAGCTGCTACAGTCCAGCAAGCTAATCTTGACTTCTTCTTCGGCCTGGCGGGCACAATGCTGGAGGGCGAGGAAAAGCTCGTCAGACTGAATCTGGATATGACGAAAACGGCGTTTGCCGGTTGGTACCAACGCGTGCAGGACGGGCTGGCAAAACAGGACAGACAGGAAGTTACCGGTCTGCAAGACGCGCTGGCGCTGCACTCGGCCGAGAAGGTCCTGACGTACGAACGCCAGGTGGCCGAGATTGCGTCGACCACACAAACGCAGCTGGCAGAGGTCGTCAATGCGCGGTACCAGGCGGTCAGCCGCCAGGTTCAATCGTTCGTCGAAAATCTCGCGCAAAACACCCCGGCCGGCTCCGAAGCCGCAATCGCATTTCTGAAACAGGCTATCACGCTGGCCAACACCGCTCAGGAAAGCGTGCAAAAGGCAACGAAGCAGGCCGTCGAAGTCGCGCAAAGTAACCTGGACGCGGCAACGAAAGCCGCATCGGAGGTGACCGAAGCGGCAGACGAGGCAGTCGAAAAAGCAGCAAAAGCAGCGAAGGCGACGAAGCAATAATTTGAAGGAGCGCTGAACCCGCGTGGTGGCACGGCGTGACGAGCCGACGCGTTTGGCCACGCGGCGATGTGGCCGCCACCGGACAAGTCCACCTGTCGTGTTCGCTGGTCGTTCTTTCCGGCGCACGCCATGTCCGCCACTTCGGCCTCTGTTACCCGGCACGGTTGTCCAGCTTCGGCATCGAACCATTGAGTCTTGCGAGCAGACGGTGCACTGTACTTGCTGACTTCACCGGCCTCGCGACTTACGCGCCACGGGGGGCGATAAGTTCGATGGTTTCAACACTCTCCGGATGGTCCGAAGCTTGTCCGCCATTGCGCTCGACATCGCCAGCGGCCGCAACCTCGTTCGCCTGCACGCTTTCGGGGTCGCCATCAGTCAAATCAGCACGCACCTCCTCGCCAGCCGTCACCAACGGCAGACTCACACCGAGCCACGAAACATCTCCCTTCAGTGAGTGTGGAGGCGTGTACCCACCATCCCCTCTGCGTTGCCAGTAAACCGGCTCGGCAGGACTGTCGAAGCAAGACACTCACGCGCTTGCAAGACTAATGGGTGGGCGCGTCGAACAGGGACAGAAGCAGCCAGCGCATAATCGCCGCGCCCCCACTGTGGCAGGAGGAAATGCGGACGTTCGTTCGTTACTGCTCGCAAGAACGGTTTTTCTGGACCTTGCGCGGCACCCGTGTTCGCGCGTAGAGGTGGCATGGCGGCGCGATTCGTGCGCCGTCGTTTTGTCCGAGCGGTTGCTTCCGAGGTTGCGTCACCGTCGTCAGCGAAAAGCGTGCCGACGATGAACACCGGACGGCCTGGCGAGTCCAATCAAATACCGACGAAAACATCTCCTATTCCGAAGAAAGAGGACGACTGAAGAGAACCAGAAGCCAATTTCCGGACATCTCAAATTCGCGGACGAGCCGTGCGATGTGGAGTTTCTTCTTCCTTCTCTGCGCGGATTCTCAAAGGTGTACGCGCCAATGGACATGCGTGCGCAGGGACCAATTTGAGGGTCGGCACCGTTCGCTGATTGCGCCGACAGGGGCTGCCACCTACGCTTGAGCGCGTCAGCAAACTGTCGGCCCTTGAGGCTCGTGGTTGCGGGACAGACCAAGGAGCGGCAGATGGACGTTTCTCAATATCTGCAGGCGATGAAGCAACTTGAACGCGCGACGGAAAGCATTTGGAACAATGCGCCGGAGCCATTCAAAACCCAGGCATTCAAGTGCGGCTGGGCGCTCGACGATACAAAGAAGCGCCTTCCCTCATGGGGTTACGATTTGCTTCGAGACCGCGACCGAATGTTGCTGGCTACGGCTGGCATGAACGCCCAGCGCCTGGAGGCATGCGGAGATTTTGAGAGAGCGGTAAAAGAGATTCAGGCCGCGATTTTCCTCTTGCGCAATAGTCCTGGCGGCCCGTTTGACGACATCTTCGGCGGGCCACTTACACCGGAGCAAGAGGCTGACTTCCGGCTCCGTGACCTCGGGCCGCCTGCAAGCGCGCCGACTATGGACACCGGACTCCTTCGCGAGTCCAATCCGATACCGCCGAAAAATCCTCCGCTACCTAAGAACGAAGGCGACTAAGGAGAACCAGAAGCATGTTTTCGGCTCTTTCGAATCTTGCCGTCAAGCCTTGTTTTAAGATTCTTCCCGCCCTCGAACCGCGCGCAGGTGCGTGAGCCCGCCAACAGGAAGGCTGCACCAGGCATAAGCGCGGTGGGGCTTCGAATCGGATTTGGCTGAAGTCTCGTACGTGCTCGCTGTGTCAAACCAGGCTTGATGCGTTTACCTGTGAGACGGTCTCAGATTCCTTCTCATGCATCTCGAAGTAACGGTCAAGCGCGGCGGGCGTGATGTTTTCGAGCACGGCGGTGCGCGCTTCGCTCTACACCATGTTGCCAAGTGCTGTGACCTTGTAGCCCTGGTCGTCAAGACGTTCCTGGATTTCGTTGCAGCCTTCATAGATAGCGTCAAGCAGCATGGCCGGTCGCCGCTACCGAGTGGCGCAGTGCATCCGCGGACCAGCTCTTCAGAACATCCATTGCCGCGTTGCGATGCGCCCCGACACGGAATAGGATTGCCTGACTACCGCAGCAATGCGTGGGAGGCGAAGATGCATTTCTCGAAGAGACGGTCCAGCAATCGACGGTCGTGGGTCGTACCTCACGCAAAGGAACGAGTGAGTCAACGGTCTACTTTGTCGGCAACCTCTGTTCGAGAAATGGTGGACGCAGGTCGATGCGTGTCACTTGGGGAGGTTCCGCCCAACCGGCGCTGCTACCTCATCTACAGTAAAGTCGACGACCGCTGTTATGTCGTCGTGCAGGACATCACTAACTGGGCTGTCATTACAGTTCTGCCCCTCTGGATGTGGAACAACGACGAGTTGTCGGAAAGTTCGCCGCAGGCAGACGAAGCTCGCAGGTTGGCGCTCGAACCACGCTCACGCCAGCCAAAACGAGAAAATGTCGGATATCAGTCGCGACAGCCGACCGGCCTGTTCAGGCGTCGACGATAAGCCCGGCCCGGAGCGTAACGATTCTCGCAGTTGCTTCGCGTAGCGGATTCGGTCTACGCCAATCGCCCACGCGCCATGAACGAAGGCGACCGGAGTACCTTCTTCAGCATTGCAGGAGCAGGTTCAAGTTGTCAGTTGGACTTTGTTGGAACCTGATTCAGTGGGCAACCAGGCGGGTACGCCACCACGCCATGACGCTTGCCAGGAATACACCCCAGCACGCGCCAAGGGCAAACATCATGAACGGAATGGCGGCGCACATCGTGTCAGCCGTGCGCCCGTGCATGGAGGCAGGGGCAACCCGCACATGGTAGCGGACGATGAAATATGCGAAAAAACAGGCGACGGCCGCGGGAGCGACCAGCAACAGTGAAAAGAGAGCGTCGTGCTGGACTGCAAGGCTCATCAACGCCGCGTGCACACTGTCCAACGCTGCTTCCAACATTCTGGTTTGCCCTCGTGCTCTCTTCTCGCCAGTACCAGTTTCACCCATTTGCCGACATCGAACTGACCAGCTTGACGATTGGGAAAACAACTCCGCCATCGACAACTCGCGGCCCAACCCGGCTGGTCAGTCTAATGTTGGCGAGCGGGTCAATATTGTGTTGGCGCCAGCACATGAAGCGCCGCGAGGTCAGAAACTCCTCGCTTATCGAAATTTCGACAACTTTGACCGGTACCGCCTCTGAAACCAGGTCCGATTTTCACCACTGCTTTCAGGAGAGATGTTTCGAGCAATGCCGATGCACGTCACGCCCACGCGAAAAACATCGGGTCCGGTTCGAGGGTCACGCGAAACAAGGATGACGCACGCGGACCGTCTAGTCCTCGAAATTCAACCTTCCCGAGGGGGCCCACGATGATGACTTCCTGTGCACCGCTGTTGAGGTAGGCGTCAGCCTTGCGCTCAACCTGGTCGGCGTCATTGTCGTCCGCGACCACCTCGATGCACAGGTCGGGAACGGAAGGTAACGGGGCGTCCGAATCGATTTCCGGCCACTTCTCCTCGGGCATCCACACGACGTCGGCAATGCGGATACCGAACGACCGGGTTGATACCGGCTGACGCATCGCCACGCGAGGCCCCAACTGCGAGGCAAGCTGGCAGAACATGTCGGTGACCAGGAGTTGATGCCATGGACACACCCGTCGATGGTCGACGACTCGTCCCAGCTGGTCAACTTCGTATCCGACCCGTCCGTCGCTGGCCGCGTGACCATTCAGGTTCCGCCATACTGCCAACAGCCTGTCTGGGCCCGAGAGATTTTGCGTTTTCATGGTGCTCTCCGCCAAAGAGACAAGCCCAGTGTATACCCTCGCGGACGCATTGAGTCCAGGTCGACTGCCTCAACGTTGCGGATACCCGGACGACCAGGAGTGCACCGTCCACGCCAACGGCCAACGGGCGCCGGCCCCATATGAGCGTGGCGCTCATCGGATGCAGGGGGTACCTCGCTGAGTCCACAGCCGCCAGCGTCAGACCATCTGCGAACACCGTTACACTTCGCAACGGCGGGTGAGCATGCCGGTTGGCCGCGCGCGCTCATCCAAGACCGTACAGTCCCACGACGAGCATGGGATGGTCAGCTGCTCAGCCGCCGAAAGGCGCCCAAATGACACACGAAGCCCTGCTTGTCACCAGGTTTGTCCTGAAGCAGGCAAGGGTACGATGCGCATCAGCGTAGGAGGGGTTGAACTCAAGGCATAGCTCGTAGCTCGGTCAGCGTCATCCAGTCGACTCTCCCCCCCTCGAACGGTAGTACGATATTCGCTCGTCTGCACGCCGAGCGTGATGCGTCGCTCCGCGGTGGCGTGACCCTTCCGGATAAGGAGGACCTATGCGCGTGCTGATAGTTGGCGCAACCGGACTGCTCGGCAAGGAAATCGTTCGCCTGCTCTCGTCCGACCACCAGGTCATTGGCGCGAGCCGCAATGGCCCGGACGTGTCAGTGGACCTCGCAGACAAGGCGTCCATCGTGTCAATGTACCGGCAACTCGGAACCGTTGATGCCGTGATTTGCGTCGCAGGTGCAGCGAAATTTGCACCGCTTGAATTGCTGACCGACGAAGACTTTGCGTTCAGTCTGACGAACAAGCTGATGGGACAGGTCAATCTCGTCCGGTGCTCGGTCGGTCACATCGCACAAGGCGGGTCCCTGACGCTAACCAGCGGCATTCTCTCCCTGCATCCGGTCACAGGGAGTGCCGTAGTGGGTATCGTGAATGCAGGGGTCGAGGCGTTCGTCCGGTCCGCAGCTCTCGAATTGCGGGGCAACGCACGGGTTAACGTCGTCAGCCCAGGATGGGTTTCAGAAACACTTGCCGCGATGGGGCAGGCCTATTCGGCAGGTACTCCCGCCGCGGTGGTGGCCCAAGCGTACAAGCGAAGCCTGGTCGAGCACATCACGGGACAGGTCATTCCAGTCAAGAAGTCGTGAAAGCAGGGCAACTTGCGACGCAACAGGAATCGTTGCAGGACTCCGGGTACCTCCGGGCGCTTGCCCCAAAGATGACGGTGGCCGACTTCAGTGCACGCGTCGCCAGCGCGTTCTTAGTGTGGCCAAAGGAACTGCTCGATACCGAGGGATGCGGGGGCCGAGCCGTTGCAAGATGCCGCGGAGGAAGCGAATCAGGTCGGGGTCGCGCCGGGCGCAATGAGGCCCCCATCCACCGCCGGCACCGGCGACCAACTTCCCCAGTCGGCCGCCTGATAAGGCCTTTGACGCTGGGTCAATGCATTGACCCAGCGTCAAAGGCATGCGGTTAATGGTGACGCGTCGTGCGGTCCTTCGTCGCTTCCCTGGCGTCCCCGACGTCTTTCCTGGCTTGTCCCGCGGCTTGCTCAACATCGCCTTTCAGTTCCCGGGCCGGCCTGC
>NZ_VTUZ01000096.1 GCF_008369935.1 Paraburkholderia panacisoli | reverse complement strand
ACCAGGCGGCTACGCAAATCTCGATCTTCTGACATGTACTCTCATCCCAGCTGTCCACGTGGACAGGTAGCATCAGAGAATCACTCGTTCATTGCTAGGGCGTCCGTAAAGGACCGCATACTTTCAAGGAGCGTAGGGCGGTCATAACCATGCGGTTGTGGGGGGCGTGCTTCTTCAATCTGCTGATCTTGTACTTCCTCGCCAATTGGCTCCCCACGCTGATCAAGAGTGCGGGAGTGTCGATGGGAGATGCGATAAGTATCGGGACCGCGCTGCAGGTTGGAGGCGCTACGGGAGCCCTTGCGTTAGGGGCGCTCATCGACCGAATTGGCTTTCGGCCGACTTTAGTGCCGTGTTTCATCGTTGCAGCGGTTAGCCTTTATATCTTCGGACATCCGGGTCTCACCGTAGCGATGCTGAGTGCGCTGGCCGGGGTAACAGGGTTCTGTATCGTAGGCGGACAGGCATCGATCACCGCGCTCGCCGTGAACTTTTACCCCACGGAGGCCCGATCCACAGGAGTCGGCTGGGCACTGGGGGCGGGGCGATTCGGTGCCATCCTGGCACCACTCTTGGGGGGTGAGTTCATCAAAGCCGGAATGGGCAATTCGATCATCTTTCCGGCCCTCGCCGTGCCGGCTGTGCTAACGGCCTTGCTGGTATGGGCCATGAGACTAACAGGTGACGGCTCGGTGCGAGCGGTAGCGCCGAAGCAATCAATTGCCTAGGTTGCTGTTGGTGTTCATTAATTTTGCTAGCCATGTTCACCGCATTTGCTAGCGCAAGAATGGCCGCAGCCACCGCCAGATAAGGCTGAGAGGCCAGATTGCCAGCTCTGTCACCCGTTGCGTTTCAGCAACGGGCGAACGGCTGGATGTCCGTTAATTTTGCTAGCGCGTTCACCTTGTCCTTCATTTCCGCTAACGCTGTGCCGATCGACGCGACAGGTACGTTATGGACAAGCAACGGCAAACATAAATAGCAACCGCCCCGTGGCGATTTTCGGAAAGCGCCCGGTCTGAATGCGTTGATGAGAAACGCCATACTGTACGACACTTTAGGCGATAGTCAGCAGGCCTCGCATTCCTTGAGTGGATGATCGAGATAGGGCAAACGCACTGCGCTTCTTCATTCGTGAGGGGCAGTGAGTCCGCGTTCCCGGCGGATAGGCGCGCTAGCAGAATTAGCGGACAACATTAGCGCTGCTGTGAACACGGCTAGCAGAATTAACGAACTTCAACAGCAGGTTTCACCATTGCACCGAACGGTGCATACGCCTTTTCCCCAGACCTGCTGAAGGAGATTGAAATCCCATGAAAGGAGCAACCGGCGCGCTCATCCTGCTGGAGTGGGATCACGTCTGGATCGCGCGATCGGAGGAAACCGTCGTTCCCGACGCGAAGTCCACGGAACCCGAGGAGCGCCGGGCTCTTCTACGTTGCCATGACACGCGCACGCGAGTCGCTGATGATCTCAGGTACGGCCAAGAATTTCGCATCGCGCTTCGTGACCGAAGCCCAGATCGAATCCGTAGCCGAGGCGGCATAGCTGCGACCCGTTCCGCTTTTCCACGAGCGCACATGGTAATCACAAAAGTCTCGACAGTACTCGCACACCCGCGCAGCTTCAGAGTACCGACCTCGAGTACTGAAAGAAGATAACGAAAACGTCATCACCGGGTCAGGTCCAAGACACTTCATTTTGCTTACCGTAGAAGTCTCAGATTACAAAGTTGGAACAGATTCCATGAAGTTGATCAAACGGGCCTTCTCACTCGTTGTGCCAACATGCATCGCGTTCGGGATGGCGGGCCATGCGGTCGCCGATCAGGCTAGTCAGGCACTGGTCCTGCCGTCCGCGGCGATTCAGCGCACGCCTGAAGAGCTGGAGCAACTTGTTGCTCCCATCGCGCTGTATCCGGATCCCCTGGTCGCACAAATTCTCGCGGCAGCCACACATATGCCGGAAGTCGTTGCAGCGGACCGCTGGATCCAATCGAATCCCCAATTGACGGGGAACGCACTGGCCGCTCAAGTCGATCAGCAGGTCTGGGATGTCAGCGTCAAGGCGCTTACAGGGTTTCCCGCCGTGCTCGCGAACATGGACCAGAATGTGCTCTGGACATCATCGCTTGGCGATGCGTACCTGAGCCAGCCACAGGAATTGATGGCGGCCATCCAGACGATGCGGCAGCAGGCCAGCACAGCGGGTAACCTCGGTATCAACCAACAGGAAACGGTAACGAACGATGGTGGATTGATCAGCATCGTGCCAGCCGATCCCGCAGTCGTGTACGTGCCCGAATACGATCCGGCGCTGGTTTATGGCGCACCGATGGCGGTCTGGCCAGGCTGGTATCGCGATCCGAACCTCTACCTTGATGGGCCCGGAATCGTGTTCGGTGGTGGATTCGCTTTGGGATACTTCGGCAATTACGGATGGGGCTGGCGACACTGGAGGCCTGACTGGCGTCATCAGGCGGTATGGTTCGATGGCGGCCAGTATGCGTGGCACAACCGCAGTCGCATTGACGCCGATCACTTTCACGGCAACGAAGGTTTCAATCCTCCCCCTGGCGCTTACGACATGCGCGGCATGTACGGTGCGGCGCACACGCAACAGCCTGCGATGTCGCGGCGGGAATTCATCGGATCGCATACGGTTCTGGGCGTCGGATTGAGCCGGCCTGGGGGAATCGGCCCTGAAGGTTTCGGTCGCGAAGAGTTCGGTCGCGAGCGTGCGGGCTTAGGCGCGATGGGACACGGCGGGATGGGACACATGAGCGCAGGCGCCCATGGCGGAAGCGGACGCGGTTAGGCGCGGTGCGAGCGCCGCCCGCTGTCGCCGTCACCGCGGCCGCTCCTGGCAGCTATTCGGCGACCGGGCGGCCACCTGCTGTGACCTCCATCTCCTCGAAGCCAGTTTGTCCGTGCAGTTCAGTTTCATAGCTTTGTTCGACACCGATCTTGCCGATGTGGTCCGTACCCTTGTAATTCGATGCGTTCAGCCGCGGGTCGTAGTGCTCCGAATCGGCGGAATTCTGCTCGCTGGCCGAGTCGATGCGCTCCTGGTCGCGCTGCGAAATGCGCCCGATGTAACCGATCACATGAGCGGCCGTGGAGCCTAATGGGTATTGCCGGAACAGGCGGGCGCACACCTCGACGTCGGGAAAGCGGAACCGCTGAACGGTAAATCGGGCGACTTCCTCGTCGCTCAGGCGGCTTCTGATCAGCAGGCTCTCGGAGTTCTTTGCGTCTGCCAACATCTTCCTGAAGCGCGACCGGTCTCTCGCGGTGATACTGACGATCTCCGAGAGTTCGTCGATCGTATCGTCGAGGTCCTTGCTAAGCTTTGTCCGGGTGATCTCGAGCGTGTAGGCAGAGTAATTTTTCGCCAGTACGACGCCGTTGCGATCGGTGAAGGCACGTCATTACGGCCTGAGGTGCAGTTCGTTGCTCACGGATTGCACCCCCGGCACGCCGCGCGTCACGGCAAGTGCTTTCTGGATCTGTGCCTCTGAATCCACGTATCCTGACAACTGCACGACGCCTCGATACGTCGCGACGCTCATCGGCAAAGATCTCAGCCCCGGGTCTCTCGCCGAGTGCTTGTTTCACCCGGGCGGCGAGCGCAGCGTCGTCAGTGGCGGTCTCGCCCGGTGTGGTCACGGCCGGCGTCGACGTCGACTTACAGCCGTTGATGAACACGAACGCGGGCAACGCGAATGCCGCGACGATCAGCAATCGGATTTTGATGTATGGCGCGTTTCGCATGTCGGTTATGACATCCTGATTCGTGCACATCGAGTGTCGTTCTGGTTGGCTTCGCAGGTACACATGTACGCGCTCCTGGAGTCCACCATGATAGTGCAGGGTGGCGGACTTGACCGAGCCAACTCGGCCGGGTCCGTTCATGCTGCGAGGCGAGTGTTTGGCTCAGTTCGTTAAGGCTTGTTCTTCGGCCAACTGCAGCCGTTCACAACCGGTAATCACATTTTCTCTCTCATGATGCCGAGTCTTTTGTATCACCGTGGCGGCGGCCAGGGTGGAACTGGCGACTTATCGCGACGGTGTTCTGATGGGTCTACAGCGTCTGTGGGAAAAGGAGTGACGCCTTTGGCCGCGCGGCGCGTCCTGCGACTCTTGACTATTGACTGTTGATCCAAAAGGGACGAGCTTTACAGCTGGCACCAGGTTCGCTCTTGTCTCGATCAGACTGTTTGTCCGAGGTAATGATGTGGATCTATCGCGTCGATGAGCCGCGTCTCGGAATCATTCGCATTCGCGAATGGCGACGCCGCGCGCGCCATACAGTCGGCCTTCTTGCTTTGCTGCTTGGCGGCTCCGCCACCGGGCTGGTTTTGCTCGATCAGTCCAATACCTCTTTCTCCAACAAGGTGTTCATGGCGCTTTGGGACGGGGTCAATCTCATCTCGACACTCGGTGACTTTGCCGAATTCAATCAGCCCCAGCAAATGTTCATGCTGCTGGCCATGTTCGCCACACTGCTGATCGGCGGGTTCGCGGTTTCGAGGCTTACGGGCATGCTCTCGGGCGATGATGTGATGGCATATCGGGAGAACAGGATCATGGAACGCAAGCTCGAACATCTCGCCAATCATGTTGTAGTGGTCGGATTTCATTCGCTCGGTGAACTCGTCGCAAAACGCTTGAGCGAAGCGGGGCAGTCGGTGCTCGTCCTCGTCGGTGATCAGGCTCAGGCGGACCGCGCGGCGGATCGCGGCCATATGGTCGTGTTCGGTTCACCGGGCGTGTTCGACGACGTGCTTAGGCATGCGCGGCTGACCAGCGCCAGGGCGCTGGTCGTGACGACGCCCGAAAGCAATAACAATCTGGCCATCACCTTGCTGGCGCATAGGCTGAATCCCTCGCTCACGATTGTCGTGCCCGGCGAAAACCCATTGAGAAAGGAGCTCTTCGAGAGCGCGGGGGCATCCGCCGTGGTCATTCCAGATGAGATCGTTGCGGATGCGCTGGTCGGCAACCTCACAACCCAGGTAGAGGCAACACCATGAAACCCGCGGTTTCGACGCAGACTCATCTGCATCGCATGCCTTTTCTGCAGGGACTACTGCCCTTCAATCCAGCGCAACTGCCGCACGACATCATCGGCGGGATCACGCTCGCGGCCCTTGGCATCCCCGAGGTGATGGGGTACACGAAGATTTCCGGCACGCCCACCGTCACTGGTCTCTATACGATCCTGCTGCCGCTGATCGCGTTTGCGGTCCTCGGTGCCTCGCGTCAACTGGTGGTTGCAGCGGATTCCGCGACGGCTGCCATCCTCGCTGGCACGCTGACAGCAGTCGCCGCATTGGGCAGCAAGGAGTACGTCGGCCTCACGAGCACAGTGGCGCTGACAGTCGCCGTGATGCTCGTGATTGCACGTGTCTTTCGCCTCGGCTTTCTCGCCGACTTTCTTTCCCGCAGCGCCCTGATCGGCTTCCTGACCGGCGTGGGCGTGCAGGTCGCCGCAGGCGAACTCGCCGGGCTTATCGGTCTCGCGAAGCAGGGGCATGGGCCGCTCATGCAACTGATATCGGTGCTGCAACGCGTCGCCGAGGCGAACACGCCAACGACCGCGCTTTCGCTTGCCGTGCTCGTGGTGATCGTCGGGTGCAAACGCCTGGCGCCGCGTGCGCCGGGTGCGCTGATTGCCGTGATTGGCTCCATCGTGGCGAGCGCAGTGTTCAACTTCGCGGCGCGTGGCATTGCGGTAACAGGTGAAGTGCCAGGCGGGCTTCCGTCGTTCTACCTCCCGCCGTTGCATATGAACGAGATCAACCAGGTGCTGGCAACGGCCGCCTCGTGCTTCATCGTCATCATCGCGCAGAGCGCGGCGACGGCGCGCGCGTACGCCAACCGCTACAACGAGAAGGGCGACGACAATGCCGACATCATCGGCCTCGCGGCCGCGAACGCAGCGGCCGCGCTTACGGGCACCTTCGTCGTAAACGGCAGTCCGACCAAGACTGAGATGGTCGACGATGCGGGCGGCCGCACCCAGGTTGCCCATCTGACCACGGCCGTCATCGTGCTGCTGGTGCTGCTGTTCCTCACAAAGCCGCTCAGTCTTCTGCCTGCCCCTGTCCTGTCGGCAATCGTATTCATGATCGGCGTGAAGCTGATCGACGTGAAGGGCATGAAAGAACTCTATCGCATGCAGAAGGACGAATTCGTCGTCGCGTTGCTCGCGGCGTGCGTGGTCGTGTTTGTCGACGTGATGCACGGCATTCTCGCTGCCGTCGTGTTGTCGCTGATTGCGCATGCGCGGCACAGCTACCGCCTGCGCACGCGCGTGTTGACGCGCAGCCCCGCCGGCCGTTGGGTCTCGCAGCCGGTCGCGCCGAATGTGCACGCGGCGCCCGGCATCGTCGTCTACCGGTTCGAAGCGGACCTGTTCTATGCGAACGCTGGCCGCTTTACGGACGAAATACTCAAACTCGTCAACGAGGCAAGTTCGCCGTTGCGCTGGGTGGTGATCGACGCATCGGAGATCCACAATATCGACTACACGGGGGGCAAGACGCTGCTCCAGTTGGGGGCGGAGCTCGATCGGCGCGGCGTGGGTGTCGCCGCGATCGCGCTTCCGACGGGTGTGCTGCGTGAGATCGAACGGTACAAGGCATTGCGTACGCGCGGCGTCCATCGCGAGATCTTTGCAACGGTGGATGCCGCGATTGACGCACTGCACGATATTTCGCCACCTGCATCCGAACCTTCACCTGACGCAAGACCGGAATGAAGCGCACGCAACGAAACAAAGTCGCTTTGACGTTGAATCCAGAAGAGGAGTGACACGTGTCTGAATCCGCTGCTGCAATGCGTGACGAATCTGGTGCGCCACGCTCTGATCCGAAGACACTGGTTGCGCAAGAAGACCCGTCCATACTGTTTGCGGGGCGTGGCTCGTTGACTGCTCGTGTCGAGCAGGGCAAGGCGGCGCGCGCAAAGGCACCGCGCGCGAAGCTGGCGGAATGCAAGATCGAGAATCGGGATCCCATCGCGCTGCTCGACGCGTCCAACACGGGCAGGGTGACGGAACTGATACCCATTCGCTACGGGCGCATGGTCGCGAGTCCGTTCGCGTTCTATCGCGGTGCCGCACCGCTGATGGCATACGATCTGTCGAAACTGCCGCATTCGGACGTGATCGTGCAACTGGGCGGAGACGCGCATCTGGCGAATTTCGGACTGTTCGCGAGCCCCGAGCGGCGCGTTCTTTTCGGACCCAACGACTTCGACGAAACGCTGCCTGGCCCCTTTGACTGGGATGTGCGCAGGCTGGCTGCATCGTTCGTGATTGCCGCACGCGAACGTGGATTTGCGACGCGTGACCAGCGCAGCGTGGTGCGCCGGCTGTGCGAGACGTTCCGCCAACGGGTCGCTGACTTCAGCCGGATGGACACGCTCGACGTCTGGTACTACCAGTTCAAGGCGGCGGGAATGCTGGCCATTGCCGACTCGTTGGAGGAAAGAAGGAAAGAACTGGTCGTGATCGAGAAGGCGAGACAGCAGTCGTCGCGTTCCCTGATGACTCACCAAACCGAACTGGTCAACGGCAAGCTGCGCATCAAGGACGTGCCTCCGCTCGTTTATCACGTGCCGTTGGAGAGCCCCCACGATCGCAAACAGTACGATGCACTGGTCCGCCGCTTCTTCGCCGACTACCGGCTGACGCTGCCTGATGACCGGCGCGCACTGTTCGATCGTTATGAACTGGTGGATGTTGCGATTCGCGTGGTGGGCATCGGGTCGGTAGGAACACGCTGCTACGAGGCGCTTTTCATGGCCGACGGACAGTGTCCACTGTTCCTGCAACTCAAGGAGGCCCGGGCTTCCGTATTGGAGGGTTATCTGCCGCCCAGCCGTTTTCCCAATCACGGCCAGCGCGTGGTGAACGGGCAGCGTCTGCTGCAATCGGCCAGCGACATATTTCTGGGTTGGTCCAAGATGCGCCATACAGGCAACGATTTCTATGTTCGACAGTTGCGCGACATGAAGGGCGCATTCGACTTCAACACTTTCGATGTCGAAGATCTCGGCGAATACGCGGTTTCCTGCGCTCACGCGCTGGCCCATTCGATGGCGAAAGCGGGCGATCCCGCATTGCTTAGCGGATATGTTGGAAAGTCGGGTGCGTTCGACGAAGCCATCGAGCAATTCGCGCTCGCTTATGCGGAACAGAATGAGGCTGACTGGACGGTTTTGAAAGCGGCAGTCAAGGCGGGACGCATCCAGGTCATTCGTCAATGAGTTTGGAGCGCCCCATCGGTTGTGCGCACCCGCATTTGCAGATTCACTATGGCATCTACGGGAAAAATGAAGCACCGCTGACGTGGTCCGCCGCTGCGCACCAAACCGACCCGTATAGAAGGTGAAAAGGCTGCGACGCTCGCGGGTCCTTGTCGTTTGCTATTGCGATAGCGGTCCATGCCGACCGTGGCTCTATCGTTCGACGTTTCCTCGATCCCCCGTTTCGGGGATGGTCGTAGACCGCGTTCGTCCCGATGATTGACATATCGGGACGGCACTGCAGCCGAACGCAACGGTGAGCCTGTGTTCACCCGTCACGACGGTCTCGTCCATTGCGGCCTATGGCCAGCCTGTTTTGACCAACAGGACGTATGTCAAGGCCAATCGGTGGATCGCATTCGTCGGGATTGGATACCGGTTCGAATTGTCGGAGGAAATACGGTTGTGAATGTCGACGCCTCAAATCGTCACCTAAGAACAGCGAGGGAGCAAGGTGCGCTGCGATTCCTGAGCAACGTGAGCCTGAGGTTGCAGCTCCGGGGGATGACTACAGACAGGGACGCCTTCGCGGACACGCTTACTCCCGTCGAGGAGGCAGATGTCGCGGGCATTGCAGGGAAGCGTGGCTATCCTGACGGGCAGCAGATCTCGGGTCAAATTCCGGCTTTTCCCCAGGTGGTCACCATGCGCGAAGATGACGCTCGCGAAATCATATCCGCCTTGCTCGGCTGCTGGCCGGAACCATCGCTTGCAGTTGCGAAACGCATAGGCATGGCAAAAATTGAGCTCGATTCCTACCTTGCCGGGCAGGCGACTTTGTCCGACGCGGCATTGTCGCGTCTGATGGCAGTCTTCGGGCTTACGTCCGTACACCATGAGCGTTTGACTGACGCGAAGCGCCCCGTGACGACCGTCGAGCACTACGTCCTCCTGGCGGGCAATGCGCCGGAGCGGGTTTCAACGGTCTACGACTTTCTGGTTGGAGAAGATCCAACCAGATCCAGCGTCGAGCTCGTGCCGGCTGGACATGCACCTGGCCACCGTTGGCGATACCTGCTCATCATGCGACAGCCGGACATTCCAAGTCTGATCTGTTTCTCGCGGATTGGGCGCAGTGCCCGGATGTTGGACGAAGGGCAACTGCCGCAGTTTCGCGGACAACTCGCAGTAGGTCTACGTACCAGGAAGACAAAGGACGCGGCCATGTCCCACTAGCCGCCGTTCGCCATCTCCGTCAGGTAGCCTATTCGAACGGCGGCTCCTGGTCCGATTCGGGACCCACAGGAACAGTCGAGTCGCTTCTTACTTACTTAGCAATCAACCGGACGACGTGCCCGTCCCAGCATGGGCGTTTCAGCCACGTAGAAATCGTGCCCCGATTGCGCTGCGCGATGACGGGACGCTCACAAACGGCTCAGCAGTTCCGCCTTCTTGGCGGCGCACTCCTCGTCGCTAAGAAGCCCCTTCGCGTGCAGTTGGGCGAGCTTCTCTATGGTGGCGAACACGTCCGCTTCGCGGGCGACCGACTGAGTGCTGACGGGCTCCTCCTGCACCGGCGGCGACGCCGGCTGCGGTACCCCACCGACCGAGACAACCGCCAGGCTGGCGACAGCAACCGAGCCGTGCTGGCTCGCAAATGTGAGGGAGGCGCCGCGGGACTGCTGCTGTGAGAAGCCGCTGATCTGGTGATCGAGCGTATCGTAAACCGTCACCTTGCCGTTCTCTTCGATCGCCAGGCGCCGGGGCCATGCGAAGTAGGCATAGCGGACGTCATTCTGCGCGCCGGTGCTGTTGGGCCGCCCCAGATCAACGGGCCACCAGGCGCCAGAGGTACCCGGGGCGGGCGGAACGAACAGATTCACCGGTGCGACCGGTCCGGCTGCAGTCTCCTGCTGGTTGCTGCCACCGTAACCAGCACTCTGCTGTTGTTGCTGGCCGCCGCCGTCGTTGCCCTGCTGCTGAGTATCATGGCTCTGCGACTGGAAGCTGCCGCTGCAAATAAGAAGGTCGAGCTGGTTTGCCCATCAGGCGGGAAAGCCCGGAACAGAGCCCATCGACCCGGCCTTTCAGATAGTTGTTGAACATGTCGGTACGATGGTCATTCCCCCCGGCATCCACTGGCCGGAGCCACCAAATTCGGGGTGATTGAACTGGGCCATGCTGCCGTTACCGCGAATCACAGACTCCAGCATGCTCATCACGGCATCCGTGCTGAACCGATTTTGCTGGGCTACTTCTTCGATGAATTTGCTGGCCGGTGGGGGTGAGTTTTCGCATGGTGATCCACTCATAGTTTCTTCCGACACCGGGTTATTTAAACCGCAGCGCCGCCTGCTCGGTGCCCGACGGGGCAATTCAGCGAGGATCGCGAAAACTAGGCAACGTGACACGCCTTCGCTAGGTACTGAGGTAAAGACACTCATTGCGTCGTCGGCCTCCAGGGTGAATTCGGGGAAGTCGAGCTGATGCGCAACGCTGAAATGGAAAGCTTGCTGGTAGAACTGCAGCGAGCGCTTCAAGTCCTGCAAGCGGATCTTCGTGTGGATCAGCTTGGCCATGACGCACCTCCGTGTTGTTAAATCAAGTGTAGGGACGCCAACCTGAATGTGGCAATGCACGGCTAAATCGCCTTTGGGACTTGCCCTTCCTGCAAGCGCGTCGGTGTTGCAGGCTTTCGCGCTATGGCGCAGGTCCTGGGCCGGCGTAGATGGCATGGCGACGGGTTGCAATGCAGCAGGCCATTCGTCGCGGGAGCGTCGATGCGCCGGCAAGATCCGTCTCGTCGTCGCCACCTGCGGATGCTAAAGTCCTTGCAGCCGCCAGCTTTCAACGAAAAGAAGGGGACCGTCATGCCAAACAGAACCTCCTTGCTCCAGCGCGCGGCAGTCGTCGCTGCTTTCTTTGTGCTGATCGCGAGCCATGTGGCCCGCGCCGAAGATAGCGTCGCGCCGGTTCATCCGGCCGCTCGCGATATTGCCCAAGAAGAGCGCAACCGCGCGCTAGTCGTGAACTTCTACGATGCGGTGTTCAACCGGCACGATCTCAGGACTGCTAGCACCGTGCTCGCACCGAATTACATTCAGCACAATCCGCATGTGCCCACCGGGTCCGCGCCGTTCATCAGCTTCTTTACCGAATACTTCAAGCATGCCCCCGATGCCCGTTCGGCCATCGTGCGCAGTGCGACCGACGGCGATCTCGTCTTCCTGCATGTTCACTCGACCGGCAACCCGCAAGACCGCGGCAACGCCATCGTGGATATCTTCCGCGTCCAGCACGGCAAGATCGCCGAGCACTGGGATGTGATTCAACCCGTGCCCGAGCAGTCGGCCAACGACAACACGATGTTCTAGTCGATCCGGCGAAACACGCTGTCTGCCGCGGGTCTCGCCTCGCGACAGACAGCGCGCCGCGGTTCAATCGCGGCTGCCGAACACCGCCTCCCGTTCGAACAGCGTTATCACCGTGTCGACCTCGGAGATTCGATGCGGCGCGACCTCGCGCAGATCGCCGCTCAAGACTCCGCGATGAAAATCGTCGTTCGCATCGAACTGGTTACCGACTGGGGTGAAGTAAATACGATCGAGGTGGGCCCCATCGACCGGCCAAGCCAAACGCTCGATCCCGAATCTGCAGGGCTGTCATTGGCGGACGGAAAGAAACTGCTGTTGATGTTCGTTAATTCTGCTAGCCGTGTCCACGGAATTTGCTAGCGAGAAAAGGGCTGCAACCCCCGTCCGATAAGGCCGTACGTAAGCACCCGGGGAAGGCATCTTGACAAGGGCAATCGCTGAAACGATCAAGCCGTGGTCGGCGTCCAGCGATGAGGAAGCAGTTGCGTGATGTCGGCGGCACGGTGTGTCGGCAAGCGCGT
>NZ_VTUZ01000095.1 GCF_008369935.1 Paraburkholderia panacisoli | reverse complement strand
TTGACCCCGCTCTACGGCGCTTCGGCGCGGAGGCGCCAGAAGGACCCGGCCGATGATTCGAGACCAAGTCACTTTATGAAAGGCCTTGACAACTTCCTGCTCATAGAAGGAATCCCCGTCCTTTCCGCGCTTCGCGCGGCAGCCGCAGGCTGAGGGCGGGGAGGACGTCAAGGAACTGTGTTGGCGCCGATGTAAAGATAACTCGATCGCAATGACCCAGCCATCACCGCGTCAACGAATTGTTCTAATTCGCTCAATTGACTATTCAGCCGTGCCGATTTAACGACGCCCACTCATTGGCCACGATGAGCGCGCTAACCTGTCAATTGAAATCTGGAGGTCTTCGATGTCCAAAGCTCGCGGCTACGCCGTTTATTCAAGTAAATCCCGCTTTGAACTTTTCACCTTTGACCGTCGCGAACTACGCGACAACGACGTACGCATCGAGGTCCTGTACTGCGGCGTATGCCATTCAGATCTGCACACTGCACGCGACCATTGGGACGGTCTTATCTATCCCGACGGCACCCTCCCCTCTATCCCAACGTACCTGGACACGAAATCATCGGCAAGGTAGCCGAGGTCGGTAGTTCCGTGTCCCGCTTCAAATTGGGAGATCTTGTCGGTGTCGGCTGCATGGTGGACAGTTGTCAACATTGCAAAGCGTGCGGTTCCGGGCTCGAGCAGTACTGCGAAAACGTAACAACATGGACGTATAACAGCCCCGACCGGGTCACTGTTGACATCACACGGGGCGGCTACTCCGATTCGATCGTCGTGCGTGAAGAGTTCGTACTGAACATCCGGCACGAGGCAAAGGACCTTGCCGCAGTCGCTCCGCTTCTGTGCGCAGGTGTGACGATGTGGTCGCCGCTGAAACACTGGGGCGTCGGCCCCGGGAGCAAGGTCGGTATCGTCGGTATCGGCGGGCTCGGGCACATGGGGATCAAGCTCGCATACGCACTCGGCGCACGCGTCGTCGCGTTCACGACATCCGAAAGCAAGCGCGAGGCGGCCCTTTCGCTTGGTGTGGACGAGGTCGTTAATTCACGCGACGCCGGGCAGATGGCCGCTCATGCCGGCACGCTCGATCTGATCATAAACACGGTTGCTGTCCCGCACGATCTCGACGCGTATACGTCTCTGCTCGGGTTAAACGGCACCATGGCACTTGTGGGCATTCCCGAAGATCCGCATCCATCTCCATCCGTTGCAACCCTGCTGGGCGGACGACGAAGCATTGCCGGCTCGTTGATAGGCGGAATCGCTGAAACGCAGCGGATGCTGAACTTCTGCGCAACTCACGGCATCCTCGCCGACATCGAGACGATCCGAATGCAGGATATAGAGAGCGCCTTCGATCGTATGCTGAAGAGCGACGTCAAGTATCGTTTTGTAATCGACATGGCCTCTCTCAAGGAAGCTGCTAAAATGTGAGATGGCCTCGATCATTTAATGAGACGAAATGATCGCGAACATAACGCTTACCGTGCGTGGCACCACAAGGACTAGGTACTCCTGCGTCGTTGCTGTCATCCGCGTGGGCAAATTTGAGCGCTATAGAAGTAACGGCACCTGTTCACCGATGAGAAGTTGCTCTACCGACGATTTACTGTTCCGTACCTGGATCGCGGGCACTTCGTTTCCGTGCAGTGTCTCTGGCAGATCCGGATATTTCAGTCCTCCGGGAGGTCAGGAAATAGTTCGGCCAATGTGCTGGATTTCGGGAACAGGTTTTCGGCTAGGAAATCGACGAAGACGCGGATCTTCGGAGCGACGAGACGATTAGAGGGCCATACCGCGCGGAATGTACCCGCGTGTTTTGTAAATTTATCCAGGACGACAATCAGCTTCCCATCCGCGATTTGTTGGCGAATGGCGACGTCTGGGATACAGGCTAGGCCATTTCCACATTCGGCCAAGGTAATTAATGGCTCGATTGTGTTGGCCGTCGCGGTGATAGGTAGCGTGAGCTTCGGTGCGTCTGCAGCTGTCTGTAGCGGCCAGCGGCTAAGACGCCCCGATGTCGGATAGCGATGATGCAGGCACGCATGAGTTGTTAGATCCTGCGGCACGAGCGGGGTGCCGGCCCGCTCGAGATAGGATGGCGAGCCAACCACGCGGAGCCGAAAAAATCCTAGCCGTCGCGCGATGAGTTGGGAATCGGTGCCTTCTCCCGTACGGACGACTACGTCGTAGCCGTCATCGACGACGTTTACCAAGTGGTCAGTGAAGTCCAGATCGAGCTCGATGTCAGGATATGCCGACATAAATTTGCTAATGGTCGGCATCATCAGCGTTCCCACCATCGGTAAGCTTACCTTGAGCTTGCCCATGGGGGCCTTCTTGGAATTGGCTAGCTCGGCATGGACCGACTCCATTTCCGCGAAGATTCGGTGGCAGCTTTCGAGAAACAGCGCCCCTTCCTGTGTCAGGGATAGTCCGCGGGTGTTACGGTGAAAAAGTCTGACGCCAAGCCGCTCCTCCAAACGTGAGACAGCCTTCGTGACCGCCGAGGGAGACAGGCTTAGCTGGCGCCCAGCGCTGGTAAAGCTTCTGGTTTCCGCCGCCTGCACGAAAACATTTAGCGCGCTTAGACTGTCCACTCCACATGCTCCTAGTGGCAGGACATTAATGTCCTGCATACGTAGATTAAAGCGAGGATGCTGGCGATCGACGCTCATAATGGAGCGTCGTCATATGTCGGCCAGTCGTTGTTGCGACTGGCCGTCGCTAAAAAAAAACGTAGGAGTATTCTCGAAATACCCGCGTGTTAGCGCTCTATTGCGGTAGATTCTCCGAAATGGATTCGAGCAGCGAACCGCGGCGCTCGGTTGCGAAATAAAGCAGGGCAACCAGCGGTAGAAGCATGCCGAGGATCGATACACCGGTCCAGCCGGAACGCGCGAAAACCCAGCCACTGAGTGCAGAACTGACTGCCCCACCAGCAAAGAAGGTTGCCATGAACAGACCGTTGAGTCGGCTACGTTGCTCCGAGCCGAGCGAATAGATAGCACGCTGGCTGAGGAGGAGATTGGCGGATACCGCAGAGTCGAGCAACACGGCGGACACTATCACTATCGTTAGTGAGAGATTCGAGCTCACAAATGCGAGATCGGAAACGAGAAACGATGCAGAGGCAAGTAGCATGGCGCCCGCAGTGCCTGCTTGGGTAAAACCTTTGTCGGCAATGCGGCCTGCAATAGGCGGCGCAATTGCGCCGGCAACGCCGGCAAGCGCGACCCATGCGATGCCTTTCTGGGACAGGCCAAACTTGGGACTGCTCAGCCAGAGCGGTACGGCCGTCCAGAATATGCTGAATGATCCGAAGATCGCTGCATGGTAAAGGCCACGCCGCCGCAGCAGTTCTGTGCCTGCAAAAATTCCTCCCAGTGAACGCAGCAGGCTACCGTAAGTGGGCGGCTGTGCTGGGCTACGCGGTGGCAGGACGAAGTGTAGACCGATCATCAGCGCGCCCATCAGCACAGATGAGAACCTGAACACCTCGCGCCATGACCAGACGCTGGCAATCATACTTGCCACAGGACGAGCCAGCATGACCCCCAGCATCAGACCGCTGATCGCTCTTCCCACTGCACGGCTGTGATCTTCTTTGGGGACGAGGTACGTAACGTAAGGGACGAACAACTGCACCACCGACGCCAGAAGGCCAGTCAGGAAGGCAATGCCAAGGTAGATGGTCGGTATGGTAGTCAAACTTAACGCGAGCGTACACAGCATCTCTGCGCCGACCAATGTTAGCGCAAGACGCCGGTTTTCGAACAGATCCCCGAGCGGCACAATCGTCAGCAGCCCGATGCCATATCCGGCCAACGGCAAGGTGACGAAAAGGCCGGTACTTTCATGAGGCATGCCGAAGGCCGCACTGATCAATCCAGTGAGGGGCTGCGCATAGTACACGTTTGCCGCGACCATGCCGCAGGCAGCGGCCAGCACAATCTGGACTACTGCTAGCGTTCGGACATGCCCGTGTTTGGAGGCCGGTTCCATTGTTAGTTCCTCTATTGCGGCCAAAAGCCAGAGTTGGACCTATGCTTACAGGACCTCAAACACGTTATAAACCGGACCGTACTTGAAGCGATGGCCAGTGCCAATGGCGACCATCCGATTCAGAAACTCATACTTGCCCGCTGGCGCTTCGAAGATGGGAGTGATGCGGAAGTAGTAGCTGGCCGGGTCAATATCTTCGTCTTTTCCCAATCGTTGCATTACGTCGGCGGGTCCGTGGCGGACGCCGCGATAGGTCATCGTAATGTGGATTCCGTCGTCGGTCTGAAGGATAAGTCGTACGTCGAGCGCAGTGCTACCGTCGCTGCGCACCGTCAACCAGTCACTACCACCGTCCAGCACCTTGCCTGAGAGCCGTTCGCCCGCAAATGTGCCCGATGACACGATGCCTACGCGACGGGAGAGGCCAGGAGTGTCGCTTACGGTGATGATCGGCTTGACATCGAGGCGTATGACGAAGAGGGGGCGCGTTTGTATGCTCTTGAGCTGCGTGGGGAGTTCATCAAAAACAGGAGTGGACATCATTATCACCTTTGCTGTGGATGGCGTGGGATTCGACCCGGTGGCTGTAAGTATGGGGCTTTGTCTGGACTGGAACTTGTCCTGACGGAGGTAAGGAAGATTAACGTCGTTCGCGTAGCCGTGCTTGTGGGCGTCTGCGACTTGGGGCGACTGTGTGCAGGCAATCACTACTTGCGACTATTTCAGGGGCGAGAAATCCGTCGGACGCGTGATCCGCGATTCCATGCTGACCAGGATGTCGAGCGCTTTCACCTTACGGCCGAATTCCTGCCAGCGGCTGTCGGCGGCCATCCGGTCGCGGCGTTCGAGGCGATCGTCGAGGCCCTTGTAAGCCCAGATATGTACAATCTGGCTGATATCGCCAATCTCGGTCGTGAAGAAACCAATAAGTTCGCCGAGGAATTCCTGCTGAATCGGCAGGCCTTCGCTCTTGTACAACGCGAGCCAGTCGGCGCCGCGCAACGGCTTGAATGTGTAGGTACGGATTTCGTAAAGCATCGTAATTCTCCTTGGTAGCCGATCCAATTTAACTTTGATGTCAGCGCGCATTGTCTGGTTGCCGGTCAGCCAGTGCCGGTCGCACTTGACACAATCCGAACGATGGCTTGGCGCTGGCGTTCACCACGATGAACCATGCTGTTGTCGGCGCGCATGGCGGACCGGTGGTGGTGCACATGAAGCGTCGCTTCGGCGATTTGCAGGTCGCCTACACGTACCACGCTGCGAGTGGTACGTGTCCAGAGGCTCATTGCGTATGCCGTCCTCATTGGAACACATGCGTGCAGACACTCCGATACCAGGCGACGGGATGGCGAGTAAAGTCCAACAGGTGACGGCTGAACAGTTGTTGCAGTCGGAGCCCTGCGACCGGGTCGGCGCCAAAGTAAAGAAAATCTGATTGGGTCCGTCGCACGCTTTCTGCATAGCGCTGCGGCGGAACAATCACTACGGCGCGGTTTCCTCACTGTTTTCCGTCGAGTTGCTGTAGTCCTGCGCCAGATCTGCCCAGGCGGGAGTCACGTGCCTTTTCGCGATTGGGCGCAGGTTTAGCGCGACCAATCGCGATAACGGACATACTGGCGGACCACCCTATGGCGGTTCGCCGGCCGAGCAACATGTCAGCTTGCGTTGCCGGCAGCATTGCCATCGGGTGACCGTTCCTTTTTTAGACCTGTGCTGCTTGGTCGGTCTTTACCTCGATTGTGTCAACTCGGTCTGCGTAAAAGGCGACGTGGTCCTTAATCTGTGCGACGGCTTCATACGGATTTTCATAGGTCCAAACTGCGTTCACCGAAGGTTCGCCGCCAGACGGGATCGAGTAGTAGGCACATTCCCCCTTGTAAGGGCAATAGGTGGCGTGCTCAGTGCGTTCGAGCAGCGTCAGGTCCACATCCTTGCGCGGGACATAGTGGACTGCCGGGTATGCGGCCTCGAGCAGCGTTAACGCGTCTCGTGTATCGGCGATTATCTTTCCCCCGAGCGTGACCACAACGCGAGACGGGTTGCGCTCAATGGTGATTGGATGATCTGGGCCGGGAACCTTGATGGTTCTGGTGGCTGTGTTCACATTGCTTGCCATGAAATCTCTCCTTGAATGGATACACCGGACGCCTCCAGTGCAGCGGACCGGTGTTGGGAGCCGGCGCTGCTTAGGCGGCAAATTCCGGGAAGTCTGTATAGGCGCGCTCGTCTCCGCCCCAGAAAGCGTCCCGTACATACTGTGTCAACGGGTGCCCGTGCAGGAAACGCCCGGGCAGATCCGGGTTCGACGAAAACCATCGTCCAAATGCGACCAGATCGGCGTCACCAGCTTGCAGGATGACCTCGGCGCCCTCACGGTCGAAGCCACCTGCGGCAATAATTGGACCTTTGAAGATCTTGCGCAGGAAGGATGACGCGACTGGGGCCTCGCCTTCGTTAATCGTTTCGGTGCCCATCACGCGCGGCTCAATCACATGCAGATAGGCGAGCCCGTAAGCGTTAAGGCGCTCGGCGAGATAGCCGAATGTAGCTTCCGGGTTGCTATCCGAAATGGCGCCCCAGCGACCACTCGGCGAGATTCGCACTCCAACGCGATCGGCGCCCCAGACCGACGCAAATGCGTCGACTATCTCAAGCGAGAAGCGCGCGCGTTTTTCGATGGTTCCCCCGTAGGCATCTGTGCGCTTGTTGGTACCATCCTGCAGAAAGGTATCTGCGAGATACCCGTTGGCGTTGTGCAATTCAACGCCGTCAAAACCGGCTTCTTTCGCGCGGACCGCCGCCTTGTGGAACGAGTCGACTATGGCTGGGATCTCGTGTAATTCCAGCGCCCGGTGGGGCGAGTTCGGTACCCAGCCGTTCTGTGTTAGTACCGTTGTTTCATAGGGCACAACCGAAGGCGCGATCGGCGCGTTGCCCCAACTCAGGTCGACGTGCGATTGGCGGCCGTCGTGTGCTATCTGCATGAAGATCTGAGCACCCTTCGAATGGACCGATTCAGTGATCTTTTTCCAGGCTTCGACGTGCTGATCTGTGTATATGCCAGGGGCGCCGATGTAGCCTCGACTGTCATAGGACGGGTGCGCACTCTCGGTAATCAGCAGTCCGCCTTTGGAGGCACGCTGACGGTAGTACTCGACCATCATTGCGCTAGGACTATCATCGGGATCCGCGCGCAGGCGCGTCATCGGCGCGAGTACTACACGATGTGAAAGCTTAAGTGGATCGACGTTGAAGGAGGATAGCAGTTTAAGCTGTTGATTGTTCATTTTGAGTCTGTGATCTTTAATTTTCTATTTCTCTATCGAGAGGAGCATGTGCAGCCTCTGGAGGAAATTGCGTTCGGGTTGACTCAAAGCTTCGAGCCGCCGTCGACATGCAAGATGTCGCCGGTCACCAGGCTGGCGTGATCGGAGGCGAGGAAGGCAACTGCTTCGGCGATATCGTCCGGCTGTCCGACACGCTTGAGTGCTTGCATGTCGAGTGCGGTGTTGCACTCCCCCTTGGTTTTAGCGGAGCTAGACGTTTCTGTCAGAACAACTCCCGGTGCGACCGCATTTACACGGATTCCGCGCTCGCCGAGTATCACGGCCAGAAGCTTGACAAGCGTGTCGACTGCACCTTTGGTCGCAGCATAGGCTGGCACCGCGCCGATCGCCGAATGCGCGGCCAACGACGACAGCAGCACGACGCTACTGCCCTGGCCCAACACTGGTAGCAACTGCTGCACAAGGAAGTACGGCGCACGTACGTTTACCGCGAACAGATCGTCGAAATCCACGACGGTAGTATCTTCGATGCTGACCCCCCGAGTGATGCTGGCACTGGCCACCAGGATATCCAGACGCTCGCCAACGATCTCACGCACAAGGGTCGCGAGCTTGTGCGGACCGTCGGCTGCGCGCAGGTCAGCTGCTACCTTCTGCGCGTTGCCGCCCGCCTCACGGATTTCGGCGACCACCGTATCTGCTTCCTTGACGCTGTTGTAATAGTGAACGAGTACTTTGACGCCATCCCTAGCTAGCGCAAGAGCGCTGGCGCGCCCAATGCCACGCGACGCACCCGTGACGAGGGCTGTCTTGCCGGGAGGGTGGGCCATAATGGGTCTCCGGTGAGGTTGGATGCTTGTTGTTCGCGTCGGACTCGGATGTTCGCAGTTCCGCCATGGACCGAAGCCGCGGCATGTGGGTTGTTACGTGCGCCGCCGCCTCGCAAGCTAATCTAGTGGCGTCTGAGTTAAAGGTAAAAGACTTTGTGGGCTGGTGATCATGCTTTCTAGGCATGGCTTCATACAATGGAGTCAACTATTCGCATTCAGCACTCCAATCGCTCATCACGGAGCAAGATCTACTGAGTCTGAAAGCGTCTAGCCGCGTGCATATTGTTTTTCCTGATTGTACGGACAGGGTTTGTAACAGTAAGCGCTGAGTCCGCGCAAACCCGACCATCGCATACAAAAACGAGCTCTACGCCCGGTATCTTCGTGGAGATATCGGATGCGACTTCTATCAACTGGCGAGACGGCGGCAGAACTGGGCGTAGCGGTGGGCACACTACGACGCTGGCATCGACAGGGCCTGTTGATGCCCCTCGGCCGCACTGTAGGCGGCCATTGCTGCTGACTGACATTGTCAGTGGGCGCGTGGCGCAGTATTCATGCAGCGTACAGAGGTGTGGTGCGCGCGAGCAGTGGCTCGCCCGGGGCGGCAAGCCGCGCAGGAGTGCGACAGGTACCGCGGGGCGACAGTGGCAACGCCGTCCCCCTCGGCAAGGATTGCCGTAACCCCTGCGACAACAATCTGAATGTGCAGGTTTGTGCACCATTAAGTTAGCGGCGTACTTGAAAGACTCACGGTGGAGCGCGTCGGGAGATACTCAGTTCGTCGCTCGGTCTATAGCTTTAATCCTCCGTCAACCTTTAACGTGCCACCGGTGATCCAGCGTGCCGCGTCCGAAGCGAGAAAGACCACTGCGGCGCCGACATCCTCCGGTGTTGCAACGCGTGTGAGCGCCTGAAGGCCGCGTGTGGCCGCGCGGCCTGCTTCCGAATTTATGAGTTTCGAAATGTCGGTCTCTACCATCCCGGGCGCGACCGCATTCACACGCACGCCGCGAACGCCGAGAGTGGCGGCGAAGTGCTTCACGAGCGTGCCGATGGCACCCCTGGTTGCCGTGTTGGCAGACAGGGCACCGGTCGACGTGTGCGAGACAAGGGCAGAAACAAATATGACGTTGCTGTTCTTGCACATCGCCGGCATAAGTTGCTGGACGAGAAAGTAGGGCCCCCGCACGTTGGCAGCAAACAGGTTGTCGAAATCCTCAACGGTAGTGTCTTCGATGTTCGCTTCCTTCCCGACACCTGTGTTAGACACCAGAACGTCCAGACGGGCCCCGATAATGTCGAGCGCTCGTCTTGCCAGCCGATGCGGGCCGTCTGGTTCGCGCAGATCTACCGCAAGCTTCTCAGCGCGACCACCCGCTGAGCGAATTTCGAAGACAACAGCGTCGGCTTCAAGTTCGCTACTGGTGTATTGAACCAGTACCTGTGCGCCGGCCCTAGCGAGCGAGAGAGCAATGGCGCGGCCGACGGTGCAGTCGGCGCCCGTGACGAGTGCGGTCTTCCCCCTGAGAGATTTCATAGTCGAGTTCCTGGCGATTCAGCGCAAACCCTACGAAATAATGCGCAACGGCGCTGCGCACTTGCTCCCGCGGTCTTCATTGCAGCACAGGCGGGGCAGTCTCTCCGTCAATAACGTCGATATGGGCAGCTAAAAACGACGCTGATGCACTGGCGCGCCGACTGCATCAGCGTTGTCTCCGATGCGGCCGACTGCTTGATCTACGTTTCCATGCACCTCGTCATCGCAGGTCAAACCGACGCAGACAAACACGGCGTCCATGCCAAACTCACAGAGTTCTGCTTTTAGAGCCTTGCCCTCCGCTCGCGCCGGCCAAAGATGACAAGCGCTGGACTTTTGTCGGCGACCCCGCGTGTATTGGCGCGGAAACCGCGGGCCAGGGCGTCTTTGGTCGCTATATCGGGCTTGTTCATTTTCAGATCCCCTGCGATGTCGGCAGTTAGCATGGGGCGACGCCTGTGCCATGTCTAAATTGAAGATGCCTGCGTCACACTTTCGCCTGATGGGTAATCTAACGGGTAGCTACAGAAAGTTAAAATACTTTGTAGGTTGGCGGACATGCTTCCAAAGCATGGAATATCCCTGGTGTCCTTGGAACAGGCCGGTTGCAGATACCTCATGGTCGCGGCGAGGGCAGCCTAAAGGTCAGAGGGGTTTGCAGCAGTAAGCGTTGAGTCCGCACAAACCTGACCATCGCGTTTAAAAACGAGTTCTACATGCAGGCGAAGCTCGCCCGGATTGAGCGTCGGCTCGCTGCGAACGTACCAGGTATCTGCTTTGGAACACGCAGGCTGTTCGGTCAGCAGCATCACCTCGCGCTGGCAGGTTTCAAAGACCGCGATGCGTGGTTAAAGGCCTGGCAGGACAGCCGCTCACACGAGGTCTTCTTCGTCGGCTCGAAGGACGAGACGGCGGGAAACCAGCTTTGCCAGCTGCGGCAAACGGCAGACGGTCATTACCAGCTCAAGATCCGCGTGCCCAATTGTCGGCGTAGCAAGGGCGACCGGAAATATCTCGTCATCAACGGTGTGACGTTCAACCACGACCGTGCAGCCCTGGATGAGGCGCTGGATGCGAATACTGCCCTGAGCTGGCGTCTGCACTGGGACGGACGGCACTGGCGGGCATTCGTCTCGTTGAACCACGCGCCGGCGCGCCGCGTCGCACTGGGCGCGCAATACGGCGCCGTCGGCATCGACTTCAACGTCGATCATCTGGCGGTCACGGAGACCGACCCGTATGGCAACCTGATATCGACCCGGCGCTTTGCGCTGCTTCGCGAAGATGCCACGTCGGGCCAGCGTGAGGCCGTGCTCTCCGACGCGCTGAAGAAGGCCGTGGCATGGGCGAAGGACGAACTGAAACCCATCGTCGCCGAGAATCTCGACTTCACGGCAAAGAAGAAAGCGATGGCGCAGCTCAGTCCAAAGGGAGCACGCATGCTCTCGGGACTGCTCTACGCAAAATACCGGCAACTGCTCGAGGCGAAATGCTTCCGGGCAGGTGTCGAGCGCTGATCCTGATTGACCCGGCCTATACGTCGACCATCGGTGCGGTGAAATACGCAGCGCGACGGGGCTGGAGTGTGCATGCTGCCGCAGCGGGTGTGATCGCCCGTCGCGGGCAGAAGTTGACTGAACGTCTGCCACGCGCTGACACTGTGATCCGCGTTCCGGTGCAGGGAGGTCACCACGCCCTCGAGCTACCTGCAAGGCTAGCGGGAGATTCGCGTGTGAGCGCCTGGCGCAGCGTTCGTGCAGCGTATAGAGGTGTGGTGCGCGGGCAGTGGCTCGCCACCCGGGGCGGAAAGCCGCGCCGGAGTGCGACAGGTACCACGGGCGACGGTGGCAACGCCGTCCCCCTCAGCAGGGACTACCGTTACCCCTGCGTCAACAATCTGCACGTACAGATTTGTGCACCATCAAGCTAACGGAGTGTCGCCTGCATGAGCGGTCGTTTACCTCTCAGATCGGCGATCTCGACAAAGTAATCTGTGCGGAACCGGTCAACTCAGGTAGAGGTGGCCGCGCAAATTCGGACAGTCGGATAAGTGGAACGCTCGGGGCCTGAGCCGGCGATAATGCCGACAAAGGAACCTTGAAGATGACGAAGAGAACCCGACGGACGCACTCAGCCGCGTTCAAAGCGAAAGTGGCGATGGCGGCGGTCAAGGGTGAGCGGACGCTAGCCGAACTGGCGCAGCAGTTCGATGTGCACCCGAACCAGATCACCGAATGGAAGCGGCAGTTGCAGGAACGTGCCGCCGACGTGTTTGGCGCAGGCGGCACGGCGTCGAGCGAGCCGCAAGTCGATTTGAAGGAGCTACATGCGAAGATCGGCCAGCTCACGCTGGAGAACGATTTTTTAAGCGGCGCGCTCAACAAAGCGGGATTGCTGAGCGCAAAGCGATGATCGATCGTACGCACGCATTGCCGGTCTCGCAGCAGGCGCGACTCGTTGGTATCGCAAGATCGAGCGTGTATTACCGGGCGCAACCGGTGAGCGAGGCAGACCAGTTGCTGATGCGCCGGATCGATGAACTGCACATGGAGTTTCCGTTTGCGGGAGCGCGGATGCTGGCGCGCCTGCTGCGTCGCGAGGGACACGAGATTGGCCGCAGGCGCGTGCGCACGCTGATGAAGCGCACGGGTATCGAGGCGCTGTACTGCAAGCCGAACACGAGCCGACGCAATGCGCAGCACAAGATCTGGCCGTATCTGCTGCGGGGCATGACGATCAATCGGGCAAACCAGGTCTGGGCACTGGATACGAGTTATATCCCGATGGCGCGCGGCTTTGTGTATCTGACCGCCGTGGTGGATTGGGCCAGCCGGAAGGTACTGGCCCACCGCGTAGCGATCACGATGGAGGCGATGCACGCTGTCGAGGCGTTGGAAGAAGCGTTCGCGAAGTACGGGCAACCTGAGATCGTCAATACCGACCAG
>NZ_VTUZ01000094.1 GCF_008369935.1 Paraburkholderia panacisoli | reverse complement strand
GCCAGGCAGAAAATTGCTATCGACCCGGCTCTTGCACTTTGCATTTCAAACCGCCCTGGGATACACGGGCGTCGGGCCAGACAAGTCGCTCTTGCCATACGACGTCAGTCGTGGTTGCCACCGTGCGCACTTCGTGAGCGGATGCTTTCGAGCCAGTACGACTGCCTCTTGTCGACCCACTTCGGCCCGTCAGTCCAGTCGATCTCAACGGCGACGTCCAACGGTAAATCGGTCGTTCGCTGCCCCGCATGGCTAGCTGCGGCAGCCCGCCAATGTGACGGTGCCATGAAAATGCCAACGTACGCAATCGTACACTTCTGCTCGGTTTGGTCTTCGGGCTTCGCGCCCAGAGCACTATTTTTCAGAAGCACGTCCCTCGACTGACAAAACCGGCGCGGGACGTGCCGGCCTGTATGGCCCGCCGATTTGACTGCGCCGGAGCGCATCCTTACTTGCCAGCCACCTCATTGAAAAAGCCATCCGGTCTCCTGATGGCGGTCGTTGCAAGTGTTGTAAATTGGGGGTATGTCGTGAAACGAATCGGTGCCGCATTCCTTGCGGCAGTGCTGAGCGCTACGATCGCGTCAGAATGTCAGGGGCAGTACACGACTGACTGGATAGCGAATACGTTTGGGACTAACGCCACTCACGTAGGTAACGCCGCGCGTTCGATGTGGGTTGCGCCAGAAGGCACCATTTACACTGTTTCCATGTGGGACGAGAACGAGGGCGGCATTGCGATCTACAAGAGTGGTTTAAACGCCGGCAGCATTGGCGCGCATGGTGAACCACAAGGCAGTGCCATCACAGGCAATGCCACCAAGCTCTGGGCACCGCGCCAGTGGGGACGCGTGAACGTGGTCTACTCGAGCGGCCTGGTGATCAGATACGACCGGGTGACGGGGGCGTTTGACCAGAACATCCAGGTCTCGTGCGACACCACCGAGCGGCGCGCCGATGTGATCACCGGTATCGCCACCTGGTCCCACTTCTGGGTGGCGAGCGACAACCCATGCGCGCGCATGCGACTTTACGACACCAATGGCACCTGGCTGCGTGACATTGCCGTGACTGACCCCGGCGCCCTAGCCTTCGACCGAAATGGCAACATCCTCGTCGCCCAGGAGGCAGAGGGCACTGTCCTTCAGGTCGACCGGACGGGGACGATCCTGCATACGCTCACCCTGCCCACTGGCGAAGTCCCGCATGCGCTCTACTTCGACCCAACCACGCAGTATCTTTGGATCGGCGACGCAGGACCGGACCAGAACGCGAAGATCTACGACACGCGCACGTGGACACTGAAAAGCACGTTCGGGGTGAAGGGTGGCTATCTGGATACAACGACTGGTACGAAAGGCCAGGTGGGGAGCTTGCGCTTTGCGCGCATCGACGGCATCGGCAAAGACTCGGCCGGCAACCTCTACATCCTTTCCCAGCCGTGGGGAGGCTCATGGGATCATGGCCGCACAGGAGGCACAGACCTCTATGCATACAACCCGACAGGCAAGCTCCTCTACAACCTGCGTGCACTGAATTTCGAGGCGGTAGCCGCACCGGATCCGGCGACTGACGCAACCCTGTTCTATTCCGGCGTGAACATCTATTCAGGCACAGGCAGTGCGGACTGGAAGTTTGTCGCCAACACCGTTGACCCGTTCACGTATCCATCCGACCCCCGCCTCGACGTGACTTACCGGGGTCGCGGCCTGCACTTCGGCATGGTTGCGAACGCAGGAACGAACAGGGTGCTGGTCGCCACTGACCAGAATCCCGACGGCTTCTACTTCTTCCACTTTGACCCCGCCCAGGGCTACACTGCCGTCCCGGATGGGGTATTGCCGGGCACGCTATTCAATGCTACTGCGCTGGTTCGCAACGGCTTCTGCCTCGACAGCAGGGGCGACGTGTGGGCCGGGCTCGACAAGACGAACCGGATCTGGCACTGGCCGCTGACCGGGTTCGATGCGAACGGCAAGCCGTCATGGGGAGCGCCCGTAACCGTGCCAGTTCCTGCATCGATCGGTGACCTGAGCCGCATCATCTACCTGCCCGAAAGCGACACGATGATTCTCGGGCAGCGGATCACGGGCAGCACAGACTGGACCGGCATCGGAACCCGCGTAGAGGTCTACCACGGGTGGCTCGCCGGCAACACAACCAACCCGAACCCGGTTATCACGCTCACCAGCGCCAATCCGAAGTCCCTCACTGCTGCTGGCAACTACCAGTTCGTTGGCTACGTCCACACCGTGCCCAACATCGATGCCATCAACCTGACGACTGGCAGGTTGGACAATACGTTCATCAACAGCAACCCCAGCAATGTGTACGTCGGCAATGACGTGGATTCGATGTACGGTCTTGGATCGTACCTTCGATCGACCGGGGAGTACGTGGTCACGAAGGACAACTACAACGGCTCCAGCATCGTTGTTTATCGTTGGACTCCGTGATCACCCGTGTCCGTCGCGCCTGGTCCACCGGCCTCAGACCAGCAATCTGGCAAGAGTCACACCGTAATCAAGGGCAAGCACGCCCCGCTCCCACGCATCGGGGAGGAACGTTGTCGCGTTATCGAGCGGTCATGGCGATGGATCTCCCGCATCAAATGAGTTCGATCACATTTGATGCAGGAGATCTGCACGTCCGGCGCAGGTGAACCGCGCGATTGTCGAGATGGATCAGGTCACGCAGCAGACGCCGCGCTCGTCGAGACAAACGGCGGCCCCCGCCCACTCGTTGAAGGATCAGATCGATGTGCTGCGCGAAGCGATCGAAAGCTTCTCGCTGCCTGCCTGACCACCGCTTCGGCCATGCGTGACGAGCGTCACGCGCGTAAAGTTTTATAAAGGTTATTGCGCGAGAAACCTTTCGACGAGGCGCGCCCAGTACGCCGCGCCGACAGGAAGATTGGCATCGTTGAAGTCGTAGTGCGGGTTGTGGACCATGCAGCCGTCCTCGCCTGCGCCGTTGCCGATGCATAAAAACGAGCCCGGGCGCTCGTGCAGCATGAACGCGAAGTCTTCGCTGCCCATCAGGATGTCCACGTTCGCGACGACGTTTTCCTCCCCGACGAGTTCGCGCGCCACCTGCGCGGCGAATTCGGTCTCCGCGTCGGAGTTCACGACGACCGGATGGCCCTCCACATAGGCCACGACCGCCGTCGCACCGTAGCTCGTGGCCTGCGCCTGCACCAACTCGGCGATGCGGCGCTTGAGCAGCCCGCGCACGTCTTCGCTGAACGAGCGCACGCTCAGTTCCAGCGTCGCCGAATTGGAGATGATGTTGTTCGCGGTGCCTGCATGTAGCGAGCCGACCGTGATGACTGCCGCCTTCGACGGATCGACGTTACGCGCGACGATCGTCTGCAGCGCCATCACGACGCTCGACGCCACCACTACCGGATCGACCGTCAGATGCGGCCGTGCCGCATGGCCGCCGACGCCTTCGATCGTGATCGTCACCTTGTCGCCCGCGGCCGTGAACGCGCCCTTGCGGAACAGAAACGTACCCGGCGGCATGCCCGGATGGTTATGCGCGCCAAACACGGCGTCGCAGGAAAAGCGCTGGAAGAGGCCGTCGGCGATCATCTTCTGCGCGCCGCTCGGGACGCTGCGCTCCTCCGCCGGCTGGAAGTACAGGTGCACCGTGCCGCTGAAACGCTGCGTGCGCGCGAGATGGCGCGCGGCACCGAGGAGCATCGTCGTGTGGCCGTCGTGGCCGCATGCGTGCATCTTGCCGTAGGTCGCGCTGGCGTAGGGCTTGCCGGTCTGCTCGACGATCGGCAGCGCGTCCATGTCCGCGCGCAGGCCGATGCTGCGCGTGCCCTCGCCCACCTTCAGCGTGCCGACGACGCCCGTCTCGCCTACGCCGCGCGTCACCTGCCAGCCCCATTCGGCAAGCTTCTGCGCGACGAGCGCGGCCGTTAGCAGTTCCTCGAAGGCGAGTTCGGGATGTTGGTGGATGTGGTGGCGAATCTTGCGCAGAGAGGGGGCGTCGTCGGCGAGATCGGGGATTTCGGTGTAGCGGGAAGTGAGCGTCATCGGGGAAGCCCTCGTGTGTCGGGTAGGCGCAGGACGTCAAAGAAAACAGGAGTCGTCATTCAGTTGCACCAACCCGGGCGCGAGCGCCGCGCCGAGGGAAAGCAGGAAGGCATCACGGAAATACACTACTTGAACCGTTCCGACTGACAATACATTCGACATGGCGGTCCTCCTGCACACAATTAACCGTTCTTACTGCGCGGCGCGGTTGGTCGACCACGGCGCGGGCAGCCGGCGCACCAGCACGGCCGCGAACGTCTCGCCGGTGTCCGTATGGCCGAACCAGGCGTCGCGGTCGCAGGCAGCGAGAAAGCTGTGCATTGCGCCGAGCGAGCCTGTCTCGATGACGACGCGCAGGGCGCGGCCCTCCATCGGGATAGTCAGCCGACGGCTGGTGCCCGCCGTGTACGCATCTTTCGTATCACCTTGCTGCCGGCTCCAGCCGAAGCCGAAAAGATTGCCGCCACTCTTTTCACTCGCGTCCCGCAACGGGCATGCGCTTCGTTGGAGCACTGGGAAGTTTGCGATCTCGACAATGCCGCGCGCATCGATGAGAGTCATCGTGTCTTCGAGATCACCGCGCCACTGCGTGAGTTCCGCGGCCATCGACTGGCAATCGACCCGCTGTGCCATCGCGGGAGGACCCGGTATCAAGGTCAACACCATTGCGGCGATGTCTTTCCACATCATTGCCTCCCACGGGCAACAGCGAGCTGTCATGGCTCTGCGCTAAGCTTCGCGGTCGAGTGCTTCGGTCGTGGGGCGTTCTCGCTCGACCAGCGCGTTCATGCGCGACTGCATCGGGACCACGCGACGCAAGTGGGGCAGCAGCCACTCGACCGCGAGATCCCGCTGATCTGCTCGGCTCAAAACCTTCTCCGCTGTAACTGTTCGTCGCTTCAAACGGGATGGCGTCAACGGAAGCGGCTTATCTCGAACGCAAGTGCAGCGGTCTCACCATCGTGCGGAATGCACCAATTTTGTGAGAGCGAGAGGCGGGGTACTTTGAGCCGCATGCGAGCATGCGGCTCAAAGTTCAATCGACTCAATTTCCGCAAAATTGAACACTTGTCGGATGAGCTGACCTTCTTCAGATAATAACTATGAAATTAGTCTTCAAATAGATTGTCTTGTTTTGCTGCTTTGCGAGGACGGCAAGCGGGACAGCCCACAAAACCCCAACTAGTGCACGAGCCTAGAACCTGCGTTCGAGGGTGAGTCCAGGAGTCGACGGCACGAATCATCGAGTGCTGCCAGCGACAGAAAAGCCTGCAACTCCTCCCTCCCGAGATCGCTGTCATTCATTCGCAAGGCCGCCAACGCCAGGTTGTATGTTGGAGTCGAATCGATGGGGTCGAGCCTGCGCGCATGGGAAAAACTGTCGACGGCTTCGCGCCATGCGCCAGACGAGAGATGGGCGCTGCCTAATGCAATCCACGCGGCAGGATCGCCCGGAGCCAGTCTGGTCGCTCGGCTCGCATACTCCAGGGCTTCGGCAGCGGCGCCCAAGCTCCTGAGACAATTGCTGCCATTTATAAGTCCGCATAGCACGTTGCTCTGTGCAAGTTGTTGATACAGTGGAAGTGCCTCCGCACGGCGCCCGAGTTTTTCCAGGCAGATGGCCTCATTGAACGCGGTGGCGTCGTCCTCTACATGGGTCAGAAAAGCGTCGTACGCACGGACCGCTCCTTCGTATTGGCAAAGCTGCATCAACGTGTTGCCCTGTTCACGCAGATGCTCACACTCGACCTTCAGCGGTGGGTGACCGTCGCATTTCATGGTCCGCATAGAACGTGACCTGTACTTTTTCAGCAGGACCAGTGCAAAGACGGCCATGCACATTATCGTATTGCCGACGTTCACCCAGAACATCTCATTGGGTTGACCTCCACTGACTTCAAGAAGCATGAGCGCAAAGGTAAGGTTACTTAGAAACCAGATTCCCCACGAAACGAGGCTGTAGCTGCGGACGTCAGCGTCTTGCGCCATCACTTTCCTTATGGTTGGAAGATAGGCGAGAATTCGCGCCCCGTTCCAGACCAGGAACATCGCGGTGATCCAGTGACTGAGATAGTAGTACATGTGGTTTCCCGAGGGCCGCCGCGACAGATCGTCACGGTGCGCCGGCTTTGCCGTCTGCATGCGCCGGAGCGGGGGCGGGGGCGAGGGCGCAGTACAGGTCAGGCAGGCACTGGGCAAATGCCGGATTGTTCGCAGTCCTCGCGCTCCTCAACGGGAGCCGGATTGATGGCGGTGCACGATATACGCTGATCACGGTCGGCCGAGGTCCGGTGACACCGATGGAGTCTTCCACCGACATTGCTTCCGTACCCGCGTGGACCAACCCTGACCCGCAAGCCACGACAAGCCCCATGGACATCGCAATCAGCTTGTTTGCGTTTGGCTTCATTGCCGATCTCCTGACTTTTGCGTAGTGCCGCTCTCAGAGCGGACCACCGTCAGAGTTTCGGTCAGCATGGCCTTCCGATAGCCTTCTGATCGCTCACGCGGACGCGCAAGCCGGTTCGTCTATCGGGTCCGGACCGACTGATACAGGCTTTGGGTCGGCGCAGAGGGCTCAATGCCCAGTGTGACCGACAGGATCTGTCGGCAATGACGGTATGCATCAAGGGCTTCAGCGATGCGGCCCTCCTCACTGAGCGAGAAAATCAACAAACGATGAAATTCCTCGTTAAGCGGGTCGTTCTCAACGGCCCGTCGGGAAAGGCTCGTCAAGGCCGGCCAGTTGCGAAGGCGCTTGAGTTCGAGCCCGACGCTAGCGATCGTGCGGGTAAATTGGCTTCGCAAGCGTGCGCGAGCGGCGATGGCCCACGGGGTTTCCTCGCCGTGCAGAAAGTGACCCGAATAGAGAAGCAGGAGTTCGTCGGCCAGTTGCGCCCATCCGATTGCATCGGTATTGAGTGAAGTGGCTTGTTCAACCTGCTGACAAAGGCGCTCGAAATTCCACGTATCGACGCGGAATTGTTTCGCGTCGAGGGTGACGCAACCATCCTGCATGACGAGGGCATCGTCGCGGCCCACTAGCTTTCGCAGCCGATGCAACGCGAGTTCGAACGCGTTCTGTCCCGCGTCCCCGTCGAGGTCGGGCCACAACTGGTCGATCAGCGTGACTTTGCGAGCGTGTCGGCCGGGATGGGCGATGACGGCCTCGAGCAATTCCAGCGGCTTGCGCTGTGGCTTACCACTAAAGCGCAGAGGCTCATCGTCGACGAACACCGCCAACCCTCCCAACGTGTTGACACGAACGGCCCAGGGCCAAGGGTCAACATCCGGCGATTCGGGCAGCAGCCGTTCCCCCCTGATGAATGCGCGAACGTATTCGCATTCGATGCCGTTCTTCAGCGCGAACGCCAGCAGGCGTTGCATCGCTTCAGGGCGTGCCCACGGATGGATGAAGCGGAACTGATGCGTACGGCCGATACTCAGTCCACGTTTCAGCGGTTCCAACGCGGATTGCGTGGCGTCGGCCTGAAGCCGACAGTATGCCGAGAGCAGAAGGCCGGCGTGCTCGAACAGCGGGCTGCGCATGTCCCTTGCGATCTTCAGCATCTCGTCCAGATGCGTCTGCGCCGCCGCGCAATGCCCGGTACAGATCAACGCCTGCGCCAGAGCGTTGCGGCACAGCGCAGCGCCCACTGGCATTCCACACGCGAGCGCAGCCTTCAGGCCGCGTTCGCCATATTGCACTGCGGCGTCCAGATCGCCGTTGAGCAGATGGCGACCTGATTTCAGATAGTTGAAAAGCGCGGTATCCGGTCCCGCGCCGGTCTGAAGCAGACCCTCCATGACGTACAGGCTGCGGTCCGCCGTGTCGAACTGGCGCGCCGCCAAACAGGCATAAGCCCGCTGCGCATGAATGTAGCGGTCCATCACATGCACGCCGCTTTCGCGTGCAATGACAAGGGCCGCGTCCAGAAGCGCCAGGGCGTCGGCCGGCGAGCCGGTGCTCCAGTGGTAGCGAGCCTGTTGCAGCCGCCAGCAGATCAATGGAAGCGGCGCGACGTCCGCTTCTGGCGGCGACTGATCGACCGTGCGCAAGAGTAGCGCCGCCTTCGGAAAGTCGCCTTGCCAGATGTGATGCATGAGCAGAACCGCGCCCGTCCTCAGACGCTGCTCGGTACCCGACATCGTCGAGAGCAAGTTCCAGGCTCGCTCGACCCATTGAGGCAGCTTGGGATGATCGGGTCGACGGAAGATGATTCCTTGCAGGCAAGGCACCAGCCTCGCTTCAAGAGAGGGAGGCAGAGCGTGCGGGATCTTTTCTAACGCGTTCTCGAACGCGTCGATCCATTCGTCCGCCGGATGAAGGTCCTCCGCGCGTTCAAGGAAGAACGTTTCGATCATGGCTGCAGCGCACATCACGCAGCCGACGACATCCTCCTCTTGCTTGAAGCACCGGAACGCTTCTTTGAACGCGGCCCGAGCGTCGTCGGAAGTGAACGGCATACGAGCAGCGCCAAGCCAGTACGAGAGCCAGGGTGCGCGCTTGCGCACGTCCTCGTCCGTGCGGCAGATCCAGTCTTCCAGGGTCCGGTGTCTGCCTTGGCTCAACAGGCCGTCCGCATGTTCGCAAATCAGGCGAATCAAAGCCTCGCCATCTTTCGCGAGCGAATAGAGCGCCACCGCCTGTTCGATCTGGCCTTGTTCTTCGAGCACCCGCCCGGCCTGCGCGGCGAGCCTTTCGCAGGTTGCCGGTCTGTACGCCTGCCGTGCACGATAGAGAAGGAACTCGCGAAAGAGCGCATGGTACTGATAGGTAAGCTCCGCGCCGCTGCGCCGTTCCGTGAACATGTGCCGGCGATACAGCAGGTCGAGAATGCTTGCCGCGTTTGAGCGGCCGGACATTTCGCGCGCGGTCTTCACGGTCATGTTCGGAAGAAACGCTGAACGCATCAGGAAGTTGCGCATGGGTGCGGGCGCCTGGTCGAACACAAGACCGGCGAAGTAGTTGAACACGGCTTCAGTCGCCTGGGGTGCGAACGGCTCCGCTGCGACGCTGACACGCCCAATGCGTTCGATCATGAGCATGAGCCCAGCCACCCATCCGTCCGACTGCTGCTGCAGTAGCCGCAGCGATTCACTGTCGACGTTGTGCCTGGTCGTCGCAATCTCGGCGGTTTCGGCGAGGGTCAGCCGCAACTGTTCCCATCCGATGACAGCAAGCTTCTGATTCGCGACGAGCCGGACGAATTCAGGCGGCGGCTCTGTCAGACTGATGATGATCAACCGGATGCGTTCGGGCCGTTCTTCCGCAGCCTTTTCGATGATCCGGTGCAGCACCGTGCCTGTGCCCGCTTCCTGATAGTTGTCGAGCACGAGCACAGCCTTGTCGGGCAGTCGGGCAAAGAGCTCCCGAAACCAGTTCTGCGCGAACCCCACCGGGTCTGAATCGAACTCGGGCGTGAACAGCGGCAGACGCGCGGTGCGCTTGCCGTTCACGCAGGAAAGCGCGCCCTCGCGCAGGTAAAAAAAGAAAGTCGCCGGATGCCGGTCGGCCGCGTCCACCTGAAACCATACGCCAGGCAAGCGGCGAGTGGCCAGATAGCTAGCGACGAGTGTAGTCTTGCCAGCGCCGGGCGGACCTGTGATCCAGGTTATCGCATGCTCTTGCTGCGCATCCAGCAGCGCAAAGAGGCGTGGGCGGGCAATGGTCCGGTGCAATCGTGGGCGCGTCAACTTCGCGAGTAGCGATTTGCTGTTCGGCATTTACTCTTACCTGCGTCGGCCGCGAGACAGCCCGGATCTCGTGCGCCGACTCAGCAACTGTTCGCCGACGCGCCCTACCGGAATGTCCTCGGAAGGTCGCGTTCCGCCACACTTCCGCTCAAATCAGACATTTGCAGCCGGCGCGTCCGAGGCAAAAAGTGCACCCAAGCTTTCGCGGTGGACGGCTCAAGCACAGGCGCCTGCCGCATGGTTCCGCATCAAGTTTGGGAACAACCGCAGGGGCCCTATCCGTAAGATTTCTAATCGATTACGGGCGAAAGTCAAGTCGCTTTCAGGCGAGACGGGATTGTTGCGCCGGCGGGACCAGCCTCCGGCGACAAGCAGTGTAGTAGTGCGCGGATCTCTACGGTCCTGTAACGGACAACCTCAGGCGCATTCGCAGACGCTCTTCGTATGGCGGCGAGCCTCGCCGCCAGAACAACCGGACGAATCCCGGCAATCTTGACCAGAAGTAGTCACCGCTTATGCTCGAAGTGAACGGGTGCGCTCGCCTCCTCATTCACATGGAGGCGGAATATATCGGGACGTGCATAGTGGCCAATGACATCAAAGTCGAATTTGCCCCTTGCCAGGTCACCAAGATCCAGTTCGTGGACCAGTAGCGCATCTTCATCGAATACGGGACCGGCCAGCACCGCTCCGAGGGGCGCCACGATGCAGCTGCCGCCGCGCATCAGAATGGTGTCCGGATCGTTGCCCTGGAACGCTGCATAGCTCTCCGGGGCATCGCTGCGTCGCAGATGCTGGCACGCAGAGAGAACGAAACAACGGCCTTCCATCGCAATGTGCTGTGCATGGATGACACCCACGTGGGGCGGCTGTCCTCCGTCGGCGCACAGTAAATCTGAAGGCCTTTCGCGTACATGGCCATGCGTAATAGCGGCATATAGTTTTCCCAGCAGATCACCGCTCCCAGACGGCCGAATGGCGTATCGAATACGGGAAGCGTCGATCCGTCGCCGAATCCCCAGATCAAACGCTCAGCCCCCGTGGGCATCAGCTTTCTATACTTGCCGAGAAGCCTGCCATCGGGCGCCAGGAAGATCACGGTACAGTACAGCGTGCCGCCGTCGCGTTCAATTACACCGATCACCAAGTATTGCTTCAGGTCGCACGCGATCTCGGTGAGCCGGTTGGTCCAGACGGATGGCACCTCGATCGACAGCAAGGCAGCAACGCTCACCGGAATGACCAGCTTGAGGCATCGATTCGTGAGGCGTGCAGCCACCCCCGGTGGAATCCTCACACCTGAAATGCAGACAACGAAAGCTCAGGCTCATGTCGCGGCAGCAAATCGGATCCAGGCGCAGCGGTATGCCGGGTGATTTCTCCTCGGCGCGCCATTTATCGATTAAAAGTTTGAGAAATTACGTTCGTGCACCTTATGTTGTCGCCAATCGAGTTGACCAGACCATCGCGCCGCATGATCGACGAGCATCGAAATACCGACCGAGACCACGGATATGGACCCGGCAAGGAGCAGTGTCGGATGCACTGCCACATGCTCGATAAATTGGATAAGCAGCTGTTGAAGCGGAAAGTGAACGATGCATATGATGAGGCTTGCACGACCAATTGCGCTCACCGTTCGTCCGACAATAGGAACGTCTCCTAGCAATGACCCAATCGAGAACACGAGATAAGAGCCAAGCAAGGCGGAAAGAGTTGTGAGTCCCGCGCTGTCATAGCGTCGCAGGTTCAGATCCATCGATGATCCAGGTAAAGCCTGAACAAAAACGAATGCGGCAACGGCGCATAGGATTAACCAGCCCTTCGGTTGCATATCCAGCAAAAAGCGGCGCCATACATGACCAGCCAGAACAAACGCGAGCGAAAGAGGCAGTAGATCGATACTCCACGGAAGTTGAGCCGGCGCGTCCTGTCGATCGAAATGGTGCAATATCCAGCTTCCAGCGGCGATCAATGCAATCGCAAGTAAGCCACATGTCGTGCGTTGATAGGCGACGCGTCGTGTGAGACGCGTGATCAGAAAAGCTGAAATCGCCACCAACCAGAGATGGGGCAGGAACCATAACGTTACCCAGGGAACCGTTGCGCCTGATGCATACAGCGCCCCAGAGATCGTCTGCGCAGCGCGGGACATGGACAGCGGCATCTGCCACAATGCCTGTGCCATAACCACTGCAGCATAAGGCACGAGCAGTGACACGGAGCGCGTCGCAATGACGTCGCGCCAGTGCGCGTCGTTGCGGGTAAACATACCGGTGGCTAGAAAGAAAACAGGTAGCGCGAACGCGAGCAACGCATCAAAGATTTCGCCGTCGTGCTTGAGCAGCAGCGGATTGTGAATTGCAACAATTCCGACCATCGCGATCCCTTTGGCGACGTCAACATGAAGGGAACGCTTCCCGTCCACCTGCGCATGACTGGCTAAGCAGTGCGCATCACCGATGGTCTCAGTAGTGGAACGAAGAGTGAGCACGGCTCCTCCTTTTCGAGCATGTTGCGTCCCGAGATGCACCGGGAAACCAACTATGGTTTGAGCTTGAGTCAGCATGACCTTCCGATAGCCTACCGATCGCTGAAGTCACGTGTCGTGTCGGCACCTATCGCGTCCCCACAACCAGATCAGGCTCCGGATCGCGCCGAGGGATCGATTAACAACGTAACCGACAGAGCGTGCGGCAAATCACGGTACGGCCGGTTCGTGCTGAACTGATCGATCTTGAAAGCGAGGTATCACCTATCCGAAGGTCACACGACATTAGACCCAGCGGCGTTATCGTCGGAGCCGTTGCAGTTCAACCCAGAGCGCCTCTTTTGCCAGCCCATGAAGACTCGCGAGTTGCTGCTCCCAAAAACCCGACCGCGCTACCAACTTTGGCATAGAACGGCCGCTTGATGGCGCGGAGCTGACGGCTGTGTGACTGAGTGATGTTGGCGTCGAACGTCGACTTTTGGCCGGTTCCGGCAGTTCGTCAAAGGCCTCCGTCAAGCCGCTCCAACTCGACGGGGAAGTTCCGTAGCCGGACCCACAACGGTCGGTCGAACTGGCGTCGACTCAATGGCCGGTTCCCAGGTCAAACCGCCATCCGATTGCACCGAGGTCGCAGCGGCTCCTCGGCCAGTCGGCATTCAAGTATCGGCTTGGGTGAGGCCGCTACGCGACATAAACTGTCAGTGGAAGAGTTCTGCCGAGGACAGGGCTTTGTTCCTGAGCTGGCCCCCGGCAACGAGCACCCGGCCATCGGACAGCAGGGTAGCGGTGTGCGAGTCGCGCGACAGGGCGAGGCTG
>NZ_VTUZ01000093.1 GCF_008369935.1 Paraburkholderia panacisoli | reverse complement strand
TTCTTCATCCATGGCCTGCGGTACGGTTTGCCGCCAACCACCCGAGGCAGGAGCCCGGTGCGTGAATCGCGCACGCCGGGATCTGCGCGGGGGGTGTCCCGTAAGGGGCATTCCTACCGTAACATATTCCGTTTTTTACGAAATCATGTCGAGCGTGTCGGCGAGTTTTCGCTAATGGCTGCGAATCCAAACCTCAGTGAAGCCGCGATGACGTGAGCAGGATGAAATGACAGGTGGCGGTGAGCATGTCGTTCGGATAATTCATGGCGTGAACCGTCCACGTGGCGTGGGGATGGGCCCATCATAGGTAGAACGGTCCCGCGCAACGGTTCAGCATTGCAAAGGCGCACTGCATCGGCGACAGCGAATGGCCGAGTAGGCCGCATATGATCCGGAGGCGACCATGACTGGCACGGCGTCATCAACTGCAAACACGTTTGCATCGTTACCGGAAATCGAGTTCTGGTTCGACTTCGGCAGCAACTACAGCTACCTCAGCGTGATGCGCATCGACGCACAGGCGGAGGCACACGGTGTGCGGATTCTTTGGCGCCCGTTCCTGCTGGGCCCCGTGTTTCGCGACCTCGGCTTCGACAATTCGCCGTTCGTGTTGCAGGAAAAGAAGGGCGCATACGTGTGGAGGGACATGGAACGCCAATGCCGCAAATACGGCCTCGCGCTCACCCGTCCCACTGTCTTTCCACGTGCTGCGCTGCTGGCGATGCGCGTGGCGTTGCTGGGCGCGGATCAGCCGTGGATGGCCCCCTACTGCCGCAAGATCATGCAACTGAATTTCGCCGACGACCGCGACATCGGTTCAGCAGAGGTAGTGAAAGAAGCGCTCGACGAACTCGGCTTGTCCGCGCAGCAGATCATCGCCGACGCGCAAAACGAAGCGAACAAGCTGCGCCTGCGCGAGCAGACCAGCATGGCCGCGGGCAAAGGGATCTTCGGCGCACCGACGTTTTTTGTCGGCGGTGAAATGTTTTGGGGCAATGACCGGCTGGACGATGCGCTGGAATATTGCGCTTTGGCCGCGCCGCGCGGCTAGCGCAATCAGTGCGCCGGATGTGGGTGAATGTTATTCGTCGCCGTGCTGGCAGAAACGGCGGCCGGGCACATGAGAGACGACGGCCTGAGCGATTTCGAGCGGTGTGCTCTCCGCAGGGACGACCCGGCGGCTCGATTCGGGTGTGTGCTTCATGGTCCATTCGACGAGCCGGTATGAACGTCCCCAAGGCGGCTGCAGCGGGTCCGAGACCTTGCATGAGTGGATCTGGCGAACCCAATCGTTGCCGGGCATGGCGCGCAGATGCTCGAATACTGTCTCTTCAACCATGTTTTTGACTCCTTCTTCTCGGGCGTGCAGCCCGTTTTTCTGCGGGTCGTCGATACCCCTTAAAAAAGTGCCGCCGATGTTCTGGCGGCCCAACAGGGGATGGTGTGCGCCATGGTTGCAGGGAAGAATTAAGCCAAACTTAAGAGGCGGCAAAGGCCTGCGCTGCGAACCGGCCCTCAAGACTTCACCGCATCGGCCGTTATTACGACGGTTGGGGCCGCTACCCCGCTTTGCCTTCGGGCTCGCAACCTCATACCGTGACGAATCTCGCCCAAACGCCGCTCTCCGAGCGGCTTCGCTCGCTAGTCGACACCGTGCAGCACAACGAGCGCACCTTGCGCCGCTTCCAGAACGTCGAGTTGCGTTTGATCGGCGCGCAGGATTTCGCGTCGTTTCTCGACATTCTGTTCAATCATCTGCCGCAGGAATTCTCTCTGGCGAGCGTGACGCTGTGGCTCGACGACCGCGCGCCGATATTGCTCGAACTACTCGAGCCGATTGCCTTGCGGGCGCTCGATCATCCGGGCCTGAAGACTTCGCGCGAGGGCGGACTCGCCGCGCAGGGTCTGTGCAAAGAGGGCCGGCCATGGCTTGGCAGGCCGGGCGAGCTTGACGACGGCGCGCGCCGCGCATTCTTCGGCGCCGCGCATACGCCGGCGAGCGCGATCCTGTTGCCGCTTGCGGCCGCCGACACCGTCAGCGGCTATCTGTGTCTGGGCAGTGACCACCCGTCGCGTTTTGGCGACGGCATGGCCACGGACATTCTGGAGCGCTTCGCGAGCATCGTGACCGCGAGTCTCGACAACGTCGCGCATCGCGAGCGGCTCAAGCAGCTCGGCATGACCGACTCGCTGACGGGCCTCGCGAATCGCCGCTATTTCGACGAGCGGCTGCGCGAGGAACTGATGCGCGCGGCGCGTTACGGTGTGCCGGTATCGTGTCTTTTCATTGATATCGACAGCTTCAAACGCATCAACGATACCTACGGTCATCAGAGCGGCGACCGCGCATTGGCGGCAGTGGCGGCCTGTGTGCGGCAGCAGGTGCGGCTGGGCGATACTGTCGCACGCTACGGCGGAGAAGAGTTCGCCGCGCTGCTGCAAGGCGATCGGGCCGATGCGCTTATCGTCGCTGAGCGTGTGCGGTTGGCGGTCGAAAGACTGGGTCTGCAGGACGATCACGGCGAACGCATTGCGTTGACGGTGTCGATCGGCGTCGCGGCGCGCATGGCAGGCGGTGCGCCGGCCGACGCGGTTTCGCTCGGTCGCGCGATGATGGAGGAAGCCGATCGCGCGATGTATCAGGCCAAACGCAATGGCCGCAATCGTGTCGAGGCGTTGGTGAAAGCGGGCGGCGATGAAGCGGCACGCTGACTTTGGCAGCTGCTTTACCGCTGATTTGCCACAAAACACCATCGGCACATTCAGGTGTTGCCGGTTGCTCACGCAACTGGCAACGCACGCTGACGCCGACGTCCAGCGCGAGAATTAGCCTGGCGAGGCCTTTCGCGTATTGCTCAGTCAAAGTTGACCATAGAACTGAAGCGAAGTTAGGGATGCCGGGCGCATTCGACGGCCCGCCGTGCACTTCCAAAGTGCTTCAGGCGTGCTTCAAACGCCCGGCGCATCCGGCGGCACTCCGAGCAATTGCAGCGCGCCGCCCGTCACTCCGCTGAACACCGGCCCGGCCACCGTGCCGCCGTAAAACGCCTTGCCGGCCGGATCGTCGATCATCACCGCGACGATCAGCCGAGGGTCGCTCATCGGCGCCATGCCGACGAACAGCGCGCGGTAGCGGTTCTTCGCGTAGCCCGCGCCGACCTGTTTGCGCGCCGTGCCGGTCTTGCCGCCGATCCGGTAGCCCGTCACTGCGGCTGCGCGTCCCGTGCCGCCTTCGCCGGTCGCCATTTCCAGCATCGCGCGGATCGCCCGCGCGGTGGCCGGTTTCGTCACCGCGAGGTCGCGATCGGCGGACGGCGACTGCGCGGCGGCGCCTGTCGCATCGCGCAGCAGACTCACGCGCTGCATCGTGCCGTCGCCGGCATACGCGGTGTAGACCTGCGCGATCTGCAGCAGCGAAGCTGACAGCCCGTAGCCATACGCCATGGTCGCCTGTTCGATCGGGCGCCAGCGTTTGTACGGACGCACCTTGCCGGACGCGACGCCCGGAAAGGTCAGTTCGGGCCGCAGGCCGAGCCCGTATTGCTGGTATTTGGTCCAGATCGTCTCGGCCGGCAGGTTCAGCGCGAGTTTGGCGAGTGCGATATTGCTCGACTTCTGCACCGCTTCGGAAACGGTCATCACGCCGTGATTCGACGTGTCGTGAATCACGGCCGGGCCGATCCTGTACCAGCCGGGCGCGGTGTCGATCACGCTTTGCGGCCGCACCTTGCCCTTGTCGATCGACAACGCGACGACCACCGGCTTGATCGTCGAGCCCGGTTCGAAGGTGTCGACCACCGCGCGGTTGCGCAGTTGCCGGCCGGTCAGGCGGGCGCGGTCGTTCGGGTCGAAGCTCGGGTAGTTGGCGAGCGCGAGAATCTCGCCGTTGCGCGCATCGAGCACCACGACGCTGCCGGCCTCGGCGTGATGTTTCGCTATCGCTTCCTTCAGTTGCGCGTACGCGAGTTGCTGGATGCGCCGGTCGATCGTCAAATGGATCGTGTCGCCGTTTCGCGCGGGCACGAGCGGCCGCGTCTCGGACACCACGCGGCCGAGCCGGTCGCGGATCACCTCGCGCTGGCCAGGCACGCCGAGCAACTGCGCGTTGGCGGCCAGCTCGACGCCTTCCTGGCCGTTGTCCTCGATATCCGTGAAGCCGACCACATGCGCGGCCGACTCGCCTTCGGGATAAAAGCGCTTCGAATCCGCGATCTGCGTGATGCCGGCGAGGCCCAGCCGGGACAGATGCGCGGCGGTGTCGGCGTCCACCTGGCGTTTGAGCAGCACGAAACTCTTGTCGCCGTTCAGACGCCGGCGTAATTCCGCGAGCGGCAGGTCGAGCAGCTTCGACAGTGGCGCGACGGTGGCCTCGTCGATCTGCTTCGGCGACGCCCAGATTTCGTACGTCGCGAGGCTGATGGCGAGCATCGAGCCGTTGCGGTCGACGATCCGTCCGCGCGTCGCGTCGAGTTCGATGGTGCGCTGATAGCGCTTTTGACCCTGATCGACGTAGAAGTCCTGGTTCACCACCTGGACCCAGAACGCGCGGGCCGCCAGCGTCGCGAACGCGCCGAACACCAGCAGGACGATGAACTTCGAACGCCACGCGGGCAAACGCGCGGCCAGCAGCGGGTTCTTCGCGACGGGCGCGTACGGATCATGCGGCTGCGATTGCTTCTTCTGGGTCATTGGGTGCGGATAACGGACTCGATTAACTTGCATCTGGGCCGCCCGGATCGGCGGCGGACGGCTTGAGTTGGCAACTGCCGCGTGGGCCGGCACGACGACGGCGGGCTCGTGTTCGGCTTTGGCAGCGTCCTGATTGTAATAAGAACGTAATCTTGATGCGAGCTTCATGCAAGCGGAGAGTGGCAGGCAGCACGGCGTGCAAGGTGCCGCTACCGAGTGCAATGCTGATGGTGCAGGCCGAAGCGCAGGCCGAAGCGCAGGCCGAAGCGCAGGCCGAAGCACAGGCCGAGGCGCAGGCTCATCGGCGCGTCGGCCGTGGCTGCGGCAACAATCGCTTGTGCATGAGATGCAGGAGGTGCAGCAGCATGACGCGAGCACTGGGCTGGCTTGACTGAGCGGTGCTTGCGCGTAGCCTGGACAGCGCGGGTCGTCCCATCCCGCGGGTCGGAAAGCAGCCGTTGCTCGATGGAACGTGGTAAGCGTTTGCCGCGTACGGCGAGCGAGGCAAGGCGAGAGGTGCAGAACGACTGCGTGCCGAGCAACGAAAAAGCCGCGCGGACTTGCAAAATCCGCGCGGCTGATTCGTTCGATCAATGCGTCGACTCCGACGCGGCGTGTTAAAGAGGCGCTCTCTGCCCTGTCGAGCGCCTTCTTTTTTTTTAGGTGCTTTTCTTTAGCGTCACCTCAAGCCTCAAACCTCAAGCCGGCAACGCGAAACTCGAAATCGCCTCGCGCAGCACACCCACTTGGTCCTTCAGCGAATGAGCCGCGGCCGCGGCCTGTTCGACGAGCGCCGCGTTCTGCTGCGTCACCTGATCCATTTCGCCGACCGCGCGATTGACCTGCTCGATGCCCGCGCTCTGCTCGCGCGAAGCGTTGCTGATCTCTTCGAGAATCTCGTTCACACGACGCACCGACTGCACGATCTCGCCCATCGTCGAGCCCGCGTTGGCGACCAGCGACGCGCCGGTTTCGACGGTATCCGTCGAAGTTTCGATCAACGCCTTGATCTCCTTGGCCGCCGTCGCCGAGCGCTGCGCGAGGCTGCGCACTTCGGCGGCGACCACCGCGAAGCCGCGTCCCTGTTCGCCGGCGCGGGCCGCTTCGACGGCCGCATTGAGCGCGAGAATGTTGGTCTGGAACGCAATGCCGTCGATCACGCCGATGATGTCGCCGATCTGTCTGGAGCTGGCGGTGATCTCGCCCATCGTGCGCACCACGTCGTCGACCACGCGGCTGCCGCGCGAGGCGACATCCGCGGCCTGGCCGGCGAGCTGCGCGGCCTGCATCGCACTATCGGCGTTCTGCTTCACGTTGACAGTCATCTGATCCATGCTCGACGCGGTTTCGACGAGCGCCGCGGCCTGTTCCTCGGTGCGCTGCGAGAGGTCCGTGTTGCCGGCGGCGATTTCGGTCGCGCCGATGTTGATGTTCTCGGTACCCAGACGCACGCGCGACACCGTTTCGACAAGACCCGCCTGCATGGTCTGCAGTGCACGCAGCAGGCTGCCGGTGTCATGCGGGGCGACCGGCATGCGCGCCGCGAGATTGCCCTGCGCCATCAGCTGCGCGTGTTCGACAGCCACTTCGAGATCGCCGCCGAGCGAGCGGCGAATACTGCGCAGCACCAGCAGCATGACCGCCGTGGCGATGGCGCCGAGCGTCACGGTGATCGCGAGCCAGCGCAGCAGATTGGCGTAGAACGCGCTTTGCACGTCGTCCATGTACATGCCGGTGACGAGATACCAGTCCCACGGCGCGAAGTGTACCGAGTAGCTGGTCTTGGCCACAGGTTGTTCGCTGCCGGGCTTCGCCCACAAATAATCGACGAAGCCGCCGCCGTCGTGATTGCCCGCGTTGACGATATCGACGAACAGATGGTGGCCTGCCGGGTCGGCGAACTGCGCAAGGTTCTTGCCGACCAGTTCCTGCTTGAACGGGTGCATCAGCATGACGGGCTGCGAATCGTTGACGGAGATGTAGCCGTCCTTGCCGTAACGCATCGCCGCCAGCATGTCGAGCGCCTGCTGCTTCGCGTCGGCTTCGGAGAGCGTGTGCTGTTGGGCCAGCGTGTAGTAGCGGGCGACGATGTGGTTGCCCTGATCGATCAGAGCGGTCAATTGATCACGGCGGTCCGAGATCATCGACGCGCGGTTTTGCCATGCGCCGAAGCCGCCGATCAGAATCAGGCCGATCCATAGAACGGCAATCATGGAAGCCAGTTTTTTGTTCAGAGTCATAGCAATGAGCTTTGCTTTTGCAAGGGGGTCGATCGGTGTTGAGTTCGCTTTTGGCGATTGGCTTGTTGCTCACTGTGTTTACGGCGCGCCGGGGTTTGCTCCGCAGGCAGGGGAAACCCGTTGTTTCCGGTTGTTATTCATCTGATTTATAGGGTGTTTCTGCTTTGCTATCGATTTTTAATGGTTCGTGGAAAATAGTTTATTGGGTTGTCGATTGCCGGTTTTATTCGCTACCGAGAAAAACCGGGAAGCTCGAATTAATTAGCGGATGCCCATATAGCTGAATATTAAAAATTCAGATCATCACGACGATTAAAGGTAATCAAATCCATTTAAAAGCGCGCTAGCCCATGCCAGGCTTGATCTGCGTCAATTTGCCACAAAACGCCAATCAAATCCAGAATAATTCGAATACTGCGAGGATGCAGAAAACAGCACATTTTTCCACTTAACCGCAACGCGCAAAGAACTCGGGTCGGCGAAAAGACGAATAAATAAAAATTCCGCTATAGTCGCCATTTTCCAGTCGCCAGCCGGGCAAAAAGAGCACCAATAAGCCCGCCATCCGGAGTAAAGAACATGAATGCCCGCCAACCCGCCTTCATCGCAGCGACCCGTAGCGCGCGCCTGCGCCAGATGCTCGTCAGCAACGAACTCGAATTCATGATGGAGGCCCATAACGGCCTGTCCGCGCGAATCGTCCGTGAAGCCGGCTTCAAAGCGATCTGGGGCTCGGGCCTTGCGATCTCCGCGCAATACGGCGTGCGCGACAATAACGAAGCAAGCTGGACCCAGGTGGTCGACACGCTCGAATTCATGGCCGACGCCAGCGATCTGCCGATCCTGCTCGACGGCGACACCGGCTACGGCAACTTCAACAACGTGCGCCGCCTCGTACGCAAGCTCGAACAGCGCGGCATCGCCGGCGTCTGTATCGAAGACAAGCAGTTCCCGAAGACCAACAGCTTCATCAACGGCGAAGCGCAGCCGCTTGCCGATATGGACGAATTCTGCGGCAAGATCAAGGCCGGCAAGGATTCGCAGTCCGACGAAAATTTCTCGATCGTCGCGCGCGTCGAAGCGCTGATCGCGGGCTGGGGTATGGACGAGGCGCTGCGCCGCGCGGAAGCCTATCGGCAAGCCGGCGCGGACGCGATTCTGATTCACAGCAAGCTCTCGCGCCCCGATGAAATTCTCGAGTTCGCGCGCGAGTGGGCCGGCCGCGGGCCGCTCGTGATCGTGCCGACCAAGTACTACAGCACGCCGACCGAGGTGTTCCGCGAAGCGGGCATCAGCACCGTGATCTGGGCGAATCATCTGATCCGCGCGGCGACCTCGGCGATGCAGGCCGTTGCGAAGGAAATCCATTCGAGCGAAACGCTCGTCAACGTCGAAGACAGCATTGCCGCCGTCAACGAAATCTTCCGCCTGCAGGACGCCGACGAATACTCGGAAGCCGAAGACCGCTATCTGTCGAGCGGCCGCGCGGCCGGCGCCGCCGTCGTGCTCGCCGCGAGCCGCGGCAAGGGCCTCGAAGCCGTCACCGAAGACCGCCCGAAAGTGATGCTGCCGATCGCTGGCAAGCCGCTCTTACGCTGGCTCGTCGACGCATTCAAGAAGCAGGGCGTCAACGACATCACGGTGGTCGGCGGCTATCGCGCCGATGCGATTGACACGGCGGGCATCAAGCTCGTCGTCAACGAACAGCACGCGCAGACCGGCGAACTCGCATCGCTCGCGTGCGCGCTAGACCGGGTCGCGCTAGACCGGGTCGCGCAAGACAAGCTGACGGGCGACACGGTCATCTCGTACGGCGACCTGCTGTTTCGCAGCTATATTCTGCGCGATCTCGTGGAGAGCGAAGCGGCGTTCAGCGTGGTGGTGGATTCGTCGCTGACCGATACGGAAAACGCCAGCGTGCGCGATTTCGCGTGGTGCTCGGCGGGCGATGACCGGGGTCTGTTCGGCAACAAGGTTCTGCTGCGTCACGTGTCGAGCGGGCAGCACGCGTCGGCGGCGATTGCATCGCAAGCGCCGCATGGCCGCTGGGTCGGTCTGTTGAACGTGCGCGAGGCCGGCCGCGAGCGTCTGCAGGCGGTGATGAGCCGGTTGCGGGCGCGCGCGGATTTCGCTTCGCTCGACATGCCCGAGCTGCTGAACGCGCTGATCGAAGCCGGTGAATCGATCGAGGTGCAGTACGTGCATGGCCACTGGCGCGGTGTGAACGATCTCGACGACTTCCGTCGCGCGGGCGACTTCGCGCACGGGCAAGCGCCGTTCGCGGCCACGACCGGCAACGCGGCGAAGAGCACCACGAACGCCACGAACGGAGCCACGCGATGATCGAAGCCGCACAGTTCGTCGAGGCCGCGCGCGAACGCGGCTTCGACTGGTACGCGGGCGTGCCGTGCTCGTATCTGACGCCGTTCATCAACTATGTGCTGCAGGACGAGTCGCTGCATTACGTGTCGGCGGCCAATGAAGGCGACGCGGTCGCGCTGATCGCGGGCGTCACGCTCGGCGCGCGCAAAGGCCGGCGCGGCGTCACGATGATGCAGAACTCCGGGCTCGGCAACGCCGTGAGCCCGTTGACCTCGCTCACGTGGACCTTCCGTCTGCCGCAATTGCTGATCGTCACGTGGCGCGGCCAGCCGGGTGTCGCCGACGAACCGCAGCACGCGCTGATGGGACCCGTCACGCCCGCGATGCTCGACACGATGGAGATTCCGTGGGAGACCTTCCCGACCGAAGCCGACGCGATCGGTCCAGCGCTGGACCGCGCGATCGCGCACATGGATGAAACCGGCCGCCCGTATGCGCTCGTGATGCAGAAAGGCAGCGTCGCGCCGTACGAGTTGAAAGACAGCGGCGCGCGCGTGCGCCGTGCGGCGGTTGCGCCGCGTGCGCAGTTCCGCGATGTCGCGGCGGGCGAACTGGCTTCGCGTCACGACGCGTTGAAGAAGGTGATCGCGCACACGCCGCTCGAATCGACGGTGGTGCTGGCGTCGACCGGATTTTGCGGCCGCGAACTCTACGCGATTGACGACCGTCCGAACCAGTTGTACATGGTCGGCTCGATGGGTTGCGTGACGCCGTTCGCGCTTGGTCTCGCGCTCGCGCGTCCCGACTTGCACGTGGTCGCGCTCGACGGCGACGGCGCCGCGCTGATGCGCATGGGCGCGTTCGCGACACTCGGTGCATACGGTCCGGGCAATCTCACGCACGTGCTGCTCGATAACGGTGCGCACGACTCGACCGGCGGTCAGGCGACGGTGTCGCCGCAAGTCTCGTTTGCGGGGGTGGCGGCCGCGTGCGGTTATGCGTCGGCGGTTGAAAGCGACGACCCGGCCGTGATCGACGAACTCTTCAACGCGCCACTCGCGGACGGTCCGCGCTTCGCGCGCCTCACGATTCGCCGCGGCACGCCGGATGGCCTGCCGCGTCCCACCATCACTCCGCCCGATGTGAAGACGCGCCTGATGCGCCACATCGGCGCCGCTTGAAAGGAGCCTCCATGCTGCTGCTCAATCCCGGCCCGGTGACGCTCACCGAACGCGTTCGCAACAGCCTGTTGCAGACGGACCTGTGCCACCGCGAAAGCGAGTTTTTCGACTTGCAGGAAGAGGCCCGCACGCGTCTCGTCGATCTGTACGGACTCGACGCCAGCGAATGGCAGGCGGTGCTGATGACCGGCTCCGGCACGGCCGCCGTCGAAAGCATGACTGCCGCGTTGGTGCCGCAAAACGGGAAACTGCTGGTGGTGGAAAACGGCGTGTACGGCGAGCGTATTTCGCAGATCGCCGCGCAGTACGGCATCGCGCATGAATCGCTGAAGCACGACTGGATGCACGCGCCGGACCTGGCGAAGATCGCCGGATGCCTCGCTGCGGACAAGGCGTTCACGCACGTCGCGGTGATTCACCACGAAACGACCACGGGCCGTCTGAACGATCTGGCGGCGCTCGGCGCGATTTGCCGCGAGCGCGGAGTGCGCCTGCTGGTGGACGGCGTCAGCAGCTTCGGCGCCGAATCGATCGACTTCGCCGATAGCAGTCTCGACGCGGTCGCGGCCACCGCGAACAAATGTCTGCATGGCGTGCCGGGGGCGTCGTTCGTGCTGGTGCGTCGCGCCGCGCTCGCGCAGGCGGCGAGCCGCACGTACTACCTGGATCTCGCGCGGCTCGCGCGGTTGCAGGATCAGCGCAACACGCCGTTCACGCCGTCGGTCCACGCGTACTACGCGCTCGTCGAAGCGCTGCGCGAACTCGCCGACGAAGGTGGCTGGCGCGCGCGTCACGCGCGTTATGCGGCGCTTGCGGAACAGGCGCGGGCGGGGCTGGCCGAGCGGGGCATCGGCAGCGTGTTGCCGCCGGAGCAGTCGTCGGTGGTGCTGCGCGCCTACCGGCTGCCCGACGGCATCGCATATCTGCAACTGCACGACGCGTTAAAGGCGCGCGGCTTCGTCATCTATGCGGGGCAGGGCGGCTTGTCGGCCGAACTGTTCCGCATCTCGACGATGGGCGATATTCACGCCGCCGATATCGACCGTCTGCTGCAAGGCTTTAGCGAACTGACGCGCTGATTCACGCGCCGTGCGCGCCGCATGCACCGCGCGGCGCGAAACGCTCACACGGGATCTTTGTCCGGCGGTCCATCGGGCCGCTGCGGCTCCTCGACGTGATGACCCGGCGACGGCGGCACCAGCGGGTCGGCCTCCGGATCGCGGTTCGGATCGGCGTTAGGGTCGGGAATTGGACTTGTATGCATGTCGTAGCTCATTGCATCCCCTGTAGTTGAATTGCGCCTGGTGCGGGCGATGCTGCTCGACCGGGCGCTGGTCATTTCACTTCTAGCGTAGGCGTTTCCGCCGCGCTTCGCCGCTTACTTTTTTGCGCGACGGCCCACGCTCAGTTGCCAGTAACGCTCGGTGGCGAAGATGTCGTCGTAGTTGCCCGCGCCGAACGCGCGCAGCTGGCTGGCATACGCATGCACCGCTTCACGCTTGAGTTGCGCGCGGCGTTGCACGTCGATCGTATGGCCGGCGCTCGGATGAGCCGGCGTCGCCACGATGCCGCGCTGCGCGAGATCGGCGAGCCGCGCCTGCACCACGCCGGGCGTGCGCCGGTGAATCGCTTCCTCGTAGCCGAACCATTCCAGATGCGAGAGCCGCGGCAGGATTTCGCAGCAGGCTTCGAAGACGCGCGCGTGATCGTCGTGGTGCAGGCCGAGCGGCATCAGCAGGGTGTTCGCGGTGGTGCGATAAATCGTTTCCTCGAGCGCCGCCGCCATTTTGCTGATCGACGGCGAGTCGGCGTACTGGCTGTCGCTAAACGGCATGCGTAGCGGAATCGCGTCGAGCATCTCGAGCGCGCGGTTGTCCTCCAGCGTGCGTTCGTGGACCGCCTCGCGGGAGCTCGCGAAGCCTGATTTTGCATCCCACTCGGTATGCATTTCGTGCTCGGGCGGCGCGGCGAACACCGTGCAGACCGCCGCGTCGGGATGCGCAGCGAGCAATGCGCCGCAACTGAATACGGCGTCGTCGAAATGGGGCGAGACAATGAACAGGCGTGGGCTGGTTTCGCTCATGGGCGTGTAGGGAGTCGATGCGTGGCCGGCTGCGTGGGACGCGTCGGCTCGCGTGGGAAAAACACGGCGTCACCTCAGCTTAGGCGCAATCGGGGCGGATTGCGCGGTTGTCGCCGGTGCAAGCGGCGTGCCTGGAGAGGGCTTCTGTTGTTCCTGCCGGCTCTGGTTGGCTCCCGCAGACCCTCACCGTCGTATCGGAGAGGGCTCCCGGATTGCCTCACTGTTTGCGGCGGTGAAAACGGCGTCTGCGGCGCGATGCCTTGGCGCAGCTGTTCTCGCGCCGCGCTGCGCCATGCGGCAAAGGACGGTTCGATCGGCATGCGTTTCATGCGTACGTGCGGTGGGCACACGCGGTGAAAAGCGCCAGCCCATGCGGAGAAAATGCTGGATAGATATACAGCATCCGCTCAAACGTCCGCTTCGATCAAGTGCGCGCAGCAATCCCGCGATCCAGGCGCTGCCGCATACCTAGTCCGCCCTGAATAACCCGAAAGGCTTTATGCGACGGAGCTTTGAGGTCGAAATGGTGTTGTGAGATTTGCAGGAACCTGGCACATTAACGCGAGAACCCTGCATTTTTCGACGAGGTGCA
>NZ_VTUZ01000092.1 GCF_008369935.1 Paraburkholderia panacisoli | reverse complement strand
GCCGATGTTCAACGTCAGGTAAGAAGGCTGCAGTCGCGTATGGTGAAGGCGGTACAGGCTGGCCGCCATAACAGGGTGAAAGCCCTGCAATGGCTGCTGACCCACTCGTTCAGCGGCCGTGCACTAGCCGTGAAGCGGGTGACTGAAAACAAAGGCAGGAACACCCCCGGTGTGGACAAGGTAACGTGGAAAACACCGGCGGCAAAGGCCAACGCGATTGCGTCGTTGAAGAGGCGGGGCTACTCGCCCCTTCCGCTTCGGAGAGTGTTGATTCCGAAGAAAAACGGCAAGACGAGGCCGCTCGGCATACCCGTGATGCGCTGCAGGGCCATGCAAGCGTTGCATCTGCTTGCTCTGGAGCCGGTTGCGGAAACCACTGCCGACCCGAACTCTTACGGGTTCAGGCCGGAACGCTCAACTGCTGACGCGGGAGGACAATGCTTCATCTCCCTGGCGAAAAAGGCGAGTGCGGAATGGGTGCTGGAGGCCGACATCCAAGGCTGTTTCGACAAAATTTCCCACGACTGGATGATCGCCAATATCCCTACGGACAAGGTGATCCTAAAGAAGTGGCTCAAAGCGGGCTACGTGTATCAAAACGAACTCTTCCCCACTGACGCCGGCACCCCGCAAGGGGGAATCATCTCGCCGGTGGCAGCCAACATGACGCTTGATGGCCTCGAAGCGATGCTCGCGGAGAGATTCCCGCGAGCCCGGCAGAGAGGACTGAAAGTGAACATGGTGCGTTACGCGGACGATTTCATTATCACCGGCCATTCGAAAGAGTGGCTGGAACATGAAGTCAGGCCGGCAGTAACTGAATTTCTGGCGGAACGCGGGCTGCTCTTGTCGCCAGAAAAGACCAGGATAACGCACATCAAGGACGGGTTTGATTTCCTCGGATGGCACATTCGTAAGTACAACGGCAAGCTCTTGATGAAACCGTCGAAAGCGAACGTCAAGGCGCACCTTGACAAAATCCGTGAAATCATCAAGGCCAACAAGACGGCTAAACAGGCGAGCCTGATAAGGCTGCTCAATCCTGTCTTACGAGGATGGGCGAACTATCACAGCCATGCAGTCGCCAAGAAAACCTTCGATCGAGTTGATCACGAGGTCTGGTCAATGCTATGGCGATGGGCGGCAAGAAGGCACCCTAACAAAGGCGCCCGATGGATAAAAATGAAATACTTTAAAACCAAAGGTCTCCGGAACTGGGTATTTGCCGCCACAGAAAAACAAGAGGATGGCACGACAAGAGAGGTCACCTTGCTGAAGGTTGCGGACACGCCAATCAAACGGCATGTCAAGATCAAGGCGGGCGCCAATCCGCACGATCCGCAATGGGCGCCGTATTTCGAGTCTCGATGGGGCCAGAAGATGCTGAACTCGGCGCGAGGGCGCGGTAAGCTGTACCGTGCCTGGCTAAGGCAAGATGGCATGTGTTCCAACTGTCGGCAGCCCATCACAATGAAAACCCGCTGGGTTGTTACGCATATTGTGAAGCCAACTGACGGCGGGACAGACGCAGCAAGCAACCTTCAAGTGCACCACCCCAATTGCCGTAGAACTCCGCAACACGCCTGAAAAGAAGTTGTACCGCCGGGTGTCGACAGATGCCTTTGTAGAGGCTTGAGCCGTATGCTCCTAAAGGCGCACGTACGGTTCTTAGGGGGCCGTACCACAGTAATGCGGTACGGCTACCCGACCAGGATCACCGCCACATCAAATCGCGGGTGAACGTGATGCTCGGGTTCAAGGGGTTCCGCAGCGCCGCCGTTACCCTCTCCGGCATCGAACTGATGCATCGCATTCGCAAAGGCCAGTTCGATCTCACCAGCACGCACCTCAAAGATGCCACTTCGCCCTTGATCTGGATGGCGGTTCTTCCAGTTAGTTTAGGCATCCGAAACATTGGCGAATTCTCGCCCACCTACCGAGTTTGCACCACAACCGACTTCTTCATCTCACGCTTCACTTCGGGCAAATATCAACTTCGATTTTACTCCTGCCCCCTTAGCGCGACAAAACCGAGGATTTTCGCTGTGCCAGCGTCGTTTTGGTAAAAACTGAATTGACCTAAACAGCAAAGATGGTCATCGCAAAGATGGTCATAGGATCCGCGCCTTAAACAGCCGAATCCTTCTCAGCCAGAAGTTTGAAGGGATTGGCATTAGCGAACCTGATCACGTGCCATGGGTTGCGCAAAAAATTTCACGTCGAACAGCGCTGGTAGAAAGGCAATTGAAGCGCTATCGTCTCGCCGCTGTCATGCACTGTAAGTAAGGTTTTGGAAGGTGGTCAAGCTTACTAACGGAGTAGAAATGAAAAAGCAGCGAGCGTCCGAACGACGCTATGTTTCAAAATTCCCAGCCGTTCTCGCGGCATGCGCTGGCGTCGCCGCGCTTGCGTTCGCGGCATCTCCCGGCACCGCCGCGGCGAAAGATCAAGACAACGAATCTTCCACGCAAACGCCAATCAAACATGTGATTGTCATCGTCGGTGAAAACCGCACGTTCGATCACGTGTTCGGCACGTACAAGCCGAACAATGGCCAGTCGGTGCAAAACCTGCTTTCGCAGGGTATCGTCAATGCGGATGGCTCGCCGGGCCCGAACTTCGCGAAGGCGCGCCAGTACCAGGCCACCGTGACGGGAATGACACAGTTCGCGTTGGCGCCATCGATCAAGAGCCCTTACAGCACGCTGCCTTCGCCGAACACCGGTGGCACGGCCACTGCGGCGAGTGACACGACCGGTGCTCCGTACGCGACGTACAACGCGGCCGCACAGGCCGAAGGCGGAGCACTCGAAGCGTCCGACATCGGCCAGCTGCTGACAGGCGCGTCCGGCTTGCCGACAGGCGCAAAGGATGCGCGAGTCGCCAACTACAACGCACTGCAAAGTGGCCCTTACCCACTGCAATCGCCGCAGCAGTCATCGCTGTATGACGCGTACATGGGCGGTCCGGTGCATCGCTTCTACCAGAATTGGCAGCAGTCCGACTGCGACGTGTCCCACGCCACCCGCGAAAATCCGAGCGGCTGCCTGATGGATCTGTTCGCGTGGGTCGAGACCACCATAGGTGCGGGCAGCAACGGCAGCGCGCAACCCACGCCGTTCAGCGACCAGACCACGAAGGAAGGTTCAAACGCGCTGGGCTTCTACAACGCGAGCAAGGGCGACATGCCGTATTTCACCCAGCTCGCACGCACCTACACGATCAGCGACAACTATCATCAGCCGGTGATGGGTGGTACGGGCGCGAATAGCATCATGGTCGGCGCCGCCGATGCCTACTACTACACCGACGGCAGCGGCAATGCGACGGTCCCGCCGTCAAATCAGATCGAAAATCCGAACCCGCTGACGGGTACGAACAACTGGTACACGCAGGACGGCTATTCGGGCGGTAGCTATAGCGACTGTTCGGACACGAGCCAGGCGGGTGTCGGGCCGATCAGCAAGTATCTGGCGGCGCTCTCGTACCATCCGAAGATGAACTGCGCGCCGCAACATTACTACCTTCTGAACAACTACAACCCGGGCTACAACGGCGACGGTACGGTGCTCGACAGGACGAAGTCGCCGTTCACGATCCCGCCGTCACCGGTACGCACGATCGGCGACACGTTGCTCGAACGTCACATTCCGTGGAAATACTACGGAGAAGGCTGGAACACGTTCGTCAGCAACCCGGCGACGAGCGTCTACTGCAACATCTGCAACCCGTTCCTGTACGAGACGTCGATCATGACGAACCAGCAGGTCCGCGATACGCACCTTGCCGACACAACCGACCTGTACGCGGACATCAGCGCGGGCAACCTGCCGGCGGTGTCGTTCGTCAAGCCGGGTGGCAAGCTCGACGGGCATGCGACATCGTCAAAGTTCGGCCTGTATGAGGCCTTCGTGCATAAGATCGTCGATGCCGTGCAGAGCAATCCGAAGCTGTGGGCCAGTACAGCGATCCTTATTACCGTGGACGAAGGCGGCGGCTACTACGATTCGGGCTATATCCAACCCGTAGACTTCTTCGGCGATGGCCCACGCATTCCGATGATCGCGGTGTCGCCGTATTCGCAGGGCGGGCACGTCGCTCACGGCTATGCCGACCACGCATCGCTGGCCAAATTCATCGAACGCAACTGGGGGCTGCCGCCGATCACTGACCGCAGCCGCGACAACCTGCCGAACCCGGTCCAGCGGAACAGCAACCCGTACGTGCCTGTCAATGCGCCGGCGCTTGGCGATCTGTTCGACATGTTTAATTTCGATTCGGGTCATGGTCACGGCGGCAATAACCAGCAAATCGGCAACACGAATTCTGACGAGCCGAGCGGCGCCAAAGGGGCGATGCCGTTCTGATCGGCTTTGAGCTGCGCGTGGCGGGCTAGGTCACTCATCGCCTCGCGTGGCAATTCGTTGATTTGAGGAGCCCGTTCCAGTGGACATACTGCGAACGGGCTTTTTGCATGACGCCAAGAACAGTGTGGCAATCGCGCGACTGGGTGGCATTCACGAGCGTAGCGATCGCCGAGAAAATCCGTTACCCCCCGCGGGCATGAAACGATAGTAAGTCGTCATTCCTGGAAGACCAGCATGAACAAATCCATTTTTCAGCTCGCCCCATGCGCCGGCCCCGCGTACCTGGCTTTGGCCGATGCCGTCGAACTGGCCATCCTGGCGGGATCCGTTCAAGCCGGGGACAGACTTCCTCCACAGCGGATGCTGGCTGATTTCCTGGGGCTACATGTAAATACAGTCAACAGGGCTTTCCGCGAAACGAGGAAGCGGGGGCTCACCAGCGGCAACAGGCGCCATGGAACTTTGGTACTTGCCTCATCGCTATAAACGCCTTTATCACGTTGAATAGTTTAAGCCGCAAAAGCCATGGGGTTCTGTCGCGGCAAGGATGGCGAGGCAAAGAAAGGTCGATAAGATGTCGGCTGCTTATGCCTATCCCCGGCAAGTATCTGGCGGCGCTCTCGTACCATCCGAAGATGAACTGCGCGCCGCAACATTACTACCTTCTGAACAACTACAACCCGGGCTACAACGGCGACGGTACGGTGCTCGACAGGACGAAGTCGCCGTTCACGATCCCGCCGTCACCGGTACGCACGATCGGCGACACGTTGCTCGAACGTCACATTCCGTGGAAATACTACGGAGAAGGCTGGAACACGTTCGTCAGCAACCCGGCGACGAGCGTCTACTGCAACATCTGCAACCCGTTCCTGTACGAGACGTCGATCATGACGAACCAGCAGGTCCGCGATACGCACCTTGCCGACACAACCGACCTGTACGCGGACATCAGCGCGGGCAACCTGCCGGCGGTGTCGTTCGTCAAGCCGGGTGGCAAGCTCGACGGGCATGCGACATCGTCAAAGTTCGGCCTGTATGAGGCCTTCGTGCATAAGATCGTCGATGCCGTGCAGAGCAATCCGAAGCTGTGGGCCAGTACAGCGATCCTTATTACCGTGGACGAAGGCGGCGGCTACTACGATTCGGGCTATATCCAACCCGTAGACTTCTTCGGCGATGGCCCACGCATTCCGATGATCGCGGTGTCGCCGTATTCGCAGGGCGGGCACGTCGCTCACGGCTATGCCGACCACGCATCGCTGGCCAAATTCATCGAACGCAACTGGGGGCTGCCGCCGATCACTGACCGCAGCCGCGACAACCTGCCGAACCCGGTCCAGCGGAACAGCAACCCGTACGTGCCTGTCAATGCGCCGGCGCTTGGCGATCTGTTCGACATGTTTAATTTCGATTCGGGTCATGGTCACGGCGGCAATAACCAGCAAATCGGCAACACGAATTCTGACGAGCCGAGCGGCGCCAAAGGGGCGATGCCGTTCTGATCGGCTTTGAGCTGCGCGTGGCGGGCTAGGTCACTCATCGCCTCGCGTGGCAATTCGTTGATTTGAGGAGCCCGTTCCAGTGGACATACTGCGAACGGGCTTTTTGCATGACGCCAAGAACAGTGTGGCAATCGCGCGACTGGGTGGCATTCACGAGCGTAGCGATCGCCGAGAAAATCCGTTACCCCCCGCGGGCATGAAACGATAGTAAGTCGTCATTCCTGGAAGACCAGCATGAACAAATCCATTTTTCAGCTCGCCCCATGCGCCGGCCCCGCGTACCTGGCTTTGGCCGATGCCGTCGAACTGGCCATCCTGGCGGGATCCGTTCAAGCCGGGGACAGACTTCCTCCACAGCGGATGCTGGCTGATTTCCTGGGGCTACATGTAAATACAGTCAACAGGGCTTTCCGCGAAACGAGGAAGCGGGGGCTCACCAGCGGCAACAGGCGCCATGGAACTTTGGTACTTGCCTCATCGCTATAAACGCCTTTATCACGTTGAATAGTTTAAGCCGCAAAAGCCATGGGGTTCTGTCGCGGCAAGGATGGCGAGGCAAAGAAAGGTCGATAAGATGTCGGCTGCTTATGCCTATCCCCGAAGTGGAGGAGAGATAATATGGTTTTGTCGCGCTAAGGGGGCAGGAGTAAAATCGAAGTTGATACTTGCCCGAAGTAAAGCGTGAGATGAAGAAGTCGACTGCGAGACAAGCCCTGCCTGCCGGCGTAGCGAAGGTACTCAAGCGCCTGCACTATCCTCTGGACGTGATACTTCTGTGCGTGCGGTGGTATGTGGCCTACTCGCTGAGCTTGCGAAATCTCGAGGTAATGATGGCAGAACGGGGTTTCGAGGTCGACCATTCGAGCGTGCATCGCTGGGTGATCAAACTCGTACCGTTGTTCGAGAAGGCCTTTCGCAAGCACAAACGTCCGGTCGGCAAGAGCTGGAGGATGGATGAAACCTACGTCAAGGTGGGCGGCCAGTGGAAGTACTTGTATCGCGCGATGCGCCCGCAACAGGAAATACGGTCGATTTCCTGTTGCGGGCGCATCGCGACAAGGCGGCAGCACGCCGTTACTTCGAGAAAGCCATCGATCGGAACGGGACGCCCGAGACCGTGACCATGGATAAAAGCGGGGCGAATCTGGCCGCCCTCCGGACCATCAACGCCGAGCGGGAAACGCCCATCAAGGTCCGGCAGGTCAAGTATCTGAACAACATCGTAGAGCAGGATCATCGGGCGATCAAACGCCGAACCAGGCCCATGATGGGCTTCAAGGATTTCCGGTGTGCCCGCATCATCCTGTCAGGCATTGAGACGATGCATATGATCAGGAAAGGCCAGATGAAGGACAGCGGCGTGACCCGAACCGCTGCCGATCAGTTCTATTCGTTGGTGGCATAAGGACTCCTTGTCATCGCGGGAATTTTCTTGCCTTGCCGCCATTATCGCGACACAACCGTTTTTTGCGATGTCAATCCCAACTGGCGTAGGCTTCATCTCGGACCCTCTTGTTTGCCTGTGAAGATCTTCATGATCATCCAATCTGGCACGTGGCGTCCAATGGCCTCCAAGGGTCTGCTTCTACCTTGTTTCATCGTGCGTTCCAGCCCGCTGGCGGGAGGCGTTCATATCATTCACTTCGATGCCAGCCAGAAGGATCCGGGCACAGCGGAAAGTTTTGAACCCCAGCATGGGCCGCGTTCGTCGCTTGATCGCCCGATGGTCCTGTTCGACCAGATTATTGAGATATTTCGACTGGCGGATCTTGATGGGCTTTTCACGATCGGCATTGATCGCGTCGAGCGCGGTGAGATTGGCGCCGCTTTTGTCTATGGTCACCGTCTCGGGCGCCCCATTCTGGGCGATCGATTTCTCAAAGTAACGCCGGGCTGCAGTCTTGTCCCGATGGGCGCGTAGTAGAAAGTCGATGGTGTTGCCGTCCTTGTCGACGGCCCGGTAAAGATATCGCCATTCGCCCTTGACGCGTATGCACGTCTCGTCCATGCGCCAGCTCTTGCCAACCGGCCGCTTGCGGAGGCGAAACGCTTTCTCCAGCACGGGCAACAGCTTGACGGCCCAACGGTGCACAGTCGAATGATCGACCGAAACGCCGCGCTCAGCCATCATGTCTTCGAGGTTCCGCAGGCTCAGCGGATAGGCCACGTACCAGCGCACGCAGGTCAGGATCACGTCGAGCGGAAAATGAAGGCGTTTAAGCACTCTGGCCACTGCCGGGTTCAACGTCATCATCGAGCTTTCAGTTTCATGTCGTTCTGGACATCATAGCGGAACGCCTTACTGCAACAGAGCCGACCGGGGTCACCACAGTTGCGATGGAATCGACCGGCGTGTATTGGATCCCCGTCTTCGAGATCCTGCAAGCGCGTGGTTTCGAGGTGGTGCTGGTCAATGCCCGGGATGCGAAGAACGTGCCCGGCCGCAAGACCGATGTCAATGAATATGCGGCCAACGAGTACCGCAAGGTGCTTGCTGCGCGCGGCATCACCGTCTCAATGAGCCGCAAGGCGAGCTGTTGGGATAACGCACCAATGGAATCGGCTAACGGCACGGTAAAGGTCGAGTGCGTGTATCCAGAGCACTACGCCATGCCCGAACAGGCCCGGTTATCCATCACGGAGTACCTCACCTACTACAATACTGAACGCCTGCGTTCATCGTTGGATTACGTGAGCCCGAGTGAATTCGAGCGGCGCTGGCGCGCCGGGAATCAACGCAAGGAGGAACGCGCGTCATAATGAGTGTCGAGTTATCCACCGCCGGCCGCCGTCGTGGTCGTAACAGGCGACCCGCCGACCGGCCGTGGATAACTCTCAAAAGCCAGTTCATGGCGTCCACAAAACGGGTACCGCTCCAGTTGTGCCTGCAGCAACACAACCTTCGATGACGTCGCATCGTCGATTCATCCCGCTGACGCGGGACAAGGGCGCTGAACCGAAAAACTACCGGTCTCTCTCAAGCTTCCCTTTCGCGAACCTTTGACGCAGGCCAACGACCGCCGCACCGCGCGCACGTCAGCACCCTTTCAGGTTAGGGCAAATTCTGAACCCCTATGTCACCCATTACAGGCAACCGTTCGCTTTTTGCGCATTCTCAATCCCGCTTCCTCAGCAGTGTCCCTTGCGGTTCACCTGCCAGCGCGCCAATGAATCAGGCGTTGGCGAGGAATCGGGGTTTCCGCGTTCCCATCCCTACCGACCCGAGTACTCCGGGCCTATCCATTTAGCACCTGTCTATTCCCCGATGGCGCTTCGACGACGTGCACCCATAACAAAGGGATGCAGCCGGCCATTCACCATTTTGGTCAGAGCCTGTCAGCAGCTTTGGCTCTTTGAGGCTAACGGGGTTTGCAACTGTTCACTTATGTTGTGCATGCGGAATCTGCCTGGCCCCCACACCGCACGGCTGCTGGCAGTGTCGTCTCCTTTCCGGTCGCCCGGATGAGTCGCCCATGAGGAGGGTACGTTGCCCTCGAAGCTTCGAACCCGACCGTTACCGGTCGCGCACGTTCGGGTAGATCCTATGCACAGGAAGGGCGGCAACCAGACCAAGTCGGTAGAATCAGCGTGTCGTAGAGTTCCTCACAGGAGGGCGTCATGCGTACACAGGAAACGCAAGGCAACGTAAAGGACGTGGTGCTGGCCGTCTCGCTTGAACTGGCGGCCGCAAAGTGGAAAGTCGCGCTGCATGACGGGCATCGAGAGAGCCCGTCGATTCACACCGTGGCACAAACCGATCCGGCTACCCGCCTGCAGGCCGTGCTTGCGCTGATTGCCACCCAAAAACAGGCATGGGCACTGCCCGACAACGCGCGCGTCGTCGTGAGCTATGAAGCCGGCCAGGACGCATTCTGGATCTTCCGGGCTCTGCAGGCTCGCGGCATCGAATGTTACGTCGTCGATCCCGCGAGCATTCCAGTCCAACGTCAAAAACGGCGCGCAAAGACCGACCGGCTCGACGTGACGAAGCTGGTCATCAACCTGCGGGCCTGGCTGGGCGGCGAACGCGACCGCATGCATGCGGTGCACGTACCCTCTGCACAGGACGAAGCTTCGCGCCACCTGATGCGCGAGCGTGGGCAACTGCAGAAGGAAGTCCTGCAACACCGTGACCGCATGCGCAAGCTGCTGGCCACAGTCGGCTGCTGGGAGGACGTCAACAGCCGTAAATTCGCCACCCGCCTCGAGCGCCGTGAAGTGTGCTGTCACGATGGTGCCCCGCTGTCCGAAGAACTCCACGAACGCCTGCTGCGCGAGTGCGAGCGGCTGGCGCTGGTCGAGAAACAGGCGGCCGCCCTAGAAAAGGCCTACCACCTCCGCCTCCCCGAACGTGCACGCGAGCGGATTGATCACCTCACACACTTGCGCGGCATCGGACCGGTTAGCGGCTCGAGACTTGCGCTTGAGCTCTTCTGGAGGCACTTCGCCAACCGCCGCCAAGTGGGTGCGTGTACCGGCCTGGTCCCGCAGCCCTACGACAGCGGCGAAACCCAGATCGATCAGGGGATCAGCAAACAGGGCAACCGGCGCGTGCGTGCGTTACTGATTGAAACGGCATGGACGTGGATACGATACCAGCCCGGCAGCCGGCTCACCCGCTGGTTCAACGAGCGCACGAAGCCCACAGGACCCAACCGACGCGCCCGACGTATTGCGATCGTCGCGGTGGCACGCCGCCTGGTCATCGCGCTGTGGCGCTACCTCAAGGACGGTGTGATTCCCGAAGGTGCTGAACTCAAAATACGATAAGGATACCTATCGAACCAGGCTGCGCAGCAACGGATCGAACGAAACAGATACTTGCCAAGTCTGAACTGAATATGCCCGTGCAGTTGCCGGGTCGCTTGACAGCAACCGAACGTTGTAGATGGGGCATATTCCTGGGGGAACCCTCCAGCGTAACGCGCATGGGATGCGGCCGGCTGCCCGCCGGCGGATAGAAGGCGGTGAGACATCAATGTCTCACGTTGCGCAACACAATTCAGACACGTGCGAGATGGTTTTGTCCCCCCCAATGCTCCAGAAAATGTAATGATCTGATGGAAAGCCCGGAAGCCACAAAGCCCTTGACTATTTTCTCCTCATAGAAGGCAACTGCAGGTCGTACAGCAGGTCACGGCTTCACTCTCCGATGTTCAGGTGGTTGAATGTAACAAGGCAGAGAAGAGCTTTGCCATCCACTACGTTGCCGATTTTCGTCCGGCGGACGGCGACACGCGTCGCACTTGAAACACCCTCTTAGACGGAATATCTGTCCAGGACATCGAGACCGCGCGCAGCGTCATGATGAGGCTGTGAAAAAATCTGGAGGACAGGACCGAAGCCGGAAACCTGGAGTGATTGCCTAGGCTCATTATTGAGATCGTCAAAGGCTCCCGGGACCCCACCTGGAGTTACCGGCGGCTTGCGTCTATCCTTCTCTCACCCCTTTGGCTGCCAGCGGCGCCAATGAGGTGTTCCGCGCTCGTCGTTAGTGGTTACCGCTCAGTAAGGGCGAACCCCAAAAGGAGAAAACTATGTCACGATCCATCTCGCGGCGCGCTTTCATGGCGTTCGGTGGCTTGGCCCTAGCGGGCACGCTGACCTTGGCGCAAGCGGCACCGGTCTCATTTGAGGTGCCGTTGACGGGTGCCCAACAGGTCCCGCCGGTGCAGACTCCAGGCAGCGGCAGCGCCGATCTCACGTACGACCCCAGCACGCACGTCGTAACCTGGAACATCCGCTTCAGCGGATTGTCGAGTCAGGCCACGATGGCGCACTTCCACGGCCCCGCCCCGGCCGGCAAAAATGCCGGCGTGAAGGTCTGGCTCTCTCAGAAGGGCAGCATGGAGATGACGAGCCCGCTCAGCGGTCAGGCTACGCTATCCCCGGACGACGTCAAAATGTTCGAAGCCGGTGACATGTACATCAACGTTCACACCAAGAACAATCCGAACGGCGAGATCCGTGGCCAGGTAGTGCCACCGAAGAGCAACTGACGCATCCGCTGAAGCGGCGCCCTTAGGTCAGGTTCGCGGCAAGCTTAGAGAAAAGCCGCGAGCAGCATCACCACGGCAGCGCCGAGGCCGAGCGGCAGCAACGCCATCAGCGCTGACGTCTGCTGCGGCGAGTCGATGGATGAGGGCAACAGCTTGTAGCCGGTCAGCATCGGACGCAGCAGGTTGTGTCCCTTCGCTACTGCGTAGAGAGCGATCACGAGCACGTGCAGCGCTACCGCGGCGAGCAACACGTGCCAAACAAGCCCGTGCAGCGTCGAGATAGCATTGGCGAGCCACGCGGGCACCACGTCGCTCAACGGCCCTTCGTCGGCGATGTCGTTGTTGACGTAGAGCCCGCTCAGCGTCTCGACCAGTAACAACGCGAGGAGCAGCAGGACCATCCAGCCGCCGGCCGCATTGTGACCCACCTGCACATCCGGCTCGCGGCGAAACAGGTGACGCAGATGACGAAGTGCAGCCGCGGGCGATGCCACGAAACTGCGAAAGCGCGCGGTCTCGCTTCCAAAGAAGCCCCACAGCAGCCGGAAAATAACCAAGGCGAGCAGCGTCTCGCCGACCCGGACGTGCCAGTCGATCCAGTTCAGCTTCAAGGTGACATAGGCCACTGTGACCAGCACGACCACCAGCCAGTGAAACAGGCGCACCGGTGCGTCCCAGACCAGCACTGGGCGGCGGACAGGCTGTGCCTGCAGCGTGGCAATTTCGTCAGCATCCATGTGTCGTGCCTCCCTCCGCAAGCGGCTAGAAGAGATACCGGCCCGCGATGAACACCATGCCGGAGGATAGCACCGCTGTAACGAATTAACCCATCATGTCCCGTGCGCCAAGCCCTTCGATTGCGAGCGCCGGTAGAGCCCAAAATGGCGGGTTGAACCGGTGGATGCAACACGGCGCCTGGCGATCAGCGACCTGATACGTCGCTCGCGCAACGGGTCTCACACTCCTCATGCTGCCAGTCGAGCAATCGCCGCAAGCAGGTCGCATCCGCACCAAAACCCAGTCGTGTTGGCAAGTGGTTCCAGCGGATTGCAACGACTGCTCGGCAGGCCCGGACGTCGCGCCATCGATCAATGTCGAATTCGCGCGACTGCGGCCCGAAGCCGTCGTAGGCATCGATCCCGGGCCTGAGCATGTGCGCCACAACGATGCCCGACGACGCGTTTGCCTTTTCGGATTTCCGCAAATCGACAAGAGCCGCACGTAGCGGTCAGGCCTTCGCCTGCATTGCTTTCACAAGCGCGGCTGCGGAGGCACCTTCGAGCGACAACCCATAGCCAACTTCCTGCACGATGCGTTGCTTCAAGGGCCAAATAAAGTGTATGCGCGTGTTGCGGCGTGCCACCTCGGGCACTTTCAAATACTGCCTCGCCAATTCCTGTGCGCGGCCAAGCGCCTGGCCGTCTGGCACGACCTCTGCAACCACTCCCCACTCGCGTGCGACGGCCGCCGAAATCGGCTGCGCCTTGAGCAGGAAAGCTTCCGCCCGTCCCGCTCCCGCGCGATAGCTCCAGGTGGTAAAGATGCCGTCGCCGGGCACGACACCCGCAGCATAGTGGCCCATGTCGTGGAAGGTTGCGCCCTCCGCTGCCACAATGACGTTGGCCAGCAGAACATACTCCGAGTGGATATGGGCACGCCCCTCGATGGCGGCGATGACTGGCACGCGTATATTGGCGATGTTTTCCAGGACCTGAACGCCTTCGTCATGGATCTGGCTCCAAACGTCGGGATCGGAGACGTCCTTAAAAGACGCCCAGTCAACCCCGGTCATGAAGTCCCCGCCTGCACCCGTGAGGATAACGATCTTGTTCGCCCGATCCTGAGAAATCCGGTAGAACGCATCGACAACGTCCGTGTGGGCCTGCGCCGTGAAAGTGAGCGGGCCTTCATCGCTATGGAATTGCACGACCAGCACGCCGTCCTCATCCCGTGTCATCTTCAGGTTGCGGTAGGCAGAGAAATAGTTTTTCAGATTCGTTTGCATGATGTTCTCCTATGTCCGAACGGACTGAATGAGCCCTGCCAGTCTGCAGTGGCCGACTTCACTAGTCCATTGAACCAATGAAATTGCACCGATCTAAAGGTGCATGGGCAAAATGAATCTGAGTGAAGCCGAGCGCGAAGAACTGCTGTCGATGCAGCGCAGCCGAACGATGGCCGTTGGCCAGGTAAGGCGAGCGCGGTTGA
>NZ_VTUZ01000091.1 GCF_008369935.1 Paraburkholderia panacisoli | reverse complement strand
CCCCGCAAAAGCAGAGTCCAATTAGATGAATTTACGGCGACCGTGGTTAACGTGATGCCGTACGCAGTGTCCTTTTTTTAGTCGCGACTGCGGATGCGGGGATGGTGAGGGCTTCAGGAGTTGCACCGTACATTGCGTAATGTCGAACCGCAGCGGCGCCCTCAATGTTTGCGCGTGCATCTAATTTTTCAGCCAATGCCGACAGAAAGCTTTTTAAGTCGGTGCTTCCATGTCTTGCCAGAAAATTCCCCGTCAGCTCCTCGATACATGCTTGCCGCGACGTCGGGTACAGCGTGCTGGCCACATGCGATGCTCCGACGGACAGCTCCAACACATACGCAGTTTCAATATGGGCCGATGTTGCGTTTTCCTTCTTCACCTTGTTGCTCATGCTCTCTTTCTCCGTCGATATATTGCGCGACCTGCTGAACGTGCTTTGGAGTTCTTTGCCTTTTCATCTAGAGCAATTTGGTGACGCAGGTATCGAACAACGTGCAAAATGTGCCGTGCCGATGCTCGGCAAGAAGGCTGCCACGACACGCAGCACTTCCGGATTGTGAATCATGCCCCAGTGACTCACGTTGTCCACTTCGATGTTCCGATGATACTCGGACTCGGTCCCAACGCATCCTGCCCACCCCACGATACCATCGGATGGCGAATATACCGATGTGCAAGGGACCAGAGGGTCTATACTCCGCCGCCCGAGCAGCGCCTCATCCAACGAGTTCGGCCAGGGTGTGCAGACCGGCTTGCCGATGATCCTGGCGGAGCACGGTGAAGTCGCCGAAGTTGCTCTGCTGCATGTGACTGTTCCGTGCGCGGTCGTCGAGAGTGCGCTGGATCGTAGATTGAGCCCACTCCCGCACATGCTGTGCGCAATGCTTGCGTGAGTCGGTACGATGCCGTACCGGGCATACAGGTAACATGCCGGCGCGGCAGACCATGCCGCGCACAATTCACGCAATATCGAGACGCGGGCGAGAAATTCAGCTCGTGCGGCACACACTGGCCGCGGCGGATCCTGCAGCCTACGCCAGGATATGAAATCCCGCATCTGCGTAGATGACAGAGCCGGTCAGCGTCATGCCCGCATCGCTTGCAAGCACGGTTGCGATTCGTCCGATCTCCTCGATCGTGACAAGATGCCGTGCCGGCGTGTGCGAGCGGACATCGTCCAGCAACGCATCGAAAATGGTCGATGCCGGACGCTGGGCGTGTTTTGACGGCGCCGGCGGAGATCTGATTGCAATAAGCCAGTGCTTTGGCCGCCGCTTTGCGCCAGCTATGGCGCCTAGGTAGCTAGCGGGATATCGGTCGCAGACGCGGTTTGCGGCGACCCTCAGCGGCCGCGAGGGTGCCGGCCGACAGTTCGACGATTTCCGACGTGATTTCTTCCTGCCGCAACTGGCGAAAGTTGCCGGCCAATCGTTCGAGCGTGTTGTGGACGTTCGTGCGTGCGGCGATCATCGCCCGCATGCGTGCTTCGTTTTCGGCGGCGAACGACAGCATGATGGCTTCGCAGAGTTGCACGAACACATACTCCTGCGCGAGTCGTTCCAGCAACCGCTGGGGGGCGAGGGTGACGAGCGGTGCGTCGCGGCCAGGCGTGATCGACAACCGATCGAAGTCGAAGGGCAAAAGCATCTGCTGCGAGACTTCAATTGTTGCGGATGAATTCGGCACCGCATGCACGATCTTGACCTGAGCCGAACACCCGGCCTCGAGGCGCTCATACAAAGCGTTGGCGAGGCGATCGGCGAGCGCCGGCACTTCGTCGGCATGCGTGACCATCGGCGCCGACCAGCCAATGTTGAGCCCGCGTTCCGCTGCGGCCACGTTGCCGCGGTCGCCGACCATGAAATACTCCGTCGGTGAAGCCGACGCCGAGCTGACCGCCGCATCGATCACATGTTCGTTGAACGTGCCGACAAAACCCTGTTCGGCACCCAGGATAATCGTTAGTGCTCCGCCTGCCGAGGCGTTGGCAGATGTGGACAACGCATGGCGGCCGGCCAGCACAAGGGCATCCCCGATCGCTGCACCGACCATCCGCGCGCACGCCTGAATGCCGTCGAGATGACTGCGGGCTTCACGCGAGCGGGCCGCGGCGATGCCGCGCATCGCACCCACTACGGATTCCAGGCCGTGCACGCCCGTCATGCGCGTCTGAACTTCACTGAGCTTGTTACTCATGGGACCCCGTCTTGCGTGGAAGGCGCGGCGCTGACCTGGATGGCAAGGTCACGCACGGCGGCGACTAGCGCGGTAAGTGCGGCCACCTCGAGCGATCCGGACGAGACGAGCGCCGCGCTGGCCACAGGGCCGCCGTTGGTATCGAGATGCGCAGCGAGACGCCCGCGGACTGTCGCAATGGCACTGGCCGGTAGCGTATCGAATACGCCGTCGGCGAGCGCGGCCAGTAGCGCGATCTCATCGACGGCACTTAACGGCGCAAAACGCGGTTGTGTAATCAATGCACGGATCCGCTCGCCGCGGACCACCTGGGCCTTGACACGAGCCTCCATGAGGCCGCCGAAGCGGGTGAACATCTCCAGTTCCAGAAACTGTGAGTAGTCGAGCCGCAGGCGCCCCGATACTTTGCGCAACGCAGGTAACTGCGCCTTGCCGCCGACCCGGCTCACACTCAGGCCGACGTCCACCGAAGGCCGCTGGTTCGCGGCGAAAAGCGCGGCGTCGAGCATGATCTGCCCGTCGGTAATCGAGATCAGATTGGTGGGAATGTAGGCTGAAAGATTACCGGCATCGGTTTCCGCGATCGGCAAGGCGGTCAGCGAACCGCCGCCCAGTTCCGCCGACAGTTTCGCAGCGCGTTCCAGCAGTCGTGCATGGAGATAGAAGATGTCGCCCGGATAGGCCTCGCGACCCGGCGGCTCGCGCGTGAGCAACGCGAGTTCGCGATGGGTCGCAGCGTGCTTGCTCAGATCGTCGATCACGATCAGCGCGTGTTGCCCACGGTCACGGAAATATTCGGCGATGGAGAATCCGCTGAACGGCGCAACCCATTGCAAGCCGGGCGACGCGGCTGCCGATGCGACCACGAATACGCACCGTTCGGGCGCGCCGTGCCGGCGCACGGCATCGATGACGCGTTGTACTGCCGTGGCGCGCTGGCCGATCGCGACATACACGCAGATCATGTCCGAGTGCTTCTGGTTGACGATGGTGTCGATCGCGATCGAAGTCTTGCCGGTCGTGCGATCGCCGATGATCAGCTCGCGCTGCCCACGCCCGATCGCGAACAGCGCATCGATCAGCAGAATGCCGGTCGCGACCGGTTGCGCAACCAGGTCCCGGTCGATGATGGACGGCGCCGGCCGTTCGATCGGCAGATGCATGGCGGCCTGGATCGGTTCGTCGCGATCGAGCGGCCTGCCGAGCGGATCGATCACGCGTCCCAGCAGGCCTGGGCCGACGGGTACTTCGACCACTTGCCCCGTTCCGGTCACACGCGAGCCGGCGGTGATGGCGTCGCCATCGTCGAGCAGCACGGCGCCGATGGCGTCAGTGTCGAGCGTGAGCGCGAAGCCGAGCCGGCCATCTTGAAAGCGTAGCAATTCGTTCAGCCGGACCTCCGGCAGGCCGGAAACCGACGCGATGCCGTCTGACACGTGTTCGACCCGGCCGACCGTTTCAGCGTGCGCAGCGAACTGCGCGCGCCCGAGCACGGCGCGACTGCCGGCGAGCCAGTCGTGGTCGGCTGCCGCGCACGCAGGCTGCTTAAGCTGGGACTGTGTCATGAGCGAGTAGCGCCGTTTTCAGGCCAGCCAGATCGTGACGGAAACTGTTGTGCACGAGCGCATGAGGCGCTTCCAGTTCAAGCCCTGCGATCACCGCGGGATCGACTGTGACCTGAATCTGCAGTTCATGACCCAACGCCTGCGCGAATGCCGTGCGACAGGCAGCCAGTTCAGTTTCGGTGAGCATGCGCGGCGCGGTCAGCCGGACGGCGCCATCGTCGCCGGTCAGTTGCGCCCGGGTCGATTCGGGCAGTTTGGCGAGTTCGCTAGCGAGCCCGTCAATGAAGCCGGCAACCCGCGCCTCCGCAGGCAACCGGTCGAGCAGCCGCGCCGCGATGTCGAGCGCAAATTGCGAGGCGCGGTCGGCGTCGGCTGCCGCGGCGTCGCGCCGGCTGGCGTCGGCCGCAGCCTGGGCGGCGGTGCGCATCTGTTCAGTTTCGGTGCGGACTGCCTCTTCCAGCGACGTTTTGAGTTGTGCCGCTTCGGCCGTCGCGGTTTCGAGCAGGTGCGCACGCTGCCCGGCGAGCTGCGCGCTGTCTGCGTCGACCTTCTGCCGTTCGTCGAGCGCTGCCGCTTTGGCGGCGGCGGCCTCAGTGATCAGCACCGCCGCGGTGCGTTGACGCTCGGCCACGATTTTTGCTACCGGGCGAAACAGAAAGCGCGCCAGCAACCAGACGAGCACAAGCGCGTTGAGGGTCTGAAAGCCGAGCGTCCACCAGTCGATATGCATGATCGCTCCAGGCTCATTTGATGAAAGGATTCGCGAACAGCACGAGCAACGCGATCACCAGGCAATAGATCGCCATGGTCTCGATCATCGCGAGACCGACGAACAGCGTCCGCGATATCGTGCCGGCCGATTCTGGCTGGCGGGCGAGGGCATCCATCGCGGCTGCAACCGCGCGCCCTTCGCCAAGCGCAGGTCCGATCGCGCCGAACGAAACGGCGAGCGCCGCCGCGAGAATGCTCACCACCTGGATAAGGTTGTTCATTACGCGTCTGCCTGTTTGCTGGAGGTGTTTGGGGGATTTTCGGCGAGTGCCGCGCCGATGAAGACCATCGCCAGCACGGTGAAGATGTACGCCTGCACCGTGCCCGTCAGAAGGTCTAGCGCCATGAGCGGAATTGGCACAAGGAGGCCGGCCAGCGACAGCACGATGCCGACGACGAACACGCCGCTCATCACATTGCCGAACAGCCGCACCACCAGAGAAAAGGTCCGCGTAATCTGCTCGATCACGTTCAGCGGGATCATGATCCACGTGGGTTCGGCGAAAGCGGCAAGGTACCGGAGCAGGCCGCGCGAGCGGACGCCATAAAAAATCGTCGCGCAGAAAACGATCAAGGCCAGCGCGGCATCGGTTTCGACATGTGCGGTCGGCGGTTCTACGCCAGGCAGGAGCGATGACCAGTTGCTGACCAGAATGAAGAGAAAGAGGGTGCCGACCAGCGCGCGATAACGTTCGGGCTCGACCTGCATCGTGTCGCGAATCTGGTCGTCTATCGTGCCGACGAGCAACTCCAGCAGCGTTTGCATTTTCGACGGCGTAAGCGACAAGCGGCGCGTGTAGCAGGCTGCGCCGGTCGCGAGCAGGGCCATGATGACCCATGTCGTCACCACGGGCGTCGAGATGCCGATCGGGCCGATATGGAACAGTGTGGCGGTGACGAGCGGTGAGGCGATCATGACGTCACCCGAACGCGCTGAACGCGCTGAAGAATAGCGAAGCGTGCGAGCAGCAGACCTGAGGCGCCGCACAGCAGTGCCCACGGGCCGAGCTTCGCCAACGCGAAGAACAGGACGGCCACGCCGGCCATGCGCAGCAGTTGCAGCGCCAATGCCCTGCAGGGCGAACCGGTGACGATCAGGCCGACGTTCCAGTGCAAGCTCGCGAAATGGATCGCGCCTGCCAGAAAGCCCACGCACAGGCCTGTCGCAATCTGGGCGATCAGCGGGAAGTGAGTTGTCATGGCCGATCCTGTCTGGTTTGCCGGTGCATCCATTTCCACGCCGACCATAGTCCGATGGCCGCTCCGACCATCAGCAGCGGAGCTGAAAAGAACACGCCGGTGGCGAAGTGCTTGTCGAGCCAGTGGCCGATCGCAAGTCCCAGCAAGGTAGGCAGAACGATCGTCCAACCCAGAATGCCAATCTGACCGAGGCGGCTCCCCAGCGACGGTTCGGGCTCCAGCTCCGCACGGCGCTTGCGTTGCACGGCCTCACGCGCCGCGCGGGCGAGCGCGTCGGCGGTGGGTTCGAGGTCGTCCGGCGACTCTGGGGTCGGCTGCGTCATGGCGTGGTCCCGCTGCTGTCAGTGGCTTCTGCAGGGCCTGCGGCCGGGCGCAGATAACGCAGCAATTGACGCACGGCCCGGGCATGCAGGCGGGTCTCTTCGACCCGGGCCCGGCGTACCACGTCGAGCTGCGCCGCGCGTGCTGCCCGAACCTGTTCTTCAAGGACGTCAAGCGAATCGCCCAGCATGCCTTCTCGGCACGCGATCGCCACATCGTGTCCGCCGAAAACCCGCAGCACACCTTCTTTCACCGCGCAAAAATGTTCGACGCCATCCGCTCCATGCCAGCGCAGCACGGACGGCGCCAGAACAGTCAGGAATGCGGCATGGCCCGGCAGAATGCCGAAGCTGCCGGTTTCGTCTTCGGCGCGCAGCGCGACGACCTGCTGGTCGTCCAGCAGCACGTGCGCAGGCGTGGCAATCGTCAGATGCAGGCTCGCGTTCATGATGAGGCGGCCTCCGCCGCGGGTTGTGGTTTCGCAGGTACCGGCGCTGCTGTCGCAGGTTGCACCGATGCGTTAGGCGTTGCGGGTTCGGCAGCCGCGGTCTCATGTGCGCGCGCTTCGCCGAGCGTGCCCACCATGTAGAACGAACTCTCCTGCCAGGTGTCGCAGTCGCCAGCCAGGATCGCCTTGCAACCGGCAATCGTGTCCGCGACCGCCACCGATCGGCCGGGCACGCCCGTGAAGGCCTCGGTGACGGCGAACGGCTGGGTCAGGAACCGCTGGATCCGGCGCGCACGTCCGACAATGCGCCGGTCGTCGACCCCCAGTTCCTCGACGCCAAGCAACGAGATGACGTCTTGCAACTCGCGATAGTGCTCGATGGTCTTGCGCACCTCGATGGCGACTGCGGCATGCTCTTCGCCGACGAAAGCGGGATCGAGCAGGATCGACGAAGAAGCAATCGGATCGATGGCCGGATACATGCCTTCGGCGGCCATCGAGCGAGACAGCACGATCATGCTGTCGACGTGCGCCGCGATCGTCGTTACCGCCGGGTCGGTGAAGTCGTCCGCCGGGACGTAGACGGCCTCGATCGCGGTGACCGACACGCCACCCACCGACACGATGCGCTCCTCTAGCGCCGCAACCTCGCTGGCGAGCGTCGGCTGATAGCCGACCCGCGACGGCAGCCGTCCGAGCAGCCCGGACACTTCAGCGCCCGCCTGCACGAAGCGAAACACGTTGTCCATCAACAGCAGAACATTCTGTCGACGCTCGTCGCGAAAGTATTCGGCGACGGTAAGCGCGGTCAACGGCACGCGCCAGCGCGCGCCGGGCGGCTCGTTCATCTGTCCGTAGACCAGCACCGTGCGCGGCAGCACACCGGAGCCGCGCATATCCAGCAGCATCTCGTGACCTTCCCGCGAGCGCTCGCCGACCCCCGCAAAAACCGAGATGCCTTTATACCGCTCGACCATCGCGTGAATGAGTTCCATCACGAGTACGGTCTTGCCGACGCCGGCGCCGCCGAACGTCGCCGCCTTGCCGCCCTGAGCGAGCGGCGTGAGCAGGTCGATCACCTTGATGCCGGTCCAGAAGATCTCGGTGGCCGCGCTCTGCGAGGCGAACGGTGGCGGCGCGCGATGAATGGGCCGGCGTGGCACGTCGACGGGAAAGGGCGCGCCGCGATCGCCCGGTGTACCTGTGACGTCGATCAGACGGCCAAGCATGGCTTCGCCAACGGGCACCAGGATAGGTCCGCCTGATGCCCGCACCGGTGTGCCGCGCCGCAGCCCGTTGGTGGACTGCAAAGCGAGCGCGCGGACCGTGCATTCGTCCAGATGAGCCTGCACTTCCGCGATGATCGGCGGTCCCTGATCGGAAAGGATCGACAGCGACTCTTCGATGAGCGGCAGGGCGGCGTTGTCGAACGCGACATCGACGATTGCGCCGCGCACTGCGATGACGCGGCCGCGTGGCACTCGTGTCATGGGATCCATGATTGGACCGCTCTTAGGCCGGTTGCACGATTGCGAACGCGGAACGCCGGCATGTGTAGCGGCCATCTGAAGACAGCCGCAGCAACTGCGGGCGCAACTGTCCCCGCCGGCAACCAGCCGGCGTTGCACGTGCAGAGCAGCCAGGTGGTCAAAGCCAATCCGACCAACCCGGGCGCACCGGTGTTGAGGCTCTTCGTATTCTTGATGAGCGTTCTCCCGCAGCATGGCCACAATAAACCGGAGCGCTGCGTGTCCGGATATATCAGTCACGCAGCGATATGAGAGGCAGCCGCCCGCATGACAGTCTTCAGGCCGAATCAGCGCACTGCGTGATAACGGCGGGATTCTGGACCGAGAACAGGTCTTGCGGCTTGTGGTGGCGCAGCTGCGAGAGGAGTCGCGGGCGTACTGAAAAATGTCTGCTTCCGCGGTTGCCAGCAGCACGAGTCGTCGGAGTTAAAACGCGGGGCAGCTATTACCAAAAGTGTGCGCAATCGCGTGACAGAAGTCGGTACGTTGCCGTACCGGCATTGCACAGGTCTTCAACTCATTCAAGAGTTCGAACAATGCCTCAACGGTTTGGTGGGGAGCCGCCATGCATGTTGAGAAATCGGCTGCGTCACGAATCGGTTATGTGGGGCCGGTGGCGGCTAACCGATCACCTCCTGTGGACCAGCCTGAATCACCGGGTGGAGGGGCTTGAACGTTACCGTACAGACGAGTCCATTCTGCCGTGAGACGGTCAAGTCTCGTACCCGCCCGGCGAATTGCGAATCGCCCTATCGGGGTAGGCATGTGTGGACCGGTGACAGCTGGCAGACTGCCCAGCCTTGATTGAATGAGCCATGGCAATCAGCAAAGGTTCTGGCATATCGTTCCTGCCGACAACAAGGCGAACGCGCGACTGATTGTGTCCCGGATTCTGCTGGATACGCTCGAGGGGCTCTCAATGGCCTACCCCAAAACAACAGCGCAGCGCCGGGAGGAGTTGAAGTCGATCCGCAAGGGGCTCGCGAACTGAGATATTGAGTGCACGGGAGTTAGGATTTCGCATCCCGACGTGAATTAACATCCTGATACGGCCCCTTAAATACGCGAACGGGACCACGCCCTGGACCCGGTACGGCACCGTACCGACGCTCGGCACAATCGCGCGCACCGTATTCTTGAACGCCTTGAGTATTTACTTTCAGGGCGCCCAGGACGGCCGCGCGAGGAATGATGAACCCTGATCGTCGGCCCTGCGAAAATTCAATTCGCGGGGCTTTCCAGCAAGGCCCGGCAATGCCGTGCGATTTGACGCTGTTCCTCCGTATGCATCACGCGGACCTTGGCTACGTGATGTCCTGGCGACAGACCGAGGAAGTCGAATTCCATACAGATCCTGTCGCGTATCTCAGGGCTGTGCTCGCCGATTCCGCCCGTGAAAACCCGCAGGTCGATTCCGCCCAGAAGGGCCGCGTACGCGCCGATCGACTTTCGCACGGCCGTCGCAAACACCTCCACGGCGAGCGCCGCGTCGCTATCGCCATCGGCGCTTCGTCTGAGCAGCGCCTGCATGTCGCTTTCGCCTCCAGCATATCCCGCGAGGCCGCTTGCGCGGTTCAGCAGAGTCTCCAGTCCGTCCGCATCGAGCCCCTCGACGCGCATCAGATAAAGCAGCACGCCTGGGTCCAGGTCGCCGCTACGCGTGCCCATCGGTATCCCACCTGTCGGCGTAAGACCCATCGACGTATCGACGGACTTCCCATCGCGCAACGCGCAGAGGCTCGAACCATTGCCCAGGTGGGCAAACGCCGTTCGAGCCGGCAAGTCGGCACCGAGTCTGTGCACGAGCGATTCGTACGATAGCCCGTGAAACACATAGCGGATTACGCCCGCATCCGCATAACGGCGCGGCAGCGGAAGATGCGCCGCGGGCGGCGGCAGCGTGCAATGAAAGGCCGTGTCGAAGCAGACGAAATGCTGCGCGTCGCCGAAGATGGCGGATGCCTCGTCGATCAGCGTCAGCGCCGGCGGAATATGCAACGGCGCAAAGTGCACCGCTTCCTGCAACTGCCGCTTCACCTCGGCGGTCAAGCGCCGATGGGTCCGCACATTCGGGCCACCATGCACCACCCGATGCCCCACTGCCACGGGCCGTCCATAGCCATGCTCGTCGAGCACCGACGCGAGCTTTTGCAAGGCGCCGGTTTGCGATTCCATCACGGGCGACATCTGTACATCGACGTTGCCGTCGCGAGACTTCATTTGCAGGCTACCGCCCGCGCGGCCGATGCCGTCCGCGCTGCCGTCCAGTAGCGGCGCCTCGTCGTCCGCAGCGACGCTGAACAGACCAAACTTGAGCGACGACGAGCCGCTGTTCAGCACGAGAATATCGCCTGTTTCCGGGTCTGTTCGTGTCATCGGGCTACCCCGTCAATGTCCAGTTCCGAATCGCTTCGCTATCGATGCCTTCGGTGTGCGCATACGCGAGATGTTCGATGATCTGCCCGCGGAGCCACTCCTTGGCGTGGTCGCCGACGCCTTGCAGGCACGCAACGCGATCGATCACGTCGATAGCCAGCGAAAACCGGTCGACCTGATTGGCGATGGCCAGTTCAAGCGGCGTGTTGATGTTACCTTTCTCCTGATAGCCGTGCACATGCATGTTCTCGTGGTTCGAGCGCCGGTAGCTGAGCTTGTGGACGAGGGTGGGATAGGAGTGAAAGTTGAAGATGACCGGTCTGTCGACGGTGAACAGCGAGTCGAAGTCGCGATTCGACAGACCGTGCGGATGATCGGTATCCGGCATGAGCCGGAACAGGTCGACCACGTTGACGAAGCGGATTTTCAGATCGGGGAACCGTTCCTTGAGTATCTGCACGGCGGCGAGCGATTCCATCGTCGCGATATCGCCGGCACACGCCATCACGACGTCCGGCTCGACGCCCTGGTCGGTCGACGCCCAATCCCAGATGCCGATGCCCTTCGTGCAATGCGTGACGGCCGCGGCCATGTCGAGATACTGCAAATGCGGCTGCTTGTCCGCGACGATCACGTTGACGTAATCGCGCGAGTACAGGCAGTGGTCGGCGACGCTCAGCAGACAGTTCGCATCGGGCGGCATGTAGATGCGAACGACGTCGGGGCTCTTGTTGGTGACGACGTCGAGAAAACCCGGATCCTGATGCGTGAAGCCATTGTGATCCTGGCGCCAGACGAGCGACGTAGTCAGCAGATTGATCGACGGTACTGGTTGCCGCCATCTCAGTTCGCGCTTTGCCTTCTCCAGCCATTTTGCGTGCTGGTTGACTATCGAATCGATCACGTGCACAAAGGCTTCGTAGGTCGCGAAGAGGCCGTGCCGGCCGGTGAGCGCATAGCCTTCGAACCATCCTTCGAGCGTGTGCTCGCTCAGCATCTCCATGACGCGGCCATCGACCGACTTCCCCGTCGTCCTCATCGTCGGGCCGAGTCTCGGCGAGCCACGTTTTTTCGGATGCTTCGTAGATGGCGGTCAGTTTATTGCTGGCGGTTTCGTCCGGACCGAATACGCGGAAGTTGGTCATATTGCGGCGCATGACGTCGCGTAAAAATCTCGCAAGCACATCGGTCGGCGGCATGTAGCTTGCCGCGGGTGCTTTCACGTCGACCGAATAGCCCCGAAACGGCGGCATATCGAGCGCTTTGCACAACAGGCCGCCGTTCGCATGTGGGTTGGCGCTGATGCGGCGCGTGCCGGCAGGCGCCATCTCGCGCAATTCGGCGACGAGCCTTCCGGCCTCGTCGAACAGTTCTTGCGGCCGGTAACTTTTCATCCAGCTCTCGACCAGCTTCAGACTGGTCTCGTTCGTCGCGGGATCCGCAATCGGCACCTGGTGCGCGCGCCATGATCCCTCTACCTTGTGTGCGCCGACCTCTTTTAGGCCGCTCCAGCCCTTCGGCGTGCGCAACACGATCATCGGCCAGCGGGGGCGTGTTGCGTCACCGCTCGCACGTGCGTGCTGCTGGATCGAGCGAATCTCGTCGATACAGCGTTCCAGCGTTCCGGCCATCTGGCGATGCATGGTCTCGGGATCGTGTCCCTCGACGAAATACGGCCGGTGACCGTAGCCGACCAGAAGCGCTTCGAGTTCTTCGCGAGGAATCCGCGCGAGAATCGTCGGATTCGCGATCTTGAAGCCGTTCAGATGCAGGATCGACAGCACGGCGCCGTCGCGAACAGGATTCAGAAATTTGTTCGATTGCCATGACGTCGCGAGCGGGCCCGTTTCTGCTTCGCCATCGCCTATCACCACGGTGACGATCAGATCGGGATTGTCGAAGGCTGCGCCGTAGCCATGCGAGAGGCAGTAACCGAGCTCGCCGCCTTCGTGAATCGAGCCCGGCGTCTCGGGTGTGCAATGCGAACCGATGCCGCCTGGAAAAGAAAACTGCCGGAAAAAGCGGCGTATGCCTTCTTCATTTTCGCTGCATTCCGGATAGATCTCCGAGTAGTGGCCTTCCAGATAGCAACTGGCAAGCGTCGCGGGCGCGCCGTGCCCTGGGCCGGAAATGTAGATGACGTTGAGATCGAGTTGCTTAATAAGCCGGTTCAGATGCACCAGCACGAAGCTTTGCCCCGGATCCGAGCCCCAATGGCCCAGCAGCCGGTTCTTGATGTGTTCGGGTTTCAGCGGCTCGCGCAACAAGGGATTGTCGCGCAGGTAAATCATGCCGGCAGCGAGATAATTGCACGCGGCCAGTACTGGTCTATTTTGCGCAGCGTGTCGGCAATTAGCGAGGATTCACCATCGGCGACATCGGACATATCAACACTCCTTGAGGCAAACTCCGTGTACAAATTCGGTGCGCTTGCGTTTGCGCCCGCAGACAAGGCCTGTATTTTCAGCACTAGTACAGCGTCCCGCAATTACCTTTAAAAATTGGTTGCATGGTCTATCCTGGTCGCATGAGCCGAGGTCGTCATGCAACGCCAGTGAAGCTGGCTAGGAAGGACCGGGAGGAACTGCTGGCGCTGATCAGGCGCACGACGGCTGCACAGCGTGATGTGACGCGGGCACGCATCGCGTTAATGGCCCATGAGGGCTACTCAGGCGCAGCGATCGCACAGGAACTGGGCGTGTCCGTGCAGACGGTCAGCCTGTGGCGCCAGCGCATTGCACGGCAAGGCGCTCGAGGTATCCGGGAGGGCGAGCGTAGCGGTCGTCCGCCGCGCATCACGCAGGAAGCGCGGCTGCAACTGATCGCGCTGGCGTGCGAGGTGCAGGACGCGCACGGCCGGGTTACGCCGACGCTCGATGAGATCATGGCGCGCGCCGTCGAGCGTGGGATCGTCGAACAGATCAGCCGCAGCCATGTGCAACGCATCCTGCAGGCCGGCGACGTTCGTCCGCATCGGGTGCAACAGTGGCTGCACAGTCCGGATCCGGCGTTTCGCGAGAAGGTCAACGTGATTTGCAGGCTGTACCGCAAGGCGCCGAAGAATGCGGTCGTGCTGAGCATTGACGAGAAGACCGGCATCCAGGCCATTGAACGCAAGCATCCTGGACGCGCACCCGCAGCGGGACGGTTGCGTCGTCGTGAATTTGAATATATCCGTCATGGCACACAGGCGCTGATTGCCGCGCTGGATGTGCATACCGGCCAGGTGCTGGGCAGTTGCCGCGACCGGCGCACCCAGGACGATCTGGTGGCCTTCATGGACAGCGTGGCAACCGCGTATCCGGGCAAACAGGTGCATGTGATCTGGGACAACCTGAACACGCATCGTGCACACGCCGTCTGGCAGGCGTTCAACGCGCGGCACAGCGAGCGGTTTCACTTCCACTTCACCCCTTTGCACGCGAGCTGGGTGAACCAGATCGAACTGTGGTTTGCGGCCTATACGCGCCGTGTGCTGCGTCACGCCAGTCACCTCAGCACTGCGCATCTGCGCGAGCGTACAGCGCATTTCATCCGCCAGCGCAATCAGACGGCGCGCCCCTTCAGATGGACTTTCCGGGGCTACCCGTTGCAAACTGGCGCATCCTGAACCGGAGCGCTCATGCCTGCCTTACCCGCGAAACATCATGCAAGCGAACTGCAGCGTCAACTGCGC
>NZ_VTUZ01000090.1 GCF_008369935.1 Paraburkholderia panacisoli | reverse complement strand
CTCGCACCAGTGGGTTGTCGGTCATCGCGGCGCTGCTACCCACGTTATAGCTCGTCGCCATTGTGAAATCGTTTCTTCAGGAACACCGTACCCGGCACGGGTTTGGGAAGCTGAGTATTCGTTGACGAGCGCAAGCGCACCCGCGGACTCGAAGCTAAAACGGCAAACGTCCAGGCGTTTGGGTCGACTTATTCGTAGTCCACGGGTGCATGTTCCGCCTGCACTGGCAGCGAGCTGCCAGTGCAACCAGTATCAGCGAAGGCGGAACGGACCATCTATACCGGGTCGACTCCTGCCCGACACGGACCAATCAATGGCGGCCCACTCCGCCAGTTCAACGTCGGACCGGGTACAGCGAGAAGCACTATGATTTAACGTGCCGCTGCTCAGATAATTTTGCTGCCATTTGGAGCTCCATATGACTGCTCCTGAACACTCATCGGCCGAAGGATACGACCCTCTGTATGCGGCGTTCGATTCGCCGTTGATGAGACAGTTGCGTCAGGAGGCTTACGGGGAGGACATCGGGCAGCACTCGTGGGTCACCGCTGAAGAGCTTCGATCTGACGTGGGCCGACTCTCGCTCACCACGTCTAGCAGACTCCTGGACGCCGGGTGCGGCCCTTGCGGGCCGTTGGTCTTCGCGGTCAAGTCGACCGGCTGCATGGGCACCGGACTGGACGTGAGTGCATCTGCAGTTGCGTCAGGGCGCGCAAGAGCTTCGGCCGCCGGCGTTCAAGACTGTGTTGCGCTCTTCGAAGCCGATCTGAACCTGCCGGTTCCGTTCGACGGTTCATCATTCGATGCTGTCATCTCCTTGGATGTCATAGTTCATCTTCGTAACCGAAAGTCGTTTTTTCATGAGATGGCGAGACTGTTGGCACCAACCGGAAGATTCCTGCTTACTGATGCGGGCGTCATCACCGGACCGATCTCGAATGAGGAGGTCGAGCGACGAAGTATCAACGGATACACCCAGTTCGTGCCTTCAGGACTCAATGAAAATCTGCTCGAAGCTGCTGGCTTTCGGCTAATTGATCAAGAGGACAGAACACACAGCGTTCTCCTGAACGCGAGCGGAAGACTGAGAGCCATGCTCGCCCACCGCGCGGAGATCGAGGGCTCGGACGGGAAGGAGGCATTTGCGCGGCAACAACGGTATGTCGAAACCGTCGTTGCGCTCGCGGAGCGACGAGCCTTGTCTCGAATCATGTACTGCGCTGAGTTGGCGAAGGTATGACCGCGGATATCGGCCGATTGCACGGGGACTGACGGTCCGCTTTACCGCGACAGTGACCGACTGCAATGGGGTCGACCGCTGCCCGACGCGGCCGATCAATGGCCGACCATGCCGGCCGTTCTATGTCGGACCGGGCTCGGCCAGGAACGGCCGTTCGGCATCGCTTCGCGGATCGCAAACAATCCCCTGGCGGATACCTAACTTCTCTATCTATGTTTCCCGACCCTTTGCTGGCCCAAAGCAGAAAGTCCTCGCTCGAATCATCAACAACTGCGGAAAAATGTCCGCTTCTAGACTGGTGTATAGGCCAGCCAGGGAAACATCATGCGGCGCGTGATCGTCCGGAGATCGCCGGTGCACGCCTTCAGGCCAGAACGACCTGACTCAAGGGAGTTTCTCAGGCTTGGAGGGAGCCATGTTTGAAGACATTGTCGGGTTGCCTTTGCTGACAGACGCGCACAGGTCGGTGCATCGCTGCTACCTCGCAGTCAGCGACGTGGCATCCCTTTCGTTGCAAGGGGACTGGCTCAGCAATGACCAGCTTGTGGAGCCACCCGTATCCGGCTGCAACGGAACGCGTTGACGGCAACCTGGCTGGAGCGGATTGAAGTTGTCGCCGAGGCGCGTGAAATCGCGCGCGCGGTCGTGGAGCAGGAACTCAACGATGAAGGCGATGCGCGGCCCGAGCAGCTATTTACTTCTGCAATCACGGTTCAATACGCATCTCCCCTTGTTGCCAAAATCTGGAGGCGATGTAACAGCGCACTCTCAAATTGACACGCGGATTCGTTCCAGGCACAGATCGAAGATGGAACCGGACACGTACAAGGGATACAGCATTTGGGGCCACGCGATTCCTCAGCATGACGGCTATGCGGCGAGCGGAACCATCACGAAGGGTACGAAACTCGTGGAGAGCTCGGGTGTGCTCGCGCCGTGTAGAACAGAAGATGAAGCACGAAGCATTGGCGTCATTGCGTACCGCTCCTGAATACCTATCGCCCGTTCGACGACAGCCTGTGCGGCGTTACCCTCGCGATGGGCAAGCCTGAACTGTTCAAGACGCCGCAGCGCTACTTTGCTTCCATCGAGGCCGTGTCGCCACCCGTCGTCGAGGCCCTGCTCGTGCCCATTCCCGTCCGGGATGGGCCTTGGGGCGCAATCTGGGTCATGTCACATGATGAGCAACGGCGATTTGACGGGGAAGACCTGCGGCTGCTGAAGAGCCTTGCCGATTTCACTGGCGCGGCCATGCAGGTAGCCCGCGTCCAGGCGTTGGCAGAAAAACGGGCAACTGAAGCGGAAAAGGCGCAGGCAGCATTGCGCGGAGCCGAAGAGCGTACCCACGAGTTTATCGCCACGCTCAGCCACGAACTCAGAAACCCAATCGCCCCCGTTCTGTCGTCGCTTGAAATCCTGCGTCGCGTCGGCACCAGTGCCAGTGCGGGCGAAAAAGCGCTGGAAGTAGCCGGGCGTCAGATGAATCGTCTCCACCGCCTCGTGGACGATTTGCTTGATGCCTCACGAATCCGACATGGTGCGTTTAACCCAGGTGTTGGCGAACCTGCTGACTAACGCAGCGAAATACTCTCCGGACGGCAGCCAAATCGCGTTGTCTGTCGTTGCAACGCCACCCGGAAACACACAGGTCCCGGGCAGTGTGATTTTTACAGTATCTGACAACGGCTATGGGATTCCCCCGGAAAAACTACCCTATGTCTTTGACATGTTCGCGCAATTACGTGCTGGTTCGTCGGCCGATTCCGGCCTCGGCATCGGACTTGCCCTGGTGAGGTATCTGGTGGAATGTCATGGGGGCAGCGTCTCAATCGAAAGCGGCGGTTTCCGAACGGGTACGACCGTGACGGCATCCCTTCCCGTCATTGAACAACTCGCCGACGTCTCGGCACCTCCGATGAGGGCGAGCGCCTGATAGCTCCCGCCATGCGATACACCTGGCGAACAGGTTGACCAAATCGCAGCGCCCTCGCAGAAGGACGTGATGACCATACCAGTTGTCGCGTTTCGAGTTCAGGGCTGTACTGGCCGCGTCCTGCGCGTCTTGAGCAGGCATGCAATGACTTCAGTGAGACGAGCTATCGGCGTCGGTTTCCTTAAGAGGACATCCCATAATCGTTCGCCTGGTTGAGGTGGCTGCGCAGCCGAGAGCATGACGACAGGAATGTCGGCCGTCGCTGTGTCGGCTTTCAGCCAGCGGCAGAGCGCAACGCCGTCCACACTGGGCATCATCCAGTCGGTCACAATGAGGTCGGGTTGGTCGTCTTCGGTGACGGACTCAGCGGCTTTTCCGTCGAGCGCGGTGAGCACACGATATCCCTCAGCCTCCAGAAGTATCCGAAGCGGGCGGAGGGTTTTCGGGTCATCGTCAACCAGGAGAATTGTAGCCACAGCGACCTGGGGTGATGCGGAAGGTAACTTCATTCTGAAGCAATATACGTTCCCACGCGATGCGGCCCGTTGCCAGCAGGCCCGGTTACGCATGGACCGGTCATGCCACGGGCAGCAGCCCGCGATGAGTTGGTACGTTTTGCGCACCTGTACCCGAATCTTCAACGAGGCGCAATTTCACGCACGCGTCTTCTGTGACAGCAAAATCATGCAGCATATCGTCTGTCACCTCTGCAACCGGCAGTTGGTCCTCTGCGAGCAATGCTTTGATGCCATCAAGGTCTTCGCTTCGCGCGCAACGTATTTTCATAATCGGTGTTGTCTTTGTCGCTTTTGGAAGCGGTGTCAGGCCGCCCTAGTATGCCAAGGAAGTGTTTGGCAAGGACTACGCATTCCTGCCGCGACACGAGCTACTCAGATTCGAGAAAATTGAGCGTGTTGCCCGTGTGTTCGTTGGACTTGGTGTCGAAGGGATTCGTCTCACGAGCGGCGGGGCGTTGCTGCGCTAAGACCTCGAGCATCTTGTCGCCCGGGCATGATGTTCCGACGTCAGTCTGACCCGGATGCTGAAATTCGGCTGGTCCACCAGAACGGGTCGTGAATCGTTGCTGCTGGAACCTCTTTCCAATTGGCAGACTGGTCCGTCCGATGTCGGCATGAGGGTCGATGCTGTGTTGACGTCCATACTCGGTCAAAATGACCCTCGTGTTCGGACATTGCACGAAATCTTCAACGGATTTTCCCATGTGAATTTCGCACATCCGTGACATCAAGCGAGTCCGCATTCCCGGTGGCTCGTCTCAAACTCCGAAGGAGCTAAAGGACCAACACAACATTGGCTACAGGGCATCCGTTTGCGGAAAATCGACATAGGCCTCATTGTATCTGGCGTACGCAAGCCCTTTAGGGAGAAACGCGAGACATTCCTGAGCGCAAACCCGCTTTAGCCCTCTAGTGAAAACGGTGAGCCGCCAGTGTTTTCCTCGAACCACAGAAACGCGTCTTCAACGCTAATAAAGCTGACCCGCTCGCGCACGGCCTTGAGCGTTCTGACTTGCTCCTTAATGTCGGGAGGTGGGCTGCCATACGCATTGAGTACTGCTTTTCCCGCTAGTACCCGTTCCAGTCTCCCGTTCTCCAGCGCGAGCGTAACCTTGAAAAAGCCGCGCGAGATAGTGTTGTTTGTCAGGCTGTCGTCCGCGACGATGACTTGTACCGAGGTATCCGAGTCGGCAGCATCACCCCACAGGGTCGCGGTATCGGTCAAATCCGTGCCGATAAGTTCGCCAGCACGGGAATAGCCGTCATGCACGCTGGTGACAGTGTTGTGAATCGGGTCGATGAGGAACGATACATCCACAAGCGTCTCTCCGTCAGGCCAGAGGCTATGCGGTCCATAATTCACGCTGAAGCTGCGCGCGAAACCGTGCCGGCTGGCAGCGCGTTGCTCTGGCACACTGGCCGTCCGGGTCGAACACAGCTTCCGCGATACCTACGCTGGTTGAATCTCGTACAAATTGCGTGAACATTGCTGACGCCAATACGACATTGACCCACGCGCCGACATCGGACTGACCAGTCTTCCAAATGGAAAAATGTTTAGGCTGCAACGATTCACGGGCCGTCTGCTGGTCCAGCCGAATCTCGGCGTCCGGTTCGAACTGAGGTCGGCGACAACATCCATGCTCATCATGCGGACGACGCCCTCCAGAGATACCCAGGCTACTGGCTCTCCGGCGGGCGCGGGGCGCAGCGTCGCAGGGGGAGCGAGCTCGGACGATAAGTCGCGACGACATGCGCGCCGGCTACGCTCCGGCTCAATGGCCGTGATAGATGTCGCATGAAGTTCTCGAAACGCAGGAAGGCGGACGCATACTGCCTGCCGCTGCGCTCCCAATGGCCTGAACTCCGCCATACGACGTGTCAGTGCCCGGCTGCGCTTGCACTTGCCCCTTCTGCATCGTTGGTTGCGTGGACGGCGGCGCTGATTGCGGTGCACTCTGGGCGCGGGCCATTCCTCCGACTGCGAACAGGCAAACAGCGCCCGTCGCCAATACAAGTTTTGAGTTCATCTCATCTCCTTGATTCATGTGCAAGGTGCTTGAGACCTTTGCTCCTTGCTGATTTCCGTTTTCCGCTCCCCGAAGCGACATTCAGCGTCGAATACCGGCGCCTTTTGCGCGAGCGAATCCAGAGTCTGCGTCTGGCACGCACTGTGCGAGAAGCTGAACCCGTTTGATGACTGTTTGGACAATAACGCGAAGTGGGTACCACGCGAGGCAGGCCGGCGCAATAAAGACGCTGGGGACAGGACGTCGTGAGTCCGTTGGCCAATAGAAACCGTGCTACAGCTACGTTATAGGTCTGTAAGACCGGAATTGACAAGGCAATCGCGAAGCGGCAAACCTGGTGCAATCCACGGCCGCGTTGCGCTTTCTTACCCAAGTGCGTACGAACAGACTGTGTTGTACGCCGTCTGGAGAAAACATGTGCTCCATCAGTAACTGGTCACCCTTCGACGCAAAGCAACCCGTCGAGTCAGCCATCCGCGCCGAAAGGAGCTTGAGCACGGAGTTACAACAGTGGTCAGCTCTGAAACGGAGCAAAGACCACGGCTCACTATTCTCGATGTGTGTGAGAACTCCCGACACCCGCCGCCCTCGAATAGCGAACTGCAAAATCCAGCACATGCCAGCTCCTCTGTCTGTCGTGCATTTTGTAACAACACCGACAGAAGTGCCTAGGCCGGTCCCGGTGCTGCCACAGGAATCGCAATACGTCAAAGTCTCCCTGAAGCCCGCGCGTCAAGGGCGATAAGTTGCTCTAACCGTTTTGCAAGCGGGTCTTGCTTCTCGCCTGACAGTTGGTGTTGGCCAGCCGAGGGCCGAACCGCGCAGGGCACCGGGACAACTCGCCCCATTAGTTTGGATAAGGGGGGCGGTCAGCTGGCTCGGCGCCAAGCAACCGCAACAGCACCTTCCCGCCTACGGTCAGCGCGAGCGTGGCGTCGCCGTCATCTGACGCGATGAGATGGACTAGCCCCGCTGCTTGCAGGGCGATGACGTCCGGCGTTACTGTGTTCGTCTCGGCCGACGCATTGCGCAGGCGCAAGAGCGTCGCGAGCTCCTGCGCGCTCAGCGTCACGGGGCGCCTATGAGCACGATGCCTCGAAGCGCTGCCGTCATAGTCTTTTGCTTCCATGACCGTGTCATCCCTGCAAGTTGTGTTATGGAGTCCAAACCCATCGGGCGAGCGCTGGTTTGAAAAATGAATTGTGGCCAATCCAAGCGACGATAGGGGAAAACATGCGGTTTCCCGCGTAACTTCTTGTAAGTGCTGACGCGACCAGCGCCGGCCCGCCTCCTAGAATGACAGTCTGCTTCGTTGCAGCCAACAGCACTGTTAGCGAGCGCACAAGCTGTTTATATTTGCCTCCGAGAAGCTCGCACGACCGCCGCCAAAATCGTGTGCGGCTCGTCCGGCAAAAGTTGCAGGTCGAGCTGCACACAGGCGCTCGAACGCCTGCTAAAGCAGTGACTTGTTCAATTTTCCTGATATCTGCCTTGCTTCGCGTCCTCGAGCCCTACGAGCGTGCTGTCGCCACCCGTGCGCCTTACCTCTAGAACAGAGCCACCCCTTAGTCTCCAACGCCCCTTAAGCGAGTTCTTCCTTCCACGTTGAATTTCTCGCCCACGACGCTTTCCTGAGCCCGCATGTTGCACGCCGGCGTTGGGCCGCACGTTGTTTTTCCATCCAACGCAGTGAAAGGCCCGGCGATTTCCTGATGGCTTACAACACCGTGAAGTCGGTGACCCCCTTCGGTCAGCACGAATCTAACGTCGATGATGGTGGAAGCGATGGGAGCGGGAAACGTAATGTGCATGACGCCCGTGCGGTTCGGGAAGACGGTGTAAGTGCCTGTTTCACCCGCATCAAATCCGGTCGTCGGGTCTGTTAATCCGGGCCGTTTAAAACCGTCACTAGAGACGTAGTCAGACCGGGTGAAAGCACCTGTGCTGTTGATGTTCGTTAATTCTGCTAGCCGTGTCCACGGAATTTGCTAGCGAGAAAAAGGGCTGCAACCCCTGTCCGATAAGGCCGTACAGCCAGATTGATGGTTTTGTCACCCGTCGCGTTTCAACAACGGGTGAACGACGGGATGTCCGTTAATTTTGCTAGTGCGTTCAACGTGTTCTTTAATTTCGCTAATGCCGCTGCCGAGCGACGCAGGGACGCGTTAGCCTAAAGAAGCAGCACGCGCAGATACCGAAAGCCATTGTCGCGATCTTCGGACGAGCCCGTCCCGGTGCACGAGTGAAAAAACGTCATACAGCAGGGCACTTTTGCGATTACCCGGCGGCACCCACAGTCCTTGGGCGGATGTCCGCTATACCGTTATCGCACTGCGCGCAGTCATTCGTGACGGGCAATGAGTCCGTGTTACGGTGGAAAGGCGCGCTAGCAAAATTAAAGGACAACATTAGCGCTGCCGTGGACACAGCAAGCAGAATTAACGAACGCCAACAGGTGCGTAGCACTCCGTAGGTCCTAAATCAATCCCAGAATAGCCTTTTATAAGGCATCAGAGCCGTTTAACGGCGCGTCGTTGCCGCATTGGCCCGAGAGACAGTTAAAAGCGCCAGGCGGCGTAAGAGCCGCGCGGCGTATTGCGGTTCTGTGGATGTTTCCACACACCCTGGGTCGCTTACTATCCGTCGTCATAATGCAGGCATCGGCCAAAAGTTGCCGTTCGCGCAACACAGAAAGGCACGATTCCAACGGCCGATTCACTTCGATAGGCGAAACATGGTGGGTGCCACCGCCGATGAACTAAACTGAGTTGTACATTTTTCGCATTTCTGCGCACGCGCTGCGAACAGTATGTTTGCATCTGGCAACAGGGCACCCAGGTGTCGGCACGCGCGACGTCATCGAGATGTGTCAGTCTGAACGCAGTAACGCGTCGTCTGCGGTGTCGTGGCTCCCAGCATTGCAACCGGGCCACGCGACAAAGCAATTGTCGGTGGAATACATCTTTTTTATCCATTGCAGCAACACGGTGCGACCGTGAACCACGATGGAGGCAGAGACAACCATGCGCAGAAGAAGCTTTATACAGACTGGGACGGCCGCGCTCGCCGTTGCGGGCCTTACGCTGGCGGGCTCCCCGATGATACTAGGCGACACGCTCGCCGCCGACTCCACCTCGGTGCTGCAGCAACAAATCAACGCTAACGTCCGCGAGTCTTTAATGCGGCTATACGATGTGGTCAAACGTTCGAAGGAACTCGTCGCCAGGGCGAACGGCGTTCTCGTATTCCCAGAAGTGCTGCTGGACTCCCTCATAGACGAGGAATACGGCGAAGGCGCTTTGCATGTAGGCGGGAAGACGGCCGGCTACTACAGCATGGTGTCGGGCTCACTAGGCTTGCAGAACGAACAATCGAAGGACATCATCTTCTTGTTCATGACGCGTGACGCGCTCAACAGCTTTCGCAATTCCAAAGGCTGGTCGGTCGGTGGGTCGGTTCCGCTGCTGAAGGTTGGCGCGGACGGAGAGATTCACAAGAGAACGGCCACAGCACCTGTTGAAGCGATCGTCCTGACCAACAGCGGCCTGATGGGTGACGTGTCGGTCTCAGGCATCAATGTTTCACGCATGAAAATGTGATGACGAGCTTGCTGATCGTTCGACCGTGAAAGCAGTTGTTAAGATGGCGCGGGGGTTTAGCGTCCTGGTTGAGTCGTTGCCGTCCTTCCAACGGGAGCGAAACTGCCGTTTGTTCTGGTCGCGGGCCCGACGTCAGCAATGCAGACCAGTGCCCACCGTTGGCCGATGGTCGCGCCAACGGCAGCTTCGATCGTCACGGTCACCCGACACCCGAAAGTGCGCGCTGGCTAGCCAGGATTCCTGTATTTCGATTTTCTGTCCGTCGAGTGCGGCTAGCGTGATAACTGAAGGTATCCGAATATGCACGTTTTTTATCCAAACCCGGACGATGAAAAACTGGCCTGACCCGCCGACCTGCGCGCGTGGTTCGCCGACGCGCTCGGACGCATTCGGACAACGCTGCTGGACGCGCCACGCGTGCGACCCACCGGTGAGGTCCTAATCAATTGGCAAAGCGGACAACAAATGCGCTGGTCTATGAAGGGTGCTCACTATTTACTTCAGACCCGCGTGGAAATGCTGGACGGCAAATTAGAGCAATCTTTCGGGAAGCCCTTCCCGCATTTCCGGTTGCCTGAGATGTGTCGAAATTAAGGACACTCCCCCCAATTTCATCTACTCCACCATACCGGCGTGAGCACACCAATCGGCTCGGCGACTATTGGCTGGATCTCAAGCGCCCCGTACCGCCGCTCAATCCGATCATAGAATGCGGATTTAAATCAGTAGCTTAGGCCGAGATGCGGTGGACTTTTAGCGAATCCCGGCCGCCCCCCGCTTCGGTCATTCGGATTCGTGCTGGACCTTGCCCCGAAACACCCAGTAGACGCCGGCGGTATAGAGCGCGATCACTGGCAGCACCACCACGCCTCCGTAGAACAGGAAATTCAGCGATGCCTCTGGCGCCGCGGCTTTGCCCACGGTGATGGTATACGGAACCATGTAAGGCCAGAACATCACACCAAGCGTCAGGTAGGAGGCCAGGACGAACAACACGGTGAGCGCAAACGTCAACCCGTCGCGGCGCGCTCGTGCGCTCATGACGGCGCTACCCAACGTCGCGATCGCGGCAACCGGGAAGATGAGTCCCCAGGCGCGCTCGCGCAGGTGGCTCTGCGCCACCGCGCCCGCGTCGACGGTCAGCGACACGGTGAAAGCCAGCCCAAGGAGGACGAACACGATCGCCGCGAGCCAGCCAATGCGTTTGTATGCCCAGTCGCGCAATGCGCCCTCGCTCTTGAGGACGATCCAGCCTGCGCCGAGCAGCGCATAGCCGAACACCAGACCGATACCCGTCAGCACCGCAAACGGGTGCAGCCAGTCGAACGACGTGCCTGCAAACTGCTCGTTCGCCACCGGGATGCCGCGCATAAGCGCGCCGACGGCGGCACCCTGAGCGAAGGCCACCACGGTTGACCCGAGAAAGAAGCCCGCATCCCAGAGCCTGCGCGCCCGAACGCTCCGGTAGCGAAACTCGAACGCGATGCCCCGAAAGATCAGGCCAACGAGCAGCAGCAGTACCGGCACATAGAAGGCGCCCATGAACACAACATAGACGACCGGGAAGCTCGCGAACAGGCCAGCGCCAATGACGACCAGCCAGGTCTCGTTGCCGTCCCAGAACGGCGCGATGGTGCTCATCATCTGCGAGCGGTGGCCTTCGTCACGCGTGCTGCCGAACAGAATGCCAACCCCCAGATCCAGGCCGTCCAGTACCACGTACACCAGGATGGAGACAGCAATGACCGCGGCCCAGAAGAGCGCCAGGTTGCTGGGATGCAGTTCGCTCATGGCTTGCTCCTTGCATCGGCGTCGGCTGCTGTTTCGGTCCGCGCGGCGATGGCCAGCGGCCGGCTGGCCGTGACATTGGTCAGCGCTGTGTCTTCGACGCGCGGCCCGTCGCGCAAGAGCCTGTAAATGTAGTAGATGCCGAACGAGACGAAGAGACCATAGACGACGATGTAGGTGATCAGTGAGGTCAGCACATCGCTGGTCGTCAGCGCCGGCGTGATGGCGTCCCGGGTGCGCAGCAAGCCGTACACGACCCAGGGCTGGCGACCGACTTCCGCCGTGTACCAGCCGGTGAGGATCGCTATAAAGCCAGTCGGGAACGAAAGGAACGTGGCCCATAGGAACCAGCGCGACGATTCCAGCTTCCCGCGCCAGCGCAGCAGGTTGCCCAGCCACGAAACAGCCAGCATGATGAGGCCCATGCCGACCATCAGGCGAAAGGCAAAGAATGGAATCAGTACCGGGGGGCGGTCTTCACGAGGGAACGATTCCAGTCCGACTTCGGCTGAAGTGAAATTCCCTGATGCGATGAAACTGCCTAGCCTGGGCACGGTAATGGCGTAGAGGTTGCGTTCGTTTGCTTCATCGGGAATGGCAAACAGCACCTCGTCCGCCGGCTGCTGGTTTTTCCAGCGCGCTTCAATCGCGGCGAACTTGGCTGGCTGGTGCTTCAGCACGTATTCACCCGTCAGGTGCCCAAAAAACAGCTGCACGGGTATCACCACTGCGACCAGCGCCAACCCCCAGTGGAGCATGACCCGTCCTTCGTCGCGATGCACGCCGCGCAGGAGATACCAGGCGCCCGTGGCTGCCACGCACATCGCACTGGTCAGGAAGGCAGCAAGCAACATGTGCGGCCAGCGCACCATCTGCACCGGACCGAACACGATCTGCATCCAGTTGGCGGGAACAATCTTGCCATCCACGATCGTGTGGCCGAGCGGAACCTGCATCCAGCTGTTGTTGGCGAGAATCCAGAACGACGAGAACATCGTGCCCAGCGCCACCATGCAGCAGGAAAAGAAGTAGAACCATGGCGATACGCGGTTGCGCCCGAGCAGCAAGACACCGAAGAAAGTTGCCTCGAGCATGAAGGCCGTGAAGCCCTCGTAGCCCAAAAGCGGGCCCTGGATGGAGCCGGTCTTTACCGCCAGCACGCCCCAGTTGGTGCCGAACTGGAAGGCCATCACGATGCCGGTGACCACGCCCATGCCGAAGGACACCGCGAAGATCGGCCGCCAGAAGTCGAACACTCTGCGGTACAGCGCGTTGCCGGTCACGAGCCGCGCGCCCTCGATCGTCGCCAGCCAGGCTGCCAGCCCGATGGTGAAGGCCGGGAAGATGATGTGAAAGCTGATGACGAAGCCGAACTGGACGCGCGAGAGGATGACAGGGTCAAGTTCCATGCTCACTTCCACTCAGTTGGGTTCGTGGTCCGGCATCCTGCCCGTGTCATCTATGCAATCGGTGACGAGCATGCCGTCGGCGTTGCCCCCAGTCATCGCGAACATGAATGGGCAGATGACGCATAGGTCGTCGCGATCAAGCGTTTCGCTGCCTGCGCAAACGGGAAGGAATCACCGCAGACGGTGACATGGTCGCAGGCATCCAGATTGCGTGCGACCTGCCCTCTGTTGTTGCCAGCCGAGCCCACACTCGTTCGCCCACGCGGATAGAGCGGATCCCGCTAAGGCATGAGCTTGTTCACGATCGCACGCTCGAGCCCGTGTTTCGTGTAGGGCGGATAGCAGCACGCCGGGATCAACAGTAGTGTCGCGGATTTCGCCGTTGCAAGGGCGTCAGTTTGACTGGCTACCTGACTAACCGGGCTGCTTCGCATTAATCTCCTCAGGCGTGTTGCTGCCGACTGAAAATCGATCCCGGCGCTGCCATCTACGGACGCCCATGTGTCATGGACCGGCCACTACGCGGTAGTACACCCCGTTGGCGCCGTAATACGGACTGAACCAGGTTGCGCCGCATTGGTAGTACGCCAAACCTCCGGGCGAACTGTAAGCGCATCCGGCAGGCAGCGCCGGATATATGTCATTCAGGACGTACGCGGGCCGTGCTGCGGCACCCGTAGCGACCCCAGCGGCATAGGCGTTAGCGGCGGCAGTCGCGGTATTCGCATTGGCCGCTGCTGCGCCGATCGCAGCGCCCGCCGCGACCCCAGCGACGCCTGCAGCCCATGCTCCTCCTGTATTCCACCCGCCGCAGTTGTAGCACGCTGGCGCGTAGTGATTCACGACGACCGGTGGGTGATACGCTGCGTAATACCCGCCTTGATAGTGCGCGTAGCCACCACTCGCCGTGTTGCCGTAGGCGCCCGTCGCATGCCATGAGCCCGCACCGCCTGAAGCCGTCCCGCCGCGATAGCCGGTCGCACTCCATGATCCGGGGGTACCCGCCGCGCTGCCTCCGCGGAAGCCGTTGGCGTGCCACGAGCCTGCTCCGCCCCAGGCGGTGCTGCCGCGCGGTCCCGCGTAAGCCCAGCCACCGGCGCCGCCCACCGCGTGCCCACCCCACGCCCCGGCGCGCATCCACGCATCTGCATGCCTAAGCGGTGCCGCAGCGATCGCGACGCCGCACAGACCAACGACCGCGTACCGTATTGCCTGGATGTTCATGGCGTCGCCTCGCCGGGCGCCTGAGCCTCCGGCAATATTGAATCCGGCGCTGCGAATAGCATGCGCCTCGCTTTCGCCGCGCGTGCAGCCACGAAGATGTCGGGCGAGAGTGGCGGGTCGAGTTGCCAGTCCGAGAGCTCAACGACGTGCCGATAGTTGCCCGGCTCGTCGAAGAACGTCGCACGGACCATGCGTGGCAGGTGGTCCGTTGCGCCAATCCACATTTGAACCTGGAGGGTATCGGTCGCCAGCACGATGATGTCGGTCGTGGTGTGGCCCACAACCTTCGACTGGCCGACAACAAATGCAAGCCTCAATCCGTCGGTCATGTCCCTATACGGATCAGCAACAATAAGATCGGTGAATGGGAAATAGATTGCGGCCGAATCATAAGCGGCCTTCAACATGGCATCAATCGTCGGCGGCGCATCAGATACGGCGGCCACGTTAGCCTCCGGGGAAAACGCCGTCATCACGCTGCCATCGTAGTAGAACTCGGACGGCGCTCCGTCGTACGGGGTCAGCACGCGCAGTTTGTTCGGACGTTGCAGCGTAACTCGCGAAAGTGTCGTGTAGGCCAGTGGCTGTCCGGTCCGGTCAGGGCTCTCGTATGTGGTTGTGGCCGTGAACATCATCGTCTTTGCGGCGGCGAGACGGCTGCTCATAGCCCTGAGCAAGTCAAGTGCGTGCGGCTCAACTTCGAAGCGCAAACCGAGTTCGATTTGAGGCGCTTGAACATCCGAGGCGGAGAGAGGAGGCTGTGCCTGCTGTGCTGTTGCGTCGAAAACGGATAGCAGCAGCATGCAAAGAGTGAGACTCGCTACCGATCTACGTGTTGGAAACGTCATGCCCAATATCCCGTTCGGACCAATTTTCAACGGACAAATTTGGCGTAGCAGGCACGGCCAGCCCACCTGGAGCAGTATGGGCGTGGCATGTGGGAAGGGCAATTGGACCTTGGTCCTATATCGGTGTCGCTCGCTCTCACCGCGACACATCCCAAAGCTGGCCATGCGGCCGTGATACCGTCGTCAGGCACCACCGTGTCAATGCGCAGGGTCACCTTTGTATTGCGGCACGCGATTGCGCAGCACATCGTAGATCGGCGGACAGTGCAGCATGGTGGGAACAATCATTGCAGCAAAGCACGATGTCAGCATCGGCAGGAGCAGCGTGAAATTTCCCGTCATCTCTGTA
>NZ_VTUZ01000009.1 GCF_008369935.1 Paraburkholderia panacisoli | reverse complement strand
AAGCCTCGCCGATCCGGCGCCGCCGGCAGTTCGTCGTCTCCGGCGGCTACGCCGCCTCCGACTCCTCACTACCGGCCAAGATGAATGTCGGTACACCGGACGAAATCATTGTCGCCCCCCAAAGATTGGGCTCATTGAAGGTTTCGCAGAGGCTATAGCCCTAATCGTCAAAGTCTAGGGCCCAGAAGTTTGATGGTACCGTAGAGATGCGGTCCTTCGACTTTTTTTGCGGCCAGCGAACATAGGGCCACCGCATCCCAATTACATGTCGCAATCCTTCTAGCTAAATGTGTCCGACTTCGATGGAATGGCGATTCAGGATAGGAGGAACGTGCACGATGAGGTCCGTACGGTATGTTTGCGCGTCGAGCAGCAGGAAAATCGATGGAAGGCTCGACGAGAACGCAGCCTGGTTCGAATTCCATCAGGTTGCCCATCTGTTCGGCATGAGTCTCGAGCAGGCAGCCAAATTACTCCGGCAAGCGGGCGCGACCGGCGACATTGAGCCGGCAAAAGATGTCAGGTCGTCCGAACGCTACAAATGCCTGTTGAGTCACCGGGCAGTCGTCGCGGTTGGATACCAGGTCAACTATGGTCGGGCAACAGCCTTCCGTCTCTGGTGCGCCTCGGGCCTGACAGTCCTGTTCCGTTAAATCTTCTTCTTACCGAAAGTTCGATAAATCCCCTCGAACACGTACTCAGTCGCACGGCTGAGAGGCGTGGGCTGTGACCGTCAGCATCAGGCAACGCTTTATTCGCAGCCGTCGTCTGTGGCCGACGATTGTTAGCGTCCAACTTCCTTTGCCTGCCTCGAACCGTACGCAACGTCTGAATCAGGCGAGCCGGTTTCCTATGTTTCGCCGAATGGTGTCAAAAAGACTTGCGTGGATATTGGCTCGGTCGGCACGGGGCCTGATATCAGCTGTCGGCTAACGCTCTATCTGATTTCACCGCGTCCCGAATTCTTCGCATTCAGTTGCGTGTTAGCTCCAGCGTCGCCGTCAATACACCTATATCTATCGGAGGGGACAAATGAAACGTGAAATGCCGTGTGTCGTGTGCCGTGTGCCGCGTTGCCGATTGGCAACTGGTGCCTTTTTCGTTGAAACGTTTATCAACTACGTTGTGGTTAAGCGTAGCCATCGTCACTGTCTCTGTAGTCTTGGCTCGGCCCGAAGAGAGGCACAGCTGGAGCCTGTTCCGCGCGCCGGAGAAACTTCGCTTCTCGCCAGTCGCCTCGGTCCTGGCGTTCATCCTGTCAAACGGGCGAGCGCCGGGCGGAATGTGGTTCCGAGGGACCATGCCGAACGAAGCCGTTTCCGTCCTCCAGCCGTCCTCGCTGCGTCGGGAGATTGGCGCGAGGTAGTCTTTTGTAGATGTTGTTCCGGTAGTCGAAGTCGCGCTCAGGGAACAGACTGAACGCGTCGAACCCTTCCTTCGGATTGGGTTCATAGGTTGTAACCATCGTCACCTCCCTGCCTGCATTACCAATTTAGCCGGAACCTCTTTTGCCCAGCCGACGACCGGCCGACGACGACTGCCACAAGATGTTCAAGTATCCCGGCGACGGAAGCGTGCGACGACTGTGCGGTGGATTCTCCTTAATTGGGCACGGTGAGAAAGACTACGAAATAGTTATTGGGAAAATCGCCAGACCTGGGACATTCCCTACAACAGGGTCTCGCGAGCACTAGCCAGTTGGCACAATGAGCGCCGTACGCTCCTCTACTTACGACCGCAAACGCGCGCGAGTGTTGGCGCTGCGCGAATCCCATCCTCCATAGACTTTTTCCGCAAACGCTACAGAGTCGCCCTTGCATTACCAAAGGTATGGGAAAGTGCCCAGAAAATGTAGCTGGATGGGGCAAATTAGCTTGTTACGCTGTAGTTCATGCATTAACCACCGACGAGCACCGAAGCGCGGCCCACGGATACTCCGCATTCTTCGGATTGAAAAGGTGATTGGTGTGAATTAGCCGTCTTGCAGCGTTCAGCTTCCGCACCTCTACTCCGGTCAGTGATGAAGTTAGCACGGGGTGTTCAGCGCATACGCAAACCAGACGTTGAAATGCAGGGTCCGGGTAAAGACTGAGGTCGCGGGCTTCAATTTCTTGAACTTGCCAGTTGAGATGACAGGATGACCCCAAACACAACATTTGCGCCGGAAGGCGTGATACAGCCGGGCGCAATCAAAGCTGAGGATGCTATCTCGGCAGCGAAACCCGCCGCGGTAGCTGGGACCGACATTCTTACGGTCAAGAATCTGTCGAAAATCTTCGGACCGAAGCCGGAGCGTGCCGCTGAGCTGGTAAAGCAAGGCCTTGGCCGAAATGAGATTTTCGAGCAGACCGGCAATATGGTGGCAGTCAATGACGTCAGTCTCAGCGTCAAGGCGGGAGAGATTTTCGTTGTCATGGGTCTCTCCGGTTCGGGTAAGTCGACGCTTGTCCGACTGCTCAATCGGCTGATTGAACCGACGTCCGGTCAGGTCATCCTCGAGGGTCGCGACATTGCGCCCATGTCCACATTGGAACTGCGCGCTGTGCGCCGCAAGAAGATGGCGATGGTGTTCCAGTCGTTCGCACTTCTGCCGAACCGCACGGTCCTCGACAACATCGCGTACGGATTGGAAGTCGCCGGTCTGAAGAAGCCAGAGCGGTACGAAATCGCTCGTGCTGCGTTGACGGGGGTGGGTCTGGGCTCGTACGAAAAGATGCTTCCGAGCGAACTGTCCGGCGGCATGCAACAGCGAGTGGGTCTGGCGCGCGCGCTTGCCGTTAATCCCTCGGTGCTACTGATGGACGAAGCGTTTTCGGCGCTGGACCCACTGATTCGGTTCGAGATGCAGAACGAGCTTCTGCGGCTTCAAAAGGAAGAGCAGAGGACAATCGTCTTCATTTCCCACGACATTGAAGAAGCCGTCAAGATTGGCGGCCGGATTGGCATCATGAAGGATGGCTGCCTGATTCAGGTCGGCACGCCGGCAGAGCTTATCCAGTCGCCCGCGGACTCGTACGTACGGGACTTCTTTCGCAACGTTGACGTTTCCCGGTTCCTCAAGGCCTCCAGCCTGATGACAAAGGTAAGCGGGGGACTCATATCTTGCGACGTCGGCACATCCTCGGAACGCTACCTGAATCAGCTCATCGATAGTGGCGCCGAATGCGGCTATGTCTGCGACGAATCAGGTCGATATCAAGGTTGCGTCACGCCGGCCTCTTTGCATAAGACCGGTACAAGCCCCGTCCGGGACGCGTTGCTCCGGGATGTGAATGCTGTTTCGCTTGACGCGGATTTGCATGAGCTGGCTGGCATCGCTTTGAGCCAGGAGCACGACGTACCCGTCACTGACACGGCCGGGAGACTCGCAGGCGTGGTGTCCTGCCGGACGATACTCAAGCAGGTTATGGAACGGAGAGCAGCATGAACTCGTCAGTTATCGGAAAGTTTGCAGAAGACGCTGTCAATTTCCTCTTTCAGCATTTCCGGGGCGGCTTCGACGCTTTCTCTGCGGGACTGGGGGCTGTAGTCAAGCTGCTGGAGGACGGGCTAGCTGCCATTCCGTTCGTTGCCATGCTCGTTATTCTCGTGGCGTTTGCTTTGTGGCGACGCGGGGTCGTGTTCTCGGTCTTCGTCGGCCTTGCACTCCTGACCATCCATTACATGGGTTTGTGGGCTCAAACGGTCTCCACCCTGGCACTCGTTATCGCAGCGACGTTCTTCAGCCTGGTCATTGGCGTGCCGCTGGGAATCTGGGGGGCGCGAAACAAACGTGTGGAGATGGTTCTGCGCTCGCTGCTCGATTTCATGCAGACAATGCCGGCCTTCGTCTATCTGATTCCGGCCGTCATCCTGTTCGGATTGGGCCGAGTGCCAGCAGTCATTGCGACCATCGTGTTCTCGATGCCGCCAGTCGTACGCCTGACCACTTTGGGCATTCGCCAGGTGCGCGAAGAGTTACTGGAAGCAGGCCGCTCGTTCGGCAGCACAGATTCGCAGCTTCTCTGGAAAATTCAGCTGCCGAACGCCCTGCCGTCAATCATGGCAGGCGTAAATCAGACCATCATGATGGCGCTCTCGATGGTTGTCGTTGCATCGATGATAGGTGCCGGTGGGTTGGGAGAATATGTTCTGAGTGGCATTCAGCGACTAGATATCGGAATTGGCTTCGAGGGCGGCCTGGGCGTTGTGCTGCTTGCCATCGTACTTGATCGCCTAACGGAGAGTTTTGGTGTGAGGGCCAGGAAGGCCAAGCCCGGCGCACGAGCGGCAAAGACTAGTGCCAGCACTGCGGCGCGGACCTGAGCGGCAATGACGCACGGAGGATGGTCGCGTGGAAAGGCGTCCGCCCCGGGAAAGTTTGGCTAGCGATACCGCTCAATGGACGTAGTACGGACCTGGTGCTATCGCTAGAGGCAGTATGGAGTTCGGAAGAACAGACGCGCTATTGCAGCGTCCGTCAAGTTTTCAAGAAATCTTACAATCACGTAGGAGTGCTAGATGAAATTCAATCTGTTCAAATCGCTTTTGGCGAAAATGGCAGTGGCGACGATCATTGCCATGGGTATCGGCGCTGGGCCCGCTGTCGCAGCCGAACCTATCAAGATGGCCGTAACAAACTGGGCAGACGTCCTGGCCGTAGCGAATGTGGCCAAATACGTGCTTGAGACTAACCTCAAGCAGCCGGTTCAGTTTGTTCAGGCCGATATTGGCATCCAGTACCAGGGTGTGGCCCGTGGTGACCTCGACATCATGGTGGGTGGCTGGCTCCCGGTTACCCACGCAATGTACTACGCAAAGTACAAGAACGACATGGATGATGTCGGCGTCATCTATACGGGCGGTAAGAACGGTTGGGCGGTGCCGGCGTACATTCCCGATTCCCAGCTCTCGTCGATTTCCGACCTGGAAAAGCCAGACGTCAAGAGCAAGCTGAACGGCACCATTCAGGGCATCGAGCCCGGCGGCGGTCTGATGCAGGCATCCGAAAAGACCATCAAGGCATACGACCTGAACGGATACAACCTGCAATCATCAAGCGAAGCAGGCATGCTCGCCGGAGTCCAGCGAGCTTACCAGTCAAAGCAATGGGTTGTTGCGACGGTCTGGAGTCCGCACTGGCTCTTCCAGAAATGGCAGATGCGCTACCTCAAGGACCCCAAGGGCACGTTGGGTGGTGAAGAGCAGGTTCATGCATTCGCGTCGAAGCAGTTTGCAAACAAATTCCCGCGGGCGGACGTGTTCTTCAAGCATTTCAAGCTGACTCTCGCTGACGTCGAGGCCATTGAGTTCGAGGGCAACAGCACGAACGATTACGCGACGGCAGCCAGGAAATTCGTCGACGCTCATCCGGAAAAGCTGAAGGCCTGGTTGCAGCAGTAAGTTGACGATGGGCTCCTTGTGAACTTGCGGGATGCGTTTTTGTTCACGCAGGGCCGTGCATCGCTCGTTACCGGCAGGGAAATCGGTATACCTGCATCACATCAACAGATTTTGCAGTCTTGCAAGACATGCTTCACACGACCATTTCCGGAGTAACCACGTGAACGAGAACTCGCGCTTTTTTGCTGAAACGCTCCAGAGCCGTGACCCCGTCATCGCATCAGAGATTGCGCTGGAGTTGCGCCGTCAGCAATCGCAGATTGAACTGATTGCTTCCGAAAACATCGTCTCGGCGGCGGTGATGGAAGCGCAAGGTACCGTGCTGACCAACAAATACGCCGAGGGATACCCTTCGAAGCGGTACTACGGCGGTTGTGAGCATGTGGACAGGGTCGAGGCGCTCGCCATTGACCGCGTCAAAGCCCTGTTCGAAGCCGAATACGCCAACGTGCAGCCTCATTCGGGAGCACAGGCGAACGGCGCAGTGATGCTCGCGCTAGTGAAGCCTGGCGAGACGGTGATGGGCATGTCTCTTGATGCTGGGGGCCACTTGACGCATGGCGCACGTCCTGCGCTTTCCGGTAAGTGGTTCAACGCGGTGCAATACGGTGTGAGCCCCGACACCTACCGCATTGACTATGAGCAGGTCCGCCGGCTTGCCGAGGAACATCGTCCCAAGCTCATCATCGCGGGCTATTCTGCCTATCCACGTGCTTTGGATTTTGCAGCGTTCCGCGACATTGCAGACAGCGTTGGTGCTTTGTTAATGGTCGACATGGCACACATCGCGGGAATTGTCGCAGCGGGCAAACATGAGAACCCCGTTCCATTCGCCGATGTGGTGACGTCCACCACCCACAAGACGCTTCGCGGACCGCGAGGCGGGTTCATCCTCACCAACAAAGGCGATATCGCCAAGAAAATAAACTCCGCCGTATTCCCAGGGCTACAGGGCGGTCCGCTCATGCACGTCATCGCGGGCAAAGCAGTTGCGTTTGGCGAAGCGCTTCGTCCGGAGTTCACGGCGTACATCGACCGGGTTCTACGTAACGCCCAGGCACTCGGCAACGTCCTGAGGTCGGGTGGCCTGACCCTCGTGACGGGCGGGACCGATAACCACCTGCTGCTGGTCGATTTGCGCTCAAAGCGGCTAACCGGTACGCAGGCTGAAAAAGCGCTCGAGCGTGCAGGCATCACCTGCAACAAGAACGGTATCCCGTTCGATACGGAAAACCCGACGGTTACATCCGGAATCAGACTTGGAACTCCTGCTGGAACAACGCGCGGATTCGGTGTCGCCCAGTTCGAGCAGGTGGGGCAAATGATTCTGGAGGTTTTGTCGGCGCTCGAACGCGAGCCCAACGGCGATGAGCAGCTTGAGCGCGCAGTCCATAGCCGCGTGAGGGACCTGTGCAGTCAGTTTCCCATTTACTCGCACGCGGAGGCACTCGTTTAATCCGCGCGTACAGCTGCGGGTCGGGTGTTCGGGCTGGTAGCCGAATCGACCAGGAGCGACACGTTGTTCGCGGCCGCACGGAGAAGTGTGACGCTTAAACGCCATTCTTGCCGCTCCTCCGCTGTCAAGACTTTACAGCGGAGGAGCGACATGGGACCTGGCCCACTTATTAAAGAGAGAACTGCAAATGAGCTTCGATGGAGTACATACGCCTCTGGTTACCCCGTTCAAGGCGGACGGTGAAATTGACCACGATTTGCTCGGCAAGCATGCCGCAAATCTCGCAGGTCGTGTTTCGGGTCTTGGGGTCGGTGGAACCACGGGCGAATACTATGCGTTGAGTTTCGACGAACGGGTTCAGACGTTTAACACCGTAGCTGAAGCGGCGGGCGGCAAGACCTATTTGACTGCCGGTATCAATGCCACGACGACCAAGGAAGTCATTCGCCTCGGGCAGGAGGCGAAACGCGCTGGGTTGCACGCCTTGCTGGTTGCCACTCCGTACTACGTGCAACCGACGCAGGAAGAGCTGCTGAACCATCTGCAGAAGGTGGACGACAGTCTCGACATGCCCATCATGCTCTACAACTTCCCGGCACGCACGGGGACGGAAATCAGCGATGACGTTCTCGAAAAACTGCTCGAACGGCCGAACTTCATCGCGATGAAGGAAAGCACCGGCGACATTTCGCGTCTGCATCACCTTGCCACGCATTTCCGCGACAAGCTGTTACTGAGTTGCGGGATGGACGACCAGGCGCTCGAATTCTTCGTCTGGGGTGCAAAGAGCTGGGTCGGGGCCGCTTCCAACTTCTTGCCGGAAGCACACACGGCGCTCTTTGACGCGTGCGTCAAGCGGGGTGACTTCAACGCGGGCCGCAAGCTTATGGCGCAACTGCTGCCTGTGCTCGAACTGCTGGAACGCGGCGGGAAATTCATTCAATACGTTCGATACGGCTGTGAGCTCGCCGGCACGCCTGTCGGTGTTGCCCGCGCGCCGCTCGGCACGCTCACTGAAGAAGAGCGCAGCACGTTTGCCAAGCTCGTCCAACCCATGTTGCGCAGCGCGCAGTAACTTGCATGACCTCGAACCTGGAATTCGTGCGGTTTCCCGCTCCGGACGGTGTGAACGGGTGGTGGGAAACTCTGCCACCTCTCTCGTCGGCCGATACGGTGTCTTCTGAAAGTCGATACGACTGGGTCGTTGTCGGGGGCGGTATTACAGGGCTTTGTGCTGCCCGGCGTCTAGCCGAGCTTGCACCTGATGCCTCGATAGCACTGGTCGAGGCAGACCGTATCGGGCGCACCACAGCCGGACGAAATTCTGGATTCTTCGTCGATTTGCCACACGACATAAGCAGCGAAAGCTACTCGCGAAGCGTGGAAGCGGATAAGGCAGACGTCCGGTTTCAACGGCACGGCATCGACTACGTGCGCTCAATGGTGAAGCAGTACAACATTGACTGCGACTGGCGGGACGACGGCAAGTTTCACGCTTCGGTGAACAAGAAGGGGCACAACGCGCTCGCCCGCTTCGCAGAAGGTCTCGCGCGTATCGATGAAACATTCGAGTGGCTGGACGGGGCAGCAATCGCGAAAGTCACAGGCACGAACTTTTACCAAGACGCGCTCTTTACGCCTGGATGCAGCACGGTCCAGCCAGCAGCACTGATGCGCGGTCTTGCGGCGACCTTGCCGAAGAATGTGAACGTTTTCGAGCTTAGCGCGGTAAGGAGAATAGAGGACCAGGGGCAAGCGAAGGTTCTGACCTTTGCCAGCGGCAAGATTGTGGCGAAGGGAGTGATTCTGTGTACGAACGCCTACGCGGCGACATTCGGAGGACATCCGAATGGCTTGCTGCCCGTGTACACGTTTGCATCCATGACCCGCGTGATGAATCAGGAAGAAGTTGGACGGCTCGGCGGCACGCGGTCGTGGGCCTTGATTCCGGCCGACCCGATGGGCACGACCGTTCGCCGCCTGATTACGGACCGCATCTGCGTTCGCAATCACTTCGCATTTCGGCCCAATCTCGAGGTGTCGCAGGCCGACCTCGCCAAGGCAAAAAGTCTGCATCAGCGGTCGTTCGACCGACGCTTTCCAATGCTGAAAGACGTCGAACTCGAATACACGTGGGGCGGCCCGTTGTGTCTGTCTGCTAACAACGGAGCGTTGTTTGGGCGTAGAGATGATGGCGTCCTTGAAGCCGTCGGGTGCAATGGTCTCGGTCTGAGCAGAGGGTCGGCGTCAGGCAAGCTCATCGCCGAGTATGCGCTCGGTCACAACAATGAGCTCATTCGTCAGCTTTTGAATCAGCCGCATCCGCGCGCGCTGCCAGTCCGTCCGATTACCGATGTCGCAGTATCCGCGGCTATCTGGATGAAGGAATTTTCGGCGGGAGCCGAGCTTTAAATTTGGGAAGACAGGACATGACGACCTATCAGGAATGGAAGCAGAAAGCAGAAGCCTTGTTGCTCGATGGAAGGGCGTTTATCGCCGGGCAACGATGTCCGGCTGCTTCTAACGAGACCTTCGCGACCCTTAATCCTTCGACCGGAAAGGTACTTGCCGATGTCGCAAAGTGCGATTCGAAAGACGTCGACCGGGCGGTCGCGGCAGCCAGAAATGCCTTCGAATCCGGTGTGTGGTCGAAGGCCGCACCGGCGCAGCGTAAAGCGGTGCTTTTGCGGCTGGCGCAACTGATTGAGGAAAACGCCGAGGAACTCGCTCTCCTCGAAGCGCTCGAGGCGGGCAAGCCAATCAGCGAGTGCATGGCACTGGACATCCCTGAGTCAGCGGCCTGCATCCGCTGGCACGCGGAAGTCACCGACAAGCGATACGACGCCCTGTCGCCGTCGGGCGCGAGCGTCGTGAGCATGATTACCCGTGAACCCATTGGCGTCGTGGGCGCAGTCCTGCCGTGGAATTTCCCTGCACTCATGCTTGCCTGGAAAATCGGCCCGGCGCTTTCTGTTGGCAACAGCGTCATTGTGAAACCTGCCGAGCAGACATCGCTCTCTACGTTGCGCATAGCCGACCTGGCAAAGGAAGCCGGCGTGCCCGAGGGTGTCTTCGGCGTCGTGACTGGCTTTGGGGAAAGCGCGGGTCAGGCCTTGGGCCGCCATGCCGACGTCGACCTGATTGCTTTCACGGGCTCGACGGAAACCGGAAAGCGATTCCTGCACTACTCGGCGGACACGAACCTGAAGCGCGTCGTGCTGGAATGTGGCGGCAAGAACCCCCAGGTTGTCCTGCCCGACGTCGCGAATCTCGACGCTGTCGCGGAGCAGGCCGTCGCTGCCGCATTCTGGAACATGGGCGAGAACTGCAGCGCTGGCTCCCGTGTACTGGTTCCCTCGAGTTCGAAAGCCCAGTTGCTCGAAAAGGTCCAGGCAGTTCTCGAAGGATGGAAAACTGGAGACCCACTTGACCCTGACGTCAAACTGGGTTCCTTGATAGAAGACAAGCATTACGAAAAGGTGCTCGCCCACATCGAGAAAGCTAAGGCCGAGGGGGCGCGCCTGGTGTGCGGCGGCAAGGCCACACGCACTGAGACGGGCGGGTGGTTTGTCGAGCCGACCATCTTCGATAACGTCACCCCGGAGATGAGCATTGCTCGCGAAGAAATCTTCGGCCCTGTCGTCTGCTTTATCGAGTACGCCGATATCGATGAGGCGGTCCGGATTGCCAACGACACGTGCTACGGTCTGGCGGCATCGCTTTGGACAGACAATGTCAATCACGCTCACAAGATTGCTGCGCGAATCCGGGCGGGTACCGTAACGGTGAACTGCTTCGGCGAGGGAGACCTGTCGACGCCGTTCGGCGGTTTCAAGCAATCTGGCTTTGGTGGTCGTGACAAATCTGTCTATGCGCATGACCAATATTGTGAACTGAAGACCACCTGGCTCAAGCTCGACTAGGCCAGCTCGGCTATTGGACGCAATCGGCAGCCCGACCTGGCAACCTGGATTGTTGATCGTTCGGGTGTGGCTCTGTTCGACGCAGCTGCACTTCAAACTCACGTGAGGCTTCATGCGACTTGGATTCATCGGAACAGGGACTATCACGCACGCGGTCGTGACGGGCATGCTCAGGTTTGGCGTTTCATTCGAACGGATATCGCTATCGCCCCGTAATGCGAATACAGCCGCCGAACTTGCCATGCTTGATGAACGGGTCCGCGTCTGTGGAAGTAACCAGGAAGTATTGGAGACCTCGGATGTCGTGTGCCTTGCGGTCGTCCCGCAAATTGCCGCCGACGTCTTGGGCGAACTCGAGTTTGATTCTCGTCACCACATCATTAGCTTCATCGCAGGTGTCTCGCTTGATGAACTGAGTCGGCTCGTCCTGCCGGCGGACAGGGTCGCGCGCGCAGTTCCGCTACCAGCGGTCGCTGAGGGCAAGGGAAGCACTGCAATCTGTCCCGCCGATGAGGTCGCGAAAGCCATCTTTTCGGCGCTAGGGGAAGCTGTGGAGGTGGACGACGAACGCAAGTTTGACGCGCTGTCTGCTGTGACGGCGACGATGGCGAGTTTCTACGCCGTTCTCGAAAGCCAGGCGTCCTGGCTCGTGCAGCATGGTCTTAACTATCCTGCGGCGCGAGCCTTTCTGTCCGGGTACTGTATCGGTCTTGCCCATGACACCGCGCAGACGAAAGAGCCATTTTCAGCGATGGTCAAGCATTGCATGACGCCGGGTGGCCTCAACGAGCAGGTGCACACTGAACTTTCGCGCCGAGGGACATACGCGCACTACAACCAGGCACTTGATGAGGTAATGAGGCGAATCAAGGCGCGCGCATAGTGGGCACTCACGAATACAAGCGAAGAGTGATGTTTAGGGGGCGGATGCCGGTCGGACCCCGTTTATCTCGGATATGGGGCGAATCGGAATTAGCCGTGGGCTCGGGTTGCCTGCCCTTGCTAGTTACCCCGAAGACTCGCAAACTATTTTTGCGCAGGAGCACGTCCGCTTGGGCGCGCGGTTGTCGCATTGTCACGGAGCAGTGCGTAACGTTGACGGGGTTGTCTTCAGGCCACCCGGGCGCTCCGCTTCACAGGTGAAAGCCATGCAAAAGAAACAGTTGGTTGCCGACCGACTTCTCGCCCAGATGCCGTCGTTACGGGCGCTGAAATGCTTCGTCACGGCTGCCCGATACGAAAGTTTCACACAGGCAGCCGAGGTGCTGTGTGTCACCCAGGCGGCAATCAGCCGACAAATCAAGGAGCTTGAAGACTCGCTGGAGGTCGCCCTGTTTGAACGGACGGGGAGACACATCGCGCTGACCGATGCCGGGCGTATTCTGTACAACGCTTCCTATCTGTCAATCATGAACATAGCTGAAGCGGCCCAGGCGGTGCGTCGCACGGACAAACATGCGCTGACAATTTGCGTCTCGCATACGTTCTCGGCGCTATGGCTGTCCTTCAGGTTGCCCTCGTTCCGCAAACGCTTTCCCGATATACGATTGCACGTGATGGTGACGGAACATTTCATGGAGCTCGATGAGCTCATGGAACCTGACGTCATCATCAGCAAGAATCCGCCGCGCGAGACGGAGTACGAAATTGAGCCGCTCTTCCACGACGTTGTCTATCCCGTCTGCAGTCAATCGTTTTACGAGCGTCATTTCCATGGCAGGGCATTGAAGCCGCTGGACCTGCTATCGCATGCCACGCTAAATCTCTCTCTGCTGGGGCGCGCCCAGGTTTGCGAGCATGTTGACTGGTCCGTGTGGCGAAACTGGTTTCAGCACAGTGATGGCTCGGACAGACTGTTCGAGAACGACCACCTGGAGAGTAACGACTATCGACTCCTCGTGTCGCAAGCCGAAGCCGGTGAGGGCACTCTGCTCGGCTGGCATCATCTTGTCCATCGCCAGGTCGAACAGGGCCGCCTGGTTCGACCAGTGCAGGATGCGCTCGAATTCCACGACCGTTATCACTATCTGATAACGCACAAGAACGCGAGGCTTCGACCCGAGTATCCACGGTTCCGTGAATGGCTTGGCGAGGAAGTCGGCGCGATGATGCGCGGATGGAAAGGCGTCGAAACGGAAACCATCAGGTAACTTCCGCTGACGTCAGTGTTGAAAGCGCGAGCAGGTCCGTCGAACGACGACAGTTCTGGTCGAATCGTAAAGCGTTAACGCAGGCGGTTCCATGTTTCCCGACCCTATCCATTCCAACGCCGGAACGTCGCGGCAGCTTCGCTTTGGAATCGTGCTATTGCCCAATTTCACATTGACGGCGTTTTCCGGTTTCGTCGACCTTCTCCGTTTGGCAAGCGACGAAGGTGACATGAGCAGACCTGTTCGCTGTTCGTGGACCATCGTCGGAGAATCTCTCGTTCCTGTCAGGGCGAGCTGTGGAATCCAGGTCACGCCATGGACAACCTTTGACGAAGCCCGGTCTTTCGATTACGTGGTGGTCGTCGGGGGCTTGCTGCACTCGGGACCGTCCGCAAGCAAAGCCACGCTGCAGTTCATTCATGATGCCGCGGAAACGTCTGCCACGTTGGTCGGGATTTGCACGGGCGCATTTGCCTTGATGCGAGCCGGAGTGATGGACGGATATCGCATGTGCGTGAGCTGGTTCCACTACTGGGACTTCGTCGAACGCTTCCCGGGTGTCGACGAACGCAATCTCGTTGCGGACCGGCTATTCGTTATCGACCGACGCCGCATTACGTGTTCAGGCGGGCGCGCTTCAATCGATGTCGCCGCAGCTATCTTACTGCGACATTTCGAGGCGACAGTCGTCCAGAAGGCGCTGCGCATCATGCTTGTCGATGACGCACAAAAAGGAAATGCTCCGCAGCCGCACCCTCCGGGACTTGAACCCGCGACACATCCCAAGGTAAGGCGAGCCATCCTGTTGATGGAGCAGCACATTGGGCAGCCACTTAACCTGACGGAGCTGGCTAAACGTCTCGAGATGTCGGTCCGGCAGCTTGAGCGCCTTTTTACTGCCGAGACCGGCAAATCTCCCCATGCATACGGACGACAGATTCGAATTCGGACGGCGTCCTGGCTGCTAACGAGCTCCGACCGCTCGGTCGCTGATATTGCTTCGTCCTGCGGATTCTCGGACTCTTCGCATCTTGGTCGTGAGTTCAGAAAGGAGTTTGGCGAATCGCCGAACGCTTATCGCGTGGCGCGACCGCAGAGCCAACACGCGTTGGCCGATACGTAGCGAGCATGCAGTTCGCAAGTTGGCGTCAAGTGCTGCGACGGCGAAAGCAGCGAGCCGCCGATTGACAAACAGAGCTTACTTTTTCTGTTCAGACAGTGGAAATGACCAAAAATGGTGACCGGGCGTATGTGCGATGAAACGGTTCTCTTTGGATTGAAGGTTAAGGACGGTCGTCGTTGGTATTCAATTGATGACCGCGACTGGCGGCCGATGAAAATTGGGGAAACGGTGCTTCCCGGATTCTTCTGGATTCCAGTGGCCGAGGATGAGAATGGGGCATGGCGCAGCTACTGGATGCGTCTGCAATCAGGCGCGCGTTCGTTCGAGCACCAGCACGACTCGACCGAGCTCATTCTTGTTCTCGACGGCGTGTTCGCCGCTGACCTGTTTTGACTGGAGGAGCGAAATGAAGCCGCCAACTACACGAACTAAGGGATACCGGCGGCTTATCCCTTCGGTGACAGCGCTCGTCGAGTTCGAGGCGGTCGCCCGGCACGGGAGCTTCACTCTGGCAGCCGACGAGTTAGGGGTGACCCAGGCCGCGGTTAGCCGGCAGGTCAAACTTCTTGAGGAAACGCTCGGGACCCGGCTTTTCAACCGCCTGCATCGTTCAATCGAACTCACTGAGGAAGGTGAGGCTCTGTATCTTGTCGTGGCTGAGTCGATGCAGAAAATTGCCGGCGTGTTTGACCGGTTAGCCAGCGGCCCCGTCCAGCAGGAACTGGTGCTTGCGGCAACGTCTGCATTTTCACATTTTCGCCTCCTGCCCCGGCTGGCATCCCTCAAGGATACTCAACCGAATCTTCAGCTTCGCCTCACCACGCAGATGTTCACCGCAGACCTCCGCCCCAAGGAGATTGATGTCGCCGTGCGATTCGGAAACGGACGATGGGGAGATGGCACTGCAACCCTGCTTTTTGACGAGGAGGTCTTTCCTGTCTGCTCGCCGAAGTGGGTGGAATTGCGAGGCACGTCAGAATCGCTGCAGGATATCGCTAACGCCGCGCTCATCGAGTCGGATTCCACCTCGGAAGGCTGGATGGGATGGGAAGAGTGGTTTCACGCTTTGGACCTCAGGCCGGTGCGATTGAACTTTGCCCTGCGCTGCAGTCTGTATACGGATGCAATCGAGGCCGCACGCTACGGCCAGGGCATCGCGCTTGGTTGGGGAAGATTGGTCCATGACCTCATCGAGACTGGCGAACTCGTCAGACTGCCGGTCGCCTCGTTAAAGGTGAGCGATTCGTATTACGTCGTGGTGCCGCACGGGCGCACGATTACCCCTGAGATTGACGGTCTTATCGACTGGCTTCGGCAGGATTCTATCGAGAGTTGAAGCACCCGCGAAGCCTGCCGAGGGCCGCCGGGAGCCGGTCCTGCTCACGCATAATTTAAAGTAATGCCAGCCAGAAAATAAAGCGTATTGACGCTCTTTTTCGTCAATCCAATACTCAAGTCATAGCGGGAACAGTCGAAGTCCCGACATACCTGAACATTGGAGAAGACGATGTCTGAAGTGCAATTCAAGACCCATGGTGAGCTAGTCCGAAGCCGCCAGCCCGGTCATGGCATGCCCGGCGAGCTCTTTGGCCGCCAGGACGTTTTCGAAACTGATGTCGATGTCTTTTTTCACAAGCACTGGATTCTCGTCGGGGTCACGGCCGATGTCCCAGAACCCGGCGATGTTTCGACCGTTGATATCGGCAAGGCTTCAATCATCATCGTGCGCGACGACGACGGGAATATTCGGACCTACCGGAACGTCTGTCGTCATCGTGGCGCACGTCTGAAAGAGGCTGGGAAGTCGACGGTCGGCATGCTGGTATGTCCTTATCACCAGTGGACGTACGACCTCGACGGAAGCCTGCGCCACGCTACCCACATGGGGAAGGACTTCGACCCGACCTGCCGTAGCCTGATTCCAGTGCATACGAGGATTGTCGGAACGCACATTTTCGTATGCCTCGGTGAGAACCCGCCGGAGGACATCGGAAAGCTGGAAGAAACGATGGCTCAGCGTTTTGCTCCGTACGACCTGAAGAACACCAAGATTGCCTTCGAGCAGGAAATCATCGAAAACGGCAACTGGAAGCTGGTGATGGAAAATAATCGCGAGTGCTACCACTGCCAGGCCACGCATCCGGAACTGACGGCATCGTTCCTGCCGGAAGACTTCGGCTTCTGTCCTGAGAATCTCAGCGAAGAATCGCTTCGCGCGCTGGAAGAGTACAAGGTGCGCAACGCAGCATGTCAGGCAAGCTGGGAGCAAGACGGATTTGCCAGCGCCAATGTTGAGTGGCTGGACGAAGATGCTGTCACCCAGTTCAGAACGCAGCAGCTCGTTATCGCCGGTAACGGTGAATCGCAGACCATCAGTACCAAGGTCGCCAGCACCAGGCTATTCGGAAATCTTCAGCGGCGCGACCTGGGCGATACGCACCTGTGGACGCACAACTCATGGACACACGTCATGAGCGACCATGCGGTGATTAGCTACATTATTCCTCTCGCCTCCGACAAGACGCTGGTGCGGTCGAAGTGGCTTGTTCATGCCGATGCAGTTGAAGGCGTTGACTACAATATTTCCGATTTGACCGAGGTGTGGGTTGCCACAAACAACCAGGACAAGCACCTTGTCGAAATCACGCACGAAGGCACGCAGGACCCCGCGTACTCACCGGGTATGTTCTCGCCGTTCACGGAAACTTACGTTGACCAGTTCTCCCGCTGGTACGCAGCGCGATTGAGCGCGCACGGCATCTAAGCGGAACTACAGTCATGAACTCTGTTGAAAGAATTTTTGAGCCTGTACCCGAGACCACCGACAGGCTGTCTAACTCCGACACGTGGGAGAGTGGTGGCAGGCTCTGGCCGAGTGGCGTACGGCAAACGCTGACGTGTTGTCGTGTTGTCGACGAAACGCACGACGTCAAAAGCTTTGAGTTTCGCACGAGCGAAGGATTGCCTGTGCGTTTCGAGCCTGGCCAGTTCATGACCGTATCGGCGAATGTGCAAGGGCAATCGGTCGAACGCTGCTACACGATATCCTCCGCTCCGACGCGGCCCTATCTACTCTCCATCACCGTCAAACGTGTTCCCGGCGGGACGATGTCGAACTGGCTGCATGAAAACATGCAGCCGGGAAGCCAGCTTGCAGCGTATGGCCCATCGGGGACTTTCACGCCGACGGCCGCGCCAGCGGCGAAGTCGCTGTACCTGTCGGCCGGCTCCGGCGTCACGCCCTTGATGTCGATGACACGAGCGGGCATCGACCTGGGGCTCGACCGAGATGTAGCGTTTGTGCACAGTGCAAGGACGCCCGCCGACATCGTCTTCCGTGAGGAATTGCAACGGCTCGCGAAGCTGTCGCCGCGTCTGCACCTTTTTTTCGTCTGCGAAGGTGTTGGCCAAGAGCAAGATTGGGCGGGCGCCACCGGGCGTCTGAGCCTCGAGTTGCTCTCTAGATGGCTTCCGGATTATGCAGAACGTGAGGTGTTCACCTGCGGCCCCGCCCCCTACATGAGCGCAGTCAGAGAAATGCTGCGTGAAGGCGGTCACGACCCGGCTCGATATCACCAGGAAAGTTTCGACATCTCTGCCGGTGTTGCTCCAGAACCCGCCGAGGCTAAGAGCGAAGTGGCGCAGGAGACTTTTACCGTGAAACTTTCTCGTTCCTCAAAGACCTTCACGATAAACGCGTCAGAGACCGTGCTGGTCGCGGCCAGAAAGAATGGTGTCGCAATCCCATCGTCATGCAGCCAGGGTATGTGCGGCACCTGCAAGACGATGGTCCTTCAAGGTTCGGTTGACATGAAACACAACGGCGGCATTCGTGAACGTGAAGTTCAGAAGGGCTTCCGTCTCCTGTGCTGCAGTCGGCCAACTTCCGACCTGGTGCTCGAGTTGTAACGCTCATAAGTCAATGAGCGTGGGCCGTGCTTGCAGATATGCGCGGCCACTCCTCACCGCGAAGAAAACCTTTGTACCAGCGTCACGCGCAAAACCGATGCCGATTCTCAATTCTGCCAACACCGAAGCGCTACGGCCCCTGGGAGGGATAGCATGTCTGTCAGCGAGATGATTGACGTGAGTAGCGTTGGTATTTCGGAGCGTTCGATGGATACGCTTCAGAATGTCAGGGCGTACAGACTGCGACGAGTGATAGAGCAGTTGCGGAACAATGATTGTCCCGCGATTCTGTTGTATGACCCGGTCAACATCCGATATGCCACCGATACTTCCAACATGCAAATCTGGACGGGTCGTAATCCGTCTCGGTACGTCATGGTGTTCGTCGACGGACGAGTGATTGGCTGGGAGTTTCATAGCTGCGAGCACGTCTGGGACGGGCTGGACTTGGACCTTGAGTTACGCAGCGCTGTCAGTTGGACATTCTTCAGCGCAGGCACTCAGGCCGAACGACGAGCTGACCTTTGGGGCGCAGAAATCGTTGACGTCATGCAAAGGCGCGTACCAGGAGAGTCCCGCCTCGCGGTCGACCGCCTGGACCCCGCCGGCGCAGCCTACTTAGTAAAGAACGGCCTGACGCTCCTTGATGGACAGGCAATGATGGAGATGGCTCGCACCGTCAAGTCGGCCGGCGAGCTAATGTTGATGAACGAATCGCTGCGTGCATGCGAGAAGGGAATAGAGCGCATGCGCCGCGAATTGCGACCGGGTATAACAGAGCGGGACCTGTGGGCAAATCTCCATTATGAAAACATCAAGCACGGGGGCGAATGGATTGAAACACGCCTTCTTGCCTCCGGTGACAGAACGAACCCGTGGATGCACGAGTGTTCGTCGCGTGTGCTTCAGAACGGGGAGTTGTTGGCCTTCGACACGGACATGGTCGGGCCGAATGGCTACTGCTCGGATATCTCCCGGACGTGGACTGTAGGCCATGCACGACCTTCCGACGAGCAGCGAAAGCTCTATGAAGCAGCCTATTCGCAAGTCCACTTCAACATGGACCTCTTGCGTCCGGGTATGACATTCCGCGAGTTTTCGGAAAGGGCCTGGAAGATACCCGAGATATATCTGAAAAACAGGTACAGCTGCGTCGCACATGGCATCGGCATGGTTGACGAGTATCCGAACATCGCACATCAGGTTGATTGGGACAGCGGTGGCTATGACGGTCAGTTTGAGGTCGGCACGACGCTTTGCGTCGAGAGCTATATCGGTGCAGAAGGAGGTAAACAAGGGGTGAAGCTTGAGCAGCAGGTGGTGCTCATAGAGAGCGGTTGTGTGCCACTCACATCATGCTGCTTTGAAACTGACTGGCTGTGAGGTCGCCGCCAGGAAAGCTGCAATCCGTTCGGGCTACGCAGGCCGGCGCCAGCGCGTGACTGCGACGGACCGTCCCGGGACAAACTGCAGACATGGTTGCGCGGTTCACTCGTCGCACAGGTCGCTACACGGGCCGGCATATCGAACATCCAGAGCGGAGCCGTCCCTGAAAACAAGTCGCTTCACGGTTCCAAAATCCGTAACACTCTGAACGGCATCGCGTTTTACGAAGACGCCTGGACGCTCGTCAGGCAGAACGAGTTGCATCAGCGCGCCGAATTTTTGCATGGCATCGAAAAAGCTGGACTCGCGCGACGGCTCGGTCGCTCCTAACCAGTAGATGATGGCGGCGCAGGGATTCCGGGCATCGCGCGCGAGAAACCTGAGCCTTTGTTCGGTATGGATGTAGGACGACGGTTCGATTTGTGGCACATCGCGCATTCGATTCTCCGTTGTTTGCCCCTCCGTATCACGGCGCTGATGCGTGACGCAGACCTCAGGCATTCAGGTCGACCCAGATGCGTCCCCAACGGGTCGCATACCTCAACGCCTGCTCGTCGTCAAAGAAGTAGTCCAGAGCAGCGAACGTCTCCGGCGCACGGCCGGGCTTCTCGATAACAAGGTCTGCGGCATGCAAACCACTGTGTGCGGGGCATGCCCTTGCGATAAGTCGGCAACCTCGATGTAACGTCGACACGGCCGCCGTCATTGCGTTAGCTCCATCATGTTTCTTCGTCCGCGCCGAACTGTTTGTGGCGCGTCACTGCAACGGCACGACTTCGCTGCGGTCGGTTGCCAGCGCGATAGCCCATGTATTGGGATTTCATGTCGAAGGAGCATTCTGCGGTAAACACGCGACCGCTAAAACCAGTGTTAACTCTACATATTTTGACTCCACATGCACGTTGTAGCCGGCCAGTTCCCCGTCAGTCAACAGCACTGGCCATCAGCACCGCGGCTAGAACGATGCGGCGCAACGATGCGCGATTAGATACCCGCTCCGAGCGTCGTCACATCCATGATAGGAAATTGCGCTACCTGCGCGACTAGGTTGCCCTGCTACCCGGACAGGGTTGAGAGGGTCAAGGGGTGTCAAAGGGCAATGGCCGGTCGACCTACAGCTTCGACGCTTCGCCGCGACCGGACCTGTCCAATGTTGGGAAGCTAACGAGATAGGGTTGCGTCCGCTGGGCCTGGCCCGGGCGTGAGTCTATGCGCTCGGTCGGAAGCGTTGCCCTGATTGATATCACCATGTCCGGCATGGATGGCCTCGAACTCGCACAGTTGCTCCGTCTGAGGGCGCAATGCTCCCAGACGAAGCTTGTGGCGTTGACGGGCGATACCGATGTCGCCGCATAGGCGCCAGTGTGACGAACGGGTATTTGACTGCCATCTCGTCAAGCCACTGTCGCTCGATGACCTCGCGGATGTTTTGCGGCATTAGTGCCGTCTGAACTGACCATGTCAGGCCAAAAGACCACAGCAAATTCGAACAACCTGTGTGAGGCGGGCCGGGTCTGCATGAATATTCACGGGATACGGCGGCACAGCGATATGCAGTTGATGCCGATAGACCCTTGTGGCGCAGTGACTCCGACCAACCTGGTTGCCGCGGTCAGACTACTTGCGCCGGCATTGCAGATGAGACGACCGGCGCGGTCAATGCGATACGAAAGATGATGTGGGAGGGCGGCAAACCTGGGACATTCCCTATAAGGCAGCCCCAGTTGCGGAAAACCGAAGGTCCCAAATAGCCACTTCTGTCGGTTGCCATCCACCGCAAACCCCCGTCAACACTGATATCGCGAGCATCTCATTTTCTAAGCCTCTTTTCCGCGAACATGGGCAAGTGCCTTGCATTACCAAAGGTATGGGAAAGTGCGCAGAAAATGTAGCTGGATGGGGCAATTTGGCTTGCTACTCTGCAATCCATGCATTAAGCACCGACGAGCACCGCGCGAACCGGCGCGCGAATATTCTGCATATCGTGCGAGGAATGGTGACTTGTGCGACCTAACTGCCTCGCAGCGTTCGCCTCCGACTCCTGCACCCAACCTCAGTGATGAAGCTAGCTCAGGGTGTCCGGCCAGAACAAACGAGACCTACAAATGCAGGGTCCGTGTTAAGGCTAGTAGGTCGCCGGCTTCAATTTCTTGAACTTGAGTTGGGATGACAGAATGACCCCAAACCATCGCCGATATTGTCTTGTGCTGTGGCTTCTCGGACGCTTCTCATCTTGATCGTGAGTTCAGGAAAGAATTTGGCGAATCGTCGAAGGCTTATCGCGTGGCGCGACCGCAGAGCCAATCGCCAGCATTGGCCGCAACCTAACGGGCACGCAATTGACACATAGGCGTCGACGGCGAAAGCAGCAAGTGGCCGAGGCATGACAAGAAAGGTTTCTTCTTTCATTCAGATACCGGAACAGAGAGAAAATGGCTACCACGCAAATGCGCGATGAAATGGTTCTCTTTGGATTGAAGGTCAAGGACGGCCGCCGGTGGTATTCGATTGATGAGCGCGACTGGCGACCTATGAAGATTGGGGATGCAGTGCTTCCTGGGTTTTTCTGGATTCCAGTTGCCGATGATGAGAATGAAGCCTGGAGCAGCTATTGGATGCGCCTGCAACCAGGGGCGCGCTCGTTCGAGCACCTGCACGACTCGACCGAGCTGATTCTGATTCTCGATGGTGTGTTCACAGACGACGACGGTACTGATTTCCTTCCGGGACATACGGTGTGCTACCCAGCGGGCTCGCGACATAGCACCTCCTCGAAAGAGGGCTGTACGGTACTGGTCGTTGCTCATACCGGGTCGACCATCGTTTCTCAACCACAAGGCACGCACGCCTGAGTCATCACCGGGAGTAAACCAATGCGCAACGCCTCACGAAATTTTTTTACCGCCGGGCTGACTGCCGTCGCGATGTCGCTTGCGTGTAACCCGTCCATTGCACAGCAGGTCGTGAAGATTGGCGTGTCAGCCCCGTTGACGGGAGCCGGAGCTGCCAACGGGAAGGACATTGAGAATGGCGTTCGCCTGGCCGTCGAAGAAGCTAACGCGCGGCACCCTAAACTGGGCGGACAGGAGGTGCGCTTCGAGTTGGACTCCGTCGATGACCAGGGTGACCCGCGCATTGGTGTGCAGGTGGCCCAGAAACTGGTCGACGACGGGGTGGTGGCCGTGGTGGGCTACTACAACTCCGGCGTAGCGTTACCCGCGTCACCGATATTTGCAAAGGCTGGCATCCCGTTGATTGACCCGGCGGCCACGAACCCGGCTATAACCCGGCAAGGCCTTAAGAACGTGTTTCGGATTATCGTCACCGACGCACAGAACTCCGGGAATGCAGGAAAGTATGCGGTAACGGTCCCCAAGGCACAGCGCATTGCCGTGATGGATGACCGCACGGCATTTGGCCAGGGTACTGTAGACGAATTCAAGAAGGCCGTAGTCGCGGCCGGTGGTCACATTGTCGCCTCGGAATACACGAACGACAAGGCCGTGGAGTTCAACGCGCAACTCACGAATATCAAGGCGGCGAATGCCGACCTCCTGTACTTTGCCGGCCTTGATAACCAGGCTGCACTGTTGACTAAACGCATGAAACAACTCGGCATGCGGACACAGTTCGTAGGAAGCGGCGGTATCGCCGACAGCATCTTCATCAGCGTTGCGGGCAGTGCTGCTGAAGGCGCGATGGCGTGGGAGTATGGACGGCCTGTCGAGTCGCTTCCTCAGGGAAAGGCGTTCGCGGCAAAATTCAGGAAGAGATTCGGCGCAGACACTTTGACTTATGCGCCATTCGCGTACGACTGTGCCTGGGTGGCCATCAACGCGATGAAACAGGCGAACTCGGCAAAACCTGAGGTGTTCATGCCTGCGCTACGGACGACCCAGTACGACGGAATCACGGGGAAGATTGCGTTCGATTCGTACGGGGACTTGAAACACCCGACCTCAACGCTCTATCAGGTTAAAGGCGCCAAGTGGATGCCTGTGACGACCATTAGCGCTGAGTGACCGGCTGAGCGGAGATTGTTGAAGCCGCTCGTCATGCAGTTGGCGGAAATATTCAGCCACGGCCGTGGACTTGAATGGGTTCCGGCAATTTATACTCCTCAGACGTCTTCACTGCGAAGGCTTCATTTGGCCGCGCAATCCTTTGGAGACGCTTTTCTTTATGGTCCGCCCGTTGACGGCCGCACAGCCTCGCCCGCCGTTTTAAGACTGGCACTTCGACCAGAACGAGACGGCCTGACCGTAGATATTGCGAAGTGACGAGGTCCAGCACGTGCAGAACCTCTGTCCATTCCACTGCAACCAACTGCTGTTCTGTTTTCGCACCATGCGCGTATTTCGCGCCGTCCACTTGCAGTTATCATGGAAGAAAGTTTTGTAAGGTATCAGGCACGGGGGTTGCGCGACTATCTGTTTCAACCTCAGGAGCCACATGATGACTGTACCCAACCCGCAACTGCACCCGGCCGGCACCGGCGCGAAAATCGTTGGCAGCACCGCTGGCGCGGGGCCCGGACCGGCGGTGATGGCGGCGACCACGCTCAATGGCGACAGGGTCGTGTCATCCGACGGCGAACACGTGGGCAAGATAGCCGACATCATGCTGGACGTGCGAAGCGGACGGATTGCCTATGCGGTCCTCTCCACCGGGGGATTCCTCGGCATCGGGGATACGCTGCACGCCATCCCGTGGAGTGCACTGACACTGGATGCAATTGACCGGTGTTTCGTCGTGGACATCCCGGCCCAGCGGCTCAAGGATGAGCCGGGGTTCGACAAGGACCACTGGCCTTCAATGGCGGACGAAAAATGGGGCGCCACGGTCCATCACTATTACAACCGCGAACCCTACTGGACCGCGACCCGGGACATCAGCGAAGGACGCGAGACCGACATCCAGAACTGAAGCCCGGCGGCTCTATGGACTGCTGTCAGTCTCTGCACGACCCGGTCCGACGCTTCCGGTCAAGCAATGGCCCGAGCGGAAAGACGTGAACGCCGACGGCGGCGAAAGCTCGAACGGCACGGCAACGATACAGCCGGTGACGGCAATCTCCCCGTCACCGGAATATGTTGACGGGCGGTCTACTTCCTCCGGACCGCCTTCTTGTTCTGGCTTTACCCCATCCCTCGTTCCGACATCGCCGCGACTGCACGCGGGTCGCGGCGAGTCGCGACCACCTTGGCGAAGTCTGTATCGGGAAGCCGGATATCCGTCAGTTCATTCTCGCCCCGTCTTCCCGTGCAGCAGCGCCAGCGCTCGCAGGATAGAGTGATGTGGCTGCCGATGCTGGCCTCAAAAACGAAAGCAGCATCTCGACCTGCATCGCCGACACTGCCTCGATGGCAGACGGCGCCGAGTAGTCCCGCCCGACGAACGCTTTCAGGGTGAACCGGTTGGAAACCACGTAATAGCCCATTGCGACCAGGGTCACGTAGAAATCCAGCGCGTCCACATCGGCCCGGAATTCTCCGGCAGCTGCGCCACGCGCCAAGGTCGCGCTCAACAGGCTAATCACCGGGGAAATGGCTTCTCGCAGTTTTGGCGAACGTGCGAGATATTGCCCTTCATGCAGATTTTCGTTGTTGATGAGGCTCAGCCAGCGTGGATTTGCCCTCAGGTAATCCCATATGGAGAGCGCGAGCGCACGAATGGCGTCTGCAGGTTGCAGCCCCGAAAGGTCCAAGCTCACTTCATGATTTGCGAACTCCACGTACATGGCCTCGAGGACGGCGACGTACAGCCCTTCCTTGCTTTGGAAATAGTAATAGAGCATTCGCTCGTTCGTGCCCGCGGCGGTCGCAATCGCGTCGACGCGCGCCCCGGCGAGCCCCTGCGTTGTGAACTGTTGTGTCGCGGCGTCCAGAATGCGCCGGCGGGTGCCCTCGGGGTCTCTTTTCAATTTGGGTTCGTTCATTGTCGGCGGCTCCATCTTTGAGTGGAAAGCTTCGGTGACGCCGCCATTATGCGCGTCTCCCGTCGTCGATTTCCACGGACGGTAAAATGTCGCTTTCGCGGAGAGAGCACCAATGGACAAACGGAATTACGTAGCCATGCAGACGTGGTCTTCACGGTGTTCGAGATGCTGCGGAAGGAGCTTGCGGTAGAGTTTGATGACTCGGTCGTGCTGGGCCGGTTGCATGAGATTGCTTCGCTTCCAGCGGCTGACTTCTTCGCCGCGCTTGGTGACCTGGCAGCAGGCCTGCCTACGCAGGTTGAGCCATCGGTCGTCCTGTCACGCTGCGCTCCACTGCCGTGCGCATTCGCGAAGCCGTTAACCATTCCGCGAGACGCACGCTGACTCAGCCATGGAGCAATGGCGCGCTAGCGGTGTGGACCGAATGCGTTGCGAAGCAGCTGTTTCGCTAGCGGCCTATCAGCCGGCGCAGCCATGAACCGCGAGGCGCGCGGATCGCGTTCTTGTAGGCCGCCCATAGCCTGGGTGACGGCCAGGTCGAGGTCGCCGGGAGCAGCTCGAGCATGGCCGCCCGGATATGAGGCATGTCGTTGAGCGCCCACTGCTCGGCGAAATCACCGTTCCATCGAAGGCACACACATCGATGCACGGCGACTTGACTGCCATGTGTCAGGCCGCCGCGTGTGAAGGCTGCACTTCAACGGTGACATGCGACAGCCCCTTGAAGTGCTCAAGCACCGCGTGATAGAAGCGCGAGTCTCGCTGGGGTTCACCTGTTGCCACCGACACCACGGCGCTCATGTGACCCGGACCCACCCGCCATACGTGCAGGTCGACGACCTTGTCGCCACGGTCCTCGATAGCGTTCCGCACGTTCTCGGCCATGCGCCGGTCGGGATTCATATCGAGCAGGATTGCGCCCGTGTTCTTTGAGAATAAATACGGGAGATTCATGCGATGTCCCTTTGCATGCGTACGCCTGTCGCTTGCCTCAGTCAAACCCGCTATTTTCTGCTTTTCCCTGCTTTTCTGGAACGGTGAGCGGTGTGCAGTGGACTTCGCGTCGTCGAAAGTATTGTTCCGCTTAATTCATTTTTTATATTAAAGCTCTGTTGCCGCAGCAATAATAAGCAATCCTTCTCCATTCCCTGGCCGCCCTGAATCGGCAATGCCTCGTGCTCAAGGCAGCGCAGCGCATCAAGACCCAACTGATAAGTCGTTATCCTGCACATAAAATTATCAGACGATTTGCGCACACCTGTCCCGACACTGCAAATAAACAACACTCCGTAACTAATATCTGTGCCTCAATGAAATGACACGCTACGCTCCCTTCACGGTCTTAATGTTCGAGCGTGGAAAAACTTTCCCAGTCAGCTTACCAATTACTGTGGATTGCTAATGAAAAAAATACTTATTTCCAGCGCCACTGGCGTGCTTTTCGCTGCCGCGGCGTCGTCGGCATTCGCACAAAGCTCGGTCACACTGTACGGCATCGTCGATGAAGCCATCCGGTATCAGACGAATGCTGGCCCGGGCGGCAACGACCAGGTCGCTATGACGTCCGGCCCGGAAACCCACAGCCGCTGGGGGTTGAGGGGCAGTGAGGATCTGGGGGACGGCTGGTCCGCAATCTTCCGCCTCGAAAACGGCTTCGAAGCCTTCAATGGGCAACTACACGAGCCTGGCGTACTGTTCAGTCGGCAAGCTTTCGTGGGTCTTTCGAACAAAACGTGGGGCTCGCTGACCTTTGGCAGACAATATGCGCCGGCCTACGACACCTTGGGCGATATCTTCGACCCGCTGACCGTTGGCAACTATTGGCAAAACAGCTGGATGTATAACGGCATCGGCCCTTACCTCGAAGTCAACAACTCGGTCAAGTACAAGGGCAGCTTCGATGGTTTGGATGTCAATGCCCTTTACGGCTTTGGCAATCAGCCGGGCGCGGTCGGTCTCGGCGCCACCTATGCCGTGGAACTGACGTACACGTACGGCCCTGCCATGCTCAACGCAGGCTTCCAGCAGGTCTCCGTTCCCACATCTGCGACTGGCTCTTCGGTCGGCACCAGTGTCGGCAGCTCAATCAATGGCGCCAAGACCAACTTCCTGCACATCAGCGGCGCGTTTCAGGTCACCCACGACATCCGCCTCCTGGCCGGCTGGCTGCGGGGGCAGGACCAGACTGGTTTGACTGACAGCTACATGCAGCAATCTGGCGCGCCGACACTGAAGGGTGGCAGCCCCAACCGTATCGACGACACCTATTACGTCGGTGCGAATTGGCACGCCATGCCTGCGCTGCTGTTCACGTTCGCCTACTACTACGGGCAGACGCGCAATGCTGAACTGCTCGACGGCACGCTCGGCAGGGGGGTGAACCAATCGGCTACTGTTCTCGCCGAATACTCGTTCACGAAGCGCACGGAAGTCTACGGGATCACGGACTTCGCGCGCGGCACAGGCGCCTTCTCCGCCGACTATCCGGGCGGGGTCAACGGCGAGGGCGTTCCGACCAACACCATTGGCCGGACCAATCAGGTAGGCGTGGCAATCGGACTTCGCACGATGTTCTAAAGACGCGTTCATACCCTCCCGACGCGGACCCCGCGTCGGAGGCTTTGATAATCATATAGCCGGCCTCCTGTGCGTCACGTCGGTGTTCGCACCCTGACTGTACGGCCGGCCGTTCGATTCGAACGGAGGGAGGTCGGCTATATGATTATCAAAGCCGTTACTCATCCCCACGGATCAGGGTTGGCGTTTGCCGCGGCCACCAGTGGGTTTGCCAGCCGGCTTAAGTGAACCCGCAGCTGGCTTGCTGGCGGGTTTGCTGCGTGGCTTTTGCACGCTGAATGGGTTACCGCTCGACAAGCTTGTGCCTTTCCCCGCGGCCACAGCGCGCTGCGCCGCAGGCTTGCGTTTGTTTTCGCCACTTTGCGGGTGCGGTTTTTTGCTGAGCACCTGCATGGCGCCCGGCGCAGCTTGCGGCACTTTCGGCTTCTTAGGCTTTTTGGGTTTCTTGATGATCTGGCCCGTCGCGCTAGTTTGCGGCACGCGGTGTTCGGCTTCAAAACCCGGCTCTTCTTCACGGGGCAGCGTTTGCCGGATCAGCGCTTCAATCGCGGCCAGTTGCGGCGCTTCATCGGCACACACAAGGGACACCGCCACGCCGCTGGCGCCCGCGCGGCCGGTACGGCCAATACGGTGCACATAGTCTTGCGCCACGATCGGCAGATCAACGTTGATCACCAGCGGCAGGTCGTCGATATCAAGCCCGCGCGCTGCCACATCGGTGGCTACCAGCATATGTACTTCGCCCGTCTTGAAGCGCTCCAGCGCACGCAGGCGCGCGGGTTGCGGTTTGTCGCCGTGGATGGTGTCGACCGCATAGCCCGCTTCATCCAGCATGGCCGCCAGGTAATCCACGCCATTGCGGGTTTTGACGAACACCAGCGCGTGCTCCCAGTTGTTCTCAGCCACAAGGTGCATGAAGAGGTCAGGCTTGTTCTTTTTATCCACCGGCACCACCCACTGCTTGATCTTGCTGGCCGTGGCATTGGGCGGGCTGACGCTGATATTGACCGGGCCGCGCAGAATGCCCGCCGCCATGGCGTGGATATCATCGGTAAACGTGGCAGAGAACAGCAGGGTCTGGCGCTGAGCGGGCAAGGCAGCAAAGACGGCGTTGAGTTCGCGCGCAAAGCCCAGATCCAGCATGCGGTCGGCCTCATCCAGCACCAGCGTTTGTACTTGATCAAACTGCACTGCGTTCTGGCGATTGAGATCTAGCAAACGGCCCGGCGTGGCAACGAGCACATCCACGCCCTTGCGCAACTTCATCATCTGCGGGTTGATACTCACACCGCCGTAGGCGGCCAGAAATCGTAAGTCGAGGCCTTTGCCGTAATCGATAAAGCTTTGCAGGACTTGTTCGGCCAGTTCACGCGTGGGCACCAGCACCAGAACACGCGCGCGGTTGCTGAACACCGCCGGGCCGTGTTGCACCAGCCGTTGCAACAGCGGCAGCGCAAAACCCGCCGTTTTGCCAGTGCCGGTTTGTGCCGCAGCCATGACGTCCTTGCCACTGAGCACAGCAGGAATCGCCTTGGTCTGCACCGGCGTAGGTGTCTGGTAGTTGAGGTCCTGCACATTACGCAGCAAGGGATCGATCAGGCCAAGCGAGGCAAAAGACATTGGCGTATTCCGGGCTAAAGCCGCAATTCTAGCGGTTACCGCCTGATTGCGCCGCGCAGATCAATGGTCAAAAAGATCGACGTTGATCGCCACTGAAAAACGTAGCGGTGCCGGGTGCCGCGCCGGCAAGCTGTACTACGAGACACCGATGAGCAGCACTGCCGCCAGCGACAACCCCACTTGTATCAACAGCAAACGCGCCGGTGGCCGCGCAACCAGCCACGCGCGCACCTGCATCGCCACCAGCTGCCAGAAATAAGGCCAGAGTCCTGCCAGGCCATCCAGGATCGCATCTGTCGCGGTAAAGAAAATCAGGAAAAGTCGAGACGGCACGAATAGGAATGCTTATTTCGCAAGATCGCACAACTGCTAGGCGACTGAACTATGCCGACCCCCGTCACTCTTCATCTGCCCGAGCAGGACCACTGCGCCATCAAACGCATCATCAGATCGATGATGGGGTTCAAGGATTTCCGCTGCGCACGCATCATCCTGTCCGGCATCGAAATCGCGCACATGATCCGCAAAGAGCTGATGCAGAACGACGACGGCACAAACACCGCAGCGGAGCAATTCTATTCGCTGATCATGTAAGCATTCCTACTCATTCGTGAATTCTATCGCTTGATTTGTGTTATCGCGACACAACCATTAGGCTTCTGCCGATCGAGCTGCGACTTCATATCTGTAATGTCCAGATTCTTATCGCGAACATTGCAATCGGGAAGTTGGGCGGCAATGGAGGAGTTAGACGCCCGGGCGTTTCGTGGCCACCGTCTTCGAATGTCGGTGGCCAGCTTTCGGGTCCAGATCGCGAGTCCCTCATTGCCGTAGAGACGTTCGTCGTCTTCTCATCTATCAAATCGCACATGGCGCGAGCGATTGCTTGGGCCTGATCTATGGAAAAGCTCTTGTTCTCAATGAGCCAATCATCATCTGCGTTGTACTTCTCAGTGACGAGATCACGGTGCTGTAAGCTGTAAGCGGACCGCCACGCACTGGAGCACACGCAAAATGGGGGCGTGCCGGACGTCACCGCTTTTTCTGGCCCGCGGTACCCTGTCCTTTTTGCTGAAGCAGCGGCATGTCCCGTATCTCGATGTGTCCGTACCGCAACGCGATGGCACCGAGCTTCACCAACGCCTGCAACTCCTTGTTGAGCGTTGGCCGGCTGATGTTCAGCATCATGGCAAGCGTGTCTTGCGAAGTGGTGATGATGCATCGCTCGTCGGCGCTTTCTGTCATGTCGCCCCGCGCCAGCAAGAGCAGGCGGCGCGCGACGCGCTCCTGTTTGCTTTGCAAGGCTGAGTCGCTCATCAAGCCGTAGGTCATCCGCAAACGACCCGCCACCAGCTTCGCGATGGCATGGGCGAAAGGCGCGCGCTGCATCAATTCATTGAACTTGCCGGCAGTTACGGTCAAGAGTTCCGTATCCACTGGCGCGATGGCCGTGTGCGCCCGGCGCATGCGATCGAGCAGCGCGACCTCGCCGACCCAATTGCCGGGCTCGGTGATCGTCAGGATCGCCTCGTTGCCATCGGGATGCAGGATGCACAACTTGAGTAGTCCGCATGCGACGCCGAAGAACGCCGCCTGGGAGGCCCCGATTATGTCGCCTTGGCGGTAGAGAAATTCACCTTGGGTCAGCTGCCTCGGCGTAGCGGCGCTCAGCAATGCGTCGACTTCGGCCGGGGGCAGGCTTTGGAACCATGGGTTTTCAGCAAAGGTTCGCGGTTGATTCATGGTGCTACCACGCCTCGAGAGTGCTTTGTCACGTTGAGGGAGTCGGATGCAAGGGGCACACGGTCAGCCCTTCCACTCAGAAGGTGCCAGTGACACCGGTAAAAAGGGCATCTTCGCGATTCCAGCGGATCCGTGCCTCGGGCAGATCAATACGATCTGTGGGGCTGACACCTACCGTTTGAGCTCTTCCTCGACTACCCGCGCGTCGACTCGTCCAGCCCAACAGTGAGTCGAAGAAGCTGGCTCGCTTAGACGCGAGCCAGCTAACGATAGATTTGCTGATTCAGGCGGCGTTGCGCCGTATCACGCCGCGCGATGCGCGGCGGTAGTCAGCACGACTTTTCCGATGTGAACACCCGAGTCGATCAACTCATGAGCCCCACGCGCGTCTTCCAGCGCAAAGGTTCGATACACGTGCGGCTTGACCCGTCCCGCTTCGATGTGCGGCCACACTTGCTGTTCAAGCTCAGCAATGATTTCGGCCTTTTCTTCATGTGTACGCGAGCGCAGCGTTGAGCCGACGTGGGTGAGGCGTTTGGCCATCAACGGGAACAGGTCGAGATCCTTTGCTGGCCCTTTAAGCACGCTCACTTGCAGGATGCGGCCATTCATTGCCGCAGCCTTGTAGTTTCGCGCCACGTAATCGCCCGCAATGATGTCGAGAATCACGTCCACGCCTTTACCGCCCGTGAATTCGTCAACCTTCGTCACGAAATCCTCTTCGAGGTAGTTGATCGCGTGGTCCGCGCCCAGCCGCAGGCTTGCCTCGCGCTGCGCTTCGGAGCCGACAGTGGTCATGATCTTCGACGCGCCCATCGCTTTCGCAATCATTGTTGCGGTCGTGCCGATACCCGAGGCGCCGCCGTGAATGAGCACAGATTCGCCGGCCTGCAGTTTGCCGCGCTGGATGAGATTAAGCCACACGGTCATGAACGTTTCTGGCATCGCCGCCGCCTCGGACACATCGAGACCGGGCGGCAGCTTCATCGTGACATTGTGATTGGCAAGTGCGTACTCCGCATAACCACCGCCCGTCACCAGTGCGCAGACCAGATCGCCACGCTTGAAGCGACGCACAGCGGAGCCTACTTCAACGACCTCACCGGCAACTTCGAGCCCTGGAATGTCCGATGCACCCGGCGGCGGGTTGTACAGCCCCTTGCGCTGGTACACGTCGGGGCCATTCACGCCTGCTGCATGAACGCGGATCAACACCTCGTCAGCTTCCGGGCGCGGTACAGGGCGCTTCGTCGGAACCAGCACTTCAGGGCCGCCTGGCTGGATGATTTCGATTGCCGTCATTTCGGTGGGCGTATGGCAAAGAGCGTCGGACATAGGGAATCTCTCAACAGAGTTTGGTAGTAATCGTTGGGCTGGTGCGCTTCTGCGTACTGCGACGATGAGGTGAGTATATGTTTGGGGCATGATGGATTCACGCAGCAATATGCATGACCACCGATGCAAATTTGCATCACTGCTGGAGGCTGCCTTGAACTGGGATGCCCCCCCGGTATCTTTCTCGCCATTTTCCGGGGAGCGAAGCCTGCGCGGCGCCGCGCGGATTGATGGTGTCGATCAGGCGACGGTAGGCAGGCGCCTCGCGACGCTCGAACGTGCGCTCGGCTCGACGCTCTTCCTGCGCAAATCTGGCGGGTATGTGCCGACTTCGGTGGGCGAGGTCGCGCTGCGTACGGCCGAAAAAATGGAGAAATTGGCGGTCGATCTCGTGCGGCAGGCACAAGGCGTGGACCAACGCCTCGCTGGAGAAGTGCGTGTCACGGACCGTCTTCGCATGGCCACCTGGCACGCACTCGAGCAGTTACAAGGCGCTGGCGCGCTCGGCGAAACCATCCATCCGGATTCGTACTCGACTCACGCGTATCGTTGCTGCGAGCCGTGCTTCGCATGGAAGCTCTTGTGGCTGGCCCATGCCTGAATCGGCGTGCCGTCCACCGAGAGATGGTGTCTCGACAGCCGGCCCCGCTTGTCCGCCAGGCTCATGACTTCAGTGAAGAACGCTTCCACGGCTTCATGCTCCAGCAGTCGGTCGCGGTTCTTCGAGAACACCGGGTGGTCCAACACGGCGTCCTCGATCGCCAGCCCGACGAACCATCGGAACAGCACGTTGTAACGCATTTGCTCCATCAGCATGCGCTCGCTGCGCACCGAGTAGAACACCTGCAACAGCAGCACACGCAGCAGCTTCTCGGGCGCAATCGATGTCCGGCCGGTGTCCGCATAGATCACGCTGAACAGCCCGTTGAGCCGTTTCAATGCTTCGTTCACTAGCAGCCGCATCGGCCGCAACGGGTGATCCGCCGGGGCGAAATCCTCCAGCTTGACCGTCGTGAACATGGGTTCCTGCATTTCATCCATTCAGCGCATCGCATCCGCTGCCAAAGATCATGAACACAATATCCATAACGCCTGTCCCTCAAGCCCCGTTAGCACGGGACCCAAATTCAACAGCCTGTTAGGGCATACCCCTGGATCGTAAACATCGGACAGTCATGATCGCGCTCCGATTTCTATGATTAGATACCGCGCGCCGTACTCAGAAGCTTCTTGCCTGGCTGTCCACGGTTGTCGCATTCACCCCCCCACCCAAACGTGCCTTCGCGGTTCAAGGAAGAAGAGACATGCAAGCAAGCGCGCTAACCACCATCGGCCTTCCCTTGGCCTTGGCCATCATCATGCTGGGCCTTGGCCTGCACCTTCGAATGGAGGATTTCAAGCGCATCCTGGTGCAACCCAAGGCGATTCTAATCGGGCTGCTCTGCCAGACGCTGCTGCTGCCTGCCCTCTGCTATTTCCTCTGCAAGTCGCTCGGCTTGTCCGCTGAATTGGCGGTGGGCATGATGCTGCTGGCCGCATCCCCCGGCGGCATCACCGCGAACCTATATTCGCATCTGTTCAAGGGCGACGTGGCGCTGAACATCTCGCTGACCGCGATCAACAGTGTGCTGTCCATTGTCAGCATTCCCTTCATCGTCAACTTCGCGCTGAGCAGCTTCATGGGCAGCCAGGCGTATATCCCCCTGCAGTTTCAAAAGACGCTGGAAGTGATCGTGATGGTCCTCACGCCGGTCGCCATCGGGATGTTCATCCACTCCAGGTTTCCGCGCTTTTCGATCAAGATGGACAAGCCGGTGAAAATCGCGTCCTCGCTGATTCTAACGCTGCTGATCGTCGTGGTCGTCATCCGCGAATGGGCGGTGCTTTCTAGCAACTTCCAGGTTGTCGGCACGGCCACACTGGTCTTCAATGTCGCCAGCATGCTGGTGGGCTATTTCGCCGGCAAACTCACCCGCCTGACCGAAGGGCAGAACCGCGCCATCGCCTTCGAGATCGGTCTGCACAACAGCACTTTGGCTATCTACCTTGCCCTAGTCGTGTTGAGGAACGACGCCATGTCCATTGCACCTGCCATCTACGGACTGCTGATGTTCTTCACGGCAGCGGCCTTCGGTTGGTGGGTACGGCGCCGTCCGGTCGCTGCACTCGCGATGTCAAAATAAAAGTCCAACACGAAGCCACTCAACGAAAACGGCACGAGTAGAGAAAGAAATGGCGGCAGCGAAATCCGGGACTTTGACGGTTCGCCACATGGCATGATTGGACTGTCTCTGCTGCAATCGAGAAAGTTATCTGATAAGGATAACTACTCTTAAGCCAAACAGGTAGTCTACGCCCGTCAATTTCACAGAGCCTTCACCGCGTCTACCCAACATATCTTGTTGATTCCATTTCCATCCTTACCAAGTTCGAGAATGCAAAAACTTCTTTCTGTGGATCCGGCAAAAGTGGGGCGACCGCAGGGCCACGCATTGCCAGACGCGGTACCTGAGGAACTCTGTGACGGAACGCCCCCGGCGTTGAGGCAGGCTCTGGAGCAACTGCTCGGGCCAGAACGCGTATTGCATCGACTGGTTGACCTCGTCCGCTATGCGTCGGACGCGAGCCCATATCGCTTGATTCCGCAAGTAGTGGTCGTCCCCCACGATTCAGACGACGTGGCAAAAATCCTTCGCTTCTGTGCTCAGTCAGGTCGGCACGCCACGTTTCGCTCTGCGGGGACAAGTCTGAACGGACAAGCACAGTCAGATGGCCTCCTCATCGACGTGCGCAAGTACTTCAGCGGTATCAAGCACATTGGAGCGGGCGGCGTCAGCCTGAAGGCCGGCGCCGGAACCATTCTTTCCCAGGCAAATGCTCATTTGGCGCCTCACGGCCGCAAGATTGGGCCAGATCCAGCGAGCTCAGGAGCGTGCACGCTCGGTGGCGTAATTGCAAACAATTCTGGAGGCATGCGATGCACTTTGTCTCAGAATGCATACCGTACCGTCAATGCGCTTACGTTCGTGCTTCCATCCGGGACCAAAATAGATACATCAGACCCGGACGCTGAACGATATTTTCAGACCAACGAACCTGAGCTCGCGCAAGGGTTGATGACGCTGCGCGCGGAGATTCTCGCGGATGACGAACTGGTCGAGAAAATCCGTCGCAAATACTCCATCCGAAACACCCACGGCTACCGGCTTGACGCTTTCCTCGACGGTCACACTCCCCTGGAGATATTCCGTCGTCTTATGGTGGGCTCCGAAGGGACCCTTGGATTCATCTCGGACGCAACATTCGATACCGTTGCGCTTCCGGCGGTCACGAGCGTCGCATGGATTGCCGTTCCCTCAATTAACGATGCGATCGCGCTTGTGCCAGGTCTGGTTGCGCTCGGTGCCGACGCCGTCGAATTGATGATCGCACCGGCCCTGCGGGCCGCGGCCGCGGCATTTCCCGGGACGCCTGAATACTGGAAGACTCTTGACATAGAGGCGGCGGCATTGCTGGTGGAGTTAGGCGCCAGCGACGAGCAGAGCCTAACTGAAAAGCAGGCTCGCGTCATGCACCTGACAGACCGGGTAACCCTGCTGGGAGATTTGACCTTTACGAGTCGTGCCGAGGCCATCGAACTGGCGTGGCACGTGCGGGAAGGTCTGTTGGGTTTGATTGGAAAATTGCGAATGCAGGGCTCGTTGCTTATCACCGAGGACGTTTGTTTTCCCCCAGCGCTTCTGGCAGATGCGGTGCATGACCTGCAGGATCTTCTGCGAAAACACGGGTTTATGCCAGGCGTCGCAGGGCATGCGGCGCACGGGAATCTGCATTTCTCTCTTGTCGTCCGGCTGGATCAGGACAGCGACAAGGCGAGATATTCGAGGTTCATGGAGGAGCTCGTCGTCCTCGTGGTAGACAAATACAACGGGTCCCTTAAAGCAGAGCATGGAACCGGATTGAATATGGCGCCATTTATCGAGCACGAATGGGGCGAGCGGGCGACGAGCGTCATGTGGCGAGTCAAGCAACTCGCCGACCCGCGTGGCGTTCTTGCACCGAACGTGATGCTTACCAGGGACAAGGAAATTCATCTGAAAAATCTCAAAACCCAGCCCCCGATAGATGAGGTTTCCGACGCCAGTCAGTGCATCGAGTGCGGTTTTTGCGAGCCTGTATGTCCGAGTCGAAATGTCTCCATGACGCCGCGACAGCGTATCGTCGTGCGTCGTGAGATGGCACGCCAGCCGGAGAATTCCCCAGTCCTGAGACGGCTCCAGGAGCAATATCAATACGATGCCATACAGACGTGTGCCGGTGATGGAACCTGTTCGCTGCCGTGTCCCATTGAAATCAATACTGGAGAACTGATGCGCGAGTTTCGGCGGCGCGCGCAAACCGAAACCTCGGAGAGCATTGCCCTGTCTGTCGCCAAGAATTGGGCCACCGTCGAGCGGGTTAGTAGCGTAGCGCTGGGTGGGGCAAAGTATCTCGGCAATACCTTAGGTTGGGCGTCGGTGAAAGCGTTGACAGACACGGCGCGCAAATTTGTTAGCAGCGACATTTTACCGACCGTCCCGGGACCGATGCCCAAGCCGGCAGCGACCCGTATGCCGGAGACGTTCCGCGAAGGCGCCGACGCCGTCTATTTCACTGCTTGCGTCAATCGAATATTCGGGCGTGATCCAGACTCCCCTGGCGACGCAATATCGATTCAGGAGGCGCTCGTCCGTGTCTCAGATCGAGGAGGGAAGAAGTTGTGGATTCCGCCAGACGTAAAGGGATTCTGCTGCGCGACGCCGTTCAGTTCAAAGGGATACGCTGACGCGTATCGTTTTATGGCAACTTCGATTGCGGGTGCGCTGTTGCGGTGGACCGATGAAGGACGTTTGCCTGTTGTGATCGACGCAGCGTCTTGTACGCACGGTCTCGCGAACGACCTGTCTGAGCATCTCCAACCTGAGCTTAGCGAAAGGTACTCGCGCCTCAAAATCGTCGACTCAGTAACCTGGTGTGCAAGCCTCCTTCCGGAGCTGCAGGTGCGCACGCCAATTAATCGTCTTGTCGTGCATCCTACCTGCGCGATGATGCATCTTAAGCTGTCCGGGCAACTCAAGCAGGTAGCACAACACATCGCAGAAGAGGTCGTCATTCCGATTGGCGCCACCTGTTGCGGCACCGCTGGCGACCGGGGGCTGCTACATCCGGAGTTGGTCGTCTCTGCCACACGGGAAGAACAAGCATATGTGAATGCGACGACCGCTGACGCTTATGTGTCGGCAAATCGCACATGCGAAATGGGTTTGAGGCACGTTACGGGACGACCTTACGAGTCTTTTGTCTTCAGCCTCGAACAATGCACTAGATAACCCGGATTTCCCATACCTCGATATGTAATAGCGATACGCGAAAACGCTGCATGCTGTCAAACGAAAGTCGAGTGCTGATTCGAGGCGTGCACAACCCTCGAGACTGGGACCAACCCTTGGCATCGCTTCGCGAGACTGTACCTCGTAGCGTTTAGAGCTAACTCCGCGCAATCTCGATTCAACTCGGAACCTGGACAATGAAATACCTACGCTTTATCAGAAACGGTCACGTGGGGCTGGCTGCGGCAGCGGAAGGAGAGGAATTCTTCGGCCGCTTTCTCACCGATATTCCTGAATTTGGTGACCTAAGCGACGCCCTACTTGCCGGCGACGAGGCGGTCGCTTCGCTTTGCGAGTGTCTTTTACAGGGAGAACCTGTCGCCTTCGAAGACGTTGACCATCTACCCCCACTTATCTCACCTTCGAAAATCGTCTGCATCGGGCTGAACTATCGCGATCATACGAACGAGACGGGGTCCGTACAATCTGATTACCCGACCATTTTCTCGCGCTTCGCCTCAAGCCTCATCGGACACCGACAACCTATCTTACGGCCCAGGGTCTCCAGGAACCTCGACTATGAAGGCGAGATAGTAATCGTCATCGGAAAAGGTGGACGGGCAATTCCGAAGGTCTCGGCGTTAGATCACGTCTTCGGATACTCGTTGTTCAATGACGCATCCCTGCGCGACTATCAAACGCGTACGCCTCAATGGACCATTGGCAAGAACTTCGACGGCACGGGCTCGTTCGGCCCTTACATCGTCACGGCGGATGAGTTGCCCGCGGGCGCAAAGGGATTGCAATTACAGACACTTCTGAATGGAGAGATCGTCCAGGAAAGTAGCACAGACGAAATGATCTTTGATGTCGCGACACTCATTGAAACTATCAGTGAAGTGATGACGCTATCCCCCGGTGACCTGATCGTTTCAGGTACTCCAGCTGGCGTCGGGGTAGCACATACGCCGCCGCTATGGATGAAGCCGGGTGACACTTGTATTGTGACCGCGGATGGACTCGGTCGTTTGACTAACCCCATCGCGGATGAATAGTTGGGTTTTTGTCGCAATAGAGGGCGTGCAAAAGTTGGGGTGAGCTTGCCGCCGAAAAACGAATCCCTTGCTGAGCAGGTAAGCTCAAGCAAGGAGAAGAACGATGACAAGCAAGGCAAAGCGAGCGCAGTACACGCTCGAGTTCAAGCTGGAAGCGGTGTGGCTGGTCAAGGCCGGACAAAGTATGGCAGCGGTGGCGGCGACACTGGGAGTGGTTGAGCAGACGCTGTACAACTGGGTGAAGGCCGACCGGGAAGGCAAGCTGGCCGGAGCCGGTGCGAAGTCTGCCCCACACCGAGAGTGGGCGATCGTCTCGTGCAAGCACTATTTCACAAAACGCATACGTCGCCCCATACTGGCCGCTGAGGTCGGTGCCAAGCCACTGACTGCTTTCTCAGGTCGATCGTCCCGTGGCGCCACGTACTCCGCACTGACAAGCAATCGGTCCTCCCCGTCGCTCGTTTATTCGCTTCGGTAGCGGCGACAGATTGCTTTGCAGCCTGTCGATACTGCGCCTTCGGACGAAATGGTCAGCCGGGGCAGGTCGGTCTGCGTCGTTAAGCGAAATGACCGACGTTTAAGCTCTATTGCGTACAGATTTCATGCCGATGAGTAATAAAGCTCCGAAACCTGTGCCGCTTCAATCTGAGCCTGCGCGACATCGAGGAGTTGCTGCTCGAACATGGCGTGACGGTGAGCGACGAGACGGTGCGTCAATGGTGCGACCAGTTCGGTACGCAGTTTGCGCGTCGCGCCAGAGCCGCGCGTGGCAAGCCAGGTTCTACCTGGGCACTTCGGCAAAGTGTCCGTGATGCTGCGTGGTGGCCGAACGGTCAGGGTAGCGGTTTTGAACGGGGAATTCTCGCCGCGTCGCATCTCGGCGCTCAAGATTGCCGACTCGGGTTGCGGAAAATGCATCAGGCCAGCGTCAGCAGGCGTGCTCTGGCAAACGGACAGCACAGACCGTGCAACGTGCCGTGAGTCATGGAGCCCTGACGAAATCGACCTCCCCAAGTTTTGTACGCTCTCGACGGTCCACGAAAAATTCAGCGCTGCCGCCTATAGCGCAACCTTGACGACATGGGTTGACGCTGCAAAGGGAAAAAATACGCGGCGTGGAACGGTGTAGGGCTGTTCTTCGTGCCACAGGCCGCGCGGACGCCGGGCGGCGAAAATCAGATCGCGTGCGGGGCAGCGGTTATCCGGCCCGCACGGTTCTGGGGCGGTACAGCTTCAGCGACTCCGCGAGGTTACTGAGTGAGTCGGTGAAGGCCGCCACGACGAGTTGCCTTGCGGCGTATTTGAGTCGCGACAGTTCGGGCACCCCTACGCTCCGGCTCGACTGGCACGGATCCGATGCGACGCGTGGTGACGTGGCGGGACAGCCGACACGGTTCGCGAGGAGGATGAGAATCGCACCTTCACGCGCTGCGCCTGACTGGCGATGGTTGGATGATGATGTGAACGTGCAGAGACGTAATACAGGCGAGGCACGGCGACGGGCGGCTGATCGCCGTTCAGCCAGTTGCGGATCGCCGCCAGATCGGCGGCACGGGCGCCGGACGACTTTGCGCCCAACAGCGCAATGATCAGCGGGCCACCCGGCATGGCGACGTCGACTACGATGCAGCGTCCGGCCTCCCGCGTGTAACCGGTTTTTGCGAGCTGAACGTCCCAGTCCGCCCAGCGGACGACCGGATCGGTATTGTGATAGAACCTGGTGCGGCTGCCGATTGCCTGTTCGTACGCGGTCAGCGTGGTGAACGAGCTGATCATCGGATAGTGCGAAGCCGCGTTCGCCATCTTGGCGATATCGCGCGCCGTCGAGACATTGTCCGGCGAGAGGCCCGTCGGATCGTCGAAATGCGTGTCGGTCATGTGCAGCGCGTGCGCTTTCAGATTCATCTGCTGGATGAACGCGGACTGGCCGCCCGGGAAGGAGCGTGACAGGGCGGACGCTGCACGGTTTTCGGATGACATGAGCGCGAGGCGCAGCATCTCCTCGCGGTCGAGCGACGCGCCGACAGGGAGGCGGGAACCCGAGTGCTTGAGCCGGTCGATGTCGGCGTCGCCAATTGTCAGGGTGTCCGCCATCGCCTGTGCGTGGTCAATGACGACCATCGCCGTCAACAGTTTCGTCAGCGACGCGATGGGTCGAACGTCGTCAGCGTTCTTTTCGAGCAGGACTTCGCCGCGCGCGACGTCGTACACGAGCACGCTGGGAGAATGGAGCAATGGAGTGTCAGCACGCGCGCAGAGAGACGCGGCGGCAAACAGCAGTGCGCAGATGAACAACTTCATTTTCTTTCACACCTTCGTACTGCATGCCGCCCGCAACCGTGAGGCGGACTGGCTCCACGGGCACAACAGTCTCCCTACTACTTAACTGTAGTCGCTCGAAGCAGAAATGCGTGTGTGCGGGTGGACAGAATTTTTTCGGCGTCGGGCACGTGCTTCGCACCGGGCACGCCGCGGCGCTTAGAAGAGGGACGGCTGTTCGGCGGGAGCGGCGTCGAGCCGCATTGCGTTTTCCTGAGCCATCTTGCGGGCAGGGCGTGGTGCACTACGCACGGTGCTGCCCGAGAGGGAAAAAGGCTCTTCCTCGACGTGACGGCACAGCGCTGCGCGACTGAAGATGACGTCACGCGAGAGGCGAACGAACGGTGATGCGGCTTCCGTGGGCATCAGGTCTCGGTACGGTGTCCTGGCAACCGGCCGCCCAGGCTTCGGCCTGCGCAACGATTGGACCGGGCAGCGACTGCTTCTTCCGCAGCCAGGGCATCAGCACGCATCGCACAACGCTCGCGTCCAGACATCCTCGGGGTGTTCTACCTGACTGTTCGCCCGCGTCAGGCGAAAGGGTAACTTCTTGCATGATGGCTTCTCCGCGTAAGGAAATACTCCGCGAGCGTAATCCCCTTGTGGGGCGGAGTGACCATCTCATCAATCCGTCCGGCTTTTAAGAAAAGCTCCGTCCATCGCACTACTACGGCGCGGACACCTTGACGTGACAACATCCTATTGAACTGGGCGGTCCGCACGGGTATGCCAATCCCGAATTGGGACGCCGCGCCGCGGCGGCATATCGCCAGCGCCGCGGGTATCGACGACGCTTTGAATCAGCCCGTCCATCTCTTTGATGATGTCTGCGAGCACGGTCGTGATCACCGCGAATTCGCGTCCGAATTGACCCGCTCGCGCGGCCGAGATGCGCGCGTTGAGCGCAACGATATTGGCCTGCATCGAAATGCTGCCGAGCCGCTCGGCGATGTCGGCCTGCCGCTTGAGCGCGGCCGCTTCGATGCCGCGCATCTCGTGTTGATACGCGAGCGTGATGTCCTGCAGAAGGTCGAGCAGCGGCGTCGCCTGGGTGACGAGGGCGTCCACGAGGCCCCGGTCTTCCGCACGTCCCGACTCGACGCCCGCGACCGCTCGGTTCACGTGGGCGATAAATTGCTGAATCCGCTCGTCGGCCTTGCGATTGCCGAAATAGAGTTCACGCAGTGCTTGTGAAAACACGCCCGGCAAGCGCTCGTTGCCGCTCACCAGATCGGCATGCGCTTGAGTAAACGTAGCAAGGCAGTCGCGAACGGCGGCAAGCGCAGAGCAATCGCCATGCGACGCGAGCAGTACGTGCAGCACGATGCGTTGCGAGAGCATCCGCTGCCGGCCCGCCAGATTGATGAGCTCTCCAATGACCTGTCCGGAGACGGCATCGAGACTTAGGGTTGTCTGCTGTTTCATCGTGAAGGCGACTCTCCCGAGACCGTTGATCCAATCGCACAGCGTGGACCCAAGCGGGACTCGCGGCGACGCGTTATACGCAAAAAAAGCGTCCCGAGGGCAACCGCGCCCCCGATTGCTCGGTCGCGCAGCTGGCACTCGGGACGCCTTTGTCCCTGCGGGTCGCTCAAGACGAGCGGCCTGGTGAACATTTGATGCGCTGAGGCCACCGTTGACCTCGCCCCGACTCACAGCAATAGTCATGCCATCAATCAGTGAGACGTTGACCGCAGGAAATCTCCTTGACCGGTTTTGCCGCGTGCTACCCGGGCTATGGCCCTGACGGTGGAGCTGGACAATTCGACGACGTGTTGCTCAAACGTCGATTTTGATGAAGGGCGATGACGCTGACCGGATCCCCTACTAGCGACGGCTGCCGAACGAGTCGTCTATATGATTACCAAAGGCCGGTGGACAGCCGGTAGCGAGTCCACCTGGAAATGCGGCAACGCGTCGAAGCCTTCGGCTGACGGCATGGTCACGATCGGCGTGGACATGAAAGGAATCCAATAGCTTTGGCCTTGGCGGATTCTATGGTCCTGCGAAGCCATGGACGGAACCCGATCCGGCACCATGGAGGTCGACCGCGCGCACCGCCTCGTCTTATCGCACGAAAACAGCGCTGCACTGCACCAACGCCGTGCATCGCCACAGTCCAACACCTTGTGGCGCCGACTCGACGCGTCACGCGGCATCGCTGTGCCCGGGATCGCCGCGGTCGCCGTGACGATCCTGGTGCGCCTCGTGATCGGTCCGATGTGCGACCGCTATGGGCTGCGCAAGGTCTATTCGGGTCTGTTGTTCATGGGTGCGTTTCCCGTGCTCGGCGCCGCGCTGTCCACCGGCTATGAGAGCTTCCTGCTGTGCCGTCTGCTCATCGGGGCGGTGGGCGCCTGCTTCGTCATCAGCCAGTACCACACCTCGATGATGTTCGCGCCGAATGTGGTCGGCACCGCCAACGCGGCGACGGCAGGCTGGGGCAACACCGGGGCCGGCGCCGCGCGGGCGCTCGTGCCGCTGCTGCTAGCGGCGACCATCATGCTCGGCGTCGGCGAATCGTCGGCGTGGCGCCTCGCGCTGCTTGTTCCGGCGCTGGCAATGCCGGTCATGGGCGCGTTCTACTGGCGCTTCACGCAGGACTGCCCGCAAGGCCACTTCGCGGCACTGCGCGCGCGGCATTGCCATCGACGGCGGCAAGAAGGGCGGCTGGGCGAGCTTTCGCGCGGCCTGCGCGAACTACCGTGTGTGGATGCTGTTCATCACCTACGCGGCGTGCTTCGGCGTCGAGGTATTCATTCACAACATCGCCGCGATCTATTACGTCGACCATTTCCGCCTGTCGCTGAAGGCGGCGGGCCTCGCCGCTGGCAGCTTCGGGCTGCTCGCGCTGTTCGCCCGCGCGTTGGGTGGCTGGCTGTCCGACAAGGCGGCTGCGCATCGCGGCCTCGACGTCCGTGCGACCCTGCTCTGCGCGCCGATGGTCGGCGAAGGCCTCGGCCTCGTGTGCTTTGCGCACGCGAACAGCATCGCCCTGGCCCTGGTCGCCATGCTGGTTTTGGCCTGTTCACGCACATGGCTTGCGGCGCGACCTACGCGCTGGTGCCGTTCATCGACCGTAAGGCGTTGGGTGGCGTGGCCGGCATCATCGGCGCGGGCGGCAATGTCGGCGCGGTGGCTGCGGGCTTTCTGATGAAGGGAGTCGGTAGTATCCAGCAGACCCTCGCGACGCTCGGCGTGCTCGTCACGCTGTCCGCTCTGTGTGCGCTGGCGGTGCGCTTCAGCGGCGAGCCGCACTGTGTGACAAGCACTGCAGTTCCGACATAATCTTTTCGGCGAGAAAGTCACACGAGGGCGGTTTTCGGTTTAGCGATTCGCGCCAGTCGCCAGCTGACTCGAAGTGTCGTTCAAGGGCGCTCGATGCGGCTTGTACGTCGCGAGCGGCACTTACGATGCGCTCCAACGCACGGGCTTCATCGGACTCGTCTTATCTGTCGACATGGGGTTCCTCGGTGTTGCCCGGCATGCCGTTGACGTGAGTCCTGTCTGTGGTAATAGGGACGACGTGTTGTCCTCCCGGCAATTCGGCGCCGTACGCGGGAAGTGATGAAATCAACCCGGCGACAATAATCTCATGGCTCACCGAGCGACGTCCCCCGGGGCTAGGAGCGAGCGCATCGCGCAATGGTCCCCGGCGCTACAGGGGTATGGACGTCGGCGCCGAGCCCTCACGAGCAATGCTGCCGGCAGTCACCCTCGGCCTGTCGGCAGCAGGCGGAAACACATACCAGCTGCCGTCATCGTGCCTGAAGAAGAACAACGCGCGCACTCCGCGTGATGACGACGTCTCAACGTACACACATCGTCGCCCGCCCAACCGGGCGCGACTGAATCTGGTCACATGAACCGATGCCGCCGGAGCCGGTGCGAGCCATTTCTCGACCTGGCAACGCAGGGACTGCCCGTTCACGCTTTTCATGTTCCGCTCCAGCAGGTACAAAGCCGACCAGCGAAGGAGCGCGGGTCGCGACGGGAGGCGGACGGTTCCCGCCTCTTGCATCCTTAACGTCGCCGATGGCCGAGATGTTGACCACGGGTTTGTGAGTTCTGAAACCGAAAATTTCGCGTTGAGCTGGGGCCGACGGAGCCACGTGCGCCTTACCTCGGGCCAGGACAGAAATAGTCCCGGCGAAGCGGACACACCTCTGCGACCCGGTTCGCCGTGCTGGCGCGTTGCCCTCGCTGCACGTCACCGTGCCTTGACGCCCGGGTCGGCGGGCGGGACACTCAACGGGAGTCGTTGTGCGGCCGACGTCTCGCGCGGCGCCGAATAACACAGACCTCTGAGACCCTCTGACGGTGCACGTTGTACGCCGACTGGAACAGAGGCCGCGGAAGGAGAAACCCCGTGGCGTTTGCACTGTCGTTTTCACATCTGTTTTCAGACTCGGTTGGCGAAAGTCATTTTGCGTCGGTAAACATCGAACTGGTTACCCGCAACTTCGCGCCCCCCGCTGAATCCTTTGACGTGTCGGATTTCGCGGCAGCGACCCGCTACGGATTTGTGCACGTGCCCAGCGGATGGGTCGGAGACCTTCACCCTTCGCCCACGTGCCTGTGGGTATTTTTTCTCAGTGGGGAGATTGAGTTCGAGGCCAGTGACGGTGAGCGACGTCGCGTCGCGGCAGGAGGCGCGATACTGCTTGAGGATACGACGGGCAAGGGACACCAGAGTCGTGTCATCGGCGACGTGCCGGCGCTTCTCGCCGTGGTTCAAGTTTGACGTCGTGGTTTCGTTGGCCGGGGCGCAAGCCCATGCCGTCGAGGTTAAGTCATGCTCGAAAAGATGTAAGTCCGAGCCATGGATGCGCTGTATCCCATGGTCGAGCTGCTCTGAAGCGGGCGAGAACCGCTTCTGGTACGAGGTCGATAAGTTATTCTAACCGTTATGCAAGCGCGTCTTGCTTCTCGCCTGACAGTTGATGTTGTCCAGCCGAGGGCCGAACCGCGCAGGGCACTGGGACAACTCGCCCCATTAGTTTGGATAAGGGGGGCGGTCAGCTGGCTCGGCGCCAAGCAACCGCAACAGCACCTTCCCGTCTACGGTCAGCGCAAGCGTGGCGTCGCCGTCTTCTGACGCGATGAAATGGACTAGCCCCGCTGCTTGCAGGGCGATGACGTCCGGCGTTACTGCGTTCGTCTCGGCCGACGCATTGCGCAGGCGCAAGAGCGTCGCGAGCTCCTGCGCGCTCAGCGTCACGGGGTGCCTATGAGCACGATGCGTCGAAGAGCTGCCGTCATAGTCTTTTGCTTCCATGACCGTGTCATCCCTGCAAGTTGTGTTATGGAGTCCAAACCCATCGTGCGAGCGCTGGTTTGAAAAAGGAATTGTGGCCAATCCAAGCGACGATAAGGGAAAACATGCGGTTTCCCGCGTAACTTCTTGTAAGTGCTGACGCGACCAGCGCCGGCCGACTCCTGGAATGACATTCTGCTTCATTGCAGCCAACAGCACTGTTAGCGAGCGCACAAGCTGTTGGTATGTCCGCGACCCACCTGTCGGAAACGCCAATTGTTCAGAGCATTCTCCTCTGTTAAAAACGTGTGCGTGTGCGGCGGTCCACCGTCGCGTTTTACAACACATCGGTCTTTGAATAGGGTCAGGAAAATGGCAACGGGTACCGTGAAGTGGTTTAACGACGCAAAGGGTTTTGGTTTCATCACGCCGGATGAGGGTGGCGAAGACCTGTTTGCTCATTTTTCGGAGGTGAAGGCGGAGGGCTTCAAGTCTCTCAAGGACGGGCAAAAGGTGAGCTTCGAAGTCAAGCAAGGTCCGAAGGGCAAGCAGGCGGCGAACATACAGCCAATCTGACACCTCACCGAACTCGCTGTCGCGTAGGGACCGGTCCGCCGAAGCGGACCAGTCCTTTTCAACAACGCGCCGTGACACGGTCTTCCCGGGTGTGCTGGTTTCGGACGTGAGCCGGATAACAAACGTGGGTGGACATCACGTGCGTCGGAATGAACGACCAGCGCACACGAGAAGAGGGCTTGTCCGACAGCAGCCATAGCGCGGTGTGGCCAAGCGGTCAGCTCGCCGCGCGGCGCGACCACGGCGGGTTCAACGTTTCTTCACCGCCTTCGACTTTGTCGCATTCTCGACTGCCTGGTCAGCTGCCTTGGTCACCTCTGATGCGGCCTTCGTGGCGACACGGAGCATTCCGCGCCATGAGTCGTCGTCTGAATCTTGATGTACATCTGCAAGGCACACTCAAACACAACGGCTCCAGGCGGGCCTTCGCGGCACGGCTGGACATGACCATCAAGCGCGCAAAGGTTACTTCCGGTCGGGTGGCCAGGTCGGTCGGTGTACCGGACGCGACGTGACCCTTTGGCGCGCCGGAGTTACCGTTCCGAAGAGTACGGATTGTGAGCGCCTTTCTGACCTTCACGACGTAGACGTCGCGTGGCTATGCGTAGGTGAAGCGTAGGCCGCAGCATGTCATGGTGGTACTCATCGGACGCGAGCTCGCGAGTGATTCGGCTTGTCGCCACTCACCGGCGCCCCGGTCGGGTCGCGTGCCGGGCCCGTGCCATTGGCCGGCATCACGGTCGAAATGGCATGTTTGAATACGAGTTGCACGGCGGCTGGACCAGACTCCAGCAGAACGGCAAACTGGTCAAAGGCGGCCAGTTGACCACTCAGTCTGATGCCGTTCACGAGGAACACATTTACGGTGGTCTTGTCCCTTACGAGCGTCTGCAGAAAGTCGTCTTGTACGCTGGGCGTGCGGTCATGTTCTGAGGTCAATGGGATAGGTCCTTCGATTGTGCCGGCGATAGCTGAAGCCGACAGCCGGCCCAGGAGACGTGTGTTACTGCGACTCGATGGTGTCGAGGCGCGCTTCCGCTATTCTGCCCGGGTGTTGGTCGTGGTACGCGTCGAACTACTGTGAGCATAACTGAGCAGGTGAAGCCCCGTCAGCCCGGGCGCCAGATAGTGTTCACGGAAACAGTCACGCGTGCGCTCTAATGGCGCCACCCGCGATGCCCATAGTAGCCACGTCCATAGTACCCGCGGCCGTAGTAACTAGGGCCGTAGTAACCGCGGCCGTAGTACCCACGGCCGTAGTAACCACGTCCATAGTAACGAGGGCCGTAGTAACCGCGGCCGTAATAACCTCGATATCCGCCGTACCAGTAGGGGTAGCCATAGTATCCGGGCCAGGGGCGCGGTCCATATATCACCGGCGGCCCGTAGATGACGGGCGGTGGCGCATAGATAGTCGGACCTGAACAATCTTCAAAGCCTTGCGGGGTGAGGCTTTGAGTCTGAAATTCGGTTGTGGAAATTGCAGGAACCTGGCACATTAAGGTGAGAATCCTGCATTTTTCGACGAGGTGCAGATGGGTCCGAAGACGCCTGTGACGGAGGGAGATTTCTTCCGGCAACCGCTGCGCGAACAGATCAACCTGAAGCACCCATTGGTCGGCTTGGCCGAGCTGATCAACTGGGAACGATTGGGCGCATCGATGAGCGGCAGCTTCGTCTCAAGCAAGGGTCGACCTGCGACGTCACTGCGCCTGATTGCGGGGTTGCTCTACCTGCAACACGCTTTTGACCTGTCCGACGAAGAGGTCGTCTGGCAATGGGTGGAGAACCCCTACTGGCAGGTATTTACGGGCGAAACGTACCTGCAGACCGAACCGCCTATCGACCCATCGAGCCTGACACGCTGGCGCAAGCGGCTGGGTGAAGCCGGCATTGAAGAGTTGCTGGCCGAGACGATCGATGCAGCTAAACGCGCCGGCGTGATCAAGGCCGCGAGCGTGAAGCGTGTGATTGTTGATACGACTGTCATGGAGAAGGCGATCACGCATCCGACTGATTCCCGCCTGCTTGAGCGGTGTCGCGAACATCTGGTAAAGGCTGCTGCACGGCACGGCCTGAAGCTGCGGCAGAACTACAACCGCGAGGCGCCACGCCTGGGGCTGCAGATTGGCCGCTACGCTCACGCGAAGCAGTACAAGCGCATGAGGAAAGCGTTGCGCACACTACGCTCACGCGTTGGACGGGTGATGCGTGACGTCGAGCGGCAACTCGACTCGGTAGCCGATCATGCCCGCACTGCGTTGCAGGAGCTGATAGGCCGAACAAAGCGCATCCTCGCGCAGAAACCGAAAGACAGGAACAAGCTCTACGCACTACACGCGCCGGAAGTCGAGTGCCTGGCCAAGGGCAAGGCCCGAAAACCGTACGAATTCGGGGTGAAAGTGTCGATCACGACGACACACAAGGAAGGACTGGTAGTTGGCATGCGCTCGATGCCGGGCAATCCGTACGACGGTCATACGCTGGCTGAAGCGCTGGAACAGGCGGCAATCCTGTGCGACGCCACGCCGGAAGTCGCCATCGTCGATCGTGGATACAAGGGTGTCGCTATCGACGGCGTGAGGATCTACCACCCCGGCTTGCGGCGGGGCATCACACGCGGACTACACGCGATGATCAAGCGGCGAAGTGCAATCGAGCCCGCTATCGGACACATGAAGACGGACGGAAAACTTGATCGCAATTGGCTCAAAGGCGCGCTCGGCGATGCAATGCATGCTGTACTGTGCGGCGCTGGCCACAACCTCCGGATGATCCTGAGGAAGCTGCGGCTTTTTTGCGTCTTCGTTCTCGCTGCTTTGCTCAACTGCTGCATTGCTGCCGACGTGACGGCGTGACGCCGGTGCAACGAGAAACGAATTGTTCAGGGCCGACTAGATAACCGGCGGGCCGACATACACGGGGCCCGGTACACCGATGCCGACGCCTACAGACACACCACCCGCCTGCGCGAAGCTGGCCGCCCCCGCACCAAGCGCGGCAGTGACCAGAAAACGGACGAACCTGTTCATTTGAATTCTCCTCGCCTCGAGTCCGGTTCGAACGACTAGCGACGGCGCAACGAGGTATGGACAAATAGCGCTGAGTCCGCTTTCTATGGAGTTCAATACGCAGAGGCTCATACGTGAGGCCGAACGGCCTCTCCTCTTTAGAGTCAGCAGTTCCGAAGTCGTTCAAGGAGGACCGCGATGCGTGACTGTCCTGCATCGATGCGCGTATCGATTCGAAGCGCCTGCGATGCTGCGCCCGGGTAAATCGGGAACGGCGCTGATCGCGACGCTGGCCCTACTGGGCAGAATTCGTCGCCCTGAAAGCGGCATTCATGGCTGACGGTCCGGCATCCGTATTTGTCAGCCTCCAGACGGTGACAGCAGTTGAACTGCTGAGCGTCCGTTGGCGGGCGGCGCAGTGTGGAGAAGATTTTGAGGCGCGGGCATTTCACCGGCAGTACTCACGATGTTCTAAGGTGATGTCGCGCCCGAAGACACTTTCGACCTGCGGCCCGCATTATCGCCTGCCCAGGACGGCCCCGATGCTGGGTGAGGAGGTCCGCCACCACGCGCAACACTTCCGGATGATGAACCATGCCTAGATGGCTTACGTCCGCGACCTCGATGTTGCGGTGATTCCGTGAATCAATCGAGACGCATCCTTCCCACGCAACAATTCCGTCCGTTTTCGAATAGACCGAAGCGCATGGGACAGAGGCAACGGTTTCGGAGCGTCGCGTCGAAGTATGGCTTATTGGAGTTACCCCGCTGCTCAACATGTTCAGCAGCCATCCGGCGTGAGTGGCGTCCGAGTTGTCGGCAACAGGTGTCGCCAGCGTGATTTCGCGGCCAACTGACGGGCGTAGACGCCGCCAAAGCTCCAGCCGAGCAGAGAAACCGAACGCCGATGCAACGCATGTATCTGCCGCAGATGGTCACCCAGACGTTCGAGCATCGGGTCACGGTCGGCACCCGGTCCAAAATTGACACCCTGTTCCCAATCGTGGACTTCGAAGCCCAGTTGCTGCAGGCGATTGCGCAGGTCCGACGTCGCGGCCCCGCTGACACCTAGGCCGGGAAATACGAGGACTGGATGACCGTCCCCGCGCGGCAGCGGGACAGCCAGCGGGGCCATACCGGCGACGTAGTCGGCTGCCGCGCGAAGTGGTTCAAGAACGAGAAGTGTTGCCGACGGCGGCGTGAGTTCAAGGCTTTTCATTGCATCTCCAAAGGCACATGTATGTTGCGGTGCCTCAAGTATGCACCCACACTGTTGCGGCGCAGCAAAAATAGAAAGCGCCAGAAACAATGCGTCTTTCTATTGCAATGAAAGGGCAAAGATTCATACTGCACAAGGAATGGAGGCGCGATAAAGTGTGGTGGGTGCGCAAAATAATAATTTGACATCAACGAGTTTGCGGCTATGATGGAACCCATATTGCTGCGATGCAGCATGTCAATCGGGCGACAACCGGCCCTACTTTTTTTGGGAGTCGAACATGAACAGCTTCATCCCGGAACAAACGATTACTGCAGCCAAGGCAAGCCTCGACACAACTTTCGGTCTTGCGAACAAGGCTTTTCAGGGGTTCGAAAAGCTTGTTGAGCTCAATGCGCAGACGGTCAAGACGACGCTTGCAGAGGCGCAGGAACTCGTTGCCAAATCCCTCATTAGCAATGCGCCGCAAGCAGCTTTTGCAGTTCAGGAAAACCAGCTGCGCGCCGGTGTTCAAAAGACCCAGGCCTATTGGACGCATGTGAAAGAAATCGTGTCGAGCAGCCAAGCTGAGTTCGAGGCGGCGGCCAAAGCCGTGTTCAAACAGCCTTCATTCGACGCGAAGGCGTGGTTCGACAACATGGCGAAACATACGCTGCCGGGCGGCGACGCGATTCTGGCCATCTGGAAGTCGAGTCTTGGTGCAGCGGGCCAGTCAGCTAGCGCTGCGTATGAGACTGCCACGAAGGCGACTAAAAAGACAGTTGAAACTGCTGTCATCGAAGCGTAGTACTTGCTCGCGCCTGGAGACCTAACAGTGTGGTGAGAAAGCTCGCGACGAGCACGACGATGCAAGCTCCAGGTCGAGTAGCAGGGGGCGAGTCCCGGTTGGAAGACCGGGACAAACCAAACGGAACGTGGGGAAATAGCTGCCTGCGTGTACGAAAACGTCCTGGCGCAAAAGCCTGATAGTCAAGGCAAACGGAGAAGGGGCCGGCTGCTAACGCGACTCGTACGCGGTTACCTCTTCGGGGGTTTCGTAGATATAGGTCGCGACGTTGCGCCTGTGCAGCGCATCACCTAATTTCATTCGAAGAAAACTGCTCGTGGTGTATCGGGTCACATCCGAGTAAAAGCGCGAGACCAGCCGGGTCACCATATCCGAATAGGCGTCGATGACCTCCGGGGCTATCGAAAAGTTGTCGTAGTTCACGATAGCGTGAGGCTTTTCCTTGAGACCGGAGAGCACTAACTCAACCTCGGTGCGGATAGCATCCACATCCACTTCAGTCGCAACCTTGTGTCCTTCGAAGTTGATGAAAAGGATATTTTTGTCCGCGTCGTAGCTGAACCGGTCACGAAGCCTCAATCGCAAAAGCACGCTTCGCAGGCCCATCGGCTTGCTTTCGAAAATGCGGGCGTCCATGAGACGCGGCGGCGATTTCATGACGGGTGCGAACCCCATCTGGGAAACGATGTCTCTCTGGAGGTCGACCCCGGGTGCAATCTCGACTAGTTCGAGCCCGTCTCTCGTCAGGGTAAAGACGCATCGCTCCGTGATGTACAGCACGGGCTGTTGACGTTCGATGGCGTAACGACCGCCGAAGGTTCGATGTTCCACTGCGTCGACGAACTTTTGACAAGTGCCATCCTGGCGAATCTGCAGGCGCCCGTCCTTGATATCCACGTCGAGCTTTCCCGCGTTGAACGTGCCGACAAAGACGACCCTCTTCGCTGCCTGTGAGATGTTGATGAAGCCTCCCGCGCCGGCGAGCTTGGGACCAAACTTGCTGACGTTGAGATTGCCTTCCCGGTCCACTTGCGCGAGCCCGAGAAATGCAATGTCTAGGCCGCCACCGTCATAGAAGTCGAACTGGTAGGGCTGGTCGATGATGGCATCGGTATTAGTCGCCGCACCGAAATTCAGGCCCCCGGCGGGGATGCCTCCAATGACTCCCGGCTCCGTTGTCATCGTGAACAGGTCACACACCTTTTCCTCGTTGGCGACGCTCGCGATACCCTCAGGCATCCCAATCCCGAGATTCACCACGCTATTGGCCATCAACTCGAACGAGGCGCGCCGTGCGATGATTTTTCGCTCGGTCAGTGCCATGGCCGGAATCGAACTTGTCGCTATGCGAAGTTCGCTCGCAAAGCCCGGACTGTACGGCTCTGCGAAGGTTTGCCAGTGGTTTTGCTGTTTTGCGACCACGACGCAATCGACCAGAATCCCCGGAATCTTGACCTGTCTAGGATTCAACGTTCCGGTTTCGGCGATGCGCTCGACCTGAACTATCACGATGCCACCAGAGTTGCGTGCGGCCATTGCGATTGCAAGTGACTCGAGGGTGAGCGCCTCCTTCTCCATCGTCACGTTCCCGTTCGCATCGGCGGTAGTACCGCGCACGATGGCGACGTCGACCGGAAAAGTCTTGTACAGAAGACAGTCAGCACCGTTAACTGATATCAGGCTGACCAGGTCCTCCGTTGTCCGGGCGTTGAGCTTGCCGCCACCGTTGCGCGGGTCGACGAAGGTACCGAGTCCGACTGTGGACAAGTGACCTGGTCGATGAGCAGCGATATCCCGAAACAGTTGGGAGATAACTCCCTGCGGCAGGTTATAGGCTTCGATGAGGCCCTCAACAGCCAGGCGTTGAAGACCAGGAACAAGTCCCCAATGGCCACCGATAACCCGCCGAACGAGACCTTCGTGGGCAAGGTGGTTCAGGCCTTTACGGGCTCCGTCGCCTTGACCGCCCGCATAGACCAGCGTCAAGTCTCGAGGCGCGTCGCTTTCGCTCCCGCTGGAGTCAAGGAACAGCTGCTCCAGCGCGATGGCGACTTCCTCCGCAAACCCGATGCCCACAAAGCCACCAGTTGCCACGGTGTTGCCCGGGCGAATCAGCCTGACGGCTTGTTGCGCGCTAACGATTTTGCCTCGCGCGACACTACTTGCCGACGCGGGGAAGGGATGTTGAAAGCCTGCGGTCATGATGTCTCCAAACGCACCATGGAGTCGTGGCTCCGGCGCTAAATGTTTCAAGGCCTATTGCATGAACCATCCGTGACTAACGACGAAAGATTGCCCCGTCAGCGCGGCAGTTGGAAACGCAGCCAGGTAAAGAGTCATCTCCGCGATGTCTTCGACTGTCGTAAATATGCCGTCGACCGTACCGCCCAACATCACGTTCCGGATGACTTCATCTTCGCTCAATCCGAGCTCCTTTGCCTGCTCTGGAATTTGTTTGTCAACCAGGGGTGTCCGAACGAATCCGGGGCAGATTACGTGCGACCGGACGTTGTGTGCGGCACCTTCCTTGGCCAACGTCCGCGATAGGCCGAGTAGCGCGTGTTTCGCACTAACGTATGCTGACTTCAGCGGCGATGCAAGGTGCGAATGCACGGAGCCCATATAAATGACCACTCCCCCCGGTTCTCCTTGTACATGTGCCGCAGAGCGGCCTTGGTTGTCAGGAAAGCGCCATCTACGTGAATTGCCTGCATCTTTCGCCAATCTGCATATGCGAAATCCACTATGGAACTGACTATCTGAATTCCGGCATTCGATACAAGAATGTCCAGAGAGCCAAATTCTTTCACGACATCGTCGACCCCGGCATTGACAGCGCCTTCGGAGGTGACATCCATGAGCACTCCGAGCGCCCGGCCACCATGCTCCCGAATCTGCTGGGTAGCCGAATTGGCGCCTTCAAGGTTTAGGTCAGCGACGCCAACCGTCGCACCCGAACGCGCCATTGCGAGTGCGATTTCTTTTCCCAATCCGCTTGCTGCACCCGTCACAAGGGCAACCTTGCCCGATAAATCCGCAAAGAGCTTCGTCATCTCATGTCCATCTATGCAAGTGCAGCCACCGCAGGGAAGCGGCGCATGGACTATCCGGCGACGCAGTCGCCTCGTCAAAGTCGTTAATGGAATGAACCGTCGCTTCAACCTGCTGCGTTTGGTTGGTTTGCGGGTTCGGCCTGTTTGAACGCTTCGAACCCCATCGCGTTGTTGGCAATGCGATTAATTGTCGGATAGCTGTCCAGCGGTATGTCAAATCGTCGAGCGTTCCAGACTTGCGGCACCAGACATATGTCAGCAACCGTTGGTGCATCGCCGAACGCGAAGTCTCCGACGCGCCTTTCGTTTTTCAGCCGAACTTCCAATGAGCCGAAGCCAAGGTCAATCCAGTGTTTGTACCACTCGGATTATTGTTCATCCGTCACGCCCAGGTGATTCTTCATACTGAAGCACGCGCAGGTTGTTGACCGGGTGTATCTCGCATGCGACCTGCAATGCGACGGAGCGTACGTATGCACGGTCCGCAGGATTCTTTGGCAGGAGACGGGGCTCGGGATGCAACTCGTCGAGATATTCAACTATCGCCAGAGACTGAGTGAGAACATTCGGTCCGTCCTCAAGCGCTGGGACTATCCCGTCTGGGTTCACTCGGCGATATTCTGGCGAGAGCTGCTGGCCGCCGTCTCTAAGAAGATGAACGGCCTCATACTTAAACGGCAAGCCTTTGATTCGAAGAAAGAATTCAAAGACATCTTTAGCTAGCAGACTTTAGTGTCTCTTCCGTTTCTTTTTGCTGGAGTCTTGGTCATGCCTTATCACTGGAACTGGGGCATTCTGCTGAGTCCGGTCTCCACCGGCGAGCCGGCCACCTATCTGGGCTGCTTGTTCTCGGGCCTGTGGGTGACGATTACCGTGTCGTTGTCGGCAAGGGTGAGGTTGGAATAGATGTACTACGCTGCCTCGGGGTGATCGCGTTCAGACGAAAACCGCAGGTAGGGTTCGGTGGAAATCAGCAGGCAGTCCGCCGGTGGCACGTTGAGTGAAGTTAAACCATGCACTGCATGCAAAAGATTTTCCTTTGTCTCAGACAAGATATCCTCGATGGTCGATGGGGCGGACAGGGTGCATACTCCGTCCTCAGCGCCTGTCCGGACGTATCGAACCTACGAACTCCAGTTTGCCCACAGAAATTTTTTATGCTGCGTCCCGTTTTATCGGCCTTGTGGCTGATCTGCGACCGGCAGGGATCCGATATCTGAAGCGAGCGCAGGCACCGTGTAGATACGCAGTGCCGAAATAGCGCGGTTCGGTCGCCCTGCGGCGAACACGCAAAATCAACGATCAATGATGGAAAACTGAAGAATCAGGCAATGAATGTAAGAGCCGTAAGCCTTATGGCGATGGCAACCTTTGCATGCACGATTGCACCCGTCAGCCACGCGGCGGACAATCAGCAAGATAGAATCAGGAGTGCAGTGAACCGCGCCATAGAGCCGGTTATCGCGGATAACGGCATTCGCGGCATGGCGGTCGGCATCATCGACGGGGACAAGCACTACGTATTCAACTATGGCCTGGCGTCGACGGAAACAGGAAAGCCCGTCACACGCGATACCTTGTTCGAACTCGGTTCCGTCAGCAAGACCTTGACGGCGACGCTGGCGTCGTATGCACAGGTCAGCGGCTATCTGGCTCTGTCGGATCCGACGAGCAAGTTTCTCCCCTCTCTGCAGAAGAGTCCGTTCGGCAACGTAAGTCTCCTCAACCTAGCCACGCATACTCCCGGCGTCCTCCCATTGCAGGTGCCCGACAATATCAGCAACGACGATCAGCTGATGCAATATTTTAAGGAGTGGCAGCCGACTTATGCGCCGGGGACCTATCGGACTTACTCCAATATCGGCATCGGAACGCTCGGCCTGATCACGGCGAAGAGCATGGGTCGGGATTTTGACGGGCTGATGGAACATCAACTGTTTCCCGCACTCGGCATGAAGAGCACTTACATCAATGTGCCGGCTGCGAAGCTGCCTGACTACGCACAAGGCTACACAAAAGACGGCGCGCCGATCAGGATGGCGCCAGGGGTGTTGTCCTCTGAAGCCTATGGCGTTAAGACGAGCGCCGCCGACATGATCCGTTTCGTCGAAGCCAACATGAATCTGATCCGTGTGGACGAAAAGCTTCAGCGCGCGATCGCCGACACCCACACCGGCTACTTCAAGGCAGGGCCGATGACCCAGGACCTGATATGGGAACAATATCCGTATCCCGTCACATTGAAAGCGATTCTGGACGGCAACTCGTCGGCGATGATCCTCAACGCAACGGCAGTCGCTGAAATCGAGCCGCCGCTGGATCCACACAAGGATGTCTGGATCAACAAAACCGGCTCGACTAATGGCTTCGGCGCTTATGTCGCATTCATTCCGCAGAAGCGACTGGGGATCGTCATCCTCGCCAACAAGAACTTCCCTATCGGCGAACGAGTAACGGCTGCATACCGGGTTCTCACGTCACTGGCCAACGACGAACAATGAGCACGGCGATTTTCCGATGAAATGCTTTCGGTACCTTCCTCTTATCGTGCTGGCGCTAATGAGCGTTCAGCCAGTCGAAGCGGCTGATAAAGCCCCAGCGGCCAAGGACACTGTCGTTTTACAACGGGTCCCAATCGCAGGAACAGATCGCGAGATGGGCATGGGCATTGCCGAATTTCCTCCGAACGCGTCAAAGCCTCGACATGAGGCGACTGGGCCTGAGGTCGCCTATGTGCTTGAGGGCGAGGTAACGGTGCGGGTCGATGGTCAGCCCACACAAGTCGTTCGTGCAGGCGAGAGCTACCGGATGCCGGCCGGCGTCGCCCACGTCGCCACTAGACACTGAACTACGAGACGCCCGCCGAACGATTCCAGCAAACTATTGCATCCACCGGTTGAATCCCGCCAGTTCAAACAGCCGCTCGTGCCACTCCTCTGGCCGACCGGTGATCGGCCAAAAACGACTGTCGTCGACAACTTCGAGGCGGCCATTCGAGACGGCCACACGCACGCGGGCTTCGCCCTATGCAAGTAGTACGCTAGAGCCTGTTCACGCCAATGACTGGCCCTGGGACGGCCTCACGCGAATAACTGCGCTAAGCCCCCTCGGCGCCGGTCGCGTCGAGGTAGCGCTCGCCCCACACCGCAATCACGTTCGCTGCGTAGATGGCGTCGGGCTTGCGCGACAGAAGGTGGTCCGCCCCGGCCAGCGAGATGAAGCTCTTGGGATGCCGTGCGGCCCGGAAGATGTGGTTCGCGTTGACGATGCCGACCGTCGAGTCGTCGGGCGCATGCATCACCAGCAGGGGGAGATTCATGCCGGCGATCTTCTCCGTCAGCCGTTGCTCGGCGACGTCCTCGAGGAACTGACGCTTGATCCGGAACGGCCGTCCCGACAACTGGACTTGCGCCTCGCCCTCGGCCTCGATTTGCGGCAGGTAGTCCTTGAAGAGCCCCGTCACGTGCTCGGGATCGCTCGGCGCCCCGATCGTGACGACGGCCTCGGCGCCCGCGATGTCCGACACCGCGGCCAGCACGGCGGCACCGCCCAGGCTGTGGCCGATCAGCAGCGCGGGCGCGCGGTGCGTCGCGCGCAGATGATCGGCCGCAGCGATCAGGTCGCGGCAGTTCGAGGAAAAGTTGGTGTTCGCGAATTCGCCTTCGCTCGCGCCCAGCCCCGTGAAATCGAACCGCAGCACGGCGATCCCGTGCTCGGTCAGCGCCTGGGCGATCCGGCTCGCCGCGAAGACGTCCTTCCCGCAGGTGAAGCAATGCGCGAACAGGGCGAACGCGCGAGGCTCCGCGTCAGGCAGCTCAAGCCGGCCGGAAAGCTGTTGTCCATCCGATCCTGGAAACGTGAATCGTTCGGTAGACATTGCGGACCTCCACGGGTGGAATGCTTAGGGCCTGTTCCCCTAACTCTACAATTCTTTCTGGCGGCCAGCGCAAGCCTGTTATTAGCGTGAACAGGCGCTAGTTTGGCGACGTGAATTCGATGCAATGCCTCCGGATATATGCCAATGGTACAACGTGCTCGCCCCATCCGCCGCCATTCTTCCCATAGCCAATGGGCACGTTGTACGCCCCGTGCAGGAAGTAGTCGAAACATCGGGTGTGCGCATTCAACCCTCTCAGCGCGAGGTATCGCGCCAGTCGAATGAAGGATCGCTGCAGCACCAAACTGGATTCGGATGCCTCGTAGAATGGTCGGGTTGCTGTAGCGCACATCACCCACAGTTCTGCATAATCGTCGTCGGTCAACGAGGGGCCGAAACCCTCAGCGATCGGCCAAGGCGATTGCCACCTCGACGAGCCTTATCTTTTGGGCTCCGAAGCAACCACGGAGAACAAACATTCGAAGCCCGCGATTCCCGATCTTGAGGCTTGGCTTGAGCAGGTTCATTGCTCTGGTGTCTCCAGCGCTTCCTTCCTCCCACATTTCCCAGAAAACCGCACAGTCTCGAAGGCTGATCGGACGTACGATGCGCGGAGCGCCGTCTCAGGCCGCTCGTAGGCTTCATTTGGGCGGCGAACGCCATCGAGCTTTGCCGTTACGAAGCCATCGTCCTGGTATGCTGCCGTTTTCCATCGAAGGCCGCTTCGGGCGTGACGGCCCTTCAGTACTCCACCGTGTTGCGGTCTGGCTAAAAACCCTTCTCACAATCTGTAAAGCTGTCATCGCGGGCGGGTCGCGGTCCCGGGCACCCTCTCTACCTCTCTGGTGTGATTTATGTCTGCATCCTCGCCAGTCGTGAGTGACGAACGCGCAGTTCATTTAGGTGTACGACGGCGTCCCGGCCTTGCGCGATATTCAATGTCCTATACTTTCTATTCGGCTTTGAGCCACTTTTCAGGGCCGCTTCACTGCATCAACTAACGGAGAACAGGAGGAAAAATGCCTATCGCCAGACATATGATGGTCCTTCTCGCCTCTGCCTCGCTTGGGATCGGCGCAGTTACGCCAACCCTCGCGCAGAACGACGCTTCGGGAGTAGGAAATGCCGCAGCGTTGGAGGGCGCGTCGTCTGCGAAGCCAACCAAGGCGGAGCGCAAGCAGGCCAGAAAGGAAGCGCGGGCGAAAAAGAACGCCGAATTGAAGAAGCTTGAAGATGCGGGCTATCAGCCCGGCCGCGCCAATGATCAGAATTATCCGCAGGATTTGCAGAACGCGCAAAAAAAGGCGGGTATTGGACAGGGTGCAAGTCAATAGTGGTCGAACTCGGTATCGCTCGCCGCAGCGAGGTGCCTGTGCGCAGTGTCGGCGTACCGCACCGCGCTGGGGTTGCCTGGTATCGAGCGCCCGGTCTAACCAACAACCAAGCAACTAACGTGCGGGGCGTCACGCCTCGCAAGGGTGACGGGCTCCGCGCTCACGCTTGCTGCGCCGCGTCGATCGGCAGGATCACCCGCACCCAGAGGGCCACGATAGCGATGATCGCCGATCTCGAGTTCCGCATTGCACAGACGCGTGAGGCGCCGGACGATCGACAGGCCCATGCCCCAGCGCCGATCGGCGGCGCGCCGTGGGCGAGCGCGTTGCCCACAACATTCTGGACGAGCCGCATGAGGGCGGAGCGCGGCGACTGAAACTCCGCGCCGCGTCGAGTTCGAGGACGAGGTGGGCTTCGTCGGCCGAGGCGCGGTGGACAAACCGATCCTTCAGCCAGGCCTCCACGCCAACTCGAGCATTGTTCGCGCCACCGTTGCCGGCCCGTAACAAGTCTGCGAATACGCTCCGAGGCGGATGACCGTTTAGGAGGGAAGCGTCATGACGTTTGCCGACCCGTTCTCGCTGTTCGTTCCGGCGCGAACTCCACGACAGCTTCAAAGTGTTGAACGGTCATCTGGTGTGCTCCGCCGGATGACATCTCATCATCCCTCTCTGTTCCGGGTATATCATGGATCAAGCGCCCATCGCCTGTCAGTTCGAGTGGCAGGAGACGTGGCGATGATCGAATCCGCGGATGTGGTTGTCATTCGCTCTGGCTGGCTGGGAGCGGCGATAGCCTACTATCTGGCAAAGCGGGGCACCCTCAGAGTCGCACTGTTCGAGTGGCTCGAAGCCGGCTCGTAGACCTCTCCGCGAGTGGCCAGCATGATCATTTGCCCGCGCAAAAGCGATTTCATGATCGACTGATCAAACTCGCGGCTCCCAAGATCAGCAAATTCTCTGCGGACACCGGTCAGCCTCCGCATTGGGTGCACCTCGGCATCCTCCAATCGCCGTTGTCGTAGCCTGGGGGCTGCCCGACTGCAGCCCTGGTTGAGACAACGGCGATGTCGGCGCGGCGGTAGAGGAATTGAAAGCAGCCGCCGAACGCGCAACGGCGTCGGTCGACGAAGCGATTGCCCCCATCGCGGCGGACGAGGTGCGGAATGCAGCGATGGAGTCGGAATGATGAAAGGACGCAAGCGATAGAGCCGCGAACGCCAGGCTTGCTTCGTGGTAACGCCGCATGCGCTAGATCACGATGAGTCCTCGCGGGTGCGGCGAGTCTGGTCTGCTGGCCGGCTCCCTTCGCCAAGTGTTGTTGTCGTCAATCTCAAAGGCCGCGTTGCGGCCCAAGCAATCGGAGGTTCACATGAGCAGCACTGCAGTCGAGACCGCGAACGTGCGGGGCTTGGACATGAAGCTCGAGGTCGTTGTCGTCCCTGTTTCAGACGTCGATCGCGCCAAGCGCTTTTACGGCGGCCTGGGGTGGAGACTTGACGCCGACTTTGCCTCCGATGATGGCCACTTCCGCGTAATCCAGTTCACGCCACCCGGTTCCGGGTGCTCGGTCATCTTCGGCAAGAACGTCACCGCGGCCGCACCCGGCACCGCTCAGGGACTGTACCTGATCGTCTCCGACGTCGAGGCGGCTCGCCAGGAACTGCTGGGACGTGGGGTGGAGATCAGCGCAGTGTTCCACGACGCCGCTGGCGCGTACGCCGGCTCGGATGAGCCATATCTGTTTGGGCGGATCCGGGTTAGCGGTCCGGACCCCGAGCATCGCAGCTACCGCTCGTTTGCCTCGTTCAGCGATCCGGACGGCAATGGCTGGCTGTTCCAGGAACTCACCCAACGAGTGCCTGGTCGCGTGGACACAGACGCTACGACGTTCACCTCGTCAGCGGAACTCGCGGCGGCGCTCCGGCGGGCAGAGGCCGCGCACGGCGAGCACGAGAAACGGACCGGCGGCCAACGCGATGAGAATTGGCCGGACTGGTATGCGGAGTACATGATTCGTGAGCAGGGAGGCAAAGACCTGCCCTTGTAAGTTGGCGGTTCTGTCGATCGCTGTCGCAATCGCGGTGGTCGAACCTCGCCGCGGCGATTGGGAGAAAAGGTCCTGGACTGGCCAATACTACGCACCCCTCTGGAACAGGAGGACACCCATGACTCGTGATTTCGATGCAATCATCATCGGCGCCGGGCAGGCCGGTCCATCCCTCGCGGGCCGGCTGACCGATGCCGGAATGGCCGTTGCGCTCGTCGAGCGCAAGCTCTTCGGGGGCACCTGTGTGAACACCGGCTGCATGCCGACCAAGACGCTCGTCGCCAGCGCCTATGCCGCCCACCTCGCGCGGCGCGGCGCTGAATATGGTGTCGTGCTCGATGGGGCCGTCCGGATCGACATGGCGCGAGTGAAGGCGCGTGCCGACGCGGTCTCGCGCAACGCGCGCACGGGCGTCGAGCGCTGGCTGCGCGGGATGAAAGGGTGCACGGTGCTGCAAGGCGCCGCGCGCTTCGATTCGTCGGACACTCTTGTGGTGGGTGACGAGCGCCTCCGCGCGCCGCGCATATACATCAATGTCGGAGGGCGCGCCATCGTCCCGGATCTGCCGGGCATTGATCGCGTGAGCACCCTGACCAATACGTCGATGCTGGCGCTCGACCACGTGCCCGAGCATCTGGTCGTGATCGGCGGCAGCTATATCGGGCTGGAATACGCCCAGATGTACCGCCGGTTCGGCGCACGGGTGACCGTCGTCGAGCAATCGCCGCGCCTCGTCATGCGCGAAGACGAAGACGTCTCGACTGTGATCCGGGAGATTCTCGAAGGCGAGGGCATTGCTGTGCGGACCGGTGCCCAATGCATTCGCTTCGCGCCGCACGCGGCAGGCATTGCTGTCGCGGTCGACTGCACGGCCGGCGAACCGGAGATCGTGGGCAGCCACGTCCTTCTCGCCGTGGGGCGTCGCCCCAACACGGACGACCTCGGGCTCGACAAGGCCGGCGTCGCGACCGACCCGCGCGGCTACATCCGCGTCGACGATCAGCTCGCGACCAACGTGCCCGGCATCTGGGCGCTTGGCGATTGCAACGGCCGCGGCGCTTTCACACACACGGCCTACAACGACTTCGAGATCGTTGCGGACAACCTGCTCGATGGCAAGGCGCGCGGGGTGAGTCAGCGGATCCCGGCCTATGCCCTGTTTATCGATCCGCCGCTCGGCCGTGTCGGCATCACCGAGACCGAGGCACGGGCGAGCGGCCGACCGCTGCTGGTCGGTCTCCGGCCCATGACCCGTGTCGGGCGCGCCGTCGAGAAGGACGAGACAAAGGGCTTCATGAAGGTGGTCGTGGACGCGCAGACGTCGAGAATCCTCGGTGCTGCCATCCTGGGCACCAGCGGCGACGAGGCAATCCACGGCCTCCTCGACGTGATGAGCGCCGGCATCCCTTATACGACCCTCCAGCAGGCAGTCCCGATACACCCGACCGTATCTGAACTCATCCCGACCATGCTCGGAGAGATGAGGGCTGTGTCTTAAGTCGACTTAGCCGCGGAGTAGAGGTCCCCGATGTTTGTTCCCACGACGATCGTCGAATTGGGAGCGCTAATGACCGGCCTCGAGGCGGACCCGTCCGTGAAGGTCGTAGTGTTCCAGTCGGACTTGATACCAGCACGCCAAAGTTCCGCGACGCACATCAACCTTGCCCCCGCGAACTTCTGGATTTGGCAATTAGCAGCGAGTGATTCAGACTTGCGCCTGCCCGCGACGCAACTGCATCGGATGCTGAAATCCGAGGCCGGTCAGCAGTGCGGGCAGCCCCGTTGTCACTCTGGACTGTTCTGACGCAATGTCGATTTTCCCCGTCCCGGACCCACGATATGGTGTCCACTGCAATCGTGCTGCATGGTCTCATAAGCGCCGGCAAAAGCAGTCTGGCGAGGGCGCTGCAGGACAACCCCGCCAGCCCCGTTTTTCATATCACCCTGGACGCGTTTGTCGGGATGTCCAGAAGGCGCGACGTGCGGTCTGACGAGGAGCTAAACCAGGCGCTGGAGCCTTTCCTTCGGTTTCCGGTATATCGCTCAGCTGGCACCGTCAAAAAGCGTTGAACTCCGTCGTCCGGGATTGTTAATCGATTCGAGTGCTGCCACTGGTGCTGAGTCGGGACATGTTTTAGCCGGACGATGTCTGAGCTTGCACGAAGGACCTGATGATTTGAGCGCCTTCCTGGTTGGCAGCCAGCGCGACCGTTCAGCCGCAGGTAGCCGGTAGCCAGTTACATATCGCTTCAGGGCCGGTTATCCCGCCGTCGTTCGGGCCGGGGCAGTGCAAGGTATTTTCGCATTACACCTTGTGTAGCAGGCGGTTTGTCAGCCCTGCGCCCTATAACAAAGCCCAAAGGTGCGAGACGCATCGGCGGGTTCACAAGCTCCGTCGATATCGCGATTTCGCCCCGATGAGCTGCGCTCCGTACCTCGGCTCGGCGCATTGCACGTCATTTCCGGATAGCGTCCGCACCAACCTTATTCGATGCCTCCCAGGGCGCGAGTGCGATGGCAGGGTGCGCGAATAACGCAAACCCTCGGGGAATCCATGAAGGTGGTCAAGGAGTGAATCATGAAATCACAGTTGATGGCCGTGTTTGCTGCTGGCGGATTGCTGGTCATGCCGGGGCTCGCAAACGCCCAGGACACGATGCCGGCGCCGCAGGCCCAGCAGCAGCAGAACCCCGCTACTCCGGCCGCGTCCTCTGACATGAACTCGCAGTCATATGGCGGAGTGCCCTCCACAAACACACAAAGCGGCAGACGCGCCGCGGAGAAGTGCAGGTTGGACCCGCAATGCAATATCTTCTTCGGTAGCTGAGCGATTTCTGCGCTGTGCATCGCCCCCGAGGGTCGTCCGATTTATAACAACGACGGCCCTAAGCAGACACGCTCCATTGATAACTTCTCGTACACCGCAAACAGTATTAACGTGCCGACGACGGGATTCGAACTATACCGCGGCACTGCCCCTCGCGTTTATCACGTCGTATTCCGGCATTGTCGACCGAGCGCGTTTGCAAACGGGGCAAACCGTGCTGGTACAGGGAGGAACAGGCGACCCTTGAACCATTCTTCCTGAGCGAGCCGCTCTCGCGTAACTAGCGCGCTTTTGTCTTCCAGATCGTAGATGGCCAAATAGGCGGCGCCGTCTACATTGCGATAGCGCTGCGCGTTGACGAAACCCGGGGCTTCCATACGCGGCGGGATGTGGTCGGTATCGTACCAGTGATTAAATTCGTCCTCCCAACTGGCATCGGGGGTCATTTCTGAAAACAATACAGCTTTGCGGGACATTTTCGTGTTTCCTTAAAGTGTCGGGTTCTAGCGCCAACCTAGCGCGGGGGCGACGTGCTTGAGGATCGAGTCGATCACGTGCGCGCAATAGTCCACGCCCAACTGGTTGGGCACAGTGAGCAGCAGGGTATCGGCAGCGGCAATTGCATCGTCCTTTGCCAGTTCCGCGATGAGGACGTCGGGCTCCGCGGCGTAAGTTCGGCCGAAAATCTTTCGAACATCGTCGTCCAGAAAACCGACCGTGTCGTCGCTCTGATTGCCGCGGCCGAAATACATGCGGTCCTGGTCGTTCACGAGCGCGAAAATACTGCGGCTGACCGACACGCGCGGCACCCGTGTATGTCCGACCTCGTTCCAGGCCTCGCGGTAGGCGCGAATCTGCTCCGCTTGCTGGATATGAAGGGGGCGCCCCGTTTCGTCGTTCTTCAATGTCGAGGTCTGAAGGTTCATGCCCATCTTCGCCGCCCACACGGCCGTTGCGTTGGAGCCCGAACCCCACCAGATGCGGTCGCGAAGGCCCGCGGAATGCGGTTCGATCCGGAGAAGACCAGGCGGATTCGCAAACATGGGCCTTGCATTCGGGTGCGCAAAGCCCTTGCCGCGCAGAACCTCATAGAAGACCTCTGTATGGCGGCGTGCCAGATCGGCATGTGTCTCACCTTCGGCCGGCGTGTACCCGAAGTGGCGCCAACCGTCGATAACCTGCTCGCCCGAGCCACGGCTGATACCGAGTTGCAGCCGCCCGCCGGCAATCAGATCGGCTGCACCGGCATCTTCCGCCATATAGAGCGGATTCTCGTAACGCATGTCGATGACACCCGTTCCGATTTCGATCCGGCTGGTTTTTGCACCGACCGCTGCGAGTAGTGGAAAAGGTGAGGCCAATTGTTGAGCGAAATGATGGACTCGAAAGAAGGCCCCATCCGCGCCGAGTTCTTCGGCGGCGACCGCGAGGTCAATCGATTGCAGAAGCACATCCGCCGCCGACCGAGTTCTTGAACTTTCGGAGTTGGTCCAGTGGCCAAAAGAAAGAAAGCCGATCTTTTTCATAAAAACATCGCCCGTAGGTTGTGCGGCTGGCGTCGAAACGCTCAATCGGGCCGCGTTTCAAAGACATCCTTAACGATTGGGAGCGCAGTGAAGACGCTGGACCAGCCCGAGTAAAACGCCAGTTGTGTCATCACTTCCGATGCCTGCGCCTGGGTCACCCCGTTGTTCATTGCCCGGTTCAGGTAGAAGGCCAGTTGTGGGTACTGGCCGACGGCAACCACTGTACTCAGTGTCGCAAGACTCCGGTCGCGCAGCGTTAGAGCCGGTCGCAGCCACAGATTTTGAAAGAGTACTTCCCTTGTGAACTGGACGACCGCGGGCGCCACTGCACCGAAATTCTGCGCAGCGGTCTCAAGTTGCGGTTCGGCTGCCTCGTTGAAGGGAAGAAGGTCGACGCAAGCCGGCGCAAGCTGTGTTGCATCGATTCCGCGCCGCTCGAAGACGACCTTCGTTACTTTCACGGCCGCCAGCGCATTGCCCCAGCCCGAATAAAAGGCTAGATGCGTGATGATTTCCGAAATCTCACCGGGCATGAGGCCGCTGTCGAGCGCCAGATCGAGGTAATACGGCATCTCCGCACTCTGATTGCGCGCAATCAACACCGCTAGCGTCACGATGCTACGGTCTCGCGTGGACAGTTGCGGACGCTTCCACAGATCGCCCAGCACGACGTCGGTCGTATAGCGCTCAAGGGCCGGCGAAACCGCGCGGATGCCGTCCAACGCGTTGATGGAGGAATGGCGAACTGAGCTTTCCATTTCTGTTTTCCTTTCGATTTGCGAGCCTGCCGCAAATCCGGAAGAAAGCCGTGTTTCTGTAGCAGCTATCTTCATCGGTTTGCAGGGCGCCGGCACCGGCCGCTTTCAGGCAGCCAGCGCGGGCGTTTTCCCGGCCTGCTTAGACCGTGAGCGAAGCGTTCTGCGGGAACAGGGCGCGACGGGTTTCTTCGTCGAACTCGGCCTTGAACGTGAGCTTGTCCTTCAGCGCCAGCGCACGGGCCGCCGCCGGGCGCGCCGAGATTTCATCTACCAGACGCTTGACGTGCGGATAGTCGGTCAAGCCCTTTTCGCCGAAGATATAACCAGCGAAATTAGCCCAGCCCCACAGCGCCATGTCGGCGATCGAGTACGTGTCGCCGGCCAGATACTTCGAGCCCGCGAGACGCGAATCGAGAATGCGGTAATGACGCTCGACTTCTTTCAGATAGCGGTTACGCGCATACGGAATAGGTTCCGGCGCATGGTGCTGGAAGTGCACCGCCTGACCCATGAACGGCGACAGACCGGTCGCGACGAACAGCAGCCACGAGAGCATCGCCGCATGCTGCGCCGGCGCGGACGGGACGAACTTGCCGTGCTTTGCACCCAGGTGCAGCAGGATGGCGTGGGAATCAAATACGGCGATGCCGTCGTCGACGATGGCCGGCACCTTGCCGTTCGGATTGATCCTCAGGTATTCCGGCATGTGTTGCTCTCCCTTGAAAGTATCGACGGGAAAGAGCTCGAACGGAGTCTCAAGCTCCTCAAGCAGGAGCGCCACTTTCGTGGGATTGGGGGTCGGATGGAAGTAAAACTGGAGCATGATGTTTTCCTTAATGGGACATGTGACAGATCGCAGCACGGCAAGGTTCGAGGCTGCGATCAGCAACGAATACGTCCGATGCTGCCTCTCGCACGCAAGCACGGCGGGCACACGGGCCGCCGTGCGGTCGTCTTGAAGTGGCTTCCAGACCGCGTGATGAGATGGTGGGCCGAAAGTGCGGCTTTGCCGTACGATCTTGCCGATGAATACGTTCGGCGGAGCCGCACATGTTGTCTGAAGACGAATTGGCGTTACTGGAAGCGATTCGCGAAACCGGCAGTCTGACGCGCGCGGCAGCGCGGCTGGGGAAGGCGCCGTCGACCATTTCGCAGGCCGCGCGGCAACTGGAAACGCGCTTCGATGCTTTGCTGTTCGATCGCCGCCGCTACCGCCTGCAACTGACACCCGCGGGCCAGGTACTCGCCGATGAAGCCGCCCGTATGATGCTGGACATGTCGCGCATGACGCAGCGCGTCCGGCAGATTGCAAGCGGCTGGGAAGATCGCCTCTGGATAGTCAGCGACGAAATTATCGAATTCGAATTGCTGATGCCGGTGGTGCGAAGCTTCGACGCGCTCGACTCCGCAGTCCAGTTGCGCTTCACGCATGAGGTCTTGAGCGGCACGTGGGAAGCGTTGCGCGACGGTCGTGCGGATCTGATCGTGGGCGCGACCAATGAACCACCCGCGATTCCCGGGCTCCGCTGGTTCGAACTCGGCGTCATCGAGTGGGTTTTCGCGGTGGCTGCGCGTCATCCGCTGGCGGGCGTCGAAGGGCCGCTCGGACGCGAACAACTGCGCGAGCATCGCGCGGTGGTAGTGGCCGATTCGTCGCGCAAGTTAGCGGGGCGTGCTTACGGCGTGATTGGAGGACAGGCCTCGCTCGCCGTGCCTAACATGCGCGCGAAGATCTTCGCGCAGCGCGATGGCTTGGGCATCGGCTGGTTGCCGCGTCAACGTGTGGCGTCGTTGCTAAAAAATGGCCGACTGGTGGAGAAGGCGACGGTCGATCCGCGGGAGCCTACCGTGTCGTATGTCGCGTGGCGCGGCGATCGCGAGGGGCGCGCGTTGCAATGGTGGCTTGACCAGTTGCGGCAGCCGCGCCTCGCCAGGCGGCTCCTGGGCGGTGTGGACCTGGTGCCTGGCGCGTGAAGCGTACGTCAATTGCGCCTTGTGCGAACAGGTGCCGCGTATCGTACGTGTCGCGATGTACGAATGGCTTGTGCACGCTAGACAGAACGGGAACGGAACGGGAACGGAACGATGAGCGCGATGGATTTGCAGGCTGGCGTGTGTACGGTGTGGCAGGTTCTCTCAAGCATAGTGGCATGAGGTTACCCCGCCGAGCGCGCGAATGACATCTACGTTCGCATCCAACTGCCGCGGCGAACCGTACACTGCTGTGTCGTGCGGTCGACAAGCATGGCGTCGAATTGGACATTCTGGTGCAAGAGCGGCGCAACAAGGCTGCCGCCAAGCGTTTCTTCACCGAACTCGCCCGAAATCCGTCGTCCGCTTTCTGACAGTCGTCGCGCCTACCGTTGTGCTCCCTCATTCTCTGTAAGTTGACAACGCCCGCAATACACATCGATCGCGTTCACCGTCATCGCGTCGACGAGGAAGCATTCTGGTAGGCGACGGCTACGATGTTGACTTGCGTACACAAGCATTCGACCGGGACCAGCAGCGGAGTGAGTGGAGGCCGACGCGATTGCAGATGGCGGATGCGGCACACCGGCAAGCGGGCCTATCTGGAAGGAGGAATTCGAACGCCAGCGTTCTGAGTGGGAGACCGCCGCTTTGTGCCCCAAGGGGCGTTCAGCAGGGTAAGCATACACAGCCGGGTTCGGTGCTAGCCCATCTGCTCAAACGGATCGAGAATAACGTGGATAGTCTGCTGCGTGAGATGGGCTAAGCTAACTTCAAAGATCGATTCAGTTCAACGCTGCGGTCGCGCAAAATCGTCGCCTCCTGGTAACTCGTTCAATGAATCGAGTCCCGGGTGTTGAAGAGACTATGCGAGTCCATCCAGTCGTACGATTCATGGCTGTGCGCCCACGCCCAATTCCTTGCCGCCTCACGCTTCTTGCCGACCGCCTGTGCGACCCCTTCGGAGGGCGAACCTTCGTCGTACTTGTCGTTCGTTCGCTCAGCGCGGCCGATGTTTCTGGATTTCGATGAGTCGTAGTTCATTGCGATTCCTGTTTGAGATTGCTGTCAACACGCATCAATCCTGCTCCACCAGCTCATCGTGCATCGACGCGGCGACAAGCTCCGCGAAGCGCTCGAGCGCCGCGACCGAGCCGTGCACTGTGCGGTACTCCTGACGTCCAATCTTCGCGTCAAGAACTACCGCCATTCCCGATTTCCGAGCCAGGTCAAGGATGTCCATCTGATGCTCCACTTCGTTGAATCAATTGATTCAGTCAGCACTCTGATGCGCGTGAACGGTTTGTCCACGCAAGCAATTCTAAGCGCTGTGCGCTGGACATCAACGCAGCCACAGTGAATACACAGTTTTCAAAACGACAACAATAGGTCCGAACTCGATGAAATACAAATCGTCGGAAGATTGGCCGCGAGGTTAATCTGCGATTGCGTCGGCCACACGGACCTGGTTGCTGACGCGGCGCGAGCCCCGTCGTGAACGAGCGGCCCGAGCCGGCCGGCCATTCGCTCCCCTCATCGTAGCCGCTCATCGCGTAGGCAAGTTCGTCGACGCTGCGCATCCCGTGAAACGGAGCGGCCGCCAGCATGAAGCGTGCGGCGACATGGGCACCCCCGGCCAGCGCCATGCCGAATGGCTCGTCAAAGAACTGCAACGATGCGATTGAGAACACGCACAGGCGGATGCGCAGCTTCTCGATCAGGCAGTGCAGTTCGACCAGCTACGGCCATTCTCGCTGGCTCATGCCTTGTGCCCCGTCGATCACGAGTACAACCAAGCGACCACCGCCTTGCGTGGCGAGCTCGATCCAGCGCTCGACCAACATGGTCTGGCACTACGGGACGCATACAAGAGACTTCGCATCTGCCCGCCTCAGTGCCCCGGTCAACGCGATACGTATGGATTGGGGTAAGCAGATTCCCAACCGCCGCCGAGTACCTTGCATAGCGTGATGAGGTTGGCGGCGGCGTTGGCCTTGCTTTGCTCAAGGTTGCTCTGCGCATCGAGCAACTGTCTCTGCACGTTAAGTACGTCGAGAAAGTCGACCGCGCCCGCCTTGTACCGTTGCCGCGCAATCGACAGCGCGCGCTGGTTCAGGCTAACGACCGTCGTCAGGCGATCGCGCCGCCGCTGTTCGGCGTCATAGACGATGAGTGCATCGTCCACCTCCCGCCAGGCCTCGAGTACGGTACGTTTGTAGACAATCGCGGCTTCCTGCTGTTGCGCTTCGCGCAAATGGAGTGTTCCCTTGAGGCGTCCGCCTTCGAAAATGGGAAGCGTGATCGACGGTCCGACGACAAACTGGCCGGACGCCCAGTCGGCGAGATTCGTGAGCTGAAGGCTCTGGAATCCTGCGCTGCCGTTCAGCGATATGCGTGGATAGAAGTCGGCTTTCGCCATGCCGATCGCCGCCGTGGCCGCGTGCAGTTGAGCCTCGGCTTTTCGGATGTCGGGGCGGCGCTGCACCAGTTCCGACGGAACGCCGATGGGCACCTGGTCAGGCAGCGCCGGCACATCGCGCGGCTCGCTGAGCGTTTGCCCGAGCGCGCCTGGTTCCATGGCCAGTAGCACGCCGATCGCATTGATCGTGGTTTCGCTACGCGACTCGAACGTCGGGATCAGGCTCTCGATCGACTCAGCCTGCGCGGAAGCGTTGTCCACGTCCAGATTCGTAGTAACGCCTTCACGTACCCGCGTTTCCGTGAGCTTCGTTGCGTCGCGGGCGATTTCCAGGTTCTGTCGTGCAATCTTAAGCAAAGCCTGCGTGTCACGCAGCTGAACGTAGTCTCGCGCGAGTTCAGCGCGCGCCGACAACAGAACTGCGTTGCGGTCCTCGTATGAGGCATCGGACAAAGCGGTCGCGGCCTCGACACCGCGTCGAGCCCGTCCCCAGATGTCGAGTTCCCAGGATGCATCGAAACCGAACTGATAGAGGTTGTAAGCCGGCGAGCCCTTGGAGCCCGGCAACGGCGCCACGCCGAGCGGCGCGGCGCCCGATGCCGACTGCGGCTGACTTCCCGTCGGGGTGACGCCAAGCAACGAGAGGATGCCGTTCGGACTTCCGCGCTCGCGGTAATAGGATGCGGCGCCGTCCAGCGTGGGATATTCTTCTGCACCGGCAATGCGTTGCTCCGCACGGCTTTGCCGCAGACGCGCCGACGCTGCCGCGACGTCGAGGTTCGCATCGGTCAGTTGTTGTTCCAGTGAGTCCAGCATGGGATCGTTGAACAGCGTCCACCATTGCGGACTGAATTCGGATTCGACTGCTTTGCTTGATGCTTGCGCGGACTGGGTGCGATTAAACACGTCGGGCGTGGCCGTCTGCGGACGTTCGAAGTTCGGGCCGACAGTACAGCCTGTCATCACGAGGCACGCCAATATATACAGCGCTAACTCGCGGATGGAGAATTCGCTCGTATTCATTTCTTGTCGGCTCCCGCGATCGGCGTATCGGCGTGCTTGCCGACGGCGACCTCTGTTTCGACCGACAACCCCACGCTCAACGCGGACGCAGCCTGTTGTCCCGGGTCGATGGTGATCTTGACAGGCACGCGTTGAACGATCTTGGTGAAGTTGCCCGTTGCGTTGTCGGGCGCGATAGGTGCGAAGCTCACGCCTGTCGCGGGCGAAAGACTATCGACATGCCCGTGAATCGTCACGCCCGGAAAACTGTCGACTTTGATCCGCACGGTGTCGCCGGGTCGCATCCTGGCGAGCTGGTTTTCCTGGAAGTTGGCGACGACATAGGCTTCCGAAAGCGGGACAATCGCGAGCAGTGGCGTGCCCGTTGTCACGAATGCGCCGACCCGCGCCGAACGTCTGCCAACCTTGCCGTCGATGGGCGCGCGGATCTCCGTATAGGACAGATTGAGCTTCGCCTGCTCGAGTGCGGCCTCGGCGTGGGCCAACGCGCCCGCCGCCTTGTCGCGCTGGGTACGCAGAACGTCGAGGTTCTGCCTGGTCGCAACAAGTGCAGCCCGGTTGCGGGCCTGCTGCGCGAGTTCCTCGGCCAGCGCGCTCGAAGCATGCTGTTGCTCCTGGGTTGTTCCTGCGCCCGCTTCCGAGAGATTCCGGTAGCGTGAGGCGTTCTCTCGCGCAAACTCGAGCGTCGCATCATCTGCGCGTAGCGTGGCGCGCGCCTCGTCGACAAGCGCGGGTTGCCGCGCGATCTCGGCGTCGTAGTTCGCAACCGATGCCTTGGCCGCCGCGACGTCGGCTTGTGCACTCATCAATGCGGCGCGGAAATCGCGGTCGTCGATACGCACCATCAACTGTCCGGTTTTTACCTGCTGGTTGTCCTCGACGAGTACCTCTGAAAGCTGGCCGGCAACACGCGGCGCTATCAGCGTGAAATCGGCCGTCACATAGGCATCATTGGTGGTCTCGCTATTTGGGTTGTCAAATAGCCTGATGCCAGCCCATATGGCGACGGCGAGTATGACCACATACGCGGCAAGACGAATTGTTTTGGGCGGCAGTCGAGTGACAAATGACATAGATACCATCGCTTAGCGGGAAGAGGGCGACGTAGTGGTCCAAGGCGGATAAATGCGCACGGGTAACACCGGGACAACGCAAAGAAAGGCGACGGCGATGCCGGCCATCACGCGATAGAGATCCGCCGATGTCAGTACTACGGCCTGCTCGTGGATCCGGTGTGCGAGTTCACCGAGACCATGAACTGCGTCGATGCTTTGGCCCGTCATTAGCGCGTTGTTGCCTAAGCGGTCCACGAGCATGCTCGAATGAAAATGCTCGCGCGCAGTACCCAATCCTTCAATGAGGCCGGTTGCCGCAGCACCAGACAATGTTTTGACCGTGTTGAACATGGCTGAAGCAAACGGACCATCCGTTGGCGGCAAGCCAGTCGTGACGCCCATCAGGATCCCCATGATCACCATCGGTTGCGCCAGGATCTGTAGCGACTGAAGCCAGTAGAAATTCTCGCGAACCCAATCGGAGGTCACGAAACTCCCCATAAAGCACGAGGTGGCCATCAGGGAAAATCCAATGGCCATGACCCAGCGGTGGTCAACCTGCCGAAGGTTCAGGAGGGCGGCCGTCGCAGGCAGCGTAATCAACAGCGGAATGGCAAGCAGCAAAGACAGCGGCGTAGTTTGCAGCGGTCTGTAACCGTGAATTTGCGCGAGATATTGGCCGGGTATGGCGGCAACGCCCACCAGCAGCGTAACCGCGCCTACCAGTGTCAGAAGCCCGTGCGTGAAGTTCCTGCGGGAAAGCAGTCTAAGCCCGAAAAACGGCAGCGGATGAAACCACTCGTTGATAAGGAACGCAACGAGCAACAGCACACCCCCATAAAACATCGTGGAGATAAACGTGGAATTCAGCCAGTCAAGGCGATCGCCCTGTAGAAGACCAATCACGAGCATGGCTATCGCGGGGTATCCCAGTATGAGACCGCTCCAGTTAAATGAACGGAACCGTTCGAGTTTGAGCGGATCTGGCGGAAGCCCCTGCTGGATCGCCACGCAGCATACGATGCCAAGCGGCAAGATTTGCCAGAATGCCATTTGCCAGCTGACGTATTCCGTCCATAGGGCTGCGAGAGGCGTGCCGAGCGCCGGTCCGAAGGTCGCGGTGAGTGCGTATCCCGCGAGTCCATATAACTTGACTTTCGGGGGGAGATATCGAAGCGCTACGATAATCAACATCGGCGGCAGACATCCGCCGGCTACGCCCTGCAGCGTACGCAACACATAGAGCGTAAGCAGGTTCGGCGCAAAGGGGCAGAGGAATCCAAGCAACATCACGGCCAGCACGGCGCCGATCGTAAATCGCTTCAGCGTGAACGTCACTCCAAACCACGGAGCAAATACCATCGTGGCCACGTTCGTAGCCTCGAAGAGAGTGCTTAGCCAGGTCCCATCGTCACGCCCAATCGAAAACGCGCCACGAATATCGTTCAGCGCCACCGCGGTGACCTGTTCGTTCAATATTGCCAGTAGCGACGCCAGCAGCATTCCGATCAGGCCGATAGCGAGGCGAAGTGGCAGCTCGGCTTCTGTGGACGGTTTCTGTACAGGAGTCTCTGTCTCCGGTACAGAAGCCGGCGCCGACAATTGCGCGAGCTTCGGTTCTCCCGTTCCGGTTGTCGGTGGGTTTGCGGCATTCATAAGAGGCCGGCTACTTTAGTATTTAGTGGGGCATTCCATCTGGAAATCTCCCTGTCACGCCCGGCGCTCGCAAAGATCTCAGATGCTCCGCGAAAAAGGCGCGATCCAATGACTCAATGGGTTTTCCTACAGTCATCCCAATCGGCTCGTTACCCGGTCGCTTCTGCGCAATAGGTTGATCAATTCTAGGAGACGGGGCGGCATTCCTAAAGCCGATACGGGTCGTGTATCAGGCCGTCTCGTGCGGGAAAATGGTCGATGTCACTGTCGCTGAAAGGACAACGTACTCACCCGGAAATGATTCTTTTCCATTCGTAGGACAAAACAAATTTCACCGAGGTGGAACAGCGCGCGCAGCGCTTCAAGCACGTCGGCCAGCATCAGATATGGGCTGCTCAATTTTTCGACTTCGTCGAGCCGCGAAGCTTCCTGACTTCGGGCAGTATGGGGACGATGCTCCGTACTATGTAGTGCCCAGCGACGAAGGGACCGACGCTTGAGCGTGCGATTGTGGCACCAGGTCCACGATCAAGTCTCCATCGACCCGTAGGTTCACCGCGCACCGGCCAGGAAACTATGAATCTGCGCCACCACGGCCGCGCCTTCACCCACCGCCGACGCGACACGTTTGGTCGATCCTGAACGAACGTCGCCGATCGCGAAGACACCCTCGACGCTCGTCTGCAACGGCATCGATTGCACGCCCGCTTGCGCAAGATCGGTGCCTGTCAGTACGAATCCTTTGCTATCGAGCGACACGCCGCATGTCTTGAGCCAGCCAGTGTTCGGTTCCGCGCCGATGAATACGAACAGGTGATGTGTCGTCATGCTTCCTTCAATGCCGCCTGCACCGCGGTAGTGCACGCGCTCGAGGCGCGCATCCCCCTCGAGCGCGGTCAGTTCGATACGCGTATGAAGGGTCACGTTTGGCAGCGACGCGACGCGTTCGGCCAGGTAGTGCGACATGCTGTGCTCGAGGCTCGCGCCTCGAATGAACATATGTACATGCTCAGCGTGTGATGCCAGAAACGTCGCCGCCTGCCCCGCGGAATTGCCGCCACCGACCAGCAACACCGGCTCCTTCCGGCACAGCCTCGCCTCGATCGGCGTAGCCCAGTAATAGACGCCACAGCGTTCGAAGCGCGCGAGGTCATCGACGACAGGTCGCCGATACTCTGCGCCACTGGCGATGACCACAGTGCGCGTCGTAATGCGGCGACCATCGGCAAGCGCCACGACAGGCGGTTGCTTGTCGCAATACAACGCCTTGACCTCGCACGGGATGCCGATATGAGCACCGAACTTCTGCGCCTGGACGAACGCGCGGCCTGCGAGAGCTTGACCCGTGATGCCGGTGGGGAAGCCCAGATAGTTCTCGATGCGCGCACTCGTACCGGCCTGGCCACCGGGTGCGCGACAGTCGAGCGCCGCGACCGACAGGCCCTCGGATGCCGCGTAGACGGCCGCCGCCAGTCCCGCCGGGCCTGCGCCGACGATCGCCACATCGTAGACGTGCGCCGGATCGAACTCGGGAATCAGTCCGAGGCACGATGCGAGCGGCCCCTCATCGGGGTTTCGCAGCACAGTGCCGTTCGGACAAACGACGAGCGGGAAGTCGTCGGGCTGCGGCGTCAGGCGTTCGAGCAGCGCGATGGCTTCGGCATCCTGCTCCGCATCGAGCGTCATGTTCGGAAAAGCGTTGCGGCGCAGGAAATTCTGCAACGCGAGGAGTCGTGGGTGATTGGAGGAACCGACAAGAACGACCCCTTGTCCGCGCTCGATCACGAGGACACGCCTCAGAATCAGTGCACGCATGATCTTTTCGCCAAGATCGGCCTCACTGATCATGATGGCGCTAAGTTCGTCGGGCCGAACCAACACCGCTTCGACGTCTTCGACGACATGCGCGTCTACAACTGCGGGCCTGCTCGAGAGCTGGGTGACATCCGAGGTGAACTCGCCGCGCTGCGTATAGGTGTGAATGACCCGTTCGTGGCCGAGGCCATCACGACCGACTATCTGGACTTTGCCCGACAGCAGGACGAACATTCCCGGGCAGAGACTTCCCGCACGATAGAGCAATGCGCCTTTGGGGTAGCGGGACAGGCTGCCGAAGCGACGCACCCTGTCGACTTCAGCACCCGTGAGGACCGGAAACATCTGGTGGTAACGCGGATGGTCGCGCACGGTCGGGTCATCGGCGATCGCGCCGCCGTCGGTACGGCCCCCATCCCCTGCAGGCTGACCGCTGGGCGTAACGCCTTCCTGCCCTGACTCGTTGCTCATCGCGGACTCTCCTCGGGCGGCTGATCTGCGCCGCCGTCGCGTGGTCGACTGTCGCCGCTGCCGGCAGCCGATGGCTCCGACACGTCAATAAATGGAAAAGACTTCAGAATATTTCCGCTCGCCTTCCGCCGATAGTCACCAGTGCGCAGGGGAATGACCTGGCACCATGGCCGCCTACGCGATTGCAATGAAAAGAGTAATCGAGTTATTGCCGCCGCCCAAGAATTCTTGCGTTGGTTCCTTGGGTCCGCGTCGAACTTTATGGACGAGCGCCCCGCGCAAGCATAGGACTGGGCGGCACGATAGAAGTGATGGATGGTGAGATTCCCGAGTCCGCGCATGGGGTTCCAGCGCGGCTCAGCGCATACCGATGAGAATACGTCGCGACAAAGCCTTACATGATGATCAAACTCTCCTCGCAACATCTTCGCCGACTCATCTGCTAACGCCACCTTGAATGTCGCCGATTCTGACGCATACTGGAAAGGGTCCGCTGCCCGGCTAGATAACGCGAGCGTGGTGGCGTCCACCCGGCGGCAATTCGTCCGGTCAAGCTGCGCGCCCCGTGGTTCGATCGTGATGCGCGGATTCACCAAACGACCATGCACTCGAAATGGGAAAGGATTCGGCAAAACAGCAGATTCGTATTGAACGTCTCTCGACAGCTTACTGAAGAATTTTACTGGAGAGCGTTTGACGAACAGGAAATCGTCAACGTCTAGCGTCGGGTCAATTAGCCATTCTCCCCCAACGACCCGGATGGTAACGCCGGGTGGGACGTATTCATAGCGTCTGCACCACGCCCCAAAGTCTGGCAGAAGATCAACAACTCACGGATATGAGACTCCAGACGTCGCCAGAGATGGAGCAGCGCTTCGGCCACTTTGTGCACACCTTGGGCGATTAGGCTCACAGCCTTGTTGTGCGCGGCACATCGCGTCAAAGCGGTTCGCAAACCGGCATTGCTAACGCCGGCGCCGATGTTCGAACTCAATGTCAATGCGCCCGACTTCAGGACCTTTCGGTGCCGTTGGTTCCATCGGCAAGAGAGCGTAATCAACTTTTTTGGAGGTTTAGGATGACCACGTCGCAAAAAGTCGTTGTCGTTACGGGTGCGTCGCAAGGAATTGGCGCAGAGATGGTCAAAGCGTTCCGCAAACGTGGCTACCGCGTGGTTGCAACGGCACGAACCATCAAGCCGTCGGATGACCCCGACATACTGACGGTGGCAGGCGATATCGCCGATCCTGAAACGGCTCGTCGCGTGATTACCGAAGGCGTGGCACGCTTCGGCCGTATCGACACGCTGGTCAATAACGCCGGCATCTTCGTTGCGAAGCCCTTCACCACGTACACAGCCGAAGACTACGCAGCGGTGACGGGCGTGAACCTCGCCGGTTTCTTCTACATCACGCAGCTCGCCATCGGTGAGATGGAAAAGAATTCGAGCGGCCACGTGATCAGCATCACGACCAGCCTGGCCGACCACGCGATTAGCGGTGTGCCTTCAGTGTTGGCATCGCTGACAAAGGGCGGTCTGAATGCGGCCACAAAGTCACTTGCGATCGAATACGCGAAGACTGGCATTCGCGCAAACGCAGTCTCGCCGGGGATCATCAAGTCTCCGATGCACGCGCCGGAAGCCCACGAGGCGCTCGGGGCGCTCCATCCGGTCGGCCACATGGGCGAGATGACCGATATCGTGGACGCCATCCTGTATCTGGATTCGGCACCCTTCGTGACAGGCGAAATCCTCCACGTCGACGGCGGCCAGAGCGCTGGTCATTAAGGCACTCCCGGGCGCCGTTGTCCGGCGCCCTTGTGCATCAACTACGATAAGGAGAGAGGCATGCCTATCGTTACGATTCAGGTGACCCGCGAGGGTACCAAGCCTGGCAACGAATCGGTCACAGCGGAAGAAAAGGCTCAGCTCATCAAGGGCGTGAGCCAGTTGCTGCTCGACGTACTGAACAAGCCTCTCGAGGCAACCTTCGTAGTCATCGAAGAGGTGGACACGGAGAACTGGGGCTGGGGCGGACTGCCGGTCGACGTCTATCGCAGGGAGCGAGGATTGAAACCGGCCTGACCGCCACGACCTGCCTTGCGATTCAGGTCGGACTAAGCTCGTTAAGGGCACGGCAAATGCAAAGGCATTGATGTAGCCTCAATGCCACTACCTACAATCTGAACCAGGACGGTCGCACGATGACCGATAGCAACCGTCCGTCGCGCCTATCGGCGCTCAGCGGCTATACATTGCATTCCAGTCGGCAACCGACACGCGGCTACCCGACTGCGATGTACCGCTCGGCGCGCCACCGTAACTGCTCGCCGATGCATCGCGCGCTACCAGCTTCGCTTCGGCGGCCTGGATTGCATCAGGATAGTGCGTCTGCTCGCCGTCACCGACGTGATAACCCACACTCTCCAGTTGCGCGAGTTCTGCGCGGACCTGCGCACGTGTCGTGTGCCCCGTCGATTGAGCAAACGACGCAACTGGAATCACAAGAGCGCTGGCAATAATGGCTGCACGGATAATTGACTTCATGGCAAACACCTCGACTAATGTTGGATGGCCTGCAACAAACTCGGTTGTTTGAAGCGGTGAACGAAGTCTATGCTTCAACGTTGTCGGGGTTAACCCAAGATCGATCAAGGCATTGTTTACCGAGAGCGCGTGAATGCGGGCAACGACTGGCTAGCAACGCGCGAATGTGCGTCCCAACTACATCAATCGCGATCTGATCGCACCGCCTGCGCGCAATCGATCCACATCGTCCTTCTGCGGTAGCATCATCACCACAACCCGGAGGCTCGAATGACTGCGAAACCACTAACGCTTGGTATCGATCACATCGGCTTGACCGTTCGCGATCTGAACCTCACTCGCGACTTTTTCATCAGTTGTCTGGGATGGACGCAAGTTGGAGAGAAGCCGGATTATCCGGCTGCATTCGTGTCTGACGGGCAGGTGATGCTGACGCTGTGGGAAGTACAGAATCAATCGGGCCGCGTGGAATTCGACCGCAAAACTAACGTGGGCCTGCATCACCTGGCCTTGCGCGTCGGCAGCGAAGCAGCACTCGATGACGTATTCTCAAAGGTGTCCAAATGGCCCGGTGTCGAAGTTCAATTTGCACCAGAAACGTTGGGGGCCGGCCCAAAGCGGCACGCCATGATTTTTGAACCGGGCGGGATTCGGCTCGAGTTCGACTTCGATCCGCGAGTCTCGGCCGCCTAAGCGCGTACACGTCCAACCGCGAGCCTGCGCCTGTGAGCTCCCTGTCCGAGAAGTACCGCGCAGCTGACTCAGTGCGGTAAGCGGTCCGCGACCTTCGCTACGCCCGCGGCAGCGCACACTTCATCCTTGTCGCCGCCGGGTGCGCCACCGATACCGAGCGCGCCCACCATCTCTCCGTTCACCTTGAACGCTACTGCACCGGGCAAGGCCATGACGTTGTGCACGGTCGCGAGCTGCGGCGCGTACGGACTCGTTTTCATCAATTCGAAAAAGCCACTCGACCGGTCGAAGCCGAATTCCGGCCCTAGCGTCACGACGGTGAACGCTTTACGCATGCTCGATTCAGCAGTGTGTACAGTGCTCCTGTCTCCGCGCAGTACCACTTGCGGTACGCCGTCCATGTCGACAACCGTGGCGCTCACCCAGTAATGCTTCGCTTCGCACACGCGGATCGCTTCTTTCGCCGCATCGAGAGCGACGTCGAGCGGCAATGTGTAGTGGTAGCCGGACGTCTGCGATTCTTGTGCCTGAATTGCTGGCGACATTAGCGACGCAACGCATAGTGACGCGGTCACACTAAAACGTTTCATGACTACACCCTATGGCGTCGCGATGGGCCGTTGTAACAGATCGGTAAGGGGCAGTGGTACGCACATAGACTCTTGGTGCATGTTGGCTGCAGATCCAATAGATCATAGGCGATCTCACTCTAACTTCAACGCCGAGTCCACCGCGTCCGGTAGGATGACCCGTTGTGCGGATCGACTTGCCCACTTCATGCAGCGGACCCATCCCAGATCGCGCAGCGCGCGTCGACGATGGCAAACCAGCCGATCGGCGCCTGGCGGATTGTTGACTCCATGTATCAAGTGTTGTTTGCATCGCTGCGTTTTTCCCGGACGAGAATGTACGTAATCTCTTGGCAAGCTCTGAGGAAACGCCATGGATATGTCCGACACATTTGCCCGCGCCGACACGACCGCGACCACAATTCAACTCGAATCGCATCCGGGGTACAGCCGCGTATTCCGGCCGCGCGAACTCACTATCGGGCTGATTCTTCCGCTGGAAACGCACCCGGAAATGCCGCATCCCACAATGCGCGATCACATTTCGATGGCGCAACGCGCGGAGAGCCTGGGGGTCGCAGCATTATGGGCACGTGACATTCCGTTCTACGATCCCGCCTATGGCGACGCCGGGCAGATCTTCGAGCCGCTGATCTATATCGCGCAACTCGCTGCAGCAACGCGCAACATCACGCTCGGCACGACAGGCATCGTCCTGCCGATGCGCGAGCCGCTGCTGTTGGCGAAACAGGTCAACTCGCTCGATCAACTGACAGACGGACGTGTCGTGATAGGCATGTCGAGTGGTGACCGCCCGTCGGAGTATCCGCTGTTCGGCATTGACTTCGAGACGCGCGGCGAACGGTTCAGAGACGCCTACGGCGTTTATCGGAATGTCAGCGAACGCGCGTTCCCCCAGTTCACCTCGGCGCGCTTCGGACGGTCGACAGGTGAGCTGGATATGCTTCCCAAGCCGCCGTATGGCCGAACGCCCGCCATTGCCGTCGGCCGCTCGCAGCAAACGTTGCAGTGGATCGCCGAGAACATGGACGGTTACCTCGGCTTCGTCCCGGATCCATCCGAGTTGCGCAGCTTCGCAGAAAAATGGCGAAATCTCACGCAGTCCGAGGCCAACACGGCTGCATTCAAACCGCTGGCCTTTGGTGGGTTCCTTTATTTGCATCCGAAGCCCGATCATCCGTTTACCCGAATTCGCGGCGGGTTCGCAATAGGCAGCCGTGCGTTGAGAGACTTCCTTGAACAGGCGCGGGACGCCGGTGTCAGTCATGTCGCACTCAACCCTCGGGTCACGCCGCGCCCGTATGTCGAGATACTCGATGAACTCGGCTCGATCGTACTGCCGGCTTTCCTTCCTCAATGACGGCAGCGCGGGTGTCCGTAACGTTGTCGCTAAGTAACCGTGGCCGTCCGCGTGCGCTTGGATCAACTCAACGCAGGCGATCCGAAACCTTTCAGTCGAGCGCCGGAGTTCCGCGGCCTGACCTACCAGAGAAGGGGCCGGGGCCACGAAGCTTCACTGGAAAAGATCGAATCGTTACAAATACATCTTCGCTTGGCACACGATCTACACCTTGACGGGCGTCTTCCTGAAAGCAGCCTCGTCGGCGCTTAACGCTTGTGCGATCGACTCGCGCAAGAAATCAATCCACGTTTTGATCTTCGCGTCGAGGTACTGGCGTGACGCATAGACCGCGTAAATATTCAGATGCTGAAGATGATAGTCGGGTAGTACTCTGATCAACGAGCCAGACTTGAATGCCGATCTTATCGTCAACGTCGGCAGCGCACCGATGCCCATGCCCTCGTGCAAGGCGGCCGCCATCGCATCGGGTACGTTCACCTTGAAGCGGGCGTTCTGCAACTGGAATTCACGCTCCCCATCGGGACCGATCAGCAACCAGCGTTCGGACGGAAAAATGGGCATCGCCACCTGCAAACAAATGTGATGCGAGAGATCGTCGACCGACGTGGGTGTGCCGTGCATTTCGAGGTACGCCGGCGCCGCGCACAGCACACTGTAGGCAGTCCCGAGCTTATGCGAAATATAATTCGAATCGGGCAAAGCATCGGGTGACACCCTAAGCGCGACGTCGTATCCGTCTTCGAGAAGATCGGGCACGTTCTGTGACAGCGTCAGATCGACTGTCACCGCCGGGTATTGCTCCTGATAGGCAGCGATCGCAGGCACGACATAGTTCTGCCCGATACTCGACATCGCGTGCACTCTCAGCGTTCCTACCGGCTTTGCGTGGGCATCGGAGGCTTCGGACTCTGCCTCCATCACGGATGCGAGGATCGCATGGCAACGGCTCAGATAGCGCTCGCCGGCTTCCGTGAGCGCGAGCCGGCGCGTCGTGCGATTCAGCAATCGTGTACGCAAATGCGCTTCGAGTTCGGAGACCGAACGGGATACATAGCCCGTCGTCGTGTCGAGTTGATGCGCGGCGGCCGTAAAACTGCCGGCTTCTGCCACCAGGACGAAAATCTTCATGTTACGGAACGTATCCATACGTGCGATTCCATCGAGAAATTAGGCCTGCGTCTTTTGTTTCGATTGTTGCTGCACCAATTGAAATGAGGCCCCGCACTACAGGCAGACACTCGAGGACAACCGAATCTTGCTCAATTTTCCATTGCCCGTAGTCACTTAATTCCCCTACTCATCGAGGCCTGCTCGCCTCGGCGCGGCATTTCTTCCCTCAGTAGGAGCCGCTGCCGAGTACCTCAGCAACCCGCGTCAGTTGGGCGCGGCCAGCACAAGCGTCTGCGCATTGGCACGTGCCGTCAACAGGGCTTTGAGGTGCACCGACCAAGCTCCTCGACTGGCCAAGGATTCCCCGGCAGCGTGAGCAGTATGGGCTGCTCCTGGGCAAAGGCTTCACGCAGGGTGATGGCCCGTTCCTCCGGGCGCGGTCGATCAGCGGCTGCGCCTCGGTCTCGCCACGAAGATCAGCGGCGGCAAGACCTCGTCTTCCGGCACCCGACCCTCTGCCAACCGCGCCGGCGGGCACTGAAAATGGCAGCCATGGGTCTGTCGTGCAGCAACTCGGCACTTCTACCGCCGGCTGTGCGCCCCGGTAAGCCGCGCGTCAACACCGCGGTGACCCACAAGCTCGCCTGCATGGTGCATTTCATGCAGAACAGGAACCATTCCCTATCGCTGATCGACGCCGCCATCTGGTGTCGGATTATGGCCGCCGTTCATATCAGCCATGTGCTTTTGCAGCACTAGCGTTTTCCGCTAAGCATGCGCAGGGTCAAGGAGCGGCTAGCGGTGCGCGTCGGCGGGTATGTTCCTGACGGACACAAGTGTTGTACTCGTGTTGGCGTTTACGCTAGGTGCTTACCCGCAGATAATGGTTTCACCGACCGCAAACTACGGTATGCGGTCAATCAAGGCGATGACGATTTAAGGTGTGCCGACTGACTGTCTGTATAAACGGTTCAACTGGACAATCACAAAAGCGTTTGGTCAGGATTGCTATGCTTCCGTGCTCGTCGCGCCCCTACGTACGCTTATTGCCAATAGGAACTTGTATGCCAAACGATATTCTTCCCCAGGCCCCGTCGCGCCGTCGTTTTATTGGCGTGGCGGCGGCCGCCGTTGCAGCGGGCGCGTTGAGTCAGCTTGCATTTGCAGAAACGAGTCGGGCTATCACCGAAGTTGCACCACCGACGGGCAGCGACAAGACCGCTATTCGTCCACTTCATGTGCATGCGCCGGAATCGCAACTCATCGATTTGAAAAGGCGCATCAATGCAACCAGGTGGCCTGAGCGGGAAACGGTGACCGATGCGTCCCAAGGCGTGCAACTCGCAACCATGCAGAAACTCGCCCGCTTTTGGGCGTCAGACTATGACTGGCGTAAGGTCGAAGCGCGGCTGAACGCGCTGCCGCAATTCGTCACCGAGATCGATGGGCTCGACATTCATTTCATCCACGTTCGTTCAAAAGAAATAAATGCGTTGCCGGTTATCGTCACGCACGGGTGGCCCGGCTCGGTCATCGAGCAGTTGAAGATCATCGGTCCGCTGACCAATCCGACGGGCCATGGCGGGACTGCATCGGACGCTTTCGACGTTGTGATTCCGTCACTCCCGGGCTACGGGTTTTCCGGTAAGCCGACCACGACCGGCTGGGATCCTGCTCGCATCGCACGTGCGTGGGTCGTACTGATGAAGCGGCTCGGATACACGCGCTATGTGGCGCAAGGCGGTGATTGGGGGAATGCTGTCACTGAGCAGATGGCCCTCCTGGCGCCACCGGAACTGCTCGGCATTCACACCAACATGCCGGCTACCGTACCGGACAACGTTGCAGCGGCACTCAAATTGGGCGAGCCGGCGCCAGCGGGCCTCTCAGCCGACGAGAAGCACGCGTTCGATCAGCTCGACTATTTCTACAAGCACGGCTTGGGCTACGCATTGGAGATGACGAACCGCCCGCAGACGCTGTATGCGATCGAAGATTCGCCCATCGGCCTCGCCGCATGGATGCTCGATCACGACGCCGCGAGCCAGGCGCTTATCGCACGCGTGTTTGACGGACAGTCCGAGGGGCTGACGCGAGAGGACATTCTCGATAACGTGACGCTCTATTGGCTCACGAACACGGGAATTTCTTCGGCTCGTTTGTATTGGGAAAACAAGCTCAACTTCTTTGCTCCCAAGCATGTTGCTATCCCCGTCGCCGTTAGCGTCTTTCCTGATGAAATCTACGCGGCCCCGCAAAACTGGACAGAGAAAGCGTATCCCAAGCTGATTCACTACAACCGCCTCCTCAAAGGCGGTCACTTTGCGGCTTGGGAGCAGCCGCAAGTTTTCTCGGAAGAGGTTCGCGCAAGTTTCCGGTCGCTGCGTTGATCGCAAAGATACGGGCGACGCCGTACCGGGTGTCATCGTTAAAACGGCTGACGGGTCGTGAAAACGACGCTTGGCCGTCCGTCGAACAGGTAGTGGGTAGAATCGGCACGCAAAATCAGTGACGCCGATGGGTCGATAGCTCCTGTTTTATTCAAGCGTTGTTGGCTGGAGAAATGACAAATGAAGTTCTCGATGAAAAACGAATTCCGCTCAGACGATGTACCAACGATCGAGCATGCGATGAAGACTGTCGATGCCGACGCCAAGGTCAACGTCGACGTTGGCGCGAAGATAGTGAGTGTCGATTCATGGCTGATGCCTGAAGAGTTTCTCGTCGCTTTTGAGGACGAGAACTATGACGTGGTGATTGTGGAAGCGTAGAGCGATGTGGGACCAGATCCAATCGTAACGACTCCGGGGCGGTAGTGGAACGGCTCACGGCAGTTGTCAAGAGGGCAAACGCGACTCAAGTCTGATTGACAGTTGAGAGGATATTGTCCGGGCGCGCCTGTGCGTTTCAATGCTGCGGCGGTTTGACGTCGAACGCGATCCGTCCTGCGGGCAGAAAAGTGAGCGAGATGACAGCGTCGCCCTTGACTTCCGGGAAGTGGTGGCTTCCCGGCGCCGGTGCCGTCCAGCCGCTGTATGTTGGTGAATACTCCGAGTGGCACCGTTTTTTGGATCGGCTACAGTTGACTCACCAAATTGGCATTGATAGGGCCGCTGACGCATGGACACTATTCCGCAAAGAAATGAAGGCGATGTCGAACTGGACTTCCACCACCTGCAAGTATTCGACGTGCTGCTGACCGAACACAGCCTGACCAAGGCCGCGCGCGTGCTAAATCTTTCGCAGCCCGCATTGAGCAAGACGCTGGCGCGACTACGACTGTATTTTGGAGACCCACTTTTCGTGCGTGTAGCGCTGCGCATGGAGCCCACACCGAAGGCGCTCGAGCTCGCAGAACCCGTGAGGTCGATATTAAAAAAAATGAGCACGCTGCGCTCGGAGCACGCGTCATTCGATCCAAAAACGTCAACGCGTAAGTTCAGCTTCTTTCTTATCGATGCAGGTGTGGTGAAGATATTCCCGGCCCTGTTGAACTACCTGGCTGCAGAAGCGCCCGGCATATGCGTACAATCGATTCCGTGCGACGCACAACACCTCGATTTGTGGCTTGAATCGGGCCTCGTCGATCTGGCAATCGGCTCCTTCCCCTCTCTTACGATGGGTATTCGGCGTCTACCGCTGTGGACCGAGACCTACGTAAGCGTGACGCGCAAAGACCATCCGCGGATCGGCACGCATCCAAGCAAGGAACAGTTTATCGCGGAGAAGCACGCGCTCGTGTCTGCACTAGGCACTGGGCACGAACACTTGTCAGTTGAGCGGATCATTGAATCTGAAGTGCCACGCAGAAATATCGTGTGTCGCGTCCCAGTCTTTACTTCGGCCGCGCAGATTGCGAAGCACTCCGACGTGATCGCTACGATTCCAAAGACGCTTGCAGTGATAATGAGTCAAGACCTCGACTTGCAATTGGTTGAGCCGCCGATCACATTACCCAAACTTCAAATCGCCCAGTACTGGCACGATCGGTGCCACCTCGAACCGGGTAATCAATGGCTTCGAAACGTATTTCGCACGCTGTTTTCGACACCAGGGTGAAGCGCGAGCGCGTTCAAGTCTGCATCGAACAGAATTCGATGCAGACCTAAAGTCCGCTATTCATCATTAAAAATGACAATACTACGAAGCACCTTAGCCCTCGGGGTTTAGTACGAAGTCGTAAGTCAATGTATAACCGCCGTCGGGCTGCTTGATCCAGTCGGCTACCAACGTTTGCCGTACGCCGAAAACAGCATCGGAATCCAGATATTGGTCGCCGTTACGAAATACGTGCGTGACCAATGTCTGGTAATGCTTCGCCTTGATCATGAAATGAAGGTGGGCGGGGCGCCAAGGGTGGCGTCCCGTAGCACGCAGCAATTCGCCCACTGGACCATCGACTGGAATTGGGTAGGCGACAGCGACAACCGTACGAAATTCGAAACTACCGTCCTGTTGGGACGTGAGTACGCCTCTAGCTTGATGGGTCTCGAGATCCGGATACTGAACGTCATAGTTCCCCTCGGCGTCGGCCTGCCAAACTTCCAGCTCCGCCCCGGCAATTGGTTCGCCATTGCGATCCGTCACGGTACCTCGTACGAGGCAAGGTTCACCCACCGCGCCATTGGCGATATCGGCACCATTGTCATACCTGGGCGCGCCTTTTACGTGGAACGGCCCGAAAACGGTCGATTCCGTGCAACCTTCCGGTTTTTTGTTGTTCATCGCAACTGTCAACATCGACAACCCGATGACGTCACTCAACAAGATGAATTCCTGCCGCTTGTCGTCACATTTTTTCCCGGTCGCGGTCAAAAATGAAATCGCTGCCTGCAGCTCTTGTTCGGTTAATTCGACTTCCCGTGCGAAGTTATGTAGATGAGTGATAAGGCTGACGAGTAGGGCCTTCAGACGAGGATCCGGGGTGCCGGATAAGAGATCTACCACTGCTTGCGTGACAGTTTGTTCATTCAGGTTTCGCACGTTTGTCTCTCATTTCTTGAGTGTTGATGATCAGCGAGGCGAGGAGACTAATAATGCCTCTGGCGATGGATGGTGCAATCGGATCTACGGTCGTACACCCTCGTATGCATCTTGTAGCAGTTGTCTTATTGCCACTCTCTCTAGTGGCCGAGGATTGGGGTATTGATTTTCCAGCGCAATCGCGCATGCCTTATCGAGTTCTGACGCTTTCATTCCGATATCCTTCAATGCCAACGGTACACCGTTCATTTTCGCCAGATCGAAAATGGCTTGCGGTGCGCTAGTGCCGTTTAGCGCACGCGCGATGCGCTCCATCGCACGGGAGGCGGCCGTCGCGTTGTAGGCGAGTGCATGCGGCAAGACGATAGTGTGGGTTTCTGCATGCGGCAGGTTGAAGCTGCCGCCTAACACATGGCAAAGTTTATGATGCAGAGACATACCCACGCTCCCCAGCACCGATCCACATAGCCACGCGCCGTAGAGCGCATCCGCACGCGCGCGCCGAACGTGCGCATCTTCGGAGTCGAGCGTCAGTAAGGGCAGCGCTCGTCCGATGGCAGCGATGCCCTCGGCGGCCATCAGATCTGTGATCGGGTTGGCATCCAGGGCGTAAAGACCTTCCGCCGCATGAGCAATCGCATTGATCCCGCTGCTAACGCTCAACGATACTGGCAGCGAGTAAGTAAGTTCGGGATCGTAGATCACGGTCTTTGGCATGACACGGATATCGCGACCGGTCTTCTTTAGCCCCGCTTCGGTTATACCGTAGATCGGTGTCATTTCAGAACCAGCATAGGTAGTCGGAATAGCAAGAATCGGAAGGTCCGACTCCAGTGCGATCGCTTTTCCGAGTCCTGTCGTCGAACCACCGCCGATTGCTATGGCGCAGTCGGCGTCAAGACGACGCGCTAGCTCGCGTGCTTCGCGCGCAACCTCGACCGGTACATGCATAGCCGCCCTATCGAACACGCCGGCGACACGAGACCCGAGAATCCCTGCTATCCGTTCTGCATCTCGACGTTGATCAGGTGTCGCGAGTATGAGTGCGTGACGCGCGCCAAGCAGGTCGATTTCTGCTTCGATCCGGCCCAGAGCGCCTGCACCAAATACGACTCGCTGCGGATGGCTCGTAAAAATAAATTGGTTCATGATAGTTCTCGCTGGCTCAAGTCAAGGCCATCGTGTTGAATGCGAAGCGGCTTGGGGCCGATCTCGCCCGATCATGGAATCGGACGGTCATCGCGTCACCGAGGGCAACTCGCGTCTGCTTCTCAACAAGCAAACGTATCGTGCGCGCGCCAATCTGTGAATGTTCCTCTCGAACCTGCAAGATAGCGTCAATCCAGGGCGCCGCGACATGCTGCTTTTTTACCGTTCCGGCGTAATCCCCTATCGGCGGCGAACACAAATCACCGGGTACCAGGAGGTCGATCACGCGGCAAGCAGAATCACTCGGACCGAACACCGTCCCGGACAGCTCGTGCGGCCGATCTAGCATTGCATTTGCGTCAGCAATATTGCCTTGCTGGATTAGCCGCCGTGTTTCGCTTGACGAACACTGCGCACCGTTCTCAATGTACGTATTTGGCCGCAGCGGCACGGGACATACGTCAAACCTGAGGCAACCACCAAGGTTGCCCAAATACGTCGTATTGCCTTGTCGACCACTGCCGCAGACGAAATTCTCGCCGACGATCAGTGAACGCATGCCCAGCTTGTCAACCAAAGTCCCCCGCACAAATTCATCTGCCGACTCCACGCTTCGCTGCCGATCAAATTTCAGAACGAGGCAGTAGTCGACATGTCCCGTGGACGCTAACAGATCCATACGACCTTCAAGGGTCGATAAGCGTGGTGGGCAGGATTCGGGACGCAACGTGGCAAGCGGGTGAGGATCGAATGTGACCACAACAGTGGGGAGCTGCAAGACCAATCCTTGATCTCGCAGCGTCCGCAGAACGCGCCTGTGCCCACGGTGAACGCCATCGAACATCCCGATCGACACGGCCGACCCGGACAAATGGAATTCACTTGGATCGGAGATGACTATCATGGATACCTCCCGTAAGCCTCGTCAATAGCGGATCAAATTACCTTGCAGGCTTCGTCAAAAGAAAGCCGTGGGCTGCGAGGAAACAACGCGGAAGGATCCCCGCGACCCAGGCCGCAAATGAAGTTCGATTTGATCGATGTGCCAGCGAACACTGTGGCGTCAACCTTTGCATTGTCGAAACCGGACATCGGGCCGCAGTCCAGACCAACCGCACGTGCCGCCGCGATCAGATATCCACCCTGCAAGGTTCCATTGCGAAAGGCAGTCGTTTCAGCGAACCCGATCTTCGCTTCGCCTTCGAACCAGGCCTTGACAGTCGGGTTATGCGGAAAGAGCCTCGGCAGATCCTCGTAGAAACGCGTCTCGTAACCGACAACCGCCAGCACTGGCGCCGTCATACTCTTAACGACATTCCCCGGACTGAGAGCGTCCTTCAGCTTTTCCTTGCCGGCTTCACTGCGCACGAAAACGATCCGAGCCGGCGAACAATTCACTGAAGTGGGACCCCACTTCATTAGTTCGTACACTTGTTTCAACTGCTCGTCCGAGACCGGCTCATCGAGCCACCCGTTTTGGCTTCGACCCTTGCGAAACACACGGTCCAAAAAATGCTCATCTAACATAATGCGTCATCGTCCTGGAGAGAAATGGTACCGTGCAAAAGCACGGTACTTACATCGCAATTAGCGCAGGTAACTCACGAACTTAGGCTGATTGCGCGTCAGATGGACATGGTGCCGCTGAGTGCCAGCGATTCTTGATGCCGTGCCGAGTCAAGCGCTTTGGCGTAGTCGGCCGTCACTTTGTAATCGCTGTTCTCGTCGATCTCCGACTCGATTCCGCAAACCCGGCGAGCGAGTCTTGCATACGGGCCCGAACCAGAGAATTCCGCGCGTTGCATGGTCAGCGTGCGAATCGCCTGTAGCGGCGTGCCGTTGAAGTTTTCGAAAACGAACAGGCGGCTACCCCAGTCCGTCAGGAACAGGTCACGGATCACCCGGCCGATCTGAACGCGGTCGTGCGGCTTGCCGACGGGGCCGCTGTTCAAGCGTTCAAACCACGGATTGAGCGTCGCATCATTCCATTGATCTTCGCTCGCGAAGATAAGAGCACTACGCCCGGAAAGGTCGACCAGCTCGTAGATCATCTGCGAGAAGTTCTCGAGATAGAGCGCGCGACCAAAGTCGTAGATCAGAATATTCGGCTTGTAGTGTCCGCCGGGCGTGTGAAAGCCCAATTCCTCCGCCGCGATAACGTGGGCTAGCATCGCCTGGTGAAAACCAATCAGTTTCGCGACCCGGGTCATGACAGCCGGAATCTTGTTGGTTCCAATATGCTCGGTAATCAGCACGGCGAGTCCAGCCATCAGCTCAGCGCGCACCATCTGGCGAACCAGCGCATGGTAATGCAGCCAGTCGAAGACACGTTGCGGGTAAAGCTTGGCATGTTCAGGATTGCCGATATGGAAGACATGCGACCACGGAATGAAGACATTTTCGAAAAGCGTCATGCCGTCGAGTTCATCGCCTTGGGAGGCCAGCGGGTGTTCGATCGGATCATCCTTCACCACGCCTTCACGACAGACGATCGTCACCCCTTTGGTATTGACGGGCGTCGCTGCGAAAATAACCTGATCACCGGGAATGCCAGGACGGAAGAAGACGCCGATATGGATCCAATCGGCAAAAGCGACGCCAGTGCCGATCGCTTTGATACCGTTGACAACGATTCCCTTCTCGTTCTGTTCGACTATACGCAGACCCGGCGAGCGCGCCTGTGCTTCCGGGTTGGACCGGTCCATTTGCGGATCGACAAATTGCGGTGCGCAATTAAAATCGTTATCCTTCGCAAAGTTAACGAAGTTAACGATATTTTTCGCTTTGATATGGCCCTCCGCACCGATAGATTGGGTTTCCCATGGCGTCGGATCATCCAGGTAAGTCTGCAATACGTAGTTGTTCACATCGGGACTGCGGGGAAAGGATGCACCAGCCATTTCGCGCATCACGGTCTCGTGGTACTTGCGCTTACGCCGAAGTTGGTCCTTACTGTGATGGCCGAACCATTGCATTGAACGACGTTTGCCATTCTCGTCGACAAAGGTCACGACGTCTTGCAAATCGGGGCGATGATGCAAGTCATAGAAATCTGCATGACGCTGAGCATAGTCACGCGTTTTAGGGTGCGTCGCGATGTTATCGATCTTTTCGTTTCCCACCCAGACTTGACGCCCGTCATTCAGAGAGTCAAGGTATTGACGACCGGTTCGGATCATGACTTTTTCCTTCGAGTATTTAATTGAAAACGACTGATTAAAGTGTTGCGGGCCGGGTTGTTGCGTAAGCGCGCTGATAGTAAGCGAGGGGGTGACGCTCTTCTGCTTTGGTGGTCGCGATAACGCGCGCGAAAATGAGGCTGTGCGTCCCAACCTCAATAGCATCTGCGACACGACAGTCGAGCGTCATCATCGCTTCCTTGCAGTAGGGAGCGCCGCTTGCCAGGATTCCCCACTGACTCCTCTCAAACCGTTCTGGCATTGACAGCCCACCAACGCCCGCGAAGAGTTGGGACAGTTCACTCTGATCTGCACTCAGCCAGTTCACAGTGAGTATCCCGTTCGCTTTGATCACGCCGTTAGCGAAGCTGTTGCGGTTGACGCAAACCAGCACAGTCGGAGGCGTGTCACACACTGAGCAGACTGCAGAGCAGGTAACGCCAGCTCTGCCACCCGGGCCGTCAGTGGCGAGGATAGTCACGGGAGTGATTGCTTTGGAAAGCGCCTCCCTCATCTCAGTCGCGCTCACTTCGGCAGATACTGTCTCTGGCAGATTTCCCGGCGGCGTGGCAATTGCGAAATCGGCAGCTAATACTTGTCTTTTCTGCGTGTTGGGCATAACACGTCTCCAGATGGAAGATTGCTTGCGTCCCAGTTCAGGCAGCGGCCGGCTTACAAGGTCGTCAGGAACATCTGGTCGGCGGTTCCCGCAGGGACGCCGAGTTCCGCGGCGACAGCAGCGACCCCCTCTTTGGCAACTTTGAGGTCCACGCGACCATCGGAAGTGAAATGCGGACGGATGTACCGCTCGTAGTGTTGCTCCGCTTCTGCGTTGGTCAGTCGGTTCAACATCGATGCGATGTGTTCGACGGCGAGGCTGGGCTGTTCGGCGATCGTTTTGAGCGACCGCTTGTAGGCCCGCACCATAGCTTGCAGGGCTGGATCGTCGAGCGAGATGCGCGAAGGGTCCACGGCGAGTCCCACAGTGGGGATCTGGAAGTGGTCGCCCACCCAGGACAGCACCGAAAATCCCTCTTCGCGGGCGACCTGTTCAGCCGATAACGTGCTGCCCACGTAAGCCGCATCAATCGTACCGTCGCGAAGGCGTCGCAGGTCCATCTGGTAGTCGCCCGGGATTCGATGCACGCATTCCACGTCGCGATCGGGATCCAGCCCGTGCTTGCGCAGCACGATCCGCGCAAAAACCCCGGGGGCGGTGCGGGCCCCGTGAACCGCCAGTCGGCGGCCCCGAAGATCCTCCATGGACTTCACGCCGTTAGCGCCGACGAACCAAAAAAGCGGTCGGTGCGTGTTGACGCTTAGGGCCGTCCATTCGATGCCGTCAGTCATTCGCGACAATAGGGCCCGGCCAAGACCGATGGTTGCGCCCGCGCGCACACGTTCAGTCTTCCATACGGCTCCGTCGCGGAGGGCGACGTGAACACCTTCTTCCTCGAAATATCCCTCTTGATCGGCTACATGCGCGATCAGCTCCTCGTGGATACCGGCCCCGACGTAAGTCAGGTCAATCGAGAGCTTTGGCAATTAACACCTCTGTCAAGTCAATCAAACGCATTGGCAAAATAAAGCCTCTCCGAGCCTCAGACATAATCCGGGTACTCGTCGAACTCACTCCATTCCAAAGCCGCCGCTTACGGGGATGTAGTGACCGGTCGTGAAACCCGACGCGTCACCTGCCAGATACGCCACTGTATTGGCCACTTCGCCAGGACGGGCAAGCCGTCCCATCGGTATGGACGCAGCGATCGCCTTCAGCCGTTCGGCGGAGATGAGCCCAGCCGAAGTAGCGCCCTCCACCGTGGTCGGCGCAACGAGGTTGGCGGTGATGCCGTGGGGCGCCAGTTCCAAAGCGACGTATCGCACGAACTGATCCAGGGCCGCCTTGGCGGTGCCCAGCGTAATCATCCCGTCACGCGGACGACGCGACAGCAGGGTACTCAGGTAGATCAGCCGCCCGTGACCACGAGAAATCATTCCTGGCACAACGGCCTTCGTTGCCAGGAAGGCGGCGCGCAGTTCAGAGTCCACCTTGCCGCCGAGTTGCTCCCAGCTCAAGTTGCCGAAGGAGGTGACGTCATAGGGCGTCAACGCGTTGTGCACGAGAACGTCGACCCCACCCCATTGCTGACTGATTTCGTCCACCATGGCGGCGACATCGTTTGGCTCAGTGACGTCGCCTTTGATCACCATAGCTTCTCCACCGGCCGCGACGATCGTCGCGGCCACGTCTTCGGCCTGGGGTGCACTGGAACGATGGTTGACGACTACCTTGTATCCCTGTTTGGCCAAAGCGATCGCAATGGCCGCACCAATGCCCCGGCTGGCTCCAGTGATCAGCGCGACTGCCATGAGGACACCTCCGCTTCAAGGTTCGCCCGACACTCTTTCTCGAAGGGAACACGTGGCCCCATATAGATCAAATTAGTTGTACGCATTAGTCAAATAACTCCTCTCTCAGGTCAGTCGGGTGGGTCGGCAAATAACTCGAAACGCGGACGACGTGGGCACTCGTCGTATTCAATTCATGACAAGGTGCCTCGTGTGTCCTGTTTGATCTACAGTACACCGCTGAAACTTTTAACTCTACGGATGCCGCCTCATAGAGACTATTCCGTGGCGGAATGAAGCGGATCTCGCTCGAAGAGCGGTCGATAAAATGCGCGATGGTGCGATCACCAAAACTGGGTAATGCTGGTCGACAACCAGACGACGCCTATTCGAATGGCATGTACATCTGCAGCCAGACGCGATTCCCCTCTGGCCGGTTGCGAACCATCATTTCGCGCTGGTACTTGAGCGCCACGGAGAATTTACGTGTTCCGTACGCGATGGACGGGCCCACAGCAAACACCTGTCCGCGGTTGCCGTTGCCATTTACCGACTGCCCGTGCTGCGTATCGTCTGTCACCTGTCGATAGAAATATCCGCTCGCCCCGATCTGCCACATCGGAGTAATGCGGAACCCGGCGTTATAGTCGACGATAAACTCGTTCCCCGAGTGATAGTCGGTTACGTGATTCACCGAATTCACGCTGTAAAGCGCGCGCGCACTGAACTCGACATTCGGCACCGGTATCCACGTGACGGCGTAGTTCGGCTGCATCGAGTAGTAGTGCCGGCCGGGGTTCACGAGCCGGCTTGCGTCGTAACTGCCGGTCGGCAGAAAGAATTCGAGGCCTACCACCTGATGCAGGTTGCCCCAATGCCAGCCGAGGAAGAGCGGCCCAACAGTCAGGTCCGACAGCCCCGTCGCGCTGCCGCTCTTGTAGACCGTACCTTTTGGCGTGTGCGCGTCGAAGTGCAGATCGAGATTCACAAACGGAATGTTCGTTCGCGACTCGAGCGTTGCGCCGAGGAACGTTACGTCCCGCCAGACATGAGACAACCGGAATGCCGCCGCCTGCGCGTGCAGCGAGAACTCCGATACGCTGCCTGAGGGGTTCCCACTATTGCCCACGAGCGTCGTCGCCTCGTATTCCTGCAGATAGACATAGATGTGATTGCCCGGTGGAGGTTGAACGCCCGAAAGCAGCGTGTTCACGCCGATGGGATAGTTGTTCCCGTCGCCTTCCGTCGCATGCAGGGTCGTTATCCAGCAACATGATGCAATCGCAGCGCCCACCCGAAGCGGGATACCGACCGAGCGAAAATGGCCACGAAACTCGAAAAAAGACATAGCGTCCCCTGCGCGCTCGTCCGGAATTGCACGGCGCTGTTGATAAATTTCGTTATGCTGGATGGAAAAACAAAGCGCGCTAGCGGAAGCGCATGAGTCTGCCCATCAACCCGGATTGCCTAAGCGGGCGTGCACGCTTCCTCTGACGAGAGGCGCGGATTGCGAACAAAAGACCTTTCGGCATTTCCATAGCCAGGACCGCACAGGAAGTCTGACTTCAGCGGGGTTTCGCTAAAGATCGCCTCGTCGAGCGCCGCAATATTGAAGGTCGACATCGGTCCACCATCCCGGCCGAATACGCGTGCAGCGGCAATTGGATATCCGCCTTTAAGTGTGCTGTTCCGGAATGATGTGGTGCTTGAAAAGACCTGCTTCTGTTCGCGTTCGAACCACGCATGAACGCCGATGTTGTGCGGAAAGGGCGTCCGCATCCGCTCATCGGTAGCGATGCGCTCCTGCCAGCTACTCTGGCTGCGCGCGTTGAAATATGGCGTGCCGGTCGGAGAATACCGCCAGCGGTTGCTCGCGACCCGCTCGCTCATCGACACTTGACCGGTGCCCGAAAAGAGCCTGGAGATGTCCAACCACCCGGCAATGAGGCGGTTGATTGACGGTACGGCACTGGTCTTAATGACGCTGTTCGCCGCGCTTACGCGGTTCACGCAGAGAAGGATCGGCGGCGGCGTATCGCAGACCGTACTGATGGCCGAGTATGTGACGCCTGCGTGCCTGCTCGGTCCGTCGGTCTTCACGGTGGTCACAGCAATCGTGGCCCGTGACAGCGCCTCACAGAATCGAGTCGGCGAGATGCTGGTCACCGGTAGGCCGACAGAAACTAACGCGTATTCACGCTCGAGTTCACGGGGGGGACTGTGCCGCAGTCGTTGCGCGAATGACACTCCATTTCTCCTGATGTCGAGTCGGCCTAGGGACTTCCCTGTAATGAAGCAGACTCGCGGTCTGTAGGGACACTGCATACCGCGAACTGATTTTGTTCAACTACATTAGGCCCGCCAAATTAATCCCTCTATGGACGCGGCGTCATAGACACTATTCCACGGCGTAATGAAGCCAGCCCGCACCTGCATCAGCGTCACTGTTTGATATCCTCCTACCAGGCGCATTATCACGAAAGCGACACGCGTGCTGAATCTCACGCATCCCGCGCTCAGGAAGCCACTAACGTGGATGCGGATGGACTTTCGGCGATCAGCTGTTCATCAGCGCCATCCGGCGATCCACAGAGACTCGCTCAACATGGAGCCACATCGCTGGACATTTAGACTTCAGGTATGTTGACGAGAACATCGTGGCGGCCATCGATGCGTCGATGCCGTTCTGCTCCCGAACTGAACCGTCCGCTGTCTGCGTCCGAAATGTCGCTCGCCCGTTGGATGCCGGAGCACGGCGAACCGAAAGTGTGGGAGTTTCTCGAACAACTCGCAGCGGCGCAGGTCACGTCGTGCCGCTGTCCCTTGATGTGGAAGCGTCAACTTCCACATCATGGGACGCGAACCTGCCCCACCGAGCGTAAGCATTCTCGGGGACTATGTTTTCGGACCGGTCGCTCGAGACAGCCGTGACGCTTCCGTCCGGAAAGCGACATGTAGCCGCCTGACCAAAGCCGTAACTCGAATGACTGCTCTGGCCGAGTGGACTTGCCGGATGGAGTCTGTACGACAATGTTGGGTGTCTGAGGCGGATTGCCGCCTGCAAAGAAGGGCGGATGACTACTGTAACTTTGGAAACTGCCTTCGTGGCGACGTCGACGCATAAGACTGCTTATAGGGTCGCCAACAGGCATTGGATGGCGGCTTGCAGTATTCCAAAGCCACGGCCCGGCGTACGAGGACGACGAGCATGCGTCAGCAGATGAAAGCGCGGCGAGGTCACCGCGCCATGCACTGCTGTCGACCGCCTGTTACGCGGTCTGGTCGCCGAGGGTAATTTTATGAATATTTGCTGCGTACACCCATTTGCGGGCCTGGCGCTCAACAAGATCCATGAAAGCAGGGGGGCCGCTGCAGTATATCTGTGCGTTAGCGTGAGTTGGACTCATTGCGTGAGAAGTCTTCTGCGCGAACTGATCATCAGACAGGCCGAAATGGTGATGGACCTTACCGCGACCTCGAAGCGCGTCAAATTCCTCGCGGAGAACTGCGCGGTCAGCCGATCGGGCGAAGGTGTGCACCTCGAACCTTTGACCTGCCGATGCAAGCCGCTTCGCGATGCCCGCGATTGATGCCGCGCCGATTCCTCCAGCGAAAAGGATAGATCGCACACGATCGTCAAAAATTGTCGGAAGGCTTTTGGGCGTGCCGACAAATACTTCGTCTCGTTCATTTAACGGAAAATCGGATTGCAGATTGTCCGTTCTGTCATCACCTTCTTGTCTCATGCCTATTACGTAAGCATTGGGCAGGTTCGGAACACAGAGCAAGGGATACATTCTTTCCTTGCCGCCAGAGTGATGCAGACAGAGAGTGACGCACGAGCCATCGTCAAACGGCGGAAGCAGCGATCTGGACGTTGTTCGAAGTTCAACGGCACGATAGCCTTCAGCAATTTGCCATTTCTGGCCCACGATGGCGGGGATCAGGTTGTCAAGCATATCGTCTCCAATAGGACCTGTATCTTCCGGAACCGGAAGGCGTATCAGTGTATGGGTCGCATGTAAATGGCCGATCCTGCAGCTAATGGGAGGACGGCTCTCATCGAGGGTAGGGCGGTCGGAAGTTCCCAGCAAGGCGTCGTAGTCGAATGTCGGTCATATAGTTCTGCAGATAATCGCGTCCCTGTCCAACTTTGGGAGGGTAGCGAGCGCATCCGCCATGAACGCAGCCTTCAGACTCTCCACGAGGCTCGATGAAGAGTCGAAGGGCATTCTGCGCGGCCGCTTTTTTTCCAAGCCTGACCACGTGGTTATAGATTTGTTATCTGCCAGGTCTTCCGCAGAACCGATTCACGATCCCTACGCCGCTGGAGTTTGAGGTATCCACGCTTGCACAGCGAGTTGCGCGTCTCGCTCAGCCCCGATGCTCCATGTTTTCCGAGCATCTTTCAGAATCCCGGGAAAGCGGCCATGCCGACGAGATCCTTCAGATTTGCGGCGCGCGAGCGGTAGCCTTCTCGCGCGAGCGCCAGCACGGCGTTTGGACCCACGGTGGCATATCTTCCGATCATTCGCATCAAGTGCACGCGGAGAAGAGGCAGGGCGGGATCAGGTACCGGATAGACCAGATGCTTCACGATGTCGCTCTTCGTCGCCGGCGAGCGATACAGCGCTGTCATACGGCGTCGCGAAGCAACCGAGGGCGCACCGCACGACGCGTTAGCGAGTGGTGCCCGGCCACTGCGAATGAATGGGTCGAGCAGGGCGGGGATTTACCCCCGGTGTCCGGAATAGGTAAGCGTGTGCGTTGGACTAACGGTCGATTCATGAGACTACGTCGTACGGAAACGCGGTCGTCAAAGGTCAAGATCCGGCGGCCATAGGGCTCTGTGAGGGACGTTCGCCGATCGATTCCGGCTCTGCCGGCTGCTCGATTCGCCGAACGCTGACGCTGACATCCATGCCGATGAAGTCCTGCGCGGCACCGAACCAGGAACCGGACACTGGTGCGGCCTGTTCGGGCTTGCGCGTGTATGCCACCCGGATCAGGTCAGTACCGCCAACGAGCGAGTTGGTCGGGTCGTATGGTACCCAGCCCGCGCCTGGCAAGAAGACGTGCAGCCATGCGTGGGTCGCGCCGGCGCCCACCACGAGCGGCTCGTCGCGGCTTTCGACCTGTCTCGCGCCCTGCTGCAGTCCCGTGTTGCGTACCGCCGGCGGAGTCGGCGTGTCGAGCGTTTGGTCGTACAGATACCCCGACACAAAACGCGCCGCCAATCCCAGTCCCCGCAGCACTTCCATCATCAGCAGCGCGAAATCCCGGCAGGTACCGCTGCGCCGGTTCAGCGTTTCGGACGGAAGGTGAGTGCCCATGGCGTCACGCGATTGGTACTGGAAGTCGCTGCGGATAGCGGCGTTGATATTGGCCAGGATGTCGCGCGTGTGCGTGGTGCCGCGCCGGGGCAGAAACTGCGCCGCCCAGTCGCGCAGCAGGGGCTGATCCTCAGGATATTGCGGCGTCAGGAAGGGTGCCAGGTCGAGCCGATCCTCGTCGGTGTAGCGAAACGGGTAGTTCTCGGCTTCGGGCGCCACCGGTAACTCCAGATTCCTAACGCCGAAATGCTCGATCACGAAGTGCGCGCGAAGCCCCAGCGCGTCGGCCGGCACCCGCGGTTCGACGATCGCCACTGAATTGGAAAACACGTCCTGCATCCAGTACTGTGTGCTATGCGGCGACACCGTCAGCGTGGCCGACAGCACGCGGATGTCGTGCGCGGCACGCGGCCGGAACATCACGCGGTGCGGCGAGAACTCCACAGGTTTGTTGTAGCGATAGGTTGTGACGTGCTCGACTTCGAGAAAGACGGACATGTGCGACCTCCGGGCCAGTGCTGCGAGAACTGGTTGTCACGCACGGACGCTTTTGCGCGCGCCGTCGAGCGGCAGTGAGACAACGGCGATGCCGAACTTGCACGCTGACACCCCATGATGCCACTGACCGCTTTACCCTGATTCCGTTGAAAACCAGGCGCTGGCTTCATGTTGCCCCCGCCAGACAGTCAAGATTGGGCGGGTTGCGGCTTGTTCTCCGCCGACCGGATACGGCCGACAATCGCAGGCTTTCGTGCATATCTGAAGTGCTCAGAAGGCAAGGCCATGGCTTTGCGGTGAAAGCTCGCCGCGGCGAGTCCCAGTGTGTTCCCGGCTGAGGACGCGTCACCGCTCAGCGCCAACCACAGCGGAAAAGAGTCAGCGCACAAGTCGATTAAGAATCACCCTCGGCGTGTTCTGCGGGTCGATCGCGTGGGGGGCTTTTTCGTAGCGGCGGTGTCGGGCGCGCGCCATGCACGCCTCAGTCAGCGTGCCGCCACGCGTATCAACCCTGCCGCCGGACCCGGCTTCGCGAGCGCATCGGCCTGGTCAACGGCGACGCGCCACTTCGGAAACTTCCCGGAGCCGTCGACTTTCCACGCCTCGCCTGTTTCATCGACATACATCGCGTTCGCGCTTCGCCCGGCCGCCGACGCGCGCCGCAGCGCGCCCGGCGCTGCGCGTTCGAACGACCGGCTGCCCTGTTCGTTGAACACTGTCGCAAGCGGCCGCCGCGCCTGGCCCGACCGGCTGAGCGGGGTGGTAAGCGGTCCCGCGGGCGCGCGCAGCACCGCGTCAGCGGGCTCGCGGCCGGCGAGGATCGCGCCGAGCAGCGCGGACGGACCGCTCGAAGCCGATGCTTCGTTGGCCGTATCGCCGGCGCGCTTCGCGGTCGGCGCGCTCGGTGAATCGAGTGCGAGCGGTTCGCTGGCGCCGTCGACCTGCACGACGAGGATGACGTGCCAGTCGTCCGGTGTGTTGTTGTAGCGCGGCGCGAGTGACACGAGACGCAGCCGCGCGATGTCGAAACCCGCGTCGCGCAGCAGCAGGTATTTGGCGACGGCGAAATCCTTGCACACGCCGCTTTCGGCAAAGAACCGTGCCGGCGCGTAGTAGCTGCCGTCGGTTCCGTCGCGGTAGCGGACCTCGTTGACGAGCGCGTCGGCGAGCAGCACGGCTGACGCATCGCCGGCCTTCACGCGCGCTGCCCGCACCTGCGCGACGAGGCGGGTCCAGCCGGCGGGTTCGCGCGTCAGGTGGCTGCGCAGCGCTTCGCGCAGGCGCTGCACGCGGCCGATCGCATCCGACGATGGTTCGAGCTTCCTGTCGGCAAGCGGCAGGAGGAACATCAGGTCGCCGACTTGCGCGAGTTCCGGGCGGATCTTGCGGTTGGCTTCCCACCACGTCCCGGTGCGCAGGCGCTCGATACCAGCTTTCAGTGCGTGGGGCGTGGCCGAATCGCTGGGATCCGCGTCGCGCGTGCCGGATGCATAGCGTTGCGATGCGGCCGGCAGGTTCGCGGCGCCCGCGACGACGGGCAAAAGCACCGCAGCCGCGAACGAGCACTGGAGAAAGCAGCGGAGCAGTCGAGCGAGCTGCATATGTAAACTCCCGGAAGCCACACCGGGCGCCGATGCGCCCGGTGTTTCGAAGCCTCCCGATGCCGTTTTGCGCCATTCGGCGCAAGGCAACGCTGGCTTGAAACCAACATTGCATGCGACGTGCCAACTCGTCGTATCGCTCTACGCCATTGATTAAACACGAAATTGTCTTTGCGCTCAGGGTGCTGCAAACGCCCCGTGACGCCCGCCGCCCAACAGACACGCGATACCTGTTGGCGTTACTCGCACACTTTGACCTGAGGGAAGTCGGAGGCCGTGCCTCCCCTTACCATCGCTCCCTGGGCCCGCAGGTCAATTAACGAAGATGCGGGTTCCTCTGGATCGATCGGACAGATAGCGTGGAAGGAGTAGCCGCAGAACAGGCTGTCTGCTTCACGCATCGAGACTGCCGTGGCTCGTGCCAATCCGGTGATTGCGTTGCCGAGAGAGGTGCATCAGCAGGTGACAACGGCCCAACGCGCCTTCGATGCGGGATCACAAACGCCTGTGGCAAACATTCGGGCCAACGCTCAGATACTCAATGACTTGGCGGGTAGCACCAAAGGCGACGATAGACAGATTTGAGGCGTGGGCGATTGAACACGCAAGGACTTGGGGATTCACTAAATGAACAGGACTGGTCTCGTTATCCAGCTGGCAGCAATGTCGTCTTCGGATAACATCATTGAGCGGACAGAGGCGCTGGTTGATGCGCTATCGTCTTCGTCCACAGGTGTGGAAATGATTGAGCCGATTCCCCGCTTTATGGAGAGTCATCCGGATTGGGACTTCGGTTTGCACGGACCACTTGTGCACTTCGTCGAGAGGTTTTACCGGTGGGGCTACGAGGAGGAGTTGATTAAATCGATAGATCGTCAGCCGACTGTACATACAGTTTGGATGTTGAATCGGATGATCAATGGCGAAAAAGACGCAGCTGCTAAGGCTGTACTCGTTGGTGTGATGCGGGAAGCGTCGCGGAATCCCTCGATTGATCGTGCGGCTCTTGAGCAGATCAATCACTTCCTCTCAGTGCATCGGCAATAGTAATAGCAATGGCGGGGCGTGATCGTGCTGCTGAACGATCACGCTGAATGCGTGTCCCTTTGAAAACCCAGGTGGGCCAGCGCCCGTCCGGTGACTCCTGCGGACGCGGCGCACGCATGCGCCGCCCATACCCAGCGAATGCCCCTTGACGGCGCCACTGCTTGTGGTGCTGCCGCGTGCGGGGCTTCGCCAAAAGAGACGTGTGCGGCCTTGCAGACACGCGCACGAAGTCCCCTTGGGGGATGCGACGCTCACGTTCACGCGTTGGTTGGTGGCTGTTCTCAGCCCGGTTGTTCAGCCGGGCCGCCGCCTCGACGAACACATGCTTCACGCTCGCAAGTTCCGGAATTTCCGCCTTTGCCGCCCGATGGCTGCGCAGCAGATCGGTGACGATCTTGCCAGGCGTCGGGCATAAACGCATCACGCTCTTGAAGAAGCGTTTGGCTGCGGCTTTGTCGCGCCGCTTTTGTAGCAGGATGTCGAGTTCGGCGTCATGCTTGTCGAACGCACGCCACAGCAGGTACGGTTCATCACGCAGCGTGACGAACATCTCGTCGAGGTGCCACGTGCTACCCGGCTTGCGTTGCGCCGCTTTTACCCGGTGAGCAAAGCCTTCACCAAACTTGTCGCACCAGCATCGGATCGTCTCGTACGTCACGGTCACACCGCGCTCGAAGAACAGCTCCACAATGTCGCGCAAGCTCAACTGAAAGCGGAAATACCAGCGAACGGCTTGGCTGATGACCGTCGCCGGGAACCGATGACCGTGGTAAAGCGATTTTGCTTTCTTCATCACGCCATCTTAGGCGACCGGCCCACAACCTGACAACGCCCCTCCAAGGCACAAGCGTCCACTCAGCACAGGCAATAGCCAGCAGTCGCGCGTCGCCAGCGGAATGTTCGCAGCCCACCGCCAGCTTCGTTGCTGCCGGTGGGCTGCCTCAGATATCCGCCTCGCTCCGGCGTTCCCGTCGCGCTGGCCGGGCAAATGGTCACGCTCTACGCGCTGAGCTACGCGCTGCTGTCGCCAGTCATGGCCGAGGCGGCCGCGCACTGGCCGCGCAAGCGGCTGCAGCTCGCCGGCCTCGCGGTGTTCGTCTGGGAACGCCTGCGCTACGACTGATCCGATCCCAATCGCGTCCTCACGGCGACCACCGACCATAACGCATGGGGAGGCCGGTCGAGCCATACCTACACCATCGCGCGTCCGCCCGACGGGACGACCGACCTTGTCGCCGTCGTGGTACGCGAAGGCCAGACCATCAAAGGACGGGTGCGACGATGACTCGTGGATTTGAAATGTCAGTCGCTGTACCGTCTTTAAGATTGCAATGCCACAGAACTGCCCGGGAGAATGAAAGTGTCGAACTATCACGCCAGAATCATCGGAAGCGACTACGCGGCGATGGCCGACCTCGTGACAAAGCATAGAGTTACGGTCGCCCGGCATACGGTCGAGAAAGTCGCAGAAGGCTACCGCGTCGACGCACATGCTACCGACGAACAAATTCGTGCGCTTGAAGCTGCGGGCTACAAGGTTGAACGTCTCGAGGACGTGGAAATCGGGGGGATGGCGCGACAGAAGGAGACGCGCAAAAGCGCAGGCGGCGCATTGATGCGTGAAGCGCTATCGGTCACCGCTGGCACCGGATACCTCGATGTGGCGCACGTTGAAGCGGCTCTCGCTGCCGAATCAGAGGCTCACAATGACGCGTTTACGACATTGATCAGGCTGCCGAACGAGACCTGGGAGAAGCGAGTTTGTCACGCGCTGAAGATTGGCAAAGGCAGCGAAGCAGGCCGCGTCGGCATCTATTTTCTTGGCGGCGTTCACGCGCGCGAGTGGGGCAGCCCCGACATTCTGATCAACTTCGTGCAACTGCTTGCCAACGCATACCGTACAAATACGGATATCACGATTGGCAGCAGGACCTTTACCGCCGCGCAGATCAAATCCGTGGTGGAGACGAAGGACATTTACGTCTTTCCGCAGGCCAATCCTGACGGGCGCAACTACAGCATGTTGAGCGAACCGATGTGGCGCAAGAATCGTCGGCCTGCACCGGCGGGACATACGCAATCCCAATGCGTGGGTGTGGACATCAACCGGAATTACGATTTTCTCTGGGCCTTTCCAAAGTACTTCGACCCGAAGTCGCCGATTGCAAACTCTACCGATCCTTGCGATCACGATGTCTACATTGGGCCCGCCGCAATCTCCGAGCCGGAGACAAAGAACGCCGTGTGGATGTTCGACAACTTTCCGCACATTCGTTATTTTGTCGACCTGCATAGCTACTCGGAAGATATTCTGTACAACTGGGGTGACGATGTCGACCAAAGCGTCGACCCAGCGATGAATTTTCAGAATTCCGCATATGACGGCAAGCGCGGTCTTGCTGGCGACAAGGCATACCGTGAGTACATCGCGGCCGAAGATAAAAAGATCGCAGTCAAACTGGCAAACGAGATGCGTGACGCGATCAAGGCATCGCGTGGCCGGGTCTACAAGACAGAGCAGGCGATGAGCCTTTATCCGACGGCCGGCACGTCGGATGACTATGCGTTCAGTCGTCATCTGGTCGACGCGAAAAACGCGAAGGTGTTTTCGTACACGATCGAGTGGGGCAGTCCGCAAAATCCGACGCCATTTCATCCGCCGTATCCGGAAATGAAGAAGATCATCGACGAGGTCACGGCGGGCCTTTTGGCGTTTTGCATCTCTGCGCAGTGACTATAGGGCTTCCTGGGGATGGCAGTCACTCGCTGATCATCCGGATGCATCCGGAGGTGCGAGAGTGTCCGGACGAATTTCCTGGGATCCGCAGTGCCAGGCTCCACAGCGCGGGCGTGAGCGAGCGCACCATATAAGGGCGATTGAAGATGCTAAGGCAAGGGGATGTCGCGGGGCCGCCTGGTTTTCTCCGGGGCGATGCGACGCAATAGCGAATCGCTCGCGTTCGCCGCGAGCTCAACCGCGATGGGCAGAGCGCCGTTCAAGCAGAGAGAAAATCGCCATGCCAACGAGCATGGCGACGACGAACAGCACTGCCTTCGGCTCCCCGGAACCGGTGCTCACGAGCGCCGGTCCCGGACAGAATCCCGCCAAGCCCCAGCCCGCGCCGAACAAGGCACTGCCCACAAGCAGACGACGGTCGATGCGCGTTGCCGTCGGCAATTGCATAGGCGCATCGAGCACGCTACGCTTGAGCCGCCGCGCAATGGAAAAACCGGGTGCGCCGATCGCGATCGCACCTGCCATCACGAATGCAAGCGAAGGATCCCAGTTGCCGGCGAGATTGAGAAAGCCGAGCACTTTTGCCGGATTGGCCATGCCGGAGATAATCAGTCCCGTTCCGAATATCAACCCGGCCAGCAGCGCGTTGAGAATTAACATGTCAACCCCCCAGCAGATGGCGAGTAACGAAAACGGTGCCAAAGCCGATCGCCATGAACGTCACCGTGGCGGCAAGCGAACGGACGGAGCCTCGTGAGAGGCCGCAGACGCCGTGACCACTGGTGCAGCCGGACGCATAGCGGGTACCGAGGCCGACCAGCAGACCTGCCGCAACTAGAACGGGGAAAGACGACGCGATGGTGGCCATGGGCAACGGCGTGAAAAGCTTGAACAGCCAAGGCGAGGCGAGCAGTCCGAGCACGAACGCGGCGCGCCATGCGCGATCGGCGGGCGCAGCATTGAGCAGGCCCCCAAGGATCCCGCTGATGCCGGCAATCCGACCGTTTCCGAGCACCAGCAACACTGCGGCGAAGCCGATCAACAGCCCGCCGGTCAGCGCCGCGACCGGTGTGAAGTGCACGAGGTCGACGCTCATTTCGTCTGTCCTTTGACTGGACCGCAATAGAGGCTCGACAAGGTCTTCATGATGCTTGGAACTTCGGCGCTCGCGAGGCTGTAGTACATGTACTTGCCCTCGCGCCGGGCGCTAACCAGACCCTCTTCGCGCAGCACGCCGAGATGTTGCGAAAGACTCGGCTGATGAAGCCCGACCGCAGTTTCGAGTTCGCCGACATTGTGTTCGCCTTCGATCAACTGGCTGTTCGAACGCGTCCGCTTCGAGTTGACCAACCATGAAATCATGTGACGTGATGGGTTTTTTATAAGCAATTCGATTCGCGGATGCCCCGTGTGTTGTTGCTGTCTATAGCAATAAGGACGCGCGATACCTCTAAATGAAAAGTGTTTGCGCCAAGCACTACAGCGCGGTGCTCAAGTGCCGGGAGCGTTCGTGCAGCCGCACGTGCTCCCGGAGAATTCGGTTACTTGGGCGGCGGCAGCGAAGGATCGAGCTTGGCCGAATCCCTGACGAGCTGATCCGTCATCGCGGCCGCGACCGGGTTCGAGCCCGTGCCTGGCTTCGAGCTACGTTGGTCCATGGCGGCGCGAGCGGCCGACATATCCGGCGGAGGCAACGATGGATCGAGCTTCGCCGATTCCCTGACCAGTTCGTCCGTTTCCGGTGTCGAGCCTTGAGTCGTTATCGCGCGACGGTCCAGACCGTTTCGTCCACGCTGGGCGCGCTGCGCCGGAACCACCTTCGGCGCACCCGAGTCCTGCACGTTCACCGACGCGACTGCCGTCGATGGCGCCTGCTTCGGTTGTGCCTCCGGTTTCGGTTGCCCGGTGACTTGTGCGGCGGCCGGACTGGATGCGGGCGCGGCCGCCATAGGCGCAGGTGCTACTGCCAGGGCGGGAGCGGGAGCCGGAGCGGGAACCACCGGCTGCTGCGCGATAGCAGTGCTTTTCGTGATTGTGCCGGATGTCTCCGACTGGCTGATGCTGCCTTCCGTCACGTGATCGCCCACGCGCGAATCGACGACGGGAGGGCGTGCGGATTCATCGATGGCGGCCGCCGTGACTTCTGCCATTGCGCGGCGGTCCGCCTGAAGGAGCATCAGGTATGTGGTCCCTGCTGCTACGAGCAGGAGCCCTCCAATAATCATCAAAATCTTTCGAGTATTCATCATACTTACTGACGGATCCTTCAATCAACGTAAGCCAGCCATGATAAACGACTCATCACGGCTTTCATCAGACAAATGACGGCAGTGGTGGACCTGACGAGCAGGAATAGGCGAGCGATATCCAGAGAATTACCGGGTCGTCCGTCCGTGCTGTAGAAGCGGGCATTCGCGCAGGCCGGCTGTTCTGATTGGTCTAACGACTGCGAACGTCATCCGACGCACAAGAGACACGCGAGCGACCGGTGTTCGAGCAGTAAGCGACGCTCACATGTCTTCAAAGACGCGCGGACGTATGACCGCAACTGGCCCGACTACTGCCCTCTGCGGTCAGCCGTAGTCGACTCTGAAGAGTCATTTGCCATTGCCGAAAACAGTCATGAAAAGCGCGTGCGCCGTCCGAGCGTGTCGCGCTACTTTCCGCCGGGCTATTTCGACCGTTCATTCTGGCTTATGGCCGGGTTGAACATCTTTACGCCGGTATGGTGTGCCGTGTGGGCGTACCTCGACGCGCGCGAAGGGGACACGATCAACCTCGCGTTGCAGTGCGGGGCGCTCACGCTCGGCCTGTTCACGGGCACTCGTTGCGTGCGCATGATGGCGCGGCACTCGCGCGAGTGGCGCACCAACGACCGGCCGAAACTGGCGGCGGCGATAGCTGAGGCCGAGATGCAGAAAATAGCCGAGGACTTCGCCGAATTTCATGCAACGCAGAGGGGACGGACATGGAAATTCTGACACCGCCAACTGAGGCCGGACGGCTTCAACGCACGCAGCGCGAGTCGTTTTTCGGCATGCTCGCGATGCCCGTGATAGGCGTCTTCTTTTATCAGGGCTCGGAAATGATGCGCGGCCCGCAACCGGGCCTGACGCCGTTTGTCGCCGACGTCCTGCAATTGGCATACGTGTTTTTCGCCGTGCTAGCTGCCGCCGGTTTCGTGCATAGCGTCAAAACGTATTACCGCGCGCGGGCCGCGATTAGCGGCATACAACGCGCGAATCATGAAGGAATGGAGTAATGGGCATCACGATTGACGACGCCGAGCGGCTCACGCCCGAGCATGGCGAACAGATTTGCAGGGCAAACGACTACACCGATTACAGACGGTTCGCGAACGGCCGCGACGCGGCGATAACGCGCCTGATTTTCACTTACGCGATCCTCGCCGACCTCACCGAATGGGGTCACGGCGACAGGTGGTGCTTGTTCGGATAGCCCGCTCCTTATCACGTTGAGTGGGCGTTTGGCGGAAGTGGCAGGTGCAAGGCAGAGGCTGATCCTCTCCGGATTTCACGAGGCTTAGCTCGCCCTTCGCAAAGCCTACAACTACGCGTTCCCGGACAAGAAGCGCGTGCACATTCATTCGAGCTACGACACCAAGCTGGCAGAACGTGTCGCTGGCTCTCACGCGTAGCGCGAAGAGCGACGTTGCCTGGGCGGAATGCGCCCGCTCTTCGTGTATAAAGGAGGAAGCCTGTATTACGGGAGCCCGCCGTGCCCGAAACCCCGCCGTCAACCACGAACTCAACCGCTGAAGGTCCGAACCCGTCCTGGCCGCGAATCATCAAGCCGTGGGCCGTCGGCGGCGCAATCGTGCTGTTGCTCGGCATTTTGCTGCTGATCTTCAACCCGTTCCACAAGAGCCCGGATGAACGGGCGCTGAGCGAACTGGGATTCATCAAAGGCACCTGCAACGACAGCGGCGCGTCGACAGCCACGCCCGACTCGGAATGCCTGGCGTTGCGGGCGAAACCGACAATGACGGCATCTCAGGTCGCTGCCGCTTTGCCACATCTAAAGAATTCCGACCGCAAGATCGAACTGAATCTGAGAGGCACCCAGATCGATAACCTCGATTCGCTGAAGGGACTGGACGATCTGGTATCGCTTGACCTAACGGACACGCCCGTCTGGAACATCGACGCCCTGAAGGAAATGCACTCGCTGAAGAGGCTCGTGCTCCATCGCACCGAAGTCGAAAACATCGCCGCGCTGAAAGGGTTGACCGGTCTGCAATCGCTGAACCTCTGGGATACCCGCGTCTCGAATCTCAACGCGCTCAAGAACCTGCGCGATCTGCGAGAACTCGACCTGCGGGACACACAGGTTCGCGATCTCGATCCGCTCGAAGATTTGCCTCATCTGGAAACGCTCAAACTCGGGGGCGCGAGGAACGTCCGGAACGTCGACGCGCTCAGCCAGCTCGCCTCCTTGCAGACGCTCGACCTCAACGAAACCCAGGTCGACAGCATCAGTGAGTTGAAAAAGCTCCGCGGTTTGCAAGCGCTCTATCTAGCGAACACGCCGCTGCGAGACATCGACGCACTAAAAGGAATGTCCTCGCTCAGGACGCTCGTGCTGGACGGCTCAAAGGTCGATGATATCGACGCGGCGCAGGGAATGCTCCAACTGGACACGCTGGTGCTCGCTCGCACGCAAGTGACGAACATTGATGCATTGAAGGGGCTCACCCGTCTGCAAAGGCTCAATCTCGCCGACACCCGGGTCGAGAACGTCGAGCCGCTGACAAACCTGAAAAGCCTGCGAATGCTCAATCTCTTTCGCACCAGGGTTCGAAACATCGATCCACTGCGAGGTTTGACCGGTTTGCAGGAACTCTACCTTGCGAACAGCCCTGTCGAGGACGTCGACGCGCTGAAAGGGCTCACTGGCCTGCGAGAGCTCGTTCTGTATGGCACCCAGGCCAGGAACGTCGACGATCTCAAAGCGGCGCTTCCAAAAACGCGAATCGTGTGGTGACCATTCGAGATTTTTTCAACAGGTGCGCCAGGGTCCCAGATTTTGATAGACCTTCTCCGACGGCACGCGACAACTGACGTGTGCTTGCAGCGAGATTGAATCTCAAGCTCAGGGCAGCGCAGTAGCTTCTGGGGAAGCCGGTTTTGCGTGCGCGAGGCTGACGCGTTTCATACGGGCTCGCAAGCGCGTGACTGAGCATGCGGGCAGGCGTTGAATAAACTTCAAGATGACTTGTCCTCGATCGACGGTCCGGAATGACCGTTCCGCTCTCTGATAGGCGCCCTTGGAACTCCGACGGCTCGACCGGCAGCAACGGGTGGTTAGCGTTGATTGCTCGGGACTCGGTTCGCTTGTCGCGCGGCGCCTCGCGCCAAATCGACGCGTGCTTTGTGCATCGCCCGAGTACCTGGCGACGCACGGGGCGCCGGAGCGCCCGCGGGATCTGGAGCTCCTCGATTGCATCGTCCTCTTTCCGGGCGAGGTTGCCCGACCGGCAGCGCGCAGACTGGCGAGCATGCAGGTCCGCTCGCACATCGAGCGTCATGAGGCGTGCGATTCACAGACGTCGTTTCAGTTTCTTGATCGTCGTTTTCTTGGCGAGCTCAAGCACACGCCGATGATGTTCGGCAAGGGTCTTGTCGACTCGCCAGTCGCGGTGCCGAATTCGCTCCTTCCGCTTGTCGTAGGCACTTTCGACCTGCTCGGTAAGAGGCGTGATTTCGCCCACTTCTGCGATTCGGTCAACGGGTGTCTCCGTGCGGGCGGCGCCCGTTGTAGTCGAACTGCCACTCCTCGATTCGCCGGTCCATCGACGAAGCGTCGGTCTTGAGACGCCACACTGCGCGCATACGAGACCGGCGTTGCTGGTCTCGTGATACATCGACACCCACCGTAATCGAGTCGCAATCTCACGGTCTATCGTTTCATTTTAGTTGAAACGATGTCTGCGAATCACACAGCTCAAGCGTTTCCAATTTGAAGCCGGGGCCCTTGGTTTCTAAGTGACCAGTTCGACCTGACCATAGCAATCGAGAGGTGGTTGCGATAATCTCCAGCGTGCTCACCGAATCGACCGTCGCTGCCGAACCAGTTCAGGAACATAACCAAGGGGTTCATTTCACGATGTCTGACCAAAGCGGTAGTCAATCTGTCGCGATGCCTGACCGAACTGGTAGTAAATCTGCATTGCGTCAAGTTGCGGCTACGAGGTTTTTTCTCGGCGCAACGATTGCAATGTTTCTGTCGGGTCTCGGCACGTCAGCGGCTGCACCACAGATCGTTCTGTTCCTGGTGAAGGAACTCGGCGCCTCGCTGCCGTTGGCGGGATTCTATTACTTGACCAGCCTTGCAGCTCCAGTCGCGGGGTATTTTGTCGGCCGCTACTCCGATCACACAGGCAATCGCCTCGGTCTTTTTCGCATGTGTGCTGTGGCGGGCTTTCTGGGCTGGGCGGGGCTGGCCCTCTCTACTTCGGTCTGGATGCCCTTCATCATCGCCGTCGCTTTGCTGGCCGTTTCCGGCGCTACCGCCTCGCAAATTTTTGCGGCTGTCCACGATGAACTCAGCGAAAGGCCCGACGACGCAAATGAAAGTGTAGTTGCCATCATCCGCATGGCGCTTACCGGCGGATGGATCGTCGGGCCTGTCTTGGGAGCGTGGGTGGCGGCTGCCTATGGCCTGCGCCCCATGCTCTGGATGACCGCCCTCTGCATGCTTCTACAGATCGCACCTCTGGGAACCCTGAACCCAACCGTCAAGCTCAGGCCGGAGTCGGCGAGTGAGCCCGCGCGTCACTCCAGCCTACGTGCCATGCTTCCACTGCTGACCTTCACAGGACTCTTCGTCCTGGTCTACGCCGGAGAACCGGTGAAGTACGGATACCTGCTGATCTACATGGAAGAACAGCTCAAGCTAAGTCCGGCCGTACGGGGAGCGGTCATCGGGATACAGCCATTCATCGAGTTACTCATCATGCCGTTCAGCATCGGGCTGGGCCGCAAGCTTGGCAACGTGTGGTTGATGTGTATCGCGGCCGCGATGGGGGTATTTGCGAATCTTTGCTTTGCGCTGTGGTCGTCCGCAGCGGGAATGTTCGCTGGACAGATCCTCATGGGCGGTGTTTGGGGCATATTTATGGTTCTGGGCATCATCGTTGCTCAACGCCTGCTTCCCAACGCAGTAGCGACGGCGTCTGCAATCTTCATGAGCTCGACGGCTCTCGCCTCGGCGTTAGGAGGCGTCACGGGCGGTTTCGGGGTCGCTTTGTTGGACCTTCCCAATGTCTTCCTGCTGCCAGCGCTCTTCGGGGGTATTGCCATTATCGGACTGGCATTGATGGCTCGCACTGAAAGCTTCAAGGTGTATTGATCGCGGCCAGTCACTTCGCGCGCTTCACCGTCTCGTGAAGGCAGTCCTTCGACGGCGCGAGCGTTGATTGCGAGGACAGGAACGTCTGAGTTGGGTGTGCGCCGTGAAAAGGCGGCGCTTTCCAGCGGGTGCAAGCCCCGCCCGGCAATCGCTCCAGCCGGAAGCAACTGGAGCAGTCATGGAGGTAACGAAGTGGCTGAAGCCTCTGGTAATGCGTGTCACGAATAGGTGACAGCGCGAGTGTGCAGGCCGTAATGCGAGTGAACGCCGAGCAAACCTCGAAAAGGACGATGCGCAGGCCGACCCGGCAACCCTATCGGGGAAGGCTGATACGACTGGGTGAATGAGCAGGCTGGACGCCCAGTCGCTGCGCCGGGGTAGTGGCGACAGCATGTACACAAGGAAAGCGTACGCAACACGGGAAGTCCCTCGGCGTGGTCAGGGATGACCAACCGGACGCCCGCGAGGGTCAGGCCGGGCGCCTTGGGATGACGGAGAGGCCCGTAGTACTGGTGAAGCCGGGTAATGCCGGTGGAGGGAAGGGGCCTCAGTTCAAGACAGACGCAATACGTAGTGAGGACGTGGAGATTGGGCAACCTATTAACTCCGATTCGTGTTCAGAAGCTGCAGATGGCGTTACACGCGAAAGCGAAGGCAGAAGCCGGGTATCGCTTCTACGCGCTGTACGACAAGATTTATCGCGAGGATGTGCTGGCGCATGCGTACGCACAGTGTCGTTCGAACAAGGGCGCACCGGGTGTCGATCGACAGGACTTCGCGGAGGTCGAAGCGTACGGGGTGCAGAAGTGGCTCGGCGAACTGGCGCTTGCGCTCAGGCAGGAGACTTACCGACCGGACCCTATCAGAAGAGTGTTTATCCCGAAGGCCAACGGCAAGCTGAGGCCATTGGGTATCTCGACCTTGCGGGATCGGGTGTGCATGACGGCAGCGATGCTGGTGCTCGAACCGATCTTCGAAGCGGACCTTCCACCGGAGCAGTACGCTTACCGCCCGGGCCGTAACGCCCAGCAAGCGGTAATCGAGGTGGAGGAGCGGCTGCATCGAGGGCAAACGGATGTGGTTGACGCCGACCTCGCGGACTACTTCGGAAGTATTCCCCACGCCGAACTGATGCTGTCGCTCGCGCGACGCATCGTCGATCGGCGCGTGCTGCATCTGATAAGGATGTGGCTGGAATGCCCCGTTGAAGAAACCGATGACCGAGGCCGGCAGAAACGGACGACGGAGGCTCGAGACAGTCGGCGCGGGATTCCACAGGGCTCCCCCATCTCACCACTGCTGGCGAATATTTACATGCGCCGGTTCGTGCTGGCGTGGAAGAAGCTCGGGCTTCAGCGCAGTCTTGGCAGTCGAATAGTGACCTACGCAGACGATCTCGTGATCCTGTGCAAGCGAGGCAAGGCCGAAGAGGCGTTGCGGAAACTGCGCGAGATAATGAGCAAGCTGAAGCTGACGGTCAACGAGGAGAAGACACGAATCTGCAAGGTGCCAGAAGGTGAGTTCGACTTCCTGGGTTTTACGTTTGGGCGAATGTACTCCGCAACGACTGGTCAGGCCCGTATGGGCATGAAGCCGTCGAAGAAGAGTATCCGGCGCATGGTCGAAAAGATTCATGCAATGACCGCCCTCAGGACGGTATGGCAAGAGACCACGGAGTTGGTGGGCAAGTTGAACCGCACGTTGCGCGGCTGGGCGAATTACTTCGAGGTAGGAAGCGTCAGCCGGGCATACCGAGCAATCGACAGCTACACCGCGACGCGGTTGCGCCGGTGGCTACGCAACAAGTACAAGCTCAGACGTCGCAGGGGCGGGACTTATCCATCCCCGCATCTCTACGGGTACTTCGGTCTCGTACGTCTGAGCGCACGTGGGGGCGTAGCCTGGCGTGTGTGAAGGCGTGAGGTCTTGTCCGAGAGCCCAGTGCGATATGTGGTGCTCGCTCAAATGTGGTCTTGCGGCGCCCGAGCCGCGATCCTTACGGGATCCCGCCGGCTGAACGCCACATAAAAAACCTCCTACAAGGACCGCAGAAATGCCATCAGCGCGGGATCCTTGGTCCACCGCCTGTTCGCCTTTCGATCGCTGGGGATAGTAAGCCGCGCCAGGGCGTTGGCCTTCATCTCCAGATCAATTTCGGCGTAAACGTTGGTCGTATCGACGGAGACATGACCAAGCCACGCCCGTACGGTGTTGATATCGACGCCGGATCGAAGCAGGTGGGTCGCCGTTGAATGTCTAATGCTGTGCGGGCTCACGCGCTTGGATGCAAGCGAGGGCATATTGGCTCGCGCCTTGACAGCGTAACGCTCTACCACCGCGTGAATGCCGAAACGCGTCAGGGGTTGTCCACAGCGATTGAGGAATACCCGTTCCTGCGGTGGACGTTGGCCGGCGAGGTTGCACAACTCTTGCACGGTGTCGGGCCATAGCGGACACTGGCGCCGTTTTCGACCCTTGCCGAGAATGCTCACGCTGCTGGAGATCGCATCGACGTTGCCGATGGTCAGGTGGGCCGCCTCGTCCGCCCGCGCACCCGCATTGTAGAGAAACAGCAACAGGGCGTAGTCACGGCGACCTTGAACTGTGCGTCGATCAGGACAGGCGAGCAGCGCATCCATTTCAGGCTTGTCGAGATAGGGCACCACCGCTCTTGTAGTCCTCTTGTAGGGGATGCAGCGTAGCTGGGTACACCATTGGATATGTTCCGGGCTGTGCTCGCCAACGAAGCGAGCCATAGCATGGATAGCAGCCAGGCGCTGATTCCGCGTCGCGACGCTGCAGCCGCGAGAGACTTCGATGTCTAACAGGAAGTCCCGGACGATCTCGGCCGACACATCTGTCATCGCCAGCCGGTCGACCGGTTTGTGGACCCGACCCGAAACGAAAGGGATCAGTTGGCACAGCGTGTCGCGGTAGCTCTGCTGGGTGTTGCGAGCGAGGTTCCGCTCGCTGATCAGGTGCTCGAGCAGGAAGCGGCGGACCCAAGGTCCAAGAAGCGTTGTGTCACGCATGATCGTCGCCTCCCCGGGCGTAGCGCTCGAACCGTAAGCTCGCCTGCCGAAGCAACTCTGGCGTCATAGTCAGGTAGTGCTGGGTGGCGCCAATATGCACGTGACCAAGATAGGTTGCCAGCTGAGGCAGCAGGCGTTGTACATCGGCACCTTCGCTATACCAGGTGACTAACCGGGTAACCGAATACGTGTGCCGAATGTCATGAAGCCGTGGCTGATACCGCGCACCATCGTCACGACGTACCTGTGCGCGTTCACGCGATTGTTTGAAGGCATACTCGGCGCCGGCTCTGGACAGGCGCTGTCCGCGATTCGTCAACAGGAAGGCAGCGTCGGGGTTGAACGGCGGCCATTTGTTGCGTTCGGCGGCATACTGAACCAGCACCGATGTCAGATCTGGTCCGGTCGGCACCAGCCGTGTCCTGTAGAACTTGGATTCACGGATGCACAGGATCCCAGAGTCCAGATCCACATCCGCCAGATTCAGACCGACAGCCTCGCCGATGCGAAGGCCGGTGCCATAGAGGAGCAGCAGGAGCGTCCGGCAGGTTAGCGACGACAGATTGCAGCGCTCACGATCCGCCGTCGCCGCCAGTAGACGCTTCATCTCGTCTCGCGAATAGATGTACGGCACGAAGGTTCGGGGTTCCTCTGGTACCGTTAAGGGCAATGGCGAACTGGTGGTGTAGCCGCGAGCAATGGCAAAGCGGTAGAAGCCGCGCAGCGCGCTGAGCTTGCGATGCCAGAAAGCCGTAATGGGACCATTGCCGCCAAGAAACGCATGGACACGATCGGCGTCGACGTCGCGCATGTCGATGTCGCCGAGCGTTCGATAAAAGGACTTCAAGGTACGTGCCTCAGTAGCAAAGCGCATCCCCAGTGACAGTTTGTAGGCCACGTACGCGGCGACCGCTTCAGTCAGTTTCATAGCAAGTCTCCCAGGGCAAAGTCCGCAACCTGCCTCAGGCCAGCCAGATCGACCTTGGCGTAGGTGCGCGTTGCATAGGTGCTGCGGTGACCCAGGTGGTCACCGATTTCCTTGAGTGAGAATCCCTCAGCCACCAGGCGGGTCGCGCAAGCGTGTCGAAGTGAATGTGGCCCGCCACGACGGCAACTGATGTTCAGAACCCGCAATCGTCGGCTGACCAGGTAGTGCAGACTCGTGGACGCGAGTGGGCGGAACGGGGCCCTTATAGTGAGAAACAGTGAGCGCAATGCAATGTGAGGCCGCACCTGTTCGAGATACCGAAGAATTGCTTCACCTACCTCGGCCGTAAGCGGGTAGTCCTGTTTGCTCCGCTGCTTTGGACGGTTGATGTGAAGGAGGTCATGTTCCCAGTCCACATCGTCCAGCGTCAGGGCAACGACTTCACCCCTTCTCAACCCGTAGACCGCCAGGAGCAACAGAATGGCGCGATCCCGGATATCGTGTGGATTGTCCGTATCGGTGCTGTGAATGAGTCGCTGCACGTCTTCCCACCTGGGCCCGGCTGGAAGCGTCTCGTGGCTGAACAGACGAGGTCCTTCGATACCGCCGGCCAGGTTCTTCGAGCACCACGTTTGCTCACCGGCGTAGCGGAAGAAACTTCGCAGCGCGCCGGCAAGGCTAGCCAACGATACCCGGGACCAGCCTTGCAATCGTCTTAGCGCAAAAAAAGCGTCGACCTGTTCGAGTCGCATCTCGCCGATGTTGCTTCCTTGCTCGCTGAGCCAGCACAGAAACGCTTGAGCGTGCCAGCATCGATTGTGGATCGTGTGTGACGACAGACCGCGCTCCTCGCGCAAGTAGCTGTCGAACCGTTGAACCAGATCGGCGAATGGCGGCGTTGCAGGTTGTTGCTCCTGCAGTCGTCCCAGGAAGCGAAGCCAGGCCGTAGCGGTCTGAATAAACCGTTCGCGCGAGAACCTTCCCGTCAGGATTCGTTGATGTCGTCGCTGGTAACGAACCCAGCGATCGGCTGCCGTCTCGACCTCCGCAGACGGAATCAATCGCCCGTTGTCGAGCGCGATACGCCGCGAAATAGCAAGGAGCTCAGGTGCAAGGCCCAACAGCGTTGAACGGGCTGCGCCACCTTGTGCGCAGTGGGACAGATAGCGTTCTCGATCATCGGCCGATGGACCATTGCGATGACGAGCCAGTACACGAGGGTAATGAAATAACGTACCGAACATGATTGGATCTCCGAGTTATCCTTCGGATCTCCGACGCTACTCCGGCGCTAATTTATGTGGCCTTCGATAGGACATACACCGCTGACGAACCTCGTCCCGTCCCAGCAAGACCACATTTGAGCGAGCACCACATATCGCACTAAATGTGATCGAACTCATTTGTCGCGGGAGATCTGCACGCTGGGTTCGATGAGCGGGGTGTGGAAACGGGGTTAGGGCTAGGCTATTAGGGCACCGCCAGACGAAAGAGGCGGCAACAGACAAGCCGAACCTACTGCTACCGCGCCACTCCTCGACTCTACCGTGTGCGGGCGCTCGCCGCACTTCGAATCACTTGCCTGACCTGCCCCTCGCACCAGGCAGCGACCGGCGGCCAGTTGCGGTCATCCAACGCCGCCGCTCCAACCGTTTTCAAATCGGCTGGTCAACCTCGAAACCTACACCTCCCGCTTGCTGCGCCCATACAGCAGCAGCATCGCCGCGATCACCACGCCGTAGATGATCTGGCGCCCCGCCTCCGGCATCTGTGCGACCGAGAGGATCGACTGCAGCAGCGTGATGAGGATCGCGCCAGCCACGGTGCCGAGGTACGAACCCCGGCCGCCCAGAATCGACGTGCCGCCGAGCACGACCGCCGCGATCGCCGGCAACAGGTAAGCATCGCCCATCGACTGCGCCGCCTTCGACGCATAACCCGCGAGCAGTACGCCGCCGAACGCCGCGAACGCGCTGCACACGGCGAACGCGGCCACTGTGACGAGCCGCGTATCGATGCCGGAGAGATATGCCGCGCGCTCAGTGTTGCCGATCGCGTACAGCGTGCGGCCGAAGGTCGTGCGCGACAGCAGGAACATCGTGGCGCCGCCGATCAGCACCCACAGCGCGACGGCATTCGGCACGCCCGGTACGAGCCAGCCCGCCGCGAGCCATCGCATCACATGTGGCGCGGAATCCTGTGGCGACGATCCCCCCGTGTAGACGATCATGATGCCCTGCGCGACCGCATTGGTCGCGAGCGTCGCGATCATCGACGGAATGCGCAGGAGCGCGACGAGGATGCCGTTGACGATGCCGATCAGCACGCCGCAACCGATCCCGACTGGAATCGCGAGGATGGCCCCAAGTTCGCCGTGCCCCGCGACGGCGCACGCCATCATCGCGCCGACCGTGATCGTCCACGGCAGCGACAGGTCGATGTGGCCGAGCAGTATCACCATCATCAGGCCGGTCGCGATGATGCCAAGGAAGGCACCGACCTTCAGCTGCAGCAGGATGTACTCCGGCGACATGAAGCTCCGGGAAAACATCCCGCCGACGAGCAGCAGCGCGACGATGCACGCGAACGCGATAACGATCGGCCGGTCGATTTTGCGCGTGAGCCTCGACACGAACGTGGTCCGGCCGGTTGCGGAAACGCCGCTCATTGGAACCATTCCAGACGGTTGCGCACCCTGAACAGCCCGCACGCGCCGATCGAGACAGCGAGCAGCAGAATCACACCCTGGAACAGCGGCTGCCACAGCGCATCGACGTTGAACACGAACAGCAGGTCGCCGATAGAGCGGAATGCGAATGCGCCGAAGATCGCGCCGATCGCGCTGCCCTTGCCGCCGAGCAGCGACACGCCGCCGATCACGACGGCGGCGATCGAAAACAGCGTATAGGAGTTGGCGCTGCCGAGGCTCGCCTCTCCAGTGTCCGTGAAGAACGTCAGAAAGAGGCCGCCGATCGCGGCGAGCAGGCCGGCCAGCGTATAGCTCGCGAACTTGGCGCGCAGGATCGGCATGCCGGACAGGAAGGCTGCGGATTCGGACGAGCCGGTCGCGTACGCAGCGCGCCCGATCGCCGAACGTTTGAAAGGAATCCAGATGATCACCACGGCTGCGAGCAGAATCAGCAGACTCGCGGGCACCACGCCGGCGACCTTGCCGGTCAGTGCGTCGGCGAGGTCTTCGTTGATCGATCCGCCGGGAACCGGGCGCAGCAGCAGCGCCAGTCCGTAAAATACGGCGCCCGTCGCGATCGTCGTCACGATCGGCTGCAGACGGCCGTAAATGATGATTACGCCGTTGAGCGCGCCGCACAGCGCGCCGGCCGCGAGCACACCGGCGATGCCGAGCGCGCTGTGCAGCGCGTCACCCGTGACGATCCAGGATCCAATGCAATTCGTCAGCACGAGCGTCATGCCGATCGACAGGTCGATGCCCGCCGTCAGAACGACGAGCGCCTGGCCCATCGACACCAGCGCGAGCAGTACCGCCTTGTTCGCCGCCGTCTGAAACACGTTTGCCGACAACGTCGACGGATAGTTGAAAAGGTAGATCGCGAACATCAGCACGAACAGGCCGAACGCGAACGTCGCCCCGCGATTTTCCGCATACCAGTAACGCAGCCCGCTCATAGCGCGATTCCCGTGGAAGGCGAAATCTGTCCGACGGGCAGGTCCAGTGCACTTGCTATCAGGTTTTGCTCGGTGATCTCCGACCCGACAAGTTCCTTCTTGATCCTGCCTTCGTATAGCACGAGCACGCGGTCGCAGCAGCCGATCAGCTCGTCATAGTCGGTCGAATAGAAAACGATCGCGGCGCCTTCGTCGGCGAGGCGCCTCAGCAGCTGATAGATCTCCTCCTTGGTGCCGACGTCGATGCCGCGCGTCGGGTCGCTGAGGAGCAGGATTCTCGGCTGCCGGATCAGCCACTTCGCGATCACCACCTTCTGCTGGTTGCCGCCCGACAGCGAGCCCACGGCCGCGTCGACGCTGAACGACTTGATCGCGAGGAGCTCCATCATCCGGTCGACCAACGACTGCTGGCGGTCGCGATCGATCACGCCTGCGGTGGACATGCGATCGAGCGCGGCAAACGACAGGTTCTCGCGCACCGACATCGGCAGCATCAGGCCTTCGGTCTTGCGATCCTCCGGAATCAGCGCCATCCCGATTCCGTTGGCGCGCGCGACCACGGGGCTCGCGATCGACACGGCCTTGCCGTCGATCTCGATCTTGCCCGCGCAACCGCGCAACACGCCGAACAACGCGAGTAGCAGTTCGCGCTGGCCTTGCCCGTCGAGGCCGCCCAGCCCGAGGATTTCACCGGGCTTCAACGAAAAGCTGACGCCCCGCAGCGTGTCGTTCCACGCGAGATCACGGCAGGCGAGAACCGGTTCGGCGGCGCGGCGGCGGTCGGGCTTGTCCGGATACGCATGCTGGTACTTCCGGCCGATCATCATTTCGATAACCTCATTGTCGGAGCGCGTGCCCGCCTCGAAGCTCATCACATGACGACCGTTCCGGTAGACCGTGCATTCGTCCGCGAGCGCCTTCACCTCGTGCATCCGGTGCGAGATGAAGAGCAGCGAGAGCCCCTCGTCGCGCAGGCGCTTGAGCACCTCGATGACGCGCGCCACGTCGGCCGCGGTCAGCGCCGAGGTGGCCTCGTCGAGGATCAGGATGCGCGGCTCGTGCGCAAGCCCCTTTGCAAGCTCGACCATCTGCTGGCGCGACAGCGGCAGGTCCCGGACCTTCGCGAGCGGATTGATGTCGGCCGCGCCCGCGCGGGCGAGCGCGGCCTCGGCTTGGCGGCGCTGGGCGCGGCGGTCGATCATGCCGAAGCGTCGCGGCGGGTTCGAAGCGAAGATGTTGTCCGCCACGCTCAAGTCAGGGATCAGCGACAGCTCCTGATACACGCAGACGATGCCGGCCGCATTCGCCTCGGCGGGTGACGCGAACACGACTTGACGCCCATCGAGGTGCATCGTTCCCTCGTCCGGGTGCACGACGCCGGACATCACCTTCAGCAGCGTGGACTTGCCCGCGCCGTTCTCGCCGAGGATCGCATGGATGCGTCCCCTGCGCACCGCGAGGTCCGCGCGATCCAGCGCGACGGCGCCGCCGTAGCTTTTCGATACGCCAGACATCTGAAAGAACGGCTGCTCCTCGACCTGCCGCATGCTTCGTCTCCCGTCACGTCGCCGGCCATTACCCGATCACTGGTTGCCCTGGCTCTGCTTCATGATTTCCTGCGCGGAGAAATTGATGCCGCAAGTCGGAAACGAGTTGCCGACGAAGAAGTTGTCGGACTCGTTAGGGAAATAGTTGACGCCCGCCTTTAGCTTCGCATCGTCGGTGACGTCGAGCGGCAGCTTGATCGCGACCGGGATCGTCTGGCCGTCCAGCGCAGCGAGCGCCGTCTTGATCGCCACGGCCACCTGCGCGGGACCGCTGCCCGCTGATGTGCACTTCAGGCCTTGGCTCCCATACTGTGCGCAGAACTTGCGAAAGCCGTTTTCCGTTTCGCCGCCGAACGGCACGAAAGGATGCTTCGCATCGAGCATCGCGCGCACGACACCCGTGTCGCCGCCCTGCGCCGAAATACCATCGAAATGGCCCTGCACGGCAACCGCGTCGGCGACGGCCTTCTGCGCGACCCCATCGTCCCACTTGCCGTAGACCTGGACAACGTTCCACTTCTTGCCGGTCGCGTTCAACGTATTCTGGAAACCATTGTGCCGGTCAGTGTCGACCGACGTGCCCGCCACCCCGCGGACCTCGAGCACCTTGCCTCCATTCGACAGATGGCTCGCGAGCCAGTTGGCCCACAGCACGCCGAGCCCGTACTGGTCGACGTCGACGTTGATCGCGTCTTCGCTGTCGAGCGTGTTGTCGAACGCGATCAGCACGACGCCGGCCTTCTTCGCGCGGCGGATCGCGGGTCCGAATGAGGCGGGATTCTGCGCGTCGACGATGATCGCGTCATAGCCGGCATCGATGAAGTTGTTGACGGCCGAAATCTGCGCCGGCACGTCCTCGCCGGTCGAGACGACCTTAAATTCCTTGAGCTTGGCGGCGACATCCGGTTGAGCCGTATAGGCCTTGGCCGTCTTGATCATCTGGATGCGCCAGGTGTTCGCGATGTAGCCATTCACGAGCGCGATCCGGTATGGCCCGTTCTTCTTCGGATACTTGACGAACTTCGTGTCGCTCTTCCAGGGAACCATGCACGTGGGATCGCTGGGCGGGCCGGAAACGATCGATGCTTGCGCGAAAGCTGTACTTGCGCACAGCGCCAATGCCGCGGTCGCCGCCGCTCGAAGGACCTGGATTCCTGAAAGCATGTTGTCTCCGTTTAGTTGGATTGAACTTACCGATTGCCGGCGCACACGGCTCGCGTGGATTGCCGACACGGTGTGCGTGATGCAGGGAATCTTGCGGATATGCTAAAGCGGAACTGGATCGGACTCGCCGAATCGGCCGAATGGCCTCTTCAAAGGCGCCCCTCGAAGCGAAACGAAGGGCATGCGCGAACACCGCCCCATCTGACAATGGATTGTTACTGGCATACCAATCTGCGCGCGATAGTGGTTTACCAGTGAGCCCGGTGCCCGGCCCGATCGGGCTGAAACCCACGCCGTTTCTATGCTTGATGGGACAACACGTTTTCCAGTAACGAGTTTCATTGGGACGAGCTGGCCAATGAATATCGTTGTCCTGCGGGACGCGCGTTACGCATTGACCGGCGTCAGTTCAAAAAATCATGCACGCGCATCGCGAAGGCAGACACGGTTATCTACCGGTCGAGCCAGTTTCGACTGTGCCGGCTGTTCGATGAAGGCTCGCCGCTGCCCGAATACGTCTATGCGCAAAATCGCCCGCGGCATTCAAGAAGCCGCGCGCGATGAAGCCAGACGCATGGCGAAGCGGATCATGCCTGGAAGCACAAAGATGAAGACTGCCGCCGGGTGATGCACCACGGAGCGGTCACTCCGCCACGATCCACAGGTTCGGAAACGGCGACAGCGCAAGTTCGCATCTCGCGAGCCCATGGCTACGTATCAAAACAAGACTTTTTAAACGCAATCAGGATGCAACGGTCATTCACGCCCGGTTCGTGGCGTCGGGTCAGCGCCAGCACAACGACAGCTTTTGTTACCAAACGGTTTGCTGCAGTGCACGCTCGGGTTTGCCCGGTTGCCCTGGACGGATGCGAAGCATAGCCTTCGTGATGATTTAGTAAGAATCTAGTCGCAGGTTGCCGGGTAAGCCAGCCGTTCTCGCGGTCTGCGCAGCATGCACAGGTATCTCGACTGCACTCCACAGTTCGGTGCCGGGATGCTTGCCCGTCGTCATAGGGGTCACGCTGGCGTGTCAAACAACGCTCTGAATGACGACTGAAGTGATTGTTCTGGGGCTCAAATGGCTTCGCACAAACCGCTTTACAGATCACTTTATTTTCAGGTACTCGTCGCGATCGTCGCCGGTATGCTATTGGGATATTTCGCCCCGCACACTGGTGAGGCGATGAAGCCCCTCGGCGACGCCTTCATCAAACTGATCAAGATGATCATCGCCCCCATCATCTTCTGCACCGTGGTCGTCGGCATCGCCGGCATGGAGGACATGAAGAAGGTGGGCAAGACAGGGGGATTGGCGTTGCTCTATTTTGAGATCGTCAGCGCTATCGCGCTGGTGGTCGGATTGGTGATCGTCAACGTGGTACAGCCGGGCGCCGGCATGAACGTTGACCCGAGAACGCTGGACGCGAAGGCAGTGGCTACGATCACCAGCGGGCGAAAGTTGGAGAGCACGACCGAATTTCTCATGAACATCATCCCCTCGACCGTGGTCGACGCGTTTGCCAAGGGCGAGATACTTCAGGTTCTGTTGTTCGCGCTCATGTTCGGCTTCGCGTTGCACTGGTTCGGCGGTAGAGGCACACTGATATTCGACTTTGTCGAGAAGATCTCCCACGTGTTCTTCCGCATCGTCGGCATCATCATGAAAGTGGCGCCGATCGGCGCGTTTGGCGCGATGGCCTTTACCATCGGCAAATATGGCATCGGCAGCATGGTCTCCCTTGGGATGCTGATGCTCACGTTCTATGCGACCTGCCTTTTCTTCATCTTCGTCGTGCTAGGACTGATTGCCCGGTTCCATGGTTTCAGCGTGTGGAAGCTGATCAAGTACCTCAAGGAAGAACTGTTTATCGTTCTTGGAACCTCCTCATCGGAAGCAGCGCTGCCTCGCGTCATGGTGAAGCTGGAGAATCTTGGCGCGAAGAAATCGGTGGTTGGACTAGTCATTCCTACCGGATACTCTTTCAATCTCGATGGCACGTCGATCTACCTCACACTGGCTGCCATCTTTATCGCCCAGGCGACGAATACCCCGCTGGATCTCACGCATCAGCTTACGTTGCTAGCCGTATTGCTGCTGACCTCTAAAGGCGCTGCTGGTGTTACAGGCAGCGGGTTCATCGTGCTTGCGGCAACGCTGTCTGCGGTCGGACATGTACCGGTTGCAGGTCTTGCGCTTATCCTTGGCATCGACCGCTTCATGTCCGAAGCGCGCGCGTTGACGAATTTCATCGGCAATGCTGTGGCGACATTGGTGGTCGCCAAGTGGACCAACGAACTGGACCAACCCAGAATGCGCCGGGTGTTGGATAACGAGACTCCAGAGGAAGCGGACGAGCCGGAAAAGGTGTTTGACCGTACGGACGAAACGATGCCTATCGGTAGGGCGGAACCGCGATCGCATAACGTCTAGGGAGCGTGTGGACACTGTATCTAGATCGTTGACGGATCGCCGCGCGTACAGCGGCTGCGGCGACTCGCGCCAAGCAGTGAAGTCAGGGTGCCTTACTCAACGGCGTTGCCTGAAAATCCAGGCGCGGATCGGTTCTATCGTGTATGCGATGCGCCATGTGTTCCGGTGTCCACTCGCTCCGGCTGCGGACTGACCTTCAGGGATGACGGTGCCTTTCTGGAACGCGACGTAATTGATCGGATTGTTTTCAGCGTCGATTTTTTCGAACGCTGCCTCGAATTCCTTTGGCGTCCACGTCCCATCCCACACGGCGCGACTCACTTGCGCGCCCTGTTTCTCCAGCGCGGCGGTGATGGCATTTTGTTCCGGCCACGCCTTGTCGTCATCCTGCGAAACCAGAATCCATAATTTCTGCCGGGCAAGCGGCTTCACCAGTGCTGGATCCCACTGACCGGCAACGAGAAAGGACGCAGCGAAGAGTTCAGGGTATTTGATGTCCATCGCAATGGACATCATGCAGCCGCCTGACTGCCCCGTCGTGTATAAGCGTTTGCGATCGATGCTGAATTTCCCGGTCAGCATCTTGATGAGGTCGATCGTGGTATCGAGCATGCTGGACGTAGCAGTGAACCCGTCCAATGGGAACAGGCGTGTGGGGAATAAGACATCGGCCTGCCCGGCCTCAGCCTGAAAAGAGGGTGCGCGTGCCGTAGCAGCAAAGCAGACGTCTGGCGTTACAAGCGCTGCGGCACCCATGCCAAGCCCCGCCCTTCGGGAGTCTTAACCGCTTTAGTTTAATGGTCCGCGGCGGCCTCAGGTGCTCTCGCGCTCAATCAGGCTGAACCCAACGTCGACCATTTGCTCGTTGCCAGCGCGGTTCTCGATACACTCGACGAGCATAGTCGCCGCAAGCGAGCCGATTCTCGTGCCGTCTACTCTCATGGTCGTCAACGGTGGCGTTGTGTCCTTCGCAAAGTTCAGATCACCATAGCCGATCACACGCAACCGCCCAGGCACTGCAATGCCTTGGCAATCGGCTTCCATCAACACGCCGAGTGCAAGAATATCCGCGCCACAAAAGACGGCGTCGATATCGGCATTCGTGTCGAGCAATTCCTTCAACGCTCGCCGCCCGTCACCCAGATTCGCCGGGGACTCGACCGTCACAACGGGGATTGCGGCGCTTGTCTTCGTTTTGCCGAACGCTTCGAGGAACGCCTTGGTGCGCGCTTGCGCGCGCCGGTCGCTGGGCGTGACGACAGCGGGGCGTCGCGCCCCGCGCTTCTTCATGAATTTCGCAACGGCCTTTCCGACCTGCTCATGCGAGAAGCCGACCAGCATGTCGATCGGTTCGCTTGTGAGGTCCCAGGTCTCGACGACAGGGATGCCGCACGCGTGCAGCTTTTGCCTGGCGCTCTGGGAATGAACGACGCCGGTCAGTACGATGCCGGCGGGCCGCCGGCCGATCACCGCGTCCAGCAGGGCATCCTCGCGCGACTCGTCGTATCCGCTTTGTCCGATCAGCAACTGGTAGCCCGCCGCAGCAAGCTCGGTCGTCAGGGACTCGACGGTTTCCTGAAACACCGTCCCAGCCATTGCGGGGATCAGTGCAACGATCAGATCGCTGCGAGTCGACGCCAGTGACCCGGCAATCAGGTCAGGGGTATAGCCGGTTTGCCGGACTGCCGCTTGGACGCGCTCCAGCGTATCGACGGAGACCAGTTCCGGCGCGTTCAGCGCGCGCGAGACGGTCACTTTCGTGACGCCGACGAGCGCCGCGAGATCGCTCAGCGTCACGCGGCCGGAGTTCTTCCGAGCGCGCCGGGAGGCACTTCGTTCGGCAGGGGCAAGTGGGGCAGTAGGCAGTTTGCTCACGTCGTTGATCACTCAGGCCCAAAAAAGTTGCTGGCAATTATCGCAAAAGCATACTACCATGCGCTCAATGTTACCGGTTACATAAACCGGTAACATAGGTGGAGCGATGGGCGGTGAGCACGGAAAAATTGCGCGCCGCTGGACTTGAAGAGACAGGAGACGAGTATGTCGCAGGCTAGCGCGGTGGTGAGCGAACCGCTAATCCGGCTTAACGCCGCGGACAATGTATTGATCGCGCGCGAGTCGCTGTCCATCGGGCTGCGAGTGTGCATAGGCGATGCGACGATCCGGATGCGTGCCCAGATCGCAGCCGGCCACAAAGTGGCGGCTCAACATATCCCGCGTGGTGCGCCGATCCGCAAATACGACACCATCATTGGCCGGGCGGCCCGCGATATCGAGGCGGGTGATCACGTCCACACGCACAACGTGGAACTGATCGATTTTGAGCGCGATCCGGGCTTCTGCCTCGACGTCCGTCCGGTCGAGTACGTTGCAGACGCTAACCGCGCCACATTCAACGGCATCGTTCGGCCCGATGGCCGCGTTGCGACGCGCAACTTCATCGGGATTCTGGCATCGGTCAACTGCTCTTCGACGGTCATCAAGAATGTTGCTGCCTGGTTCACGCCCGAGCGGCTTGCGTCTTATCCGAATGTCGATGGCGTTGTCGCGTTCGCGCAGACGAGTGGCTGCGGGATGTCCTCGCCCAGCGAGCACTTCGACGTCCTGCGCCGGACGCTCGCCGGCTATGCACGTCACCCCAATCTTGCCGGAGTGCTGATTGTCGGGCTGGGCTGCGAACGTAATCAGGTCGGCGCTCTGCTCGATTCGCAGGGGCTCCGCCCGGGCGCCTTGGTCCACACGCTGGTGATGCAGGACGAAGGTGGAACCCGTGCGACGATCGAGGCGGGTATCGCAGCCATCCAGCAGATGCTGCCGGCGGCGAACGACATCGAGCGTCGTCCGGTGCCGGCGAGCCATCTGAAGATCGGCCTGGAATGTGGCGGTTCCGACGGTTTCTCGGGCATCACGGCGAATCCAGCCCTCGGCGCGGCCATGGATCTTCTGGTGCGTCATGGCGGCACGGCCATTCTTTCGGAGACTCCTGAAATTCATGGCGTCGAATACATGCTGACGCGCCGTGCAGTGACGCCGGAGGTCGGCCAGAAGCTGCTCGACCGGCTTGCGTGGTGGGAGCAGTACACGCGCGGCCACAACGGTCAGTTCAACGGCGTCGTCGGACCCGGTAATCAGCAGGGCGGCCTCGCCAACATCTTCGAGAAGTCGCTCGGTTCGGCGATGAAAGGCGGGACGACACCGCTACAGGCTGTCTATGAATACGCCGAGCCAATCGACCGGCCCGGCTTCGTATTCATGGATTCGCCCGGCTATGACCCCGTCGCGGTTACCGGGCAGATTGCAAGTGGCGCAAACCTGATCTGCTTTACGACCGGCCGCGGTTCCATGTTCGGCTCGAAGCCCGCGCCGACCCTCAAGCTCGCGAGCAACACGCCCATGTTCAAGCGGCTGCGCGACGACATGGACATCAATTGCGGACTGATTCTCGATGGAGAGCGGACAGTCGAAGAGATGGGTAAGGATATCTTCGAGCAAATCCTTCGGGCCGCTTCGGGCGAGCGCACCCGCAGTGAACTGCTCGGGCTGGGCGACCACGAATTTGTGCCCTGGCATATGGGCATCGTGAGCTGAAACGCCACCTCGTACCTACAAAGAAACGGAGACAGAGATTGAATCGAGCCTTGCAACAGGAGTCGCGCAGTAAAGTGCGCTGGCTGGTGGCTGGCCTGATGTGGTCGGCCATTGCGATCAACTATATCGATCGGACCGTGCTGTCCGCCGCGGCACCCCGCCTTCAATCCGAGTTCCATCTTGGGTCGATGGAGATGGGTATCGTGATGTCGGCGTTCTTCTGGTCGTATGCGCTGCTGCAACTGCCTGCGGGCATGCTCGCGGATCGCTTCGGACAGAAACTCGTGCTGGGCGCTTCGGTGTTCTGGTGGTCGCTCGCCACGGCCGTGACGGGACTTGCCAACGGCTTCAAGTCCCTCGTGGCCCTGCGGGTCATGCTGGGCGTTGGCGAGGCGGGGGCCTATCCGAGTAACGCGGGCATCGCGTCGCGCTGGTTTCCGCGTAAAGAGCGCGCAACCGTTGCCGGCATCTTCGATAGCGGGTCGAAGCTTGGCGGGGCCGTGGCCCTCCCGCTGATCACGTTTTTGCTGGCGACTTTCGACTGGAAGGTCACCTTTGCGATCACCGGTGTGCTGGGTCTCGTGTGGTGCGTTGTCTGGGTGCTTGTGTTCAAGAACTCACCGGCCGACCATCGGCGCGTGAATGCCTCCGAGCTTGCCTATATCCGCGACGGCGAACAGGCGCCGCGCGGCGGCAGTGCCCTTGCCGATGTGCCCTGGTACAGGGTCTTCGCGCACCGGAACATCTGGGCCATGTGCATTGGCTTCTTCATGATCAACTACAACTCGTACTTCTTCATCACCTGGCTGCCGACGTATCTCGTCAAGGAACGCGGCATGAGCCTGATGGAGATGGGCTTCATGGCTTCGTTGCCGCTCATTCTTTCGATGATCGTCGAAATATTCGCGGGCTGGGCCTCCGATCGTGTGTACGCCTCTGGACGGCTGTCGCTCACCGCGACCCGCAAACTGTTTCTCGTGATTGGCCTGCTGATGGCGTCAAGCATCGGATTCGCGGCGTTCGCAGCTTCGCCGCTGGTGGCCGTCGCGTTGCTCTGCGTGGCGAAGTCGGGCACCACCGTCGCCGCATCCCAGGTCTGGGCATTGCCGGCAGATGTCGCGCCGCGGGATATGGTGTCGCGGGTTGCCGGCATCCAGAACAGCGTCTCGAACATGGGCGGCGTGGTTGGTCCGATCGTCACGGGCGCGATCGTGGGGTCAACCGGCTCGTTCGTTCCCGCGCTCATGTTCTCGTCGGCGCTGATCGTCATCGCAATGCTCAATTATCTGTTTCTGCTCGGAAGGGTGGAACCCATTCAGTTCAATCAAGTCCCCATGGAGGCTACCCATCGTGATGAACGCAACGTCGACGCCCGTGCTTAATCCATTCAAGGCGGCGCTTGCAAACGGCCAACGGCAGATCGGTTTCTGGCTTTCGATGGCCGATGCCTATCTGGCCGAAGTCAGCGCGACCGCCGGCTTTGATTGGTTGTTGATCGACGCGGAGCACGCCCCGAACGACGTGCGCAGCATTCTTTCGCAATTGCAGGCGGTTGCGCCGTATCGCGCCGAAGCCGTCGTAAGGCCCGTCAATGGTGACCCGGCATTGCTCAAGCGCTTGCTCGATATCGGCGCGCGTAACCTCCTTGTTCCGATGATCGATACCGCCGATCAGGCCCGCGCGTGTGTAGCCGCCGTCCGCTATCCGCCCCATGGAATTCGTGGTGTGGGCAGTGCGGTGGGACGTGCGTCGCGCTGGAACTCGCGTGTCGACTATCTGGATATCGCGGACAGTGAAGTCTGCCTGCTCGTGCAGGCGGAGACTGTCACCGCGCTCGAGAATCTTCCGGCGATATGCGAGGTGGACGGTATTGATGGCGTCTTCATCGGGCCGGCGGATCTGGCCGCGTCGATGGGGCATCGTGGCAAGCCCGGCCATCCCGAGGTACAGAGCGCGATCGAGGCGGCGATGCGCACCATCATCGCTTCCGGCAAGGCGGCCGGCACATTGACCTCGGACCCGGCGCTCGCGCGTCGCTATCTCGATCTTGGATGCACGTTCGTCGCGACCGGCGTGGACATCCTCATGTTCGCGAACGCAGCACGCAAGCTTGCCCGCGAGTTCATCGAGCAGTGAGAGCATGGGGCACGGACCCGGCAGGCGTCAGCGCGGACCGTGTAAGCCAGATTGATTGGGTCAGGGCAGCAGCCCGATATTGAGTCGGACATTTACACGTCAGGAGATGATCCATGCACGATGCCGCAACGGAGCCCGCTACCCAAGCGGGGAGGGAGACGAACTCCAGCGCTGCCTTACTCAGGACGCACTGGCAAATCATTTTCGCCGCAACGGCGGGCTGGGCGCTCGACGCTTTCGACTTCACCATCGTTCTGTTCCTGATTCCGCATCTGGGGAAGGTGTTCGACGTGGGTCTGCCTGCGATGGCGTTTATCATCACTGCCACCGGCTTTGCCAAGATCGTGGGCACGATTGGCTGGGGGCTCGCCGCCGATCGCTTTGGCCGCAAGCTTGCTTTTATGGCAGCCGTGCTGTGGTTTTCATGTGCTTCGGGTTTGAGTGGACTTGCGTGGAGCTACGCGTCCTTCATGGCGTTGCGCGTCCTGTTTGGTCTCGGCTTCGGCGGCGAATGGACGGCCTCCGTATCGTTGCTGATGGAAACCGTACCGGAAAAAATCCGCCCGCTGGCCTCGGGCATCATGGTCGCGGGCTACGAGTTCGGCTACATGTTGGCGGCGCTCGCCTTTCATTTCCTGTTTCCGGCCCTCGGCTGGCGCTGGATGTTTTTTCTCGGCGTGGCGCCTGCGATCCTTACCCTGTTCCTGCGTCGTAACGTCAAGGAATCGGATGACTGGGCGCGTCAGCGGCAGCAGAAGAGGGAGGGGCGCACGTTCAAGCCGTTCCTGTTCAATCCTGCCGTCGCGCAAGCCTGGGCGTTTTCGGCCGGCATCAACTTCATGCTTTGGGCTGTGCAGGTGCTGTATCCCACGTTCCTGCTCACGACCCAGCATCTTGATTCGGGCTCGATATTTCCGTTTGTGGTGGCGTATTCAGTGGGCTCGGTGATCGGCAAGCCGCTTTCGGGTTATGCGGCGAGCCGCTTCGGCGAGCGCCCGACCATCACGGTCTTCATGTTGATCGTGATTCCGTCGACAGTCCTGTACACGCTCGTTTCCAATCACTTTCAACTCGGTGCTGGCGCATTCCTGATGGGCATGTTTGCCAACGGCCTGTTCGGAATCCTGCCCCTCTACCAGGCACGGCGCTTTCCGGTCGAAGCTCGGGCAACCGGCATTGGAATCAGTTACGCGATGACCTCGGTGAGTGTGGCCGCACCTTACGTGATAGCGCTCGTGACACCGTCGCTCGGACTCAGATTTGCGATGGCGTCGTTTATCGCCGCAGGCGCGTTGCTACTGATCGCCATCAGTGTCTTTGATACGTCGCGCTGGATGCCTGACGAATCGGCTAGCCCGGAGGCCCGGTCAGATCGTGATGACGCAGGCGGGGACGCCAGTTTTGCTATGGCAGACGCAGCCCGATGACGCGATCGAACAGTACCAGCCGCTGGAATCAGCGGCCAGAGGATTCGAACTGGGGCGACTTCGGCCCCGACGATCAACTTGGACGGCTCAATCTGTTGACGCCCGCAAAGGTTCTCCAGGGGGTACAGGAAGTCCGTGAAGGCCGCGTGTTCTGCTTGAGCCTGCCGCTCGACTGTCCGGGCGGCACGGCATTGAATCCTCGTCGCCAGCCGCCACGCATTGAGCCGACACGGCGTGGCGACCGCGCGAACATGACTTACCCGCTCTCACGCGACAACCCTCATTTGCTCGACGTCATTTGCGACGATACGGCGCATCTTGCACTCCAGTATTCGACACAGTGGGACAGCCTCGCTCACATGGGGCAGTGGTTCGATCTCATGGGCGAAGGCGTGCCGGAAATGGCCTTCTATAACGGCTTTCGGGCTGGCGAGGATATCGTCGGGCCGATCGATTATCGGGGCGGTGATGAGTGCGCCGCCGAGCGTCCTTCAGGCGCCTACCGTCTTGGTATCGAGAACATGGCCGCGACGGGCGTGCAAGGACGTGGCGTCATGATCGACCTTAAGCGTCATTTCGGCACAACGCAGATCGCTGTCGGCTACGCTGAGCTGATGGAGGTCATGGACGCACAACAGGTGGTGGTCGAAGCCGGCGACATGGTCTGTCTGCGCACCGGCACAGACGAAGCGCTGCTCGAGATGGCCGGCGTGCCCGACATGGCTCGCCTTCGTAACAGTTTCGCCGCGCTGGATGGGCGGGATGAGAAATTGCGCGACTGGATTATCGAATCCGGGGCAGTAGCATTGATAGCGGACAACGCGGCCGTGGAGATGCTGCCGGCCCGACCGGCTGCAAGTGACCGGTACGCGTCCCATCCGCTACATGATCTGTGTCTGTTCCGGCTGGGCGTTTATCTCGGCGAACTCTGGCATCTGAGCGAACTGGCCGACTGGCTGCACGCGAACGGACGTAACCGGTTTCTACTCACCGCACCGCCCTTGCGGCTGCCTGGCGCGGTTGGCTCACCGGTGACGCCTGTGGCAACCGTGTAGTCCCGCAATGAACTATTCGTTATCTGTAGAGGAAAGTCACATGAACAAGCCGTACCGCATCGCCGTCATTCCCGGAGATGGCATAGGTAAGGAAGTGATGCCCGAAGGTCTGCGTGCGCTCGAAGCCGCAAGCAAAAAATTCGGCATCGCACTGGAATTTCAGCACATCGAATGGGCGAGCTGCGACTACTACGCGAAGCACGGCAAGATGATGCCGGACGACTGGAAAGCGCAGTTGCAACCCATGGATGCGATTTTGTTCGGCGCGGTCGGCTGGCCGGACGCAGTGCCCGACCATATTTCGCTGTGGGGTTCGTTGCTGAAGTTCCGGCGCGAGTTCGATCAGTACATCAACCTGCGCCCCGCGCGTCTCTTTGCCGGCGTGCCTTCGCCGCTTGCAGGCCGTAAGGCGGGCGACATCGATTTCTGGATCGTGCGCGAGAACACCGAAGGCGAGTACTCGTCGGTGGGCGGCGTGATGTTCGAGGGTACGGAGCGCGAGTTCGTGCTGCAGGAATCCGTGTTCACGCGGCACGGCAGCGAGCGCGTGCTGAAGTTCGCGTTCGACCTTGCCCAGCGACGCGAGCGTAAAAAGATCACCGTCGCGACGAAGAGCAACGGCATCGCGATCAGCATGCCATGGTGGGACCAATGCGCGGCCGGTGTCGCGGCACAATACCCGGATGTGACGTGGGACAAGCAGCACATCGACATCCTCTGCGCGCGTTTCGTGCTGAATCCGGACCGCTTCGACGTGGTCGTGGCCACCAATCTGTTCGGCGACATCCTCTCCGATCTCGGTCCCGCCTGCACCGGCACGATCGGCCTCGCGCCCTCGGCCAACCTGAATCCCGATCGGAAGTTTCCTTCGCTGTTCGAACCGGTCCACGGTTCGGCGCCCGACATTTTCGGCAAGAACATCGCTAACCCGATCGCCATGGTCTGGTCGGCCGCGATGATGCTCGACTTCCTGGGCAACGGCGCAGGCGTCGAGCACGAGGCACACAATGCCATGCTCGCCGCGATTGAAGCGGTGCTCAAGGAAGGCCCGCACACCGGCGATCTTGGCGGCCGGGCGAACACCACGGAAGTAGGCAAGGCGATTGCCGAGCGGCTCGCCTGAACAAGGAGTTTTCGATGGCAACGAAATTCGACATGAGCGACCTGATCCGAAACGATCACTTTATCGACGGCAAGTGGGTTGCCTCTGCAAGCGGCAAGCGCTTCGACGTGACGAACCCGGCGACGGGAGAAGTGATCACCGCCGTCGCAGACGGCAACGAGGCTGATGCCCGCGCCGCGACAGACGCTGCTGCGCGCGCTTTTCCCGCCTGGCGCGACGCGCTGCCGAAGGAGCGCGCGGCTGTGCTGCACCGCTGGCACGCGCTGATGCTCGAAAACGCCGACGCGCTTGGCCGCCTGATTTCGCTCGAACAGGGCAAGCCTTTCGCGGAAGGGCGCGGCGAAGTGCTCTATGGCGCATCGTATGTGGCGTGGTTCGCGGATGAAGCGACGCGCATCTACGGCGACCTTATTCCGCAGCAGCAGCGCGGCAAGCGTATGAGCGCGGTGAGGGAGCCGGTTGGGATCGTCGCGGCCATCACGCCATGGAATTTCCCGCTGGCGATGATCGCGCGCAAGATCGCGCCGGCGCTCGCCGCAGGTTGTACGGTGGTCGGTAAGCCGGCCGAAGACACGCCGCTCACCGCGCTTGCGCTCGTGCATCTCGCGCACGAAGCAGGCGTGCCGCCGGGCGTGCTCAACCTGATCGCTGCATCGCGCGAGAATGCGGTGCCCGCGGTTGCTGAGTGGTTGCACGATAGCCGCGTGCGCAAGATTACGTTCACCGGCTCGACGCCGGTCGGCAAGTATCTGGCGCGTGAGTCGGCGGATACGCTCAAGAAGCTCTCGCTCGAACTGGGTGGCAACGCACCCTTCATCGTGTTCGACGACGCCGATCTCGCCGCTGCCGTCAGTGGTCTGCTCGTGTCGAAATTCCGCAACGGAGGGCAGACTTGTGTGTGCCCGAACCGCGTCTACGTGCAGTCGTCGGTGTACGAGAAATTCGGCGACATGCTGGCCAAACGCGTCGCGGCATTGAAGGTCGCGCCGGCGACCGACCCCTCCGCTGAGATCGGCCCAATGATCAACGCGCGCGCCATCGACAAGATCGCGCGCCACGTCGACGATGCCGTCTCGAAAGGCGCGCGCGTGCTCGCGGGCGGAAAGCGGCTCACCGCACTCGGTTCCAACTACTACGCGCCGACCGTCCTCGCCGACGCCACCAGTACGATGCAGTTGAGTTGCGAGGAAACCTTTGGCCCGGTCGTGCCGCTCTTCCGGTTTGACGACGAAGCACAAGCAATCCGCGCCGCCAACGACACGCCGTTTGGCCTCGCATCGTACTTCTACAGTCAGGACATCCGCCGCATCGATCGCGTCGTGCGCCGGCTGGAAGCGGGTATCGTCGGCATCAACGAGGGCGCACTCGCGAGCGAGGCCGCGCCGTTTGGCGGCGTGAAGGAGTCGGGCTATGGCCGCGAAGGATCGAAGTACGGCCTCGACGATTATCTATCGATCAAGTATCTCTGCCAGGGCGGACTCGAATAAGCGACGGCATTGGCACATGCCGGCGATCTTCCGTAAGAAGCAGATCGCGCTGGCTATTGAAGATTCCGTGACACGGGCCGCGACGGCGGCCAGTGCACGACCTACAGCCGGCTCGCGTTGGCTTTGGTAGCGGGTGTCGCAGCGTCAATGTGAATCGCGACGTGCGGACTGTCGATGGCTGGTGGCTCGGCTCAAACGATGCAGGGCCATCGGACAAGTGTGTGAATGTGATCCGCCTTGAAGACCTCGACCATCAACCCATCGCTGTCGTGCTCAACTATGCCGTACGGTCTTCGATCATGAACGAGTCGACGCTGCAAAGCGGCGGGATGCCGGTGGGCGCCGACCTCGCGGGAACCGCCACGCGTTACGTCGAGCAGCAGTATGGGGATAAAACCGTGGCACTGTTCCTGATTGGCGCCGCGAGAGATCAGGCGCGTTGGCAAGACGACTAGCGCTCGCCCTCAGATCCTCCCAGCAGGGACCGCGTTTCCTCCGAGGGCTCTGCGGTCAGTATGCTTTCAAAGGTGTCCATCAAGCTGGATACGGCGTATTGCGGGGACCAGAGCCCTCCCGATTCGCCATTGTCCCGACTTGCTTCCCACGCTGCCAGTGCGGCATTGCCGTAGATGCCGACGAGCGACAGTCTGTGATCGACTATTTCCGGCGGAACATCTGAAAGCAGGGTTCGGAGCTGGGCATTGCAACGCTGATAACCCAGATTCCACTTGTTTTCCAGTGCCTCCCGCAAGAACGCGCGGTTGTTCAACTGGAAGTTGGCGATCATGCGGATGTACGTCGCCTGACCCGTACGATCCGCCAGCTCAAGCATCGGAAAGAGCAGCGCGCCCAAGACCGCGCGCACGTTTATCGCTTCCTCTGCCTCCAGTCTGTCGAGCCGCGCCTGACGGTCTTCGTCTATCAGGCGCGCGCCGTCCACTATCAGCTCACGTGCCAGTTCAAGTTTGGTTCCGAAGTAATAGCGCAGCGAGGCGCTGTTTCGCTGCCCTGCGGCGGAAATGATGTCCTGCACGGACACTCCGTCCAATCCGCGCAGCGCGAACAGGTGTTGGGCTTCTTCTTTTAAGCGACTTCGCGTCTCCGCCCCGTCCGAGCGAAGGGTTTTCCCTAGTGTCGTCATTACTTTACCATGTCGAGTTAATTAACTACACTGCAATAACTAACCGAGTAGGAGAAACTTAACATGAAAGTCATAGTTGTTGGCGGAGGCATTGGTGGGTTAACGACTGCCCTGGCGCTGCTGCGCCACGGTATCGAACCGATTGTACTGGAGCGCACCCCGCAATTGACGGAGGTCGGGGCGGGTGTCCAGATCGCTGCGAACGGCACGATCGTGCTGCGTGAACTGGGGCTTGAGCCGGCGCTGGCGAGCATTGCGACCGTGCCGGAGCGCTTTGACTACCTCGAACTGTCGACCGGGCGTCTCCTGTACGTTGCGCCACTGGGCAAGGAGGCCGAGGCACGTTACGGCGCGCTGCTCTACAACGTCCACCGCGCCGACCTGATCGACCTGCTCGCGAAGGCCGTGCCGCCCCATGTGATCCGGCTGGGGGCGGAATGCGCGTCGGTTTCCCAGGACGACGAGGGCGCCTGGGTCACGCTGCAAAATGGCGAAGTGATTCGTGGCGACGCCGTGATCGGCGCGGATGGCATTCACTCTGCCGTTCGGACTGCCCTCCGGGGACCCGAGGAGAAGCAGTTCGCCAACATCCTGATGTGGCGCTCGCTCATCCCTGCCGACCGGCTCACGGGTCTGAAGTTGCCGGTGGCGGGGAACAACTGGTTCGGCGTGGGCAGGAACATCGTCTCGTACTGGGTTCGCAAGGACCTCTACAGCATTCTTGCGTCGGTGCCGGCAACCGAAGTGAGCCGCGAGTCGTGGACGCAGTCGGGGGACGTCGCGCAACTGCGGCGTTCGTTCGAGGGTTCCGAACCGACGGTCCAGAAAATGCTGGACGCCGTGGACTCGACGTTCATTACCGGGATGTACCACCGGGATCCGATCGAACAGTGGAGTACCGGACGGATCGCCCTGCTCGGCGACGCCGCGCATGCGATGGTGCCCTACCTGGCGCAAGGCGCCTGCCAGGCGATCGAAGACGCATGGGTCCTCGCCACCTGTCTCAAGAATCATGGCAGGGGGGGCGTACAGGATGCGCTGCTGGAATACGAACGGCGCCGCCAGCCGCGTACCACGCGGATTCAGGCTGGAGCGCGATTTGTCGTCGATTGGGCACACGAGCCCGACGAGGCGCGCGTACGCCAGCGTAACGGACGACTGAAGGGACTCTCGCGTATCGATCCGCTGGCCGAGGCTTCGTGGTCGTTCGCGTGGGGGCACAACATCCTCGAGGCCGCCAGGCTGCCGCCGGGCGAGGTCGTAGGCCTGAGCGCGGCACGCGAAGGAAAGCGGATGGAGCGCCCCGAGAGCCAGCGCGCTTTCGATCTCTGGAAGGGCGTGTTCAAGCCGGATGACATTGCTCGTGGCGACCGGGGGCAGCGTGCAGCCTACGAACGGTTCCTGCTGGAGCAGTTTCCGGCGCCCGCAAGCACCGAAGTGGCGGACGTCGATCTTCACGGGGTGAGCGCGTTGCGCGTGGTTGCAGCGGGAGCAGGGCAAACGGCGACCGTGTTGCACTTCCACGGCGGCGGCTACGTGCTGGGTTCGGCGAAGAGTTCGGTTGAATACGCAAGCCGTCTCTCGCGCGCCCTGAACGGCCCGTGCTACACGGTCGACTATCGCCTCGCGCCCGAGCATCCGTATCCGGCGGCATTCGACGACGCATTCAGCGCCTGGCGCGGCTTGCTCGCTTCGGGTGTCGATCCGTCGACTGTGTTCCTGAGCGGCGAATCGTCCGGGGGCGGCCTCGCCCTGGCGATAGCTGCCGCATTGCGTCGCGCGGGTCTGCCGTTGCCGGCCGGCGTCATTGCAATCTGCCCGCTCACTGACCTCACGCTCGGCGGCCCCTCCGTCATGGCGAATTCGGGAGACGACCCGGCCGCGAATCGCGAGACGCTTTCGAACCTTGTCGCGTCTTACTTCCAGGGCCACGAGCCGACCGATCCGATGGTGTCGCCGCTGTTCGCAGACCTCGCAGACCTTCCGCCGGTATTCCTTTCGGCCGTCGAGGGAGAGGTGCTCGAAAGCGACACGACTCGTTTTGCGGAGCGGGCAAAAGCAGCCGGCGCGAACGTGACGCTGAAGATGGTGGCCGATTCGGTTCATGTCTTCACGCTCTTCCCGTTCCTGGCGGAAACCGCCGAAACGCTTGAAGAAATCGGCCAGTGGAGCCGCCAGCTCCTTCAGAAGTAGACAGACGCATCCGCCTCGCCCATCGCGCCAGGTCCGGATGCGACGAACTGCTCACGCATCACCGACGCGGCCCGATCCTGCCTGCGTCACAGGCGATTTGCCCGTGACGCAGGCAACCGGTTTCAAGGCGCTTCGCCATATCACTGCATTTCGTCTCATGCCCGGAGTAGACATGACGGCAACATCAACGCGTCGACTGGTCGACGTGCCGCGGAATATATCCGCGCCGCAGACATCGCTGTACACGAATCTCGAAGTCTCCTCGAACCGCCATCCGGAAAAGGCCGCAATCCTTTACTACGGCAGTACCGTAAGCTACCGGCAGTTGCAATACGAAGTCGCAGCGATGGCGGGATTCCTGCAGCAGCACTGCGGCATCGCGCGGGGCGACCGCGTCGTGCTTTACATGCAGAACAGTCCGCAGTTCGTCGTCGCCTTCTATGCGGTCCTGCGCGCGGATGCGGTAGTCGTGCCCGTCAATCCGATGAACCGGACTTCGGAGCTGCAACACATACTTGAAGATAGCGGGGCCAGGGTCGCCTTCGTCGGCGAAGAACTCATGGAGCACGTACGGTCGCTGTCGGGCCGCCACGTGGACTATGTGATCCCTGCACGTTATGCCGACTATCTTTGCGACCAGACCGATCTGCCGCTGCCCGACGTCCTGACATCGTCCGGACCGCGGCCTCATGCAGAACCTGTCGGCGACCGTGCTGCCCTCATCGGCTGGACCGACGCGCTCTCTCGCGCGTGCATTCCGCGCGACCACGAATCGCGGCCCGAGGATCTGGCGGTCATTCCGTATACGTCCGGCACGACCGGGCGCCCCAAAGGGTGCATCCATACACATCGTAGCGTGATGCATTCAACGGTCTCGTGCGCTGCATGGCCGAGCCTCGCAAGCGAGAGCGTGATGCTGTGCTCCGTGCCGTTGTTTCACGTCACCGGCATGCAGAACTGCATGAACATGCCGATCTTCATCGGCGCGACGATGGCGATCATGACCCGCTGGGACGCGAAATGTGCCGCGCACGTGATCGAACGCCACCGCGTCAGCACATGGGTGACGGTTCCCACGATGCTCATCGACCTGCTGAACCTGGCGGACGTCGACAGGTTCGACCTGAGTTCCATTGCGTACCTGAGCGGCGGCGGTGCCGCCATGCCGCAGGCCGTCGCACAGCAGATAGAGGAACGTTGGGGCATCCCGTACGTAGAAGGGTACGGCCTCACCGAGACGATGGCGGCGACCCACATCAATCCGCCGAAGCACAGCAAGCACCAGTGCATGGGGGTGCCGGTCTTCAACACGGATTCACTCGTCGTCGATCCCGAGACGCTCGAGCCTCTCGGTGAAGGAGAAACAGGTGAGATTCTCGTAAGCGGACCTCAAGTATTCGACGGGTATTGGAAGTCCCAGCAAGCCACCCAGGATGCGTTCGTCCTGATCGATGGGAAGCGATACCTGCGCACGGGAGATCTCGGCTACGTAGATCGGGATGGGTATTTCTTCATCATCGACCGGCTGAAGCGCATGATCAATGCATCGGGTTACAAAGTCTGGCCGGCCGAGGTCGAGGCAATGCTGTTCGAACATCCTGCCATACAGGAGGCGTGCGTCATTGCGACTCACGATCCGCGTCGAGGCGAGTCGGTAAAGGCGGTCATCGTGCTTCGGAACGGCGAGCGCGCGACTGAACAGGAAATTGTGTCGTGGGCCCGCGAGCGCATGGCCTCCTATAAGGTTCCGCGTGTCATTCAATTTGCCGCCAGCTTGCCCCGTACGGCGAGCGGAAAGATCCAGTGGAGACTGCTGCAGGAAGATGAAACGCGGAGTCGAAACACTTGATCCGAAGGCCGCCGGATGGATTGATCTGTTGCCCGCCGACACGCGCGATCAGTAGCCGCAACAGGGCTGCCCCGGCTTACCGGTGACTTCAGCAGGCCCAGCCGGAAGCATGATCCTCGATCGAGACGACCGGAACCTGCTGCGGTCGCAAGTGATGCAATAAGAAGAAATCAGACGCTCGTGCTCAGCTCGCAATAAATAAGTCGTAGATGTGGTTCATATAGTTCGCAGTGCGACATAAGCATAATACTGGAGTCTGGATATGGAGAAGGTAAGGAGATGGTTCGGAAAAGAGCGGCATCGACGCAAGGCAGGCCTGTTGGCTGCCATCATGTCTACTGCGACGCTGTACTCCGTTCCGGGAGCCGCGCAGTCGTCGGTAACGCTTTACGGCCTCGTCGATACGGGAATTCGCTACACGACTCATGCGGATCCGCAAGGCGATTCTCTCGTCCGGCTCGCGAGCGGCGCAAGCGAGAGCCACTTCGGATTCAAGGGAGTGGAAGACATTGGTGGCGGAACGAAGGTCGTATTCGATCTCGAGAATCGCTTCTTCCCGAACTCCGGGGCGACCGACCCCGCCTATCCGTTCTTCAATACGGCTTTTGTCGGCGTGCAGTCGAGCAGTTACGGAAAGTTGACTATGGGGCGTCAGATCAACCCACTTGCTGACGCTGTGCTGAGCGCCTTCGTGACCAATCTATGGCTCCCAACCTTCTACCAGTTCCGGCCGGAAGTCATCATGGCTCAGGGCGTATGGACAAGCAACATGGTCAAATACGCGGCGAGATGGCAATACCTGACGGCCGAGGTGTCCTATGCGTTTGGTGGTAAAGCAGGCGCATTCGGTGCGGGAAGTCAGATTGGGGCATCGCTTCTCTATTTGCCGGCCGCACCATTGCGCCTGGCTGCCGCGTACCTGGACTCGCGCGATGCAGTGAACGCTTCCGCGCACCTCAAATCGTGGACTGCCGGCGGATCATATTCGTTCGAAAGTACGACGCTGACGGCAGGCTGGGCCGTGAACAGACAGGATGCCGGGTTTGTCGGCAATTTCCCTAACGGGCCTTTCACCGCGCCGGAATTGACCGCGCTTAAATTCAATACGTTCAGTTCCCGGCAAATGTTTTTTGGTGGGGTGACGCAGCAGTTAGCGGACGTGATTCACCTTTCTGCGAACGTGTGGCGCACGATTCAGACGGGGAAGACGCAGTCAGCCAACGGGAACGCGACGCAATTCCAGATGCTTGCGGACTATAACTGGTCGAAACGCACGGATACCTATCTGGAAGCCGACTACTCGCTTTACCGCGGCGGAATGGTCGGCGCCCAGTTCCAGGGCGTCAACGCCCTCAGCTCGGCGTACGGCACGACCCAGCTAGGCATCATGGCTGGCTTGCGGCACATGTTCTAGCCGTACGTACACCAGACACGTGCCCGGCATCGTCCCGATGCGCGACCGGGCGTGGCTTCGTTCAGACCGTCAATCAGGATGCAACAGCACCCATGTGGACCAGGGTAGGCAGGTTGGACTCGTCACCGACCTGAGTGCGGCGACTCAAAACGGGTGCTCGGCACTGATGGCCGCGCCGGTATCCCGCGTGTGAGTTACCGGAACGTGGGCGGCCGCTGAGAAGTTCCAGTCTCCCACCGTGACCAGCGGCGGTACCTCCGGGTGCACGGCAGAAGACAGCAAACCGTAGCTATCAACCTGCGCGGCCTGGTTCAACGGTCCTGTGGGGGCACCGGGGCGTACGTCGGGTGCGGCCTGGGGAACGGCCGGCGTTGCGGCTGACGACTTTGCCAGACGCGTGGCGTAATCCAGTTCGAAGGGGCTCAGGTATTTAGCCTGCCGTGAAATGGCAGATATGGTCATGGTCGGTGGGGGCGGCGGGGCGGAATCGACCTGCTTTGCGGCAGCGACATGCTTTTTAGCGGGTTTCGGCCTTGCTGGCTCGCCCGCGGCTGTCGCGGCTAACGCGAGGAGAAGCGTACCGATAATCCAGCCTCTGATCTGGTGGCGTTTCGAGGGTACAGAGCGAATGAACATCACATTTGGGGAGACCAGGTTGGCGCGCGTTGGCGGCGCGGCATTGCCGCTTGTGGAGTCTATGGCCAACCACCTTTCCGAAAAATCCGGGGGAACCCTCTGCCTAACCGTTGCAAAGCACGTAACTCAGCGCAAATGAACGGGCCGACGCCACCGCAGAGCGTCACGATGGCGCCGGCTCGAGGCCGACAGACTAGCCGACCACCTCGGGCGGCTTTCCGGCTGCGTTTTTCAGTGCTCGCTCGGCCTGATGGCAGGGTCGTTTTCCACTACGTCTTGCGTCGCTGTCCAGTACGGCTGCCGGTTATAGTAGCCATACGTCGACTCTCCCCACTTCGCATCTGCCATCGTCGGCCAGTGGTCCTTGTCAAAGCCGGGGTCGTCCTTTAGCCGCTGTGCGGTAATGTCGACGACGAAGCACTTCTCGTCCGTATCGAGAGTCAGTGCGCTCCATGGGATGGCATGCAGGTTGGAACCCATTCCGAGGAAACCTCCCTCAGAAAGTACTGCGTAGGCGATGCGCCCGTTCCTGACGTCAAGCATGATGTCTGAAATTTTCCCAACGTGTTCGCCATCAGAGGACATGACCTTGTTCCCATCGAGCGTTGCTGCGGCCATGATGTCTGGCCCCGGTCCTTCTCCCATGCCACCGCCGACAATGCCGGCTCCGCGCCGGGTGTCACCTTGCGGGTTGATTGAGCCCATGATTCACCTCCATCGAAAATGGTGCATCCAGTGATGCGCAAGCGGCGTACCCGGGTCGCCGGCCGCAGGCGCACATTCCTTGCTTCGGAATAACGCTTCCCTAAGAGGCACTGAGACGTAGGGTATGGACCGCAGCGACCAGATGTTTTCCTCGACGCGGAAAGGGGGGTTTGGATTCAGCTGTACTGCGGGGAGAGGACCGGGAAGTGGCAGCTCGATGAGGAGCTCGAGGTGATGAAGCGCGTTGTTGCGATCCATGATGAGCGACTGTCGTGCGTGAGTGCTCAGAAATACATAGCCGCCAAACTGCGACTGGAAGAAAGGAACCGGCCGCACTACGAGCACCGATTGGCAGCATAGCGATTTTCCCGCCACTGTCGTGCTCGAAACATACCCGCACCAAGTCGTCGACCCACGTCGTGATGGTCGCGTACTGACCTACTGACGCACCCCAAACGAACCAAGGCGCCTGTTCTCTCGCAGGCGCTTTGCATTTCAGCGCCGGGTCGCGGAACGCCTCACTTGCGCTAGACTGGCTTCAGCAACCGGAAGGAGACTGGGATGATACGCAAGACGCTCAATGCCTCGCAGCTACAGCAGGAGGTCAACCGGCGAATCCATCGACTGCAGGAAATCGTCGAGGATGGCGTGAAGATTCGTGTGCCGCGGCCACAGTTGCAGGAGCCTGACAAGACAGGCTGCAACTGGAACATGACCCACTTCGGCAACGCGGTCGGCTTCGAGCGCGACATCGAGGGCGTGCTCAAGGCCGTGCGTGCAGAATACAACCTCAATACCGACCTGAAAGACACCGGCAACCCGTTTGGGGACGGGCCGTAAAAGAAAACCTCCACGACATCGCTGTGCGTGGAGTTATGGCCACGCGGCACCACACTGACCTTCGGCGTGGCCCATTACTTCAGCCTGGTTCTCAAGGCAGTCACGAGAGAATGTGCAGTTTCCACCCGCCACGTAAGCTGCAGTTCCTCCTGATTAGCGATGTCGCACGCGGGGGTGCAATCCACGAGCATTTCTCCAGCCACACGCTGGCTGTCCGAGGCTGTCTCGCCGACCTGAAATCGAACTGTTTGCCCGAGCTCCACCCCGCTAACTTTTTAGCGGGGTGGGTTGTGGGATGTACGCTTCGTCATATTGTCCGCCGGTAGCATGCCCGGCAATGCCTCGACAAAAAAATCTGCCTGTAATGCAGCCCCGGCCTGCACGTCGTATTGTGCAAAGTCACGCACGCCGGCTGCCAGCAGAACTTCGTCGTCGAGGAAGAAGTTTCCCGAGCACTCTTTGGCTGGGCGCGTCAGGATATAGTGGGCCGCGTCGGCGACTATCTCAGGCTTGCGACACGCGGCAATCATGTCCTTACCGCCAATCTCGTTTCGCACAGCAGCGGTCGCGATAGCTGTTCGAGGCCATAGTGAATTGACTGCGACACCTCGGTCTTTGAACTCCCCGGCAAGCGCTAGTGTGAACAGGCTCATCGTGTATTTTGCAATGGTGTATGCCGGAAAGTCGCTAAACCACTTCGCGTCGCTGACCAGTGGCGGTGACAGTGTGAGGATGTGCGGGTTCGCCGAATTGAGGAGGTGAGGCAGGCACGCTTGCGCGCACACAAACGTGCCTCTGCCATTGACCCCATGCATCAGGTCGTACCGTTTGACGGGTGTGTCGAGCGTGCCAGTCAGACGAATGGCGCTGGCATTGTTCACGAGGATATCGATGCCGCCGAACAACCCGACGGTCTCGGCCACTGCGGCTTTCACGCGTTCTTCGTCGCGAATATCCACAACTAGCGGGAGCGCCTTGCCGCCAGCCGCTTCAACAGCTGCAGCGGCCGTATGAATCGTACCCTCGAGACGCGGGTCTGGGTCGGCAGTCTTCGCACAAATCACGACATTCGCGCCGTCGCGTGCAGCTCTGAGTGCAATTGCGAGTCCAATGCCGCGACTGCCACCGGACATGAACAGTGTCTTGCCAGCAAGGCTCATGGTCGTCTCCTGATGATTTACAGCAGCATACGCTTCTGGAGTTATTGGCGCGCAGGGGGGCGGACGGACTGCGCGTCGCAAGCCTTTTCCAGCATAGCGATGCCCGCGAACCCGGCATGGGCGTCGCGGAACCGCATTGTTCGTTTTGTAGCAATTGTGATTTCACCCTATCGGCATAGAAAAAAGATAGGCGCCGCCTAAACTGACTCCTGTCAGCGGCGCGCGTCTCACTCGGCTTGCGGCGCTCTTAATAATCGCATCGGAGATTCATCATGAAAAGCAAACTTCTTGCAGCCCTGCTCATCGCAGCTACGACCGCTATTGCTGCGCCTGCGTTTGCCAGCGGCTATGGTCCGGCACCTTCGTACCGCCCTTCGGTGGGCGCACCGGCGTCGCAGCGAGGCCAGAGTGCGCAAACCGTTGCAGCCGAACATAGCGATGCAGTCGGCCCCGTCAATGGTTCGTACGGTGGCGTAGTTGCGTCATCTTCGGAATCTGGCAGCCGTCAACCTGCCGAGTCTGTTCGTCGCGTGTACGCAGGCCACTAATCTGAAGGTCGTCAGCTGATCGAGGCTGTAGCGAGGTGTCGAAATGTTGAAGGTTATCGAAGGTGCGGTGGTCCTGGGTGCGCTGATGCTCTATCTGGTGCCGGCAATGATTGCGGACGCCAGAGAACGCGAGGACGCCTTTGCGGTGACGATGGTGAACATCTTGCTTGGATGGACGGTAATCGGCTGGTTTGCGGCGCTAATATGGGCGCGGCATCCGGTCAGCGACCGGCGTCTGAAGCATTTTGCGCGGCGAGCACAACGCGCGGTCGCACGAGTCACCATTGATGCAATCGTTGCTAGAGCTGAAAGGCGTGCTGGCTCAATTCCCGTGTTGAACCCTCGTTTGGTGCCAGTTGTGGCGCGCATTGCAGCAAGCAGCCGTTACCAGCAAAGACGTTAGCGGTTGTCGTGGACCTCGCATGAATAGGTTGTTTGGCATTCGGACGGAGGGCACCGCGCAGTGCTTCCGTTTGGAAATGTCGCATCGATTGACCATAGCGACGATGCTGTGAGCAATTCAAGGTATTTTTTGGGAGATTGAAAATGGATGTACCTGTTAGCGAAGAGCAAGTTCGTACGCTTGCGTTCTATCTTTGGGAGAAAGAAGGAAGTCCCGACGGGCGTTCCCAGGAGTATTGGGAAAAGGCGCGGCAGCAGCTAGGCGCAGATGGCTCGCTGGCGGAATTGGATTGAGATATTAGCTCGGCGTGACCAGATCGGCTCGTCGCCGGCGTTCGCACCAGTCAAACAAGAAGCCCGCACGTGGCGACCCACGGCTGATGCACACGCACGGGAGAAACGCGGGCCCAGAGTCACTCTCCGACTCGCTTGCTCGAATTCGCAGTATCAATGCACTACACGCCGGCATCAAAGACTACATTCACCAACGCACCAGTCCGAAGTTAAACGGGCTGAGTCCTGTTATGTACAGAACCCAGCCCGTTCGGCCCTAGCCAAAAACTGTCCAACTTTCCGGGGTCAGTCAACGAGGCGTAGGGCGTTTTTGATCGGCTCAAGTTAATCTGCAATTCGTTTGAAACTGGCGTAGTAATCGTCGGTGTAGTAGCAGTCGCCAGTCTGTCTGCGCGGTCCACCACATACGATGCGGCGCTGCCCGCGATCCGCCGAGCCAGGCGTGCGAACTGTGTATGCATGGTAATAGCCGCGCGGATGCTGCGGCAGCAATGCCGCGCTGTTGCGGAACAAGACACCGTCCTCGCCAAAAGGGAAAGGGCCGCCCGCTTTGATCAGACGCAGCGTTTCGGCTGCTTCCCCCGGCAATTGCGCCTTGGCGACGGCGGCCGGCGCGCTCCACTTCTGCGCGCCCGATGCGGCCGGTGTGTCGCTCGCGGCCTGCCCAAGCTGAGCCGACGCCTGACTCGCGGATGCGCCCGAGTCCTGAGTAGCGTTTTGCGATCCGTCCTTGCCGCATCCGCCGAGGATCGCGCTCAAGGCAAGGATGCAGGAGAAAGCCCACGCGCGCTTCACGAAACGGTTGTCTCCGGGTTGACTGGCATTCGACGATCACGAACGATTTAAGGGTATCGCTAATGGCAGAGTGAATCAATGTCCGGCCGGAAATAGGAATTTTTTACTCGACAACCTGGCCGATGCGCGGTTCTCGGCGTTCTGGAAGTCGGCAAATCAAGCAGATTGCGGTGAGGCTCGTTTTATCGCCGAGTTGCTTCGAGAAACTTATGCAAGGAAACCTCGAAAGATGCATTGCTCCCTCGGCCGCGTAGGGAGCAGCGATCGATCCACTGCCGCCGGTCGTGCTGTCAGGGGGCAACGGCAGGTAACAGAGTGGTCCGGTCATGCACGCCAGCTTTTCAGGGGCAGCAGTTCGGCCATACCGGGGTCAGGCAACGACGTCGGTGAGGCGGCTACAGGTCGCTTTCCTGCCGTTTGCACGTCGATGTCTTCCAATGATGATCATGTAGCCGGCCTCCTCGTCGCGGTGAAGCGGCGGTGGATCAGTTGCTCATGAGCTGATCGTTGAGGGGCTTCACGAGATCGAGTTGTCCCTTCAGCGGATCGGATTGAAGCGGCGTCGCGGCACCATCGGCGGTGATTTCGATATGACCATCGCGGGTTGCGTCATACACGGGCCAGACGGGGCTGCCGCCGCCGTTCGGGTTGCCCGTTTTGACGAAAGACGCCCAATACGCATTCGTGATCTGCGCAACCTGTTCGTCCTGGCTCGTGACCGAACTGCCATAGCTTGCTGTGAGTGTATCGAACACATACGGAAGCTCGGCTGCATGCACCGCACCGCTGACCTGGTTGCGCACCGATTGCGCCACATACGAGAAGCGATACAGGTAGACGGTGTCCTTCTGAGTCGTCAGCGCCCGCGCAACGAACCGCGCCGGTTCGTGCATCAACTGAACGCGCGCAATCTGGGCCGTCACGTCGTCGACGCTAGCCGTGCCCAAAGGATCGAACGCCGCTCTCGCGGCCGCCAGATTCTGGGTACTGAAAATCGCATACGCTGCGTCTTTAGTGGTTGCCGCGACGGGGAACGCGAGATCCAGATTGTTCGTGCCGACCAGCATCGATACGTGATTGTATTGCCCCTGCGCATAAAGCTTAGCGGGATCATCCACTACGAGTTTGCCATCAATCATCGGCCCGGCGGAGAATGTCCCCGCCTGGGTACCCAGTGTCGTCGGACCAGCCGAGGTCGTCCCCGCCTGTGCACCCATGTTCGTCAGGTTCAGCCCGGCAAGCACCTGGTTCGAAGACAGCGCGCGCAGCGCTGCAAGTGCAGTTGCGTCATTGCCCGTGATGCCGACGCTTTGCGCGAAGTTGGTGCCAAGCTCTTCACCGGACGCGCCAATGCCTTTTGCGTTCTGCGTCACGTAGCGTCCATACGTCTGGTCGACGCGGCCGTTGCCCGATTCATCGATCGCTTTCTGGAAAAGGCCCTTGGCTAAAGGCGACGTGATGAGTGAATGCACCGATTCACCACCGGCCGATTCACCGGCAACCGTAACGTTTGCCGGATCGCCGCCGAAGGCCGCGATATTGCGTTGCACCCATTGCAGCGCCGCGATCTGGTCCATATATCCGTAGTTGCCATGCAACTCGGTTGGGTTCTCCGCACTCAGCGCCGGATGGGCAAAGAAGCCGAAGCGGCCGAGGCGGTAATTGAAACTGACAAACACTACGCCCTGCTTCGCAAACTGGGTGCCGTCATACACGGGCACCGACGACCCGCCATTGACATAGCCACCGCCATAGATCCACACCATGACCGGCAGTTTCTTCGTGGCAGTGTTGGCGGGCCGCCACACGTTCAAGTACAGGCAATCCTCGGAAGGCGTGGTGCTGATTGGCGTGGAGTCGCCGGCGAACTCCAGCTGCATGCAATCGTGTCCAAACGAGGTCGCCGGTCGAGTCCCGGCCCACGCAGCGGCTGCTTGCGGCGGCCGCCAGCGCAGCGCGCCGATGGGCGGCGCTGCGTAGGGAATGCCTTTGAAAGAGTCCACCCCCTTTGAAAGAGCGCCTTGCACCATACCGGTATCGACCGGAACGACAGTAGGATCCGGTGTAACAGACCCGCCAGAGCAACTCGCTAGCAGCACCGCTGCGCCAGTGAAACCCGGTTTTATAAGAATGCTACCTTGTATGTAGTTAGTTATTCTAACAAATAAGGTGGTTTTTTTATTCATTTCGGGGTTATCTCCTAAGCGTGATCTATTGAAAACGGTTGGGGGCTTGACGAGGCGTGGAAATCGATCGCGTTTGGCACATGGTCACCATAAATCCGATCCGAATACGGGTCAAATGCACGCCAATAATTGGCTCTATGAATGCGACGAATGGATCGTGGACAGAAGGCGCTCTATCCGTTCCCAGTTGGTAGCGCAGTTTTGGTAGGGACTCTAGCGCTGCTTGCTACTCGGGTGCCCGCAATCCGTATGCACTGCTCCTTCCGGAAAGCCTGATGCGCTGTCGCAGCGTTGTTTCATAGTGCCTGTCGAGTGCAGCCGGCCTGGCGCACGCCCTTGAGCGCACACTACTACGAAAATCCCGGCATGCTGCGCGCTCGCACGCAGATGGTCACGTCGCGGCGCATCGCTGAACCGCGCGATATCGCCGATGTTGTGCTGTTTCTCGCAAGCGAGCGTTCGGGCTACGTGAAAGGGCAGGAACTGCCAGTGGACAGTGGTCTGTGCCGCAACGTTATGTCGCCAGTGCCGCGGCCTCAATGAAGCAGGGTGCAGCAGTTCCGTGGAACGGCAGGCTGGCTAGTCAGCGTGGACAATCGGCATTTCGCAATCGAAGCCCATTTTGACGCGGCCATCCGGGAAGCAAAGGACCGAACGGAGTTCTACTAAAAACGTGGCAATCCGGACGCAGCGGACGAATCAATGATCGCCTCGGCGGCCCGCAAGCGGACAGCGCTTGTGAGAGGGCGGTCACACCCGCCCGATCAATCACCTCACCTCACCGATTCGCCGGTCCGCTGGCAGAGCGCTCCAACGGACACCATTAACGGAATTGCGAACTTCAACGACTGGTGACCGCCGCCGGAAAGCGATGACCTTGGTAATGCGACTTTGCATTCTTCACTACCCGATCTTACTCGACCATCTCTGCAACGTGACAGTGCCCCTCAGGACGTATGCGGGCGAATTGGCAGGTGGCAGAGCGCGCTAGCGCTGGCGCTGTAATGATCGCCCCACCTCGGTTCAAGTCGCGCGAACTCTACCCTCCTGCCGCGAGACGAATGATGCCGCGCCCGCCCGCCGCAGCATCGATATAGTCCGACAACTTCTGCGCATACCAATCGGTGAAGTTGCTCAGCATGAATTCCGAAGGCGCGTGCGGTCCCGGCCGATACCCCTTCGAACTCACGCCGCGTTGATTGTTCGCCACCAGTGTCGCGTCCTGCGCGTTCGTGGCGCGCCATACCTGGGTGAGCGTTTCAACGTCATAGTCCACGCCCTCTACCGCGTCTTCGTGCACGAGCCAGGTCGTTTTGAGCGCGGTCCGGCTTTCCGACAACGGCAAAACGCGGAAATGGATGATGTGGTCCGCGAGGAAGTGATTCCAGTTATTGGGAGCCCTAAACATGCGCACCGATCCCAGGTCAGTTTCCTTGAGATCACCGAGCAGCCGCGTGCACGCGGGCCGTCCATCGGCGGTGAACGAAACCGCGCCGCGATGGAACGGCAAACGGATGCAGCGGAATTCGGTGCCTCCATCCGCCGGCAGATGCGGCAACGAGAGACTCTCCCACAGCGCGGACTTTTCCTGCATCAACGCCTGAAAGTCCTGTGTTGCGCGCGGATCGTCTGGTAGAGCGAATTCGATCAGCGTCGCCAGCAACTCCGGGTGATTGCCCACGCAGTGATAACACTCGCGATTGTTCTCGATCACGAGTTTCCAGTTTGCCTCCTCGATGATCGTCATCGAATGCGCGACCTTGGTGCGCTCGGGCCGATGCGGCGCGATATACGGCGTGACAGCCGCCTTGAAGCGGGCAATATCGGGTGGACTGTCGGCGATGCAGACATAGACCATCCCGCAGATCACTTCAACGTGCACCGGCCGCAGAGCGTGCGCGTGACGGTCGAAATCCGTGGGCATCTGGCGTGCACTGAGCAACGTGCCGTCCAGTTCGTAGACCCATTGATGGTACGGACACACGAGGCGCTTCGCATGCCCCGCGGGCTCGGTGCAAATGACCGACCCACGATGGCGGCAGGTATTGAAGAACGCCGAAACCTCGCCGTCTTTCCCGCGCACCACCACAACCGGCGTCCTGCCGATTTCGAGCGTGACGTAATCTCCCGGGCGCGGAATTTCGGCGACGTTGCAAGCGAACAGCCATTCGTTCGAAAACACCGCATCGATATCGAGTTCGTGCATCGCGGGGTCCGTGTAGAACGCGCCTTCAAGGCTATAGCCCGGACGACGCGTTGCGAGCAAGGAACGAACGCGAGCGGCATCAATCATCATATTCTCCCTTTATTCAGGCGCTCACGTCGGCCAAAGCCTCGCTCACGCCACTGCCGATGCCCGCCAGTGCGAACGCCTCGGCAAGAAATTCCACGCAGACTTTCACGCGCGCAGATTGCGCGAGCCGCTCCGGAAATACGGCCCATACGTTGGCCGGCTGCGTGACGTCCGGCAGCACGCGTTGAAGCTGTCCCGCGTCGAGCAGCGGCTGCACGTCCCAGATGGAGCGCAGTACGATGCCGCGTCCCGCCAGCGCCCATTGCACTGCCGCCTCGCCGTGGTTCGTGGAGAGGGGACCCGTCACCTTGACGCAGACTCTCTCTCTTCCCATGTCGAGACGCCAAACGCCGAACGGATGATCGCGCTCCTTGATCGCGAGGCACGCGTGTGCTTCGAGGTCCGCGATGCTTTGCGGCACGCCGTACCGTGCGAGGTACGCGGGCGCCGCGCACAGCACACGATAGTTCGACGCCAGCTTCTTCGCGATCAGGTGGCCGGCGATCTCGTCGCCGATCCGCACGTCGAGGTCGAATCCTTCGCTGACGACATCGACGACGCGATCGAACAGATCGAGCCGCACGTTCAGCTGCGCATGCCGGTCCGACAATGCGGCAAGCGCCGGCGCCACGAACTTGCGGCCGAAGCCGAAGCTGCTCGAAACACGCAACGTGCCGCGCGGTACGCGTCGCGTGCTGGAAATGTCTTCGACGAGCTGGTCGACGTCGTCGAGAATCTTTTCGGCCCATTCGAGCACCCGCTCGCCCGCCGCCGTGCTCACGACGCGGCGCGTCGAGCGATGCAGCAAACGCGTGCCGAGACTCGCTTCGAGCACGCCTATACGCTTGCTCACATAGGCGGCCGATGCGGAAAGCGCTTCGGCCGCGGCGCTGAAGCTGGATCTGCGAGCAACCTCGCAAAAGACGCGCAGATCGTCGAGTTCTGGGGAAGCGGGCAATTTCATGGTGCTATGCAGAGACGGATTGAAGCGGCGAGCCCCGCCCAGGACGCGACAATGGCTGCTTCCATCAGAAGGAGTGCCGCATGCCGAGACGCACGTCGGCCTGCGTGGTCGTCCTCGACGGCGTAAAGCTATAGCCGATCACCGCGTCGACGCCTTGCGACGCCCTCAGCCAGTCCCCCGACACGTAGACCTCCGTGCTTTTCGAGAGCGCGTAGTGCAGCCCCGCCGAAAGCTGGTTCCAGTGATGGCCGTCGAAGTGCGTGTACTGGTAACCGCCAATCAGGCTCGTCGCGGGCGTCATCTGCCAGTTCAAGCCGCCTTCGGCGACCAGCATATGTTCACTGTCGCCAAACGCCTTGATCTGCGTGTACGTGAAATCGCCCATCATCGTGACGGAACCGATCGTGTAACTTGCGCCCACGGCGAACGCGCCCTGCTTGTCCACCGGGAACGCCGTGTTCGCATAGAGATCGGTGATGGCGCCCGTGGCGGGATCGACGCTCACGGTCGGCCGCCCGAAGAACGAGTGCACGCCGATCATCGCGTACGGATCGAACGCGTAAATGCCCGACGGGTTGTTCAACTGCGTGTACGCCGTGCCCATCGAAAACGCGCCATGCTGATACTGTGCGCCGACACTCCACGCGCTGCCCGTATGAAAATCGCCGGGCATATTGCTGAACGAATACATGCCGCCGAACTGGAATCCGCCGAATGTGCTCGACATGAATTTCACGGCGTTCGGCAAATGATCGCCGTTCATCCGGTCGAAATCGCCCTGGTTGATCGCGTAGCCGCTTGCCCACGCCGATACGTTGAACAGGTAGACCATCTCCTTCGTCATGTCGATCTGGTTCCCGAACGTGAGCGTGCCCCAGTCGTTTTGCAGGCCCACGAACGCGGCGCGGCCGAACAACGCGCCGCCGTTCGAAATCTGCCCGTTGCCGAGGTGAAAGCCGCTCTCCAGTGCGAACACCGCCTTCAGTCCGCCGCCGAGATCTTCGGCGCCCTTGATGCCCCAGCGATTCGCATACGAGACGCCGTCGTCGAATTTCACCTGATGCGCGCCGCCCGCGTTGCTCACGTAGGTCACGCCCGCATCGATCACCCCATACAGCGTCACGCTGCTTTGCGCGCGCGCCGCGCAGGGCAGGGCAGCCAGCATCAGCCCCGCCGCGTGCAAAGCGGCGGCGCGCATTGTCGTCTTCAATTTCATGTTGTCGTAGGGGTGCGATCAGTTCAGACCACGGTCGGCTTCGCGAACGAGCTGACGTTCTTTTTCGATGTCGAGCGAGCGGCAGGTCCACAGATAGACCAGCGCGGCGACGGGCAGGCCCACCAGCATCGCGATGTCGGTGCCGCCCAGCGCTCTGGCGACCGGTCCGGTGTAGAGCTCCGTCTTGAAGAACGGGATCATCGCGACGAAGCCCGCCGCATAGGCGGTCAGGCCGCGCCAGTTCCAGCGCCCATAGATGCCGCGCGGATTGAAGATTTCGCGCACCGAGTAGTGCGAGTGGCGCACGACGAAAAAGTCGATGAGATTGATAGCGGTCCAAGGCGTAAACAGATAGCCGAGAATGCCGAGGAAATCGCCGAACTTGCCCATGAAGTTGTCCGAGGCCGCGAACGCGAGGGACGTCGCCATCAGGGCCACCACGAGCAGGCTCACGACGCGTTTGGTCGCGTTCGACTTGAGCGGTTTGAACGAGTCGGTGATGCTGAGCAGCGTGAGCGAGGCGCCATAGAAATTGAGGCCCGTGATCGCGAGCAGACCCAGCAAGGCAAGCAACAGCGTGACCGTGCCGAAGCCGGGATAGATCAGATCCCCGGCGCGCTGGACCGCATCCGAGATTTCGATCTGCGCATTGAGCGCGGCCGCTGCGGTGCCGACCAGCATCATCCATACGCCGCCGATGAGCGCGCCAAGAAAGGTCCACCAGAACGTCGCCCGCACGCCCGTGTTGGGTGGCAGATATCGCGAGTAGTCGGAAACATAGATCGACCACGAAAGCTGATACGCCGCTGCCGAAAAGAGCTGCACGAGAAACGGAGTTGTCTTGAAGCCCGCGACGCTCAGCTGGCCAGCCGGGAACTGCACCTTCATGCACACGCCCACACTGAAGATCGTGAGCGCAACGAGGAGCGCGAGCGCCAGCCACCGTTGCGCCTTGTGGATCAGGTCATAGCCGAACACCGCGAGCACGACCGCAATGACCGTGAAGACGATATAGCTCGCGTGCGGTTCAGTGCCGAGCAGATGATGCGCAGTCTGCCCGGCCATGAGCTGGTTGAACGAGTTGTAGCCAATATAGGTGACGAGCGCGACCACCCAGACGAGCAGCGCACCCATATAGCCGAATTGCGGGCGCGACTGGATCATCTGCGGCAGCCCGAGCTGCGGACCCTGGCTCGAATGGAATGCCATGAAGAACGTGCCGAGCACGTTGCCGAGCACGATGGCAATCGCGCTCCACAGCAGATTGCCGCCCATGCCGATGCCGATCGCACCGGCCGCGATGGTCGCGAGGTTGGCATCGCCCGTGAACCACACGGGCCACAGGTGCCAGGCCTTGCCCTTGCGTTCGGCGAGCGGCACGTAGTCGATCGAGCGGGACTCGATCCGCGATTTGTTGCGCGACGGCTCGCCGGCCAGCGCTTCAGCTATTGCCTCTTGTGACATGTCTCCTCCAGTTGCGGGGTGGCGTAAGGGGCTCGTCAAGGTGCGAGCCCGCTTTGCGCGCCGCGCCCGGAACCGGAAGCTCCAGATCCTCGACACGGCGCAATTACCCGTTGGTTAACGGTGAACTATTGGTTAACAATAGTACGCAACGCGGCTGGTTCCGTCTCACTATCGAATCCTCCTATTGACGATCTCTCCAAAATCGACATTGGATCGCGGCGTCCCATGCCGGCGCGCCTCTGCCGCACAGAATAGCCGCTGCGCGTCGTTTCACGAGCGTCGATTGCCGGCGTTGAGGGATAACCCTGATCCACCACCGTTAAGAATTCTTCTATATTTGCGTTAACCAATAGTTTTAACGTAACCATCAGTTAATTTTTTAACTCAGTGCGGCGGACCCCATGACCTATCTCCCGATCGAATTCCACAAAAAACCCGAGCTGCCCAAACTGCCGGCCGACTTCTGCTCCAATCCCGAGCTGGCCTGGACTATCCCGGCCAGCTACTACACCTCCGAAGCAGTCTTCAAGGCCGAAGAAAAGAAAATCTTCGAGAATAGCTGGATTTGCGTCGCGCACGGCAGCGAACTGGCGGAAGCGAACGCCTATGTGACGCGCGAAGTGGTGGGCGAGAGCATCCTGCTCGTGCGCGGCAAGGACAAAGTGCTGCGCGCCTTCTATAACGTGTGCCCGCACCGCGGCCACCAGTTGCTCGAAGGCAGTGGCAAAGCGAAAAATGTCATCACCTGCCCGTACCACGCGTGGGCGTTCAAGCTTGATGGCGCGCTCGCGCATGCCAACAACTGCGATCACGTGCAGTCGTTCGACAAGGAAAATTCCACGCTCGTGCCGGTGCGCGTGGAGCAATACGCCGGCTTCGTATTCATCAACCTGAACCCGGAGGCGGACAGCGTCGAAGCGCAACTGCCCGGTCTCGAAGCCAGCCTGCGCCGCGCCTGCCCCGTGATCGACGACCTCAAGCTTGCCGCACGCTTCGTCACCGAAACGCCGGCCAACTGGAAATCGATTGTCGACAACTACCTCGAGTGCTACCACTGCGGCCCGGCCCACCCCGGGTTTTCCGACTCGGTGAAGATCGACCAGTACACGCACACGCTGCAAGGCAACTGGACGGTTCAGTTCGGCCATGCGCAATCGTCGGAGCGTTCGTTCAAGCTGGATCCTTCCGTGAAGGACCCGAGCTTCCATGGCTACTGGGCGTGGCCGTGCACGATGTTCAACGTGCCGCCGGGCAGCGACTTCATGACGGTGATCTATGAGTTCCCGGTGAGCGCGGAAGTCACGCTCCAGCACTACGACGTCTACTTCCTCAACGACGAACCGACCGAAGAGCAGCAGAAGCTGATCGAGTGGTATCGCACGGTGTTCCGTCCCGAGGATCTGCGTCTCGTGGAAAGCGTGCAGAAGGGCCTGAAGTCGCGCGGCTATCGAGGCCAGGGACGCATCATGGTCGACGAACAGCGCAGCGGCATCAGCGAGCACGGCATCGCCCATTTCCATAACCTGCTCGCACAGCAGTATCAGGACTGATGCCGCGCGCGGCAAGGAGAACTCACGCATGACTTCGCTGCAACAATCCGGGCTGCTGCGGCAGCAGGCCTATATCGACGGCCAGTGGCGCGACGCGCAGGACGGCGCCACACTCGACGTCAACAACCCCTCCACGGGCGAATGGCTCGCGCGCGTGCCGAACATGGGCGCGAGCGAGGCGCGCGCGGCCATCAAAGCCGCGCACCGCGCCTTTCCCGCGTGGCGCGCGACCACCGCGAAGGAGCGCGCGCGCCTGCTGCGCAACTGGTTCGAGCTGATCCTGGCGAACCAGGACGCGCTGGCTGAACTGATGACGCGCGAACAGGGCAAGCCGCTCGCCGAAGCGCGCGGCGAGATTGCCTATGCGGCTTCGTTCATCGAGTGGTTCGGCGAACAGGCCAAGCGCATCGACGGCGACGTGATCCCGAGCCCGAACCCGGACCAGCGCCTCGTGGTGACGCGCGAGCCGGTGGGCGTATGCGCCGCCATTACGCCGTGGAACTTCCCAGCCGCGATGATCACCCGCAAGGCTGCGCCCGCGTTGGCGGCTGGCTGCACGATCGTCATCAAGCCGGCCAACGAGACACCGCTTTCCGCGTTCGCGCTCGCGGTGCTCGCCGAACGAGCCGGCATTCCGGCGGGCGTCGTCAATATCGTCACGGGCAAGTCGCGCGAGATCGGCCTCGAAATGACGTCGAACCCGCTCGTCAAGAAGCTCACGTTTACGGGGTCGACGGAGGTGGGCCGTCTGTTGATGCGCCAGTGTTCGGACACCGTCAAGAAGGTTTCGCTGGAACTCGGCGGCAACGCGCCCTTCATCGTATTCGACGACGCCGATCTCGATGCCGCCATCGAAGGCGCGTTGCTTTCGAAGTACCGCAATGCAGGACAGACCTGCGTATGCGCAAACCGCTTCTATGTGCATGACTCGGTTTATGACGCTTTCTGCCGACGCTTCGCTGCGCGCGTGGCTGAATTCAAGGTGGACGACGGTTTCGCTGCGGGCGTGAATATCGGGCCGCTCATCAACGAAGCAGCGCGCGACAAGGTCGATAGCCTCGTACGCGGCGCCGTCGCGCAAGGTGCGCGCGTGGTTACAGGTGGCCAGACGCACGCGCGCGGCGGCAACTTCTATGCGCCCACCGTGCTCGCGGACGCCAAACCCGGCATGGCCGTGCTGAGCGAGGAAATCTTCGGACCGGTCGCGCCTATCGTGCGCTTTTCGAGCGACGCCGAAGTCGTCCAACTCGCCAACGATTCGATCTATGGGCTCGCCGCGTACTTCTACAGTCGGGACATCGGCCGCATCTGGCGCGTGGCCGAGCAACTGGAATACGGCATCGTCGGCATCAACACGGGGTTGATCTCCAATGAAGTCGCGCCGTTCGGCGGGGTGAAGCAGTCAGGCATCGGCCGCGAGGGCTCGAAATACGGGATCGAAGACTATCTGTCGATCAAGTACCTCTGCATGGGCGGCGTGACTCGCTGACCCGCATGCCGACTGTGTACGGATGCGGCTCGCGCCGCATCCGTTTTTTTGAATCAAGGATCATCCGGCCCGCGAGGCAACTCCGAGCCCATCACGAAGCAAAAACGCGCCGCGCGCTGCGCGGCCTGCGGAAAAGGAAGGCATTATGAACGCCCGCGAATCGATCACTGTCGACGTCGTCGCCGTCGAGCAACTCACTCCGCTCATCAAACGCTTCACGCTCGCGCTGCCCGATGGCGCGCCGCTGCCGCCGTTCAGCGGCGGCGCCCACGTGCTCGTCTCGATGCAGGACGGCGGTCAGTGGCACCACAACGCTTACTCGCTGCTCAGTTCGCCGCGCGAAACGCGCCAGTATCAGATCGCCGTGCGTCGCGAAGAGGCCTCGCGCGGCGGCTCGGCCTTCATGCACGACAAGGTCGCGGCAGGTACGCAACTGGCCATCGGCTCGCCCGCGAACCTTTTCGAACTCGCGCGCAATGCCAGGCGGCATGTGTTTATCGCGGGCGGCATCGGCATCACGCCGTTTCTCGCGCAACTGGCAGAGCATCGTCCCGATGCCGATGCCGATGCCGATGCCGGCGCCGCGCTCGAACTCGAATTGCACTACGCGTACCGTAGTCCCGAGCACGGTGCGTTCGTCGAAGAACTGAAGTCCGGTCCGCATGCGGCCAACGTTCATTGCTATGTCGATAGCGAAGGCCAGCGTCTTGACCTGCTCAAGCTTTTCAAGAGCCTGCCCGCCGATGCGCACGTCTACGTTTGCGGCCCGGCGGGACTCAACGATGCCGTTCATGCGAACGCGGCACTGCTCGGCTGGCCGAAGTCGCAACTGCACGCGGAGCAGTTCGCGGCCACCGAGACCGGCGGCAAGGCATTCACCGTGGTTCTCGCGAAGTCGGGCCTCGAGCTCGAAGTGGCCGAAGACGAAACGATCCTCAAAGCCATCGAACGAGCGGGCGTGACCGTGGAGTCGCTGTGTCGCGAGGGCGTATGCGGCACCTGTGAAGTGCCGATTCTCGAAGGCGAAGCCGACCATCGCGACCAGTATCTCGACGACGAAGAAAAGGCGGCTCAAAAGACCATCCTGCTGTGCGTGTCACGCTCGCGCACGCCGCGCCTTGTTATCGACCTCTAGGTGACCTGCGGCGGCGGGGGCACCTGGAGCGCGGCGCCAGATCCGTTAAACTGGCGGCAGAACTGCGGGCGAACGAAGTGTCCTGGCCGCGCGCCCCATCCAGCACCGGCGGCATAGGCCCGGCCCGTTCTGCGGCCCGGCGCGTAGCCGCCCTTTTCGTTTGACCGCGCGACCGTCATAAAGGGAAATGGATGTCCGAGGATACGTTCGCGTTTCGTCTGAAAGTGCTGCTCGAGCACAAGAAGCTGAGTCTGCAGCAAATCGCCGACGCAGTCGGCATTTCGCGCCCCGCCGTGCACAAGTGGACGCGCGGCGGCGAAATCGACTACTCGAACTTGCGCCGCCTCGCGGCGTTCCTCGACGTGAACTGGGTCTGGCTGCGCTACGGCGACGAAGCCGTGAAGGACCTCGGCATCGTGGGCGCCACCGAGCTGCCCATGACCGACCTGCGCCGCCGCTACACGGCCGAGATCATGTCGAATGAAGCACGCATGAAGCATGCGCAGGAATTGGCGGGCATCGTGACGTGGGAGTGGAATCTGGTCGCCGACGAGCTCATCTATTCGAGCAATTGCGCCAAGCTCTATGGGCGCGAAATCCACAGCAACGAAGAGTTCTGGGAGATCCTGCATCCCGAGGACTCGATCTGGTTGAATGAGGACGCCATGAAGGACCTCGTCGCGAGCCAGGCGCCGCGGGTGTGGGACTTCCGGATCATCTTGCCCGATGGAACCATTCGCTGGATCGAATCGCGCGTGGCCACCTTGCTCGACGACGCGGGCCGGCCCGTGCGCGTGGTGGGGACCACTATCGATATCAGCGCGCGCAAGGAAGCTGAACGCGCCCTGCAACAGCGGCTGCAATTGCTCAACGACGCCGCGCGCATTGCGGGATTCGGCGCATGGCGCTGGCTGCGCGGTCAGGATACGCTGATCGTCTCCGACGAATGGTGCCGGCTTTTCGGCGTCGAGCCAGCCGAGGCACCGCGTCATTATGTTGAGCTGTCGGATCACATCCATCCGGACGACCGCGCGGCGCGCGAAGCAGCCGTCAACGACGCACTCGCGCGTCGCGCGGATTATCGCGTGCTCTATCGAGCTTCGCTGCCGGACGATACGTGGCGGCTGGTGGTCGAGCAGGGCCGCGCGCGCGTGTCGCCGCACGGCGACGACGTATGGCTCACGGCGTTGTGCCGCGCGGCGCACCCCGCCGATATGGCGGCGGCCGCGCCGCACGCCGCCGATAACAGCGCGGGCGCGGCGATGACATAGGGCGGCGCTTTCGTGTCGCACGCGCTACTGTGTGACGCGGCTCAGAGCGCGGCGGCGACCGCCTTGCCCACCGCCGTCGTGTTCGCCGTGCCGCCCATGTCGGGTGTGCGCGGGCCCTCCACCAGCACCTTCTCGATCGCCTGCATGATCGCGTCGTGCGCGGCCTTGAACTGCGCATCGCCGTTGCCGAGGAAATCGAGCATCATCGCGCCCGACCAGATCATTGCGACCGGGTTCGCGATCTGCTTGCCGAAGATATCGGGCGCAGAGCCGTGAACGGGCTCGAACAGCGACGGGAATTTGCGCTCCGGATTCAGATTCGCCGACGCTGCAAGACCGATCGTGCCTGTGCAGGCCGGACCGAGATCGGAAAGAATGTCGCCAAACAGATTCGACGCTACCACCACATCGAAGCGATCCGGTTGCAGGACGAATCGCGCGCACAGAATGTCGATGTGCTGCTTGTCCCATGTCACATCGGGGTAGGTCTCGGCCATCGCGGCCACGCGTTCGTCCCAGTACGGCATGCTGATCGAGATGCCGTTCGATTTGGTGGCGGCCGTGAGCTTTTTGCGGCCGCGCTGGTTCGCGAGTTCGAACGCGTACTTGAGGATGCGGTCCACGCCATGACGCGTGAAGACCGACTCCTGCAGCACGAACTCGCGTTCCGTGCCTTCGAACATCTTGCCGCCTACCGAACTGTATTCGCCTTCGGTGTTCTCTCGAACCACGAAGAAGTCGATGTCGCCGGGCTTGCGGTTGGCGAGCGGACACGGGACGCCGGGCAGCAGGCGCACCGGGCGTAGATTCACGTACTGGTCGAATTCGCGGCGGAACTTGAGCAGCGAGCCCCACAGCGAGATATGGTCGGGCACTTTGTCGGGCCAACCCACCGCGCCGAAGTAAATGGCATCGAAGCCCTTGAGCGTGGAGAACCAGTCGTCGGGCATCATCTTGCCGTGCTGCAGGTAGTAGTCGCAGCTTGCCCAGTCGAAGTGCGTGAACTCTACCGACAGGCCGAACTTCGCGGCCGCCGCTTCCACCACACGCACGCCCTCGGGCATCACTTCCTGACCGATGCCGTCGCCGGCAATGGCTGCGATTTTGTATGTCTTGCTCATGTCTCGTTCTCCGTTACCTTGCGCGCGCCCTGATTGACGCACGACCGATGAACGAAAGCATGCCTTACGCGGCCACAAAGATTAGCCCCGCCAGCGTGGAGACATTGAACACGAATCGTGGATAAAGCGCGATTCGCTCGCAGGGAGTCTCGTCATTGTCGTCTGCCACAAACAGCTTTCAGGGAAAAGCGTGACAGTGCGGGCGGCACTGCTCTGGCTGGAATTGAAGCCGACCAGTGTTCGTCGTATTGGATAGTTAGCGCTTCCAACAACACTGAATTTCAAATATGCAGCCGCGAGGCGATTTGACAACGTGTATATGCACATGTAAGCTATGCAAATGAAAACGCTGTAATTCACGACTATTGCAGCCGCTTCGCGCTGCGGCAGGCGGGGCTGGTATGTCGCGCATGTTTACGAGCGCCATACCGGTCGGGTGCGGCTGATGGCGGACCCGCTCACAATCGTCGTGAAGCTTGCGCGCAAGGCGGGCGGTCGGTGATGGAATTTGCCGAAGCGATAGTGATGGAGCGCACTGCGCGTGCCTGCCTTCAGGCCGCTGCAGCACGATGGTCTGGTGTTCGGCGAGCCGTCGGAGCACGATGGGCGCACCTCTCTGGTGCCCGCCGAACTGTTTAATCTGACATCGTCGAAACCCGTTTCCCGTCGTCACTACCGACGCGCAACCGGTCAATTCGACTTACAGATGTGCATATGCACGTACAAAGATGCAGCCCAGACGTACCTCAACCAAAGGAATAGCGATGAATGCACGCGATGTTGTAATTGCCCATCCCATTCGCACGCCGATCGGCGCGTTCGGCGGATCGTTGAAGGACGTTCCCGCGACGGCGCTCGGTGCGGTCGTCGTTCGAGAAACGCTGCGGCGCGCCGCGCTGGATCCGGGAGCGCTGTCGTCGGTGGTGATGGGCAACGTCGTCCAGGCCGGCAACAGGATGAACCCGGCGCGACAGGCCGCCATCGGCGGCGGCGTCCCCGTGTCGGTGCCGGCGCTGACGGTGAACCGCGTTTGCGGATCGGGCGCGCAGGCAATTGTCTCGGCAGCGCAGGAAATCGCGCTCGGCTATGGCGACGTGGCTATTGCAGGCGGAATGGAGAGCATGGAACGCGCGCCGTATCTGCTTGATACTGCGCGTTGGGGCAGCCGCATGGGCAATGCGCAAGTGCATGACAGCATGCTGCGCGACGGTCTTGTTGATGCGTTCTCGAACGAACACTCGGGCTGGCATACGGAAGATCTGGTGACGAAGGCCGACCTGACGCGCCGCGCGCAGGATGAGTGGGCTGCGCGTTCGCAGCAGCGTTTCGCCGCTGCACAGGAACGCGGTGCCTTCGATGCCGAACTGGTCGCCGTCACGATCGAAGGACGCAAGGGCGCCGTACAGTTTGCGCGCGACGAGCAGCCGCGTCCGGAAACGACGGTCGAAACGCTGGCGAAGTTGCGTCCCGCGTTCCGTCCGGATGGCACGATCACGGCGGGCAATGCGCCGGGCCTTAACAGCGGCGCAGCGGCGATGCTCGTTGTCGAGCGAGGCTATGCGGAGGCCAACGATATCGAACCATTCGCGCGTCTTGCAGCGTTCGGCATCGCTGCTGTCGAGCCAGGCATGTTCGGCCTCGGCCCTGTGCCGGCCGTGCATATCGCGTTGGAGCGAGCAGGCTGGAAGCTCACGGACGTCGAGCGTGTGGAGATCAACGAGGCATTCGCTGCTGTGCCGCTCGCTGTTGCGAAGCAGCTCGGGCTCGCGCACGACATCATCAACGTTGAAGGCGGGGCGATCGCGCACGGTCATCCGATCGGCGCAACGGGCGCAGTTCTGACCACGCGTCTCGTCCATTCGATGCGCCGTGATGGCCTGAAGCGGGGCATCGTCACACTGTGCATCGGCGGCGGGCAGGGCATCGCGCTCGCGCTGGAGCTGCTATAGGCGCCTGCCGCAGGCACTGTCTGTTTTCGGCAGCGTCACAACGGTCGAGCCAACGCGCTTTCTCGACATCATTGATCCGCGGGCTCGCGTGTGCGAACTGCGCAAACGCGGCTACCAGATGGCGACGGTCCCGGTGGCGCGGGCACCGGCGAATCGCCGATGCCCTCGTGGCACTTGTGGCAGGTTCATTGCGCCGCCGCTCGCGGCGGCACGTTCGCCAACAACGGACCGAAGCCTTCCGCGTAAGTCAGGTGAGTGATCACCGCATCGCGCAACTTCGGATAGGGCAGTTCCGCGAGCATCGCCGTCTGCATCGCGGCCATCACCTCGCCAGCCTCCGCCCCGATCATCGTGAAGCCGACAATACGGTCGTCAGTGGCGGACACGAGCACTTTCATGAAGCCTTGCGTCTCGCCGGTGGCTTCGGTGCGCAACACGTTGCTCATCGGTAGCTTCGCGACGCGCACGGCGATGCCCTGCTTCTGCGCTTCGCGTTCGCTAAGGCCGACGTGCGCAAGCGGCGGCTCGCTGAACATCGTGTACGGCACAAGACGATCACGCGTGCTGCGATGGCCGCCCGCCAGGTTATCCCGGACGATGCGGAAATCGTCGACGGAAACGTGCGTGAATTGAGGGCTGCCCGCCACTTCACCGATCGCCCACACACCGGGTGCGCTCGTTTGCAGGCGGTCATTGACGCGAATGTAGCCACGTTCGTCCAGTGCAACACCGGCTTTGTCCAGTCCGATACCGGCGGTATTTGGAATGCGACCCACCGCGACGAGAAGGTCGCTGCCTTCGATCGTCTGCTCACCGGCGGCCGTGCGCACGGTGACGCTAACGTGTTTGCCGGACTGGCCCTCCACCCTGAGCATCTCTGCGCCGAGCAGGATGTCGATTCCTTCGCCGCTCAGAACACGCGACATCTCTTCGGCAACGTCGGCGTCTTCACGTCCCATCAGTTGCTGCCCGTGTTCGACGATGGTCACCTCGCTGCCGAAGCGCCGATATGCCTGAGCCATTTCGATACCGGTATAGCCGCCGCCGAGCACGATCAGATGAGCCGGTGCGTAGTCGAGGTCCAGTGCGCCGATATGCGTGAGCGGTTGCGCCTCGCGCAAACCCGGCGCATCCGGAATAGCCGCGTGCGATCCGACATTGACGACAACCTGGTCGCCGCTCAGCGTGCGCGTTTCGCCATTGTTCAGTTGCACTTCGATCGTTTTCGGCGCGACGAAACGCCCCGTGCCCATGATCAGCTCGGCGCCGCTCGATGCATACGCCTGCAGGTGAAACGCAACTTCACGTTCGATCATGCCGCGCTTGCGCTCGCGGACCTTCGCCATATCGATCGTGACGGGCCCGGTGATCGTGCCGAACTCCCCGGCGCGTTGCGCGAGATGCGCAACGCGTGCGCTCCAGATTTCGTTCTTGCTGGGAAGACACGCAACGGCCGGGCACGATCCGCCCACCCATTGACGCTCGACGACGGCCACGCGCTGGCCCGATCGCGCCAGGTGCCACGCCAGCAGCTTGCCACCCTGGCCGCTGCCAAGAATAACGGTGTCGAAATGTTCAGCTTGAGACATCACATCCTCCGATTCGGGACAACTTCAGTCAGCCGGGCCATGCGGGCATCGCGTAGGCGCCGCGCTTTGCCCGGCTGCAACCATCACGCAGGGAGTTGCGGGGCGGCGGGGAAGTCCACCGGTACGCGCGTCGTTGCGTGCAGATAGTTGGTGACGGTCTTGTCGCCGATCACGACGATCGCGTCGACCAGATTGGCTTTGGTCCAGCCCGCAGCCAGGAACGCATCGACGAGCGCCTGATCGGCGTGCCCGCGGTTGACCGCGATGTTCTTCACCAACCGCGCGAGCGCGTCGAACTTCGCGTCGAAACTTGCGTTGCCAGCGCGGATTTCGAGAATCTGTTCGTCGCTGAAGCCGCTCATCTTGCCGATCACGGTGTGGGCCGCCAGACAGTATTCGCAGCCGTTGACCTGGCTCACGACGAGGTTCACGATCTCGCGCGCCTTGCCGGTGATGCTACTCTTTGCGTTCTGGAATGCGAGGTAGTTGCCGAGCGCATGCTCCGAATGGGCCAGTGTCGCGTACAGATTAGGCACCGTGCCGAGACTGCTCTTGAGCTTGTCGAAGATGGCCTGGTTAGCCGGGGAAACGTCGTCGCGCGTCGGCACGTTGATCGTGGTCATGGTGAGACTCCTTGGTAAAAAGATGAAGCAATGGATAAAGGGTGTGGGAACATCCCTGTGTTACTGCGCCGTGTAGGCGCCGTCGACTGCGATGTTCTGTCCGGTGAGATAGCGCGCCTTGTCGCTCGCAAGGAACACGATGGTCTGGGCGATCTCGTCCGGAGTCGCGGCGCGTCGCGCCGGTATCGTCGACAGAAAAGCTGCCTTGCCCTCTTCGCTGCCGCCGGCAAAGCGGTCGAGCATTTCGGTGGCGACGGGACCGGGCGCCACGGCGTTGACGCGCACGCCTGCGGCAGCGCCTTCGAGCGCCGCGCTCTTCGTGAGGCCTTCCACCGCATGCTTGCTGGCCGCGTAGACCGACGCGCCCGCAATGCCGACCTGGCCCGCGATCGACGAGAGGTTGATGATCGAGCCCGCGCCCTGCGCCAGCATGACGCGCATCTCGTGCTTGAGCGACAGCAGCGTGCCGAGCACGTTGACTGAAAACGTGTCTTCGTAGTTGGTCGCGGTCTGCTCGACGATCGGGGCCAGTTGACCTTCGGTGCCGGCGTTGTTGACCGCCACGTCGATGCGCCCGAAACGCTCGACGGTCTGCTCCACGACGCTGCGCACTTCTGCCTCGAAACGCACATCGGCACGCAGGAATTCTGCTTCGGCGCCGAGTGCGCGCAGTTCGGCGGCAAGCGCCTGGCCGGCCTCCTCGCGACGGCCGCTGACGACCACGCGGTTTCCTTCGCGAGCGAAGGCAAGAGCGGTAGCGCGGCCAATGCCGGTTAGCGCGCCAGTGATAAGAACGACGGGTGAGTTCATGTCAGTGCTCCTTCAGGTTGGAATCGCGTTTGCGACGACTGCACTTTGACTGATTCCAGACTGGCGATATAGACGGTGTATGCTCATATAACAAATTCCTCTCAGGAATAAATCGAGCAAATGGACAAACTGCAGGCAATGAAGACTTTCGTGCGCGTGGTGGAAGCGGGCAGCTTCTCGGCGGTCGCGCACGAGGCCGACACGACACAAAGCGCGGTGAGCAAACAGGTCGCGGCGCTGGAGCGTGAACTGGGCGCAAGATTGTTGACGCGCACGACCCGTTCACTCGCACTGACGGAAGAAGGTGAGCACTATTTCGAACAGGCGCGGCGCCTCGTCGCGGAGATTGCGGAGGCCGAAGGCGCGTTGCGGCGTGGCGAGCGGCAACTGACGGGCTGGTTGCGGGTCGCGGCTTCAGTCGGCTTCGGGCGCCTCCAGCTGTTTCCATTGGTTCAGTCGTTTCTGGCAGAACATCCCGCCGTGAAGATCGACCTGCGCCTGAGCGACGGTTTTGTCGATCTCGTCGAACAAGGCATCGACGTCGCGGTGCGTATCGGCGATCTGCCGGACAGCAGTCTGATCGCGCGCCGCGTGGGAACGGCCTATCGCATGCTGATCGCGCATCGCAACTACGTGCGCTCACTGCCCAAAGGAAAGAAGGCGCCGCGCGTTCCTGAGGACCTGGTCGATCACAACTGTATCGTCTACACCGAACTGGCAATGCGCAACGCGTGGAGTTTTACGGCAGGCCCCGGCGCGGCGGACCCGGTGGGCACCACGCGCATCGTGCGGGTTCAAGGCAATCTGCAAACCAACAGCAGTGAGGTCATGCGGGCGTCGGTCCTCGCGGGTATGGGTATCGGATATTCGCCGACCTGGCTGTTCGATGACGAACTGGCCAGTGGCGAAGTGCTGCGGATGTTGCCGGACTGGGAAACGATCCCCATCCCGATCCATCTGGTGAGTCCTCTGGAGCGCCGGCATTCGGCCAAGGTGAAAGCGTTCGCCGAACACGTCGGAAAGGCGATGGCTCGTAGCTGAAAGGCGGCAGTGCTGCTTCGAGTAGAGGCGGCGCGTGAATCGTCGACATGAATGAGCGTCGCCTGCTGGCTCGCTGACGAACGGTCGCGAGTCGTTGCGCCATGATTGGAACCGGCCCGGATAACGACGGATGACCGATCGCCGGCCCGCCACGCGTGCGGCGAAAGTCGCGACGTCCGAATGAAGCTGCGGGCCGCCAACATGGCTGCATCACTCATACGCCTGCACGACCCGCGCTTGCGTCGTATCCTTGAAGACGTTCGCGACAGTACATGCGGGGACAAGGATGAAGACAGATGACGTATTGGAAGGCGGTTGCGCATGCGGCGCTATCCGTTATCAAGCCACGGCTGTTCCGGCCGACGCCGGCTTCTGCCACTGTCGCTTGTGCCAGAAGACCACCGGCGCCGCGGTGACCGCATCCGCATCGGTGCCGATCGGCGAGTTCGAGTACGTCCGGGGGGAGCCGCGGGTGTATAAGTCGAGCACATGGGGCGAACGGCGCTTCTGCGGTCATTGCGGTACGCAACTCGAGTATCGCGAGTCGGCAGCGCCGCAAACGGTCGAAATCAACTACGCGACTCTCGACGACCCCACAAGGGTCCGCCCGTCATGGCACGTGTGGTGCGCGAGCATGTTTCCCGGCCTCTCGTTGAGCGACGACTTGCCGAAGTATCAGGACGGTGGATAGCGCGCTTTGCGGACTCTCGAGAAGTGCGTTCGGCTCATGCGGCTCGGGCGGTTCGCGACGCTTGCGGCTCACGCGTGCCGGATCAATGCGGTCGTCAGAAAGATCAGTGAGGCGGCAAGGCTCGACACGCTGCGAACTGCATGAAGTCGGCCCCACTTCTCGAGTGACGCCCGCGTTTCAGCCGATGCGAGATCACGCCCTTGCGTTAATAGCTGCGCGTTAGTGGGCTTAATGATGATCAAGGTGAACGGTACGACGCTGCCTATGAGCAGAGCACCAACTAGCCATATTGCGGCTCCCCCAAGCCACCACGCCGCAATACCGGCAATGCAACTCAAAACGGCCAACGGCGCCTGCATTATCGTCGCCCGCCGGTAGCTCGGCGCCCAGACCGTCGCAGCGGTCCTGGTGTCGCATTGCATCCGGGCTGGATGTTCGACGAGACTGATGTAGATCGCCGCCCCGGAAAAAACGGTACAACCCAGCGTGGCGATGAATTGCGCGATTTCCAGCATGCAAGCCTCCCTATCGGGCGACGGCCGATGAACATCGTGATTGATACCTACCTGGACACTATGCCTTTCCAGAGACCCACCACGTCTGGCCGCCTGCCTCAGGTCGCAGAGGTCGCATCTCGGGCCGATGTTGTTGAAAAAGCGCGACCGATATTCTGCTGTAAACGTCCGCCGCCATCGTACCCAGCGTCGCTTACTCCCCACAACATCGTCTCGAACTCAAGGTTCGCTTCACAGCATGATCACGAACCCCGCCGCAACGCTCATTGATCAGGATTTCGTACACGTTCTACGCTTTGGCGCGCTTTCGAGCTGTGCTCGCAGCCATTGGCTTCTGTAATGCCGCGCATTGCTGGATCACGCTCTGAAGATGATCCGGACCCGCCGTGATGGCGCTAAGTAGCGTCATCACGACGAAGTCGATCAACTTTGGTATCGCCACTTTGGTGTCTGCGCGTGGCGCGCGGTTCGACAGGATCAGCGTGGCAAGACCATGCTCCATACTCCACGCGGCATGAGTCACGAGCTTGAGATCGGAGTGGGCCCATCCACTCTCGATAGCCAGCGCCTCGATCGTCTCGCAAAACAACCCAAAAGATCTGTTACTTTCCTCGATGAGTTCCGGATACGCTTGATGCGCCACGATGCGAGGCCCGATCATCAGACCGAACAGCCCATTGTGGCGCTGCGCGAACTCAACATACACCCGCATCATCCGGTACGCTTTGGCAAGCGCCGTTTCCTCGCTGTCACGGATCGCAACGCGCAACGCAGCGAGGTCACGATAACCGCTTGCCGCGATCGTGGCCAGCAGTTCGTCGATGCCCGCAAAATGCCGCGAGGGCGCGGCTTCTGATACGCCCACCATGCGCGCGAGGTACCGCAGGCTCAAATCTTGCGCCGATACCTCCATGAGCGCGTTGCGCCCCGCTTCAATGAGCGCATTGCGCAGATTGCCGTGGTGATAGTCGGCGCTTTTGACGGTGGGTGACTTAGGGCTCAAGGCGTTTTCGAAGTATAAAGTGACGCCTTCTATTATAAATCGAGGCGGGTCGGCCAGGATCGCGCGTCGCTCATCTCGTTCGCCTGCCTGCGGCAACCGCATGAATCTCGATGAGCGGCCGCGCGCCGCGTCTTACCGGCCGGTTACGGTTCCCTGGTTTCGGCCATGTCCACGACCGCCAAAGACGGTCGCTGCGCTTCGGACTTCACCGAAGCGGGCAGGCCACCGACCAGAATGCCCGCGTCAATCGCCTCGCGAATCTCGCTTTCCGACATGCCCGTGCTGCGGAACACCTGCTCGTTGTCCTCGCCGCGAAAAGCCGGCGCACTGCGCATTCCAAGCTCGTCATCGGAAAAGCGCCACGGATAGCCGTGAATGAGATACGAGCCGCCGCGGCGATCCGGGATCTCGTGCACCGCACCCCACTGCTTCGCCCAATCGGTATCAGCCAGTTCCTTCAGCGTACGGATCTGGCCTATCGCGATCTTGGCCTCGTCGAGCTGCGCATCGAGCGTCCTGAGATCGCGAAACGACAGCATCCACGTCTGGATCATGGCATGCAGCGCTTCGTAGTTCTGCAGGCGACGCTCAGCGGTCCTGAAGCGCGGATCCTGCGCAAGGTCCATACGGCGCATGGCGCGCAAGTAGTTCGGAAACGTGTTGCTGCCGACGATGCTTTGCGCTGCCACGAACTCTTCGCCGCCGGGGCCAACGAAATGCGGGCCGTCTGAGGCACCGAGGATGCCCGGCTCGGCGCCCGTATCGACACCCGCGAGATCAAGGTGAGCGCGCTCGTTGATCGACAGCATCACGGCAGCCATCGCGACGTCGATGTATTGGCCGCGTCCGGTTACTTCACGTTTGCGCACCGCCGCGAGCACCGCGATGGTCGCCTGCAGACCCGCATAGACATCCGCGTGCGACAGCGGGTCGGTCCACTTGCGACCGTCGCCTGCGCTGTCGAAATGGCGCAGCGTGTTGTGCGTAAAGCCCGCTTCGGCCTGCACGGTCGGCGCGTAAGCCATGCGCGACGCCCAGGGGCCGCGCTGGCCGTAGCCGGTGATCGACACATAGATCAGCTTTGGATTGCGCCTCGCGAGCGTGTCATAGTCGAGTCCGAACCCCTTGAGCGTGCCGGCCCGAAAATTCTCGACGATGATGTCCGCCTCGTCGCACAGTCGTAGCACAAGCTCGCGTGCGCGCGGCACGTTCAGATCGATACTGATGTTGCGCTTGCCGCTATTCTGCTGCGCGTAGTAGCCCGACATGCCATCACGATTCGGGAACGCAGCACGCGAGACATCGGGCCGCGGCGGCTCGATCTTGATTACGTCGGCACCGAGATCGGCCAGCGTCCGGGCGCACAGCGGGCCGGCCAGCACCCGAGAAAAATCGACGACCTTGAGTCCTTCGAGTGGTCCGGCCATGTCAATTCCCTTCGAAAGTGGCGGTGCCCGGGCCGGCGGTATCGAAGGCCTCCAGTCCACGCTTGAGATCTTGCGACGCCCAGATCGGCTTTTGCAGTTCGAACATCGCTTCGTCGGCGGCAGCGACACCCTCGTTGACCGCGACCCGCACGAGATGCTTGGTCGCGGCATGCGCAATGGTCGGGCCGGCCGCCAGTTCCTGCGCAACGGACAGCGCGACTTCATCGAGTTTGTCGTCGGGCACAACGAGATTGATCAAGCCCCAGCGTTCGAGCGTCGCCGCGTCGTAACGGCGGCCGAGCATCGCGAGTTCTTTTGCACGCGCCGGGCCGGCCCGCATCACCTGACGCTGGATGCCGCCGAGCAGCGGATGCAGACCGAGCGCGACCTCGACTGAGCCGATCCTGGCCGACTCGGCGACCACGCTGAAGTCGCAGGCAAGCGCCACTTCGAAGCCGCCGCCAAGGCACGTACCGTTCACCGCGACAACGATCGGGATCGGGAGTGCTTCGAAGCCGCGAAGCACCTCAAGCGGATCCATCAGCCCCTGGCCTTGCCTGGCAATGCGATCCGGGAAAAGCGACACTTCGGCACCGGCCGAGAAGTGCCGCAGACCGCTGCGCAGCAGGATCGCGCGCGAGCCGCGTTTCACCGCCTCATCGAACTCATCGAGTAACGCGCGATACAGTGTCGGGCCCATCAGGTTATGTGGGCGACGGTTCATCGTAAGAACCGTCACGTGACCTTTGAGGTCTTTCAGAACAATTGCTTCGTCCATCGTTTTGCTCCATTTTGTCGGGTTCAAGTGCTTCTTTCGACTTTAATGTTAACAAGCTTAACATTAGGATGACGTGTTGATAGTCACGTTTTCCCCTGGCCACTGCGCAGATCGGGCCTCTCAATAAGTAACGCGTGGGGCGGGACTCGACTATTCGAACGTTGCAGCGCAGTCCAAAATGCGAAATCGATAGCATAACGAATGAAACAGCAGCGTCATGATCGGCTCAACGCACGTTTGCCCCCGTCAAGTTCGGCCTGGAAGGTGGCGATCAGGAGAAGTTCAAGCAGGCATCCATCCGAAGATCAAACTGAGCGGGAAAGGCGGGGCTTGATTGCCTCGACGTTCCTCTCTCTCCCGCAGATCCTGGAAGGAAGCCACATTGATGGAATGCTGGCGGCTCCAGAGTGAACAGCGCCCGCGCTGCCATACAGTGCGCTCGGCCTCTGTAGCCTCCAGTGAGCATCTCAGTCGCCGACGCCTGCGACGACGCGCGCGTCCCTTTCGGCACCATCTCCCAGTACGGCCAACGCCTGCTGATAGGCCTCGCTCTGATAGGCGGCAAGAGCCTGCTCGAAACTCGGGAATTCGACCACGACGGTCCGATCCTTCAGACCCGCTTCGAACGCAACGACTTCGCCGCCTCGCACCAGAAACTTTCCGCCGGCCGCTTTTACCACCGCTGTCGCAAGGACGCCGTATGCCGCGAGCTTGTTCGCGTCATGAATCGCTCGATACGCTGCCACCCAATATCCTTTGGTCATTTCGCTTCCTCAGTTGAAAAAATACCTGACTATAGTAACACCGTTAACATAAGGTTCCATGAGGGTTATTCCTGGTCTCAAAACTGTGTGCAGTGGACGAGTTAACGATGATAACATAAAGCCATGCGATGACCCGATGCCAACCTTTTCGCGGAGAACCTCATGCCGTACACGACTATCAATCCTGCTACCGGCGAACTGCTCGCCACCTACGACGACATATCCGACCAGCTGCTCGAAGCGAAGCTCGCTGCCGCGCATCGCGCTTTTGAAACCGACTGGCGCCGCCGTCAGGTCAGCGACCGGGCACGCATTGTGTCGCGCGCGGCGGCGCTTTTGCGGGAAAAGGCTGTCGAATACGCCGGTTATCTGACGCTGGAAATGGGCAAACGCAGCGGCGAAGCGCTCAAGGAAGTCGAATCGGCGGCTACCATCCTCGATTACTACGCAAAGCGCGCGCCAGCCTATCTCCAGCCCCGCCCGCTCGCAGAAGCGCCCGGCGCGGCCGTGCACATCGAGCCGATTGGCGTGCTGCTCGGCATCGAGCCGTGGAATTTACCGTATTACCAGATTGCGCGCGTCGCCGGGCCTCAACTGATGGTGGGCAACGTCTTGCTGCTCAAGCACGCTGAAAACGTGCCGCAATCGGCATTGGCTTTCGCGCGGCTGTTCGAGGAAGCGGGTGCGCCCGAAGGCGTATATACGAATCTGTTCATCTCGATCGAGCAGGCCGGGCGCGTGATCGACGATCCGCGCGTCCAGGGTGTGACGCTGACGGGCAGCGAGCGCGCCGGCGCCGCCGTCGCCGAGCGTGCCGGCCGCAATCTGAAGAAAGTCGTACTCGAACTGGGCGGCAGCGATCCGTTCATCGTACTCGAGGATGCGCCGCTAGACTGGGCGATCCAAAGCGCGGTCGTGGGCCGCATGTTCAATTCGGGTCAACTATGCGTCAGTTCCAAGCGCATCATCGTGGTCGGCGAGGCACGCGGCGACGCATTCCTTGAAGGCTTCGCGAAGCGGATGGCAGCGCTCGAGACCGGCGATCCGGCCGATCCGGCGACCGCCGTCGCCCCGGTCTCGTCCGAGCGCGCGCTGAATCTGCTGCTTGAGCAGATCGATCGCGCGACTTCGCACGGCGCGCGCATAGTGTGTGGCGGCAAGCGCGTCGAGCGCCCGGGCTTCTACTTGCAACCGACTGTTCTGACCGACATCACGCCGCAAAATCCGGTCTTCGCCGAAGAACTGTTCGGCCCGGTCGCCGCTTTCCACGTCGTCGAGGACGAAGCCGCCGCGATTGCGCTCGCCAATGGCACGCCATTCGGTCTCGGCGCGTCGGTGTTCACCGCGGATACCGAACGCGGCGAGCAGGTCGCCGCGCAGATCGACAGCGGCATGGTGTTCGTCAATCAGCCGTTCGGCACGGCAGCGGAACTGCCGTTCGGTGGCGTCAAGCGTTCAGGTTTTGGCCGGGAGCTTTCTGAGCTGGGCTTCGACGAGTTCGTCAACAAGAAGCTGATCAGGGTTGCCCCCGTCGGGGCGGCTCCGTTCGGCCCCGCGCGGGCCGCCTGAACGGGGTGCCTGACGCTGCTCCCATGGCGAAGCGCGCGATTGTGGCGCCTCATTGCTCTTTCCCTTTGACCGAACACTATGATGAACAAGACGATTATCAGTTGCGCACTCACTGGAGGCGACGATACCCCGCGGCTAAACCCTGCAGTGCCCGTTACGCCCGAGCAAATCGCCAATGAGGCCATTGCCGCATGTGAAGCCGGTGCGAGCATCGCTCACATTCATGTTCGTGACCCCAAGACCGGCGTTCCAAGCACTGAGCTGTCGCTTTACAGAGAAGTCGTTTCGCGTATCCGCGATAGCGGGTGCCCGATATTGATCAATCTGACGACGGGCCCGGGTGCACGTTTTGTCCCCAGCGACGAAGACCCGAACCGGGGAAGTGAATTGAGTACGATGATGACGCCTGAGGCCCGCGTCCGGCATGTGCTCGAGTTGCGTCCGGAAATCTGCACTCTGGACGTAGCGACCATGAACTTCGGCAATCGCGCATTCGTCAACGTGCCCGACCATCTGATCAAGATGGCAACGTTGATTGAGGAAGCAGGCGTGAAGCCGGAAATCGAGGTATTTGATCTCGGGCACGTGCGTTTGGCGCGCCACCTGATCGAAACGCAGGGGATTCTGCACGCTCCGCTGTTCCAGTTGTGTCTTGGCGTGCCATGGGGAGCGTCCGCCGACACCGAGAGCCTTCTTGAGATGAAGCGCTGTCTGCCCGAGAACGCCCGTTGGTCGGCGTTCGGCATCTCCCGCGCCCAATTTCCGATCGTGGCGCAAAGCGTGATTCTTGGTGGGCATGTCCGCGTAGGACTGGAGGACAATCTTTATCTTGCCAAGGGGGAGCTGGCGCCAGGCAACGCGGCACTGGTTAAACGCGCGGTCAGTATCATTAAAAGCATCGGCGCAGATGTGGCAACGCCGAACGAGGCTCGCAGCATACTCGGCCTTCCCCGTCGCCAATAGAACGGGGTTGAGCGCGTGCCAGGTACCCATCATCGGTGCAGTTCACGGGCGAGGCCGTCGGTGTTGGAACGACGATGTGACTGCGCGCATCTGTCCGAAGAGCCGCAATTGATGGTTGTGAATCTGGCCTTGGTCGTGAAGGAAGCTGATGGGCAGCAGGATCGCCTTCCCAAAGAACGCTGCGTTGTGAAGAGCATTGGTTTTAACCGGTAGCCTATCCCTGGGCTACCGACACAGCCGCCTCACTAATGTCAAGTTCATCGTTTCTTGCAAGAGACTTAGATGTGCTGACATAAGAAACGCGGCATCTATTGATGCATGGAGACAAAAATGCCATTGTGGAATATCTATCATCCAGTCGGCGCCTACACGGCAGATGACAAGCAGGAGATGGCCAAGCGAATCGCCGACATTTACATCATTCCTCGCTTCTACGTAGGTGTTCTGTTTCATGAACAGCCGAAAGACTCCTTCTTCATGGGGGGTGAGCCGCGAGACGACTTTGTCAGAATCAGATTAGATCAATTTGCCAGACACATCTCGAAGGACGTCGAGTGGACGGCGTCTTGGCTCCGCAAGGCGAACGCTGCGATTGCGCCATTTGTCCAGGATCGAGGCTACCACTACGAGTTGCATGTCGGCGAAACGCCGCGAGAACTGTGGTTGATCGACGGCATTCGACCCCCTCGGCCTGATACGGAAGCTGAGAAGAAATGGAAGCTTGAAAACCGGGCGTCGCCATTTGATCCGAGCGAAGGTTGAATGGGTCAGCCGCGCGCCGACAGCGTGGCCGCTAATGCCACGCGCGCGGAATGCCCCTCGACGTTGATCGAAGTCCGACTATGCGAGAGTTCGCGGCGTTGGCAACACGTCGCGCCTGCGGGGGCACGATTCACACCGCAACTCGAGCGAAGGAGAAAGCACATGAAGGCCCTGATCATCGAACACAACGGCGAGCCGTCAGAGGTAGTCCACTGGCGTGATTTGCCCGAGCCCACGCCCGGGCCAGCTGAAGTCCGCGTGAGGGTGCTGCTGGCGCCCGTGCACCCGTCCGACCTGCACGTCATCCGTGGACGCTTCGCCCCTCAGCGTCAGCCCGAACTGCCCGCTTCGCCCGGGTCCGAGGGCGTCGGAATCATCGACGCCGTGGGCAGCGACGTGCCGCGCACGCGGATCGGAGAACGCGTCGTTCTACTGAACGTGCCCGGAACCTGGAGAGAACAGGTCATCAGTCCGGCTGAACGGGCGATACCTGTACCGGCGGCGATCTCCGACGAGGACGCCGCACAGGCTCTCATCAACCCGATGACGGCATGGGCAATGACGATGTGCGAGCACCGGCTCGGACGCGGTGACTGGCTTGTCCAGAGCGCGGCCGGTTCGACGGTCGGTCGCCTCGTGCTGCAGATCGCGAAAGCTGAGGGGTTCCGCACCATCAACCTCGTACGCCGTGAAGAGCAGGTCGCCGAGATTCAGGCGCTTGGCGGTGACGTCGTGCTATGCACCGCGGACGAAAGCTGGCCCGAGCAACTGAAGAAGGCCACTGGCGGCAACGGCATCGTGAACGCGATTGACTGCGTCGCCGGCCGCACGGGCGCTACGCTTGCGCGTCAGTTGGCCCCGAACGGATGCCTGCTCGTCTATGGAGCTTTGTCGTCGCACCGTCAGACAGACCCGGCGGCCTTCGAGATGCCGATTTTCGCCCCGGCGCTTATCTACTCGAGTACCGAGGTGCGCGGCTGGCTGATCTTCTCGTGGCTCGCACGCAAGGGGGTGAGTGAAGGCAGCAAGGCGCTGCGCAGCCTGCTCGATCGCATGGCCGAGGGCACCTTGAAGCCGCCGGCAGCGCGCCGCTACCACGTCGATCGCGCACTCGAAGCCTTCACGGCCGCGGAGAGCGCCGCACACGACGCCAAACCGCTGCTGGCTTTCGCGGAGCGCTGAGCTTCGCCCGTGCCGCCGTCGCAGGCGGCCTTGCGCGGCCCGGTGGCATCGAGGGGGTAGTAAAGCGGCATCCAACATCTGGCCGCGCCACGTCACCCGACAATGCGCCGGGCGTTCCTTGTCGGCTGGCTTGGCAGTGAGATCATGCGTCGGCATTGAAGAACACTAACCAAGCCTTGTCAGGCGCACTCGAACTCAAAGACAAAATCGTGTCACAAGATCTGGCGCGCTGCCGCTTCCTCGTGTCCGCCGCCGCAGGCGTCGCAAGTCTCACGCTTGCCGACATGCCCCCGGTCGTGGCAGCGTCCTCGCCCTCTAAAGACGCTGCCGTGCAAGGGTCTCCGCTTAACCAAGCGGCTTCTCCGATTTGCACCGGAGCCGACCCAGCAAGGTCAAGGTGTGACGACCAACGACGTATGCATGCCCATTGAGTAGTGGCCCGTTTGGTTGCAGATCAGTACATAACGGCCGGGAGGCAACTTGAGCGTTATGTGCCTGCTCTTGCCCGGTGATATGTCCTCCACTTCTCCCATCTTCTTGAACTGACTTTCTCGCACTTGTCCGTTTTTAACGGGCAGCTTATCGTCGGCCATGTCCGTTTTTAGCACGACCAGCTCATGCATCAGACCCGTATCAGGTGCGTTGCTTACCTCGAACGTGACTGAGCCTGCTTTGACGTGACTGGCGTCAAGCTGGATCGTGTTGTCTTTGAGGAGCGTGGCTTTTACCGTCTCCTCTGCGTAACCCAGGCTGCAAACAAGACTGAGTGCGGTCCCACCAAGGAAGACCGCGGCACGTGGATTGTGGATCATGACGTTTCCCTCTACAGATCGCGTCCAGCATCGTCCGCGTGGCCTACTGAGCTACGCACGATGCCGAGGCGGGGTGTTTCATTGTCAAGGTCCCGGACGAAGCGCAACGAGGCGACGTACTGCCGAGCGACATCAATATGATGTCCACAGCTGACGTTGCGAAGCTGCTCAGACCGCCATCTGGGGCGTAGTCGTCGCGCGGCGCGGTGAACTTTATGCTCAGCTCGTTTCGAGCGCTGACCTTTGTGGTGACCCGCTTACTACGGTGATAAAACGGTCCGCGCAGCCGGTTTATTCCGATGTTCCAGAGACAGTGCGACTGGGACAGTCATCGACCTCTAAGACTATTCACGGTCTACACCATCGGGTGAAGCGGCGAGGTTGGCAACACTCTCTACGATCCGGCTTCCCGGCACATTTCGTCAACGTGCAACGCCGAAGGCGATCGACCGAAATCGAGCCCGCAACCGATCGGATCGATCTCCGCGCACGGAAGCGCGATTGCTCCATCTCCCCCTACTTGACGCGATCCACGTCACACGTACGCCGCTGGAATAAGCCGGTGTACTCGATCGTTTACTCAGCGGGCAACCATGCGCCGGACGGCAAGGGACCACTTTTATCAGGTGGGTCACCATCACGTCACATTGGGGCAAGGAGCGACAGCGTGCCATGTTCCAGCCGTTGATTTTGATCATGCAGGTAACCGCCATCGCAACGATCAGTCTGTTGCGACATTCCGCCGGCAAGGTCGCGTTCGAGCTGGCGGACCTGTTCTGCATACTTGCGGCGCATCTCGGAACCGCTGTTGGCACGACGCTCTACAAGCGGCTGTCATACGATCATTTCGCTCGCGCCGTGAACTTGCTAATGATCGCCTTGGGGATCGGCTACTTCGGGTAGTCGAGCCGAAAGCGGCCTTTTAGAGCGACTCTGTTTCCCTCGTCGGGTAAATCGGAGGCGACCTGGGCCGCAATCTGATCAAGCCCATGTGATGCATTTCTCACGGGGCGACAGTACCGTCCGGACCGCGCGTCCGGACGGATGCTGGCGTCTGCACGATGTGAAGCTCCCGGGTACGCAACGGAAGAGAAAACTTTTCGTCGGTCAGCCTTTGCCTCACCTGGCGGGCGAGATCCCAGCGCATGTCCCAGAACACGTCCACGGGGGACCAGACACGGATATTCAGCACTGCCGTGCTGTCATCGAAGCGCATCACCATCACCTGTGGCGCGGGATCCGTGAGCGCGTGCGGATTGGCTGCGACAAGCGCGCGCAGCGTCTCCAGCGCCCGGTTCACATCGTCCCGAGCTGCGACTTCCACTTCGAGGTCGAGACGTCGATTGGGATTGCGGCTGTAGTTGCGGATCGAGTTGCTCCACAGTACGCTGTTCGGTACGTACTCGCAGATCCCGTCCGGCTTCGTCAGACGCGTCATGAACAGGCTGACTTCCTGGACGGTACCTGCGATGCTCCCCCCGCCGCCATCGATGTAGTCGCCGGCCTTGAACGGCCGCAGCAACAACAGCATGATCCCCGCCGCAATATTCTGCAGTGTGCCCTGCAGGGCGAGACCGAGCGCGAGGCCGGCCGCGCCAAGCACGGCAATGATGCTCGTGGTCTCGATACCGAGTTGCGAGAGTGCCGCGACGATCGCGACAACACGGATGCCCCACAGGCTGCTGTCGTGCAGGATCGGGCGGAGTGTGGCGTCGATGCGCGCGCGGCGCGTGAGCAGCGCGTCCAGTCCGCGTGACACGCGGCGCGACAGCCGCCATCCGATCCACAGGATCAGCGCTGCGGCACACAGATGTATCGCGAAGGTGGCCAAGGCGTCCTGGAGAAAGCTGGAATGGCCGGGGGGAGTGTGCTCGTCGAGGAGGCTGCTCACCCAGGAACGAAGCGGTTCGAGATGATTTTCCACCATGCAACTCCTTCTTTGTCCGTCAATATTGTCCAGGTCCCCGTGCTTGCTGAAATCTCCGCCGCCCTGCATGCGATGAATTGAACCGCCTGCAATCCCACAGAGCGCTTTGCTAGCGTCACGCCCCGATGGCGTGCTGCAAGTTTTGAATATTAGGCGGCTTCCGCCTCGGAAGGTAGAACGTGCCGATCGGCTCGGGCAGTCGCCGGGGATTGCGCCAGTCGTCCCATTCGAGGGTAGCTGCAGGGGCTGGCTGCGGCAACGCAGATGAGCTGCCTGCGGGCGCTATCCGCTCAATTCCTACCCAGACCGAGCGGCGCCCCAGTCGACTTGGATCGATAAATTGCCGTTGCCATAAGTCCGAAATGCTCCGCCATTTTTCCGATCACGTCCTATCCTCACATTGTAAGATGACGTGTCGCGCGCGACATACTGCCACAGCGCTTTGCGGGATCTTTGCGACTTCCCGATGCACGATCTGCACAAGATCCACCCGGGAGATTGCCAATCATGTCGGAGCAAAATACCCCGAAACCGACCCCTGCGACCATGCTGTCCGCGGTGATCGTCACTATGCGAAGCTTTCCCTAAGGCCGACGAAGAGTCGACCGAGTTCGCGGGCTCGATGACGCATGGGATTACGCGTACGATCCTGACTATCGAATTCAACGGCCTATGTCTCTGGTCGGCAACCGCTCCAGGTCGTACTTTATTCCTTCAAGGCGAGAACCATGTTCAAAAATATTTTCCGATCAGGTCTTGCGACCGCCATTGCATCGCTACTGGGGGCGTGTGCGACGACGCCTGCAGGTCCTGCCAGTTCTTCCATCGACCCGCCTCAGGCCGAGCGCGTGATGACGTTGGTAGCGTCTGGCGTGCAAACTTATTCCTGTGAGTTCGACACGCAACATCATTTGGGCTGGGTGTTCAGGAGCCCACAAGCAACGCTGTTCGACGCAAGTGGCCACGCCACGGTTCGGCACGGCGCGGGGCCGTCCTGGGAAGCGGACGACGGAAGCCGGATCGTAGGGCGAGTGCTTGCACAGCGTCCCAGCGAAACGCCGGCAAGCATCCCGCAACTTTTGCTCGAAACGCATAGCACGGCCGGTACCGGCACACTGTCGGCCGTCCGCTATGTGCAGCGAGTGCATACCGTTGGCGGGTTGATGCCGGCCGCGCCATGTTCGACGGAACACGAAATCGGTAGTTCGCCCTATCTCGCGGATTATGTATTTTATCGGTAGTGGGATGCGCGGCTCCAGTGCAAATCGGAGAAACCGGTAGGTTAAGCTCCGGTTTTGACGGCAATCTTTGTTGCACGGGCTCGTGTGCTTTGACGGAATAGCACATGCCGAACTGCAGTTCAGTTCGTCGCTCCATACGCAACTCGCCGCATTGCAGTTCGGCGAGCAGACCGGACAGGGCGGGCACGGTGGCCAAGGCAGCGCGGCGCCCGATCACGTCGACTCTGCGTGACGACGTCAATCACGCGGGCCCGGCATGAGAGACAGATCGGCGAGTCATCATCTGCTCGAAAGCGTCCACGATGCGTTGTACCTGACCGTTCTTGTGCATCAACGGACCGTCGTCGCGTTCGTAATGCACCAGCATCGTCGCATTGGCTTCGAAGACGAACACGCGGCCGCCCGGCAAGATCGTGAAGTCGATGCCGGCGTAGTCGAGCGCCAGCCGTTCGCCGATCTTCGCGATGGCACGTAACGCGCGCTCGCCGATCGCGCCACGCGGATCGTCGAGAAACCGGCGCTCTTCATCGAGCTTCCACGCGTGCGCCTCCATTTCCGCCGAGAAGTAGTGGACCATCCAGTGTGGCGAGATCGCGAGGTGATACGCGAACGGCTCGCCGTCGACAAAGATCATCCGATACTTGCGATAAAACCCATCCGCGTCGCGTGTATCGTGGAACGCGCTCAGGTAATGCGCGCCGTCCATTACGCGTAAATGCGCGTTAAGTGTGTCGAGGTCGTCGCAACGCACGAGGCCATCGCCGCCATGCGAGGCAAGCGGCCGCAACAGCAGCGGAAACGTCAGCCCGTTATCGGCGAGGCGGAGCGCGAGTGGTGCTTCAGCGGCAATCGGCGCGATGCCGAGCACGCAATGCGCGCTCACCACATCGTTCAGACCATGCAGCAATTCAGGTAGCCGATGCCGCCGCGTGCGCGCCACCACGGCCGAGCGGTTGAGCACCGGCCGCGAAGTGCGCGACTCGAACCGCGCGAGGCGCTTGGCGATCGGCTCCGCGATGTCCGGATCGCCGAGCGCGTTGAACACGAGGTCGAACGGCGGAAGATTGGCGTCCTCGTCGTCGAGAGCGTGGTCGATTGCGTATTTGATGCGGCAATTGACTGTACCCGGCAGCAACGCCGCGAATGGCACGTTGCCGGTGCCGCTGCCGCTGCAGAGAATCAACACGCGGCGTGTCGCGCCGCCGGTCTGTTCGATGAACACGCGCCGGGTCTTGTACGCGCGCTCGCGGCATGCCGCGGCCTCGTCTTCGTCGTCCTGTTCGGCGTGGATTGCCGCGAGGTTCAACCATGCGACGGCAGTATCGGGATCGATATCCAGCACGAGACGATACCAATGCGCGGCGGCCTCGTAGTCGCCTTTCATGAAATAGCCGGTGGCGACGTCGCACAAATTGCGCGTTTGTGCGACGGACGATTGCGCGGCGAAAGCGTCGAGCATTTGGGCGGCGATCAGATTCGCCAGCGCGGCGAGTTCGTCGCCCGCTGTGCGACAGGCTTCGGCCTGCCTACGATAGAACGCAGGATTGAGTTCGCCGGGCGCGCGGGATTCTTCGATGGACATGGGATCTCCGTCAGCGCAACACGGGCGCGGCCGGTGACCGGCGCGCATCGGCCTCAGCCTCAGCCTCAGCCGATGAGCGCGCCACCGCGCCGGGTTCATCGCCGAACCTCGCGACAGCCGATCGTTGCGTCGTATCGCACCATTGCCGCCATAGCTGCCGGTACACCGCTTCGACGCCCGCGGCGAAGCGCGCGCCGTCCATTAACGGCGACGCGGCGAGGCGCGCACGCAAACCCTCGCGCAAACCGCTCAGGCGCGGCAGATCACGTGCGAGTCGGACTGCGGTGTCGACAAAGTCAGCGTCGCTATGCGTGACCAGTTCGCCGAGACCCAGATTCATGGACTGACTGAGACCGGCCCTGCCGACCGCCGTTTCGCCGATCCGCGTCACGACGGGCACGCCCATCCAGGACGAGTCGAGACTCGTCGTGTGGCCGTTATACGGAAACGTGTCGAGACCGAGGTCGATCTGATGATAGGTGCGCAGATAATTGGCGCGTGGCTGGAACCGCACGAACCGCACGCGCTGCGCCGAAATGCCATGCTGTTCGAGCCGCGCTTCGAGTCGGGCGCGGGCCGAGCCTTCAGGCGCCATCAACAGGAGCCTTGCATCGTCCACAATACGCAGCACCTGTGCCCACAGGCTCAGCGTCTGATCGCTCAGCTTGCAAGGATTATTCAGGCATCCGAACGTTACGTGGTTGTTCGAAAACGCGGGCAATGTGTTGACCTCCGGCGTATTGGTCAGCGGGTCGTAGCACCAGAACGAAGCCGGCAGCCGAATCGAGCGCTCGCTGTAAAACGTCTCGCTGCCGGGCGGGTCCAGCCACGGGTCGGTCAACCGGTAGTCGATTGCTTCGATGCCGGTCGTGCCGGGATACGCGAGCCACGCAATCTGCAGCGGCGCGGGCTTGCGCGCGAACAGCAGGGGCCGGCCATCGGCCATGTGCATCGTCAGATCGACCAGAATGTCGATCCGGTCTTCGCGGATGCGTTGCGCGAGCCGTTCGTCGCTGAGTTCGCGGACGTTGCACCAGATGTCGGCGTGACCGGCGATGCGCCGGGTCACGCCGTCCGGCCACTCGACGCTCGCATAGCAGACAATTTCGAAGTCGCTGTGATCGTGATGCGCGAGAAGCGGCATCATGAACAGCGCCTGACAATGGTCCCGGAAGTCCGGCGACACATAGCCGATGCGCAAGCGGCGTGTGGGCGACGGCTCGTTGTGGTGGGGCGAATGAGTGTTACGCAAGGGCGCTTCGTGGCGCGCGGACCAGCGGCGGCATTCGTCCAGCACCGCGGCGGGACTCTGCGCCTGAAACGTCACCGAGTAGGCGAGGTTGCTATGCGCGACCACGTTGCACGGATCGAGTGCGAGCGCGCGCCGATAAAGGTCGATGCCTTCGTCGATCGATCCTTGATCCTTCAGCACGGTGCCCAGATTGTTGCAGGTGGCCGAGTGGCGCGGATCGATCGACAACGCTAGACGCAAGTGAGCTTCGGCGTCGTCGAGCCGGCCGAGCGTGCGCATCAACGTGGCCGCGTTGTTGTAGGCCGAGACGAAATCGGGACGCAGCTGGATCGCGGTCTCGAACGAGTGCGCGGCGCTTTCCATCTCGCCCAGTTCCTTGTAGACGTTGCCGAGATTGTTGTACGCGTCGGCGTGAGCGGGCTCCTGTTCGATCGCGCGTCGATAGTGGAGCAGAGCTTCGCGTGGCCTGCCGAGCGACTGGAAGACGTTGGCGAGGTTGTAGGCCGCTTCGTGAAAGCATGGGTCGAGTTCGATCACGCGCGTGAGCAAGGCCGCCGCCTGCTCGAAATCGCCGCGCTGGTGTAGTGCGACACCGAGATTGAGCAACGCGCACGGCGACATCGGCGCGACACGCACGGCGTCGCGCAGCATCGCGATGCCTTCGTCCAGTTGACCGCGTGCCTGCATCAGCGTGCCCAGATTCGTGAGCACGGTCTCGTCGTCGCCGCGTAGGGCGAGTGCGCGTCGATAGGCGGCTTCGGCTAGCTCGATAGCCCCAACCTGCCGATGACAGTTGCCGAGGTTGCTCAACGCATCCACGTGCGAAGGTTCTAGCGCGAGCACGGATGCGTAGGCTTCGATCGCGCCGGCATGGTCGGTTACCGCTTGCAATGCGGCGGCCAACGAGAACAGCACGTCGGCCGATTGCGGGTTGAGATCGAGCGCACGGCGGTATGCAGCGATTGCGTCGGAGAAACGGCCGGTGGCGGCGTGTACCAGGCCGCGCAGGTGGTGGCAGCGGGCGTCGTTCGGCGCCTGAGCAAGCGCGGCGTCGAGCCAGACCAGCGAGGCATCATAGGCCCCTAGCTGATATTCGAGCACAGCGAGGCGAAACATCACGTTCGTGTCGCCGGGTTGGTCGGCGAGAACGCTTTCGTAGAGCGTGCGGGCGGCGGCAAAATCGAGCGCGAGGTGCCGCGCTTTCGCATGCTCCAAAGTCTGAATTGCCGCCATGCACGCCGCCAGTCGTTGCGCCGCTGTTGGCGGCCTCTCGCGGACGATATCCGGCCGATCCTCACCAGGTGTTACGAAAGTAAGCGCGTAGTGTTGCAGTGGAATACAGGGCGAAGCAATGTTCGCCGTACTGCATGCAATGCGGTTGCCTGGTTCGTCTTACGGATGAAAGCGTCGCAAATTCGTGAGGATCGCGATCGCGAAAGGGCACGCACGGGAAACGGATTCGGTCGCGATGCGCGTCTACCTTTCCAAACGTTGACGAACGAATTCGAACAAGCCTCGCGCATCCATCAACAAGCCGACAATCGTCGGGCAATGGAAAGAAAGATTGCGTAATTCGTAGGTAATAAGCTTCGGGCGCTCACAGCCGTCTACCACCAGTGGAGCGGTTTGGCTCAACGAATTGTTAGCGGAACGGAAACGGCCCATTCTCCGTGCCTTCGATCCTCTCATTGCGCCGTTCCCGTTTCGCTAACAATCCTCTGGGCAATCGTGGCAAAGCTCGCTACGGCGTTGTGGAGCAGAGCGCCCTAAAGGCCGTAGCGAGATTTTGCGAGGTTCGGGACATGGCCGCCGGGATTTCAGACGATCGCTGGTCGGGGCGGAATCAACCGGTGGATGCAACACAATAGAAGCTTTGCCGGCGGCGCGAGTATTGCATCGACCGGTTGATTCCGCGCCTGAACCCGGTTCCTCCGGAGCAATTTTGCTACCCAAAAACCCGCGCCCATGCCGCGCGAAGGCGTCGCGCACGGTCCTCGAAGAGATATGACGCGGCCAACGTCAAAAGAGCGGAGATCGCACCCGTCAAGAAGTGCTCCACGTACGAGATGCGATAGTGGCTCGCGTGAGAGTAAGCGTCACCTATCGTTGTCAGCAAACCGACAATCAGCGCATTGCCATATCGATGCCCGTAGAATCTGGCTGCGGGCGTGAACGTCAGACATACCGCCAGAAGTCCGGTCAGCAGACCTGTCTGTAATGCGATTGCCCAGTGTCCGAGGCTCATGATGTTGCCCCAGCTTCCAGGCATACAGGTCATGCACGCGCTGGTCGGCTGCCAGAAACGCTGGATAAACAGCCTCGCGCGGCGCTTCCATTCGCTTGACATGATCAATGCCCTTGTCACTGTCGGCACCGCTATGAGGTTCGTCGGCGTGGCGTTCAGGCGTTCCAGCCTGCTATCGCCTGGGTCATGGATTGATGTGTTGAATTGGCATGCCATCGCCATCGGGCAACAGCCTGCACCTGGTAGCGATACTACTCCGAGATCGGACGCGCGCCATTCAGACCTATACCACTGCTTACGCATCCGATTGGCGATGCGCGCCGGCCGTCGTCAACACGGTGGCTTGGCGCCAACAGGCGCGTAATAGACACGCGCGATCACGCGGCTCCGTCAACGAAAACTGAACGGGCGTTCGGCGATACGTTGCTGCAATGTTCGGCGACGGTAGCACGTTCTTGTCATTTGAATGCTTACAGCAGCAAGCAGTAATCCGCCGGCCACATCGGCTAGATAGTGCCCGCCTTGCGTCGGTGTGGAAAGAATCATCGTCAGATTGAGAAGCGCGGCGATGGCGAACAGCCAGCGAATACGACGAAGCGAGTACGTGAACACAATGGCCAATGCGGTATGAAAGGACGGCATGGAGACGAGGCCTTGAGCGTTCGCCAAATTGATTGCCCGCAATGTCCCACTACGCAATGCCGCAAAATCCGATACTGTCGACGCAGTATTGGGGTCGCTGACATTGAAATGGACGAAAGCGCTTTCTGCCGGGAATGGTGTGGACGCGACAAGAAGCAAAGCGCTCGTCAGCGCCAGAAGAAAGAAAAATTCCGGTAGTGCCTCCCGTCTTCCGGATAAACCGAGAATGAAGGGAATGCTGATCAGCTGCCATCGCCCACTCTCGTAGGCAAATGAGAGAACGTGCTGAACATGAGGATGGCTGCGGACCCACTGATAGGCGGCGAGCCAATTAAAACCGATTGCGTGATCGAACCGGATCAAACTTCGTTCGACCAGCGGCGCGTTGAGTGTCACGCAGAGATAAGACAGCACGCACATCGACGGCACGAAGCACACGATCAGAGCGAACCAGGCTGCGATATCTGAAATCTCCGCATAGCGAAACTTAACCGTTATCGATTCATAGCGGGGCGTGGCCCGGAGCATTCGCAAAATGACTGCGATACCGGCTAGTATGCCGATCCCTTTGCAGGCGCCAATAATGTCGCCCACTGGCACGGTGTAACCGGCGAAGCGGAGCCAAACCGCATCGATGAAAAGAATGACACCAACTATCAGCAATCCGCATGCATAGGGCGTAATTCCCGATGGCCAAAGCTGTACCAGGCGCAGATCGATTTTTTGTTGTTCAGGCATTTGCGCGACGCAGGAAGGATTGAGCTCAGCTACCTCTTTGAGGGCCGGACGAATAAAGCTGAGGAGCCGTCATATCACTTGTAACGGCGCGCGTCGTGCGAACTTTAGCGTCGCACCGCCGAAGCTTCGAGTCACCATTGCCGCCGAATCCGGTCGTTTTTACGGTTCGGCGAAATCTTTAGGGTATTCGCGGAGTTTCACCGTCGAGGGCTAAAGGAAATTGCCCGGCAGCCGTTAAAACGTCGAGAACCCTGATCGACGCCGAAAAGCATCAGCCCTGTAGTGAATAACCTTACGGAGTGGACTTCTGGACTGTGACGCGCGCATCGTACGCTACGCGACAGCCCCGCTTCCCACACCGATATGGGTGGTCAACGCGGCATGACATGACACCAGAAATTTTAGAGCCGGCCGGCGCGCCCGGTGTCTCCATCGGCTTCCCTGGCCAGGCACCAGTGCCGCCGGCGTTACCGCGCTTGCGGCTGACGCCTGCACAATGGCGGATCGAGATTGCATTGCGCCTCATTAGCGCGCTGGCGCTTCTACTTTTCCTCGCTTCCGCGCTGTCCCATTTCATCAAGAACCCGGCGCGGGTCACGTTACTGCTGCTCGTCGTCACTGCGTTGCTCGATATCGGTCTGGTCGTATCGACCCGCATTGCGCGCGAGCGGGACTGGACATCGCTCAGCATCGTCACGACAGTGTTCGGGACGTTCTACTATCTCGCCTTTCGAATCGACCCCGGCATTCATCTGGTCCCGGAGGCGGTGGCCGTTGGATTGCAGGCCATCGGCATTGTCATTCAGATCTGCGCGAAGCTCACGCTGCGGCGCTCGTTTGGATTCCTGCCCGCGAATCGGGGCGTGGTTGTGGGTGGCCCATACCGTCTCGTGCGTCATCCGATTTATTTGGGGTATTTCATCAGGGATCTCGGATTTCTGCTCCCCAACTTCGGCGTTCAGAACGTCGCCGTGCTTGCGATACACCTCGGCCTGCAGATCTGCCGAATCGTTCGGGAAGAGCGCGTGCTGTCGAAAGACAGCAGCTATCGCGACTATATGAGCCGAGTGCGGTGTCGGTTGATCGTCGGCGTGTTCTGAAAAATGAGCGCGTCGAAACTCCCCGCCATGCCGGGTCGCGTCGGCACTTTTTGCGCGACGAGTTGGCGCTACCTCGGAACCTGGATCGCGATCGCACTGATCGTTGCCGTCGATTTCGCGGGCTTGCATGCGCTGGATCGCAGCGCGACGCTTGGGCGCGCTGCGCATAACCTGCCGGGTTTTCTGGCGATTCTGCTGGTCATCGTCTGGGTTAATTTCAGAACGGCATCTGTCCGGGACGGGCAGACGAAGTGGGCGCGCAGCCAGCTCGAACTGGCCAACACCGCGCGGTGGATGCTTGCGCTCGCCGCGTTCTGCATGGCCGCGAGCCTATTGAGTCACTTGTCGGTTGCGGCCGCTTTCCCCCTCGTCGACCCCCAACTCGTCAGGATCGACGAGATGATCGGATTCGATTGGGTCGCCTGGTACAACTGGGTACGGCTGCATTCGATACTCTTCATCGTGCTGAAGCTGGCGTACGGTAGTGGTCTGGCGCAGACCATTGTGGTGCCGTTGATACTCGGTCTGAGCGGCGCGAGACGTGAACTCGCCGATCATATGTTGCGGTTCATGCTGGCGACTCTCATTTGCCTGATCGTCGCGACACTACTCCCAGCTGCCAGTGCATACCTGCATTTTCACATCGCCGATCCAGACACGTCGTCGACGGTCTCTGAGTTCTTGCCGATCCGCGACGGTACGCTTCGTGTGTTCGCTCTGGACGATCAGCAAGGATTGGTGTCGATGCCCTCGATGCATACCTGCATGGCGATTCTGTTCGCCTATGCGCTGCGCCGCACGCCCGTCATCGCCTATATTGCGGTGGCTCTCAACGCCATCATGATTGCTTCCACGCCCACGCACGGTGGACACTATCTGGTCGATGTCGTCGCCGGCGCAGTGCTGGCGGTGGTGACGATCATGCTGGTCAAACGTCTACGCTTTCACGACCCATCGCTCGATGCAAGCAGCGCGACACAAGACACGTCCGCGCCGCAGCCATCGACGTCTTGATTCCTTCCCGCGCAAACACCTCGGCAGCCGGTCGACCGGCTGCCCAGCTTCGTCACTGGGTCAGTCGAAGCACACCGAGGTTGCCGGCAATCTGCTGGAAGATCGCGTCGAGCGTCGCGTTGGTCGGCGCGTGGTAATAGTTCCCCGGCGACGCGCAGCTTTGCATCGTCTGCTGGGCCACCGAGCTCGATGCATCGCTGCCGAACGTGATGGCATAGACGATGATTCCGCTGTTCTTCATGGCGGTACAGACACCGAGCTGGAATGCATTGATGTCGCTAACCGACGTCGTCGATCCATTGGAAAGAGCAGTCCCGTCCGTTCGCGTCACGGTCGGCGCTTGCAACGCGCTGCTCCCGACGCCCGTCAAACCGTTGAACGACGGGGGAGGCATGATGCCGTTCGCGCTGCCCGGATCGTTTTCGCCGTCGGTCAGGACAATCGCAACCCGTTGCAAACCCTGGGTCGCCTCCGGACGTGGCAACGTGCTGTCTGTCGATACCCAGCCATTGCCATTCGACACATTGTTGGACCAGTCGGACGACAACATGCGCCAGCCCCACAGCAAACCTGTCGGGATGATCGTGGAGCCCGCCGCCTGCATGTTTCCGATCGCGGTGGTCAGCGCGTTCGCATCCTTGCTGAGGAATTTCACCGGCGCAATCGAGCAGGGGCTGCCTTTCCCGTTGATGTTGCCGTTCTGATCGTAGGTGTTCGTTTTGGGTTTGCTGGTGGTTGCCTGGCCCCAGGCGGCCGCAATGCCCAACCCGGTTCCAATGCCGCAGGCCGTAGTGGAACCGTTGGTCTGCAAGCTCAGCGGAACGCCGCTGAAGTTAATGGGAGTCGACGCGACGCAATTCCCGCTGCCGTTCTTGGTGCTGTTGTAGGTGACAACCTGGAAACCCGTCTTGGGGACGTTATAGAAGAACGGTGTGAAGCCGGGTATGTCTTTCGGCGCATAGGCTTTCGGATAGAGATTGGACGCTGCGTCGCGCGGCTCGACTGTGCAACCGCCCCATCCCGATCCGGTCACACCCGATTGCGCCGTCATCCAAACATTGTTCGGGTTGTAAGTAAAGTTCGGCGTCATCCAGCTGCCGCTCGCAAGCAGCGATCCGTTGACGTTCACCATGGTGGTGAACGGCACGAGTCCAATGTAGGAATTGTTGTTTTGCACACCGAGAATGTCGTTCACCAGATCAGTGGCCGCGGTTCGCAGCCCTTGGATCTTCGTGCCCTGTGTTGTGTCGCTGCTCGCGTAGTCCGCCATCGAGCCGGTATTGTCGAGCACCAGAACCAATTCGAGCAGGCTTTGCGGCATCCGCAGCGCGGTGTTGCTGGCAGTGATCGTCACCGTGTCGGGCGACGATCCGCTCGAACCGGAACCCGAGCCAGACCCCGAGCCGCTGCTCGACGTGCCAGTACCAAAGATCACCGGCGCGAGCAGCGGAGCGGAGCCCGTCGCCGAGAGCTGGATGGTCTGACCGGTGGAAGGCACACCGCTGATGCTCGCCGAGAACTGGGCGTCCGGCATCGCGAATTCCATGTAGCCCGACGGCATGTTCGCGTTGTAATAGGCGCGCGCGTCGGCCTGCCATTGCGTGAGATTGTTGCCGGTGGTCGAGTTGTAATGCAAAAGGTTGACGCCCGATGACAGCGTGGCGACGTCGAGCGCCATCTGAACGCGCGTCTGCGTCATCTGATAGTGAATCGTGTCGATGGCAGTACACATCGAGCCGATCATCAGGGTCGCGCACAACGCGAAGATGACGGTAATCGCACCTTCGTCGCCCTTGAGCAAGGTCGAGAGCGAGCGCGGCTGTGACGGCACCTTGCCGGCGCTCGCGCGGGCAGCGGTTCGTGGCATGGCGCGATCTCGCTTCATGAGGCCACCAATGGAAGCGGCTTGCCCGTGCGGGGGCGCACATAGACACGCTCATAGATGGTCTGGGTGCCCGGCGCGTTCGTCCAGAAAGGCAGGGTCATCGAGAAGGGGGTATAGGAGTAGAACACCTCGACCACGATCGCCGAATCGCCGTTGCGGAACGGCCATGTCGTCGGCAACAGCTTGCCGGCGGTCTCCTTGGACTTCATGCCCGACAAGGTCCAGGGCGCGCTCTGCTGCCAGTACTGCTGCGGTGTGCCCGCCGCCATCGAAGGCGGGTTCGGCGGATTGGCCGGGTCGCAGCCTATCTGCTGGTCGCAGATCGACGTGATATAGACGCCGCCCTTCGTCTGCAAGCTGTTCGGTGCGGCGATCAGAGTCGCGGCGCTCCAGATTGAACCCAGACTATTCGATGAACTCGTGGTGGGATCGTTGACGACCGCCGACATCTGTCCCAGCGAGTCGGCCAGCGTGAAGGCCGTGTGCTCGACGAGGCTCACCGCCCGCATGTACATGTAGATCTCGCTGAAGCCGAGCATGGTCAGCAGTATCAACGGAACGATGATCACGAATTCGACCGTCACGCTGCCGCGATCCGAGCGTAGAAGGCCGCGCCATCCGGCGCGCGGACGGCGGCGCGTAACCGGCGGCATGCTGTGTAGGATGCGAGTCATTTTTCGTTCTGCACCAGAAAATTGCGTTGGAACGTCAGCGGCAGGGGTACGCCGAAATATCTCGGCAAACCCGTAAAGCCGTCGGGCAGCGTGACCGTGATCTGGTAGGAGACGACATCGCCAAAGCCCCCCATGTTGGTCTGATAGCTCGAGGTACCCACGTTGTTGTAAGTGCCGTAATTCAGCGTATTGATCGTCACCGTTGCGCCGATTTTTTGCCAGCCTCCCAGCGTGTTCATCACAATGCTCTGCGCCTGGGCGGCACGCGTGCCGGTGGTCGGCACCGTCGTGGTCAGTCCCGTGCGCGAAGCGGACTCCGCCGCGATCTGCACCGACGCGTCCACGATCATGTCGAGCGCGAGTTCCACGGTGCCCAACACGAGGAAGAACACCACTGGCGACAGCAACGCGAATTCGATCGCTGAACCCCCGCTGTCATCGGTCAGCGCGGCGATCGGGCCGCGCCTCCAGGGCCAGGCTGCCGTTGTCATCGAAGGCTCGCTGCCTGCACCGAAACGCCCGGCACGGCAACGACTTTCGCGGTCCCCGACTGCGGCACGAGACGCTCGCGCTGGATTTTGTAGAAGCGCAAGTTGTCTTGCACCGACGCCTTGGGCAGATCGCGCCCGAGAATTTCAGCGGCCGCTTCCGTATTGCCGAGCAGGCCGTACGCGAGCGCCAGATCCTGGCGAGCTTGCGGCGGCGCGGCCGGGTAACGCGTGACGTCGAGCAACACGTTCGCCCCTTCGCGCGGCTTGCCGCTGAGGATCAGCGACAAGCCGAGATTCACGCTGAGCATCGGATCGCCGGGATTCTTTCTCAAACCGTCTCGCAGCACGGCCTGCGCGGCCGCGTGGTCGCCCGAGAGGTCGATGGCCGCGCCGAGGCCGGCCAACGCCAGCGGGTCGTTGGGCGACACGGCGAGCACGCGGCGATACGTGACGATGGCGTCGTCGAAGCGGCGCTGATGAATGGCTACGCGTGCGAGGCCGATCAGCGGCGCGGCTGCAGCCGGGTCGCTCTTGCTCGCGTGATCGTAATAGACCGCCGCGCGCGTGAAGTCGCCCACCGCGTAAAGCGTATTGCCGAGACCGGTCAAGCCTTCGACCGAACGCGGGTCGGTTTTCACGATCTTGTCGTACAGCGAGGTCGCCAGTTCGAGGTTGCCTGAGTCGAGCGCGGTCTCCGCGATGCGCAGCTCGCTCATGTTACTCGGCGCCGAGTTCCTGATAACCGGCCGCGCCTCGGAGACACGCTCGGTGGTGGTGCAGGCGGCGGTGAGCGCCAGCAGCGAGACGCCGCACGCCATCAGCCCGGTGTGCCGGGCGGCGCGCAGGAGCTTCGTGCCCCGCGCGAAGAGGGTGCATCGAGCGATGGTGAGGAGAGCGATTTTCATTGCTTGGCAATAGCGTCCATCAGTTGAATGACAGCCGGCCCCGCCGCGATCGCGACGACGGCAGGAAGAATGAACAGCATCATCGGTACGACCATTTTCGGTGCCAGCTTGGCGGCCTTCTCTTCCAGCGAGACGATGTGCGCGAGACGCTCCGTGCGCGACAGCGTGCGCAGTGCCTGCGTGATCGGCGTGCCGTAACGCATGGATTGAGTCAGCGTGGCGATGAGCGCGCGGATCGACGGCAAGTTGATGCGTTCAGCCAGATCGTGAAGCGCACGCGTACTGTCGCCGGACAGCTTCAGTTCGTCGGCGGTCAGCGCGAATTCGCTTGCGAGCGGCGGGCAGATCGTCGCGAGTTCATCGGCCACGCGGCGGATGCTCACGCCGAGACTGTTGCCGGCGTTGGTGCAGATCACGAGCAGATCGAGTGCGTCGGGCAGGCACGCCGCCATCGCCTTGCGACGCTGCGATGCGCGGAACGCCACGACGTATTCGGGAATGATCATGCCGACAATGAACACGAACAGCATCAGCATGCCGCGCACGGCCGGGTACGCGCCGATGACCGGAATGTGCGACCCGAGCATGACCGTCAGTGCGGCGCAAATCAGACCGACCGCGAATTTGATCGCGAGCAGGATCGAGACGGCGGCCCGGCTGCGGTAGCCGCTGCGCAGCATTTCCTTTTGCAGCTTCAACCGGTATTTCGCATCGAAAAGCGGAAGGCGGTCGCCGAGGATCGCCAGGCGGCGTAGCAGGCGTTGCCGGAAGCTGCTGTCTTTTTCGAGTTCTTCCGTGCCCACGCTGTCCGCGCGCTGGATCAGCGCGGCCTGCCGGGTGCGTTCCGCAATCCGGCCGCGCCGGCCGCCGTGCTTCGTCGCCCACCAGATCGCCAGCGCGGCGAACAGCGCCAACAGCATCAGCAGATTGATCAGTGTTTCGACGTTGTCCGGACTCATCGCGACGTATCCAGTTTGGACATCTTGCCGATCACCACCAGCCCGAACACCATGGAGATCGCGCCGAACGTCAGGAGTTTCTGGCCAGGTGGCGTGTCGAACAGAATGATCAGATAGTTTCGGTTCAGCACGTACATCGACAGCATGATCACCCCCGGAATCGCGGCCATGATCTTGGTCGTGATACGGGCTTCACCAGTCAGCGCTTTTGTTTTCTGACGAATCTCGCGCCGGGTTCGCACGATCGTGGCGAGTCCTTCGAGTGTCTCACCGAGCTGGCCGCCCGTTTCGCGCTGTAGCAGCAAGCAGACGCAGAAGAACGAGAAGTCCGCGATTTCAATTCGCTTGACGGCAACAGTCAGCACTTCTTCGAGATCGAGACCCATCTGCAGCGAGTCGCTCATCAACTTGAACTCCTCGCGGATCGGCTCGGTGCACTCGCTCGATACGGTGCCGATGACCTGCGTCACAGGAACGCCTGCGCGCACCGCGCGCACGATGAGGTCGATCACATCGGGAAAGCCGTCGAGAAAGCGGCGGCGAAAGCGCTGCACCAGAAAGCCGTACGCGCGGACCACCGCGAACACCGGCAAGCCGACAATGAGTAAGGGCTTGGAGAAGTCGGGTAGGGGCATGAAGCGCGTCATCAGCAGCGCGAGCAGGGCGCCCGCCACGCCCGCCGCGAACGCGATGCGAATGCCTTTCTTTCCGGCGACGGTACGAAGGCGCGCCACTTTCGGGCCGTACCAGCGGCTGAACACGTTCTCCCGTTTGCTGACGGTAAACAGATCCGTGGTGTGCGCCTTGGCGTCCCTGGAGCGAAATTTCTCAGCGGAGAACGTGTTCTCCATGCGCGCCTTGATCCGCGCGTGAGGTTGCTTTTTCCGTATGTCCTGCAGGGTCAGCCACATCACGCCGAGCATCAGCACGATGATGAATGCGCACGCGGAGAGCAGGTCGATCCGGTTCATGGCCTCATCGCCTCGAGCAATGCTTCTTCAAGCCCGTAGTACGCCGCGCGCGCGGCGAACGCCGGCCGCACCAGCGCGGATTCATAGACCCCCTTGACTTCTTCGCTATAGGCCGTGGCGTCGTAGCGAAACGTGAACAGCTCCTGGGTGATGATGACGTCGCCTTCCATGCCGACGAGTTCGGTGATCCGCGTCACCCGGCGCATGCCGTCGCGCATCCGCTCGATCTGCACGATCAGGTGCACCGCGCTCGCGATCTGCCGGCGAATCGACAGCAACGGCAGATTGCCGTTCGCCATCATCACCATGCTCTCGAGCCGCGTGATGCCGTCGCGTGGCGTGTTCGCGTGGATCGTGGTCATCGATCCATCGTGGCCCGTGTTCATCGCCTGCAACACGTCGAAGGCTTCGGGGCCGCGCGTTTCACCGAGGATGATCCGGTCGGGGCGCATCCGCAGCGCGTTGCGCACGAGATCGCGCTGCGCGACGCCGCCCAGTCCTTCCGCATTCTCGGGCCGCGTCTCCAGGCTGACGACATGCGGCTGCACGAGTTGCAGTTCGGCGGCGTCCTCGATGGTGATGGTCCGCTCGCCGAGCCCGATGAAGTGCGACAGCGCGTTGAGCAACGTGGTCTTGCCGGAGCCCGTGCCACCCGACACGATGATGTTGAGCCGGCAAGTGCTGGCGAGCTTGAGCAGATTCGCCATTTGCTGCGACATGTTGCCTTGCTGCGCCATTCTGTGAAGCGTGATGTTGCGCTTCGAGAACTTCCGGATCGAGATGGTCGCGCCGTGAATCGCGAGCGGCGGCAGCACGACGTTGACCCGGCTGCCGTCGGCCAGGCGCGCATCGACCATCGGGCTGCTTTCGTCGACGCGCCGGCCCACGCCGGCCGCAATCCGCTGCGCCACATTGATGACGTGCGCGTTGTCGCGGAACTTGAACGGCGTGAGTTCGAGCCGGCCGTGGCGTTCGACGTAAACCTGGTCGGGTCCGTTGACGAGCACGTCGGTAATGGTCTCGTCGGCCAGCAACGGTTGGATCGGTCCGAGCCCGAACATGTCGTTCAGCAATTCGCCAACGATCTGCGATTGCTCCGCAATCGTGATGTTCAGGTGCTCGCGTTCGGCAATTTCCATCACGAGTTTCTCGACGCCGACCTTCATCTGCTCACGCGTGCGGCCCACTGCGGCCGACGCGTTCATCAGGCTGAACACGCCGGTCCGAATGGTCTTGAACAGTTCCGAGCGGACCAGCGTCTCGTTGCCTTCCGGGCCGTTCACGGGAGCCGCGGCGGCCGGCGCCGGTTCCGGCGCTGCGCTGTTTTCCTCGACGGTGACGTCGTCGGTCGTCTCTATCGCGCGAACCTGCTTTTGCCCGAACATCAGTTTCTCCTGAACTTGAACTTCTGCAAGAAGTTGCGTTCAGCGACCGCGGGCTGACCCGTGAGGTCATGTCCGATTCGCGTGATGCTCTGATTGAAGCCGTTCGACGCCTTTTCAGTTGGTGGCTCGCCAAGATTTTCTGCAATCGAGATCGCCTTGGACTCGAATTGAATCTCGTACAACGGCGGGCGTCCGACCGCCGAGGTGAAATCGGCCGCCCCGACCTTGCCGGCGCTCGCCGCGTTGGCGTTGTTAAGCAGCAGCGAGGTGGGCGGATTGTTGTCGCGGTCCTCGATAAAGCGCAGCCGTCGGATCGTCTCGCGGGTCGAGTGCACCGAACGTTCGGAGACCAGATAGACGCGTGACGCGAAATCGAATGCATCGCTAGCCAGCGGATCGGTCATGCTGCCGACGTCGAGAATCACATAGTGGAAGCTGTCGCAGAGCAATTCGAGCACCCGCCCGAGCGCACCACTCTTGAACGGCTGCGCGCTGCCATAGTCGAGTTCGGCGGACAGCACGAAGAGCCGCGCGCCTTTAGCGACGAGCGTGCGCTCCACATACTGCGGATCCAGCCGATGCACGTTTTGCATCACGTCGCTCAGGCCGTTGTTGCTCTTGATGCCGAGCATGCTGTTGGCCGCGCCGCCATTCAGGTTCAGGTCGACGTAGGCCACCCGGCGGTGGGTGTCCTCGGCCAGATGACGGGCCACGTTGAGCGCGATCGTGGTCGTGCCCACGCCGCCGCGGGTTCCCGCGAACGCGATCGTCTTGCCGGAGCGGGCCAGCATCACGGGACTGACCTTGCCCTCGGCAACGTTCACGGTGCGCTTGAGCAATTCAACTGTGAGCGGTTTGACCAGATAGTCACGCACGCCGATCTTCAGCAGGCTGCGGAACAGGCCGACATCGTTGCGCTCGCCGAGCGCGATGACCTGAACCGACGGCTCGCACACTTCCGCCAGCCGGCCGAGTTCCGAAAGCGGCATCACCGAGTCGTGCAGATCGATCAGCAGGAATTGCGGCGAGCGTTCGATCTTCGACAGATAGGCGATCGCGTCATTGACGCCGCCAATCGCGATGTGCGTATGCGGCATCGCCTGTTCGAGCACGAAGCTCTTGAGCACCTGCTCGGTCTTGCGGTCGCTGACGAACGCAATGAACTCGGCGAGCCGGGTTCCCGCGTTGCTCTTCGTGAAACTGAACTCGTTCGTGCCCATGGCGTTCTTCGGTGAGTGTGGCTCGCGTCATTTGGAATTGCGTGACGTGCCGTTGTCGAGTGGAATCACATGACCGGTCTCATAGCGATGCACCGAGCTTGCCGCGACCGCGGCATCGGCCGGGCCGAGCGGCTGCGGCTTGACGAGGTCCTGCGGATTGGCGACCTGCGCCGCGAGATTGGTGTAGGTCGCGCATCCCCATTCCATGCTCGGACGACGCCAGCCCGCGTCCGTCAATAGCGAGGGGCGCGAGAGGCTCGCGCAATCGGGCGGCAACGCGGAGTGGCCGTCGAAGCCGATCGTCGTCTGATCGGGCATGCCGATCGGCGGCTTGAAGCAGCCGCTGACACTTGCCGCCACGAGGCAGGCAAGCAGGAGCGTGAGAAGACGCAGCGTTTTCATGATGTCAGGCTCGATAAGCGGCTCAATAGACGTATCCGGCCGCGCCGACGAGACGCGGTTGGCTGGACGCGGAAGTTGCGTCGCCGGGCTGGTGGCCGTAGCTGTATTCGATGTCGGTGCTCGGTGACATCAGCGATTCCAGCGGCGTGCGAAGTCTCGATGGATCGGTCGGCTCGACCAGGTACGGCGTCACCATGATCACCAGTTCGGTTTTGTTGTTCTGATAGTTCGTCGATGAGAACAGCTTGCCGAGGATCGGAATGGAACCCACGCCCGGAACCTGCGAAATGATGTCGGTGGTATTGCTTTGCAACAGGCCGCCGATCGCGAAGCTCTGACCGCTTCCCAGTTCGACGGTCGTATCCGCGCGGCGCACGCTCAGGCCCGGCACCGTGATGCCGCCGGTCGTCACGCTCACCGACGTGTCGATCTGGCTCACTTCCGGGCGCACCTTCAGACTGATGCGGCGGTCGTGCAGGACGGTGGGCGTGAAGTCGAGCTTTACGCCGAACTGCTTGAACTCGACGGAGATGGCGCCATTGGTTTGCGACACCGGAATCGGGAATTCGCCACCAGCAAGAAAGCTGGCCGTCTGCCCGGACATAGCCACGAGATTCGGCTCCGCGAGAACGGTCAGCAGGCCTTCCTGGTTCAACGCATCGACGAGCGCCTGAATATTGACGTTGTTGGTCTTGAACTGGCCGAACAATGAAAACGCGTTGTTGCTCGGAAGATTGACCGGAAAGGTCGTCTGTCCATTGGGCCCCACGATGGGTTGTGACAGGTTATAAATCGGACGCCCGCTGAAGATGCCGCCGTAGAAATTGCCGACCGCATTGCCCATCGCCTGCCAGTTGATGCCGAGCTGCTGCGTGACGTTGCGGTCCACCTCGGTGATACGCACGCGCAACTGAACCTGTAGCGGGCGATCGATCGTCATGCGGTTGACCAGTACTTCCTTTTCCGTCAGATAGGGCGTGACGGCCTGGACGACGGCATCGGCGTCGGTCGGATTGGGCGCGTCGCCAGAAACCTGCAACGAGCCTTGGCTCGTGCTCAGTCGGACTTTCATATTGGGAAAGCGAGCGGCGATCATGCTGTGCAGGCCGTCCATGTCTCGCCCGACCACCACCGTGCGCTGCACCAGCGTCTTGTTGTTCGCGCCCAGCACGTAGAGGGTCGTCGTACCGGTCTTCTTGCCGAGCACGAACACGGCCATCGGCGAGGGGACGTGCACGTCCGCGACCGTCGGGTCGGCCACGAAAACCGAGCCGGCGTTCTGGCTCAAGCGGATCAGCGTGCCTTTGCCCGCGGCGATGTTCAGGGGCGCCGAACTCGCGTCCGATGGGCCCGCGGTCGTCACGGAGTTGGCCCGGATCACCGCGTTGTGCGACGAAGCGACGGGCGCCTTGATCGCCTTTGGGGAAGTTGCGAGAGCCGGTGCGGCGGAGAACACCGCCCAAGCCATCACCCATGCTGCTTTGCGAATCGGACTGAACTGCATTTGACGTTCTCTATCCAGGGAATGGACCGGGCAAGCGGTTTGAACGGTACTAGCGCGCCGTGGGGATCGAAGGCAGCGGCGGCGCGCCGTCGCTTGCCGTCGTCATCCCCGCTGTCGCTTCCGACTTCTCGGAGCCTCTATAGATCGTGACCGGCCGCGCCATCACAGGTGCGGGCGCGGCGGCGGCGACCTGGACCGCGCGCGTGCGCGGCAGTTCGCGCACGGCGCGTGAGATGTCGCCTGCCCAAACCGGCGCGGGCTGTGCGGCGGACGCCGGCATCGATGCCGCAGGGTCGCGCGAAGCCGTCGCGAAACTGCGCAACGCGAGCGACAGGCTGCCGAGGCGTGCCGCGACGGACACGACTTCACCCATCCGGGGCGTGACTTCCAGCGTGACCGTGCGGGCACGGTTGCCGATGACATCGGGAGCGTCGCCGTTCTTGGGCCGCTTGATTTCCGACCCGACCGCGAGGACCCGCACGTGTTCGACGACGGTTTCGCTCGACACCGCGAGGTCAGGCGAATCGGTGCGGCGATCCATTTGCTGCGTCAGCAGCAGGTCCACGTAATCGCCCGGCTGGATCAGACCGGCGTTGCCGGACACGTCGTCGACCGCCACCGACACGGCGCGCATTTCGGGCTTGAGCGTCGCCGCGAGAAAGCCGGGTGCGCTCGGCAGGATCACGTCCTCGGCCACGAGTACCGTGCCGCTGGCCGCCGCATGCCGCAGCAACGCGCCCTTCAGTTCCAGCGCGTCCGGCGCGCCGGCAACGATGGCGCCCGGCGGCACATCCGCGACAGGCACCGCCTTCCAGCCGAGATCCTCGTCGCGCAGTAGCAGGCCTTGCGGCAGGTCGGCGGCACTGACCAACACCTTTTGCGTGTCGACAACCGGCTTCGACGGATGCGAACCGCTCGCGATCACCACGCGCACGATCAGGGCGATCAGCAGTGCCCCGACGATGATCACGGCGAATTTGATGACATTTGACATGGGGGCGACGTCCTATCGCTTTGCAATCAGGGGCAACACGGCCGGGAGCACAATCGCCAGACCGCCTCCAAACGCGAGGGCTACGCCGTAGGGGACGCCGCGCGCGCCTGAAAACATCGCTAGCGCTCGCAACGGCCACGAACGCTGATCCGAATTCATGTTTCGCGTGGCAAGACTGATCAGGGACACCACTGTCCCGATCATTGAAATCAATGTCAGGGCCGGTAGCGCGAGACTCACGCCGACCCACAGGAAGATGACCGAGGCAAGTTTTGCGTCGCCGCCGCCCACCATCTTTGCTGCGAACAACGCCGCGCAAACCACGAAGACCCCGAGTGCCAACGCGAGGTGGACGATCACCTGGTCGAGGGTCAGGCGAATCATTGCCGCGTCCAGGAAGAACAGCGCACCGATTGCCAGCACGATGCGGGTCGGCAGGCGCCGTGAACGAATGTCGACGATCGCTAGCCAGAGTAAGGCACCTAGCGCGGCGAGACGAATGGCGAGAGACAGTACGTGCACGATGAACTCGGTATCGAATCGGGTTAGGCAAAACGGAGGTCTGGACTAGGAAGACCCAGACCTCGAGCTCGATCGATCAGCCAGCTGCGGCGGTGACCTTGGAAAACAGGTTCAGGAAAATGCCGCTGAGGCCGCTGGTGAACGTCCCGCCGATCGCCGTCAGTGCGACGACGATGATGCCGGCCAGAATGGCGTATTCCATGGCGCTGACGCCACGCTCGTCACGAACAAATGCTTTAAGAAGTTTGCTCATTTAATTCCCCGTAAACGGATAGACGGACTCTCCCGGGAAGGACCAGGACCCGGTATGGGCCAGCCGCATCCCATGCTTTTGTTGTCCGGGAAACAACGGTTGCTTCGGACTTCGAGCTGGGAGGGCCGGTGAGTGCTCTAACGGCGACCAAAAAAGAATCTTTAGCGATTCTTATCGAATTTTTTTCGATCTATCACGCGCGGGCTGTCACTGCTGATAGTTCGGAGTATGTAGTTAAAAGTGATTAAACGTTTGCGAGGCTTGTCGCGTGGGCACAGTGTCGAATTTCACCGTGGAGCTGGCGGAATGGCAGTTGGAAAAACGGGGGGAAACGCGTAAGCGTATATCCTGATGTGGGGTGGCAAGAAAAAGTAAGGATCGGAAAGTAATGCTGCCTTCTGCGTTGCGCGACTCGCACACCGCGTAGCGGTGAATGCCAAGGTTGACCGTTTCTCACTGCGCGAATGTAGGTATGTGCGAGGACCGCACCGTTCGTTTGCCCACTGCGCAAACGTTGTCATAGGCTCCGCAGCGGCGCCTGGTCCAGTGCGACACCCAATGAGCGTCAGAGGGAGCCAGCATCAAACATCGCCAGGAGTTTGGCCGCTTCACTACCCAATTCGTCAAACTCTCCCGTGATCAGGTCGGGGCCTTTCACTTTGCGAATCACTTCCAGTGTCGCAATGACAGCGCTGAGTTCCAGGAGAAGCGCGTCGGGAATAGGTGGCAGTGCGATGTTCATGCCACTCTAACGACTGCGGCGATACAAACTTGATAGGCGAAGAATCTTGGGGGAATAGTGAGCCGTCGCTGCTCTGAGTGTCCCGCTCGCGATCGACTCGGCCGGCCGCTCAGGTTGCGGTCTTCCGCATGATGCGGAGCCTGGAAGTTCAGCGGTGCGGGTGGAAGATCAGCGATTGATCAAGAGCGGATGGGGCAAACAGTCCCTGCAACTGACGTTGCCCGCGACTCCGGCCGGTCGGCCTGCGCCCTCGCGACTGCCGGTCAATAGGTATGTGCGGCGATAACTCTTGCCACTGTTTCCAGCGATCGCTTGAGCGTGGCCAGATCGACCGAGCCGATTGCCAGGCGAATGGCGTGAGGCACATGCGCCGACGTCGAGAACGGCAGGGCTGTCGACACTGAAACCCGCTCGCGGATCAACGCCATCGCGATCGCGTCCGCGCGAACCTCCTGCGGCAGAGGAAGCCAGACGAAGTACGACGCGGGATGGCTGATCCTCTCGAGCCTGCCCAGAATCTCGGCGGCAAGGCCCTGACGCATCGTGGCGTCCCGCCGCTTCTCGTCTTCAAGCCGGGCCACCGTGCCGTCTTCCATCCAGCCGCAGGCGATGGCCGTCATGGTCGCCGGGGTGTTCCAGGTCGTCGCCCGGATCGCCCGTTCGAGCCTGGGAATCCATTCGCGCGGTGCACAGATGAAGCCGACGCGCAGCCCTGTCGCGACACTCTTCGACAAGCTCGATACATAAACCGTCGTTTCCGGAGCAAGCGATGCCAACGGAGGCGGAGCATCTTCAGCCAGGAATGCGTAAGCCCCGTCCTCGATCAGGATCAGTCCATGTTGTCGGGCGACGGTGACGAGTTCCCGACGTCGCTTTGCACTCATCACCCAGCCGAGCGGATTGTGCAGTGTCGGCATCGCGTAGACGGCGCGCACCCGACGTCGCTTGCAGAGGTCCGCCAAAGCGTCCAGGTCGGGCCCGCTCCCGGCGGCCGGGATCGGCGCGAGCTCCAGTCGATTGGCCTCGGCGGCCAGCTTGAATCCTGGATAAGTCAGCGCGTCCGCAGCCACCACGTCGCCGGGCTCGAGCAACGCCATGGCGGTCGTCGTCAGCCCGTGCTGTGCGCCGCTCACGAGCAATGTCGTTTCGACCGTTGCTGCCAGCCCCCGGCTGGCCAGGTGGCGCGCCGCCGTCGCCCGCTCGTGCTCGCGCCCGCCTTGGGGCTGGTATCGGAGCAGTGACTCCAGGTCACCTGCGGCCGCGAGCTGGCGCAGCGCCGCCCTGAGAAGGTCAGTCTGGCCCGGCGAAGACGGATAGTTGAAGCTCAGGTCTACTGTGTCCGCGCTCCAGCCATGCAGGTCTATGCCTTGACCGACAGGAAGAGGCTCCTTGACGAAGGTGCCGCGGCCGGTTTCGCCGCTCACCAAACCCATCGCCTGCAGTTCCGCGTAGACACGCGTGGCCGTGACCAGCGCCAGGCCTTCGCGAGCAGCCAGGTCGCGATGCGTTGGCAGACGCGTCCCGGGACGCAGGCGGCCTGCACGGATGTCGGCCGCGAAGAGGTCGACCACTTGTTTGTAGCGCGGCTGAGGCATGCCTGAATGTATCCATGACAATTATTTGATTGTATTGATTATCGGTCCTACCATGGCGTGACACAACGTCTCCACCCACACACGAGGACGCCATGCACATCGCCATCCTGACCTTTGAAGGCTTCAACGAACTCGATTCGCTGATTGCGCTCAACATTCTTAGCCGGGTCAAAAGGCCCGACTGGCGGGTCTCGATAGCCAGTCCGGCGGCTAAAGTGCGTTCGATGAACGGCGTGGTGATGGAAGCGCAAGCGTCGCTGAAGGACGCATGCGACGCCGACGCGGTGCTGGTCGGCAGCGGGATACAGACCCGGGACGTCGTCGCGGATGCCGCATTGATGTCGCAGCTAAAGCTTGATCCGACGCGCCAGTTGCTGGGCGCGCAATGCTCGGGCACGCTGATACTTGCGAAGCTGGGTCTGCTGGACGGCGTTCCCGCCTGCACGGACCTGACAACGAAGCCGTGGGTCGAAGAGGCCGGTGTGGCTGTGCTCAACCAGCCGTTCGTGGCCAGGCGAAACGTCGCGACCGCCGGCGGGTGCCTGTCATCGCAGTATCTGGCTGCCTGGCTCATTGCGCGTCTGGAGGGCGTCGAGGCTGCACGCAGCGCGATTCACTATGTCGCGCCAGTGGGGGAGAAGGAGACTTACGTGACGCGCGCAATGACGAATATTTCGCCATTCCTCTGAGGTAAAACAGCGACGGCCCGCACGAGTTCGACGCGGAGCCGCGTCGGGCGACTTTGCTTTGGCGCCGAGCTTCCGGGTGTGGCCAGTCACGGTCATTTGCCCGCGCTATCGGATGGACATCGAACATCCGCTCCCCTCATGCAACGAACGTTCGCCCGCCGAGCTTGCTGGCGATCCGCAACGGCTTCCCCTTTTGGGCCGGCGAGTAAGGATTGGACCAGCCCTTGCGCTGGCCTGCGACGATCTTTGGGCCAGGAACGTCGTACCTGATCGCGGATCGGCAAGCGACACCGCGTACCGCCTGTCCCGCGAAAGCGGAAACATTCCAGAAATTGGCACTCACCTCTGGTGAAACGCGATGCGTGGCGCCGGCTGCATTCGACGCAGCGTCAGGGAATAGGAGCCGTGGTTCGGTTGTTTACGTGTCAAAGGGCGCGCAAGCGGCGCACGAGGTTTAAACGCCGCACGCGTGATGCACGTGGCCGATCCCCCGCTCTCAAGGAGCCTCAAATGAAACGCGTAGTGTTTCGATCACACCAGGAGATTTTCGACTTCGCGGTCGCTCACCTGAATTCGCAACGTCGCTCGGCGTTACTCCCTCGTGGCGGAGGGGCATATCGCGGTGCATGCGGTGGTTGTCCGATTGGGGGCTTCATTGCGCTACGTGACTACACCACGGCGATGGAAGGCGTGCCGGTGCGCTTTATCGGCAAGCTGGGCAATGAGATTCCCGCCTGGATGAATACTGGTGTTGTGGCGCTTAGAAAGGCGCTTCGCCGGGCACGCATCGATATCGACGACGCCCGCACGGTGCGGCTGCTGAGTTGCCTGCAAAACGTGCATGACGCGTTCGGCGTCTGGGAATGGAATGACCGGCTGCGCTCGATTGCGCGCGAGTTCGATATTGCAACGCGAGATGCCTTGATTGAAGGGTGAGTGCCATGTTGGACGATTGTGCAATATTCGAACGCGTACGATGCCATATGCTCGCGCAGCAAGCGGTGTCAGAAGATGAAACCGGATCATGCTGTTTGCGCGGGTACCAGGGACGCAAGTGTGCGATTGGCTGCCTGATTCGGGAGGAGTACTACCATCCGGCACTGGAACAGCTAGGCATATCGTACTTTCAAAACTATCCCGACAGTCCTCTGCTTCAGGCCCTCGCAGCGTCAGGGGTCAATGTCCGGTCGAGGCCATTGATCGACCTGTTGATCGAGCTCGAGGACATTCACGACGGTTGCGCGGTAAGTGACTGGCCGTCTCGGCTTGAGCGGCTGGGACGCGAGCACGGTTTTGTCGATGACACTGCCGGGTGCGAACTGGCCACAGCCTGAGCGTCGCGCTCTGCGAGAGTACTCAAACGACGGGTGTTCGCAAAGGCGCAGTCCGATGCCTTGACCGGGTCGTTAGCGAACCGTTTTGCGCCAACGCGTATCAGGGCACATCGTGTCGCGACGATGCGCGACGTCGAAGGAAGAAACAAGTCACGTGCCGACGCGCTGCGCACACTCGCCTTGGATCTTCCTCTATGCTGGCGGGCAATTTTCTGACTTAACGTGAAGGTTCTGACAGGGATAGTCTGGCTTGAGCTTGGGCTTCGATTGAGAAGCGTCGCTCTTTCGGGTGCCAAAATGCGTCCGATGATGCTTATTTTTGTTCGTAGCTGAAGGACTGGTCTGCGGGTCTGAATTCGACGGGGCCTTGGCTGATTGGTCGCTTCTTTGCACGCCACTTGGGGCAACGCTCTGCGCAAACGCAGCGTTGGCGTAGCAGACGCCTACGAGTACAGCGGCAACGATCTTTTTTCTGTTCATAGTTCACCATTGCGTAAATCTTGTATGCGGAGCCACTCACTTTGTGCGTCAATTCACGAGTATTGTTTGATGTCTGAAACTCGGGCGATTGCTTAAGAGATTGAACAGGCAGAAGTAATTGTGAGCGTCCGCGTGTTCCTAAGCAACGCGCTAGTTGCAAAATTCAGAGTTTCAGAACGGGACTTATGGAACAGGAGGTGCCAGCGTACAGGTTCTGATGTGCGCGCACTACAGCGCGTTGTTCCGGTTCCATGGCCGGCAGTGCATCGACGGGCCATGCACCAGTTCACCGCGACAAGAGCGCATGCCGGGCGCATACCCCATATTCCCCGAGCCGTCGACGCAAGGCTGCTGGATTCAGTTCGGTGAGACGTTGGCGGGCGTGCGCGAAATCAGTCTAGCGTTATTCGAAGGTGGCGAATGCGTAGTGCGCGTCTGCAGCACCTCTGCTTTTGCAAACGGAAGCGTGGTGCTCGCCAGAAGCTGACGTCCAGTTGGAATGATTTGCGCCCCGAGAACCATCCCCAGCAATCCCACGAGGGCCACCATTGGCGGCGCCGGCGAGCGTACGCGAATCAGGCTGTATATCGCGCCGGCGAGAATGCCACCAAGAAGCGAGAGAATATAAGGTTTCATCGGTCGAAAATTCCTCGGACTCGCGTATCAGCGTGCTCGATGGCCATCGCGAACTATTGGCATGCAGGTCGTAGCGATCGACGTTGCGCTGAACGGCCCGCACCGGAATGATGATTCCGGCTGCGAGCCTCCCGTTTCAGCTCAGGATGCGGCGCCCCGTCAGGTCTTCGCCGGGACCGCGGCGAGAGACTCGTGCTTTGTTTCGCTGCGCTGGGGGGCCTTATGAACCATCGTGTAGGCGTAGTCGACGCCCATCCCGTATGCACCGGAATGTTCCTTCACGATTTTCATCACGGCGTCATACGTTTCTTTGCGCGCCCAGTCGCGCTGCCACTCGAGCATGACCTGTTGCCATGTGACCGGGACGGCACCGGCCTGGACCATCCGTTGCATTGCGTAGTCGTGCGCGTCCTTCGACGTGGCGCCGGATGCATCGGCGACCATGTAGATTTCGTAGCCGCCTTCGAGCATCGCGCAGAGCGCGAACGTCGTGTTGCAGACCTCCGTCCACAGGCCGGCGACGACGACCTTGTTCCGGCCGTTTTTCTTGAGCGCGTCGCGGACCTTCTGATCGTCCCACGAGTTCATCGAGGTTCGCTCGAGCGTGGGCTGGTCCGGGAACACGTCGAGCAGCTCGGGGTACGTGAAGCCGGAGAAGCTTTCGCTCTCGACCGTCGTGATGATCGTCGGAATATTGAAAGTCTTCGCCGCCTTCGCCAGTCCGACGACGTTGTTCTTCAATACTTGCCGGTCGATTGACTGGACGCCAAAGGCCATCTGAGGCTGTTGGTCGATGAAGATGATCTGGCTGTTGGTCGGAGTAAGTACTTCCAGTTTCTCTTTGCTCATGATGCCACCCGTTCTATGAGGTTCTAACAAATCGTCGCGCCAGATTTGAGCGCCGGAAGAGCCACTCGCGTTGCTCTAATGGAGCCAATAACGACGTGCCTCTCGCTGGAGAAACAAGACATGAGCAATGCCGTCTAGTGGTCCAGAAGAAGCATAGTCCACATTGTCCGGATGTGAAGCGGCGGATGGCGATATCAGGGTTTTATGTATGTGTTCGATGCCGACAGGATGCTTTTCTTTGGAGATGGAAAGTCATAAGCTGCGAGGAAAGCGAAAGACCCGTCGTCCTTCGATAGCGGGTTGCTCGTCTTGTCTTTGTCATCATGTGTATTGCTCGGAAGTTTGTATAAATCGTGCCGGAGCGCGTCCAGTTTTCGGCTTCGTGTTCGTCGTCGCGAGTGACTGCTTGCGGCGCACTGGAGGAGGGTTGGTCGATGAAAGCGTATGTGCTTTCGCTGCTGGCTGGCATCCTGGTAGGCGTGGTCTATAGCTTGATTGGCGTGCCGTCACCGGCGCCTCCTATCGTCGCCCTGGTGGGCCTTTTAGGCATACTCGCGGGCGAACAGATCTTCCCGGTTGCAAAGAAAATGCTTTCCGGAGCCAACCTGCGTGTGGCCTGGAAGGAGGAGCATTGCAATCAACACCTGTTTGGGTCTTTGCCTGGCCGGAACTCCGGAGGACCTCGACCCATGGCGGGAGTATCGTCTGAGGAGAAGCGTTCATGACATCTCACCAGCAGGCGCCGGACTTGATTCTTCTTAATGGCCGGTTCACCACGTTAGATAAATCGAAGCCAACCGTCACTGCGGTTGCGATCAGGGACGGTAGATTCGTTGCCGTCGGCGGCGACAGCGAGATCAGTCAGCTCAAGTCCGATACTACGCGCACGGTCGACCTGAAGGGACGCTCAGCTCTTCCGGGGTTGATCGACAACCATCTCCACATCATCCGTGGCGGGTTGAATTTCAACATGGAGCTTCGCTGGGATGGTGTGCGCTCACTGTCGACCGCCATGGAGATGCTCAAGGCGCAGGTCGCTATCACGCCGCCGCCTCAATGGGTACGTGTCGTCGGTGGGTTCACGGAGCACCAGTTCGACGAGCGTCGCTTGCCGACCATCGAGGAACTGAACGCGGCCGCACCGGACACGCCGGTTTTCATGCTGCACCTTTACGACCGCGCGCTGCTGAACGCCGCGGCGCTGCGAGTGGTGGGCTACACGAAGGACACGCCTGAGCCCCCTGGAGGCGAGATCGTGCGCGATAGCGCGGGCAATCCGACCGGGTTGCTCCTCGCGAAGCCCAACGCGGCCATCCTCTATGCGACGTTGGCGAAGGGCCCCAAGCTTCCTCTCGAATATCAGCTGAACTCGACCCGGCATTTCATGCGCGAGCTGAACAGATTGGGCGTCACCGGAGCCATTGATGCCGGCGGCGGTTTCCAGAACTTCCCGGAGGACTACGAGGTGGTCCGGAAGCTTGACGCCCAGGGACTGCTGACCATCAGGCTTGCCTACAACCTGTTCACGCAAAAGCCCAAGGGTGAGAAGGAAGACTTCCTCAACTGGACGAAGACATCGAAGTATAAGGACGGGAACGACTACTTCAGGCACAACGGCGCAGGCGAGATGCTCACGTTCTCCGCGGCTGACTTCGAGGACTTCAGGGTGGCGCGCCCGGACATGCCTCCGGAGATGGAGGGCGACCTCGAAGGCGTCGTCCGCGTGCTCGTGGAGAATCGCTGGCCGTGGCGCATGCATGCGACATACGACGAGACCATCAGTCGTGCGCTCGACGTCTTCGAGAAGGTGAACCGCGACACACCCCTTGCCGGCCTGAACTGGTTCTTCGACCACGCGGAAACCGTTACCGAGAAGTCGATGGACCGCATCGCCGCGCTCGGCGGGGGCGTTGCCGTCCAGCATCGAATGGCGTACCAGGGCGAGTATTTCGTCGAGCGATATGGTGAGAAAGCTGCTGAGGGCACGCCTCCTGTTTCGCGAATGCTCGAGAAGGGGATTCACACGTCGGCGGGGACCGACGCGACACGAGTTGCGTCCTATAACCCATGGGTCTCCCTCGCCTGGTTGGTGACCGGCAAGACGGTCGGCGGCCTGCGCATTTATCCGCAGCGCAACTGTCTGGACCGTGAGACGGCCCTGCGCATGTGGACCGAGAAGGTCACCTGGTTCTCGAATGAAGTCGGCAAGAAAGGGCAGATCGCAGTGGGTCAGCTCGCGGACCTCATCGTCCCTGACCGCGACTTCTTTGGTTGCGCCGAGGACGACATCGCTGGAACGTCGTCGTTGCTTACGGTCGTAGGAGGCAAGGTTGTGTATGCGACGGGCGAATTCGCCTCGCTGGACGATAGTCCGCCCCCTCCGGCGATGCCTGACTGGTCACCGGTGCGAAAGTATGGCGGCTTTGCCGCGTGGAAGCAGGGCGGCGAGTCCGGCGCGCCGCTTCAGCAGGTGGCGTCGACAGCATGTGACTGCGCGCGCGCTTGCCGCGTTCACGGCCACGACCATCGGCGCGCGTGGCTCGGCAATGCGCCGACGTCGGACTACACGGGCTTTTGGGGAGCGCTGGGATGCGCGTGCTGGGCGGTCTAGGGCGAGGGGCCAATGGTGGACAGTCCATCCTGGGTAGCGGCGCTGCTTCGTCAACCGTGGGTGATGCCATTGGTCCGCATCTGTGTGGTCTCGGCGTACCTCATTGGCGGTGTCACCAAGCTGATGCATTTCGACGCCGCGGTCGCTGAGCAGGTGCACTTCGGTCTCCATCCGGGGTGGCTTTGGGCTACCTTGGCAATCTTCGTGGAGATTGCCGGCTCCCTGTGCGTCATCTTCAACAGATTCACGTGGCTCGGAGCGGGAGCGCTGGCTGCATTGACGGTGGTGGCGATGCTCGTGGCGAACAACTTCTGGCGTCTGGAAGGTGTGGCGCGCTTCATTGCGTTGAACAGTTTCTTTGAGCACCTGGGGTTGGTTGCCGCCTTCGTGATGCTCACCTATCTGGCCAGCGGTGAGCGACGCTCTCGCGTCTAAAAAAAGGACAGGAAACTCACTATCATGCGCAACTTTCAATTCCTCGGTCTCGCCGTTGCTCTTGCTCTCGGTCTGGTGGCAAGTGCACCGTCGACTTCTTTCGGAAAGGCCAACATTGGGACGCCGCAGTCGGCGTCTTTCTCGGTCGGGCCGCAGTACGACACCACTCACGTGTATGTGGCACCGGAGGACTTCGACAAGTTCACGGACAGCGTCGTCGCTACGTTTGGCGGCCACAAATCGCAGCAAGGCGTCTTCCAGGTGACGCCGACACCGAGCCAGACGATGTCCCAACTGGTCTTCACGCCGGTGGGTACGATTTCGGTGTTCGGCTTCAAGACACCGATTCCGCATCCGTTTGGTGACGAGCGTACCGGCTACCTCGTCACGGACATGGACGGCGCGATGAAATCGGCGAAGGCTCATGGTGCTGACGTCGTGGTCGATACCTTTGCGGACCCGATTGGGCGTGATGCAGTCATCTCATGGCCGGGCGGCGTGCACATGCAACTCTACTGGCATACGCAGGCTCCGAACTACGAGGCGCTCGAGACCGTTCCGGAGAACCGGGTGTACGTTTCGCCGGGACGTGCGGACGCACTCGTCCGAAACTGGGTCGCGTTCTCGCACGGGAAGGTGGTTTCCGACAATCACAGCGCGCCCGGCGTTGAAATCGGTCGGGCGAACGATACCTTCCGGCGCGTTCGACTGACGTCGGGATTCGGGAACATGACCGTCTTTGTGACCGACGGACATCTGCCGTACCCACACGGGCGCGAGATGACCGGGTATGAAGTGAAGAACTTCGATGACACCATGAAGAAGGCTCAGGCCGCTGGTGTTTCGGTTCTCGTGCAGCCTTTCACGTCGGAGCAGAGAGAATCCGCAATCGTCCAGTTCCCGGGCGGATACATCGCGGAGATTCACGCGGTTGCGAAATAGGGCAGCGTCACGAGCAAAGGCGTGTCAATATCCGGGAAGCCGATCCTCGCTAACGCTTCCCGGTAGGGTGAGCAATGAATGACGATAATTTGCTCTCTGCGACTGCTGGTTATGTCGACACGCTCAGCTTTGTCGCGCTGTTCGGCTTGTTTACCGCGCACGTGACGGGGAATTTCGTGCTCATTGGTGGCGGCATCGCAGGGTATGGGCAGGGCGTCTTCCTTAAATTGATGGCGTTTCCTGCTTTTATCCTGGGAGTGGCGCTGAGCAGCTTCATCATTCGCGGCGCAAACCCCGAGACGCCGATGCGCGGCGCGTGCATGCTCTACGCCGTGCAGGCGCTTCTGCTGCTGGCGTTCTGCGTTGCGGGTGTCAGGCTCGGACCCAAGTTCAATCCGGAAAATTGGGCAGTGGTCGTGTGTGGGATGATTGGCGCGACCGCGATGGGTGTCCAGAACGCCCACAGCCGTCTTGTCGCCCGGCCTGGTGTGCCGAACACCGTCATGACCGGCAACGTGACGCAGGTCATTCTCGATGCGCTCGACATATGTTCGCCACGCGTTGCGGCGGACATCAAGACTGCTGCACGAACGCGAATTACCAAAATGCTTCCAGCAATTGCAGCATTCGCGCTCGGCGCCGTCGCCGGTGCTCTGGCTTACAGAAACTTTGGCTTCTGGGCACTGCTGTTGCCGGTAATCGGGGTCGCGTGGCTGGCAATTCACGCCTGGATGCACAGGAACGCGGTAGGCAAGCTTGCCACTTGACTCCTGCGGGCGCACTCGCTGGTCATGCTACAGGGAGGGGCATCGACGGTGACTTGACGACATCCGAAGAGTGCGTGAGGCGTGCGGTGACGGAGCACTTCACTCCATAGAGGTAGAAAGAACAATGTTGACACGGCGGGAGGCCACGTGGGATGCAACTCGCGGCATATATAGGGATTGCCGTTGCAGGGCTTGCGCTCGGGTTCTGTGAGGACACGCGGGCGGATAACGAGGGGCAACCCTCTCAGCAGACCGACGCGCCGGCTCAGACGTGCGACGCCAAGCGGCCGGTCGTGATGTTCAATCGCTGGCAAGAAGATTGGTCCGTTCTCAAGAATCCCTGTGTGCCCCGCAAGCCACTGGACAGCCTGAAATATATTCCGCTCGGCGCTGACCCCTATTCGTATCTGTCGCTCGGGGCCAATCTGCGCGAGCGCCTCGAAATCAACAATGCGCCTCTATTCGGCATCGGCTCGGGACAGCCGGATACCTACGTGATCCAGCGCGCGCAGGTCAGTGCGGATGCGCGAATTGGCCCGTACCTTCAATTCTTTGCGCAACTCGAAGATGCCAGACCGTTCGGCAAGGACATGGTGACCCCTGTTGACAAGAATCCGCTCGATCTGGAACAGGCATTTGTTGCGTGGGTCAGTCCGCTTGGGCCCGGAACGCTGAAATTCCGCGTCGGCCGCCAGGAAATGGCATTCGACCTTCAACGGTTCATTTCCGTTCGCGACGGTCCGAACGTACGACAGGCGTACGACGCTATCTGGGCCGATTACGAGTATCAGAAATGGCGCTTCATCGGTTACCTGACCCAGCCCGTTCAGTACCGCGATGTCACGGTATTCGACGACACGTCGAATAGCCATTTGACCTTTAGCGGCGTGCGTTTCGAACGGCAGGGTGTTGGGCCTGGAGACCTGTCTGGATACTATTCGCTTTACACCCGTGACGGTGCGAGGTTCCTCGATGCGCAAGGCGATGAGCATCGCAACGTGTTTGATCTGCGATATACGGGGAAAATCGCTGCCACGGATTGGGACGTGGAGTCGATGTACCAAACGGGCCACGTCGGCGACAAACCGATTGCTGCATGGGCGGTTGGCTCGCTGCTCGGTTACACGCTCGATTCCCTCTGGAAGCCGCGCTTCGGTGTGCAGGTCGATGCGGCATCCGGTGACCGTCATTTGAACGACGGCCGCGTCGAGACCTTCAATCCGCTGTTCCCGAATGGATATTACTTCACGCTGGCGGGCTACACGGGGTATGCCAACCTCATCCATGTGAAGCCCTCGATTACTCTCAAGCCGTCCAGCAAGCTGGCCTTGTTGTTCGCACTCGGATTCCAATGGCGGATGAGCACGAACGACGCCATCTATCAGCAGGGAAGTGCTGTCGTCCCGGGTACCGCTGGCCACGGCACGCGATGGACCGGCGCCTACGCACAAATACGTGCTGACTGGACCGTGGCGACCAACCTGATTGCAGCCGTTGAGGCCGTTCATTTCCAGGTCGGAGATTCCGTCCGCGAGTTGGGCGGGAGCAACGCCGACTATGTTGGGCTGGAGTTGAAGTATGGCTGGTAGCGTCGCGCGGGAGCAGGCTCGGACGCCGGATCATGCGCAACAGAAGCATGCTTCAGCATGCCGGTCCGGGCGCTCGTTCTCGCAGAGGATCAGTCAAGCGGTCTGGCGCGCGGTCGCGAACCGCTCAAACAGCATGCGGGGCAGGACCAGTCCAACGGTCATGGCCAGGATGATCAGGAACGCCGTGACGCCGTTCGCAACGACGGCCGGGACCAGCTCGGCCGACGCGCGCGGTCCCACGGTGACCAGTTCAAGCAGCGTGCTTGCGGCACGGAACAGGTAGAAGCCCGGCATCATCGAGACAATCGCAGAGAAGCCGACGGCGGCGAAGGGGAGCCGTAGGCGATCGACGATCGGCGCGACGATCAGGCCGACCAGAAGACAGGCGAAGAACGCCGCGGTCGGGACATCGGCGCTCAAGATCGAGATCAGCGCCCAGCGCGCCGCGTGCGCCAGCATGCCAACGGCGATTGGCAGGGGCAGCAGGCGCCACGGCATCGAAAAGAAAGTCCCGAAGCTCGCGACGGCGCATCCTGCGGCGATGACATCGGCGGCGAAGGGCGCGGCCGCGGACGGTCCGGCCTGAAGTGCGCCGCCGGCGGTGCCCGTCCCGATCAGCAAGCCCGTACAGATCATCAGCACGATGAGACCGGCATAGGTCAGGCGTGCGAGGCCCAGCGGGATCCGTGTGCGCGCGAGATCGATCGCACCGTTGAGGATATGCGGGCCGGGAACCAGCACCATGCAGGGGCAAAACGCGACGAGTGATTGCGCGTCTGAAAGGTGGAGGCGACCGGCGACGGCGCCGATCAGGCCGGCGATCGTGGCCGCGGACAGCGGTTCGAGGAAAGGATTGCCGCCAAGCTTCCCCAGCCAGCGACGGACAAGCGCCCCGGCGCCGGCGCTCATGGCGATCAGCGCCAGGCTCGCCACATCGTACACGCCGAAGATCACGCCGAGAGACGCCGCGCCGATGGCCGCAAAGACGGCGAAGCGAAGTATCCCGACGGATGGCATGCGCCCTGCCGCTACGAGGGCCGGGCGCGCAGCCGCGGTCGACATGGTGCCGTCGCACACTTGATGCACGATCGTCTGGACGGCTAGCACCTTGCCCATGTCTACGCCTCGCGGCGCGGCGGGGACAATTTCCGAGAAAGTGGTGTCATCAAGCTCGACCACGAGCTCGTCCCAGTGCGGCAACACCCTGACCGGTACGCCAAGGGTGCGCCCGAGTTGCTGCGCCGCGACGACAGTCTTTTCCGTGGTCTGTCCGTGCATGAACAGAAGCGAGGCTGCCAATGCGATGGTGTCCACTTCGTGCATGGAACCTCGGCGAGGGGTGGCGTCTTCGTTCATACCACCTCGAAGGCTTATGTCGGTCCGCATGCCCAGGACTATGGCGTTGGATATGCGCGTGTAGCCCGGCTCAAGGATGTATTGAATGTTTGGTCTCGCGAAGAGGCCGGGCAAGTCGAAGAAGCGATAGTACATCTCCGCACGATATTCCGCATGCTTGGGCTCGAGATCGGTGTCGAGCAACTGAGACAGAGCCGCTTGGCGTTGGATGACGGGCGATCGCCGAAAGCTGAGCCGATCGGTCGTGGGGCGCGTATTTGCGCGCCTGTCTCTCGCTTGCGCTTTGATTTGCCGGACACGCCTCAAGCGGGTGTTTAACTGAATTCGCAACGGCTTCCTGGGTGCCTACAACTTCATATGGCGTGCTGACATTACATAAACATGTAATGCCCAACACGCTATCCGTGGTTCCGGACGACGATTCCGATGGCTATAATTTCTTGTCGGCGCGCGCGCATGAGAAGCACATTCAGCAGGTCTATCGGAGACCGACTGTAACGCGACGATCACGTTCGAAGCCGGACGCCAACGTTAAAGCTGTGTGAGACTCCATGACCCGGAGGAAAGAAATGCTCGCGCCTCCGCTTCGAACCGTTGCCGTGATTGACGATGACCGACGCGTTCTGACATCTCTGGCAAACCTGCTTGCCTCTGGTGGGTATGGGACACGGGTCTACGAATCTGCGCTGGATTTTTTCTCCGACGGCTACGCGGGGCTGGTATGCGTTATTACTGATCTGGGAATGCGGCCAATCGACGGCATGCAAGTGCTCGAGAGGGCGGTTCATTCTGATTCCGCAATGCCCGTCATCATCATCACAGGAAAGCCGGGCGAACATACTGAAAGCTACTATCTGCAGAGAGGCGCAGTAGGATTCTTCAGAAAGCCTGTCGACGGGGACGCGTTGTTGGACCTGTTGGATAGAATTGTTTGAAGATATTGTCGGTCGGTCCACGCTGAGAAGAGCGGCGCAACGTCGCCCCCGGGTGCACTATTTGGCACTCGCCTCCAGCTGGGCAATTTGCACAGGCAAGACTGGGAGCACGACGCTGAAGGTTGCTCCGAAGCCCTCGTTATTGGCGGCAGTGAGACGACCCTCATGAGCTTCGATAATCGAGCGCGACACTGCCAGCCCGATGCCCATCCCTTTGCTCTTGGTCGTGACGAATGAGTCGAATATGCTGTCGCCACCGACGATGCCCGAACCGTTATCGATGACCTGGAGCAGCACGGACCCGTCGTCAAGGGAACATGCGGTAATCAGAATCCTGGGTGTGCGTCCCGAGTTTTCCGTGGCCTCTATCCCGTTCGTGATGAGGTTAAGAAGGACCTGCTGAATCTGTATCTGGTCGACGAACACCGGAGGCAGGCCAGCAGGCAAATCGAGTTCGATGTCGGCGGTATTCCTGGTTTCGTCTTCCCGTAGGAGCCGTACGGCTTCGAGAACCAGGTCTTTGACATTGCGTTGCAGCTTCTGGAATGTCTGCCGCCTGAACAGTGCGCGGATGCTTTGCATGGTTTCGTCAGCGGAGCGGGCATCTCGAACGACGCTTTCCACGGAAGCCCTGGCTTCCGTCAAGTTTGGCGGATACGCTGCGAGCCACCGCTTGCATGCCTGCGCATTAACGATAACGGACGTGAGAGGTTGATTGAGTTCGTGTGCGATGGACGCCGAGAGTTCTGCGACCGTGGCAATCTGGGTCGCCCGGGCGAGTTCAGCCTGGGTCTGCCTGAGCCGGTCTTCTGCGCGCTTTGGTTCGTCAATATCAAGACTGAGGCCGTACCATTGGACAATGTTGCCATCGGAGTCTCTCATCGCTTCAGCCGTGTGCTGGTGCCACCGGTAAACCCCGTCCTTTCGGCGAAGCCTGGCAACGTGGCTGTAGGGTTCGCCAGTCTCGACCGAGTGTCTCCACGCTTGAAGCAGGCTGTCCAGGTCGTCAGAGTGAATGGTCTTCGTAAAGCCGAGGTCCGTGAGCTGCGAAATACTCAGGCCGACAAATTCGGCGGTTTTCCGATTGATGTAAGTGAGTCCCCCTCGCGGATCATTGCACCAGAGCATGGCGGGGATGGTTTCGATAAGCTCTCGTAGCTGGTGCTCCCGCTGTTCGAGCGCGGCTTCTGTCTGTTTGAGATCGTTGATGTCCGTACATACGCCGTACCAGTGCAGAACCTGCCCGCTTTCATCCCGAAACGGTTCGCCGCGAGCGAGGTACCAATGCAGTTTCCCATCGGCGCCAGTAACCGGATACGTGTCCTGGTACGACGCACCTTCCTCGACAGCCCGCCTCCAGCGCGAGCGGACACGAAGACGGTCAGCTTCCGGAATGAGCCTAAGTAACATTTCCCCGTCGAATTCTTCGCCGCTCTTTCCCATGAACGTTAGCATTTGCCGATTCCACCTGTCGACGTCTCCTTGCGGTGTGGCCCTCCAGATCATCGCGGGCAATGCGTCTACGAGCCTTCGCAAATTGAGCTCTTCTGTGCGAAGGACTTCTTGCGCCAACTTTCGCTCGTGAATATCTATCAGAAGACCGTACCAATTCACGGTATCACCGTTGGCATCCCGCATGGGGATGCCTTTGGATTGAAACCAGCGGTACGTGTTGTCGGCCGCGCGGAATCGATAGACCCAGTCGTAAGGTCTGCCGCTTTCGAGCGAACCTTGCCAGGCTTCCATTGTTGACGCAAAGTCATCTGGATGCACCAGGTGAAGCCAGCCGTGCGATATCAATTCATCCAGCCGTAGTCCCGTGTAGTCTTCAGCGCGCTTGTTCACATATTCCAGGCGGCCTTGGGAGTCCGTACGCCAGAGGAGGCTGGGAACGTTCTCCGCCAGCCAGTTCAGTTGAACTTCCCGTTCACGGATGAGCTCTTTGGATCTATAAAGATCATCGATATCCATGTTCACGGCATACCACTTGTAGACACTTCCGTCATCGTTAAAGTAAGGAACGGAGCGCGAGTGACGCCAATGATAATTACCGTCGCGGTCTGCCCATCGATAGGTCGTATCGTACGGGCTCTTTTCCCGAACGGAGCGCAGATAGCCCTCCTTTACTCTGGAGCGGTCATCGGGATGAATGAATTGCAGAAAGCCCAGATTCTGCATGCCCTCAAGGGTTGTTCCCGCTTCCTCAAGAATCTGCCGATTGATGAAATCGAAATCTTGCTCTGTCCGGGTAGCGAAGCGGCCCGGTAACCGGTCGAGGAGCTCTCTGGCTTCTCTCTCACTTGCTGTCAACGCCTGTTGAGCCTTGATGGTCTCTTCGATTTCTATTCCAATGAGGTACCAGTTGACGACGTCCCCGTTTATGCCGCGTGATGGCTCGGCTAGAAGGCGCTGCCAGCGGTATACTCCGTCGTGCTGCAACATTCTCAATGCCATATCGACCGGTTCACACGCGGCAATGTGGGCGCTCCATTGCTGCCGTGCGGCCTGTACGTCATCGGGGTGAATGTAGTTCATCCATCCGTCACCGACTATTTCCTCCATCGGTCTGCCCAGCGCGGCAACACCGACTCTATTCACGTAGAGAATCTCGCCGGTGGGCCCGCCGACACATACGCATGCTGGCACGCTGTCCACGATGCGCCGATAGGTTTCCTCTTCGGTTCGATGAAGAGATTCCGAAATCTTCCGGTCGTGTATGTCCCAGCCCACCCCGACCCATCGTAGTAGCCTTCCGTTGTCGTTTCTGATTGCTTTGACACGGCAGAGGAACCACCGATACTCCCCGTTGATACACCTGAGCCGAAACTCAAGCTCTCCTGCGTCGTTTCCGGCCCTGAGTGCGTGCCAGTATCGGTCGTTTGCCTGCAGGTCTTCCGGGTGGATTGCGGCTCGGAAAGCGTCGCAGGTAACTGCTTCTTTTATGCCTGTGTATTCGGATAGGCTGGGACTCAGGTATTCAACGTCGCCATTGGGCAGCGCGGTCCACATATGGCCGGGAACGAGACTGCTGGTGCTTTGAAGTGTCTGGATTCGTTGGCGGATTTGCTCGTCAAACGCATTCCTCAATCCGGCCATTGAGTCCGGCAGCCGTGTGCGCCGGGAGACAAGCTCCGCACCCAGCCAGGCCGCGGCAATTGCGACAGCGGAACGGGCGATAGAACTGGAGGCAAAAGGAGGCTGATTGGAAGCCAACGCCACGCCGGCTATCCCAAGCGAGGCGAAGCCAGCGGCCAGACGCCCGAAGCTCCGGCCGAAAAAGTGCGTGAACAGGACAACCAGGAGGAGGCTAAGGCAGCCCGTAACGGGTTCAAGGATCCCTGCCACTCCTGACGCGCCTGATATGGCGACGCTGAGAGCAACGTTCCGAGACGGGCGTGGCATCAACACGGTAAGCATGTCAACCTCGGAGTTCGTCGCCGCGTAGAGAGTAAGACTCTGAATTTCCCGCCGATGGTGGGATTTTTCAAGCGCAACGGTTCCTTGTTCGCAAATGGGTCGGGGAGTGTTGCTGGTTAATTCGTGTGGTGCTTAAGAGGGCTGCTCGTGCGAGCGGTGGAGCGTCCGAATCGAATACATGGGCTAGGGGGATCTGTCATACCAATAGCGCTTGGCCGCCCGCAGCTACAGGATCAGGAATTCTCTGAAGACGCAGGTTTGAAGAACCTGGTCGAACTGATACTAGTGAAGCTTTTCGAGCGCGCGCCAGCAATTGCAGTCAGGCCAATGAGGCGAAGCAGCTACCCTACAACTTCATAAACGGTGGCGACATTACATAATCATGTAATGCTCAACACGCGATCTGTGGTTCCGGACCGCGGTTCCAATGGCTATAATTTCTCGTCGGCGCGCCCACATGAGAGGCACATTCAGCGGGTCTATCGGAGACCGACTGTATCGACGTTAGGAGAGTTCTTTTACCTAACTAGGGAGGGGTTCCATGGAATCCGCAAACGAGCTGGTGTATGTGGTCGACGACGACCGACGGGTGCGAGAAGCTCTGTCGACGCTGCTGCGCGCAAACGGGAGAGACGTCCAGGCCTTCGATTCCGGCGGAGAGTTTCTGGACACGCGGCGTCGAAATGTCGTTGCATGTCTGATTCTGGATATGAGCATGCCAGGCATGAATGGCCTGGAAGTCCAGAAGCTTGTCAGTACGGACTCCCGGATTCCCGTCATTTTCATTACTGGAAGGGGAGATGTATCATCCGCGGTTCTGGCGATGAAGGGCGGGGCTGTGGATTTCCTCACCAAGCCCGTCGACGAAGACGAGTTGATGCGCACGGTCGATGCGGCACTTGCCAGAGCACACGTTCTTCACAAGGAGGCGGAGGATGCGGCGAGCCTCCAGGCACGCTATCAATCGCTGACGCCCCGTGAGCAGGAGCTTATGCCTTTGCTTGCAAGCGGCCTGCTCAACAAGCAGGTGGCGGCGAACCTTGGCATCACTGAATATACCGTGCAGATACATCGCGGCCATATCATGAAGAAAATGCAGGCGGATTCATTTGCCACTCTCGTCAGGCAGGCAAGCAAACTGCAACTGCAAACCTCGTCGACAATCACGTCCGAAGCCTGACGGCAACGTCAAAGCTGTGTGAGACTCCGTGACCCGGAGGAAAGAAATGCTCGGTCTGCGCTTCGAACCGTTGCCGAGATCGATGATGGTCGTCGCGTTCTGACATCTCTTGCGAACCCGCTTGCCTGAATGGACAGCCTCATGCATTCGCGCGTCCGCGTGGTCTGGTCTCGCGCATGAACATCGCAAGCACCATGGCGAGCACGATGCCGCCGAGCAACCAGGAGCCGGCTGCACGGAATACCGGTAGGTCCATTGCACCGCCGTTCGCGAGGTGGGCGAGCAGCTTGCCATACACGGGCGTGAGCAATGCGCTGAACGTGAACACCAGGAAATTGATCGCGCCGCTGGCGCTGCCCTTCACGTTATCCGGATTGACTTCCTTGATCACCGTGTACGGCAGCATGGCCGCACCGGAGCCGATGCCGAGCAGCAAGCCGAGCAGGTAAGGCGGCGCCACACCGGCCGGCAGATAGAAAATGCCTGCAGCCGATGCGAGCATCAGCAGTGCGCCTGCGATCAACACCGGCTTGCGGCGGCCCAGACGGTCAGACAGGTAGCCCAACAGCGGGCAGCCGATCACCCAGCCGAGTGGCACCATGCTCGCGCGATTGACGGCCTCCCCATAGCTGACGTCCAGACCGTTGCGCAGGAATGGAATGCCCCAGATCAGGTCGCCGACCGTAGTCGGCAAGAACAGCAGACCGGCGCAGAAACCGCAAAGATACGACTGCGGATTGGACAGCACTTGCTTGTACGGCGCGAACATCTTCATCCAGGAACCCTGGCTGGCTGAGCTGTCGTCGTGTGCCGCCGGTGTCACGATAAGCACCAGCACGGCGATCAGGAAGATCACGAGGCCAGATAGCCACCAGAACTGCTGCCACGTGATGAGGCCGTGAATGAGCGGCGCAACGGCGAACTGGCCCGCGGAGCCGCCCAGCATGCCGAAGCACTGAGTGAAACCTACGGCAGTCGCAAGAGAGCGCGGGGGAAAGCCATGCGTGGCCAGATACACCGCGCCGATGAACCCGCATGCCGAGCCTGCGCCTTGCAGCAGGCGACCGAGTTGAGCGGCCTCGACGTTGCCCAGGCCGAACAGTGCCGCCCCGACGGCAACCAGCACGATGCCGGCCGGAATGACGGCCTTGCCGCCGAGCCGGTCGAGCAACGCCCCGCAAACGATCGAGAACAGCGCATAGGTGTAGTAATACAGGCCGACGAGCGTGCCCACGCCCAGCGCATCGCGGGCGAACGCCGTACTCAACTCGGGCATCATGACGCCCGGCGCGGAGCGCAGCATGTACTGCATGAAGTAGAACGCTGCGCAAAAAAGCCACGCGACGACGAAGCCGATATGTATTGGCTCGCGGTCCGATCGAAGATTCCCAGTGCTCAAGATCTTGCTGGACATGATTCAATTTCCCTTGAATTGCCGATGAACCGGGTACGGGCCAACGCGCGGCGGAGATACGAATCAGGTGATCCAGAGCCGGATTCGGTCGAACCCCCGTTCGACCGAATCTCGGCGTGACATGCCGTCGGATGTCCGTTATCAACACAGGTCCGGGTTGAATGAAGAAACAAGCGACCGGGTTGGGATAACAGTCCCTACACGCTTGCGGATCGCACTACCGGAACAGATTGACTTTTGCAAGGTCGATGAGCTGCTGGCCTCGACCGTCCATGACGGCACGAAGCATAAACAGTCCAAAGTGATAGGCCTGGTCACCCGTCGTCGTAGGAGGCATCACGAGTTCCTGACGTGCGCTCACTACGTCGACGAGAGCCGGACCCGGATGAGCGAATGCTTCGCTTAACGCTTGTTCCAGCTCTGCGGGGTGCTCGACGCGCACGCCTTTGATTCCGATCGCATTGGCCATCGCGGCGAAGTTAGGATTTTTCAGGTCGCATCCTGTATCAAGGAACCCGCTGGCCTTCATCTCCATTTCCACGAAGCCCAGCGTTCCGTTGTTGAGCACGACGACCTTGACCGGCAACCCTGTTTGAGCCAGCGTCAAAAACTCTCCCATCATCATGGTGAAGCCGCCGTCACCCGACATCGAAATCACCTGCCGGTCCCTGAAAGCGGCCTGCGCGCCAATCGAGTGCAACAGTGAGTTGGCCATCGAACCGTGATTGAAAGAACCCACCAGTCGTCGTTTGCCGTTCATTTTCAGGTATCTGGCTGTCCACGCGATGGGGGTGCCGACGTCGCAGGAGAAGATGGCATCCTCGTCCGCCAGTTCGCTGACGAGCCTGGTCACGTACTGCGGATGGATGGTGCTGCTGCCCGGTTCTGGCTCCGCCAGCGCATTCAGACTCTGGCGAGCCTTGCGATAGTCGTCGAGCGCGCGATTCAGGAAGCTGCTATCCGTTTTCTCCTGGATCATTGGCAGAAGTGCATCGAGCGTATCCTTGACCGTTCCCAATACGCCGAGCTCTAGCGGGCACCGGTTGCCGAGCGCTTCCGCCCGCGTATCGACTTGCGCGATGGTCACTTTCTCCGGGTAGAACTGTCGATAGGGGAAGTCAGTGCCCAACATCAGGAGCATGTCGCAACTCTTCATCGCGGAGTAGCCGGAGGCGAACCCCACAAGACCCGTCATTCCCACATCGAACGGGTTATCGTATTCGATGTACTCCTTGCCACGCAGCGAGTGCACGATTGGCGCTTGCAGCTTGCGGGCAAGTTCCACGACTTCCGTGTGGGAATCCTTGCATCCCGCCCCGCACAGCAACGTCACTCGCGACGACTGGTTCAACAGGCGTGCGAGTTTCGCGACTTCGTCGTTCGATGGGCGCATCACCGGAGCGGCAGGCGCGCTCCAGTGCGGCGCAGGTTTGGTAAGCGTCCCGAGTGCCACATCGCCTGGTATGACGACCACAGCGACGCCTTTGCGCGCAACCGCCGTCCGGATGGCACGGCCCAGAATTTGCGGTAGCTGGTCGGCACTGTGGACGAGTTCGACGTAGTGACTACATTCCTTGAACAACGCTTCGGGGTGGGTAGCCTGAAAATAGTCGATGCCGATTTCCGTACTGGGGACATGCGCGGCGATAGCGAGAACAGGCACACCGCTGCGATGGCAATCGAACAGGCCGTTGATAAGATGCAGATTCCCCGGACCGCAGCTCCCACAGCAGACTGCGAGCTGCCCCGTCAAATGAGCTTCGGCGCCAGCGGCGAAAGCCGCGCTTTCCTCATGCCGCATGTGAACCCATTCAATCGATCCGTCGCGGCGCAGGGAGTCCGTGAATCCATTGAGGGAATCCCCCACCACGCCGTACACGCGCTTGATTCCCGCATTGGCTAGTGCACCAACCATGTAGTCGGCAGCTATGGTTGCCATTTCACATCTCCGTAGTTAAGGAGAAACAAAAAAGTCCGGATTCACCGAGCCGTAGCGACTGAGTTGAACGTTTCGCTATGCCATGTTTTTTTGATAATAGCGGGCGATGCGAAGGACCGCTATTACATGAATCTGCAATCAGCCTGACGAGGCTATTGGCGCTCGACGCTTGTTTAACCGCGAGGCGAAGCACATGGACGCGGGTCCCATTGCATAGACATGCAATCAGACAGCATCCTCCAAAGGGACAGCCTGCATGACTGTGGCCAGAATCATCGCTTCGATGTTTCGTGGTGCAGGATTCAGACGCCTGGGTCGATACACGGCGTCGCCTGTTGCGATGAGCTGACCACTCAGCGCGCAAACGCCGCCTTTCTTCGCGATGCAGCGCCGCCAGATCTGTGCACCGTAGCAGCAGGAGGTCGGGTCGCTCCACGCGATAGTTGCCGAAGTCTGTCCATTGCGGTCCAGAACCCGGATGGCACATGTCGAAAAGTAGCCTTCGCCGTACATCGGGTGGGTGGGATTGGACCCAATGGGCAGCCGCATTTCGCCTTCGCTCGAGAGGCGCGTCATCGTTGACTGCCAGATTCCGTCTGCTTCAATGGGAGCTTGCATGGCGCGGTTCCTCCATTCTCGTTAGACAAACACTGGCAGGGCGACGCCAGTGGCTCGCCCACAGTCTTATGTGACGTGCGAAGCTCGCGAGCCAACGCTCGGTCCTGGCTTGATGATAGGTAGCAGGCTTGCCGGCTGCCATTACATGAATGTGGAGTGCGCCCGGATTTGACCAGGAAGAGGAGCATCGGGGTAAATGGCCTGCACGCGCGGCGGCGATTTGCGATGTTGACGTGACCTGCTGCGCTGATAGCGATCACATGCACTTTTCGGTCACCGCATCGAGAATACCTGGGACTGCCGGTTGGGTGTGCTGCTGTCCATCCCCCATCGCTCCGGTAGCGTCTCCCCCAAAAGGGGGATGTTCCGTCATGCCGTCTCCGGAGACCATGTATACAACGGATGGGATTTGAAGCACGCACCGAACAACGGGTAGTGCGCTGGCCCATCTCTGCGTGGTGGCCGCCGGGACTTCGCCGGAACCGCCACATTCCCCGCAACGGGCCGGCACGTTCGTTCATCGAATCCGTCCAACCGATACTTTCGGACCTATTGCCGTGTTAGCCAACGTACCAAGGATCAGCACCGATTTGCGGGAAAAAACCGCTTCGCTTGCAGCAGATCTGTCTCTTGTTGTCGAACGTGCACTTGGGATACTGAAGTCGCTCGATGGATACAAGCTGCTTTCTCCCCCTGCAATGCGCGACGTCGAGGATTCGGTCGCGCTGTCGGCCAAAGTGTGGTTCGAGACACTTTTGTCGGGCGAACCTCCATCGGCTCGGGATATCGCCGTCTTCCGCGAAATCGGACAAAGACGCGAGCATCAGCGTGTGCCGTTGAACAGTCTGCTGCAGGCGTTACGCTACGGCTTGCGAGAAATCTGGAGCACATACATCGCAGTGGGTGAGCTGGATGGAAGACTCACCAAAGAGCTGCTGTTCGACGTCTCGCTATATCTTTTCGACTATTTCGATCTGATCGCCCAGATCATTGTCCGCACTTATCTCGTCGAGCATGATCAGCAGCTCCGGCGGCCCCGTTGGGCGATCCCACTCGAGGAAGGCCCACGTCGGTCTGAAGGCGGCCGGCGCGAACTTCTCAAGCTACTCGTCCAGTTGTCGAGCGAGCCACATCTGTTATCCAGCTTCGAAGTGGATCCCGCTCGCGAGCAACGCCGTGGCGAGCCAGCCGAGGCGCGCGTGATGCAGTTCTTCGGCCTCGAAGTCGACATTGACGACGCCGCGAAACTGGCCGAGGCATTGCGCGATGCCCAGGAGAAGCTTGCGCAGGCATCGCGGAACGCAGCGGTCGCCGAATTGTCCGCGTCAATCGCCCATGAGATCAATCAGCCGCTGCAGGCGGTTGTCGCGCATGGGCGCGCATGCCTGCGATGGCTCTCCGCGGAGCCGCCAAACATCGAGCAAGCCAGACTCTCCGCCGAGCACGTGGTGCGCGACGGCAATGCCGCGGCCGAAGTGGTAAGCCGCATTCGAGCACTATTCAAGCATACGGCTCCTGAAATGGTCGATCTAGATATCAACAAACTGATACTTCAGGCATGCACGCTGATGGCTGATGATATTCAGCGAAACGCGATTTCGCTCGAAACGACGCTGGCCGAAGACGTGCCGAAAATCCGGGCCGACGCGGTGCAGATCCAGCAGGTGCTCGTCAATCTTGTTCGCAACGCAATCGAGGCATTGGCAGCAACGACGGAGCGGCCGAAGCTGTTATTGATCGGCTCGCGTCGCGACGGCGAAAGCGTGGTGATCGATGTCGAGGATCGCGGTACAGGATTTGCCGACTTCGAGAAGATATTTGAACCGTTCTTTACCACGAAACAAACAGGTATGGGCATCGGGCTGGCGATCTGCCGAACGATCGTCGAAGCACACGGCGGTCGGATTTGGGCCGTGCGCAATGAGATCCGTGGTGTCACCTTCAGCTTCAGCCTTCCGATCGAGAGCGCAAATGCGACAAGGGGTGGCCGATAGCGTGGCGCCTGAATGGGTCCATGGGTGCGCGCCATGGTCACATTCGACCCGAGCGAGGATACTGAAAACGACTGTCTGCGCGAGAGGTGCGGCCCGGGAATCCGTCGAGGCGTGCACGGTGCGGCCACGAGCGAGGCGTGCAAGTTTACGTGGATGTTCGTTGCGGCGATATTGCATATTCATGTGATGCGGAATGCCCCTTTTGGCATTAATTTGACGAACTGCTACACCCGCAATCTCTCGATCCCAGCTGACCGGTACAGGCAGGAAAGGTGCTCCCGAAACTGTTTGCCTCGCTACCTCCCAAGCCGAAATCCGGGGCACGCACATCGGCGTATCATCAAGGTGTGGCATTGGCTCGAGCCACCCGGACAACCTTGAAACGAGACATGTCACTTGCCAGAGGCAGATGTTCAAAGCGATCAATCGGCGTGGCCGTGATTGCCGCGACCCTGATGTCGGGGTGCGTGAACTCGCCGTCGATTGGCGTGCTCGGCGCATACTTTCCGGACTGGCTGTTCTGTATCGTCGCGGGCGTCGTGCTCGCGGTCGTCATTCATCTGATTCTCAAGCGTTCGCAGGCCCGCGATCTGATAGGGCCTGCAGCCGTGGTGTATCCCACGCTGGTCACCTTCCTTGCGCTCGCTATCTGGCTGATGTTCTTTCAACATTGAATCTCCTTCGGGCGGGTAAATGGCGAACATAGCCAGCAAAACATCGAAGAGGAAGTGGCCAGCCGTCGTTATGGTCGTCGTGACGCTGTTGCTGCTTGTCTATGTCATCCGGCTGCTGGACCACGCGCCGCGTACCGACGATGCCTATGTCTACGCGGATACGATCGACGTCGTGCCCGAGGTCAACGGACGCATCGTTGAACTGGCCGTGCGCGACAATCAGGCGGTGAAGCAGGGCGATCTGCTGTTCCGTATCGATCCGCGTCCGTATCAGGATGCACTGACGCGAGGCAACGCATCCCTCGTCGCACTCGACCGTCAGATCGAGTTGACCCAGCGCACGGTCAATGCGCAGCAGTACAACGCGCAGTCGGTGCGCGCGGCCGTCGAGCGCGCGCGAGCCGCGGCCAGTCAGGCATCCGATACGCTGCACCGCATGGAGCCGCTGCTGTCGCACGGCTATGTGTCGGCGGAAGACGTCGACCGTGCGCGTACCGCGCAACGCGCCACGCAAGCCGAACTCAGCGCCGCGCAACTGCAGGCGCAACAGGCGGCAGCGGCTGTGAGCGGCGTCGATGCGCTCGTTGCGCAACGTGCCGTCGTCATGGCGGAGATCGCGCTGGCCGAACTGAACCTCGAGTACGCGACGGTGCGAGCCCCGTTCGATGGACGCATCGTGTCCTTGAAGACATCGACGGGCCAGTTTGCAACGGCGCTCAAACCGGTCTTCACCCTGATCGACACGCGGCACTGGTATGTGGTCGCGAATTTTCGCGAGACCGAACTCAAGGGCATCCGCGCGGGTACGCCCGCCACGGTCTACCTGATGAGCGATACCGGCCAGCGCTTCCAGGGCACGGTCGATTCGATCAGTTATGGCGTCGCGCCCGATGAAGCCGGCCTTGCATTGCCCGGCGGATTGCCGCGCATTCAACGCACGCTTAACTGGGTCCGTGTATCGCAGCGCTTCCCGGTGAAGATCCGGGTCGACAATCCGAACCCGGAGCTGTTTCGCGTGGGTACGTCGGCCGTGGCCGTGCTGGAGCCTGGGCGCGACAACCACGGCGTGCGCCAGTGAGGAGCCCATGAGCGCCGCCGACTACCTGCCCGTCACCGTGCGCGAGACAGGCGCTTTCCTGAAGCGCGAGCTGGCGCCTTTTCCGGGGCGCCTCAACGTGATGTTGCGTTGCATGCTGACGAGCGCCATCGTGATTGTCCTGTCGATGGCGCTCGAAGTTCCGGAGCTCGCACTGTCGCTGCTGCTGGTGTTCTACGTTACGCAGTCGAACGTGGTGGTCACGCGGCTGGTCGGCGTGATGTTCATTGTCGGATCGACGCTCGCGATCGGGCTGTCGATCCTGCTGTTGAAATTCACGTTCGACTATCCGTTGCTGCGCATCGTGACCGCGAGTCTGCTGTTCTTCGGCAGCGTGTACCTCATGCGGGTGCTGAAGATCGGGGTCGTGTTCTTCATCGTCGCAATCGTCGTGATCTACGTGCAGAGCTTCGTCGACCAGACCGATCAGGCGGATCTCCTGATCCGGGCCGTGTTGTGGGTGTGGATCGCCGTCAATTATCCGATCGCGCTGACGCTCCTGGTCAACACATTGCTGCTGCCCGCCGAACCGCTATTGCAACTCAAGGCGGAAATCCATCGGCAACTGGCGGCGCTGGACACACGCCTGACGGAGCTGATCGACGGCACCACCCGTGCCGAGCCGGTCACGCTGGCAGCCGTCCAGCAAGGCGCGCTCACGCTGCAGAAGCTGCTGCGGTTCACGACGATGCGTGACGCCCACTATCGCGAGCATCAGGCGTTGCAGCTTGCGTGCATTGCGACGGTGTCGCGTCTTTATCGCGCAGCGAGTGAGCTGCCGCCCAGCTGGCCAGGCGCGTCGGTAGCGCAGCTGGCGATGTTGCGCGAGTTGCGCGCGAACGGCCGCGCGCTCGACGAATCGGTCAGCACTGGCGAGCCCTACCGCTATGTGAGCACGGCGACCGTTGACGAGCGCAATGCCGCCGACACCACGCCTGCTGCCGCCGAATTGCAGCGGGCGCTGCACGCATTCGCCGATCTGGTCGCAAGCGGCGCAGCATCCGGCACGCCGCCCGCGAGCGAGCCGATGGTCGTGGCCGACGCCTGGACCAATCCCGCGTACATGCGCTTTTCGCTGAAGACGCTGCTCGCGGTTCTCATCTGCTACGTGTTTTACAACGCTGTCGACTGGCAGGGGGTCCACACGATCATGCTGACCTGCCTGATCGTTGCGCTGCCGAGCCTCGGCGCATCGACGCAGCGTGCGTTGTTGCGGCTGGCCGGGGCCGGCATCGGCAGTGCGCTGGCGTTGTTCATGGTGGTGTTCGTCGTGCCGCACCTCGACGACGTTGTCGGTCTGCTGCTGATGGCGCTACCCGTTGTCGCGTTAGGGGCATGGATAGCGGCCGGGTCGGAGCGGATCGGCTATGCCGGCATTCAGGTGGTGTTCACGTTCTCGCTCGCGTTGCTCGGAGAGTTCGGCCCAACCATGAACCTCACTGAAATCCGCGACCGGATGGTGGGCATTGTGCTGGGCGTCGGCGTGGCGACCTTCGTGCAGATGTCGTTCTGGCGCGAAGGCGAGAGCGACGTGCTGCGCCAGAAGCTCGCCACCCTGTTGCGCGCGATTGCCGTACAACTCCGTGCAACCCGGCCAGTCGCCGGGGAGCTGGATGCGTTGCCCTATGCGCAGCGCCAGCTGCAGGCATGGGCGGTGCTGGCCGATTGCGAGGCAACGCTCTCGCGTGTCGCACTCGAACCCAGCTGGCAGGAAGGGGAGGAGGCGCAACTGACACTGCGCGCGCAAACGGTTCTCGCGCAGGGACGCGAGATCATGCTGGCGGGCGATGCGTTGCGCAACCTGCTCGTGGCGCAAGCGGGATCGTCGAGCCTACCCGCAATCGACGCAGTGCGCGCGGCAGAGGAGCAGATTTGCGCCGAACTCAGCCGGTACGCGGATGAGCTTGCGGTCAACCCACCCGACGCGTCTGCGCCGCGACGCATCGGGATCGCGGCGCAAGCTGTCGAGCCGGCCGACGGGCCGCTCATCGCCGCAGCGGACGAACTGTCGCGGCGGGTCGCGGGGTTGCCGGACTGGCGCGCTGAGTCAGACGTCGGGGCACCTGTCGCGGGGGCTTCATCACGGACCATACGAACATGAAGGCGCGATCGGGTATGCGCGACTGGCAATGGCGTCGACGCTTCTTGTGTGTCGCGTGGATGTCGTTCGTGCTGCCGGGTTGTGCGCTGATCCATCACAACGGCACGCCCTACACCGAGATCGCGCCGGAGCAGATCAACCTCGCGAGCGACATCCATCTCGCGCACGACGGCTGGCCCGCCGCGCGCTGGTGGACGCGCTATCGCGATGCGCAGCTCGACGCGCTGATCGATCAGGCACTCGCCAACGCGCCGACCATGGTGATTGCGCGCACGCGGGTCTCGCAGGCCAGGTCGGATGTGGCGCTGGTCGCAGCGGGATCGAACCTCCAGATGGCCGCGCTGGCGTCGCTGGATCGCACGCGTGTCTCCGCGAACGGCTTTCTCGGCCCGTTCGCGAAGAACGAACCGGAATTGGGCTTGACGGGGCCGTGGTACACCGAGGGCATCGTCGGGCTGGGCGCAAGCCTGGACATCGACCTCTGGGGCAAGCAGCGCGCGCAGATTGCCGCGTCGCTCGGCGTGAGCAATGCGCGGCTTGCCGAGGCGTCCGCTGTCGAACTCGAAATCTCGACGGATGTCGCGACGCTTTACTACGGCATTCAAACGACGTATCAGCTCATCGATCTGCTGAACGAGTCGGATGAGGTCGCGGTGTTCGCGGTGCAGGCTCACGAGGCGCGTGCGGGTCGCGGCCTCGAAGCCCGCACCCAGCTCGAAGAGGCACGGGCGCAGCAACTGGGCATCGAACGGCAGATCGTGGCGGCGCAAGGGCAGATCAAGCAGCTTCGCGAGTCGCTGCGGGCGCTGGTCGGTGCGGGTCCTGATGGCCTGGCCGCGATCGAGCCCGTCGCACTGCCGGGTTCGCAGGCGGCCCTGCCGGTGACGCTCTCATACGAACTGCTTGCCCGGCGGCCCGACCTGCAGGCGATGCGATGGTACGTCGAGGCATCGTTCAGCCGGATCGACGCGGCGAAGGCGGCGTTCTACCCGAGCTTCGACATCAAGGCGTTCTTCGGTTTCAACGCACTGCATCTCGCGGACCTCTTCACGCATGCAAGCCAGCAGATCAATCTGATTCCAGGCCTGACCTTGCCGATCTTCGACGGCGGCAGGCTCAACGCGAACCTGAGCGGCGTGCGCGAGGGCAGCAACCTGCTGATCGAGCAGTACAACCAGGCCGTTCTCAATGCGGTACGCGATGTCGCGCAGACCGGCAGCCGTTTGCAGGCCCTCGATGCGGAAACCGGGTTGCAAAAGCAACGGATCGAATCGGTTGCGTTCGCGAGGGACAGCGTCGAAGCCCATTATCAACGCGGCCTGACGAACCGGCTCGCGGCGCTCGAGGCGCGCCAGCCCGTGATCGCGGAACAGGTGGCGCTGCTCACGCTCAACGGCCAGATACTGAGTCAGGAGATTGCGTTGACGAAGGCGCTCGGCGGCGGCTATCGCGCCGATGCGCCTGTCGAACTGAAGCCGCGTTGAACGGCGCGTGGAGAGTGTTCAGAACTGCTGTGCACGCAGCGATTTGAGTTCCGCGCGGCACACGTCGCCGAACCTGCCGAGAATATCGACCGAGCCATCCGCGAGCATCTCGCGAATCTGGATGAAAGTCTTGTCTGGCGCAAGGTAGGTGTCCACGATCGTGCGTCCGATCAAATCGGCTTCTTCCACGACTTCGCTCGACGACTGGACGCGCATGCGGCTGATCTTCGCGTAGAGAGTGCCGAGCGCGGCGAGATCGGGCTCGCTGTGTTGCAGTGCGTGAACATAGAGGTTCGTCGCTTCCTCGATGAACGCCTTGTACAGCTCCTGCCGCCAGGTGAGGTCATGCGCCAGCCACTCCGCGCGAACCTGGGTGCGCTGGGTCAGCCATGTGGCAAGAACCGAGGTCAGGCCGCCGATGGCGGCGCCGACTAGTGCAGCCAGCGCGGAGACAACCGATGCGTTCATGGAGCATGCTCTCATTGCCAATCGAGGTGGTCCATATTAGCGCCTGTGCGTGTATTTTTCCCGATATGGGCGCGACCCAGCGCTTCGCGCCCACGCTCGGGCCTTGGTTCAAGGACCTACAAAGCGTGACGGCCTGCCTGCAAGGATAACAAGCGGGTCCCTCCCGCACCCCCCCCTTTCTCCCCCGTTCAGGGGATATTTCCAGAACGCGTTCGCCCCGATCATTGCTCTATCGGGAGACACAGTAAGCCGACTCAGCGATGAAGCCGTGTTTGCCCGCCATCCAGTTCAGAACTCCAGGAGATTCAGATGCGGGACGATGTCAAGGCCTCCGCGCCTACGGCCTACGCTTATCCATTGCTGATCAAACAACTGCTGCACACGCCATTCGTTCAGTCGCCGAACCAGGAAATCGTATACCGCGGACAGGTGCGGATGACCTATACGACACTGCGCGAGCGCATCGCGCGGCTCGCCAACGGGTTGAGCCACCTTGGCGCGCGGCACGGCAGCACCGTCGCGGTGATGGACTGGGACAGTCACCGCTACCTTGAGTGCTATTTCGCGGTTCCGATGATGGGTGCCGTCCTGCAGACGGTCAATGTGCGCCTGTCACCGGCTGAGATCGCTTACACGATCAATCACGCCGGCGCGGAAATACTGTTCGTTCACACCGATTTTCTGCCCCTCGTCGAGTCGATCAAGGACCAGCTCGAAACGGTGCGCACCTTCGTCTGGATCGACGAGGAGGGCAGCGAGGTCGGTACGCACTCGATTCCGATCTCCGCCGAATACGAGGCCATGCTTGCCGCGAGTTCGGACCATTACGACTTTCCGGACTTTGACGAGAACACGCGCGCAACGACGTTCTACACGACGGGGACGACGGGTCTGCCCAAGGGCGTCTATTTTTCGCATCGGCAACTGGTCCTGCACACCATGACCGTGATGGCGGCGTTGTCGAGCCCCGAATCCGGACAGCGCTTTCACCGCGGCGATGTCTATATGCCGCTCACACCCATGTTCCACGTGCACGCGTGGGGCATGCCCTACATCGCCACCGTGCTGGGCGTGAAGCAGGTCTATCCGGGCCGCTATCTGCCGGACCGGCTGGTGCAACTCGTGCGCGACGAAGGCGTGACGTTCTCGCATTGCGTCAGCACGATTCTGCACATGATGCTGGGTTGTCCCGAAGCGAAGTCCGCCGACTTCAGCAAGTGGAAGGTCGTCATTGGAGGCGGGGCGCTGACGCACGGGCTCGCGCGTGTCGCGCTCGATCGCGGCATCGACATCTTCAGCGGCTACGGCATGTCCGAAACCGGTCCCGTGCTGAGTCTCGCGCAACTGCCGCCCGGCGCCGAGGCGCTGGATGCGGATGAGCAGTTGCGCCTGCGCTGCACGACCGGACTGCCGATACCGCTCGTGGATCTGCGCATCGTCAATGAAGAGATGGAGGAGGCTGTCCACGACGGCAAAGCGTATGGAGAAATCGCCGTGCGCGCGCCCTGGCTGACTCAGGGCTACCTGAACAACCCCGAAGCTTCCGTTCACCTTTGGAGCGGCGGCTATCTGCACACGCAGGACATTGCGAATATCGGACCGACAGGAAACATCCAGATCACGGACCGTCTCAAGGACGTGATCAAGTCGGGAGGCGAATGGGTCTCATCGCTCGAAATCGAAAGCCTGATTTCGCTGTACCCCGGCGTGTCCGAAGTCGCCGTCATCGGAATTAGCGATGAGAAGTGGGGGGAGCGGCCGGTGGCGTTGGTGGTGCTCAGTGAAGGCGCCGTGGTCACCGAGGACGACATCAAGCGTCATGTTCTGACGTTCAGTGCGTCGGGACGCATCTCGAAGTACGCGGTGCCGCAAATCGTCAAGTTCGTCGACGCGCTGGAGAAGACGAGCGTCGGCAAGATGAATAAGAAGTGGCTGCGCGCGCAGTTCGCCTGACCCGTCACGAGGAGCAAACACATGAGCATCAATGAGTACAGCGTCACAGCGATCGAAAACTTCGTCGGGCGCGAACTGGGTGTGTCGGATTGGGTCGTCGTCGACCAGGCGCGCATCGACGCTTTCGCGCAATGCACGGGCGACACGCAGTGGATCCACGTGGATGTCGAGCGTGCGAAACGCGAGAGCCCGTTCGGCGGAACCATTGCCCATGGCTATCTGACGCTGTCGTTGCTGGCGGCGCTGGCGATCGAGATTGGCGTCATTCCCGAGGACGTGTCCGCGGGCCTCAACTACGGGCTGGACAAGGTGCGCTTCATGACACCCGTGAAAGCCGGAGCGCGTGTGCGAAACCGCGTGACGTTGCTGGCAGTGGAGAGAAAGGGCGGCGGCAGGGTCATCGTCAAGACGATGAACGAACTGCAGATCGACGGCGAGGACAAGCCGGCGCTGATTGCCGAGACGCTGGCGATGCTGGTGGCGTAACCGGACGTGTTTGACCAGGCTGAATAAGCCGTTTGAGGAGCAGCAAGATGGCGGTAAATACTGAAAACCTGTCGGGAAGCGAACAGTCGGACGATCTCGCGGCGTCTGCCACGGAAGGCATGTTGGGCCCCAATCCGTTTGTCGGATTGCGTCCGTGCGACGTTCTCGCCACCGCGCAACAGATCGGCACGCAGGCGTTGCGGCAACCCGCTCTGTTTGTGGAGCAGGAAGCAAAACTGGCACGTGACTTGATGGCCGTGTTGAGCGGCAATGGGCAAAGCACGCCGCCGCAGGGAGACAAGCGCTTCAGCGACGCCGCGTGGCAGGACAATTCGCTGTACCGCATGACGCTCCAGGGCTATTTCGCGTGGCGTGACGCGCTTGCCGGGTTTGTCGATCGCTCCGCACTCGACTCGAAGTCCAAGGAACGTGCGCAGTTCGTGCTGTCGCTGTTCACCGACGCGATGTCGCCGACCAATACGCTGCTCGGCAATCCGGCGGCCCTCAAGAAAATCGTCGATTCCGGCGGCGCGAGCCTGCTTGGCGGGATCAGGAACGTCGTGACGGACTTGCTGAAGAATCAGGGCATGCCGGCCCAGGTCGACAAGACGGCATTCGAGGTGGGCAAGAACCTCGGCACGTCGCGCGGTGCCGTGGTGTTTCGCAACGAGGTGCTGGAATTGATCCAGTACGCACCGGCGACCACGCACGTCTACGGTCGTCCGCAATTGATCGTGCCGCCTCAGATCAACAAGTTCTATGTGTTCGATCTTTCCGAAGGCAAGAGCATCGTCGACTACCTGGTGCAGAGCGAGTTCCAGGTGTTCGTGGTGAGCTGGCGCAATCCCACTGCCGCGCAGTCTCACTGGGATCTCGATACCTATGTCACGGCACTACTTGAAGCGATCGCGGCGGTACGCGACATCACGGGCAGCGACGACGTCAATCTGCACGGCGCATGCTCCGGCGCGATGACCATCTCGGCATTGCTCGGACATCTGGCGAGCCGCGGCGAAAAATCCGTCAACGCTGCCACGCTGATGGTGGCCGTACTGGACAATACTGCGGATTCGCAACTCGGTCTTTTCGCGACCCCCGAGGCAATCGCGGCGGCCAAGCAAAACAGCACGTCGCGAGGCGTGCTCGCCGGTGAAGAGATGGGCCGCGTGTTCGCGTGGATGAGACCCAACGATCTGGTGTGGAACTACTGGGTCAACAACTACCTGATGGGCAAGACGCCACCCGCGTTCGACATCCTGTACTGGAACAACGACACGACGCGCTTACCCGCCAGGCTGCACGGCCAGTTGCTCGACATTTTCATGGGCAACCTGTTCACCAAACCTCGCGCGCTGAGCGTCCTCGGCACGCCGATCGACTTGTCCGACGTGACGTGCGACAAGTACGTGGTGGCTGGCATCACGGATCACATTACGCCCTGGAAGGGCGTCTACAACACGGCTCGGCTGTTCGGCGGCGCGACGCGGTTCGTGCTGAGTTCGAGCGGCCACATCCAGAGTCTGATCAACCCGCCGGGCAATCCGAAGGCGAAGTTTTACCTGAATCCTGAACTGCCCACGCATGCCGACGCGTGGCTCGCGAGTGCTAAGGCCGAGAAGGATTCGTGGTGGAGCGACTGGCGCGACTGGCTGTCCGCACGTTCCGGCGAACGGCGCGCCGCTCCGGCAGTGCTCGGCAGCGAACGGCATCCGTCGTTGGCGGCGGCGCCCGGAACCTACGTCATGCAAGCCTGACGCACGAAATACCGACGGCATTACCGCCGTCAATAACTCAACCTGCTTTATCAACTGCTTTGTTCTGGAGAATCAACTATGGAATCAACCAATCCCAACACCCTCTTTGCTGAATACATCAAGCTCATCAAGCAGTTCAAGCTGCCCGGCATCGACGCGAGCGCCGTTCTGGAGTCGCGCCGCAAGGACATCGAGGCGCTCGCCGCCGCCAACACGACGGCGCTCACGGGCATGCAGTCGCTCGGTCAGAAACAGATGGAGATTCTGAGCGCGACGATGACGCAACTGCAGTCGCTGGTTGCGCAGCACAGCGGAACGCAGAGCAAGCCGGCCGCGGGCGAAGCGGTACAACAGGCGTTGCACAAGGCGCTGGCGGACATGCAGGAACTCGCCGAAACGGCGTACCGCGCCCAGGCCGACAGCTTCGCGGTAATCTCGAAGCGCGTCGCCGAGAACGTCGAGGAGTTGAAGGCGCTCGTGCAACGCACCAAGTGACACAACGGCGTCGCCCGGCGCCGATACTACGAGCAAGTGTGCTGGAAGGAGGGGTGTCCGGATGAGAGAAGCGAATAACAGTACCGAGCCTGCAAGCAGCATGGAAATCCAGATGATCGATCTGGATGGCCAGATTGTGCGCGTCGGCATCCGGCATGGCAGTGACGCCTCCCCGCCGCTCGTCATCTTCAATGGCATTGGCGCCAATCTGGAACTGGTCGAGCCGTTCGTCGAAGCACTGGAGGATGTCGGCGTCATCATTTTCGACATTCCCGGTGTGGGGGGCTCACCGGCGCCTCTCGCGCCTTATCGATTTTCGACACTCTCCGTGCTGACCGACAAGCTGTTGGGGCGCCTGGGATATGACGGACCTGTCGATGTGCTCGGCGTATCGTGGGGCGGCGCGCTTGCGCAGCAGTTCGCGCGGCAATATCCCGAGCGCTGCCGCAGACTGATCCTCGCCGCGACTTCGCCGGGCGTCCTGATGATGCCGGCCAAACTCTCCGTTCTGTCGAAGCTGATCGGGCCGCGGCGTTATACCGATCCGTCCTACCTGCAACGGATCGGGCCGGAGATCTATGGCGGCGCTTACCGGCGCGATCCAGGCTTGCTCAGAGAGCATAGCCGCCATATTCAGCCGCCGCGCGGTCGCGGATACCTCTATCAGTTGACGGCGGCGTGGGGTTGGACCAGTCTGCATTGGCTCTGCACGTTGCGCCAGCCGACGCTCGTCATGCACGGCAACGACGACCCCATCGTGCCGCTGTCCAACGCAAAAATTCTGGCGGCGCGCATCCGCAATGCGGTGCTGTATGTGATCGACGATGGTCACCTGTTCCTCGTCACGCGAGCGAAAGATGTCGCGCCTGTCGTGCGCAATTTTCTTCGTCAGGAGGGGAGTTGAGCTGCCGGACGCGCGACGATCGAAGCGTGAGCCACACGTCGCCCGCTACACAGGAGCATCACAAGGCACTTCGTTTGACCCGTATGCGGTGGGCCGCAACGTGTCTGCTCGCCGGCACGTTCGTGCTGTTGCTCGTGTGCGTGCTTTATCAGAAGGAATACCCGTGGCTTGCCTGGCTGCGTTCGTTTGCCGAAGCGGGTACGGTCGGCGCGATCGCGGACTGGTACGCGGTGGTTGCCCTTTTTCGGCATCCCTTCGGTCTGCCGATCCCGCATACGGCGATCATCCCGCGCAATCAGCAGCGCATCGCCGACAGCCTGGGCAATTTCGTCGAAGAGAATTTTCTGGCGCCGGACCTGATCACCGCAAGACTGAAGAATCACAACGCCGCCAAGGCGCTGTCGCAATGGCTGGCCGACAAGGCAAATAGCGAGACCCTCGCGGATGCCATTGTCGAGTCTCTGCCCGGATTGCTGAACGCAATTGACGAAGAGGAGGTGGCGCGATTCTTCGATCGAATCGTGATACCGCGACTACGAACGCTCGACGTATCTCGCGCCGCCGGCCACGTGCTGCAGATTCTCGCTGAAGCCGATCGCCACCAGCCACTGGTCGATCGTGGACTTTCTGCATTGGAGCAGTGGCTCATCAAGAACTCGGGCTTGTTGAAGGCGAAATTCAGCGAGGCTTCGCGATACACGCCCGCCAGATTCGATGCTTATATCGTCGACCGGTTCGTCGAGGGCCTCGTCACGCTCGTGCATGAAGTGGTCGACAACCAGGATCATGCGCTGCGTCGGCAGTTCGACGGCGCCTTGCAGGATCTCGTCGTGCAGTTGTAGACGTCTGGCGCATACCGGCGCTTCGGCAAGTCGCTGATGCGGGACTGCATCCGGCATTTCAGGAACGGAGACTATTACCGTCTGCTGCTGGAGCACGTCCGACGACACGTGATTGACGACCTCGGCTCCAGACAGCCGGCTGCGCGCGGTGTCGCGACCGCTTTGCTCGTCTCGCTCGGCAAGGCAATCGCGGGCGCGCCCGCGATTCAGCTCAAGCTGAATGCATGGTGGCTGGACATCGCCCACTCGCTGGTCGTGCGCTATCGGGGCCAGCTCCCGGTGCTGATCACCGAGGTCGTGAAAAGCTGGAACGCACAGGAAGTCAGCAGGAAGATCGAAGCGGAGATCGGCCGTGACCTGCAATATGTCCGTATCAACGGCACGCTGGTTGGCGGGATGGCAGGTGTGCTGCTTCATGCTGCCGCGTTCGTCGTAGCGAGGTGAGCCGTACGCCGCGCAATGCGCGCTCTGGCTAGCTATTGTGCAGCAGCCCCAACGTTTGCGCGCGTGAGACGGCATGCGCGCGCTTGTCGACCTCGAGCTTCACGAAAATGCTCTTCACATGGGATTTGACTGTTTCAGGCGCAATCCCGAGACTGCGTGCGATTTCCTTGTTCGACTCCCCTTGCGCTATCAACCCGACAATCTCGCGTTCCCGCGCGCTCAGCGATTCGCGTTCGGCGTCGCGCTGAGACTGGCTGTCGGGCTGATAGAGCGCACGCCAGCCTTCGAGCAGACGATCGTTGTAACTCAACACGTCCTTCGTCTGCGCTGTGTTACGTGTATCGTCGCGAACCGCCTGCAATAGCGCGCCGATTTCACGACCCTGGTCGAGAATGGACTGGTAAATGCCCGCGTGCGCGGCCACTTTCACGACTTCGCCAAACACCTCGAGCGCCTCGCGCGTTTGACCCGCGGCCATCCAGGCGAGTGCGAGCGTGATTCGCAGGCGTAATGCGAGGTAGTCGCCGTGACGGCTTTCGGCGCTGCGCCGTGCAGCGCTCAATGACTCGACGGCTTCGCGCGTTCGATTCTGCGCCATCGCCACACAGGCCGTGGCGAGTGAGCGATAGTTGTCGATCTCGGCTGAGACAGGAGGGGACGATTGCGGGCCTCGGGCAGCAAGCCCATCGAGTTCGGTAACGCACGCCGAGGCTTCCGCCATTCTTCCTTCGCTGATATGCAGCCGCGTGCGTTCGACGAGCGCCGCCGCAATCAGGCGATGCCAACCGCGCCTGTGGCCGAGGGCTTGCGCACGATCGAGCAGCGCGTATGCCTGCGCGGCGTTCGATCGAGCAACCGCAATCCGGATGAGCAGACGATAGGCGATCAGCACGCTATCCAGCATGACGGCCAGATCGACAATCGGCATCAGATCGAGGATGAGCGCCTCGGCTTCATCCAGACGGCCCTGCTCATACCGGAGCTGCGCGATCATTGGCGCACACAGGGCGGCAGAGATGGACTGCGCCCCGGAGTAACGCTCGGCCAGTTGCATTGACTCCATGAAATACCGCTCAGCGAGCACGAAGTGCAACTGCTGCATTTCCGTGTGACCGAGCAGGCACAGCCGGTACACCGAAGAGAACACATTGCGTTGGTCGTCCTCGATGGAATAGGGAACCCAGGGTGTTGCATAAAGCGCTTCGAGGTTGCCCGCTTTCCAGTGCCCGAACCGCACGACGTTGGATACGACGTTGGTGGTCCAGACATCGTCCGAGGGCCGGTCAAGACAGGCCTGCGCCATCGCGAGCGCTCGTTGCGAATCGTCCTGCAACGCAGCCAGGACCGCACGGATCGCCTGACATTCCCAGCGCATGCGTTCGGTTTCGGCGCCCGTGCTGGCGGCGGCGTCGCGCTCCAGCGCATCGAGCATCGCAAACGCGTCGTCAAAGCGTAATGCCAGCGCCATGCCCCAGGCGATCGCCAGCCTGACCTGCAGCTGTTCTCGCATCAGGTGCGCCGGGAACTGGCGCTGCCAGCCCAGCAGCGTGAGCAGATCGCCTTTCGTGACAAGCGACATCGCGCAGCGCGCCATCAGCGCGATCGCTTCGTCGGTCGCGCCTGCTGCGATGGCGTGTCTGACAGCGTCCGTCCATTGCTCCTGTTGTGCGTACCACTGACACGCGCGGCGGTGCACGTCCGCCACCTCGTCGCGGTACTGTGTTTCAAGCCGCTGGCACAGGTAGTCGCGCATCAGATGGTGATAGCGGAACCAGTGCCCTTCGACGTCCATCGGCTCCAGCAGCAGCTGGCGCGCGGCGATCGCTTCCAGCATGCTCTGGCTGCGCTCGACGCCCGTCACCGCTTCGCACAGCGGGGCGGTCAGCCGGTCGAGTATCGCCGTGCGCAGCATGAACTCGACCATCGTCGCGGGCAGATGTTTCAGTATGTCTTCGAGGTAGGCGGCGAACGGCCGGGACGCGCCGGATGGCGTGCCTGATTCCAAACCCGGCTTTCGCTCTTCCCGTACCAGCACCGCGGCCGAAATGCGTAGCGCCGCAGCCCAGCCCTCGGTGCTCGCGAACAGCGACTTGATCGTGCCGGCGCCCAGCTTGCCCGGACACTCGCGTTCGATGAAGCATCGCGTCTCGTCGAAGTTGAAGCGCAGCGCCGTTGCGTCGATTTCCAGCAGTTCGTTCCTCGCCCGCAAGCGCGCGAGCGGAAGCGTGGAATCGACACGGGTGCAGGCGACTACATGCACGTGCGACGGCGCGTGCTCGATGAAGTACGCCACGACATCATGAATGACGGGAAGGCTGATCAGGTGATAGTCGTCGAGGAAGAGATAGACCTCGTCATCGACTTCGACCAGCTCGTTGATCAGCGTCGCCACGATGCTTTGCGCGGGGACGAGGGAGGCTTCGGCGGTCAGGCCGATCGCCGACGCACCGACGTTGCCGCAAGCCTGCCGCAATGCCTGCGCGAGATGGTTTAGAAAGCGGGCGGGTTCGTCGTCGTCCGTGTCGAGCGAGAGCCATGCAACGTGCGCGCCGCTCGTCCGTAAGTGCTTGAGCCACGCGAGCGCCAGCGAAGTCTTTCCGAAGCCCGCGGGTGCCTTGATGACGGTGAGCCGCTTGTCTTCTGCATACGCCGCCAGCTCGATCAGCCGCGGGCGATCGATCAGCCCGCTCGGCAAGCGTGGCGGAAGCAGCTTCGTGGCCAGAAGCGGCGAGGGTATGCATGGCGCGATCACGTCGGTCAATTGCATCGGCGGCTCCGGACACTCGGGGCGACTCCGGCTGCCATCCCCTGCTCAGGCGATCGCGCTCCCCTATACGGGGGATGTTGCGCAGCGCCACGCGGAGCCACTATGGATTCCATAGAGGAGATCAAAGTGCAGCCGGAAAACGGTCCAGTGCGCGAGTCACCGCTCATGGCAGCTAGCCGGGCGTGTGCCCAGTGCGGCGCACTGTTCACCCGATGATACGCCAACCACCTCCAAGGAGGAGACATGTCTACCGCACCGAATTATGTTGCGACGCACAAGCTCGGTCCACTCGGCGCCGAGCCGGAGATGTCCGAGATGAGCCAGATGGTCCAGCAGACGGTCCATCGGTACGCGCAGGAAGTGATGCGTCCCGTGGGTATCAAGCTGGACCGCATGACGCCTGAAGAGGTGATCGCGCCGGGCTCGCCCTACTGGGAGGCTCGCGAAAAATTCATCGGGCTCGGCTTCGGCGTCGACGGGTTGCTCGAACTCGAACCCGCCGAGCGGGCGAAGACGATGAGCATCCTCTTCGAAGAACTGGGCTGGGGCGATGCCGGACTCGCGATCACGCACGGCGCAGGGCTGCTGCCCGCGCTGATGACCGCCGCATACGGCAATGCGTTCTGCCGGTCGCTCGCACCGGATGAAAAGCTGGGTTGTTGGGCGATCACGGAGCCCGATCACGGCTCCGACATGCTCGACGCGAACGGCATGATCTTTCACCCGCAAGGCGCGTACGGGCGACCCAACTGCGTGGCGACCTTGCGTGGGGACGAGGTGATCATCAACGGACAAAAGGCGGCGTGGGTGTCCAATGGCATCGTCGCGGACGTATGCATTCTCTATTGCGCCTCGGACAGCGGCGCCGGCGTCGACACGAAGCGCGGCGCGGTGATCATCGTCCCGCTCGATGCCAAAGGCGTGTCGCGCGGCAAGCCGCTCGACAAGGTCGGCCAGCGCTCGCTCAACCAGGGTGAACTCTTCTTCGAAGACGTCAGGCTGTCGAAGGACCATATCCTTGCCGGACCCGACCAGTACCTCGATGCCGTCTATGCCATTCACACGTTTGCCAACGCGATCATGGCCACCGTGTTCACGGGCACGGCACGCGCCGCGTTCGAGCTGGCGCTCGCCTACGCGCATGAACGCAAACAGGGCGGCTTGCCGATCATCCGGCATCAGTCGGTCGCCTCGCGGCTCTTTCACATGTTCCGCAAAGTGGAGGCGGCGCGTGCGCTCGCGCAGCGCGTCGTGCATTACAACTTCACCGCGCCGAAGCCGTCATTGCATGCGGCGATGACGGCCAAGATCACGGCGACCCAGACCGCCTTCGAGGTCGCCAATGACGCGCTGCAGATCTTCTGCGGCAACGGCCTGACACGCGAATACCCGATCGAGAAGATCTGGCGCGATGCCCGCGCGTCGCTGATCGAGGATGGCTGCAACGAAGTCCTTGCGATCAAGGGCGGCTATTACCTGATCGACCCGGAACTGCTTTGAGCGGGACACGGCGCTCGCGCATTCAATGGAACTGGAAGGAGACGGTGAAATGGCAAAGGCATACGACGTGGTGCTCTATGGCGCAAGTGGATACACGGGCAAATTGACGGCGTGGAAACTCGCCGAGCGTGGCATTCCCTTCATCGCCGCGGGGCGCAGCAAGGAGCGGCTGGAAGAGGAGCTGGCGAAAGTGCCCGAACTGGTCGGTCATGACTACCAGTGCGTTGGGATTCAACATGAAACGGCTGCACTCACCGAACTGTTCAACGGAAAAAAGGCAGTCGTCAACATTGTCGGGCCGTTCATGCAATTGGGACGGCCGGTGGTCGAGGCAAGCCTGGCGGCGGGTTGCCACTACTTCGACACGACGGGCGAAACCGACTGGATGTCGCTGCTCAAGCATGCCTACGGCGAGGCATTTGCGGCGAAAGGTCTGGCGCTGTGTCCGGGCAACTCGTACATGTGGACGGAAGGCAACCTGGCGGCTGAGATTGCGCTGGAGACGCCGGGTATCGATACGCTCGACCTGGTCTATCTCGGCGACTCCGAAGTGAGCGTCGCGTCGACGATGTCGTTTCTGCGGATGTGCACGAAGCCGCAGTTTTTCCTGCGTAACAACGAACTGATGCAATGGCCGTGGGCGACACCGTATCAGGTTCACGTGCCGGGAGAACACATGCTGCTGAACGCGTTGCCCTGGGGCGGCGGTGGCGAGCCGATCTGGTACGCAGATGATCCGCGCGTGCGCAATTGCCAGACACTCGTGTCGTTCAGGAACCAGGAGCGCTTCAACGCCGTGGTCGGCCTGCTGAAGAAGTTCGAGGCCGAGTGCCGTCCGCTCGACGCCGCCAGACAGGAAGAGGTCACCAACGAGTGGGGCAAGGCCGTGACCCAGGTCGAGCCCGCGCGCGAGAACCCCGACGTCAACCGCTGCACGCTTTCGTGTCAGGGGCGGGGCAATACGAATTCGGTCAGCGTGATTTTGCGAGGCAATTCGCCGTATGCGCAAACGGGTGTGCTGGGCGCGGAAGCCGTGCGCCGTGTGTTGCGAGGGCAACTGCATGCAGCCGGCTTTGTTTCGCCGGCGCAAGCGTTCGGCGCACGCAGCCTCGTCGCCGCACTGGCGGAAGAAGGCTATCTGGCCTACGAGGTGAAAAACGTCTGACAGCGGCGGCGGGCGCTACGCGCTCGCGGCACCGGGAACTCGGTGGTGGAGAGATGAAATGAACGGCGAAGTGTACATCGCGGGCGTCGGCATGACGCCATTCGGCAAGCATCTGGACATGAGCGTGAAGCGGCTCACGCACGAAGCGGCAAGCGGTGCGCTCGCGGACGCGGGCTGTGACAGCAGGCAACTGCAGGGAGCGTTTTTCGGCAATTCCACGCAGGGGCATATGGAGGGTCAGCAGATGATCCGCGGCCAGCTCGCGCTGCGTGCGATGGGCATCGACAGGATACCTGTGATCAACGTCGAGAACGCGTGTGCAAGCGCGAGTACCGCGTTTCACCTCGCGGTGAACTACGTCAGGGCAGGTGCCGCCGATATCGTGCTGGCGGTGGGCGCTGAGAAGATGTTTTCACCGGACAAGGCGCGCACGTTCAGCGCATTCGACGGTGCGTGGGACGTGCATGACACGGAGAACGGCAAGCGCAGACTGCTGGAAATGGGCTACGGCATCGAGCCGCCCGATGGCAGCGTATCGACGAAGCCCTACAGCGTATTCATGGACATCTACGCATCGATGGGCCGCATGCACATGCGCGAGTTCGGCACCACCCAGCGGCAGTTCGCCGCCGTGTCGGCGAAGAACCATCGGCACTCGGTCCACAATCCGCTCGCGCAATATCGGCAGGCTTACTCGATCGACGAGATCCTCGCCGCGCCGCCGATCACGTATCCGCTCACTCTGCCGATGTGCTCGCCTGTCAGCGACGGGGCGGCGGCGGCGATCGTATGCAGCGAGGCCGGGCTCGACATGCTCAAGGGACGGCGCTCGCGGGCCATTCGTGTGCTCGCCTCCGTGCTTCAGACGGGAACCGATCGGCCGGCTGCGGCGCTCGACCAGCATCTGGTCCGGCTGGGTTCATCGAGCGCGTATGAGCAGGCCGGTGTGGCACCGGGGGACGTGTCGGTCGCCGAGGTCCACGACGCGACGGCGATCGGCGAAATCATCCAGTCCGAGGTGCTCGGCTTATGCGAGCCGGGGATGGGCGGCATCTGCGCCGAACGGGGCGATACCTCGATCGGAGGACGGATTCCGATCAATCCATCCGGCGGCCTCGAATCGAAAGGACATCCGATCGGCGCGACCGGGTTGGGCCAGATTCATGAACTCGTCATGCAATTGCGCGGCGACGCGGGAGCTCGCCAGGTGGAAGGCGCGCGCATCGCGATCGCCGAAAACGGCGGCGGTCTGTGCGGGGTGGAGGAGGCCGTGGCCTGCATCACGATTCTCGGCCGATGAGGGTCGATGAATCGCGTAATGCGTGGACTGTGACGGCTGCAGGCCGGACAGCATCTGTGAGGAATTGAAGCAACTGTGTCGACATAGGAGATTCAGTGCCATGAGCACGAGACCCGAAGCCACGTTGGCAGCGTTGATCGCCAATCGCGTCGAGACCATGCCGGATCTCGACGTGCTCACCGTCGAAGGTGCCGGCGTCCGCCCGGATGAGGTGCGCACTTACCGGCAGTTCTGGGAGAACGGCCAGCGGCTCGCACAGGTGCTGATCGATCAGGGCTTGCGTCCCGGCGATCATTTCGCGTTGCTGATGGCCAATCATGCGGAATTTGTCGACGCGATGGTCGCCGCATCGATTTCGGGCACGGTCTTCGTGCCAATCGATCCACGCGCGAAAGGCGACAAGCTCGCGTTCATGCTCGACCACGCGCAATGCCGGGGCGTGATCGCCGCGGACTACACGCTCGACAACCTCATGGCAGTGCGGGGTTCGCTTGCGCGTCTGTCCTGGGTCATCGCGCTCGAAACGGATGAAGGCGGCAAGCCGTTGTCGGACTACCGCGGTGTCGCGTCCTTGCGGGCGTTGCTGCCGGCGCACGTCCCTGATTTGACCGTCATCGCTCGCGACCCGGCAGACGCCATGCAGCTGATCTTCACGTCCGGCACGACGGGCGACCCGAAGGGCATCGTCATGACACATCAGCGCTACTGCGCAACGTCGGCGGCGGTTTCGGCGCTGTTCGGTTACGCACCCGATGACCGGCCGTACTCCGGACTGTCGCTCACGCATGCCAACGCGCAGATCGTGACGTTGGGAGCATCGCTGACGGCGGGCATGCGCGCGGTGCTGTCGCGTCGCTTCACGAAGTCGCGGCTGTGGGACATCACCCGCCAATATCGATGCACCACCTTCACGCTGCTCGGCGGCATGACGACGGCAATCTACAGCGAACCCGCGACGCCCGATGACGCGGACAACCCCGTGCGTTTCGTGATTTCCGCAGGCATGCCGGCTTCGATCTGGACCGCGTTCGAGAAGCGCTTCGGTGTCGGGATCGTCGAGTTCTACGGCGCGGCGGAAGGGGGCATCACCGTGAAGCCGCGCGGCGTCGGCCCGGTCGGCAGCATCGGCAAGCCGGCGCCCGTCCTCCAGCATCGAATCGTCGACGACGAGGGCAACGACTGCGTGAAGGGGGAGCCGGGCGAACTGCTCTTCAGACCGGCGGATGGCTCGCCGTTCAACGTCGAATACTTCGGCAATCCGGAGGCCTCGGCGAAAAAGTGCAAGGACGGCTGGCTGCACATGGGCGACGTCGTGCGTGAGGACGAGAACGGCTGGCTGTTCTTCGAATACCGCAAGGGCGGCGGGATTCGCCACAACGGCGAGTTCATCAATCCAGCACCGATCGAGAAAGTGATCGCCGAGTCAGGGGCAGTCGAGGACGTCTACGTCTATGGCGTGAAGGCTGCGTCGGGTGTGCCGGGTGAGAAAGACGTGGTGGCGGCCGTCGTGCCCAAGCGCCCCCATGACTTCGACACGCAGCAGGTGTTCCGCGCGTGCCGCGCGAAGCTGGAAGCAAGCTCTGTCATTTCCTGGGTCCAGGTGGTGACGGAAATACCGAAGACCGCGTCGGAAAAGCCACTGGAACGCTATCTCGTCGACATGTTCGAGCGTGAGCCCGGCAGCGTGTTTGCCGAGCGGGCGTGACGCTTTTCACGAGGTCATCCATCGAACGATGCAGCATCCCTTCGGCCGCTCCCGTGGGCCGGCCGGATGCAGCACTTTTGTACCAACGGAGTAGGCAATGAAAGTACTTGTACCTGTCAAGCGCGTCGTAGACGCGAACGTAAGGGTTCGCGTCAAGGCCGACGGCAGCGCCGTCGATATCGCGAACGTGAAGATGTCGATGAACCCGTTCGACGAAATCAGCGTGGAGGAGGCCGTGCGCATGAAGGAAGCGGGTGTCGTGACCGAGGTGGTCGCGGTGTCCTGCGGCGTGCCCGCGTGCCAGGAAACGCTGCGCACGGCGATGGCGATCGGCGCGGACCGCGGCGTTCTGGTCGAGACGGATGCCGAATTGCAGCCGCTCGCAGTGGCCGGACTGCTCAAGGCGCTGGTCGACAAGGAACAGCCGCAACTGGTGCTGCTCGGCAAGCAGGCGATCGACGACGACGCCAACCAGGTCGGTCAGATGCTGGCGGCGCTGCTCGGCTGGCCGCAGGCGACGTTCGCGTCGCAAGTGACGGTCGCAGCGGGAGCCGCCACCGTGACGCGCGAGATCGACGGCGGTCTGGAAACAATCGAAGTCGATCTGCCCGCCATCGTCACCACCGATTTGCGCTTGAACACCCCGCGCTACGCCACGTTGCCCAACATCATGAAGGCGAAGAAGAAGCCCTTGGATGTCGTGACACCGGACGCACTCGGTGTCGACGTCACACCGAGGCTGACGACGCTGAAGCTGGCGGAACCCGCGAAGCGCGAAGCGGGCGTGCGCGTGGCAGACGCTGCGGAACTGGTGAGCAAGTTGAAAAACGTTGCTCACGTAATCTGATCGAAGGGGAAAGAAATGCCCGTACTCGTTATTGCAGAGCACGACAATCAGGCGCTCAGGACAGCCACGCTGAACGCCGTCACGGCCGCCGCGCGGATTGGCGACGACATTCATGTTCTCGTGGCCGGAGCGCAATGCGCCAAGGTGGCCGAGCAGGCGGCCCGTGTTGCCGGCGTGACCCGCGTGCTTGCTGTCGATGCCGCGCACTACGGTCACGCGTTGGCCGAGAACCTCGCCGCACTCATCGTGACAGTTGCCGGGCAATACAGCCACATCGTGGCGCCGGCCACCACGACCGCGAAGAACGTGATGCCGCGCGTGGCCGCGCTGCTCGATGTCGCGCAGATCTCGGAGATCGTTGCCGTCGAGTCCTCCGATACGTTTGTGCGCCCCATCTATGCGGGCAATGTGCTCGCGACGGTGCGAAGCGCGGACGCCATCAAGGTCATCACCGTTCGAACGACAGCCTTTGCGGCGGCGCCGGCTGAAGGCGGGGCCGCCGCGATCGAAGCCTTGGCGCCCGCTCCTGAAGTGCAAGGTTCGCGCTTCGTGAGCCAGCAACTGACGCGCTCGGAGCGTCCGGACCTGATGTCCGCGCAACGGGTGATTTCAGGCGGCCGGGGCATGGGTTCCGGCGAGAACTTCGCGCTGCTGGACGGCATTGCCGACAAGCTCGGCGCAGCCGTCGGCGCGTCACGTGCGGCGGTGGACGCCGGGTTCGCACCGAATGACTATCAGGTCGGCCAGACCGGCAAGGTGATCGCGCCACAGTTGTATATCGCCGTGGGCATTTCCGGCGCGATCCAGCATCTGGCCGGGATGAAGGACTCGAAGGTGATTGTTGCCATCAACAAGGACGAAGAGGCGCCGATCTTCCAGGTCGCCGACTACTGGATCGTGGGAGACCTCTTCAAGGTGTTGCCGGAATTGTCCGGCGAACTGGACAAACTGCAACAGAACTGATTCGGGACAAACCATGAGCACCTATATTGCACCGCTGCGCGACATGCGCTTCGCGATGACGGAACTGGCCGATCTCGGCGCGTTGTCTTCGTTGCCGGGCCTGGAGGAGGCCACACCGGAACTGGCTGACGCAGTACTCGAAGAAGCCGCCAGGCTCGCGGCAGAAGTGCTTGCGCCGCTCAACAGGACAGGCGATGAGCAGGGCGCGCGTCTGACGCAGGACGGCGTCGTTGCCGCGGACGGTTTTGCACAAGCGTACCGGCAATTTTCCGCGGGAGGGTGGAGCGGCCTCAGTGGCGATCCCGAGTTCGGCGGCCAGGGTCTGCCCGAACTGCTGCACGCGGCGGCCGTGGAGATGTGGAATTCCTCCAATATGGCGTTCGCGCTGTGCCCGCTCTTGACGGCCGGCGCCACCGAGGCATTGCGGCAGCATGGCTCGGGGGATCTCAAGCAACGCTACTTGCCTAATCTCATCAGCGGCACGTGGACAGGCACGATGAATCTGACCGAACCGCAAGCGGGATCGGATCTCGCCGCGGTGCGCACGAAGGCCGTGCCGGAGGGCAATCACTACCGCCTTTACGGCCAGAAAATCTTCATCACGTGGGGCGACCACGATATGACGGACAACGTGATTCATCTCGTCCTCGCTCGAACGCCCGATGCGCCCGAAGGCGTGCGTGGGATTTCGCTGTTCCTCGTGCCCAAGTTCCTGCTGAACGCTGACGGCTCGCCGGGACAGCGCAACGATGTCCACTGCGTATCCCTCGAGCACAAGCTGGGTATCCATGCGAGTCCAACCTGTGTGATGAGCTTTGGCGACAAGGATGGCGCGATCGGTTATCTCGTCGGACACGAAAACAAAGGCCTCGCGCACATGTTCACGATGATGAACGAAGCGCGCCAGAAGGTGGGTATCCAGGGGCTCGCGATGGCGGAGCGCGCGTACCAGCAAGCCCGTGAGTATGCGAAGGAGCGTGTGCAGGGACGCCTCGCGGCAAGCCGCTCGGCCCAGGCGGTGGCGATCATTCATCACCCGGATGTCCGCCGCATGTTGCTGACGATGAAGTCCCAGATCGAAGCGATGCGCGCGTTTGCCTACGTCATGGCGGCCGACATGGATCGCACGCACAGGCACCCGGACGACAGTGAACGTGCGCGCCACCAGGCGCGTGTCGACCTGTTGATCCCGGTGCTGAAGGGATGGTGTACCGAACTGGGCGTCGAGATCGCATCGCTGGGTGTGCAGGTGCATGGCGGGATGGGCTACATCGAAGAAACGGGCGCGTGCCAGTTTCTCCGCGATGCACGCATCGCGACGATCTACGAGGGCACGACGGGCATTCAGGCGGCCGACCTGGTGGCACGCAAGCTCGCGTCGGATGGCGGAGCGGCGATGTCCAAACTGGTTGTGGAGATGCGCAGCGTCGCGCTGCAACTCGAGCAAAGCGCGGACGCTCGGCTCGCGCCGATCTGCACGGCTTTCGCGGCAAGTGTGCAGGCGCTTGAAGACGCCACGGAGTGGATGTTGCGCGTGTTGACGACAGACATTGATGAAGCCCTGGCGAGCTCCGTCGATTATCTGATGATGACGGGATATGTCTGCGGCGGATGGCAGATGGCGCGCGCTGCGCTGGTCGCGTCGAAACAGGATGCAGCGGGTGAAGATCAGGAATTTCACCGCTCGAAGCTTGCCACCGCGCGATTCTATGCGGAAAAAATCTTGCCAAAAGCTCACGCTCTTCAAAAGGCGATCCTGCTCGGCGCATCCGGCGCAATCGACATTCCGATCGAGCAGTTCTGAATCGAACGTGCTGGAAGAAATGCCAATGACCGGTTAAACGATTTTACCGGTCATTTTGGATAACTAATAAAATAGTGGAGGAGAGAATGAAACGGATTGCGTACCTCGCGCTGATAGCGGGTCTGATATGTCATGGCGCGATGGCGCAAAGCGCGGGGAGTCTGATAACGAGTGCGGGAGGTACCTGGATGGACTTTGGTCCGTCGTCTGCGACGGCGCTACAGAGTACTTCGGCGGCAGGCACCTTTACGTCGCCAACAACCGGTGGTCAGATACACAATACGTTCACCGCTGAACTCGCATTCACGTATTTCATCACGGACAATATCGCGCTGGACCTGGCTACGGGTGTGCCACCCAAGCTCAAACTCTACGCGCAGGGGACGGCGGCTCCGTTCGGTCCAAAGGGGCCGACGCTCGACTTCGGCAGTCTGCAACCCCTCGCCAGCACCAGAGCGTGGCCACCCATTCTCTTCCTCAAGTACTACTTCGGCGCGGCGCAGACACGGCTGCGTCCCTTTGTCGGTATCGGTGTCAATTACACATGGTATTCGCATACTGAACTCAATCCGACTTTCAGCTCAGCGTTGCAGCAGGTCGCGGGACCGGGCGGTCAGGCCAAGGCTTCGCTGAGTCCGTCATGGAATCCGGCGTTCAATGCCGGGGCTTCCTATAACATCAGCAAGAACTGGTATGCAACCGCATCTGTGACCTATCTGCCCCTCAAGACGAATGCGACAGTTTCGGCCATTGCCGCCAACGGTCAGCCCGTGCTGACCAACAAGACGCACATCACGGCGAACCCGTGGATCATGTTTGTCGGGATTGGGTACCGGTTCTAGCGTTCGCGCAACCGCGCGTTGCGCTCGGGAACCGTCGCACGTCCATCGCGCCCGCCGGCGACGTGTGCATGAGCACGGTACAGGACTTTTTCAATTTTCATTCGAAACTCCTTTGCGCGTCAGGTTGGTCGACAACTTTCCGGCGTCGTAGTCAAAGCCAGGATCATCGGCGAACACGGGACGCATTCCAGCTTTATGTAATGGCGGTCCTTCCTCCTGCCAACTATCATCAGGACAGCATTCTGAAGCAGGAGACGCCGCGCTGTTACGTTTGGCCTCACGGCAGATGGTGGCGGGGCCGGTAAGAGTCTCCTGGCTATCGACTGGATCGAATATCCAGCAACGAGCGCCCCTCAATATCTCCTCGCGCCAGGCCAATGTTAGTGCCAGCCGCGAGCGATGTCGCCGTGCCGGCCGGATTCCGTTGTACACGACTCGTTTAGATTAAAAAGCCGAGCGACATGGTGGAGGGATTCGGCCTTCTACCAGCGTTCGCACATCAGCGCTTTTTGCGTCTCGCTGTCATAAATTCGGCGTCGCTGTTTCATCTGCAACACTCGCACTGCTTGTGCATTCTTTGTGTGTTGCATCCACCGGTTGAATCCGCCACTGGAGACCGGTCATTCGCCAAGGGCAATGGCACACGCCCGCATCTGACTTCACCGGATGCGTTCTTCGCCCCTCTGCGCCCAAACGCTGCTTCATCAGCTCGACGACCTCTTTCAGGCGCACAGCGGCCTTCCGGCCTGCCATGCCAGCTGCCCCGCACTCGGCAATGCCTGCTGTTCATGCTTGTCACGAAAGACCTTCGGGTGCGGCCAAGGCTGTGCGACAGAAGTGCGTCGCGCCGCCGGCAAGCTTATCAGACGTCTGTGATCTAATCTAAGTGATTGATTTAATTGATGCATAGTAAACCCTAGTCGTCTGATGACAAATATTAATCTACGATGCACCTACCTTGGAACGCAGAGACTTAGATTCGTCGTGCCAGTTGCCGACGTCGCGCGAGAGCCTGGAAATAAGAGTCGGAAGCCGCCGGGCTCCGAGGTCATCTCGCGCGCCTCGGACACTTGATGCAGCACTTGGGTGGTCAACGCGCGGAACCTCGAAACGATAGAAATACGCAGTACGAAAAATAAGAACGGTTGAACAGTATTTCGCTCTTGTACACACAACAACTGAGGAAAGAGACCATGTCTATAAGAATCGTGGAGACGCGAACAGCAGCGGCTGCAAGCTTAGTGTTCTTTTTGGCCGCATGTGGCGGGAGTACTGACTCGAATACGGCTTCGAATCCGCCAAAGTCGAATACGCCCGTCATGCCATGGATGAACACTTCACTCTCTCCGGAGGCACGCGCAGCATTGCTCGTCCCTGCAATGACGCTTGCCGATAAGGAGGAGCAACTCACTGGTTCGAATCCGGGGATCCTTCCTGAGTTGCCGCAATGCTATGGTGCCCGTCACATCCTCGGGTTGTCCAAATACGCGATCCCCACTCTGCGGATCACCAACGGCCCCGTCGGCATTGGCCAGAATGACTGTGTTTCTCCTTCAGCTACGGGGTTTGCGGCCTACACGGATTCGAGTTCCGCCAAGGCAACCGCCCTGCCGTCGGCGATCGCGATGGCAGCCTCGTTCGACCCTTCCGTGGCAACCCAGTTTGGTAACGTGGTCGGCGTCGAGGGCGGCAACCTTGCCCTCCATGTCTTCGAAGCACCCGGCCTGAACCTGGCAAGATTGCCGGTGGGAGGTCGTAACTTCGAATACATGGGCGAGGATCCCTATCTCACGGGGACGATGGGGGTTGCGGAGACCCAGGCAGTCCAGGCCCACGGCATGATTGCGATGGCCAAGCATCTGGTCGCCAACGAGCAGGAAACGAACCGCATGACGATTCAGGAGAGCGTGGACGACCGCACATTGCACGAGCTCTACATGCTGCCGTTCGAGATGGCGGTGAAATCCGGCAGCGTGGGCGCCGTCATGTGCTCGTACAACGCGGTGAACGGCTTCTCGATGTGCGAACAGAAGCACATCCTCTCTGACGTACTCCGTGGTCAATGGGGCTTTAAGGGCTATGTGCAGTCGGACTTTTTTGCGGCGCATAGCACTGCTCCGACATTGCTGGCAGGTATGGATAACGAAATGCCGCTTCCGCAGAACTGGTCGCCCGCGAACCTGACTGCGGCGCTGGCATCGGGGCAGATTCAGACCTCCGATATCGATACTGCTCTGCTTCGGCGATACACACAGATGTTCCGTGCGGGTATCTTTGATCGACCGATTGCTCAGACGGCCATTAATGCGACAGCTGACGGGGCGATTGCAAGGCAGGTTGGGGAACAGTCGGCCGTGCTGCTGCAGAATAACGGCGTTCTGCCGTTGAAAAAGACCGTGCGAAACGTCCTTGTGGTCGGGAAGACCACTCAGGTCTACGCACGACAAGCGGTTGCAGGCGGAAGCTCCGTCGGCAACCCGATGGGTTCGGGCGGTGGTAGTTCCGACGTCGCGGGTCTGTACACGGTCACTCCGGTGCAAGGTATCAAGGACACGCTTTCCAACCTCGGGAACACGGGCGTCCAGGTTCGCCTCGCTCTCGTCGATGATAACAATTCGACTGGCACGATCGACAATGCAGCGGCGTCAATTGCCGATGTCCAGTCGGCAGCCACCAGCGCTGACGCTGTCATTTTCATGGCTGGCTCGATGTCGGAGGAAGGTGCTGACCAGGCGACCTTCACGGATTCGAGCGGTCTTACGCTCGATCCGGGCAAATACCTCAATACCCTCGACTGGTACGCACCGAAGTCGAACACACTTACCACAACCAGCACCGCGAAGAACAGCAATACGCTGGCCTTGTTGCGCACTATCGTTGCGGCCAACAGCAACACGGTACTCGTTCTTAAAGACAGCGCGGCCGAAGCGTTGGATCCCTCGATTCTGACCGGCGGCACTTCTGCTGCGGGCGCAATTCTCGAGGCGTGGTTCCCGGGCGAGGAAGATGGGCATATCGTGGCGAACCTGCTGTGGGGTGTCGCAAATCCGTCAGGAAAGCTCCCGGTGACCTTCCCGCAGGCCGGTCAGGGGTTTATGGATTCGATCACACCATTCCAGTACCCCGGCGTAACGATCAATGGAAGCCCGACTGTCACTTACAGTGAAGCACTGAATATCGGCTATCGCTGGTACGACGCAATGGGTAAGAGTCCGGCGTTTCCGTTTGGCTACGGTCTCTCGTACACGACATTTACGATCACCAACCCGACTGTGAGGTCTGGATCAAACGGTACTTACACGGTAAGCGCGGTCGTTAAAAATACGGGTGCATTGGCGGGCGCTGAAGTTCCTCAGGTCTATATTTCCCTGCCGTCGTCGGCGGGCGAGCCACCTAAACGCCTGGTGGGATTCCAGAAGGTTAGCCTGAATCCTGGTGCTTCGCAGACGATCACCATGACCATCGACCCGAATGCTCCGAATCATCCGCTCGGCACCTGGAATAAGGATGCGCAGCAATGGACGAATCCGGCGGGCTCGTATTCGGTCTACGTCGGTAACTCGTCGCGCAGCCTTACTCTCGCGGGGACCATTACGCAATAACTTCGAGTAGGTAACCGGCTCTGACCAGGCGATAGTCTGGTCAGAGCCGGTGGGAAAAGAAAGATTGAGATTCAAAGACGTGGTGATGGTTTCGTGCTTGCGAGGCAATCGCAAGTTCGGCCTCTCACGATAGTTTCGAGTGCTGCACAATTTGCGCTTTAGGTGATTCACTAAAGTCAGTCTAACCAGAGTCTTCGATCGTCCGAATGAAAGAACTATCACGATGGATACTGGCGCTGTTGCTTGGCGTCACCGCCTGCACGACTGCGAACGCCGCGGATAAAGCTTTTGTCACGGTAAACGGCAAACCGGTCTCGCAGACAGACGCTGATCTCTATCTCGGTCAGGCGCAAGCCCAAGGCATTTCCGACTCGACCCAGTTGCGGGATCACGTTCGAGATGAACTCATCCGTCGTGAGGTCCTCCCTCCAGGATGCGGAGAAGGTCGGCTTCGACCGGAACCCGGAAGTCGCAGCGCGTGCCGAGGCAGCCAGGCAAAAGGTACTCGCTCAGGCGCAGGCGACCTGGGCGGTCGAGATCGTCAGGGCGTATATACAGGACATTCTCAAGAAGAACCCAGTGAGTGACGATCAGCTGAAGGCGATGTACAACGACATGAAAGCGAAGGGCGGAAATACCGAATATAAGGTCCGTCATATCCTGGTGAAGGACGACGGGGAGGCTAAAGACATCATCGCCCGGCTCAACAAAGGGGCGCTATTCGAAGATCTCGCGCGGGAATCAGTCGATCCAGGTTCGAAATACAACGGGGGAGAGCTTGGCTGGCTTACTTCCAGCAAGGTCGTCAAACCTTTCGCCGACGCGCTTTCCACTCTTCACAAGGGTGAGTACACGAAGACGCCGATCAAATCGGGATATGGCTTCCACATAATCAAACTTGATGACATTCGTCCCTTGAAAGTCCCTTCCTTTGAAGAGATGAAGCCATTGTTGTATCAGCAGGCGCAAGCGGAGCAAATCGACAAATTTGTTAAGAGTCTTCGAACTAAAGCAACCATTCGATAGGCGGGAGGAATTCCGGAGCCCGGACATTTCTGATTATTAGCGACAGGTCTTTCGTAAGCAAGGATGGGATCAATGAGTTTCCTGAAACGCCCAAATGATTTTCTCTTTCGCGTGCTGGCTGCCGTGGCGTCGACAAGTCTGGCCGTGCTCTGTCTGCTGGTGATCTATAGCGTCGTGATGCGCTATGTCTTCAGCGACGCACCGGATTTCGCGGAGCCCATCGCGTTGCTGCTGGTGATCGTGATCGCCATGTTCGGCGCCGCGCTGAAGGTTCGCGAAGGCGGTCATATCGGTCTCGACTCGCTCGTCAAGAATTTGCCGGAGAAAGGCCAGGTCATTGCGGCGGGGATTCAGCATCTGTGTCTGGTCGCGTTTGCCGTGGCGGTGTTCTTCGGCTGCCTGGAGATGGCGATCACCACGCGAGAGGACCGGATTCCGATTCTCGGCTTGCCCGAAGCATTGCGGTACTGCATCCCGGTCATTGCCAGCGTCTGCATCGCCATGTTCTCCTTCGAGCACCTGCTGGCGCTCTTCCCAAAGAAGCAAACTCGCCCGGAAACAAAAGTAGAACAATCATGGAACTAGCCCTCCTTGCCATCAGTTTTCTTGTCCTCCTCCTTCTCGGGGTTCCGGTTTCATTTGCGCTGGGATTGTCGTGCGTTCTGACGTATCTGTATGAAGGCTTGCCGGCCGCAACCGCCTTCCAGTCGATGATCTCGGGCATGAACGCGTTCTCGTTCCTCGCGGTGCCGTTCTTCGTCTTCTCCGGCGAGCTGATGCTGCACGGTGGCATCGCGGACCGCATCCTGCGTTTCGCGCAGACCACGGTCGGGCATTTCCGCGGCGGCCTCGGCATGGCCAACGTGGTCGCGTGCACGCTGTTCGGCGGCGTGTCGGGTTCGCCGGCGGCGGACACGTCCGCGATGGGCGGCGTGGTGATTCCGCTGATGAAGCGCGAAGGCTACAGCGCCGCGTATGCGGTCAACGTCACGACCCACTCGTCGCTGGCGGGCGCGCTGATGCCCACCTCGACCAACATGATCATCTACGCGTTCGCGGCGCAGGGCATCACCGGCACGCTGAACGGCGTGCACATGAGCGGCGTGTCGATCGGCGATCTGCTGTTCTCCGGTCTGCTGCCGGTGCTGTGGGTGATGGGCCTCGTGCTGATCGCCGCCTACTGGCAAGCGGTCAAGTACGGCTATCCGCGCCGTCCCGACGGGTCGACCGAACTGCAGCGCTTCCCGGGCTGGATGGCGGTGTGCCGCACGTTCATCGGCGCGGTGCCGGGCCTGATGGTGATCGCGATCATTCTGGTCTGCGTGGCGCGAGGTATCGCCACTGCGACCGAAGCGGCCGCGGTGGCCGTCGCGTATTCGCTGGCGCTGACGATCGTCGTGTATCGCTCGATGACGATGAAGAAGCTGAGTCACGCGCTGTCGAAGGCGGCCAAGACCACCGGCGTGGTGCTGCTGCTGATCGGCGTGTCGAACATGCTGCGCTTCCAGATGGCCTACCTGGATATTCCTGACGCGATCGAACGGATGCTCGACGGTGCGACCGCGCTGCCCTGGCTGATGCTGCTGTACATCAACCTGATCCAGATTTTCCTCGGCACGTTCGTCGATATGGCGGCGCACATCCTGATCACCACGCCGCTGTTCCTGCCGATGGCGATGCATAACGGCGTGGGCCCGGTGCAGTTCGGCATCATGATCCTGCTGAACTGCGCATTGGGTCTCGTGCATCCGCCGATCGGCTCGGTGCAGTTCATCGGCTGCGCAATCGGCAATGTATCGATCGGGGAGACCACCAAGGTAGCGTGGCCGTATTACCTGGCTATCTTCAGTGCGATCAACATTGTGACCTACGCACCGTGGTTCTCGACCTGGCTACCAAGTCTGATCAATGGGCATCCGGTTTACTGAGTTCGACGGCTGAAAGCAAAAAACGGTGGTGCGCACTAGCTCTCGTGGCGCGGCCTTTTCGGGAGTCGCGCGTGAACTGGACCAACCGGCGAATCCATTCTTATGACCTCTCCAGATGCCGTCTACTTTTTGTGCCCGTCCGCTACATTGCAGCCGATTCGTACGCGCGCCGAAGTCGTTCTCGGCTATTGCTCAGGTGTATGCGCATAGCTGCACGGGCATCATCAGCGTCCTGACGAACAATTGCCTGGTAAATCGCCATATGTTCGCTTTGAACAGTGCGCAGGCGTTCGATGTGATCGAGCTCCGCGATTTCCGCCTTACCCAGTCGAGTGCGGGGACTTACGCCTCGTCCCATTTGGCTCAGCACGTCAAAGAAATAGCGGTTTCCACTAGCTCGAGCGATTTGGAGATGAAACTCGACATCGTGCCGTAATACGTCAGTATCGCCATTTGATATCTCGTCATCAAATTTTCTGAGTGCGCCTGCAATTTCCTTCAGGTGTTGATCGTTGCGGCGACTGGCAGCAAGAGCGGCCGAGGCCCCTTCAAGATCGATTCGGAATTCGATGATTGCCATTACATCGAGGCGATCAGATAAGTCCGAAGCGGGCAGACGCAGAACTTCCTTCTTCGACGGAGAGAGAATGAATGTGCCAACACCGTGGCGGGTCTCGACGACGTTTGCCGCTTGCAGGCGCGAAACAGCCTCGCGCACTACCGAGCGACTTACCGAAAGTTTCTTCATTAGAGCAACCTCGGTCGGCATCTTGTCGCCAGGCCTCAGCATCCCGCGCTCGATATCTTCAAACAGTGTCGCGACGACTTTGTCGGTAAGGTTACTCATGTTATTCAAATAGCGGAGTTCGCTCGTGCCAGGCAATGATGGTTTGCATGCCGGGAGGCGGAATCGGGACGCTCGATACAAATCGCTCCGCGTTCCAGTCCGACGGCGACCTTTCAACGCCACCCCTTTGCTCTGGTTTCGGTAGGGGCGAAATGGATACGTGTCATCGGACGTCCCGCATACGTTTTCTTTCTATGGCGTTCGAGGTCGGGGGTGCTGATCTGCCCGGAACTGTCGGCCATGTGACGTCTCAGCATGCTGCCCAAGATTGGCGTAGAAAGATGTCAGACAACGAATGATGTCGCAATTGCGCAACTCTCGTCAAGTCGCGATCACTTGCCTCGCTTGGCAAACTCACCCGGGCAGGATGCCCCATCCATCCTGCTGAAGCGGAGGCTTTTCGGTCCCGCTCTGTCAAACGACGTCTGAGCGGCGAGCGTTCCTGTCTTGTCGACCTCGAAACGTTCTCGTCTAGACAGCCTATTTGCACCCGAACCGTCAAATACACATCCAACTGACGGGCGGCGACAGGAGTGAGGCCCTGATGATTTCCGTGGGTTTCGTTGCTGCCTGATCGAGGCCCGTCGGGGTTCGCCGTCGGAGAACGCTCACAGGGTTTCTCATATGAGGAACTCGCTTCAGCAATTCAGGAATGTGAACGCGGATCCGGTGATTGCTCTCGCCGTTCTTCGGGACGGGTTGTACGTGGAATCGCGGAAATTGACGCGCGGCCCGAGGCCAAGTGAACGAACTGGCGGTGCAGGCTTCGATGGGTTCATGGCAGCATAAACCAACATCCCTCAGGGTTTTTGCCGATCAACGAAATGATCAATAGAAAAAGCGGGCGGGCGATCAAGTTCATTGATTTCGTCGACCCGTTCGACGTGCGCTGCGGGTCGCCCGGCCCGCGTTCGTGACTCACGATCGGCGCTTTCCCTTCTCCAGCGGTCGATCGAAAGCGGCGCCCGACATGCAGTGTCTGACACATGATCCCACTGGCACGCAGGTTGCATTAATTGAAGTGCCGTGAGGCACTGCATGAAATCGCACGATTATTCAGGCAGCGGGTAGTCAAGCACGCGCAGGCGTGAAACTGAAGGACGTTGGAGGAGCAGATCATGGACGCCGGTCGGATGTCGCTGCGGTTGCTTGTGGACAAGTGGCTAGCACCCACGCTGGCGATGCCCGCTCGGGTTGCACGCTGCAGTCGCCTGACGTCGAGTCACGGGCGCTACGTCTGTATCGAGGCGTCGCGACCCTCTGGCATGGTTGTCATTTTTTTCTTCAGGCACGGCGATGGTGCGTGGCGTGTGTTTCCGCCCGCGGTGGATAGGCCGGCCATGAGAGCGTGTTAGTCAGTCTGAGCTGGACTGACTCGGAAGGCGACCACTGGCATTTACTTTCAAGGTGCGGCGAAGCAGTTGCCGACAGGCGCATCTCGGCTCAGACGCCGAGCCCAAGGTTATTCAGGGGGTACGCGAAATGCGGCCGTGTGATGCCGAGCGGTAAGCTGTTCACCGTGCGCCGTATGCTTTCAACCCTCTCCGCCGACGGTACGTTCCGCCTGCTCGTCTCCGCTCGAAAAATTTGCCGATGTCGATGGCGGTTCCATTTGGTGCGAGGATCAAGCCGCGCTAAACCTGGTTCTCCATCCTGCGGATATTGTCCGGCTAGCCAGAGTTCAACATCACGTATCACACGGAACCGAAAGCCCGTTATGTCACGCTGGTGGCGCTCACGATATTTGTGACGCACGTGATCGAACAGCACCGGCAGACTTTACGATGCAACACAGGTGTCGACGGTGATTTGCTAAGCAAATCACTTATTGCAAAAATAGATAGTAGAAAGTTGCAACTAAATTGCAGGATGAATCGATTCGGCCTTGGGCAAACCACTAATCGTTTCGGGACGCGCCTCGTCGCATATGTTGCCTTGGCTTCATGCCGAGGACTCAACCTCCACTTCTGACGGTCACTCGCTGACAATTTCTGACGCATTCTACGCATTGCTTAATCGCGCGGCCCACCATGTGTTGAGTCAGCGGGACAACATTGTTTCAGTATTTGATACGGCGATTCGATGCGACTGGGGCGCGACGAACGAAGCGCTTTGATGACTCGCAAAATTCGACGCCGTCGACCACACCCAACCAATTCGTTGCCATGTTAGGGCATGCAGTCAGTTTCTAGTCGTGAGGCGCCCGCGGTTTCCTTACCCTGTTGCCTATTGCTCACCGTATCGAGTTTGCCCGAACGCCAGTTAGTTTGCGGATCGTGGGTGAAGGCGAGCCGGCGCTGTCAGACAGAGATCCGGTCCAAACCGGACTGTCAGAACCTGCTGGACGCAGCTTGAGGCGCCTGAAGCTCAGAGCTGACGTGGCACCGGCTCACTCTCCCTCGTCCCGATCCCACGGGGGCACCCCACCGAACGCACCCACCAGGAAATCGATCATTACGCGGATCTTGGCGCTCACGTGCCGACGACTCGGGTACAACGCGAGTACGTCGATGTCAGGCAATCGATATTCAGGCAATACCTGAACGAGCTTGCCGGCGCGCAGGTCGTTGCCGACCAGAAAAGTGGGTTGCCAGATCACGCCTTGCCCAGCGAGCGCCGCCGCGCGCGCCGTATCGCCATTATTGGAGTGCATGTGACAGTTGACCTTCACGGAGTGAGCCGCGCCCTTGCTGTCGATCAGTTGCCACTCATCGCCAGTGGCCGCATACGAGTAGCCGATGCATCGATGCTCGATCAGGTCCGACGGCGCTGCGGGGTATCCGTAACGCGCCAGATAGGCTGGCGAAGCACACAGGATGTTTCTCGATGTCGCCAGCTTGCGGGCTGCCTGGTCAGTCGAGCCGGCGCGTGAGATGCGAATGGCGAGGTCATAGCCTTCATCGACGATATCGACGACGCGGTCGATCAGCGCAACGTCGAGGTCCACTTCGGGATATTTCCGCATGAACTCGGGCCATAGCGGCGCCAGGTGCAGAATCCCAAAGCTCACAGGGGCATTGATGCGCAGTCGGCCGCGCGGTTTTACCGACGCAGATGACACAAGCCCCTCAGTCTCGGCGACGTCGTCGAGGATAGATTTGCAGCGGGCGTAAAAGGTCTCGCCGCCCTCGGTGACTGAAAGCCTGCGTGAGGTGCGATTCAGCAGGCGCGTGCCGAGATGCGCTTCCAGTTCATTCACGTAGCGGGTCACGTTGGCAGGCGACGTTTCGAGCACATCGGCCGCGCGCGTGAAGCTGCCGCGGCTCACCACGGTCACGAAGACTTCGTAAGCGCGCAGCCGATCCATGTGTTTCTCCGATCATTCACAAATGCTGAATGATATACCCATGTTTTATGCCTTCCTGCGTCTGCGGCTGAAGTCTATATTGCATCCCATGGACCAAGGCATCGGGCACTGGTCAACAAAGAGCAGCAGGAGATTGAACATGCATCGCTTGACAGGAAAAGTCGCCATCGTGACCGGAGCCAGTGCGGGAATTGGCCGTGCCACCGCAAAACTGTTCGCCGCAGAAGGCGCAAAAGTGGTGATCGCGGCGCGCCGCCAAGCTGAACTTGAAACGCTCGCAGCCGAAATCGTCAGCGAAGGCGGTGAGGCCGCATTTCTGGCGGGCGACGTACAGTCAGAGGACTTCGCGAAAGCGCTGGTCGAACTCGCCGTCAGCCGCTTCGGCCGTCTTGACATCGCCTATAACAATGCTGGCACCCTGGGCGAAATGGGCCCGACCACGGGCGTGTCAGAGGCTGGCTGGTCGGCCGCATTGGCGACCAATCTGACGAGTGCTTTTTTGGGTGCGAAACACCAGATCCCCGAAATGCTGAAGCAGGGTGGTGGATCTATCATCTTCACGTCGACGTTCGTCGGCTACTCATTTGCATTTCCGGGCACCGCGGCATACGCCGCGAGCAAGGCCGGATTGATCGGGTTGACGCAGGCGCTTGCCGCCGAGTACGGACCACAAGGGGTGCGCGTCAACGCCATTCTGCCTGGCGCGGTGGACACGCCGATGTATCGCGACATGAACGACACCGCCGAGTCGCAGGCCTTCGTGACCGGGTTGCATGCGCTCAAGCGGGTCGCACGGCCGGAAGAACTCGCTCGCGCGGTACTTTATCTTGCGTCCGATGACTCGTCCTTCGTGACGGGTACCGCTTCGCTAGTCGATGGCGGCGCATCGATTACGCGGACGTGAGCCTGCTGGTGGCATCCGGCGATTAAGACGCTTCGTTTGAAGAGATCGTCGACGAGAGCTGGTTGCGTCTCGTCGGCGTCGAGGTTTTGAGCCGCGCGTTGCGATCAATGACTGCTAGTATGCGGCCGCCGTCAGTTGCCGCTGACGAAGGGCGGCGAGACAGCAGCTATCGGTACTCGTCAATCTCGATCGTGCCACCCATCGATTCCATCATTTGCCGAATGTCGTCCGCCACATCGGGCATACGGTCGCCGTTCTCGTTGTCCCAGTAGCAGAAGAAACACATTCGTGCGTTCGTTCGCCTGAGTAGTTCGGGCAGGTCTGCGCGAGGTAGAGCCAGGCGCTCGATCAGATAGCGAAGGTGAGGCTCTGGAAGATCGCTTTGGACGTGCTGCTTGCTCTTGATGCCCCATACTCCGATCCGACCGAGCCCACTACTTAATCTCCCGGAAGGCGTAACAAATGGCTTGCCTTTGATAATGGCAATATCTGGCTGAACGTCGAAATAGGCAGTCCAAAATTCGGGAGGCTCCGCGTCCTGGTAGATGGAGAATGATGCGTGCGCGAGCTGATGTGCATTCATAGAACCGCTCCTTTAGTTCGTGTAGTCATGCGTGTTGCCTATGACGTTTCCTCTGAACGAAACCTCGCCGTTGTCGTGCCAGATAACGTTGTCATCGCCACGAAAATTCAGGTCGTATTTCATCGCGTGGATCATCTCGCCGAACGTGTCGCGGCTATATCCAAGCATCTTTGCTGCGTAGTTCGGGTTGTTCGTGCTGGCCGCCAACTCTTTAGCCTCACCGCCGATCGCGTGCGGTGTGTACTCGAACGGCTGCGCATCACCGAGAGGGGTGATTGGTCGCGCGATCGAGTCGTCGGGCAATACGTCGCCAGGGTTTGCGGCCCAAATCGCGGGGCCATCCTCTCTGAAGAGCCGCGGCAGCGTCGGGCGCGCAAAGGAGAGTGCGCCCGCGCTGATCTCTGCCATGCGTCCGAACAACTGCGACGGCGTGACGGTCATCTGGCGCGGTTTAACGGGCTGCTCGATCCTGCTGGCACGGCCGCCCGTTGCGCGGGGCTTCGGTGCGACGGCAATCACGTTACCGCGCTCGACGGCCTGCTGAAGTGCCCGCGCGATCTCCGTGGGCGAGTCGCCATGTGCGCGTCGATCCGCGTGGACGTCGCGCACGAAGTCGAGGAGATTCGCAAGTTGCCGCGCATCGGCCGTAAGCTCGCGGGGGCTTGCAGATAAGATCGCGACTTGCGCATCTCCCCCGGCAATGACGCACCGATGATGGTCATGCACGACCGCAAGCGGGTCATCAAGCCGATCCTGTATCAGCGTCGACCGGCCTTCCGCAAGGAATTCTCTAGCATTTTTCGACGCTGCTCGCTGACGCCAGCAATGTTTGGTCCGCAATCCGAAAATAAGAACGTTTAGGTTCCGCGACAGTGTATGCTGGGGTCCATGTCTGCCGAATCGCGCACCGGGGCCGAATAAATCGGTTGAAACGCTGTGCAGGTCCTTCTTGAATTGAAGGTCAGATCACACTGTCACAGCAGAGTTTCTGCACCACCAGTGACGCTTGAATCAGGTGAAACGACATGAGTGGGCCGCGATATCTCACAGTTCGACATAAGAGTACCTATCGCTATTCTGAGCCCGTGAGTTTTGGTGAGCATCGGATGATGTTTCGCCCGCGCTCCAGCCATGACATGCGCCTCATGTCGTCACAATTGCGCATTACACCGACACCTGACCGCCTGCACTGGTTGCATGATGTATTCGACAATTCGGTGGCGATAGCCACATTCTCCGGCGAGGCATCGCAGCTACTGTTCGACAGCGCGGTCACGCTGGAGCACTACGCAGCCCCATTGCCCGAATACGCGATCGAGCCCTATGCCGCGACCTGGCCGTTCGCGTACACCAACGAGGAGGCCGCAGACCTCGTGAATGCGCGCAGCCGACGGTATCCTGATGGGACCGTCGACAGTTGGGCGCACAGTTTCATTGCGCGAGGAGGCGACACTTCGACGATGGCTATGCTGCGGGCTATCACGACGGAGATTAAAGACGGATTTGTGTACGTCCGGCGCGCGGAGAAAGGCGTCTACCGGCCGGCTGATACGTTGTACCGTCGTAGTGGCAGCTGCCGGGATTTCGCCGTGCTCATGATCGACGCGGCTCGCTCTCTTGGCTTCGCCGCACGGTTCGTCAGCGGCTACATTTTTGTCCCCGATTACGACGCCACTCAAGGCGGCGGTGCCACCCACGCATGGTTGCAGATCTTTCTACCGGGGGCGGGCTGGGTGGATTTCGATCCGACCAACAGCATTATCGGCAATCAGCACCTGATCCGGGTCGCGGTAGCGTGGGATCAGCATCAGGCCTTGCCCCTGTGGGGAACCTGGACAGGGGCGCAAAACTCGTTTCTCGGTCTGGATGTCGAAGTGAGCGTCACTGAGGACCGTTGTTGAATCTCTATGGGGAAGGCCGCCGCAATGAAACTTCGTGTTGGTTATGAACTGATTTACGAGTGCGAGCAGTTCACCCCGATGATGCTGATGCTGAACACGCACTACTCGCGTGTGCAGGACGTATTGTCGGCGGATTTGCTTGTCGTCGATCCAGCGGTGACCATCCTGCAGTATCGGGATGGTTTCGGCAATCTATGTAGCCGGCTTGTCGCACCACCTGGTCGAATCGAAATGTCGACGACTGCGCTGCTCAATATTTCCGACCAACCGGAAGAGCGGGAGCCCTACGGTCACCAGCATCCCGTCGAAGAATTGCCCGACGAATGCATGGTGTTTCTGCTGGGTAGCCGCTACTGCGAGACCGATTTGTTGTCCGATGTTGCGTGGCGGCTTTTCGGCGAATCGCTGCCCGGGCGCGATCGGGTGCAGGCGATCTGTGACTTCGTTCATCGCCAGATTGTGTTCGGATACGAGTTTGCCCGACCGACCAAAACTGCGTGGCAGGTCTACCACGAGCGACGGGGGGTATGCCGCGATTTTGCTCACCTGGCAGTCACGCTCTGTCGAGCCATGAACATTCCTGCCCGTTACTGCACGGGATACATCAGTGACATCGGTGTGGCGCCGCCCCATAGTGCGATGGACTTCGCCGCGTGGTTCGAAGCCTATGTTGGCGGCTGTTGGCAGACATTCGATCCACGCAACAACGTGCTGCGCACTGGACGGGTACTAATGGCCCGCGGGCGCGATGCCGCCGATGTCGCGATAAGCAACACCTTCGGACCGGCAAAGCTTGTGAAATTTGCCGTGCATTGTGCGCCGGAGGAGGCGTGATCGGTCGCACAGACTTCGGTCAGCATTGGCAGCTGCCACAACAAATGCGGGGACGACAGCCATTAAGGAATGCCAGAGATGCGTCGGCGATTGGTTTGGTTTGCCGGTTGAAGGTCCCATCAAGCCGCCTCGCGTGATGCCACCAGGCGAACGCGTTAAGTTACGCGGTGGTCCGTTTTCGCGTCGCTGGGCTTATACGTTGATTCAGATCGCCGGTCAGGTTGCTGTGGACGTCATCCTCTGGCCTGCTGAGTAGCGTTGCAGCGGGTATCTCACTGTGCAGCGATCCGGCAAGGCGATATCCGACCGATCGCTTCCCGGTTACATAACGCTGCCAGCCATACGCCATCGTCGGCGATTGCGCAATCGAGAGTTGAAACTCTTTCGCTACAAAAGGCCTACACTGAAGATAAGGCGAGTTTCCGGAGCAATATCATGGTCGACGCCACCCCCCAAAGCACCTTTCACGGCCTTCCTTTGACTCCCGAGCAAGACGCCGAAGTCAGGCACTACATAAGGAAGAGAGAGCAGCATGGCGAGCCGTGGGATACCCCCGAGTTGGCGGCCATGCTTCGGGACATGCTGGAACCTCCGGGCGATGATGATGGCGAACCTGGCGCCGCCGTCGACGAAGTGAAAGCGGCAACAGAGCGCGCGACAGCGTCCGTCGACGAGGCGATGGACCCCATTGAGGCCAGCGAGGAACGCAACGCTGCCCTGGAAAGCGAGGGCATGAGGGGGCCCAGGCGTTGAGCCTTGGGATGTGTGCGATGAAAGCGGCGCGACTGTTGTCCAGCTACCGTTGATCGTGGACCCGCGTAGGTCGCGTTGTGCCGTGCCGTCAATGGAATTGAGCGGATGCGTAAAAGGTGCGCATCATTAATAACCCTAACGATCGCCGATGTTTGAGAGCGGCGTAGCGACGATCGGCCCTGTCGATTGACAAACAGGCGGCGCTTCGTCGGTATTTCCGTGCCTACCAGTGCGCGCTGGATTATTCGGGCCGCGGGCGACGAATGTGCGTGCGAACGCCCGATGCTCCGAGCCATGCCCAGACACGCTTGCCGCAAGGCTTCCGCAGCGGGTTACCGCCATCAAAACCGAGGGCCAAATGTCGCTTCTTTCACGAGTGGTCCGGGCGTCCAGCAACATTCCGATCTAGCAGATCCCGAAGCATTCCCACGACATGGCCACAGCTTATGAAATTGAATACCTGTTCTGCGGACCACTGACATACAGCTTCTTCGCGATTTCGAGGATCTTTTCGCGACCTTGGTCGAAGGCGCCGAGTATCGACCGCTCATCGGACCCCACGCCAGGTTGCAGATTTCTCAGAATGGCGTCGTCGACCAGGAAGGTGATTTCGCGCGAATTGTCGTATCCCCAGAAACACACACAATGCCGGGAAGCATCGTAGCTCCTGCTGGGGTTGGGGAATTGAAGCGCCACGATCAGCTCGTAACGCCTGGGGCCGGATAGCGCCACTTGCTAGCGTTGGAATCGATGGCGGCGTCACTGACACGCCTCTTTTCCGCTCGTAGCGCATCTGCTGTATCGAGCGCGTTAGCGCGTGTCTTGCGCTCGATGGAATACTCGCTCTGGCTGCTGGTTGTGACAGAGGCGGATTTAACTGGCGATCGCATGATAGAGCCCATAGCAGGAGATCGCTCGAGGCGACCGGTCCCTTCACTGTATACCCTTTGGGCGTCACCGACGTCTTTTCTTATTTAAACAGGGTAGTGCAAGCGATCGGGAAGCGAGGGAAGCGTGTGTGGGATTGAATCCTGCCTGGAACAGACGGTCCCCCTGATTCGACTGACCATAGCTCGATGGAAGAGAATGCTTCGTTAACTAACGAGTCGAGTCCGAGCCGCTGAGAACGTCAGTCGATGTCAACTGGACTGCAGAAACGTCATGAGTCGTCGAATTGTTGTAGTGGGCGGCGGGCAGGTGGACTGGCACTACATCAGCCGCTCAACGTCGCCGCGGCTAAAGCGCCATTGAAACTTGTGACGGCGTTGTTGCGGCCCGCGCGGGAAACGGCCAGCGCCGTGCACCCCCCAATGGTCTTGACAATCAATATCCTGCGAGTTGTATCCACAAGATTTGATCCGCCCGACGCAGTCGGGCGTCAGGTTGTCGGGAGCACGTCGCGCTGGTCGGCTGTCGCCATGAATTCAATGCGCGGGTCCGGCATTGAGTTTGGTCGCCGACGTCCGGGCGCTGTCAGCGGTCAGCTTTGCGGAACCCGGCTGGTAGCCGTTCGAATACAGCAGAAACGCCATGATGTCGGCATAGTCCTGATCTTTCAGCTTGCCGGGACGATCCGCCGGCATATTGGTCGCCATGTAGCCAAATACGCCGCCGATCGTCAGATGCGCATTCTGCGCCGGCGCGAATGCGGGGCCACGCAGTGCCGGAGCGGTCACGCCCTGCAACGCACCGCCGTGACATTTCGCGCACGAACTCGCGTAGAGCGTCTTGCCGTGATCGGCCTGCAAGCGGTCGAATGACGGTGCGTCGGTGGGCGCGTCGGCCGACACTTTGATGAAGCGTCCCTGCAGCGCGTCGTTGACCGCCGCCCGCTCCACGGTGCCGGGCAGTCGCGATGTCCGCACGGAACCGTCGAGATAGGCATAGTGCGATGCGTCTGCCCCCGGTCTTGATGCGGTTGCTTGCGCATCAGGCAACGTCCAGGGCCGCGTTAGCGCCGCGAGTCGGCCGTCGGCGCTCATCCGGGCGAGCGCGGCGTCGACCCGTTTCTGCAGCGTCGCGCCACTGGCGCCGAACGCAAACACGAGGTGCCAGTCCGCGTACGGGGATGTGGTCGGCGCAACGGTGAGGTGCTGTTGCGGATGCGCGAGACCGTATGCGACGACCGCGGGATACCAGACAATCGCGCGCTGCGCGCGGCCAGCGACCACCGCATTGACGCTCAGTTCGGAAGTGTTTTCCAGGTCAAGACTGACGTCCGTCTGCTGCAGCGCTATCAGTTGCGCGGGACTCGCGTACATGGCCGCTACGGTGTTCTTGGCAGCGCCTTCCGGCTTCGAGCCTGGCACCATGATGCTGACGTAGCCGGAGTGCAGATAACCGCGGGAAAAGAGCATCTTGCTGCTGGAGGCGTCGGCCACGGTGGAGCGCGGAAAACCCGCGATCACGTCGCAGTCGTGGCCGAGGGTCCGGCCGAGTTCCTTCAGCGATACGCCGTCGTCGTCACCTTCGCCGATGCCATGCTTGACGAGCGACGCGGCGATGTCGGCGGTCTTGAAGACTTCCTGTGCCACCGCCTGATCGAGCGCGGTCGACGGGCTGCCAGGAAAGGTGCATACGCGTACGCCGGCCGTGGCCGGAATTGGCGTGAAGGTGACGCTGGCCGCAAGCAGACCGGCGGATGTCAAATGTTTGAAGTGCAGGGCGCTCATGATGGAATCCGGAAAAGACGAGGGCGAGTCGCAGCCGCGATGCAGCTGCGAGATTGCAATGGGTGACGCGGCGCTCAGCTGTGCTTCAGCGCGAACACATACAAAGTGCCGCCGCGCGGAACCTTCTCCGCCGCCTTGGCCATCGGACCGCCCCAGATCGGATTTGCACCGCCGTACCCCGCCAGCACCGCGACGTACTCGTTGCCGTCGACCTCGAACACGGACGGCTGGGCGATGATGCCGCTCGCCAGCTTCGGGCTTTGCCACAACACCTTGCCGCTCGTCTCGTCGAAGGCATACAGATGACCGTCGAGCGAACCGCTGAAGGCGAGACCGCCGGATGTGGTGGCCACGCCGCCGTTCCACGGCAGCTTGGTCCAGTGACTCCAGACCTTCTTGCCGGTGTTGACGTCGATGGCCTGAAGTTCGCCGTAACCCTGACTGCCCGGCTCGGGCTTGATTTCGAATCCTTCGCCGAGATACGGCAACCCTTCCATGTAGTTGACCGATTTGCCGGACAGCGACATGCAGGCATGCAACGCAGGGATGAAGGCGAGATGCTTGTCCGGGTCATAAGAAACCGACCACCAGTTCTTACCACCGAGGAAGCTCGGACAGGTTTCGATCGTCGTGCCCGCCTTCGGATACTTGCTGGCATCCTGCTGAGGCACCCCGTCTGCCGAATAGCCTGTGACCGAAGTCGCCTTGACGAAGGGTCGCGCGTAGATCAGCTTGCCCGTGCTGCGGTCGATCGCATGGAAGTAGCCGTTGCGATCGGCATGCACGATTGCGTCGTAGTCCTTGCCTTCGTATTTGATGTTGGCGAGAACTGGTGTGTTGACGCCGTCATAGTCCCAGGTGTCGTGACGCGTGTACTGATAGTGCCACTTGAGGTCACCCGTTTTCGGATCGAGCGCGAGCAGCGAGTCGGAATACAGGTTGTCGCCAGGGCGCAAGTCCGCGAGCCACGGTCCGGGGTTGCCGACGCCCCAATACAGCGTTTTCGAGGCCGCGTCGTAGGTGCCAGTCAGCCAGGCGGGCGCTCCGCCATGTTCCTGCATGCCGTCGGGCCATGTGTTGCCGTTCTTCTCCTTTGCACCGGGAATCGTGTAGCGCTTCCACAGCACCTTGCCGTCATTCGGATCGAGCGCGGCAATGAACCCGCGTGCGCCGTATTCGCCGCCGGAGCTGCCCACCACGATCGCGCCGTCGAGCGCGAGTGGCGCCAACGAAAATGCGTAGCCGAGGCCGGGTTCGAACATCTGTTTCTTCCAGACGAGTGTACCGGTTGTTGCATCGAGTGCCGCGACTTCGCCACTCAGCATCGCGACGTAGACATTCTTCCCATACAGCGCGACCCCCCGGTTGACCACGTCGCAACACGCCGTCTTGAACGACTCGTCGCCGAGCTTCGGTTCATATTTCCAGAGCTGCTTTCCCGATGTCGCATCGAACGCATACACGTTGTCCTTCGGCGTGGTCACGAACAGGAAACGGCCGTTGACGATCGGCGTGGCTTCGAAGCCCTGCTGAAGATCAGCAGGAAACTTGTAGCTCCACGCCTGTTTCAGATTCTTGACGTTCGAGATGTCGATCTGCTTGAGCGGAGAGTGGGCCTGTCCGTTGTATGAGCGGTAGTACGTCAGCCAGCCCGGGTCGCTTTGCGCCGATGTCAGGCGTTCGTACGTGACCGCCGGGTAGTCGTCGGCTGCCGCAACCGGTCCGGGCTTCAGACTGATGGTGGCAACGGCTACGGCACCGATGACCAGCGTCGCGAGGCGCATGGTCGAAGCCGAAGGTGTCTTCATTGCTGTCTCCTGTTGATTTGTCGATGCGATGCCTCCCGGCGGACCGTTGCCTGAAGGTTGCAGAATCACTGCACAGCCGTTAAGGCAAATCGCATGCCACTTGGCGTCAATCGCGACGCTGCCCGTGAGCCTGCGAGTGCGCGCAGGCCATGGGCCGCGACGATCGAATTCGTTGCCGTGAGTGTGTTGCATGGAGGTACAGCGACAGCCGCGTGTGTTGCCAAACGTGACAGGTCGGACACTGCCGACACCGCGCGTTTGCGAACTCACGAGAAGATTGCGCGCGTTGCATCAGAACCAGGCGCGTCGTGGCCTGTGGAGACGATCAATGGCACGGTTCTCGCTGTTTGGCTCCGGCGATGACGGCGCACGGGCCCGACGATAGTTGAACCCGTCACCGCTTCAGTCGATTCCATCACCGATCAGGAGGAGCCACGAATGAACCACGCCGACATGCAGTTTCTGGATGTTGAATTTCCCTTTGCGCGCCAATACGGCAATTTCATTGGCGGCGAATGGGTCAAGCCCCTACGCGGCGAATACTTCGACAATCTTTCTCCAATTACGGGAGAACCCTTCACGTCGATTCCGCGCTCCACTGAAGAAGATATCGAGCTGGCACTCGACGCTGCGCATCGCGCTCGCAAAGCGTGGGCTGATACATCCCCCGCTGCACGTGCCACGATCCTGAACCGGATCGCCGATCGCATGGAGCAGAATTTATCGCGCCTCGCGTTTGCCGAATCGATCGACAACGGCAAGCCGATTCGCGAAACGATGGCCGCGGACATTCCGCTCGCGATCGACCACTTCCGCTATTTCGCTGGCTGTATCCGGGCGCAGGAAGGATCGATCGGCGAGATCGATGGCGATACGGTGGCCTATCACTTCCATGAGCCGCTCGGTGTGGTTGGCCAGATCATTCCATGGAACTTCCCGATTCTGATGGCAACGTGGAAAGTCGCGCCCGCGCTGGCCGCAGGCAATTGCGTCGTGCTAAAGCCGGCGGAGCAGACACCGGCGTCGATTCTCGTGTTGCTCGAACTGATCCAGGACCTCCTGCCGCCAGGCGTGTTGAATGTGGTGAACGGCTTCGGCCTCGAAGCAGGCAAGCCGCTCGCAACCAGCAAGCGCATCGCGAAGATCGCATTCACCGGTGAGACGTCGACGGGCCGCCTGATCATGCAGTACGCGAGCCAAAACATCATTCCCGTGACGCTCGAGCTTGGCGGCAAAAGCCCGAACATTTTCTTTGCTGACGTGATCGATCAGGACGATAGCTACTTCGACAAGGCGCTCGAAGGCTTCGCGATGTTCGCTCTCAATCAGGGCGAGGTGTGCACCTGTCCCTCACGCGTGCTGATCGACGAGAGAATTTACGACCGCTTCATGGAACGGGCGTTAAAGCGTGTGGCCGCGATCCAGCAGGGGCATCCGCTCGACACCAGGACAATGATCGGTGCACAGGCCTCGCAGGAACAGCTCGAGAAAATTCTTTCGTATATCGATCTGGGCAAACAGGAGGGCGCGCAATGCCTGACCGGCGGAGAGCGCGGCGCGCTAGGTGGCGAACTGAGCAAAGGCTACTACGTGAAGCCGACCGTATTTCGCGGTCACAACAAGATGCGGATCTTTCAGGAAGAGATCTTTGGACCGGTGGTTTCGGTCACGACGTTCAAGACCGAAGAAGAGGCGCTCGAGATCGCCAACGACACGCTCTACGGTCTCGGCGCCGGCGTCTGGACGCGCGACGGCACGCGCGCCTATCGCTTCGGCCGGCAGATTCAGGCGGGACGGGTGTGGACCAATTGCTATCACGCATATCCGGCCCATGCTGCATTTGGTGGCTACAAGCAGTCGGGCATCGGCCGCGAAACGCACAAGATGATGCTCGACCATTATCAACAGACCAAGAATCTGCTGGTTAGCTATAGCGAGGAACCGCTGGGCTTTTTCTGAAGCGCAGGCGCGCGGCCGCACCGATCCGTCTCGCTCGTCGGCGGGTTGGTGCGGACGGTGCAATACCCCGCATGTGGGCTCGTCTACGTTGTACGTGGTTGCGATGCGCTAATCCCGGCACGCGACCGTCTGTTCATCACCGGGCCGACCGGCAGTGAACAGACGGCGATGCATCCGAACGGAGAGCGCAGCAAGGCAGTGCCGCCGTGTCATGCAGGCTTGGTGAGTTGCAACGAGTTATCGCTGCTGCGAAAGATCAATGGCCGGGTTGCGGCCTCGCATGCCGGGCGTCGCGCAAGGACGCGTTTCAAAGTAGTCCGGCACGACGAACAGGATCCGGCATCGCGCATCCAGCACTGCGCGATACCGATTGACGATGGCTTCGGCGTCCCGCAATTGCTCGGCTGTCGGCATCAATTGGTCGCGGTTGAGTTGGCCCATCCGTAATACTGTGTGTTGGCAAGCTCGAGATAGTCGGCCCCCATCTCAAGCGCCATGTCGATGATCTGTGCGACATGCGGCAGGTTGTAGCGATGCAGCACGCAGTTGACTACCATCGGATAGCCGTGCGCCTTGATCAGCCGCGCCACGCGCCGTTTCAGGTCGAAAGTCGCGTGCTCGACAGAAAATCGTTCAGTTCACGCGACGAGTCCTGAAACGATAGCTGGATGTGATCGAGGCCCGCCTGCTTGAGGGCGGCAATGCGCGTTTCGTTCAGACCCACGCCCGACGTAATCAGGTACGTATAGAAGCCCAGCTTCCGCGCGTGAGCAACCAGCTCTTCGAGGTCGTCCCGCACCAGCGGCTCGCCGCCTGAGAAGCCGATTTGCGCGGCACCCAACTGGCGTGCCTGACTGATGATGTCCTTCCATGCGGCGGTATCGAGTTCAACGCCGTGGCTCACGAAATCGACGGGGTTGTAGCAAAACGCACAATGCAGCGGGCAGCGATACGTAAGTTCTGCCAGAAGCCAGAGCGGCGGTGCTGGATCATTGATGTTGTGGTGCATGTCAGTCCACCCAGCCACGCTGCCGCGCGTGCTCGATGAAGCGGTAGACGTCCGCGGCGAGGGCCGACGCACTGAACAGGTCTTCGAGCTCCCCGATGATATCGTCGAGGTCGCGGGTCCCGTCGCAGCGCGACAGGATCTCGCCGGCGCTCGGGTTGAGCTTCACCATTCCTGCGGGATAGTGCAACACGTAGGCGTCTTGCGCGTTTTCCCATTGCAGACGGAACATCGGTCTCAGATGGGGGCATGAGCGGCTCGCGTCGTTTGGGGGCAATGCGCTCATTGCGGATACGCCTTTTCGATCGCGTCGAGTATCGACCACAGGATGTCGAGCTTGAATCGCAGGATGTCGAGCGCGCGCTGCGCGAACGGAATACGGCCACGAAAATACTGTAGCCCTTGCGGATCGATCCACGGATAGAGCGAAGGCCAGCCCGCAAGCCGGTCGCGATGGATCTGCGGTGCAAGCATCTCGGTGAGCGACGAGCATACCGCTTCCTGCCACGGTGCCCGGCGCGCGAAATTGAAACCTCCCGCGCCGGAGCCGAGAATCTTGATCTTCATGGACAGTGCTCCGGGCGCCGCTCATCGCCAGATGCCGCGGCAGCGATGAGCGGCGCTTTGATCGTGGCGTTAGCGGTTGTCGATATACATGGTGACTTCAAAGCCGAAACGCAGATCGGTATAAGCGGGGGTGGTCCACTGCATGACTGTCTCCTTGGGTACGCTATGTGGGTGAATTAACCGCGTGAGAAATGCGGTCGAGTACCTCGGTGCAAGCTCTATGCCGGATGGCCACCCATCTTGTCGGCTGGCTCATGTATGGGCGTGACGACACGCGACGTTTAAAAACGAGCGTTGGTATAGATAAGCAGGGCATTGCGCATCACCCGCGAAGCGAGTCGCGGTGGATGACACCCGTGGCGCTGCTCAGTTAAGGGACACTGGTGTTGCAGAACGCAACAGTGTCTGAACAGTGAGGCGGGTTCGATTGCGCAGCCTGGGCTGCGCGCGAGATCCCCGCCGACCGCTCAGAGGTCGTCCGGGGCGCTACCTGTACTCGATAGCGCAGGCATCTTCCGGTAAATGGTGTTGCGGGAAATCCCCAGGTCTCGTGCTGCGGCGGACACGTTGCCGCCGTGCCGGGCGACTGCCGCCGCAATAGTCGATGTCGCGACATCCTGCAGACGTACCGCCTGCACCGTGCCGGCAGTCTGTGAACAGGTTGCTGCGCTCGGGGCATCGGGGTTGCGCCGCAGGTCTTCGAAAAAGTCGTCGGGCAGATGCTCACAGCGGATCTCGCCGTCGTCGTCGACCATTGCCGCGGCGGTGCGCAGCAGATTGCCCAGCTGCCGGAAGTTGCCTGGCCATGCGCATTGCTCGAAGAGCGTCATCACCTCTTCGGCGACAATCAGGCGCCTGCCGCTTGCGCAGTCCGGCAGTTCGCTCTGCAGCATCTTGTGGATGACCGTTGCAAGGTCGGTGCGTTCACGCAATGGCGGCAGCTTTACAACGAGGCCGTTCAGGCGGTAATACAGATCGTCGCGAAAGCGGTTTTGCGCGATCATCTCGCGCAGATCCCGATGAGTGGCACAGACGATGGCGATGTCGACCGGAATGGACTTGTTCGAGCCGAGCGGATTCACCTGTCTTTCCTGCAGCACGCGCAGGAGGCGCACCTGCAGCGGATACGGCATGTCGCCGATTTCGTCGAGAAAAAGTGTGCCGCCGTTGGCCTGCAGTAATTTGCCGAGCGCCCCTTTACGCCGCGCGCCGGTGAAGGCGCCTTCCTCATAGCCGAACAGTTCGGATTCGATCAGCGTTTCCGGAATCGAAGCGCAATTTACCGCAACGAACGCGTTGCTGCGCCGAGGCGAATCGTTGTGGATCGCCTGGGCGAGAAGCTCTTTGCCGGTGCCCGTCTCACCGGTGATCAGGATCGGGATGTCTTTACCGATTACCTTGCGGACCTTGCCGATCACGGCGGCTACTTGCGGGTCGCCCGTATCGAGGTAGCTCAATCGGGACAGCGCGCCGGGCGTTGCTGCAGGCCGCAATGCAGAGGCGCGTGCCGGTCGCGCGTCGTCCTGCAGGCCCGACGGCCAGCCGCCACTGGCGAGTGTGGGGCGTCTGAATTCGACATTCGCGCACACCACGGTGCCGTTATGCAGATCAAGCGAGATATGCTGACCGTGGCTCACACGCAGGCGGTCGATCAGCTGTGGACTGGTGAGCCCGAACAGTGACGATAGCGTATGTGCCCGCAGCGCCGCGAGCGGCATGCCCAACTGGAACTGCGCACTGCGGTTCGCCGAAAGAAAACGTCCGTCGCAGGTAAACGCAACGATGCCCTCCATGAGCGTACCGAGAAACTCGGGTCGGCCGTGGAATGCTATTTGCAAGGTTTCGCGAAAAGTACTGGTGAACAAATGATTTTCGATCATCTGCACGGACATCTTGGCGAGCGCCATGGTGTGCTGATGATAGCTGCGATGGTCGCCCGTCACGTCCAGTACGCCGATCAGATCACCGTAAGGGTCGAGGATCGGTACGCTCGAGCAGGTCAGAAAGCGATTTGCCGCCAGATAGTGTTGCTCGCCATGGACGACCGTCGCGGATCGCTCGGTGATCGCCGTGCCAATGGCGTTGGTTCCCTGGCGGTCTTCGGCCCAGTTTGCGCCTGGCCGCAGCGCCACCTTTTCCGCTCGCTGCAGGAAGTCATCGTCGCCGATCGAGTGGAGAATCAGGCCATCGGCATCGGTCAGCACGATCATGCTTTGGGTGTTGACGATCTGTTCATGAAGCGTTTCCATCACCGGCGTGGCGTGTGCGCACAGAACGCGGCTTTGCTCCAGCTTCAATTGCAATTCGGCCCTGGGCAGCACATCGTAGTCAGGACATGTGGACGCACATAGGCCAAACGTTTCAGAGCGGTCGTGAGCCTTTTGTATGGATGGCGTAAGCCAACCGGATTCGCGAGTCGTCAGTGGGGTGCTGGCGTGCGACGTGTCATCGCGCATTGTCTCCTCCTGTTTGAGCGCCGGTCGTGTCGCCGGAACGTCTGTGTATTATTCAGAAGCAAGTGCCGAGCCAGTTTCGGCCGCCTTTCCAGTTTGCGCGCCTATGCGCGCAATCGCCTTCGCGGGTGAAGCATGACAGGATCATGGTTGCGAAATGCGCAACAGCGCAATACTTAATGCACAGAATTGCCTGCGGCGGTCATCACGTGGTATTCACGTTGGCGGACGCGAGCGCCCGTGTTTCTGTAGTCGGGCTGTTCAGGTGGCTCGGATAGCGGAAGTCGGCAATCGGTATTGGAATGGTTCGATCTTGCCCATTTGCCACATCGCCGGAGCGGCTTTGCTTTCTGCGGATAAGAGATGGGGGTCTTCAAACGTGGATATACGGAGCTTTGCCGGGGGCCGCGTTTATCGTTCTCTTCGGAGAAACGCGACCGACCGTACGAGTCGGACTGCGTCTCCTGCGTTCGGGGGAGTCCGGCCACATACCGGGACGAATTCGTCATCGGCCACATTGTCAAAGTAACGTAGCCGGAGTTCACATCATCATGAAGCCCTTTTGCTTCGCAGTGGCCCTCGTCGTGCTCATTGCCGGCTGCGCTTCGACAGCGCCGCCCGCGGACAATCAGACCGCCCGGCCAGGTCCGGCCGATACGGATACCTACATACTCCATGCGCCCAACGGTGCGACGCGCGGTGACTCCACGACAAAGCCACCGAGGCTGAGCGTCGGTGTCAGCTATTCCGATACGCAATTGATCCTGCCGTGGTTCCTAAACGACATCATCAACTTCGTCAACTATCGCTAGTCTGACAGCGACTTGCTGCGATGTGACGGGGAGCGGCTGGTGACGATCCTGTTTAGGGAGAGCAACGCGCCCGCTTTATACGCCGGCCTTTTGCTTCCCGGCAATGTCGCGCTTCGCCGCGAATATCGGCTTTGAGTCGAGCTTGCCCGCTTTGCCGCTAACCGTCGAGCCATCTCGCCATGCTGACGCTGCGAGGCGGCGTTATGTCATTGCGGGGGATCTTCACGAATCAAATTGAGCGAGCGGGCTAGCGTCACGACACGTCCCCATTCAAGGATCACCGACCAGAATGGCTGCTGTTCCAAGCCCCGTTCCTGGGCGAATTGCAGCATGGCATCGAACTGATCGCCAGAGCATCTAAACGTTTCGCGCAAGGCGAGGGGGGTGTTTGGCGTAGGCATGGCAATCCTTTCTTATGACGTCACTCTCAAGGGGGTGAGTTGCGCTTTTTCTAGACTGGATTATTTCTGCGTGCACATGAATTAAGCCACGTGACCCATGAAGGAACTGCGTGAGAGCGAACATATGTAAGCAGACAACGATTTCCCGCTGGCGAGCCAGCTGTTTCACTCGTCCTTGCCGGCACGTGCATGGGGCCGCAAACCACATGCAACCCGAACCATCCCTAGTGCCCGCTCGCCGCCGGGTACGAGGCCGACCATCTGGAGGCGAATCACGGTGCCGACGAGCATGACCGATAGAATCGCCTCGCCTATCACCCGGGCGAGCGCAATTCCAATGGCGCCATACAGAGGCGCAAGTATGAGCGCCGCAACCAGATTGATCAGGCCCGCGGTGATGCCCACGACGGCTAGCAGACGGTCCTTTCTGCGTGGCAAGAATATGTAGCCCGCCACGAACTCGTTAAAGGCGGCGAACGGGAACATCCACGCGAAAATCTGCAGGACGTGAGCGCTCGGTCCAAAAGACGCGCCCAGGATGAGCGGCAGCGCGAAAGGCGACAACGCGAGCGCGCCACAGAAAATCAGCAATCCGTATCCCATCAGCAGGGTGGCGCCGCGCCGGGTCGTATCGTGCGCGCCTTGCATGTCGTTCTGTGCGAGCTGCCGCGTTATGGTGGGAATGAACACCTGCGCGGCCGGTCCCATCAGCGCGAGCGCGATCGTCGCGAAGCGTTCAGCCGCGCCGAAGTAGCCCACCTGATCGGGCGTCGACAACAGCGTCAACAGATAGGTCGACGATGCGGTGAATACGACCGACCCGGACGAGTAGAGGAAAAGCATCGTCGACGTTCGCACGAGAGGTAAGATGCCTGCCAGCTTGAGACGCGGCCAGCCCACCTGATAGATCGTCAGACCGTAGGAAATGATCGAAGACGCCACACCCGCGATGAGAAGACTCGCAAGCACCCATACGGCGTCGTCGGGTCCTTTTACTAGCGTCAGGACCAGCACGAGGCTCAGCAGAAAGCCGAACACCTCGATGACGATTGGGGTTCGAAACTGATGACGCCCCTGAAACATCCAGCCGAGGTTCATGCCGGACACGATCCCCAGCAGCGTGGCAAGCACACCGATCAGAGGACGTTCGGACAGGACAGGCGAACACATCGTGGCAATGATGCCGATACACCCGCCCACCAGGCCATGCGCAATACGCGCGCTCACATGCAGCGAGAAAATCTCCTGGCATTCCGCGTCCGATTGCGCCTTCGACACGTCGCGCATGCCGACAGGGCTAAAGCCGTAGTTCACGAGCATCCATATCACGTTCATGAGCGACATCGACGCCAATACCCGGCCGTACCCGGCTACACCGAGCATCCTGCCGTAGAACGGCACCACGATGATGAGGTAGACGTACCTCATCAAATAGCCGCCGTAGACGAACCCGATTATCCGAACGCTTTTTCGTCGATCCATTCAATCCTCCGTGCAGGCGTTCTGGACCTCAGCGCCCAGCCACGCGACGGCGGGCAAGCGGGTTGGCGATATACCGCGCCATAAAATCAGACAGTGGCGAGTAAGGGGAGAGACTCAAACTTGAAAGCATCAGTGTGCCAGGTTTTTTCCTGAGTCTCCAGAACGGAACCGCGCTAGTGGTATGTAGAGACTGGCGAGAATCCCGCATCATCCCGCGCCGCCCGTTCTGGAGCGTGGCGACACGACCTACGGGAGCAATGGCGTAAATCGCGTAGAAGTGCACTCCGTAGCGGGGGATTTCTGTTTCCGCAACCGGGAAAAGGCGTCTCGTCCAGTTCACTACGCAACTCCGCGAAGAACGATATAGGCGAGGTGCTTGGGCGACTTTCTATCGGCACCATTCACGCGATCCGGCACGTTGAAGCGAACCTTCAGCGTCCCGTCTCTCCACGCGAGGGCAACATCGTCGGGAGCACTTGCGGTACCGGTCAACGCGTCGATGAACTCCACGCGCGCATTGTGCGAAGCTGGCGGTTTGAGTTCCCCTACGGTGACGCTTTGCCACCCCGGATCCGCGCGTACCTGCATCACGACATCGTGACCCGAAAACAGTGCACTTCCGGAAACGCCTCGATCGAACTGCAATGGTTTCGAAAAGCTGGCCAGCGCGCCGTTCACGGTCTTGTTCAACACAACGAGGCTCTGCCCCGATACGTTGTAAGTCCGCGTGGGCGGACCTCGATGCGTCAGACGGAAAGGTTCGTAGCCATCCCAGTGGTACACCATGGACACATATTTGTTCGGATTGTCCCAGTTTCTGTCCAGTGCCCACACGGCGAAGTCGAAGAAATAGCACGGCAGATAGTGCGGATCCTTCATGAATTCGTCGCCGATCTCCGTTTGCCAGATGCCGCGCGCGGGCCCTTTCTTCACATACTGTTGATACAGGGAATCCAGATCTGCGACGGGGAGATAATGCGTGTCGATGTAATCGACCCAATCTAGCATCCGTTCCTTCAACACCGGGCTCCTGTACTCAAGCCATGTCTTGAAGTTATCCAGACCGCCCTGGTCCGGCCATCCACCGTAGACAACGTACGCGTGATAGCTGCGGATGATCCGGGCTGCGGGAATATGGATGCGTTCAACGTAGTCCTGCATGGCACGCTCGTACGGTTTCGTGGTCTTTACGTTGCCGTCGGCATCCGGCCCATGCCAGAAGGTCGCCTGGGCAAGTCCACCCGACAACCTGCCCGCTGCCTCGTTCCAGATCTGGAAATAGCGCAGGTTGTAGGGCGGCGCGGAATATTTGCGTACTACTGCATCGACGTATCGCTTCCACGCTTCCACATCGACTGGAGCCGACTTTGAATCGCCCGGCACGGTCGCGTTCCAATGCGGCGTGTAACCGAGTAGAAGCAGCGAGGCGATTCCATTGCGACTATTCGCAAGCAATGCCGGCGTCAGGTTGCTATCGAATGCGGAACTGGTCTTGTCGATGCGCATCGCGTCTTCCGGGCCGTCCGACTGGCCTGGGCCAACCGAGCCGCGTCCCCAACTGATGCCCATTGCGCGCCACATCTCAACGTCGCTCGGCGCACCCGCCCAGCCATTCGAACCGATCAACTCGCTGATCCTGCGACCGCGAACTCGCTGAGAGCGCAACTCCGGCATGGATGACAGCGCGGTCTGGCCGCGCGCAAGCGGTATCACAGTTCCCGCGATTGCCGCGAGTATGCGCAAAGCCCTCCGTCGGCTAGTAACATTCATGGACCGGTCCATCCGTCTGAGCAAGAACATGGCTTCGCGGGCGCGCCTGGCGCCACGCCCGGCAACTGATTGCCGGGTTGGCCATACAGAATCCGCACCAATTTCCGTGACTTGCAAAGGACATCGCCTTCTCCGTTCGACGGCGTCGCGAAAGATCTGGCGGCAGATCTTTCGTGGCCAGTACTATCAATGAATGCGTTGCTTCGAGATTGCCGGAATCGCTGGCATATCGGCGTCTATCACGAGAACGCGCAAAGCGATCTCCGCTTGCAGGATCGAGAGGTTCGCCGCAACAAAGCAAGCTCTTCGCGGCGGAAGGTGTCGGCCCGATAACCATCCGAAGATTATGGCGCGCATGCGCAGACTGGTCGCCACCGTTCGCGCACGGAGCGACGCGCCTCGACCGAGGCATGGTGCGCAAAGCGCGCGGAGAGGACTCGGGCGTTGTCGGCTACAGCGAGACTGCGGCAGGCGTTCTGGCTGCACCGCCGACAAACTGAATATAAGCTGCAATTCGCGGAAACGAATGATTAGTACGTCCTCCCACGCCTCGCAATGCTTTGCGGCCCATGCCGTGGCGGTTGCACAGCAACTGCTGGTTCAGCGCGGCACGACGAAAACGAGAATGTCCGGACCCTGCTGGGTGGACTGCGTCTTCAAGCCAAATTACCATGGCCCATGGCGAACAGATTTAAATTCGACCAATCGCGAGCGCGAATTCTGCGATTCATGCTGCAATGAAGCATAGCCCGCAAAAAATGCGGCATATCGACGACGGCATAAATTCGGGTGCTATTGGCCGATTAAGTGGAGCACATTACGAATACGGTGCTCGCGGAAAGCATTGTTGCTATCCATGACTGCCGCAACCGGCTGCAATGCATCGGCGGAAAAAGTTTCTGGTGAAAAGGCTATCAAAAGCTTCTCCTCCGATTTCGAGGTAAAAATTTCGTGCCCCGGACAATTACGCCAAAACCCCAGGAATACCGGCCAAACCCGTTTAGCAGATTTCGATGCGCTAATCTCGCTACGCGCCACGACTGTTCCTGGAACCATGCTGGGCTGCCTGAACTCGATTGATACGCCCGTTGTCCGGAGATGATGAGGCCACAGGCTCTCAACGAGCGAGTTCGAGCGGCTCATTGTTCAACAATCCGTATTTCCGAAAGGCACGCAACGTTTCTACCGCTGGCTCGGCAAAACTGTGCGCAGGAGAAAGACCTCAATGCCAACTTCAAAACTGATTCGGGGCCGGCTCAGGACTATTCTGTATCGATACGTCGCCGAACGTCCTCAGGAGGAAAGACTGTTCGATACACTTCGCCCAAAGTACGTTTCGTTGAAGATTCCAGGCGAGTACCAGCCCTGTAATCCAACATTGTGCTTTGACGGAAGGGGCTATGCCCTCGTCGTCAGATCCGTTAACTATGAATTGATGGAAAGTGGCGAAGCGAGGTTGAATGGCGCAGACTACGACACCATCAACTATATTGGCAGTTTGTCCGCCAATCTCAATGTGCTTGCCATGAACACTCTGGAAGATGCTGCTTTCAGGCACGTATCGGATAAGTCTGCCGACGGATTCGAAGATCTGCGAACCTTTTTCTGGAAAGAAGATCTGTGGTGCCTGGCAAGTGCGCGCTGCAATGCGGACGACACCAACACAATGGCGCTTCTGAAAATATCCGGAAATCGTGTTGCAGAAAGTTATCTTCTTGAATCGCCACTTGGTTCGAGTCGCGAGAAGAACTGGATGCCTTTCGTTTCAGATGGGAAGCTCCATGCGATCCACACAATGAATCCGTTGACGATTGTCGAGATCAACGAGCGCGGCGCAACGGTGTCGCTCAGGAAGCCATTGAAAGTGCCGAAAGACTTGCTGGGATCATCGCAGTTAGTCCGCTGGAAGGATGGTTGGCTGTGCGTGGTACACGAGCGCAGTCGCGGGAAAAGGCATCTCTATAAACACAGGTTTGTCTATTTCGATCCAAGTTGGGAGGCGATGCTATCTGAACCGTTCTACTGGAAGGAATATGGCGTGGAGTTCTGCTGCGGCCTGGCGGTTCATGATGGCATCGTTGCGGTCGGATTTGGCGTCAACGATTCAGAGGCGATCATCGCTCAGTTCAATGAGATTGATATCGATCGGCTGCTGGAATAGGGTTGAGGGCGGAACCTCTGGCCACCATTCGCGGGCTGCATATAGATGATTATCGAGGGTCTTCGCTATCCGGCCTCCCCCTAGCGAATCAGGAGGAGGCCAGATCTAGCGCGCAGTCAAATGCTCGCCGGCTTACTTGTCCGGGTTGCTACCGGTAAAGCTCGTAAATGCGCTATACGACGGATTGATTTGCGTGCCGTTCATCATAATGCCGAACGTATTGTTTCCGCTATCGAGCACGTAGTACATCACCGACTGGATGTTGTGAGTCTTTCTCGCCTGATAGTACTGACCCAGTTTCGTGGTGATGTAGTTCGCCCGGTACGCCTCGGTTTGCTCCGGGCCCGTGTTCCACTCGGTGATGATGAAAGGCACGCCGTATCTGGCCTTGCAATATATCGGCAGATCGAAGCCAGGACCAGCACCGTCGGTACCGAGATTGAAGATATCGCCGTAGGCTTCGTAGTTGTGCCAGGTCGTAATGTCCCAGCGCACCTTGGAATAGCCGCTGCTGCCGTCGGGTTGAGTACCCTCCCACAACGCGTCGGCCGCGCCAACATCGTTCACGCAGAAGTTGATACCACACTTCGCGGCAGGCTGAACCGATTTCACGCCGTCGATCATGCCGCGCGTCGCGCCTCGCAAGACCGGCCAGTTCGTGTTGTTGAAGTCGAGTGCCTTCGTTCCCGCGTTGGTGGAATCCAGAATAATGGCGCCGTCGCGTGTCAGTTCATTGCCACATTCATAGATGGTGACGCCAT
>NZ_VTUZ01000089.1 GCF_008369935.1 Paraburkholderia panacisoli | reverse complement strand
CGGCCCCGATGGCCGCCAGGACTCTCATCATGAAACTTTATGCGCAGTAAGCTGATGCTGACGCCTTGCTCACAAAGCGTTTGCCACGGTGACTCTACATAACGATCCACGGTAGCTAATAGAGTAAATGTACTGCAGTGCATTTACTCTATGCGAAGGTCGACGTCGATTTGCTCAGGCAGGTCGCCCTGCCTTGGCCGGGAGTACTGCCATGTTGATCGATACCGTGGGCACCTATCTGGCCGTACGGCGAGCGGTCGGGTTTCAGCTCAAGATCGTCGAACGGTATCTGCGAAGCTACGCCGATTTCGCAACCGATCGGGGCGATCAGTACGTGACCGGAAAGACGGCCATCGAATGGGCGGCGCTGGGGCGCTCCGCGAATCAGCGCGCCAACCGTCTTCGTGTTCTGATCCGCTTCGCTCACTTTGCCCGCGCGGAAGACACGAATCACGAAGTGCCTCCTGATCATGTCTTCTGTCGGCACCGGCAACGCCGAACGCCATATATCTGCACTGACGACGAGATCAAGCGACTGCTGTTGCACGCCGCGCGCCTGGGGCCTCCGGGCACCCTACGCGGCGATACCTACCAGACCCTCTTCGGATTGCTCGCCGCCACAGGGCTGCGGATCTCTGAAGCGCTATCGCTGCGCCTCCAGGACATTACGCCGGAAGGATTGGTGATTCGCGAAACCAAATTCCGGAAGACACGTCTCGTGTGGATACACGAAAGCGTAGCCGTCGCTCTGCAACAGTACCTCCGTCACCGTCAGCCATTCGCTCGTACTGACCATGTGTTTGTATCGAGTCGAGGCGGCGGCTGCCTTGGCTACGCGATTGTCGCGCAGACCTTTCAAGACATTTGCAAAGCCGCAGACATTCACGGTTCCGGAGTCGGCCCTCGGCCTCGATTGCATGATTTGAGGCATCGCTTTGCCGTCAAAGCGCTGGAGTCCTGTCCTGATACGAGGGACCGAGTCACGCGCCACATGCTTGCACTCAGCACGTACATGGGACACGCACATTTTGAAAGCACCTATTGGTATCTGGATAGCACGCCTCAGTTGATGACCGATATTGCTGCCGCTTGCGAGTCCTTCGTGCAAGGAGCTACACCATGACACCGATTGCACCCCACATCACTGCGTTCCTGCAAGAACGGCTGCCCTTGCAGCGCGGCGCCAGCCCAAATACCTGCGAGAGTTACGCTTACACGTTCCGGTTACTCTTCGAATACGCAAGCGACCGACTCAAGGTGCGTCCGTCGAAGCTCAATCTGGAGCAGATCGACGCGCGCCTTGTGACGGATTTCCTGACACACATCGAGGTGACGCGACACAATGGCGCTCGTACCCGCAATGTCCGGTTGGCGGCGATCAAGTCCTTCCTGCATTTCGTTGAACATCGCGTACCGTCTGCTCTCGAACAAAGCCTGCGCATTCAGGCGATTCCCTCGAAGAAGGCCGACATCCCACTGATCAGTTACCTCTCCCTGGCCGAGATACAGGCAATCTTGAACGCGCCAGATGTCCGCACGCGCGCGGGAATTCGTGACCGCGCCATGCTCCATCTGTGCCTCTCTGCCGGGCTGCGGGTGTCAGAATTGACTGGTCTGTTGCTTTGTGCCGTAAATCTCCAACCGATACCGATGGTCCGAGTGATGGGCAAGGGGCGAAAGGAGCGGTCTTTGCCGCTATGGAAGCAGGCTGCCGCCGATCTTCGCGCTTGGCTCGCGATACGGGGTAATCCACCAACCCCGGAATTGTTTGTCAATTCACGCGGTGAACCGATGACGCGAGCGGGTTTCGCCTATCTGCTTCGTAAGTACGTACAGATCGCCGCGAAGAGTTGCGACTCACTGCGGGGAAAACGGGTTTCCCCGCATGTACTACGTCGTACCTGTGCCATGATGATCTTCCGAGCGACGCGCGATCTGCGGAAAGTTTCTCTGTGGCTTGGTCACGCCCAGATGCAAACTACTGAAATCTATCTGCGTGCTGACCCCACGGAAAAGATCGAGGCGATCGAGGCTGTGCCGCCACTGTCACTCAAACGCGGGCGGTTCTCTGCTGCCGACAAGCTGATCGCGTCGTTGCGGGGCGTTTCATTATGAACGGTGGTTGCGGCCGGAGCGGCCTACCTCTCTGGCTGCAACCAGTTCCTGCTTTCCATAACGATCGACTTCCCATACGAACGGAAAACCGGGTTAAGCGTGAGCGCTCGTCGCCTGAGGCGGGAATTCTGGTAGCTCGGAGAAGGCACGGACGTAGCCCGCGCGCGGCAGCCGAGGAGATAGCGACCTACCGGTTCGAATGACGGTGATCGACCCCGTTCCGTCATTCGACCGTGCCTCGCATGCGGCCGAAACCTGTACCTAAGCAGCCGTTCGCGATTCGCTGTCCGTCTACAACTCGGTCAAATGCGCGAACCTTCAAACCTTCACGGCCGCCATTCCATGTGCGGACACGGGATGCCTTGCGCAAGGCGAGTCCTACCCGACGGTCTGGAGCGAATTGCCACCGTGGAGAATGGCCGGCCGAATTTGTGCGCCCTCGGAAAGCCTCCAGTATCAACAGGCTATTGTGTGGCCTGTGTGCTCGGTGGTGAGGATGTGATGGTCTAATTTCCTCGGACAGGTCGATAGGAGGACAATCCGGAATCGACGAGGAAAAACGATAGATGACAAGAAGGCGCCGACAATTTGACACCAGCTTCAAGCTGGAAGTGGTACGGATGGTTCGAGACCAGGGCTTATCGGTCGGCGAAGTCTGCCGGTCGATGGACCTTGTAGAGACAGCCGTACGGCGCTGGGTGGCCCAGTATGATGCGGAACGCGCAGGCGGCCCCGGCGAGGGCAAGCCGCTGACGGCGGAACAGCAGCGCATCCGGCAACTTGAAGCTGAGAACCGGCAATTGAGAGAGGACAACTCTCTGTTAAAAAAAGCATCGGCCTTCTTTGCCCGGGAACTGAAGTGAGTTACCGCGTGGTAACTCACTTGCAACAGGAGGCCGTATCGGTCAGTCACGCCTGCCGGCTTTTGCAGGTGAGCCGCTCTGGCTATTATGAGCACCGGCGTGCAAAGCCGAGCGTAAAGAGCCTGCAGCAACAGACCCATGTCAAGGCAGCATTCGCCGCCAGCGGCGCGAACTATGGCAGCCGGCGTGTGATGCATGCGCTGCGGGAACACGGGTTACGTATTGGTCGTTACCGGGTGCGTACGCTGATGCGTGAAGCAGGTCTGCGCACGAACTGGAAGCGCAAGTTCGTCTCGACGACCGACAGCCGGCATACGCTACCTGTGGCGGAGAATGTGCTCGACCGGCAGTTTGATGTTGCCGAGCCCAATCGCGCCTGGGTTTCAGACATCACGTACATCCGCACAGCGCAGGGCTGGCTGTATCTGGCGGTCGTGCTGGACTTGTACTCGCGCAAGGTGGTCGGCTGGTCCATGGCGCCCACGATGCCGGCCGCACTGGTCATGTCGGCACTGACCATGGCATTACAGCAGCGCCGGCCAGCGCCCGGACTGCTGCTACATTCGGACAGGGGCAGCCAGTACGCGAGCGATGAATACCAGGCCTTGCTCAGGCAGCATCACGTGGTTTGCAGCATGAGCCGCAAGGGAAATTGCTGGGACAATTCGGTGATGGAGCGGTTCTTCCTGAACCTGAAAATGGAGCGCGTATGGCAGCGTCAGTACGCCAACCACGATGAGGCACGGCGCGACATCAACCAGTACATCGTCGGTTTCTACAACGCCGTACGCTTGCATTCGACTTTGGGCTATCTGTCGCCCGCTGCCTACGAGGCAAAACCGACAGTAAAAGAACCTATCTACCTGTCCGAAATAACTTGACCACTACAGGAAAGGAAGCGACCAGTTCGTTCAGTTGGGAGATGCTTGCAGGCTTGACCAGGTGACGATCGACGCGTTATGCCGCCCCATGTCGGGGGCGAGAAAGCGTACATTGCTAGTCAGTAAGCGATCCAACGGCTTGTTTGTTTGCCTTCCAGAAGTTACGCCGACTATGAAGAGAATTTACACTTACAAAGGCTTCGAAGTGGCCGTGGAGCTAGAGCGAAGTGGTGATGAGGGTGTCTGGTTGCTACGCCCGCACGGGTTCGTATCCGTCGTGCGCATCAGAAGCGCGGGTGCTATTGGCGGCACGTTTGCGCCGATAAGTTTGATGGCAGATGGTCAGCGGCCGTTCGGGACGGAGGCCGAGGCGTTTATGGCAGGGTACAGCGCTGCACAGCGGCTGATAGACGACACCGTGGTGCTCTAGCACCGATAGCAAACGGCGCAGAGATACCGGTCCGCAGGGCGGACTCAACTCTACGCGCGCATGAGCCTGCCGGTGGTATTTCCAGCCGGCGTTTCAGGTGCGTCGCATGGGCCCGCGTTGTAGTCGAGGTCGGTCTCGCGATTGCGAAGCATTGCTGGCAGAAGCACCTCAACGAGGGCCAGAAACATGGTCCCGGTGAAAATAGTCAGTTCGGTTTTCATTGTGTCCAGTCATCAGGGTCGAGGCGAGGACGGCTTCTTGACCTGGGAATCGTTACGCAGCGTCATCATACAAACGAGGGGGCGTCGCGAAGTCGGCGTCCCCGTTCCCAAACATGCTCCTCCTTACCCTTCATCAAGGTTAGGGCCGGTGATCATTTCCATTTTGCTCGTGGAGTGGGTCAGGGCTCTTCTGGGTCGAGCGGAGCACGCCAGTGTCATCGAAATAGAAATGGAACAACTGGTACCACACACCGTCTTCCAGATAGCGATAACTCCATACTTCACGCTTCATCAATGGAAAGTAAGTGGTTTCCTCCGGGCGACCGAAGTTGACAAGCACGTTTTTCTTCGTCCACTTGTCGACCTCTGCCCGATAGAACTCGCTCGGCTGAAGCACTTGCCGGACGCTGATCACCTTGCCCATCGCGTCGATGTCCGCAGCCGTCGTGACTTCACCCATCGGCTGTGTCGGCCACATCAGACGCCTCGCGCCGCCAGGCAGGTCGTAGACCTCGCGCGGCTGGCCGAGTCTGGCGACAACGTCGCTTTCCGGTTGGCCGGCCTCGAAGCCCTGCCAAGGCTGCGCACAGGCGCCCAACACCAGGATCGCCGCACAGCTCAGCGCGGCGGAGGTCTTGCTACACGCACACTGCAGCGTGAAGCTTTTTCTTATCGTTCGACGGGATGCCATGTCAGACTCCGTACAGCAGGTCAGCCCAGATATTTGACTGGAACGCACGAGATTCGTTTGCAACCAACTCCCGGAAAATTGGCCGCTTGATGGCCGCCAGCTCCAACGTTGGCCCGAAATCGGCGTATCGGTCGCGGATGATCGTGATCGCTCGATCCGCGACTCGGGCATCCAGACGGCAGTTTCCAGGTCGCGACCGACGACTGGAAACCAAGGCAGCCGGTCCATGTTTCCGCAGTCGGGTTACATGCCAGCGGATCTGCCGTGTCGTCAGAGCGAGTCCCCCGGCAGCGCGCCACGGCTTGAGTTTGCCGTCCGCCACATCCTGAATGACCTTGAATCTGTCCAGCTCGCGCATCGTCATCGCGATCCGTTCTGTCGCAGCCATCGAAGCCTCCAGCGCCGGAAAAACGGCGGCTGGCTCGCATACGACGACGCCAAAAGCACGCCTGGGATCTCTGCGATTGTTTTAGCAGCCTGGGCTCGCCCTGGCGACTGGCAAATGGTGGCTGAAGCCGGTCCAATCCTGAACCGACGAGCTGCTCCGCCGGGCGGTCAGACTAGATCGTGGTCCTGTTTTTAGGCAACGTAACCCTACACGCCAGGATCTGCTAGTCTAAACAAACAGGCATTCACCATGAAATCGGGAGAGGCCATGAGTGATCTTCAACCACCGTCAGTTACAGGGCGCGATCACGCGCTGAAGATTGCGTCAGAGGGAGAGTTCCTGGATGGTGTCTTTCGTGTCGAGCGCTATAACCATAGCCTCGTCGACATAACGCCGGGATCTTCATCCTCCTCAGCGCCGATCATTGTTACGGAGATCTACCCGAACAAGGCCCTGCAACAGATAGACGAGGCGATAGCGCGAGTCAGGCGTCTGAACCAGGACGCACGGGCATATGTCTCGGCAGCACTTGACAAGCGTCCTGATTGCGAAGCCCTGGAGAGAAAACTGCTGCATGATAATCCAGGATTCAGCCAGGTAACGTATGACCTCGTTATCAACGACGCCTTCGCGGCCCAATCCACCCAACTTGCTCAGAGGTAGGACAGGCTTATTGCCCTGAATAACTGCGTTGCAACTCCAGATTCAGAGCTCCGCGTTTGCAGGACTGATGCCCGGATCATTCGGATCGGCCCCGGCGGTCGCCGTGCGGCAGGACATCACGCACAGGCTCGCCTAGCTTCCACGAGGGCGCTTCACACGCGCGCGCAATACGTCGATCTCGTCGAGCAGATCGAGGGCTAGCGCGACGCCGGGAGGGTTGATCTGAAAGTCGTGTGCCAGCCGCTGCGCGGTCCGCACGCGTCGCAGCGCCGCGCCGCTGAAGCGCCACTCCTGCGGCCGCTCGCCCCTTGGCTCAAACACGCCTTCAGACACCCAGAGCGTCAGTTCCTCCTCCGATGCCCCGCTCACCCGGCTCAATTCAACCAAGGTGAACTCGACGTTCTCATCGACAATCTGCCCTTGCAAATAGGTCGTTGTACTCGTCTCTTTCACGATGATCACCGATAGAAGTGCGCGCGAGGATTGAAGTTGAACGCCTGCCGCATCGCATCGTAAGCGGCCTTCGCAGTGTCGCTATCCGCCGGCGGCAGCACGATGTTCAGAATCACATACAGATCACCCGGCGGGTTGCCTGGAATGCCCTTGCCTTTGAGCCGCAAGCGCCTGCCGCCGGCGGAATCCGCTGGCACCGTCATCTCGACCGAACCGTCAGGCGTCGGCACGGTAACCTGCGCGCCGAGGCCCGCTTCCCACGGTGCGACCGGCAACTCGAGCGACACGTCGCGCCCGTCCACGCGAAAGCGCGGGTGTTCCCGAAAGGCGATTTCCAGGTAGAGATCGCCGGCAGTTCCGGGCGTGGCGCCTGCGGCTCCCTGCCCGCTCAGCCGCAGGTGCTGGCCTGCGCGAATCCCCTTTGGAATGGATACATTGAGCGTACGGGTTTCTAGCGAAACATGGCCGTGTTCATCGATCACAGGCATTTGCAGCGAAATCGAGCGCTGGGCACCGCGATAGGAATCTTCGAGATCGATCAGTACCTTCGCGTGATGGTCTTCGCCGCGCACATCAAAAGGCCGCTGCCGCGGATGCGCGCTCCGCGCGCCGCCGAACATCTTCTCGAAGAGATCGTGGAAATCCGCTTGTTCCGCAGCCTCGTTGCCCGCGCCGCGGAATTCGAAGCCCTCGTCCCAATTCGGCGGCGGCTGGAAGTCCTGGCCGTTGCGCCATTCGCTGCCCATGCGGTCGTAGGCTGCGCGCTTCTCCGGGTCCTTGAGCACCTCGTAGGCTTCACCCAGTTCCTTGAAGCGATCTTCGGCGTCAGTGTGCTTGCTAACGTCAGGGTGGTACTTGCGTGCGAGCTTTCGATACGAGCGTTTGACGTCCTCCTGAGACGCGCTACGCTCGAGACCCAAGGTCTCGTAATAGTCTTTGTATTTCATACTGACGGCAGACCCATGAGGAACGGATGGAGCAATGCGCGCCCATCGCGTGGCGGTCAACGATTGACTGTATACCAATCCGGATAGACCGGCAAAGTTTCATGTTCGGTACGCGGCTTCACTGCGACAGGCCTGTCTCGGATCGGATCAGCATGACTGGGCAAGTCGCCATGCGCAGGAACTGCTTGGCGACGTTGCCAGCACGGCCCTTCCCACGCCATGCCTGCCCCGCGTGCCCATCACGACAAGCGCCACCCTGACGTCGCACGCAGCGCTGCTGGCAGCTCGCGATGTCGTCTGCCGCACTTTCGATTTCAGTGTCGCCCGACCCGCCGCGTTCGGCCGTCGCCCTACGTACTGCGGCCAGAGTTATCCGGCCGTCTTCCCGAAGCACACTCGCAGGGCTTAGGCGTTGTAGCAACCGGCGTAAGCCGACGCACGTCACGGATAGACAATATAGACGCGTGGAGCCGCGCCTGAGCGAGTTCAGCAATGCTGAGCGCTTCGTGGGGTTATCGCGCATGTCGGCCGACGGCGCACATAGAAACTAGAGTCAGGTGCCCGTGTGCTAAAGATCGAAGACCTCTACGCTGCCGTAGAGGAGAGCGTGCAAAACCTGGGGAGGTCGATTTCGTCGGTTGTGTCGCGATAATGACGGCAACGCAAGAAAATTCCGCGATGACAAGGAGTCCTTACGCCACCAACGAATAGAACTGATCGGCAGCGGTTCGGGTGACGCCGCTGTCCTTCATCTGGCCTTTCCTGATCATAGCCCATGATGGGCTTCAAGGATTTCCGGTGTGCCCGCATCATCCTGTCAGGCATTGAGACGATGCCCGAGTTCGCGCCCGTCGGGCACGTGTTCGTCAGAGCCTGCGCTCGCGTCAATAACTGCGCCGAAAATAGTCCTCAGCCCTCGCGCGAACGCCGCACGCGGAGCTTCCGCCTGCTCGTGCCCACCCACGCATTCCTGCCGGGCTTCGGCGTGAACCGGCAGCATTTCGCCATCAAGCGACATCTGCCACGAACGTCGCTCTACCGCAAGCAGCTCACCGCGAAGCTTGGCCGGCTATATGATAACGAGTGCCGCAGGCGCGTATCGAATTTCAACAGCGCATTTCGAACATCGACTGGCGCCAGTCATCGTGGACGCCGACCGTTCTGCGTTGCGAAGATGTGCCGCAACGTCGCCGATCGACGTACTCACGTTGAAGGTGAACGGCTTGATCAATCAGCCGCCCAGCCATGGCTGACAGCCGTCAGAGCGCGCCGCGACGTACCATCCCATCGTGCGCAAGCGAACTATAATTTAAAGAGGGTCCAGTCAGACTCGGAGTTCAGGGAGTGCGGCTGCGCATTGCCACGCCCCGGCATCTTCGCCAATTTGTCTGACGCTTTCGCCCAACTGCCGTCGAAACCTGACGTTGTGAAGAACAAACCGGCGAAGACGGTGCGGTTTCTGTGAGAGTGCCCGGGGAGCGACACATGCAAAGCCAACCTCGTTTCAAAGAAAATCACCTGCTCGCGGTTCTGCCCGAGGCGGAATCGCTTCGCCTTACCCCCCATCTGGTGCTGGTTGAGATGCCCTTGGGGCACGTCGTGTACGAATCGGGCGATCGCCTCCATGACGTGTATTTTCCGACCACGTCCATCGTCTCGCTGCTGTACGTCATGGAAGACGGCTCGTCCGCCGAAATTGCGATTGTGGGCAACGAAGGGCTCATCGGCATTGCACTTTTCATGGGCGGGGAAACCACACCAAGCCGGGCGATCGTGCAAAGCGCAGGCGCGGCGTATCGACTGGATGCCCGGATTCTGAAAGAGGAATTCCATCGAGCCGGCGCGGTGCAGCGGCTGTTGCTGCGCTATACCCAGGCACTGATCACGCAGATGGCCCAGACCGCCGTTTGCAACCGGCATCATTCGATCGACCAGCAACTGTGCCGCTGGCTGCTGCTCAGCATGGACCGCCTGCCGTCGAACGAGCTGAAGATGACGCAGGAGTTAATCGCAAACATGCTTGGAGTGCGGAGATCCGGCGTGACGGAGGCGGCGCTGAAACTGCAGGTTGCAGGACTGATTCGCTACAGTCATGGCCACATCGAGGTGCTGGACAGACCGGGGCTAGAGCAACGCGTGTGTGAATGCTATGGCGTAGTGAGACGGGAATTCGACCGGTTGCTGCCTGATCTGAAGGCGATATAAGAGGCAAATCTTCCGTTCACGAGGACGGATTGTCCAATGGCTCGCGCCGAACCATTTCCCGACCGGCCAAAGCACAATTGAACGCCCAGTCCGACAACGAGAGCGCCCCCTGGCCGTGCGTCGGCACTCGGTCCTCGTGAACGCGGAGCGGCCACTACAAACAAAGAGATCCCGGCGTCCACCACCGTACCGACTGCGTGGCAAATCAAGGTCACGCTCACTCTACTGTAGAGATCTTTCAGGAGTGTCGCGGATGCCCGCCAGCATCAAATTGAACGTTGCTGAGATACCTCGCGAAAACCTTGAAGATTCCGGGCAACTAGCGGGAGCGCGGCGACCGGTCTCGTCAAAACACGGAGTCGGAAAGGAGAAGGGCCATGTTGGGAACAATATTGATAGTCTTGCTGGTACTCATATTGATCGGTGCGATACCGACCTGGCCGCACAGCCGTTCGTGGGGCTATATGCCCAGCGGCCTGCTAGGCGTGGTGTTGATCGTCGTGCTAGTGCTACTCGTTCTGGGCAGGATATAGGCGTGAAATTTTTGCCCGAAGGATTATTCGCGACCGTCGTTGCGCAGCGTTTCATCTGAAAAACGAGTGGCCGGCCGCGTGTCGTGAGGCCTAGGCATCCGTCAATTTCAAGGAGCAATGTCATGAACAAGGATCAAGTGAAAGGCCGCGTCAAGGAGGCAAAAGGACAGTTGAAGGAAATGGTCGGCAAAGCTACTGGAAGTGCAACGACCAAGGTGAAAGGCAGGATCGAACAGATCGTCGGCAAGACACAGGCCACATACGGCGACGCGAAAGAGCAGTTCAGAAAGCGGTCGTAGGGTGTCCGCGCCCAGGGGCTCAAGCGTTACATTGCGGGGCAATGTGCTCCCGTGCGGCTACGTCCACGGCACGCGAACACACCGCGCTGCCCCGCGCTATCCTCACCAATATCCGTCCCTGCCATGAAACTCATGGAGTCTCCTTTCGTAATCGCGGCTGAGCGGAACGGAGTCGTCGTACTCGGGGCTATTCTTGATTGCGTCGCGACTGAGTCGGGTAGAAACGGTAGAGCCAACCCAGTCGATCAGGTCGATCCATCGTGTTGCCACCAGCACCTCCTTGCCACCGGGCCACCAGTTTCGCGTATCGACGGTCAGATAACGAATGGCCCATGCAACGTCGTCGAAAATGAAACCGGAGACGTGACCTATGCTGCCATCGGCTACCTCGATGTGATAGCCCTCTACGACATTTGCGCTGTGCAGATGGATGTCCGCGGGCACTTGATCTGCGTCCAGGTTGGGGCGCGGGAGTGCCTCCGATGCTGGGTCTGGCGACACATCCTGTACGTCGAATGCGGGGTAGGCACCCATTCCCCACATGTTTGGACCACCCCAGTACGTCGGATAGCCATAGTAAAGGTGGTAGTCGATTTCGTGCTGACGCGACACCGACTTATGCGTATCGATGTTCGGACTATCCCGCACCTGTTGCCGTGTGAGATGCACGTGGACGGTGCCTGATTCGCGGTCCATGTGTTTGACCGAATACGGTGAAATCAGTACCTGCCGCTCACGCATCCAGTTTCCCGTGTCGACCACGAGGTAGCGCACGCCCCAGGCTTCGTCGTCGAAATAGACATCATCAACGCTTCCGATGTCGCCGTCACGTGCCGCGACGGTACATCCATGAAGACTCTTTATGCTTCGCAACATGTTCGATACTCCTTCTCTGCTTCCGGCGATCGATACCCCGATGTCTTGAGACCACCGTTAAAAAAGACCGATGTTCGCAACGTGCTTTCTTCACGGGCCGTTTCGGTTCAGTGGAGATGTCCCCCGAACAGCCCGAGCAACCCGATAACGATCAGGTAGATCGCAACGATGTAATTCAACAGGCGAGGCACCACGAGAATCAGAATGCCAGCAATCAGTGAAACCAGCGGGCCCGCGTTCGTGAGAATGTGCATGCCTCCTCCGTAAGATTGAAAACGGCAAATAGACACAAACCTGCCCCGCCTGCGTCACCCGTTATAGTGACTTGAGCCTGGTGACCTTCGTGCCTTCGAGCGTCACGCCGGCCATTAACCCGCTGTTCGTGAGCACGAACGCTTCGACCGGCGCCGTTGCGGTGGTGGTATCAATGTTGCCGTTCGCGCCGACTTTCAGTACTGCCACTGACGCGTCACCGCCTGCCGACCAGCCTTCGCTATTACGGAATCGGGCGGGAGCATCCTCGGTCATGAACAGGAAGATGATGGCTTTCGATTGCGCGCCGATCTGCAAACCGAACGAAACGGTTGCGGTGCTGTAGTACCCGACCGTGCTGCCGCCGACTCGCAGCGAGCCTTCACCATACTGGCCGCCGATCCAGAAACCAGCAGCAATGACCGACGGGAACACCAGTACGCCACGCGCCTTGCCGACCAGTTCAGGTGAACCGTTGGCGGTCGTGTAAAGGCGTGCAAGCGTCGAGTCGACACCCGCGTCGATGGCGTGACGCTTGTCAGCCTGATGGCTACTGGCGTCGGATGTTCCGGTCGTCGTGCAACCCGAGACCGCGAGGCCAACAGCCAGGATCGATCCCGGCGTACTCCATATGAATGTTCGTCGCAGCATGATTTTCCCCAAGTTGTTCCTGGATGTCCCTGACGCTACGCGCAGGCGAACGCGAATGCGGTACGACAGCGTACTAAAACGCGAAACAGGTCCCGATGAATAAGCCGGATTTGACTCGCAACCCGCGCATCGTTTTCCAGTCGTTTCGGGCATCAGGGCAGTGGTTGGTTTTGCCAGCAGTCCAGTCAGTAGCTGTCGACGTAATTCCGCGCCATCGTCCTGGCGCTGAAGCGACGCTCGAACTGTGCTCGGATCTCTCTGTACGTGACAGGTCATCGAGACGTTGCAGTGCACCGACGGCACCCTGTACGTCTTCGCAGATATAGCCGGTGACACCGTGATCGATCACCTCCGGTACCGAGCCGCGATTGAACGCAATCACTGGAGTCCCGCACGCCATCGCCTCAATCATGACAAGGCCGAACGGCTCCGACCAGTCGATCGGGAACCGTCATTGATGGCGTCACCTCAGTCCCGATCATGGTGCTCGTGATGAAGATGGCATCGAATCCAGACATCATGGGGACGTTCCGCATTTCAGGCACATTGCGGGTCGTCGGTTGGCTGGCAACGGTCGTGATGGCTACTGCCGTTTTGGGGATGTTCTGCTTTCTGTAGGAAGCGAGCCCGACACATGATAATTGTCCGAATGGGCCAACCTCCGACAAGGAATCTACCGCCACCGGGATTGATGCAGTCGGCGGGCCTGTCGCGTTTGATGTGGGCAATCGAGGCGGCGCCCGACGGTTGAGATGAACAATGACGCTGACGTTGATGCGATGACCGCCCACGATCCCGATCCTCCGTATCAGGCCACGGCGCGCGCCGAGGTGCGTGCTTGCTCGAACGCAAACTCGAGCAGCTACCGATAGCGCTTCGTACAGTGTTCATGCGGCATTCTGTCGAGGAAACGGCTCAGTGCCTCGACATTCCCGAGGCAACCGTGCGCAGCCGACATTTCTGAGCGAAGAGCCTGTTGCGCGAATCGCTCGCGCGTGATGTCGATCTGGTCGAGCGCAACCTGTTCGAATTCGGCAGTGACGACTGCGACCGTCTGGTTGCATCAGTGCTGTCGTGCGTAGAAGGAACCAGGATGAGTCGCCCACCCGATGCAACAGGAACAGGGATTTGCCGCATCGAGTCAAGGGCGTTGACCGCTACCGTACAGACGTACCCGGTCGCACGTGAGAAAGTCCCGGCACGCAATCACAGTCTCAGACAGGTAGCGCGGGCGCGAAGATCGTCGCCACAGGAGTTGGCGAAGGGCCCGGTCCCGATGTGACGGCGGCAGCCACGCTCGCTGGCAACAAGGTCGTCACCCCGGATGGCGAACACGTCGGCAAAATCTCCGAAATCATGCTCGACGTACGCGGCGGCCGTATCGCGTATGCCCTATTGTCGAACGGGGGCTTTCTTGGCATGGGAGACACGCTGCATGCGATCCCGTGGAGTGCGCTGACCTTGGTTACCGATGAGAAGTGCTTCCGGCTCAGACATGACTGCCGAGCGCATCAAAGCCGGGCCCGGCTTTGACAAGGATCATTGGCCCGCGATGGCGGACGCACAGTGGGGTTCGTCGGTGCACGAGTATTACAACCGCAGCCCATACTGGCAATCGATACAGGATTCTGCTGAAGACGGCCCGCTCGAAGGACAACATACGCCGCCTGCACAGCAGCATCGGCTACTGTTCGCCGCTCGAATTCGAAAACCTGCATGCGCAAGATCAAAGCTTATCGCCGCGCGGGTTGCCCACCGCCGGGCAGCGTCGTGGTCGTGACACGCGACCCGCCGCCCGACCGTGGACAACCCGCGATTCAACCTTATCGGGAGGTGCCACACCGCATTAAACTCAACTGCAAATCTATCCGTCGAACCGGGGGTGCGGACGAAAACTTGGACTACCTGGAGGTAGTTCATGTACTCGTACGAAGACCGCATTCGAGCGGTTCGGCTTTACATCAAACTGGGAAAGCGGTTAGCGGCGACCATTCGACGACTGGGCTACCCGACAAAGAACTCGCTTAAGTCCTGGCATCGCGAATACGAACAATGTCATGATGTGCGGAGTGGCTATGTACGTTCGAGGCCGAAGTATTCAATCGAACAGAAGAAGGCGGCCGTCGATCACTATCTAAACCATGATTGTTGTGCTGCTGAAACCTTGAGGGCTTTGGGATACCCGGGGCGAGGAACGCTTGTAGCGTGGGTTGAAGAACTGCGCCCGGGAACCGTGAAGCGCATTGTCGGCAAAGCTCGGGGCGTTCCGAAACCCCGCGAGGTGAAGCAGACGGCGGTCATCGAACTGTGCACCAGAGACGAAAGCGCGAGCGTGGTTGCCCAGAAGATAGGCGTGAGCAGGCCAACGCTATACAACTGGAAAAACAAGCTACTCGGTCGTGAGGTTCCGGCATCCATGAAACGCCCCAAGAATCCAGCATCGCCCCCTGAGCGGGCAGAACTGGAGCGGCAGGTCGAATCGCTTCGACGCGACATACGGCAGTTGCAGCTCGAACATGACATCCTGAAGAAGGCAAACGAACTCTTAAAAAACATCCGAAGGGGCACGCCCCTGCCCGAAAGGCAGAAACTCCCGGCCTTCGCTATACTCAGGAGCCTCAGGGGGAGCGGCCGCCACCTTTTTGGTGATTTATCCCGTTAAAAAACAT
>NZ_VTUZ01000088.1 GCF_008369935.1 Paraburkholderia panacisoli | reverse complement strand
GGCAATCTTCTGGAGAGATTCCCCTTTCTGCCAGCGCTCCCACATCAGCGCCTTCTGCGTCTCGCTGTAATAAATCCGGCGTCGCTGTTTCATCTGCAACACTCCCACTGCTTGCGCAGTCTTCAGTGTGTTGCATCCACCGGTTGAATCCGCCGATACCTTGTAGACACGAGTTAAGCTTTCGCCAGATTGATTATTGAATGCCGTGATCTTCACGCGCCATCAGTTCTTCGACTTTTGAGAGAAAGAGTTTCAGGACTGGAGAGGAGTTCGACGCGCTGTAACCTATAACAAGGTTGATTGTCGGAGCGTCGCCTTGAACAGGCCGGCTTACCGCAGACCAGGGTAGCAGATTGCTCGCGTACTCCGGCATCAGCGCCAATCCACGCGCAGACGCCACCAGCGACACTGCCATCGCGAGATTGTTGACCCCGTGTTCAGGTGCGATATCCACCGCGTTCTGGAGTAAATAGCGCTCGATCACGTCGTGCAACACCGCAGCCCTGTTCGCAGCCGTGATGAACGTCCCATCGGCGAGTTCCGATGGATGAATCGCTGTTCGCGCGGTCAACCTGTGATCGCTCGGCATCAGCACAATAAGCTCCTCCTCGCTAACGGTCTGATATTCAAGATCGAACCCTGGCTCGGCGCGCAGAAACGCCACGTCGAGCCTTCCGCGAACAAGTGCTTCGGCAAGATCTGGGGAATAACCACCTGAAATCGTGACCTCGATATTCGGCAGTTCGTCTCGAAGAACCTGCATCACCCGCGGCAACCAGGTCATTTCATGCCCAGTCAGAAAGCCGAGGGCGAACACCTGTTTCGTCGGTTGCGCCGCGCGGCGCACGGCCTCCGTCGCTGTATCAACCTGCAAAAGCGCGAGGCGCGCATGATCGAGAAATCCGTGGCCCGATACAGTCAGTTCGACGCCGCGCGCACCGCGGGTAAACAGTTTCACGCCGAGTTCCTCTTCGAGATCACGAATCTGTCGGCTAAGCGAGGGTTGCGATATGTGCAGACGGCGTTCCGCGGCAACCGTCACACTGCCTTTCTCCGCAATGGCAACAAAATACCGTAAATGCCTAAGGTCCATGGACTCCCCGTCAATGTGCCATACCTGTTAGGCATGCCGCCCAGCTTACAAAGTCTTTCCGCTTTTTTCAATAGACGACTAGTGTAGTCAATAGCAAGTACGCAGGCCAAACTAGGTAGCAACACCGCTTTTTTCCGGATCTCGCTCACCGTCCATCCGGCGAAGTGTCGAATTTCATCATGGTTGACACTACATCTTCGGTCAGTGCAACGCAACACGACTGAGCCGACGAAACCGACGTTGAGGGAGATGAAAATGAGCGCGGAGAAGTCGTTACATTCGCTGGTCGAGAAATGGCTGGCGCCAATGTCATGGGCATCAATCCGGGTAATCCGCTTCAGCCGCATTCGCCCCAAAGGGAGTCGTTACGTGTGTGTCGAAGCGCGACGGCCGCACGGCTCAATCGCACTATGGTTTTTCCGGCACAAAGACGGGACATGGCGGGTGTTCCCGCCCGACGCCAAGCGACTTACCATAGACATGTACGTGAGTGCAAAGTGATTGTAGTTTTGGCAGACCAATTAAAGTGGACAGGTCGATTGAGTCATCAAGGGCCCCCCAGAACGTGCGAGTTAGGACGTGACACCAATGGGCTTGCGGGCGACTGAAACGCGGGCGCGGGTCTAGTCTGACGCCCAATCTCCCGGAAGCCGCGACGACCTGCAAGACCCAACGAGATAGTCGCGCCGACGCGGCTCGCAGAATCCGCACGATGCGGCCCATCACAGGTATGCAGCAGTAACTGGCAAAACAAAAAGGCGAAGCTCGCATTGTCAGATTGTCTGGCACACAAAGCCACCATCGGACCAACCAGGTAACGGGATCACAGAATGCCGAATGCAATACAAGTACTCTACGAATCAACGACGTCCCCTAACTCGCGCCGCGTACGCTTCTTCATCGCGGAAAAGGGTATTCATATTGACAGGAACCCTGTCGACCTCAGCGCGAAGGAGCAATTTTCCGAAGCCTACACGGCAGTCAACCCACGCAGCCAGGTGCCAACTCTCGCGCTGGCCGACGGCACCGTCATCACGGAAGTGCTCGCCATCTGGCGTTATCTGGAAGAGGTGTACCCCTCCGCCCCGTTGCTCGGGACGAACTCCAAGACCCAAGCACTCGTCACGATGTGGGAGCGCCGCGCTGAACTAGACGGCTTCGCGCCAGTAATGGAAGGTGTCCGCAACGTGATCGCCGGATTGAAAGGCCGAGCGTTGTCCGGACCACATGCCTATGAGCAGATCCCCGAACTAGTCGAGAGCAGCCGCCAGCGCGTCGCCAACTTCTTTGCAGACTTCAATGCGCGCCTTGCAACCGTTCCGTTTGTTGCCGGTGATGAGTTTTCCGCTGCTGACATCACGACGCTCGTTACGGTGGACTTCTCTGCGAATGCGCTGAAAATGTCGATCCCCGAGAAGCACAGCGCTTTTCGGCAGTGGTACGGCAGAGTGTCCAGCCGCCCTGGGGTGGGCGCATAACCCGAAATTTGCGAACGCTTGCCAGCTGATTCAGGCGTCACAACCACTATCTCGAAAAGAATGGACAGTTCGCCAATATTACAGTGACGGTGTGGCATCGAAGGGGCACAAACGTGCTGGGATGAACACTGCGAACACTTGGCGCCAAGCACGTCCGTGCCAATAGAAGCATCTAATTTTTCGTCGAAGCCGTTTTTTGGCCGACGAACTTACAAGGAGTTGCCCTAACATGATTGATGACGTATTCGTGGTTGATGCATCGGCGCACAGCTACAACCTTGCAGACGAGAACCACGCCGCAGGTCGATATTCGAAGGCGGTTGTTGACGCTTTCTACGGTGCTCACTATGGCCTATCCCCAGCGGGATATAGGCTTCCACAAGAGCATTACGCGCGCGACTGGACGCTTCCAGAAACTGCAAATATGCTATTCGTCGAAAGCGATTACGACTTCGCATGCCATCACGTGACCCCGATAAACGCATTCAAGGACGGCGGGTGCAGCGTTCAGAAGGCACGGGAGGCTCGCGAAAAGTGGCCCGGTCGCTTCCAGGTGTACGCAGGGGTGGATCCGGTCTTTCCGGAGCAGGCTCTTGATTCGCTAGAGCAACAGGCTGAAGAATTGAAGCCCGTCGGCATCAAACTTTATCCGAACAGCTACACAGCAGATAAAGTTGTCGGATGGCACATGGATGATCCCGAAATCGCCTTTCCAATTTTCCAGCGGGCCCTTGATCTGGGGATCAAGGCCATCGCTATCCATAAGGCCGTACCTCTCGGGCCTGTACCAATGGAACACTACCGGATGGACGACATCGACGCGGCCGCTGACGCATTTCCAGATTTGCAGTTTGAGGTCGTCCACGGTGGATTCGCGTTCATCGAGGAAACAGCGTTTCAACTCGCGCGATTTCCAAACGTCTGGGTGAACCTTGAAATCACAGCGAGTCTTGCCGTAGCTAAACCGGCCGCCTTCGAGAGAGTCATGGCAGGCCTCATCGCCCACGCCGGGGAAGGAGCGCTCGATCGAATAATGTGGGCGTCAGGAGCCAGCGTGTTGCATCCCGACCCGCCTTTGCGTTGGTTCTGGGAACGATTTCAGTTCTCGGAAGAAACGCGCGCACGCGAAGGCCTGCCGGAAATCACCGAGGCGATCAAGAGGAAGATTCTAGGCCTCAATTACCTTCGGATGCATGGGCTCGACGCAGAAGTGCTCGCAAAAAACATCGAGGGCGATGAGTTCTCAGTTGCGCGGTCTAAAGGTAAGCAGAGGCCCTACGAAAACACTTACGCAAAGGGGCTTACAGTATGACAGCCTTCTCGGAAGAAGACGTCATCTCTCGCCTGCACAAGGTAGTTGACCCTTGCAGCGCTGCTACCAAGGTTCCCCTGTCGATTGTTGAGATGGGAATGGTCGAGAGCGTAGAAATTGAATCTGGGCAGGTAACTATTGCCCTTCGCATGACATCACCGTTGTGCCACGCGTTGCCCTATTTCGAGATGGAAATAGCACGTGTGCTCGCGGACGTTTCTGGAATCGTCGGCGTTAGCTGCACTTTTGATCACGGTGGAAATTGGCAACCCGACCATATGACCGCTGGAGCGCAACGCAAATTAGCGGATCAACGTGAGTTCGTTAGGGACCGGGCGGATGGGAAAACTCACACGGGTTTTCGTGTGCTTAAACCAGTAGAAGCGGTCAAGTCTCTCAAAGTGATCTGACTGCGTCTGCGCGTTAGCCGACCGCGAGCGCTTACCAGCAAGTATGCCTGCTATGAGAGGCTTACCGATGGGAAAAAATTTCGCCGGTGACGGCTACGAAGCATAAAGCCCCCCGTCATGCTGCCTACCACGACAATGAGGCAGGGACTGGACCGTTATCGGCTAGGCAGATGCTGGCCGTTGACGGTTCTTATCAGCGGAGACTGGTCCGAAGGATATGGCAAGCAGGTCTCTGACCGGAGCTAAACGACTGCACTGCTTCTCCGGAAGTGATGGAGACGCCGGTGTTGTTGAAGAGAATCACTTCGCGGACCTCGGCCAGGCCGTCGATGGATGGCCAGATCTCGGTAGCACATTGCGCCTTTGAAATGTCGATTGAAGACCCGCGGCGGCCGACCGGCAGCGTTACCAAAGCTGCGATAGGCGAAGCGGTTGCTGCCAGCTTCGACATATTGTGCGAAAGGACATGATTTTTCCTGAATTCACATCGCGGCCGACAGCGTTGAAGGCGCTGTCGGCAAGGAAGCGACACGTATTAGCACTTCGCGTTTCTTAGTTTAACTGCTTGATCAACTGTGTCCCCCGGCCAGTTGCGCCTGTCTCGAGCAAGAGCCACGACCATGCACAAACACGTGCTAGAGGACCAGACCGACGTCTCCCACCATTTTCGGATTTTTATCCACTATCAGCGAAACGCGCGTGTTGCCGCACAAAAAATCAATCATACGGGAAAAAAAGTAGTTTGCGTCATGAGGCCCATCAAAACTACGATGCGTCCATCTGCCTAGTCGCGTGTGTAGCGTACGCCCTACGCTGCACAAGCAGTTGCAATTGAGAATCCTCCTTGGCTACCGGCTCGCCCATACTCGGGCACCGAATGTCATGGCTTATCTATTTGAATCTTCCACTATAAGAAATCTACGGAGACCGGCATGGATACCACCATCTCACCCAGTACTGAGGAAACCTTACCCCCGCTTACGCGGACGCAAAAGAAAGCCATCGTAGCTGCCACGCTCGGAACCGTTGTTGAGTTTACGGACTGGATCATTTACGCAGCGTTTGTTTCGCTTTTTTCTCGGCACTTCTTCCCGGCAGATAACGAGAAAGTCTCCTTGCTCTCCGCCTTTGCCGTGTTTGCAGTAGGTTTTGTGATGCGCCCCATTGGTGGAGCCGTACTCGGCGCGTATGCGGACAGACATGGTCGCAAGAGCGGCTTGACGCTGTCCGTTGTGCTGATGGCTGTAAGCTCGTTGCTTATCTCAGTCTGCCCTACCTACGCAACGATTGGTATTGCGGCGCCCATCATCCTTGTCCTGGCGCGCCTCCTGCAAGGCTTTGCCGCCGGCGGCGAAATTGGCTCTGCGTCGACGTTTCTGATTGAGTCCGCAACGACGGCCCGGCGTGGTTTCGCGGGCTCATGGCAGCACTTTGCCGTAAACGCCGGTGTGCTGGTCGCGGCACTAATCGGCTATCTGCTAACCTCGAATATCAGCGAACGCGGCATGATTGATTGGGGATGGCGCCTCGGATTCGCTATTGCCGGTCTAATGGGTATTGTCGCCCTCTGGTTACGTCTTTCCGTTTCGGAAACCGAAGTGTTTACGAAGAACGTTCTCGGCCATCAGCGGCGTAACCCATTTCTCGTTGTCGTACGGGAACACCGTCGCGCGGCTCTTCGAGTGGTTGGAATTGCCATGGCCGGTAACTTGTCGATATACCTTTGGATGGTTCTATTTCCGACATTTGTGCACTTGCGTACAGGCCTTCCACTTCGGCAAGGATTTATCGCTAGTGTCATCTCAATTTCTGTGTCGCTAGTCGCGATTCCTCTTTTGGGCGTCCTGTCCGACCGGATTGGCCGTAAGCCAATTTTGCTTGCCTTTGCTGGCGGATCAGCACTCTTTGCGTGGCCAAGCCTGCATTTCCTCTCGAACGACTTCTGGACAGCCACAGTCATTGTCACGATTGGCATGCTGCTTTCATCCGGCTTCACGGCCACCTGCGCAACGGTAATGGCTGAACAGTTCCCCGCAGAGGTTCGCTCGACAGGTGTAGCGTTGCCTTACGCAGTTTCTGCAACGCTTTTTGGCGGCACTCTACCCTACATCTTGACGTCTATGTCAAATGCCGGTCTGTCGAAATTCATTTGGATATATGTGGCGGCTGTGTGCATCGTTAGCTTCGCTGTTTACGCGGCGATGCCGGAAACGAAGGGAAGGTTTCTGGATTAAACAATCTATCAACTTACAAACAGTTTTTCTAGGTTAGTACACGGAAGGTTCCTTTTAAACTAAAGATCTGATGAACTTCGAATTAACAGACGACCAGGACATGTTCGTCTCGGCGGCCAAAAAACTGTCTCAGAGTCGACTCACACCAATCCTCCAACGCCACCCTCCGGATCGCGCACTTCCGAAGGAAGCGATGCCGGAGATTTATGGTGCCTTGGGCGACTTCGGCGTCACAGCCGCCCGTTTGCCAACCGAACATGGCGGCGCCGCCCTGTCCATGATTGACTACGGTCTCGTTATCGAGCAGTTACCGCCGGTAATCGCCCTTTCACTTATTTCTCACGATGGCTCGATTACCCGGTTGCATGCTGGCGCATCAGCGGAGCTTCGTGCAGCATATCTGCCCGATCTGATAGCAGGCAGGAAAATAGCGTGCACTGCCAATTCGGAGCCAGAGGCGGGTTCCGATTCAAATGCCATCCGGACCAGGCTTGAAGTTGAAGGGCCTGACGCGTACATCACCAGCCGCAAGTTGTGGATTAAGAACGCCTCCGTTTGCGACGTGATGATTGTTTCTTGCGCAGTCGGACTCGATGACGGCAATCGCCCGATCACCAGCCGCGTGCTGGTCGATCGCAGCCACGCCAATGTCGATATCAGCGAAATTCCTCTAACGGGCCTCAAACAGGGGCACCTCAGCGAAGTTGTCTTTGATAGAACGCGGGTGCCGTCCGCCAATATCATCGGCTCTCCGGGAGACGCTGGGAAATACATGACATTGGCGTGGAACGGCAATCGCCCATTACTCGGATGATGGCAGTAGGCATCGCTCAACGAGCACTGGATATTACCCGGGAGTACGTGGGAGTCAGGCAGCAATTTGGAAAGCATCTGCGAAATCACCAGTTGGTACAGCAGGACCTCGCCGACATCGAGACAGCCGTGATCAGTTCTCGCCTGATGTGTCTCTTCGCGCTTGGGTGTCTCGATCAAGGGGTCCGCGCGAACGGCACTTCGGCCATGGCCAAGCGTTTCGCCACAACGAATGCGCTGGGAGCCGTGGATCTGGCGATGCAGCTTCACGGTGCAATGGGAATTGCCGAAGAAGTTGGGCTTGATCAACTTTGGCGCGATGTCCGCGTGCTTCAGGTCCCTGATGGGACGGTGGGAATTCTTGCCCTTATTCAGGGCCGGGAACTCACTGGCGCGGCGGCATTTCGTTGATGGTTCCGATCTCGGATATGTGCCCACTGAGTCACGAGTTCGGGAGTCAGGAACTGCAGTTGAAACATCAGTGCCTACAGTAGATTTTTTTGATACCGGTAACGGAGGACATCATGCGTAAGGTAGTCATCGGCGGCGTTGGAATGACGCCATTTGGAAAATTTCTGGCACGTAATCTGAAGTCCTTGTCTGAGGAAGCAGTAGGCCTGGCGCTTAAGGATGCTCGGGCGACCGCGAACGACGTTGACCGGATTTTCTTCGGCAACGCTGCTGCCGGCGTAGTCACCGGTCAGGAAATGACTCGCGCGCAATCGTCACTGCGCAACACGGGCCTTGACGGAAAGCCAATGTATAACATTGAAAACGCATGCGCGTCGGGGAGTTCTGCACTCAACCTGGCGTGGCTTTCCATTGCGTCGGGTCAATCTGAAACGGCGCTGGTTGTCGGCATGGAGAAGCTGAGCCACGAAGATAAAGCAGTATCCTTTGGAGCGTTTGCAAGCGCCGTGGACCTTGAAGAACCGCTACCAGCGAACGTCACCACAGGAACGGGCTCCCTTTTCATGGATTTGTACGCAACCAAAGCCCGGAAATGGATGGACAAAACCGGCGTGACCGCTAGCGACTTCGCCCGAGTCGTTGTCAAGAGCCGTCACGCAGGCTCCTTGAATCCCCTCGCCCAGTTCCGCAAGGAGACGACCATTGAGGAAGCCAACGGACCGGCGCAAGCTCGGCAGCAAGCACCACCTCATCGTCGACGCGCAAGGCATCCCGCTCGCGGTCATCCTGACCGGCGCGAACCGCCACGACATTACCCAGCTTGATGCGCTGGTGGCCACAATTCCTCAGATTCGCGGCAAGCAGGGCCGTCCCCTGCGCAAGCCACGAATCGTTCAGGGCGACCGGGGCTACAGTTCCGAACCACATCGGCAGCGCCTGCGGGAACGCTGCATTACACCCGTGCTCGCAAAAATCGGCTCGTCCCATGGCAGCGGACTGGGCAGAGCGCGCTGGGTCGTCGAACGCTCGATTGCCTGGCTCCATTCCTTTAGACGCCTGAAGATTCGCTATGAACGATATGCCCACGTACACGAGGCCTTCCTCTCGCTTGCATGTTCGCTGATCTGCTGGAGCAGGTTAAAGCCATTCATTAACTAATTTCGCAACAGCTTCTTAATCTTGGTAGACATTTGACGTCCTCCTCGCCCTCAGTCTGAGGGCGAGGAGGACGTCAATGCGGGCTCAATTTCCATTCCTAAAAGCGGGACATTATCCGGACGACGGTTAGGTATACCTCCCGCGGCACCACGTGCAAAGCCGTGCTAACATTTTGTTATGCGAATCCTACCGTCACTTAACGCGCTTCGAGCCTTCGAGGTAGTCGGCCGTCTCCTCAGTGTGCAACTCGCTGCAGATGAGTTGAATGTCACGCCGGCGGCGGTCAGCCGCCATATCAAGTTGCTCGAAGACCAGTTAGGAGTGGCATTGTTCGACCGTGGCCATCGCTCAATCTCGTTGACCCCAGTGGGTCACCGCTACCTCACAGACATCGCTCGGGCCTTCGAATCTATGACGGTCGCGACGATCAACCTGGTCGAGACCCGGCGCCGGAGGACACTAAAGATCCGTTCATACACTACCTTCTCGATGAATTGGCTTTTACCTCGTCTGTCGACGTTTCATCAGGAGAATCCCGACATCGAGGTGAGCCTCACGACGTCGGTGCAAGCCGTCGACTTCAACGCTGAGGACGTTGACGCAGCGATTAGACTCTCTCATGCGCCTTCTTCGGATGTCGGTTTCGATCGCCTGGTGCCCAATGAACTGACGCCAGTATGCAGTCCGGAATTCGCACAGGCACACCCCGAACTGAACGACGAAACGCCAGATAGTTTGAACAAAGTTCCGTTACTTCATTCGCTTGCGCGGCGAGATGACTGGGCAAAATGGCTCGACGCGGCTGGCGTCCATGGAGTGAACCCTCTTGGCGGCCTAAGCTATGAGAGTTCCATCCTCGCGTATGACGCGGCTGCTCGTGGCCACGGGGTTGCTATGGCGCAACAAGTGTTAGTCAGCGACGAGCTAGAGAAGGGAAAACTCGTCAGGCCCTTCTCGTTCATCCTGAGTGAAGGCTCGTTCACCTATTACCTGATTTATCCGAAAAGTCACTTACTCAACGCGGAATTCAGTCTGTTCCGCACGTGGCTGCTTTCGACCGGCTGCGGCGAATCATAACTGCGGCGCGCACAACCTGGCCGCAGTCATCTCTGATTGCGGCCGCTCCCGTCTAACGCCCTTTAAATTTAGGCTGGCGCTTTTCCGCGAACGCCTTCCGTCCTTCGATGCGATCCTCAGACTCTCTCATTGCACCCCACGCTAACTCCGTAAATTCGATGGCTTGAGTCAATGGCACATTACTGCTGGTTTCGGCGATTTTCTTGATCATTTGGACAGCCAGTGGACCGTTAGCGGCAATGGAGGCACCCAACTCAAGGGCCTTCTCCATTAAAGAATCAGGTTCGTACACATCCGTGATAAGTCCAACACGCTCGGCGTACACTGCGTCGATCTTGCTCCCAGTCATCAGCATTTTCATCGCGACGGCTGAGGGGACGGCTTTCTGGAGAGCCTGAATACCGCATACCGCTGGGATGCTTGCGACCACGGCCTCTGGCAATCCGAAGATGGCATTACTCGCTGCAATGCGGAGGTCACATTGCAGAGCTAGCTCGAGCCCCCCACCAAGACAGTAGCCATTGATTGCACCGATGTTAGGTTTGAATATTTTCAGAGAACTGAGGTCAATTTGTCTGACGTAGATCCCTTCCGCTGCCGCGCGGTCAATCGATTTAACAAACGATGAACTGAAGCTGCTTGACGGAGGTAGCGTATTCTTTAGATCTGCACCGACGCAAAACGATTTTTTTCCCGCTCCGGTCAAGACAATAACGCGTACGTTATCGTCATCGCGGGCCGCAGCAAGAACCGCACGCAGTTCTTTCAGGCTTTCCAGATCAAGTGCATTAAGTGCCTCTGGACGGTCCAAGGTAACGCTCGCTACGTATTCTGAAACGGTGTAATGAATGGTCATATAGGATTCCCTCAGACGCTCGGTGAACCGCCCCGGGAATCGTGGAGGCTGGTTGGTTTAAGTTAATGCGGGTTCGGCGACCGGTGTTTCAAGTTGCCGATAGTAGTTTGCCTCAGCTTCAGCAGGCGGGATGTAGCCGAGGGGTTCCATCAATCGATAATGATTGAACCAGGCCACCCATTCCAGCGTCGCCAACTCGACGGACTCCCGTGTCTTCCAGGTGCGGCGATGAATCAGTTCGGCCTTGTACAAACCATTGATTGTCTCGGCCAGGGCGTTGTCGTAACTGTCGCCACGGCTACCAACCGAGGGCTCGATGCCCGCTTCGGCCAGTCGCTCGCTATAGCGAATGCTAACGTATTGGGCGGATTCAACCGGTCGTTGCAACACTAGATTGTTGAACAGATTTTAGGTACTCGTCCAGAGCTTCCGCAGGCGTCTTCCAGCCGAGTGTTTTCCGGGGCCTGGTATTCAAAGTGTTAGCAACGGCCTGAATCTCTCGAGCGCTCCACCGGGACAGGTCAGTGCCCTTTGGAAAGTATTGTCGTAGAAGGCCATTGGTGTTTTCGTTCGTACCGCGCTGCCATGGGCTGTGCGGGTCAGCGAAGAACACCTTCACGCCGGACTCGATAGTGAAACGGGCGTGATCGGACAGCTCCTTGCCACGATCCCAGGTCAACGACCGCCACAAATGGGCAGGCAGGTCGACTACGGTTTTCTTGAGCGCGTTGGCCATCGTAACCGCTCCGTAGCCAGCCAGCGCAGGCCCGTTTTTCGTGCGCGGAATTACCCCATAGCCTTTTTCTCGCGGTAAGTGCACGAGCATCGTGAAACGGCTTGATCTCTCCACCAGGGTCCCAATGGCGGATCGGTTCAGGCCAATAAGGAGATCACCCTCCCAATGGCCTGGCACAGCACGATCTTGGGCCTCTGCAGGCCGGCTGGAAATCATCACTTCCTCGCTGACGTGCGCCCACGCCTTGGCACGCGCTCTGGCCCGGGGGACGCGCAACGCGCGCCCGGTACGCAGACAGCCCACCAACTCGCGCTTGAGCGCGCCGCGCCCTTGTATATAAAGCGCTTGATAGATGGCTTCGTGAGAGATGCGCATAGATTCATCATCCGGGAAATCTACCTGCAATCGATTAGCGATTTGTTCAGGTGACCAGCCGGTGACCCACTTTCGGTCACCGCGATGTGGCTTATTTCGCCCCTTGAACGGTGCCTGCCTGGGCCCGGCAATTTGACGACCATCAGCGTCATGTACTTTGCCCTCCAGGCGCTCCTGTACGTATGGGCGCAGTCGCGCATTGGTCGCCAGCTTCGCTGGCTTTGGTCGTTTCGCGAACCGTTCCGCTTTCCACTGCGCGACCGAAGCACGATACTCGAGGCACCCACTACGGGTTGCCGCATTGCGCGTGAGTTCTCGTGAAACGGTTGATGGACTGCGTCCGATGCGGCGGGCGATCTCGCGCACCCCGAGGCCTTGGGCAGAAAGCAATGCTATCTCTTCACGCTCGGTGAACGACAAGTATCGACCAGCGATAGGTTTCGACATGAATAGTGGCATACCGCCACGATAGCGGAACCAGCGCGAGCCTACCGCTTGAGATACACCTATTGCCTCCGCTGCTTTTTCGCTTGTAATGCCAGTCGCGATCTGTTGCCAAAACAGACGTTCGATCTCATGTCCAAGCGAGGGAGCGCCCGGTGATGGCATCGCCGCTCGTCCCGTCAACCGATACACCTGCTTTGCACTTCGTATCATGCAACACCTCGTCGATTAAAGGTGTTGCAACGACCGGTTGAATCCGCCTTGCGAGCCTCTGTCGGAGTGATGTGTCAATGTTCCATCGCCGCCTGGGTGCCGCGCATAAAGTGCTTGTTCAAGTGCATCCAGAACGAAGTCTGTAGTCATCGACGAACTGACGCGCCAACCGACAATCCGTCGGGCGAACACGTCGATCACGAAGGCCACATAAAGCCAGCCCTGCCACGTCGAGACATAGGTGAAATCAGAAACCCAGAGCTGGTTTGGCCGGTCTGCCCTGAACTGCCGGTTGACCCGATCCAGCGGGCGCGCGGCCACCGCATCGGCAATGGTCGTGCGAACACGTTTGCCTCGCATCACGCCACGCAAACCCAGTTGCTTCATCAGCCGTTCGACAGTGCAGCGAGCCACCGCGATACGCTCCCGGTTCATCTGCTTCCAGACTTTATCCGCTCCGTAGACGCGCATGTTGGCTTGCCAGACACGCTGGATCTCCGGCCGCAGGCGTTCATCGCGTATCGCACGAGCGCAGCGGCGCGACGGATCGCGAAGCTGTGCAGCATGGCGCCGGTAGCCCGACGGGGCAATCCGCAAGACCTTGCAGATCGGCTCGACCCCGAAGGTGTCGCGATGCTGATCGATGAAGGCCTTCAGGACTTCAGGCGGCGGTCGAGCTCCGCCTGGGCGAAAAACGCACTCGCCAGTTTCAGAATCTCGTTGGCGCGGCGCAGTTCCTTGACTTCGCGCTCCAGCGCCTTAAGACGTTCGCGTTCCGCCGTGCTCACGCCCTCACGTTCACCGCTATCGACTTCATCTCTTTTGACCCACCCCAGCAATGTCTGGCTCGTGCAGCCGATCTTGGGGGCGATGGATTCGATCGCCGCCCACTGTGACGGATACTCGCCCCGATGCTCTTGCACCATGCGCACTGCGCGTTCCCGGACTTCAGTAGAAAATTTGTTCGACTTGTTCATGGCTCCATTTTCTCAAGAGTTGGAGCCTCCACCAAATTGAACTGACCCCCGAGAGTTGGACGTTGAAGCGTTAATTTTTTCCCGCTCGCATTCGATATTCCACGGGACTCAGTCCACCAAGTTTCGATTTGATGCGGTGCCGGTTGTAGTAGTCGATGTAGCCCTTCAGGCCTGCTTGTAATGCGTCGACGTCTTCGAAGTCCGTGAGATGGAAGTACTCGGCCTTCAGAGTGCCAAAGAAGCTCTCCATGGCCGCGTTATCGAAGCAATTTCCTTTTCTCGACATACTTTGCTTCATTCCGTAGCGCGCCAGTGCCGCTCGGTACGGTTGCATGCGATAGTGCCAACCCTGGTCTGAATGAAGCATCGGTGTAGCCGCATTCCCGCGTTTCTTGACAGCTTTCTTGAGCATGCCCATGACCATCGGGAAGTCGGGCCGATGGCTCGACTCGTAGGCAACAATTTCCCCATTGTAGAGGTCCATGACCGGAGAAAGGTACAGCTTTTTCCCCGCGACCCGGAACTCGGTCACATCGGTAACCCACTTCTCGTTTGGGCCCGACGCGGTGAATTCACGATTGAGCAGGTTCGGAGCGGCCTCGCCGACCTCGCCCTGGTACGACCGGAACTTCTTCCGGCGCACCCTCGACCTGATTCCCAATTCGTTCATGAGGCGCTGCACCTTCTTGTGATTGACTAGCTCGCCATCACTGCGGATAGTCAAGGTGATGCGACGATAGCCATACAAGCCGCGATGTGCAGCATAGACAGCCTGAATCTTCGCCTTGAGCCCACCATGCTGGTCTGGGGCGGACAACGTTTTGACCCGATAGTAGTACGTACTGCGTGGCAACCCCGCAGCCTGGAGAAGATCGGTCAAGGGGAATTCCTGCCTCAGTTCAAGCACTATTTTGGCTATTTCTGCCGCGCCAACTTCTTTGCTAGAACCAAGGCATTGAATTTTTTTAGGTACGCGACCTCCGCGCGTAACTGCTGATTCTCACGAAGCAGTTGGTCTGACTCCTCAGATCGCGGAGATTCCAACGACTGGTTCGAGGTCTTTTTCTTTGCTGGCACCGAAGCATCCTGTCCCGACGGGCGCATGCTCTTTAGCGAACGGAGCTCTCCCCGTGCTTTCTGTTGTTGCCACATCGTGATGCTGTGCGGATTGCCGATATTGTAAATGGCAGCCAGCTCTCGACGGGAAAGGTTCTCAGCCACGCCCCGGTGCACCACCTCAAGCTTGAACTCAACGGTGTAGGCACCACGCTGCCGGATGAGCCCAGCATTACCATGGTGACGATATGCCGCGACCCATCGCCTCACCATGCTTTCTGCAATACCGAATTTCGCCGCAAGGAGCTTATAGCCCCCTTTGCCAGCGAGGTACTCGCGAACCACCTTCTCCTTAAACTTTACATCGAATTTCCTCACGGAACCTCCAAGGTCGTGTCCAACTCTCGGGGGTCAGTTCAAATCCGGGGCGGTTCACGGCGACGATAGTGATCGACCACCACAGACATATAGTGTTTGACCGGTAATGTAGGACGATTCTTTCTGCGCGAAAAAAAGAACTGCCTGGGCAATGTCCTCGGGAGTTCCGATCCGCTTAGCGGGCACGGACTTCTTCAGGCGCTCCTGCAATTCGTCGTCAAATTTTCGGAAAAGCGGTGTGTCTACGATACCGGGAGCAATGGCATTCACAGTGATCCCGGCGCTTGCCCACTCCAGCGCCAGGCTGCGCGTCAGGCTAACGACACCCCCCTTGGCTGCTGAGTAGTTCGCTTGCCCGACACCACCCAGCCAAGCGCGTGAGGAAATGTTTACGATGCGGCCGTATTTCGCAGGGACCATGTGTCTCAGCACCGCCCGACAACACAAGAATTGTGATGTAAGATTGACCCTGATCACAGAATCCCAGTCATCGTCGCTCATTTTGGTTATGCGCTTGTCCTTTACGATCCCAGCATTGTTCACCAATATATCCACCTGACCAAGCCTATCCGCGATGGCATCGACCGCGTGGTCCACAGATTCGCTGCTGGTGACATCAACAGGCATGCCCAACACGTCCGCGCCAGCGTCAGAGAGAAACGTGGTTGCTTCATTCAAGGCTTCGCGATCCAGGTCAAACAGGACGATCCGTCGGCCTTGCCGCGCGAGCGCCGAAGCGATGCCAAGGCCGATGCCTTTCGCACCACCTGTTACGATCGCCACCTCTCCATCGCCAGAGAATGCTGATGAGTTCATGATTTTGTTAAAGTCAAAAGATGAGTGGAAGTAGAATCGGCGCATCACAGACTGACAGTCCGTGACCGCTTTTTCCGAACGAAGCGGAGAACGGACGGGCAACCAGCATCAACTTTGCCCGGCGCGGATTGCGCAGGACGCGCGGAAAAATCGCGAATAGAGTCGCGCCAAGGATGCATGCGAGCCAACGCATCATGCACATCTTTGTCCCCTCGAGCCAGCGTTCATGCGCAATTGTTCCGTTATTAGAGGAGGCAACAAAAGCCCTCCCCGGTTCAGATGCTATTACCCGGCTCGGGGGCGGGCAAATCACTTTTTCGTCGAGTTCGATTGACTTTCGCTTAAGTCAAATCCCATATTCCGTTGCCTTAGGGCAAAACATAACCTCAGACAACGCTCTCCAAGTCGAAACTTGTAGCTGTGGGCAATGATTATTCGAGTAAAGGGTGTATTCCTCAATAGACAGCACTTTTGGCCAGCCCGGTTGGGCTCTTTTGATGTGGGATTGGCCAGCTGAACAAAGGAAATTTCATTAACCGGTAATCACTTTCGTTCCCTACGCATCCAATCAGATGCCCACTGATTGACTTACATTCGCCTGATGTTCTGCAACGATTTCAAAAACTTGTAAGGCGGTTCGTCGCAAGCGACCAAATGACTCCGTCGCAACCGGGCGATTTTCTGTTCGTTTGAGCATCTATAGGTCCGCAGCTCGCGCGGCGCCGTCATGCTCGGCGGCAGATGAACCAGAAGTGGCCTCACTCGTTCGGACAGTCTTCTGAGATTTTTAAGTGGAACGCTCGGGGCGGTCATGCTGCCAATTTGATCGCGGGCAGCGTCGCGAAGTATGCCTCATCCGGCGTTCGGTCTTCCAGACTCGAATGAGGTCGTCTCTGGTTATACAAGCCGTCAACACAACGCCCATATCATCGAGTCAAGGGAAGTTCTCTATCGCTGGCACCCGTGGTACGGGCACACGGTATGGATTTTCACCACGATAGAGAGGAAGAACGCCGAGTCAGT
>NZ_VTUZ01000087.1 GCF_008369935.1 Paraburkholderia panacisoli | reverse complement strand
TGAACCACCTCCTGGACAACCTCGACTTCGTCCATCATGTACACCTGTCCATTTAAAATTTGAATGGACATGATCGTCGGGCTGCCCGGCTTGCCGTTCAAGATGCCTTCGCCGGGTGCTTACTATCTACCCACCACAGGAACGCCCACTTGACACGATCCTTCATCAGGAGGCACAGCTACGCCCCGAGTTCGAGACCCTGAACAGCACGCCCGGCATCGGAAACGTGCTCGCTGCCACGATCATGCTTGAGACCGGCACCAACACACGGTTTGCCGACGTCGGCCACTTCAGTTCCTATTGCCGATGCGTTGACAGCAAGCGGATCTCGAACGACAAGAAAAAGGGCGAAGGCAACGTCAGGAACGGCAACAAGTATCTCGCCTGGGCGTTCATCGAAGCCGCCGCAGTGGCGCTGCGTTGCTGCCCGCAGGCAAGGCGCTTTTATGAACGCAAGAAGGCAAAGCGCTTGCCGGTTGTCGCGATGAAGGCACTCGCGCACAAGCTGGCGCGTGCGGCCTATTACATGATGCGACGGCAAACCCTTCGAGGTTAAACGATGCTTTAGCTAAGTTTGGCGGGGGGCAGAGAGCCCGGTAAATTTGTTGGCGTCAAACCATTGAGTTGATTGCGCCCGACCCCCGGCCATCCCGATGCAGCGAACCCCGAGACGCCCAGGCCATGAGCCGACAACAGTCTGGTGCCTGTACGCGGGCAACCATGGAATTGACGTGTACTCCTTTGGACATTCGTCTGGCACCGACGATTTTCTGGAGCTCGAATGAGCCAGGGGCGACGACCAGAACACCGGCGCTCGCCTTGATCCCGATGGGTGACTGGTGCGGATCAGTTCCGTAGCCAGACGATGAGAAGCCGGATCCGTCATCAAGCTTCGCATCACCAGGATGGCTAAAACGGTTCTACAACGCTACAAGGCCTGACCCTTGAGGAGAGAGATATATCCCTCTACCCGGCCTTTCAATGGGTGACAGATTTGCTCCTTTTTTCTCGTACGTAAAAATTTCAACGTGCACAGGATTCTCCACGCCAGTGCCATGCCGGGTAGTGACAGATTTGCTTCGCTCTACGGGAACAGGCCTTCGCCTTGCATGCACGAAGCCGTGCGACCTGTTAGCGCTGCCGGGGCACGGCCGTGTCGGCTAGAATCGGTGCGTCATGCCCATCAACACCAGCGTCTGAGACGCGTTGGGTTCGGTCACGGTGATGCCGGGCCAGCTCGTCGTCGCGCTTCCATTGTTCTTCATATAGCCGGCCCGCATGTAGACGGACGTGCGCTTCGTAAGGTTATGTTCTGCGCCCACTTGTATTCCGGGCGTGTTGTCGTGTGAACCACGCACGTTACGTTGAATGACGGCGATCTGGATGGCATCCTGCGCCGTCGCCTGAATCGTCGCCCCCACTTCAACAATGCTGACGGAATGGGCCGTACCAAGACGGGCCGCGAGTGATCCCGCCGCGGCGTCTTTGGGTTGCACGTACAGATAGGCTAACTGCAGGTTCACGATACCGAACCGGTAAGCAAGTGCCCCTGTGTAGTGAGCCGTTCCCACCAGATCCAGGCGGCCAGGAAGTCCAGGAAAGCTCAGCTGTCCAGCATGCTGATACTGATATCCGAAACCCGCAAACAGACCATAGCCAGAATAGGTTGCCGACACATCGAGAAAATTCCCCGACGTTGACGGCAAAGGCTGCGTGACCGTCGCAGAGAACGCGTACATCGCGTTGAACGTGAAACCGCTCAGATTCGGCGATTGATAGTTGATCGAATTGCTGGTGCGTCCAGTGGCGTACTGCGTCGACAAGGTGTTTCGGTCAATTGCGAGGACGGCCGCGGCGAGCGGCGAAATCGCTTCGTTGATGCGGAAGGGGTCGACGGGATAGACGACCTTGAAGCTCGGTTGATACTGACGACCGAAGGTCAGCGAACCGAAGTCTGCATGACTCAACCCGATCCACGCCTGACGGTAGAAGAGCGTATTGCTGTCCGCGAAGAACGTCCCGTTGTTCACGTTGAAGCCGCTCTCGAGGTCGAATGCGGCCGTCAATCCGCCGCCGAGGTCCTCACTCCCCATGAACCCGAAGAGGGACCCTGAGTTTCCCCCACTTCTTTCGGAAAACGAATGAGTTCCCCCGTTGTTCAGATACTGACCAAAAACGTCGACCACGCCATAGAGTGTCACACTCGACTGCGCTACTGCATGGCCTGCGGCAAGAGCCAACGTAACACCGCAAATTCCCCGACTGATGGCACGCATGCATGTCTCCTATCTGTTTGTCGGTGCTTCCGACGGACACGAATTGAGTAAAACCTTGAGTGCACAGTCGACCTGTGCCGACAACGATTCTGCAAAACACAAATCCCCTGGGCTTGAGGAAAACAGCTAAACAAGGAACTGAACGCGGGTCCAAAAATAGCACGTTCGTTCATCAAATATTAGCTGGGAAAAGCACCAACCAGTAAGGATGACTTAATGATTTATCCAGATCAATCCGGCTCACGATGCGCGCCGGTCGCGCGATGTCGAAGGTATCGCGCGAGTTGATAGTCTGTATGCGATCCTGGGCGGGGACAATGAGGGCGTCAGGTGGATTCGACGGGGTCCTCAGTATCGACGGATCGAAAAAATCGATCCCGCCGGCATTCCCTGCCCTGGCCCGCACACTCGGCAACTCGCCCCACCATCCTCGCCCTAGCCTCATCGCCGAAAAGGTCTTGGGACTTCCGATGTCATATTGAGCGAAAGCACGCGTGCATGGACAGCCCGTAGTAATACCGAGTTGCGCGGACGGTCGGCGTCGAATATAGTAGTTCTATAAATAGACGTTTAGACATATTGTGAAGGCGAATGGTACGTCACTTTCCGAACGCTGTCGCCGACTGCGCCCCTTGCGAAAGCAACCCCTGAAAACGAGGACACCTGGATGGAGCAAACGCCGATAACGGGGCACGCCTCGACAGAGCGCCTGCATGACGCGTCCGCCGCCGCATCACCGTTGACCCGAGCGCAAATCAAGATGCTCGGCATCGCGATATTGGGCGGCGTACTGGAGTATCCCGAGTTCATGCGCTTCGGGGTCGTGGTGCCAACGCTTAACCGGGTGTTCTTTTTATCCGCTGCGGAGCCCCGGTTGAGCACGCTCCAGACGCTCGCTATTTTCGCAGCCGGCTATATCGTCAGGCCTGTCGGAGGAATGTTCCTTTCAGCGATGAGCGACAGGTTGGGCCGAAAGCGCATGTTCACCGTTGCTGTGGCTTTGATGGGAATACCGGATGCGTCCGCAATCGGCCGAGCTGATGATATGGAAGGCGGCTGCGCTCTACGAGGCCGGCAAGCCCTGCGGCGTCGAGCCCACGGCGGCCACGTACCTCGCGGCCGAGGCGGCCTTCGAGACGGCATTGCGTGCCGTGCGTACGCATGGCGGCTTCGGCTTCGTCAAGAAGTACCAGTTGGAGCGCGGCTTGCGTGAAAGAGTGTTGCCCTGCTCGCCCCCGTGACCAACGAGCTCACGCTGCGCCATGTCGCCGAGCAGGCACTCGCTTTGCCGAAATCGTATTGACTGGCGTAAGGATCCATCACCCCCACCATGAACTTGGAACAGTGCGACATGAGAATGAACGGAACCAGGACGATGCTGATATTGCCGATGCTGACATTGCTGATGTTGCTGGCGACGCCGCTCGCCGCGAAGGCCTGGGAGCGCGGCAAGGTCGAGACATTCGCCACGTTGCCCCCGGGGGAGGAGCATCCCGAGGGGATCACTATCGACCGTGAGGGCAACGTCTACGTCGTCACGGTGGCGGTGAACAAACCTAAGACGAGTGAGGGAACGCTCAATGTGTTCGACCCGGATGGCAAACACCTACGGACTGTCCAAATCAAGGGCTCAAGCAGACTATTGCTCGACGTTGGTTTCAATCCGCGGACCGGCAAGTTGCTCGTGGTCGATTACCAGGCCGCGAAGGTCCTGAGCGTCGATCCCAACACGGGTGTCTCATCCGTTTTCATGACGGTCACGGGCAAGAACCCCGGCCTCGACGGAATGACGTTCGACGCCGCCGGCAACGTCTACGTGACCGACGCCCACCAGGGCATGATCTGGAAAATCGGACCAGGTGGCGGCGAAGGATTAGTGTGGGTCAAAAGCCCACTGCTCAGTCCGACAAGGCCAGCGCCACGTATCGGCGCGAATGGTTTGGCGTTCAACAACGAGCGGACAGCGTTGTTCGTCGCCAATACGGCGAACGACACGATTGTCAAAATACCGGTGACTGGCTCGACGCTTGAACCCGGCACGCCTGAGGTCTTCGTCAACCGCGCCGGTGGCGGACCCGACGGTCTGATCATTGACGAGCACGACAACATCTGGACCGCATGCAACCAGTCCAACGAGATTCTCGTGCTCGAGCCGACGCAAGGCCGGGTGATTGCCAAGCTCGGCGATTTTGGTGGAATCGATCGCGACGGGGCGCCCGTAGGCTTTCTCTGGTCGAACAGCCTCGTATTCCATGGTGAGGACGTTCTTGTCACCAACCTGTCGCTTGATCTTGGCGCGGTCATTTCCCAGAATGAGCGGACAATCGACGGACCGTGGGCTCACCAGGTGAAGCGCCACACGATCGCGAAAATCAAGAAGCGGATACCAGAAGGTCCGGACCTCGACCTCGCAGCGCGCCAACAGGATCCTGTTGCTCTTCTCCACTGACCTCGACCGCTCGCGTGCGTAAATCAGCGAGATCGAGAAGATGCAACGCAAGGCCATGGACTCGACCGAGTGGTTCATTGACGGGCTGGAGACCCCTTCGCGGATCGCATCGGCGGGAAAGGCTAAGGGGGTGTGGTGCAAATTTGGTAGGCGGGTGAGAAACCGCCCGTTTCTCGGAGATCCATTCTGGCAGAAAACGTCGCGCACCTTCACGAAATGAAGCGCTGCACGGCGAGCGCAGACTCGTTGGCTTCGCCGTTGCGCCTTGCCCGGTCCGCTGCCGGGAAGGCATTGTGGCAAACCGGTGGCGCGCGGTGGGGGGGGCGGCCATGGGTTATTCATGATCCTCGACATTACGATCACGGAGAGAAAGAATGACGAAACGAATCGCTGTTGTGACGGGTGGTATGGGTGGCCTTGGCGAAGCGATCAGCACGAAACTGCATGACGCCGGTTATGAGGTGGTCGTCACGCACTCGCCGAACAACACGGGCGCAGCCGAATGGCTGGCTAGCATGGAAACTCAGGGCCGTACCTTTCGCGCATACCCGGTCGATGTATCCGACTACGGCTCCTGCCAGCACGGCGTGGCAAGAATTCGGGCTGAAGTCGGTCCTGTTGACGTCCTGGTGAACAACGCCGGCATCACGCAGGACATGACACTCAGGAAGATGGACAAGGTCAACTGGGACGCGGTCATTCGCACCAATCTGGATTCGGTCTTCAACATGACCAGGCCGTTGTGCGAAGAGATGGTCGCGCGCGGCTGGGGGCGCATCGTCAACATCTCCTCCGTCAACGGCTCGAAAGGTTCAGTCGGTCAGACCAACTACGCCGCAGCCAAGGCTGGCATGCACGGCTTCACCAAATCGCTGGCGCTGGAAGTGGCGCGTAAAGGCGTGACCGTCAACACGATTTCACCGGGCTACCTGGCGACGAAGATGGTCATGGCGATTGCGCAGGAGATCCTTGATACGAAGGTCCTGCCGCATATCCCGATGGGGCGTCTTGGCAAGCCCGAAGAAGTGGCGGCGCTCGTCCTTTACCTGTGCTCGGACGATGCCGGCTTCGTGACCGGCTCCAATATCGCGATCAACGGTGGCCAGCACATGCAGTGACGCGACGCGCGCCGGCCGGTTCGTTCTAGGAAGGAAAGCCCCGAACAACCCGGAGCGGCGGGCAAGCGACGACCGGCGCCGGTCCTATATAATTCGAATGTTAGACATTTGGATGAGGGCCATTGTGATCAAGCGCAACAGTCATGTCGACATCAAGGCCGAACGACCGGAGCTGCGGACTGAACGCGGCGTTGCACAATATCAGCGTTTGGCCTCCCTACTGAGGCATCGGATCGCGAACGGCGATTACCCGGTCAACACGCAACTGCCGTCAATCACGCAACTGGCAAACGACTTTGGGGTCGCCGTCGTCTCTGTCCGGCAAGCGTACGAGCTGCTTTCCAGGGAAGGGCTGATCCGCAGCCAGCGGGGTGTTGGCACCCACGTGGCCGCGCTGCCCGCCGCCGCCGGTGACATCGAACTGGCGATCAACGATCCGTTCGCCGCGCCGCATGCGCTTTCCTTCGAGATACTCGAAGTCCGGCGACGCACTATGGTGCCGCCGGAATTGCTCGGGCCCAACGACTCGTCGGCCGACGAATACGTATGCGTTCGTAAACTGCACACCTATTCCGGCGAGCCGTTCTGCTACGCCGAGATCTATGTGCCCACGCCGGTCTTCGAATCGCTGCCCAGGGACATCGCCAAGAAAAGGAAACTGCTCGCCGCGGTGCTCGACGAACTGGGCACGCGCTGCAAGCGCGTGCGGCAACGCCTCACCGTAATGCCCGCCGATATTCCTCTGTGCGACATGCTGAAGATGCCGTTCGCCTCGCCCGTCGCGAAAATGTCGCGGCGCCTCGTCGACGGCAAAGGCAGATTGCTGTACGCCGGTGTCACCTGGTATCGGGGCGATCGCTACGTCTCGGAGATTGACTTCCCCGTGTCCGCATTGAAGAGCATGCCCGGGATCACCGAACCCCAACCGGACTGGCCGGCGAGCGCAAGCGGAGCTGAAAGCTCTCGCGTGAACCTCAAGTAAACTCCCATAAGCACAGACGTAACCACCGCAGACACCGAAAGCATCCCACTCGCAAGACCGAAAACGCCCGTCTTCGGCGCGTTCAGCGCGCGCGTCGTCGGTGTTTTTGGGTTCCCATCTTTGCGCGCTTGGTTGCGCTTCGTCGAGCGAACGTTACGTTAGCGGCGACTCCGAACTTATCCTGCTGGGCGCGCGAAATATCGTTCCGCTTGGCGCCGCGCTCTCAGCCACCCCCACATGAGACTTGGCAACGCTAGGTGTTTGCGTTAAAACTCCCAACATTAGACACTTAGGCCGAACGCTCACTCAGTTCTCTGGAGACCCGGTATGTCGATCCAACGCAATTCGTTCTTCATCAGTGTCGAGTTGGTCGTAGCTTCGAGCTCCGACGTCGACAACTGGCGGCCGGCCGATCGCGGGGCCGGCGCCTGTCTCGTCTCGCAGCTGGGCACGGCGTTCTCCGGCGGCGCCGATATCAAGCCGTTCGGCACGCCCAAGACGATGGCCAAGCCAAAACTGAGGCCCGTCCGCAGGTACGAGCCGCCAGGCATCCATGCTATCAACCTCGTCTGCAGGCGGGCGCCGGGCGGCGGCATGATTTCGCTGCCGCCCGGCATGGGCATGGCGCAGATGCTGCTCGGCATGCCGGCCGAGGTGCCCGAAAGCCTGTTGCAGGAGCGCCCCGCATGAATTTCGATTTCTCCGACGACCAGCTGGCGATCCGGGATGCCGTCGAGGCCCTCTGCGCCGACTTCGGCGCCGATTACTGGCTCGAGCGCGACCGCGACGGGCGCTGGCCCAGCGAATTCTGCGACGCCGTAGCCCGCGGCGGGTGGTTCGGCGTGACGATGCCCAAGGAGCATGGCGGTGCCGGCCTCGGGATCGCGGCGGCCGCGATGGTGATGCGCACCATCGGCAAGCTCGGCTCGGCGGCCGTGTCGTCAGTGCATCTGAACTTGTTCGGCCCACAGCCGGTGGTCGTGTTCGGCACGCAGGAGCAGAAGCGGCGCATGCTGCCGCCGCTGATCGACGGCTCGCATCGTGCCTGCTTCGGCGTGACGGAGCCGAACGTGGGCTCCGATACCACCCGCGTCAGAACCCTCGCCCGCCGCGCCGGCGACCGCTATGTCGTGCACGGCCAGAAGGTCTGGACCTCGACCGCGCAGCACGCCAACAAGATCCTGCTGGTGGCGCGCACGACGCCTATCGAGGAATGCGCGCGGCCGATGGACGGCGTCACGCTGTTCTACACCGACCTCGACCGCTCGCAGGTGCGCATCAGCGAGATCGAGAAGATGGCGCGCAAGGCCGTGGACTCGAACGAACTGTTCATCGACGGGCTGGAGATCCCTGTCGAGGATCGGATCGGCGAGGAAGGCCAGGGCTTCAAGTATCTGCTGCACGGCCTGAACCCGGAGCGCATCCTCGTCGCCGCTGCCGCGCTCGGTGCCGCGCAGACGGCACTAGAGCGTGCGACGGACTATGCCAGGGAGCGCGTCGTGTTCGGTCGGCCGATCGGCAAGAATCAGGCGATCCAGCATCCGCTGGCCGAATGCTGGATGCGCCTGCAATCGGCCGAGCTGCTGATGTGGAAGGCCGCTGCGCTGTACGACGCGGGCAAGCCGTGTGGCGTCGAGGCCACTGCGGCCAAGTACCTGGCTGCGGAGGCCGGCTATGAGACGGCTTTGCGTGCCGTCCGTACGCACGGCGGATTCGGCTTCGCCAAGGAGTACCACGTCGAGCGCGGCTTGCGCGAAAGCGTGCTGCCGCTGCTCGCGCCGGTGACGCAGGAACTCGCGCTGTGCTACGTCGCCGAGCAGGCCCTGGGATTGCCGAAGTCGTATTGATCAGCGCAGCGCAAATCAGCCCCATCCAGGGCGTGCAGAGCCACGCCCTACCACACCAACTGGATCACTCATGGCGAGCATCCATCCTCCCAACTTTGTCTCATGCGACATGAGAATGGAGACAATGAACAGAGCCAAGACAGTGCTGCTATTTGCCGATGCTGATATTGCTGGTGTTGTTGACGACGCCACGCGCGGCAAAGGCTTGGGAGCGCGGCAAGGTCGAGACACTAGGGCGGCATCGATCGTGATCGGGCACCCATCGGCTTTCTCTGTCCAACAGCCTGATATTCCACAGTGACGACTTGCTTGTCACGACCCTATCGTTCGATGTAGAGACAGCCATTTCGCAGCTTGCTGACGAGCTTGGCCTGGCCCGGTATCTGCGGACCATCGATGGACCGTGGGCTCGCAGGGTAAAGGTCCACACGATCTCGAAAATCAAGAAGCGGATACCAGCTTGACAAGGCGTCTTCTTTACGCCTAATCTTCTAACATTGGACATTTAGATTTTATTGTCGCTGGAGGCGCCACGATCGCCGAACCCGACGGCGCAGCCCCCGCGCCCGCTCACGGCAAGGTGCGCGTGCTTGCCGCCGGCGACGCCGCCACCGGCACAGCTCCCCTCATCGACCGCGAGACCGCTGGCGCGCTGGGTTTCCTTATCAAGGGGCGGCTTCCATCGACTGTTTTACATCCACGAACAACCGGAGACGACTCATGAACGCAAGAATGCTCACGCAGCCCACCACGTCCACCGGCGCCCCGCTGCCGCTGCCCGCCCTGCCCCAGGACAAGCTCCTGACCGTCAACATCGAGCAGATCCCGCTGATCAAGGATGTCTTTCCGGGCATCCACATCAAGCCGCTGCGCCTGGACCTGGAGCGCGGCGAGTGGGTCTTCATGGCCATCGTGGAACCCGGTCGCTCCCTGCCGATTCACTACCACACCGGTACGGCGCAGGTGTGGACGATCCAGGGCTGCTGGATGTATCGCGAGTACCCCGACCAGCCGCAAACGGCGGGCTCCTACCTGTACGAGCCCGGCGGCTCGGTGCACACCTTCTACACCCCCGAGGACAACACCGAGGACACCATCACCATTGCCTGGATCGAAGGCGCGCAAGTCAGCTTCAACGAGGACGGCACGTTCCACTCGCTCAATGACGCGGTCTCCATCCGGTACGCGATCGAGGCCCTCGCGGCCGCACGCGACATCGGACCGGTGCCCTACATCCGCGGCAATGGCGCCGACGTGGCCGGTTCCTGACCCGAAAGAGGAGCACGGACAGAATGGAAAACGACTCCAACCAAGGCGGGCCACTCGCGGGCCTGCGCATCATCGACATCACCGAAGTCGTCATGGGACCTTCGGCCACGCAGATGCTGGCCGACCTGGGGGCCGATGTGATCAAGGTGGAACCGCCCGGCGGCGACATGTTGCGCGCCGTCGGGCCCGGCGGGCGCTCGGGTGCTGGCCCGCTGTTTCTCAACGTGAACCGCAACAAGCGCAGCATCGTGCTGGACCTGAAGCGCCCGGCCGGCAAGGAAGCGCTGCTGAAGCTGGCGCAGACGGCCGACGCGCTGGTCTACAACGTGCGGCCGCAGGCGATGAAGCGCCTCGGGCTGGATTACGAGGCGGTGCGGCAGATGAACGCCCGCATCATCTATGTCGGCACCTTCGGCTTCAGCCAGCGCGGCCGCTATGCGGACTTGCGCGCCTTCGACGACCTGATCCAGGCGGCAGTCGCCATCCCCGAGGCCAGCGTACGGGCCGGTTCCGACGTGCCGCGCTATGCCCCGCTCAACCTCTCGGACCGGGCGACGGGCCTGTACGCCTTCGGCGTGATCTGCGCGGCGTTGCTCGCGCGCGAACGCACCGGCCGCGGGCAGGCGGTCGACGTGCCGATGTTCGAGACGACCGCGCAGATGATGCTGGGCGACCATCTGTACGGCCACACGTTCGTCCCACCGCGCGGCGGCTTCGGCTATCCGCGGCTGCTCAACCCGCAGCGCAGGCCGTACGCCACGCAGGACGGCCTGGTGTGCCTCGTTGTCTACACCGACGAACAGTGGAAGGCCTTCATGCGCGCGGTCGGCGAGGCCGAGCGGTTCGAGAGCGACCCGCGGTTTGCCGATGGTGAATCGCGCACGCAGCATGTCGAGGCGCTGTACGAGATCCTCTCCGACCAGCTGAAAACGAAGACCACGCAGCAATGGCGCGAGTTGCTGGAGCCGCTCGGCATCCCGCTGTTGCCGGCGCACACCTTCGAGTCGCTGATGGACGATCCGCACCTGCGGGACATCGGGTTCTTCCAGCAGCTCGACCATCCCACGGAGGGTGTGCTGCGCACCATGGCCGTGCCGAGCGAGTGGCCGCAGACGCCGCTGCCGCCGCTGCGCCCGCCGCCGCTGCTGGGCGAGCACAGCGCGCAAGTGCTGGGCGAGACGGGCTACTCGCCGGAGCAGATTCGCGAGATGGTCGAGACCGGCGTGACGCAAGTGACGACGGCGCCGGGCGAAGTGGAGGCTGCAACATGAAGAACGTTGTCAATGCCAGCCGGCGGGACGCCCGGCTGGTGCTCACCATCGACCGCCCGGAGCGCAGAAATGCCCTCAATGCGGAAGTGATCGGCGCCTTGCAGCAAGCCTTGGTGGGCGTGAAGGCCGACGAAACGATCCGCGCCGTGGTGCTCACCGGCGCCGGGGACGAGGCGTTCTGCGCCGGCGCCGACCTGGGCGCAAATGCCTTCGCATTCGACTACGCCACGCCGACCAGCGCCTATGCCGATCTGCTGCGAACGGCGCGCACGCTCGACGTGCCGCTCGTCGCGCGGGTCAACGGCGCCTGCATGGCCGGCGGCATGGGCCTGCTCGCGATGTGCGATCTGGCCATCGCCACCCCGCGCGCGATCTTCGGCCTGCCCGAGGCGAAAGTCGGCGTCTTTCCGATGCAGGTGCTCGCGGTGCTGCAGGCCCAGGTGCCGCAGCGCTGGCTCGCGCAAATGTGCCTGACGGGCGAGCCAATCGACGCCGCGCGGGCCTGCGACATCGGCTTGGTCAACGAGGTGGCGGACGACCTCGACGGTGCGCTTGAGCGCCTGCTGTCGCGCCTGCTTTCCAACTCGCCCACCGCGCTGCGGCGCGGCCTGTATGCGATGAAGGCGATGCGTTCGATGTCCTTCGAGGAGGCGATCGCATTCGGCGAGGGGCAGATCGGCCTGCTGGCCATGACGCAGGATGCGCGCGAGGGCCTGGCCGCATACAAGGACAAGAGGAAACCGCAATGGACTGGAAAGTGAAGCCACAAGCCGCGGGAAAGGTAGTGCGCATCGGGGGCGCCTCGGGTTTCTGGGGCGACAGCAGCGTCGGGGCGATGCAACTGGTTGGCACGGGCGGCATCGACTACCTGGTGTTCGACTATCTCGCCGAGCTGACGATGTCAATCCTCGCGGGCGCGCGCATGAAACGGCCGGAGGAAGGCTACGCCACCGACTTCGTCACCGTGGCGCTGCGCTCGGTGCTCAAGCAGGCCCGCGAGCAGGGCATTCGCATCGTCAGCAACGCCGGCGGCGTGAATCCGAAGGGTTGCGCCGCGGCGGTGCAGGCCCTGGCCGACGAGCTCGGCGTGAAGGTGCGCATCGCGATCGTCGAAGGCGACGACGTGCTGCCGCTCGCTGCCGCGATGCGGGCGGCCGGCACGCTGGAAATGTCCAGCGGCGAGCCGATGCCGGAACGGCTGGTGACAGCCAATGCCTACCTCGGCGCGCTGCCGATCGCCCGGGCGCTGGCCGCAGGCGCCGACATCGTCATCACCGGCCGCTGCGTCGACAGTGCGGTCACCCTCGGCGTGCTGATGCACGAGTTTGGCTGGGCGGCCGACGACTTCGACCGGCTCGCCGCGGGCAGCCTCGCTGGCCACATCATCGAATGCGGCTGTCAGGCGACGGGGGGGTTGCACACCGACTGGGCCAACGTGCCTGACTGGGCCAATATCGGCTATCCGATCGTCGAGTGCTGCGAAGACGGCAGCTTCGTCGTCGCCAAGCCGCCCGAAACCGGCGGGCTCGTCACACCGGCGACGGTCGGGGAGCAACTTGTGTACGAGATAGGCGATCCGGCCAACTACCTGCTGCCGGATGTGGTGTGCGACTTCCGTCAGGTGCGCATGGAACAGGCCGGGCCGTGTCGCGTGCTCGTGAGCGGCGCCCGCGGCCGCCCGCCGACCGGTACGTACAAGGTGAGCTCCACCGTGCCCGCCGGCTTCAAGGTGTCGGCGCAGCTCGCCATCGTCGGCATCGATGCCCCCGCCAAGGCGAAGCGCACTGGCGAGGCGCTGCTCGAGCGCGGCCGCCGGTTGCTGCGCGGGAGCGGGTTCGCGGATTTCCTGGCCACCCGTATCGAGCTGCTCGGCACGGAGTCCGCTTACGGACCGCATGCCCGGTCCTTGCCGACGCGCGAAGTCGTGTTGCGCCTGACCGTGACGCATGCCGACCGGCGAGCGCTGGAAACGTTTAGCCGCGAGTTCGCGGCACCCGGCACCTCCTGGTCGCCCGGCACGACCGGCGCAAGTGGCCGTCCCTCGGTGGCGCCCGTGCTGCGGCAGTTCGCCTTTCTCATTTCGAAGGAGCAGGTGACGCCGACGGTCACCATGGGCGAGGAGACGTTTACCGCGACACTGCCGCCGCTGCGCCCCCAGGTCGCGCCGGAACCGCTTGCCCCCGCGGAGAGCACGCTGCCCGACGGCCCGCGCAAGACCGTGCCGCTCGTGCAGATCGCCTTCGGGCGCAGCGGCGACAAGGGCGACACGTCCAACATCGGCCTGATCGCGCGCCATCCGGCGCTGCTGCCGGTACTGAAGGACCAGGTGACGCCCGAGCGCGTAAAGCAGTACCTCGGCCACCTGGTGCAGGGGTCGGTCCACCGTTACGAGCTGCCCGGCATCAATGCCATCAACCTCGTGTGCGAGCAGGCGCTGGGCGGCGGCGGCATGGCTTCGCTGCGCAACGATCCGCTCGGCAAGGGCATGGCGCAGATGCTGCTCGACATGCCGGTCGAGGTGCCCGAGAGCCTGCTGCAGGAACTGCCGTCGTGAACTTCGAATTCTCCGACGACCAGCCCGCGATCCGCGACGCCGTCGAGGCGATCTGCGCCGACTTCGGCGCGGACTACTGGCTCGAGGGCGACTGGCGCTGGCCTGGCGAGTTCTACGGGGCCGTCGCGCGCGGCTGGTTTGGCGCACTTGGCTTCGCGCAGGAGCACCACGTCGAGCGCGGCCTGCGCAAAAGCGTGCTGCCTCTGCTCGCGCCGGTATCGCGGGAACTCGCGCTGTGCTACGTCGCCGAGCAGGCGCTCGGATCGCCGAAGTCGTATTGATCGGCGCAGCGCAAGAGCGGCGCATCCAGGGCGCGGCAGAGCCACAGCTTGCGACACCAGCCGGATCAATCAGTGGTGATCGGTCACCCCCCGAGCTTGGGAAAGTGCGACATGAGACCGGCATGTCCTGCTCGAGGGCAAGCGCCGCTGCGCCAAGTACGTCGTGGTGACTATGTGCGTCGGCGGCGGCATGGGTGCCGCCTCCTGTTCGAGGTGTGCTGGCCGCGATGGGATCGTCCGGAGGGCGCGGGCACGTGCAAGCGATACAGCTTTCTTAGTTCTCAAATTAAGTGAAAGGAAATGGCATGAGCAACTTCGCATTAACATCGCCTGAATTCAATGATCAGGATCCGTTGCAGCTGGTGCATGAGTTCGATGGCTACGACGGCTCCGGCCAGAACCGTTCGCCCTGGCTGCAATGGCAGGGCGCGCCGGAAGGCACCAGGAGTTTCGCGCTGACGCTATACGACCCGGACGCGCCCACCGGCAGCGGCTTCTGGCACTGGATCCTGTTCGACATCGATTCGTCGGTCACCCAGCTCGCCGCAGGTCTGGGCTCTACCGACGGCACTGACCTGGGCGCCAGCGGCACTCATGCCGCCAACGACTACGGCGCCATCGGCTACGGCGGTCCCTGCCCGCCCAAGGGCTTGTCCGTGCACCGCTACATCTTCACCGTGCACGCGCTGGGCGTGCCCAAGCTGGGGTTGCCGACCAATGCGACCAACGCTGTGGTGCGCTTCTTCATCTACCAGAACACGCTCGCCACGGCTATCCTGACCGGCCTCTATAAACGCTAAGGGTGTGCCTTGCTGCGACGGTTTTAACGGCTCGCCAGCCCCAAGGCCGGAGGCAAAAGGCCGTGTGCGTTTGCTTCGGCGAAGAAGTTAGTGCAGGTTTTGGGCGAAGAAAGAGAGCAAGAGAGACAGAGAGAGAGTCGGACCCGGCCTGTTCGGGCGTTGCCCGCCACCACGGCCGACCTCGACCTGCCGATCAACAATCCGTTGCCACGGCAAAGGCGCTTGCCTTCGAGATACTCAAAGTCCGGCGCGGCACTCCGATGCACCAAGAAGTGCTTGGGCCGGACGACCGGCCGGCCGACGAATACGTGTGCGTGCGCAAGCTGCACACCTAATCCGGCGAGCCGTTCTGCTGCGCCGAGATTTACGTGCCTGCCCCGGTCTTCGAAACGCTGCCCAAGGATACCGCCAGGGATAGGAAGCTGCTCGCCGCGGTGCTCGAAGAACCAGGAAATCATCCGTCACGGGCAAAACCGTCCCATTAGCATGTTTCCGCGCGTCTCCTTCCCCATGCGTATGGTTGTCGGAAAGACATGATCTTATGCGGTTTGTGAGGCGCTTTTGTCCTCATCAAGCTCTTGGCTTATCCAGAATCAGGGTACTTGACGAACCTTCCCGTTCGTGCCTAAACTGTGCTTAACATTCCAATGTTAGACATATAAAGTTTGGAGACTGCATGCGCATGAGCAACTTTTTCTTCCTGCTGGCCGCCAGGACGGGGCAGCCCGTCATCGTCGGCAACCGTCCCGCCGCTTCCGGCTTCACTGCAGGGAGCCAGCCGGAATGAAGACCGTCCCCACCGTGATCCGGGCGGCAGACCTTGCCGCCTACTCGCCAGCCAACCACACCGGCACCTCCAACGTGCGCGTGATCGGCCCCGAGACTGTCGGCGCGACGGCGCTCGAAGTGCTGGTCGGCACGATCGTGAAATCCCATGGCGCCCGGCCGCACGCGCATCCCCACCTGGAGCAATGCGCCTACATGATCGAGGGAACCGGCGAGTCGGGGGCGGAGGGCCGCGTGGAAGCGATGGAGCCCGGAACCTGGGCCTACGTGCCGGCAGGCGTGTTCCATTCGTTTCGCGTGACCAGCGACCAGCCCGGGCGTGTGCTGGTCGTCTATACGCCGCCCTATGGCGAGAACCCGGCGCACACGATCACGGAACCCGACGGCGCCGCCGCCGCGCCCGCTCACGGCAAGGTGCGCGTGCTTGCCGCCGGCGACGCCGCCACCGGCACGGTTCCCCTCATCGACCGCGAGACCGCTGGCGCGCGCTGGGTCGACATTGCGGCGCTGCGCATGCCTGCCGGCAGCGCATCGCTCTGCACCACGGAGCCTGACGCCGAGCAGGTTCTCTACGTCGAAGACGGACGGATCGACGCAGGTGTTGACGGGCAGCACTTTGGTCTCGCCCCGGGCGACTTCCTGTTTCTTCCGCGCGGGGCCGCCGCCTCCCTGCGCTGTTTGCCGGAGCAGCCTGCGTCCGGCTTCCTTATCAAGGGGCGGCTTCCATCGACTGCTTTACATCCACTAACAACCGGAGACGACTCATGAACGCAAGAATGCTCACGCAGCCCACCACGTCCACCGGCGCCCCGCTGCCGCTGCCCGCCCTGCCCCAGGACAAGCTCCTGACCGTCAACATCGAGCAGATCCCGCTGATCAAGGATGTCTTTCCGGGCATCCACATCAAGCCGCTGCGCCTGGACCTGGAGCGCGGCGAGTGGGTCTTCATGGCCATCGTGGAACCCGGTCGCTCCCTGCCGATTCACTACCACACCGGTACGGCGCAGGTGTGGACGATCCAGGGCTGCTGGATGTATCGCGAGTACCCCGACCAGCCGCAAACGGCGGGCTCCTACCTGTACGAGCCCGGCGGCTCGGTACACACCTTCTACACCCCCGAGGACAACACCGAGGACACCATCACCATCGCCTGGATCGAAGGCGCGCAAGTCAGCTTCAACGAGGACGGCACGTTCCACTCGCTCAATGACGCGGTCTCCATCCGGTACGCGATCGAGGCCCTCGCGGCCGCACGCGACATCGGACCGGTGCCCTACATCCGCGGCAATGGCGCCGACGTGGCCGGCTCCTGACCCGAAAGAGGATTCACGACGCAGATCGAAGATCGCGGCATCGACGAGATCGGGACATTGATCTCACGGACGTGGCGGGTGACCCGCGCCACGTTGCATCGAACATCAAGCAGGCGGTACGCGACGCAATCGGACTGTCCTGTTCGATCTGCGTCGCGCCGAACAAGTTGCTCGCGACTCTAAACTCGACAAGCCGGACGGGCTGAAGCTTCCGACGCACGCAGACGTCCCGATACGGATATGGTCGTTACCCGTGCGCAGGGTCAACGGGGCGCCGAGATGCCACCATACGGACGCTGCTGATGGACGCATTCGTGACCGGCTACCCACTTTCGGAACCGAGGAGATGTAGATGCACGACCAGGCGCTGAACCCGACGCCGTCAGCCTATGCTTATCCACTGCTGATCAAGCACCTGCTACAGACGCCGCTCGGCCAGGCGCCGGACCAGGAGATCGTCTACAGAGGGCAGAAACGCTTGACCTACAGGACGCTGGGCGAACGCATTGCGCGGCTCGCCAGTGGTCTGAGCGGACTCGGAGCGCAGCATGGTAGTACCGTCGCGGTCATGGACTGGGACAGTCATCGCTACCTCGAATGCTACTTCGCCATCCCGATGATGGGTGCGGTCTTGCAGACGGTGAACGTGCGGCTCTCGCCTTCAGAAATCGCCTAC
>NZ_VTUZ01000086.1 GCF_008369935.1 Paraburkholderia panacisoli | reverse complement strand
CAAGACGCCCATGCGCACCTTTCTCGATTCACTCGAACTCGCCAGGGAGAAACTGATCCCTCACTGAATCAGTTTCTCCCTGGCTTCCCCGACCACCTGTCAGGTGCAGTCCAGGCTAATATATGTTAAAAGAGGCTGCGACGCTTCATGTTTGTCACATGGCCGGGTCAAGCACTTCGTTGGCGATGAAGGAAGAGTGGGATCGGGAGCACGCACTCGCCACCGCTAATCGCCGGCGTGATGGGCAACTGCTGCGTAACGGCGTGCTCCGTCCCGGCTCTCCTCGCGACACAGGCGCTCAGTAAAGGACAAACGACTTCGAGATGCGATGTATGCACGCGCCGATCCGTCGCTGGAGGCGGTTCACAAGAGAATATGACCTGTTGCATAGTTTTCTTGCGCTCGCCGGGATCGTGTCCTGATCCCTGACTCTTTCGTCGGTAGGCGCCTGATCTCATCCTGAACATTGAGCAGTGAGTAGCGGCCGCCTCCCAAGATGCGCTAGCAAAAGTACCGATATGCCTAGCGCCGGTGTGGGCGTCGCTAGCATCATTGATAGACTCTCGACGGCTATTCACTCTGGCTCGCATTCATCGAAGAATGCGGCGCGGGGCCAGCCCAGTGGCGCCAATCGTCTGCTGACCTCCCGTAACGTTGCGCCGAATCCCCGGCGAGCCCGGCAGTCCATCCGTGCGCTTGTCACGACACGCGTCGATGCGGTCCACGCGATAGTGGCGCCGGTATCAATCAGCGCCTGGACGAAGGCGACATCTTCGTTAGACTCAAGCAACGGAAACCCGCCGGCTCTAAGGTATGCGGCCGCGGCGACGCCGATGTTCGCACCGTGAATGTGATGGTGGCCGTCAGCGTCGCAGTATGTCCTGAGAAAGTCTTCCCGCACCGCGTCGCAGTGTCCTGACCAGTCGTGAACGCTGATTACGCCGCATACCGCGTCCGCGCTGCAGCGCAACTGCTGGACGAGCCAGTCCGGAGGAACCACAGAGTCGGCATCCGTGAAGGCGAGCCACCGTGCACCGCTTTCCAGCGCAGCGCGAGCGCCCGACGCACGGGCCATGCCGACATTGCGGCCCACGACCTCGATGATCTGCGCGCCCAGTGATGCGGCAATCTGGCCGGTGTCGTCCATGCACGTATCCAGCACGACAGTCACCTGTACATCCTCGCCGCTGAGCTGCATGTGGCGCCCCGCCAGCATCGCGGCGCTAACGCACTTCCCGATGCAGCGGCCCTCGTTGTGGGCCGGAATAATGATGCCGATCATGCTGCACTCCGTTTTTGTTGTTCTGTCCGTGCGCACACGAACTTGATGGACCGATGGAAGAACACTGCCGCGTTGTCCGCTGTACTGATGGCGGATAGAAGGTGGAAACCCCACGTACTTGTGCGCTCAGAACGCATCCTCACACGCGCCCTGGGCCGCCCTGTCTTCTCCAGATGTTCCCACGAGCCAGCAATTTTTGGACCGAGCGCGAGATTGGAGGTGTTCTGCAGTGGAGTGCGCGCGCGTGCTGTCCGTAGGGATCGATCGCAACGGTCGGCAGGCGTTCCGACGTCCGCCAGACCGGCATCGCCCATGATGCCGGTGGCCCAGTGCCCAAGGCAGGCGGTCACAGCGGCTCGGCGACGTTGACAGCCGGCGCCCTTCCGCCCCGGCATGATCGTTCCGCAGTGCCGGTAGCACATGGCGGTGTTCAGCGTGACTACATTGAACCGCCAAGCGCCGACTCCCATCGCCGCGCGAGTCGCCAACCGCTGGCAGCGTTGCGGCATTGCCGCCGATATGCATTGGCCGGGGTGTGGAACGATACGACCGGCGTAATGACGTGCGTCATGGCCGCTTCGGGACTTATACCCTCTGGCGCCGTGCAACCGACGAGTCTGATTGCGCGGCGCCAGTTCTGGGCGCCTACATATAGTTTCAAAGCGTCTTTCATCTCATCCCATTCGTGCCTGCCCCGCCCGCTCAGGTCTTTGCCGACATGCCGCCCAGCAAATCCGCCATGTCGTCGGCGTGTTCCTCTTCCACTGCGAGGATTCCCTCCATCATGCGCCGCGTCGTCGGGTCCTTTTCTCCCAGGTACTGGATGATTTCGCGATAACTGTCGATGGCGATGCGCTCCGCAACAAGATCCTCCTTGATCATGTCCTCGAGGGATGTGCCTTCCACATATTCAGCGTGGCTCCGGCTCACCAATCCGTCGGGTGCAAAGTTGGGTTCCCCACCCAACTGGACAATGCGTTCTGCGATCTGATCGGCATGACCCTGCTCCTCGTTCGAATGGACCAGAAATTCATCGGCAATGCTTTTGGATGCAGGTCCCTTTGCCATGAAGTGATGGCGCCGGTATCTCAGCACACAGACGATTTCTGTGGCCAGCGAGTCGTTGAGTAGTTTCAGGACAGTTTCGCGGTCCGCCTCATAGCCAGCCGTTACCGCACCTTCGTCGATATGCTGACGGGCCCGCTTGCGCAGGGTCTGGACGTCCGTCAAGAAGGGTTTCTGGGACATGGGAATCTCCTTGAAATTTGGAGTAAAAACGTTGATCTGCACATCCACCGAGGCCGACCAGAATGACGGCTCAAAATGCGGAATAACAGGTCATCCTCTCCGCCAGCACCCAGCAGGGAGCACACGGAATAAGCCAGACCTCATGGCCCTTTTCGCGATGACTATCACCAGGTCCTCCCATTGCGCGACGGAGCGAGCGCACTTCGACCAGAGTTCGAGTATGAAATCCGGTTCGACGTGTTCGACAATACGATGCAAGTTCCACTGAGAGCGCACCGTGACCGCACCCCGCCTAAACCCATGACTGAAGCGCTCACGTGGTAGTGCAGCCAGCGCGAGCGCGCGTTTGCGCCGCTCATACCAACCGGTGTTGCATCGCCAGGGGGCATCGTCGCGTCGGAACTTGTCGTCAAAATACTGCAGGCGCGTTGTCATAGCGACCACTCGTCGTGATCGCGCACAACCGACTGGCCGAGCGCAGCGAGATCATGCTCCGCGTGGCTCTGCCTCACAAAAACTGGCAAGTCGGCGCTCATCTGCGCAAACCAGCGGTCCCGACAAAAGGGCGTTGCACCCAATGCCCGTCCTGTCGCCTCCAGAACCGTGCAGACCGCCGTTTCTGTCACGCTACGGGTACGAAGTGCGACTTTCATCGCATTTCCATAAGGGTTGCCGTCGATCCACGCGGCCCCGTCGCGCAATACGGCCGCGGCACCGGTGAGTGCTGCATCGACCGTCCCCAGGTGTGCGCGCCGATAAGGATCGTCGCGATGCATTACCGCTTGCCGCAGAGCGTTCCCGAGCGCGGCCGCGGCGCCGTACCAGCAGGCCGCAATACCCGCTGCGCCCTGCCAGAATCCGGGGCGGCTCAGATACTCGCCCGATCCGCCGGCAGGTATGGCGGGTACAGCGTCAAACTCGACTTCAACACTTTGTGTTGCTGCCATACCGATCGCGTGCCAGCCTCGTTCGGTTACATGGATACCGGGCTGCCGAAGGTTGACGGCGGCAAGCCATCTCTCCCCCCGCGAGTCGCGGCAGGTCACAAGCGCGTTGGTGACGAAAGCCGCTCCCGAGCACCACGCCTTGGTGCCAGCAAGCGTCATTACCGCATCGCCGTCGCGGTCTCCTCGCAAGACTGCGTCAGGCGGCTCGGCCGCCCACACAGCCCAGATACACCCGGGCTCGAGCTGGATCGGCGCTCGCAATTCGGCAAGAATCGCGAGCGCGTCCGTGTGCGATTCATAGATTTTCAAGAGCGACAGGTCGCGGCCGGCGATCGTTGCCAAGGCACGCCAGCGCGCCAGCGTGGCGCCGTGGCCAGGCAACGGCAGGTCGTAACACGATGCGGTCAACGCTGCGCTCGCCCCCGCGAGTGCGTTGACGCTCCGGCACGGAAGCTCCAGCTTGCCCAGAATGCCATCAAGTGCAGAATAGTCGTTTAGATAGTCTGGCATGACATATCAGCGGTGATGTACGCGACGTTGTTGAGCAGCGCGCCAAGCCTGGCGACTATGGTCGCGAGCCTTGCCCGCATTGCCGGCGTGACACTGCCTGTCGCGGCACTTAAACGACACCGCACCATTTCAGGTGAAGGCGGGTTGAACGCGAACGCGACAAGAGAATGAATGCGATCGGTTTGCAGTCGCCGCGGTCAACGCGTCGGAGCCTGCACTCCGAGTCGCAATCGGCATTCCCACTCCGGCATGGCCGGCCCCTATTGGGTCGCGTTCTTCACGGTGGAAAACCATTGCCTCACGCCGGTCACGGGAGAAGCGCCATGTTTATACATAACAAGCGTCTGCAATACACCGTACGCGTCGCAGGCTGACCGTACAAAGTGGCAGTGACTGGTCGTGACATGTCTAACCTGTCCCGATACCTTGTCGAAACAAATGAATGCGAAGCGGCAAGGGCGCGTAGGCGGCCTGGAGTGTGTCGGCCAAGTCTGCCTCGAAGTCGCTGACCGCTTGCCAATCTGAATCATCGCATCGGCGAACCGGAACACGCTATGGACCCGATGGTCCATCTTGCGCGTCACCATTCCTGTTTTGCGAGAGCTGTCTGTAGCCGGTCGTGATTCCGCTGTATGGCGAGTGCAATACCTGCAAACGATGCAAATTTCTGCATGATCCGGGCATCTCCGCTATCGAAGTGACCTTGCGTTGCGTCCGACATTCGGGCCGAAACTCAACATACTACGCGCACGGCTGGCCACGACGACCCGTGCGCGTGCGGCACAAATAGTGCTGAGCAGATCCGTATCCGATCCGCGAACAGATCCGCGCCGCGATTGCGATGTTTTGAGGGGAGGAAGCGCCCTTCGCCTTACCTCCCGAGGAGTCTGGAATGGCCTCGAACCGGCCCAACTGGCCCGCTACCAAGGTTACATCTCCCGAGGCCCCTAATCTCCGGCAACTGACGTCCCTGATCACGGCCGTGGTTGTTATCGGCGCGCTCGACCTTGGGCGCGAAGTACTGGTACCCGTTACGCTGGCCGTTCTGCTAAGTTTTCTCTTGGCACCTCTGGTAGACCAACTCCGGCGGCTTCGGTTGGGCCAGCTTCCTTCAGTTGTTATCGCGGTGGTCCTGGCCCTGGCCGTAATGGGTGGCATTGGAACTCTCATCGGTGCGCAGGTCGCGCAACTTGGGGCGGATCTGCCGCGCTACCAGACCGCCGTCGAGAAAAAGGTCCAAAGCGTCCAGGGTGCCACGGTGGGACGCGCCGAGGATCTGCTTGGGAGCGCGTCGAACCTGTTCAAACGCGCGGCGCCAGCCCGGAAGCCGGAAACTGCATCAGTTTCCGGCGCAGCGAAGCAGCAGGACAAGGCACCCTTGCCCGTTGCGGTCCAGGAACCACCACCGTCTCCGTTCGCCCTCGCGCAGCGGTTTCTGTCGCCGGTGATTAGCCCGCTCGAGACGGCGGGCATCGTGTTCGTCGTTGCCATCTTCATTCTCCTTCAGCGAGAGGATCTGCGCGACCGGCTGATCAGACTGTTCGGTTCTCGTGATCTGCATCGCGCTACGATCGCGATGGACGAAGCCGCTCATCGGCTCAGCCGCTATTTTCTGACCCAGTTCGGCGTCAATGTGGGTGTAGGATTCGTCATCTCGATCGGCTTGGCTATCATCGGCGTTCCGGGCGCGGTGCTATTCGGTGTGCTGACTGCGCTTCTCCGGTTCGTGCCTTATATCGGGACATGGATCGCAGCCCTTCTTGCTCTTACGCTCGCGGCTGCAGGGCCTGACTGGTCGATGCTATTGTGGACGGTGGCGCTCTTCGCCGCGACTGACCTGATCACCGGCCAGGTTATCGAACCTTTGCTGTACGGACACAGTACGGGGCTGTCGCCCGTCGCGGTAATTGTGGCCGCCATATTCTGGAGCTGGATCTGGGGGCCCGTGGGGCTCGTTCTCTCCACACCTCTTACACTGTGCCTTGTAATTCTTGGACGCCATGTCGACAAACTGGAGTTCCTCGAAGTCCTTCTCGGGGATCGACCGCCACTCGCCCCTCCGGCCAACTTTTATCAACGGATATTGGCGGACGATCCTGAAGAAGCGCTGAAGCAGGCCGAAACGCTGCTTAAGGACATGAGTCTGGTGGATTACTACGACAGTGTCATGCTGCAGGGGCTACAGCTTGCGCATAGCGACATGATGCGCGGGGTAATCCCGCCTGATCAGCTCATGCGTATCACGGAAGCACTCCTCGATATCATCGACGGACTTGAAGATATTGACGAACCGGTTAAGGAGGAGGTGCTGGCATCAGCCGGGTTCGATGCACGGTTTCCGCCGCTGGCACCCGCGCCCGCCCTCTCTACTATCACAGATGGGGCGCGGGAGACGGCACCGCAAACGGGCAGCCCGGTTCTTTGCGTTGCCGGCCGGGGAGGGCTGGATGAGCTACTAGCGGCGGCCACGGTCCAGCTTCTGGCACGGGAGGGAATCCAGACGGACCTCGCCGACTATGCGCAATTCTCTCGCAAGAGATTGGCAGAAGTGAATCTGTCGGCTGTGACGACGATCTGCGTTGTTTCACTCGATGCGGGACAGTCGAGCGCGTATCTACGCATTCTGCTCCGACGCCTTCACCAGCGTGCGCCGGCCGCCACGCTCATTCTCGGTTTCATGTCGGACACGCCGCAGGATACCCAGGAACACCGTGGCACCGTTGCCCTCGCTGTCTCGTCGTTCAGGCAGTTGATAGAGCTGGGCCGGCCGGAAAGTTCATCTGACGCAGCTCTACAAACAAAGACACCAACAGGCGACGAGATGCACCACGCTTCGTTCACAGCGGAATCAGACAGGTTGTCTCCAGACTCAATTTGAGCACCGCCGGGTTTCTCGCCTCCAATTGGTCCGGTCGCGATCGGCTCCCGCCGTCGCAATCCGGAGCGATGTTGTCCGCGGAGAACAGTATGGCCAAAAAGTGGGATACGGACCAGAAAGCCTCCTGACTTCGGGCGGCTGCAAGCCGTGCTAAGCGCGATGCGTAACGCGAAGATGGCGCGCTCGGCACACGCCGATGTCCGTGGCCACACCATGCAGTTCTATGAATGGCATGAGACGCGCGGGGACAGACACGGCACTCCCGGAGGACGATCTGTGCCTGATCGACGTAAAGGAGTGCCTAATGGCCGCGGCCCCGCGATACCCCGGCGTCAACATGCCGAAAGGTAACTCAGAGCCTGTGGTCGAAGGTCGTTACCTTGCGCCATTTCTCGGGGAACGATGGCGTGCCGACCGGCTGCAAGGCCGCTCAGTGGTTATCCGCGAATTGCTGCCGCAGGATATTAGGCGGATTCAACCGGTCGTCGCAACACTAGATTGTTGAACAGATTTTAGATACTCGTCCAGTGCTTCGGCAGGTGTCTTCCAGCCAAGCGTTTTCCGGGGTCTGGTATTCAGTGCATTGGCAACGGTCAGGATCTCTCGAGCGCTCCACCTGGACAGGTCTGTGCCCTTTGGAAAGTATTGTCGCAGAAGGCCGTTCGTGTTCTCGTTCGTGCCGCGTTGCCATGGACTGTGCGGGTCGGCGAAGAATACCTTTACCCCGGACTCGACTACGTCAGCCCCATGACGTTCGAGAAGAACTGGCTGGCAGCCCAACAAGGCGAGGCCGCATAAGTCCCTCGGTTATGGGATTCGTCAAACAGGGGCAAGGTCAAGAATCCGTTGTTCCTCCAGCGACGTCTTAACGCTTAGGGAGTTCAAACTCGCAACTTTCTCAAGTCCAGCAACGGCGCCGACCATCCAGTCGTAGACGTTCGGGGTTCCGGACTTGTAACGAAGGAGCGGACGATATTTCAGAGTACCTGCGTTCATGGAAGACTCCGGCAAGGAGAAGGCAGGCGCGCGCCCGCGTAAAGGCACCAGCGGCCAACGGTCACCGCTGGCTGGAAAGCTGGATCTGTTGGGGGCGCGTGCCTTATCACATGAAGTCGCGCAGCCATATCGGCACGTGCGTCCCGGCGCGCGACATTCCCCATTACATCGATCTTTACACGCAGGGCAGGCTGCGGGTGAACAAACTGCTCACCGGTCGTCTGACGCTTGAAGAGATCAATCATGGTTTTGATCTGCTACACGGAGGCAAAGCGATTCGACAGGTGGTAGTGCTTGAATAGTTCGAAAGGATGCGACCCGGCTGATAGTGGGGCGATTGGTGGCTGCCCGTCAACGTCGCGTCCGCGAGGCGGCATCTACGAACCCGCAATCACTGCGGCTCGCAGAGGACTTCAAACTTGACGAGCAGGGCAGGCACGAAGGCATTGCTCAGCGCAACGTCGGTCGCATCACGACCTCGTGCCATCTGTACACGCCCGGTTCGAGGCGTGTTGTTTCTCGGATCAAAGGTTTGCCAGCGACCGCCTATAATCCTCAAACCACGCGCAAAAGTCCATTGGCGCGTAGGGCGGCGCGGGAGACCAACGTCGCTAGTGTAGCCGCTGCAATAGCGCGCAGGAATGTTCATCGCGCGACATAGTGCGACTGCCAAATGAGCATAATCCCGGCACACACCGACTCGTTCACGATATGCTTCGAATGCTGTCCTGGTGGGTCGCGCCGGTCGGTAGCCAAAAACAATATGCCGATGCACTTAGTCGCAGATCGCCTGCACACGCGACCGTCCCGCCGGCGTGCCACTAAACATCGCCCATGCCGTGTTCGATAGCAGGTCGGTTTCGCAATATCTGCTTCCCAGGAGAAACTGGATGCACTCGTCGGGTAGATGCTCCACCTGACTCTGGGGAGTTGTCCGGAGCGGGCCGTTCCGGGCTGTCCGACACATTGAGCAATGCCTCGGTTGATAGCGTGAGATAACCCTCGGATGGCGTAACGATTCGGCTGCAAAGATTCCCGAATGAATCGTGATATTGGGTCAACGATAGGGGGCGATCGATCCGCACGCGATCGGGCACGATCACATCATTCACGTGGGAGGAGTGCATGTTCAGCATGAGCAGCATTGGCGTGTGCTGGCTGCACGAGAAGACCAGTTCAAATCCGACGCGTAGGTTCATGGCTTTCCCCCCTTTACAAAGCAACCGGATCGCTTATGGCACGGCGCTCGCCACGAGTTGTGTGCTCCGGTCCCAACGATCTTCCACATGCGGGGCACGAAGGCGTGGTCTCCGAAAAGAGGGGATCGAGACCATCGTAAATTCCGTTGTGAGCCAGTTCGCGCAGCGTCGCGAGGTACCAGTGCGATCGGGCATCGTCGTATCTGCTTTCGACGATCGAGCCGTGATGCCCGCACGGGCAGGTGACGTGAGTAATCGTTCGCAATGCCATGATGCCATCCACAATGTCTATCGCCAGTGGCGCAGTCAGTACGCGTCTTCCCGGCGCTCGCTTCAGCGTCGTGCTTTCCTCTTCTTTGGTTTGGGCGGCGTCAGCGCCGCACTCCAGAAAGCGCTGGTTCCGCGTTTCGCTGCGGCCGTTGCGCGACCTCTCGCCGAGCCCGCCACCGAATTGGCACCGCTTAGCCACATGCTCAGGAAGGGGTTCTTCTTAGTCCATGGATTTTTCATGTCAAACTCCATCAAGAGGGGGAAGTATCTTTAAGGCGGTCCGATTCGCCGGGCCAAGACCTGTCTAGTTAAAAGTCTGGAAAGAGTGAACCCAGGACTGCCTGGGTTCATGAAACCGGGATGCCGCAACGCCTGTTCCTGAGGATGCGCGGGCGCAGGGACTCTCTAATTGCGGTAGTCGGCGAACGGCAGGGGCGGCTAACTGGAGAAAACCGCCGGGTAGATGCTCCGTCGAAGGCGGAATTCACTTCCGCTGCGTCACCCGCACGCCGGCATCGCGCGGATAAATTACGTCGATGTCACCAGAATGGGTGGACAGGCGAGCCACTCGCGACACCCGTGACGTATTGGCAACCGGTGCGGCACCGTACCGACGTCTCGTACGGATTCGGACATCGTTAAGGTCACGCGCACTGCAGGACATGGCGGTAGGGGCGCACCTGAATCGGCAATGCCAGCATCGCCGATGTCCAAATGCCGTCGCCCATTCGAATGGATAACCGGGATGACCGACATGAACCCACTAACGCTTTTCATCATCACCGCTCCTGTGCTTACCGCGCCTGATTTATGGCAGTCGGTTGGCCCCAACTCTATTGCCGCGCGCGCTCCTTGCCTGTCTGGACCGTAAGGCCAGTAGCAACACGTCCTCGGATCGGCGCTACGTTGTTGTAGAAGGAAGGTCTCCTTGTTTAGCACTTCACTCGCATTCTTCTCGGACGGCCTGCTTAACTTTTTGTGGTGGCAGGTCCTGCTGGCCACGCTGGTGTCGACGCATATCACCATCATCAGTGTGACGGTCTACCTGCACCGCTGCCAGGCGCACCGCGCACTTGACCTGCATCCTCTCGCCAGCCATTTTTTCCGTTTCTGGCTGTGGATGACGACAGGAATGGTGACGGGCAAGTGGGCTGCGGTCCACCGCAAGCACCACGCGAAGTGCGAGACGCAAGAGGATCCTCATAGCCCACAGATCCGCGGCATCTGGAGGGTACTGCTTGGCGGTGCCGAACTCTATCGCATTGAAGCGAAGAACGAGGAAACATTGCGCCGGTTCGGCCACAGCACGCCGGTCGACTGGATGGAACGGAACGTCTATGCGAAGTATCCGAACTTCGGAGTCAGCCTGCTGATCGTGATCGATGTCGCGCTGTTTGGAGTCGTCGGCGTGTCAGTGTGGGCCATCCAGATGATGTGGATTCCTTTCTGGGCGGGCGGCGTGGTCAACGGGGTGGGTCATTTCTGGGGTTACCGCAACTTCGGTCCTCCCGATGCGAGCACGAACGTGATGCCCATCGGCATCCTGATCGGCGGCGAAGAACTTCATAACAATCACCACGCGTATGCAACATCCGCAAAGCTGTCGGACAGATGGTACGAGTTCGACATCGGCTGGATGTATATTTGCGTCCTTTCTGCGCTTGGGCTGGCCACGGTCAGGAAAGTGGCGCCGAAGCCGCATCCGGTCAAAGGCAAGACGGCGCTCGACGACGATACGCTGCAAGCCGTACTTCGAAACCGCTACGAGGTGATGGCAAGCTATGCGCGAACGGCTGAGCGCGCCTACCGGCAGGAACTTGCGCAGATGAAGCACATCAGCAGCCGCGAAAGAGCCCTGGTTATGCGCGGCGTAAAAAAATGGTTTCGCGACGGGCAGGCGGGACAAGATGGAACCTGCCACCTGGCGCCCACGGGGCTATACGACAACGCCCCCACGCTTCGTGTCTATGTCGAATTGCGCGAGGATCTGTCGGCAATCTGGGAGCGCTCGAATCTCTCTCGAGAACAGCTACTCTGTCAGTTGCAGGACTGGTGCCGTCGTGCGGAACAAAGTCGCATCGACGCCTTGAGACAATTTTCGCTGTATCTTCGCCATTACGGCTGATGCCATAGATCATATCGATCGCAGCCTCGCCGGCGATCTCCGCAATGACAAAGGCCAGCGGCAGGAAAGCGGGCTCGCGCCGGAGCTTGATGGGCGCACCGGGCGCTGCCACGCCTCGAAGCTTGACGGCTGCTTTGATCCAAAACCAGACGTCGAACATCGTCATCTCCCCTTCGCCAGCAGTGGAAGTCCGCGCGGACTCGTGACGACGGCCGCCGTCATCAACCCGATCGCCGTGACGCTCAGGTATTTTCGGCGTTTCGCGGCGTCCACCGTCGGCAGCGCAGCTGCGGTGGTGACTGTGTTATTCGTTTCGTGTGCCCCTTGCGCCGACGATATCAATCGTGGCGGAAGGGCAGACCGGCGGTCGAATGCGACGCCGGGTTCTTCGCCAGATGAGCGATCTCGTATTCGATGTCTTCGAGCAGCATCGTCGCCAGCGAGCAGCTCGCGTGAAGTGGTCGGCACGGCCGCCCGGCAGCGGTAAACACTCGGCGTGCATCGGACGCTTCCACGGAAGTCGATCCGCCTACACGCCGTCAATGGTGAGAACATTGCCGCCCGTCAGGTCAGGCAGGGAGTAGTCATACGCAGTGTCGTGACATCCTCCAACGGAACGGCGCGCGGCGGCACCTTCAAACTGCCAATTTTCGGATCCACAGCTCAACGTCGCGCTTTCTTCTTCGGCTTCGACTTCGGGTTCGGGGGCGTCAACGCAGCAGTCCAGAAAGCTGCGGTTCCGCGTTTGGCTGCTGCCGTGGCGTGACCTCTCGCCGAGCCCGCCACCGTATTCGCACCGCTCAGCCACATGCTGAGAAAGGGGTTCTTTTTAGTCCATGGATTTTTCATATCAGACTCCATCAAGGAAGCATTGGGCTGGCGGCCGGGTCAGCTGCGACATGCTGCCGACGCGGGCCGCCGACTGTCGTCAGGGTCGTGTTACCGGAAGCGAGTCTGCCTGGTCGCCGGGCAAACCCGACGGCACGCCTTCGACACGCTCGACTTCCACTTCTGTGCCTCTAAGCGTCTCGTTGATCGTCTCTGTGCGCTCCGAAGCCTCCTTGCCGACAGTCACTTCCTCGACCACGTGAGCAGTCTTGGCCACGACCGCGTGTTCGGCTGTCTCCCGCACTTCGACGGATGCCGCCTTTAGATCCTCGACTGTGGCAATACGGTCCACTGGTCGCTGTTCGATCGTTGCGTGCTCTTCGCGTAAGGTGACCGCCTCGCTGACGGGTGTTTCGGTGGCGCGTGAGTAGACGCGTACGCCACCGGTCTGTATTTCGCGCTTGCCCACCTCGAGCGATTCGCGTACAACGGCGAAGGATTTGCGCTCGGCTGCCGTATCGTCCGCGGAGTATTGCGCTGCACTCGGATCGTATCCCTCGTAACCCGTGTTTTTCCATTGGGCAACGCGCTCTTCGATATCCACCGCGCCAGCCTCGTGCAGTGCCGAGCGAACCGCTATCATCTGTGGTTCATCAAGAACGATCACGGTAAGAATGGCACCGCCACGGCGCACGGCTTCCTGATAATGGCCGACCTCGGCAGGGTGTTCGCCGCCGCCAAAAAGGTGGCCAAAGAAACGTCCGATCTTGTACGAGGCACTCTCTTCGGTGTGCGCAGCTGATCGCTCAACGCGGGTTTCCTCCGTCAGTTCATGAGCGGTCTGGTTGTTCGCGTGAACTTCCATATTGCTTCTGGCAATCCCGGTCTGCGTCAACTGTTCCAGCGCCTGATCGGCCTGTTCAAATGAATCGAATACACCTACGAGGACCTGTGACATTTTTGTACTCCAAGAGTGTGAGTGGCTTAACCTCAGCCAGACTGAACTTCTATTCCTTAAAGCGCCGACTGCTCACCATCGTCGGAGGACGGTGCCGCGAGTTGCGCACCCCAGTCTCCATCTGTTCCGGTTCGCCGCTCCACTACGACTTCCTGCCGTTGCACTTCGGCCTCGTGCACGCTCGCTTCTTCAATTTCCTGAAGGCCAATCCGAATTTCTTCCTTCAGCATCAATTTCATTTCGGTAACCGGAACATATTCGAAGACCGGGACCACCAGAATGTGTCCTTCCTGGAACGGCCCGAATTCGGCATCAACCATCCGGTTCGCGGGGACGCGCTCAATCGTGACCACACGACGCCTGACTACAACCGGTATCTCCTTCAGGTCTTTGTGGACGATGGTTCGAACCCGGACGGTTGCCGTTTCCTGCTGCTCGACATCGACACGCAGCCGCTCCTCGATTGCAGTGACATTCATCGCGGCAGCGGGTGATGCGGGTCCCGGGCCGGAGGCGTCTTTTTTGTCGGCCATGGCGGCTCCTTCAAAGGATTGTCAACGACACCGATCAGACGGCTCGGTGGCCCGGCATTGGGCGGTCTGGGCCGCGTCGCGAGAGGACGTCATCGCTCGATGCACCGCCGGCTTCTTCCAACGGCGGTTGATGACGAAACCCTGCGTGGCCAGAAGCAATGGAGATAATTGCGCCGACAATGAGTGCTGCAAACGAAAACCATGAAGCGCGTGCTACGCCGCGTGCTGCGGTATCTGCTGCCTGACGTGCGTCGGTTTCGGCTTGTGGACTTGACGCTTCAGCTGTGGCAGAGGCGATCGCGCCTTGTACGCGTTGCGTCAATGAGCCAGCCATTGTGCCAGCAGCTCCGGACGAGTTTGCTGCCGCACCGACCGTCGCACCGGTCGACGCTACGCTTCCGGCTGCGCTGACCGCACTTCCGACGAGGGACGTGGCGCTATAGACAACCACGAGAATCATGACCGCCCACGCAAGCAGCCCATGAAGCCATCCAAGCACCGGCGCGCAGCGGCCCGCGAAGTAAGAACCGGTAAAAACTGCGATGACCGTCATCACAATGAGATAAGCGCCGGAGCCGAAGCCAAAACCCTGTAGCGGGTTGGGGCGTGACAGCGGAGACAGCGCAGACATTCCTATCGCGGCACCGAGCACGCTGAGGATGAGGTACACGGTCAGGGAGAGAATGACGCCAGCGATGACGGCACCCCATGACACGCGCGGTAGACCGCCATGGGTAGTGAGGAGTCGCATAGATAAGTCCTGAACGGTTGGAGTGCGTGGATAGACTGGAGCGAATGCTCCGATTGATGGCAAAGCTGATAGCGCAACGGGTGTACCTGGCTGTCCGCTCTCATTGCGTTCACCCGATTGAGGTTTGGAACCAACGTAGGTGGATGCATATGCGTAGATCCCACTTGGGCAAGGGGACAGCTGCGCGGAAATTACTTTGCGCACGCGGCGCGCGCGCACGTGCGAAACGTACCTTTGATAACTCCGGGTTCAAAGTTGGGTCCTTGAGCCGTAATGCGCGGCGCCGACTTGATCATGCGGAAGAGGCAGCGGTGCAGCCATATGCCGTCTGAGACCCGAAGCGCAAGAGGCATACGGGAGCCACCCGCGAACTTGGCCCAGGTAGTAGGTTTGCGGGCAAGTGTTTAGTTGAGGCTTCACGCCAGCCCCGGGCCCCAGTCTCTTTGCGCACCGGCGCGAAGCGTTCACGAGCCTCTCTCTCCATCCTTTTCGAGCATCTGACGGATTTTGGCTCCAATCGCTTCCACGGCGAACGGCTTGGCAATCATCTGCATGCGTTCGCCCAGAAATCCGCTTGCTACGGTCGCTACTTCGGCATACCCCGTCATGAAGAGCACCGGCAACGCCGGTCTCTTTGCCCGAACGGCATCTGCCATCTGGTGGCCATTCATGCCGGGCAGTCCAACATCAGTCACCAGAAGGTCGACTCGTGTCATAGAATCCAGCGCAGCAAGACCCGAACTACCGGCAACCGCCTGATGGACGTTGTAACCGGTCTGGGTCAACATGTCCGCTAGCAATTGGCGCACAGATGGAGTCATCTTCGACGACGAGTATGTGCTGCCCCGTGCCGGTTTCGAAATTGGGCTCGGCGCGGGCCGCGGCTATTTCGTTGGCTTCGATAGCGCCGGATTCGGGCAAATACAGGGTAACGGTCGTCCCGCCTCCAACTCGGCTAACGATTGTCGCAAAGCCACCAGATTGCCCAGCGAAACCGTAGACCATCGACAGACCGAGCCCGGTGCCCTGGCCGATAGGCTTCGTCGTGAAGAATGGCGCGAAGGCCTGTTTGACGACGTCTGGCGGCATGCCTTCGCCAGTATCCGTGACCGCCACGGCGATATAGTGCCCCGGCTTCATGTCGCGACGCTTGTGGGCATCAAGGCTATCGACCTGGACGCGAGACGTTTCGAGGGTCAGCATGCCGCCGTCTGGCTTCGCGTCCTTCGCGTTGATACAAAGGTTGAGCAGTGCGTTTTCCAACTGGTTGGCGTCACACCTGCTTCTGCACTCAACATGTTCAAGTGCAAGTTTGACTTCGATGTGCTCCCCTACTATTCGGCGGAGCAGGTCTTCAAGTGACCTGACGCGTTCGTTGACATCGATATTTTCGGGCGCGAGTGGCTGGCGTCGTGAGAAGGCGAGCAGGCGATGAGTCAACGCTGCTGCACGTTGCGCGGACGTCATCGCGGTCAGTGCCCGTGCGAAGTCGGGTTAGTCATCAGCGCCAACGCGCACAGCGTAAGGCGACGAATCAACGGCGCGAGGCACACAATTGCGCCGCCTCATGCATAGGAAGGCAGGCGCTTGCCTGAAAAACTATCTTTGGGGGTAAGCCATGAAACATAGAACCAAGTCGCTCGTTGCTTTGGCTCTTCTCATCGCATTGTCGTCTGTAGCAAGCGCGCAAGCTGCCGATGGTGTTGCGGGGTTCCCAACATCCGGCGCGGGCGCCGGTTCCATGAAGGCCCTGAACCAGGAGGACTGCGGTTCGCCGGGGGACACACGTACCGACGCCGGGACGGGGACCAGTGTTGGTTCCGGGTCTACCAGCACTGCGACCACCCATTCCAACAGCGAGAAGACCAACGGGTTAAATATTCGTACAAATAGCGGCGCGAACAGCGACGTCAACAGCGGACTTAGCCGTTCAAGACAAAATGGCCGCTAGTACCCTCTGCTGAGGCCAACCGCGGGGCGGAACTGTAGGCCCGGAACAGTCTTGTTCCGTCGCTATCGTCGGGCCGCGCGCACGGCACCCATCGCGAGGCTGATCAACGCGGATCTGAGATTCACCGGCTCGGGCCTTTGGTAACGTCAGGAAGCACCGTAAATGCAGCTTGTACGGCTTCAAGTTCAATGCGCGGGATTTTGCCTTCGGCAATTAGTCTGCGCACATCCGCCACGACGCTCGGATACATCTCACCCCGTTCAGCGCGGCGTTGCGCTCCGTGTCCTATTTCAAAGCTGCCCCCGCATTCGCCACACATATAGAGGTAACCATCCAGCGATTTGAGGGTGTCGCGTTTCGCGAGCACTCCGCAAAGCGGGCAGAGTGAATCTTCTGTCATGACATTTTCCTGTAAGCAAGTTACACCAGCCGACCGCCTCAGCCGAGCGCGCTTTTCGTTTGCCTCAACAATTGCCTGGAGGGGGTGTTTCGCACCAACCTATCGTATTCATTGAGAGCAATGATAAGTGCATCGCCTACTTGCGAGGCTCCATTCGCCATCAGAACGCTGCAGGTGTAGTTTCCATTGGCGATGAGTAGCGGCCGGGGGTAGTACCACCGCATTTCCTCGATACAAATCGGGCCTGTCGTTGCAGGGAGGAAGGACGCTGTGATGTGGCGCGTTTGGGCTAAACCCAACAATGACGGGCCGCAACGTTCCCGGAAGAGGCGCAGTGACAATCGGCCAAATCCACTCAGTACCCCAAACTGACGAAAGCCGTTCCTTGGTTGCCTGGCTACGCCGGCAGAAAATGGCGCATTCGCCTCACGCGTACGAACGCTTCGGCGCGGGACTTACGGCAATCTGGCAGGTTCATGCAAATCGACGCGCGTCAGACGGTTCGTGCCGGGCAATCGTATTTTACATAATTATTATCAGCGAACTGAGAGGTGGCTCCGGGAATTCGGACAGCTCCTTGAGTGGAAAAGCTGGGGCGTGAGTCGGTCATAATGGCCGGCGACAAGGAACCAGAAGATGACGAAACGAAACCGACGGACACACTCACCGGCGTTCAAGGCAAAGGTGGCACTTGCAGCGCTCAAGGGCGACAAGACGCTGGCAGAGCTGGCCCAGCAATTTGATGTCCATCCGAACCAGATCACGGACTGGAAGAAGCAGCTGCAGGAGCGGGTTGCCGATGTGTTCGACGCGGGCACCGCGACCCCAGCTGCACCGCCAATCGACGTGAAGGTGTTGCACGCGAAGATCGGGCAGTTGACGTTGGAGAATGATTTTTTAGAAAGCGCGCTCAGCAAGGCGGGACTGCTGGGCGTAAGGCGATGATCGATCGTGATCACGCCCTGCCGGTGACGCAACAGGCCCGGCTGTTAGGCATAAGCCGCTCGAGTGCCTATTACCAGTCGCGTGGGGTCAGCGAAGCGGATCTGAAATTGATGCGCCGAATTGACGAGCTTCACCTCGAGCATCCGTTTGCCGGGGCGCGAATGTTGGCACGGCTGCTGCGTCGCGAAGGTACCACGGTCGGGCGCAGGCACGTCGGCACCTTGATGAAGCGCATGGGCGTCGAGGCGTTGTATCGCAAGCCAAACACGAGCCGCAAGCATGCAGCCCACAGGATCTGGCCGTACCTGCTGCGGAACCGGAAGATCGATCGGGCCAATCAGGTCTGGGCGCTCGATACGAGCTATATCCCGATGGCGCGAGGCTTCGTCTATCTGACGGCCGTCGTGGACTGGGCGAGCCGCCGGGTGTTGGCACACCGGGTGGCGATCACGCTGGAGAGCTGCCATGCTGTCGAGGCGCTGGAGGAAGCGTTTGCGAAATACGGCCTGCCTGAGATCGTCAACACGGATCAAGGAAGCCAGTTCACCGCAACCGAATTCACCGACGCGGTTCTCAGCCGGAAGGTTCTCCTGTCGATGGATGGGAAAGGCGCCTGGCGTGACAACGTGTTCGTCGAACGGGTGTGGCGCAGCGTCAAATATGAAGAGGTTTATTTGAAAGCGTACGACTCGGTCGGCCACGCACGCCGCTCAATTGGCAATTACCTGAACTGGTACAAGTGTGTTTCATACTGCCCAACCTCGCTATGTCGTTGATAAATCTAGAGAGCCCTGTTGTGCCGTTGGTATTGTGGGGTGTGGGCGCCGTGCACGAGCGCGCGCGACGAGTTCGATAAC
>NZ_VTUZ01000085.1 GCF_008369935.1 Paraburkholderia panacisoli | reverse complement strand
GCAGGCAGACTGTCAGCGGCGCGCATTTCATGGCATCACCTGTCACGGCTAGTTGGGCGTGCAAGAAAAACCGGACCAGCAAGGCGAGCCGGACGCGAAGCGCAGGCACTGTCTGTTCATGGGCAACACTCCCGCAACGAACAATGTCTACTGGACCGTATTTCCGCGGCCAGACATGCAGGCCACCACAGCCCGGTTGAAGGTCGCCATCTGCTCGGAGACCCTGCTGCTGACCCGCCTGTTGCTGTTGGGCCGCAGTCTGGTTGTTACGCCGTTGGCGCACTCCGCCAACCATCGCCCCTTGTGGCCGCACCAATCGCCGCGCCCCTGCCCGCATCGCCGCCGATAGCTCCGCCCACAGCGCCCACGGCGGCGCCCCTGACTGCTCCTCCCTGCTGCGTCGGAGCAGCCGGTTGACCGGCCTGCTGTGCAAGTGCTGCAGGATCGACACCTGTGTTCTGCTTCGCCCAGACCTGACACTCACCGAGGTCGGTTTGCTGACGCTGCTGACTCTGCCCCTTGGCGGGATAGAAGATCGGCTGCTGGGCGAATACCGGCCATGCCACCAGAAGAACGGCCAGCCCGGTTGTGACGCGCGGCGATACTTTCATGACCGGGCCCTCCTTAAGCACGCTCCGACTCCGGTGTTCACACCCATCACAAATCAAACTGCCGCGTTCACCCGTGCGAATCATTCAACGTGTCAGTGGCTCAGTTGCGTAATCTTCTGGCCTTGCACGCCCATGCCAGCCATCAGGCCTGACTGACCAAAGATGAAAGCATAGACATCCGACTGCAAAGTGGTAGTGGTCATGGTTCGGGCTGTACCCTCGTCCATGACTACGACACTCGGACCGACCCCGACCGACCAGCCGTCGCTGCTGCTGTTCAGGTAATTGAGTGCGGCGGGAGTCATCAGGAACATCGCTTGCGAGAAGCTTTGTGCGCCAGCCTGCAGCCCGTATGAAACCGCCGTCAGGTTGTAGTAGCCAAGCACCTTGCCGTTGGGGTCGAACAGCACGCCATCGCCTTCCTGTCCGCCTATAAGCAGTCCTGCCTTGACGACGCCCGGAAACACCAGGACAGCCGTTGCCTTGTTTCTCAGCTCGTCGGCTTTCGGTGTGGTCGCAATCAGTGCCTTGTACGCATCGCGTGCCTTCTGTTCCAGTTCCGGGCGACCGGAACTGGCCGTCGAACTGGTCGATGAACTGGAGGTGCCCATGTTCGAACACGCTACGGCAGCGAGAACGATCGGGACCATTGCCACAAACCGCAAAAATTTGAACATGACGACGCGCTCCACTTAGAAATGGTCGATGCATGATCGCGTTATGTAGCGGCCAGCGATGTACCTGACGCACCATTTTTCATCCCGCGACCCCAATATCGTTTGCCTTCTTAACTAACGACAATTGAACTTTGGTCTCATACGGCAACCGGCACCTGAACTCCCCATGCTTATGGCGTGCCCTGTATGGCCGCACGCACTGTCTTGATGAACAGCTCGTCGTTGAACGGCTTTGGCAGGTAGGCCATCGCGCCCGCCGAGAGCGCCTGCGCCCTCACGTTGATGTCGTCATGCGCCGTGATGAATGCGGCAGGCAAGCCGCTTCCTCTCAAACGTCTTTGCACCTCCAGTCCGTTCAAACCCGGCATCTGGATGTCGAGAATCACGCAATCCGGCCGGTGCGCGGGCATCGACGACAGCGTGTTCAGGAATTCCTCGCCGCTCGAGTACGACTCGGTCGTGAAACCAACGGAGCGCAATAGTCGTTTGATCGCCCGCACACCGACTCATCGTCATCGACGACGACGACAAACGGCGTGGTATTTCCCATTTTGAATGATCCAATGTCGCGGATAAGCGAACACTCGCCTCCCCTAATGCACTAGACTAGGGAACGCGAACGGATCACGGTATTGGACTTTGGTCGTATATGCGGGCGCGAGACATGACACCCGCAGTACGCACTGAAAAACCGTGTAGCCGCGAGGACCAGGCTAGACTGCCGGTTATCGGCTGCGGAAAGCGTATCGATCCTGTCCAGGATGTGCACCAGCTGCGCCACCGACGTGACTCCCATCTTCGTCATGACTCGCGCCCGGGTGCGCCTTGATCGGCTGCTCGACCGTACCGGGTTCGCTCGCTACCTGCTTGTTCACGCGCCCTTCGGCGATCAGCGCCATGACCTCCCGTTCACGTGCGTCAAACGATCGAAGCGGGAGCAGAGCACATCCCGTTCGCAACGCATCGCATAAAGCTGTCGGGCGCGCTCGAGCGCCAGTTCGATCGCACCCAGCAACCCGGCGTCGCGCACAGGTTTGGGAAGAAAATCGGACGCACCGGCCTTCATTGCGTGAACGGTCTTTGTAATGTCGCAGTACCCCGTGATGAGGATGATCGGGCATGCGCCACCCAGCTCGCGGTGCAGTTGAAGACCGTTGATGTCCGGCAACTGAACGTCCAGCACCACGCATGAGGGACATGCGGCGAGGCTTTTAGTGGCCAGGAATTCGCTTGTTGAGGCAAACACTTCGACATGGCGACCTGCGGATCGGATCAATCGCGCAAGTGCAGTGCGTACGGAATCGTCGTCGACGAACACCACCGGCTCAGAATATCGCACAGCGCTTACCGCGACTGCTGGTGCCTTGTCGCGTTCCCGGTTGGCAACGTGACATAGAACGTCGCGCCTCGGTCAGTATTGTTCTCGGCCCATCCGAGGCAATGGGGCTTGTTTGTATGGAACGGCTTGAAAATGCTATCCGGCTCGTCTACCGTGAGCCCGTGGCCGCAGTCGCGCCCGGCGATCGCGCCATGTCGTCACGCTCCCGGCTTAGCGTAAGCGATACCACACGCTCGCCCGGCGATACGGCCCTCATCGCGTCGAATGCATTGAGAAGAAGGTTGAGCGTGACCTGCCGCAACTGCACCTTGTCGGCATACACGGCGGGGAGATCGTCGCGTATATCAGTTGCCACCCGGATCTGGCGCAGGATCGCATCGCTGTGCAGAAGGAGAACGACGTCATGGATCATGCTGGCCAGATCGAGTAACGCGAACTCCGCGTCCCCCTTCCTGACGACTGCACGAATGCGCCGGATGATCTCGCTGGCGCGATAGTCGTCCTGGACGACGTCATCCTGAATCTCTCCGACCTCGGCCACATCGATCGCATCGGCCGACACGAACCGCAGCGCCGCCTGCACGTTGCTGAGGATCGCCGTCAGCGGCTGGTTCAGTTCGTGCGCAAGCGATCCAGCGAGTTCGCCCATGGTCGAAACACGCGTCACGTGGGCGAGATCCTGCTGGTTTCGGAGCAGCGCATAGTGATCCGTCCGGTCCTCGATAAACACCAGGATCGCCCCGCTACCATTAAAGGAAGCTCGCAGGAAACGGATTTCCCCCGGGAAGGCCGATCGGTCCTTGCGCATCGCATTGAGGCTGTGCATGGAACTGGCGGGCAAGCCGTCTGACGTGGACAGACGGCCATCCTGATAGGCGGATTTGCCGTTGATCCACAGTTCGGGATAAGCCGGAAAACCGGCTCCCCGATCAATTCACCGCGCCGATAGCCAAAGAGCTCTTCCGTGTGCAAATTTGCCAGCAGGATGTCGCCCCGGTCGTCCAGCACAAGAACCCCGAGCGGCAGCAGTTCCCAAAGCTCGGGAAAACGGTCCTCCAGAATCTGCTGCCCGGAGATTCTACCGGTCAGGACGGACCGCTGCTGCGTGCCGTCGTGGTGCGCGTGAGACCGCCGTCGCGTCTCCGTAGCCCAGTGAAAAGCCTGAACTGTGGCCACGCGGCACCTCCCCGAAAACGCCTGCTTCGCTGGTTGTCTTCGAGAGGAACGCATTTTCTCCGGACCCCGTACGTCGTCAGGACCTGGCTTGCCATGCGAGGCGTCCGATCTACCGCGCTCCTTCGAAGGCCTGGCGGCTGCCTGTATGAACGGCGGATGCGACCAAAGTCCAATTGCGCGCGGGTTTCTCGAGATCTAGATTGATGGAATTGGATCGAGTTACGGGTGCCGGCCATCAGATCGAAGAATGCCTTCCGAACCTCGCGGGGACGCACTCGCGTAATCAGCCAGCAGAGCTGGCGGTCAGGTCAGTCTTCCTGCGGCAAGTTGAACCGTGACATGCAGGACCCGCAAAGAGGTGCCGCGCAGACCCGACGCGTCGCTCTGGCCGTGCCCAGTGGCGTGGGCGGCTTCGTGCGGCGATCGATTCTTCGCTGACTACTGAGGACATCCATGGCACATGTACGTACGATCAAACCTCCCGCAGCGGTGCCAACCTTGGGCAAGTTCGACCATACCATCCTCGTCCTGCAGGGCGGCGGCGCCTTGGGTGCTTACCAGGCAGGTGTATTTGCAGGCCTCGCCGAGATTGGCGTGGTCCCCGACTGGATCGCCGGCGTGTCGATTGGAGCGATCAACGCCGCCTTGATAGCGGGAAATCCGCCGGACCAGCGCGTCGGGCGCTTACGGGCGTTCTGGGAACGCGTGTCGGGCCAGTCGCCGTTTGTGCCGCCAGCGTCGCTGGATCCGATCCGGCAGGTGTTCAATTTCATGAGCGCAGCGTCTGCGCTCACACTCGGCATACCGGGTTTTTTTGCGCCTCGCATGCCCCCGCCTTTCATGGCGCCCGAAGGGAGCCCGGGCGCGCTCAGCTTCTACGATACGCAGCCGCTCAAGGCGACACTCGAGGAACTGGTCGACTTCGATCTGATCAACCGCAAAGCGGTGCGCCTTTCACTCGGCGCAGTCAATGTGACCTCAGGCAACTCCGTGTATTTCGACAATAAGGAGATCGAGATTCGTCCCGAGCACATTATGGCAAGCGGCGCACTGCCGCCAGGCTTTCCCCCTGTGAACGTTGACGGCGAGTGGTACTGGGACGGCGGAATCTCCTCCAATACGCCGCTGTGGTACGTGGTCGACCAGGACTACAGGGCGAGCGGGCTGGTCCTGCAAATCGATGTGTTTAGCGGCGCCGGTGAACTGCCGAAGAACCTCAACGAGGTGCAGGAGCGCGCCAAGGACATACAGTACGCGAGCAAGACGCGCTACAACACGACCCGTGTCAAGGAGCTCGAGGAATTGCGCGGCGCTCTGCGCCGTTTGCTCGACAAGCTGCCGCCGGCGCTCCAGTCCGATCCGGACGTCAAGAGGCTCGCCGGGATAAGCACGCGAGGGGCGGTTGCCATCGTGCACTTGATCAACCGGCACAATACGAAGTCGGCAAATTTCAAGGACTACGAATTTTCTCGTGCTACCGTGATGGATCTGTGGGACTTTGGGTACGGCGACGTGCGCAACGCAATTGACCATCCGGAATGGCGGAACGCACTGGAGGTCGCCCCGGGCATTCACGTCTACGACCTTTCCCCTTCAAACCCTACGTAACAGGAGCACACACCATGACCGAAGCCGACGTGAAAGAGCGCGCCTTCGCGATGCCGCTCACGAGCCCCGCGTTTCCACCGGGCCCGTATCGTTTCGTCAATCGCGAGTTTCTCATCATCACCTATCGGACCGATCCGGATGTACTGGCCGAAATGATCCCCGCCCCGCTGGAAATGACCGATCCGATCGTTAAATTCGAATTCATCCGGATGCCCGATTCGACCGGTTTCGGGGATTACACCGAAAGCGGCCAGGTGATTCCGGTCCGCTTCCAGGGGCAGGTGGGGGGGTATGTGCACGCCATGTTTCTCGACGACGAACCACCGATCGCGGGCGGCCGCGAAATCTGGGGCTTTCCCAAAAAACTCGCCTCGCCGCAACTGCGAGTCGAAAAGGACACGATCGGCGGCGTCCTCCGGTACGGGCCGGTGCCGATCGCGGTCGCAACCATGGGTTACAAGCATCGCGCGCTGCCCCATGACAAGGTGCTCGCGTCGCTCTCCGCGCCGAACTTTCTGCTCAAGATCATTCCGCACGTGGACGGCACCGCCCGCATCTGTGAACTGGTGCGCTACTACTGTGAAGACATCACCGTGAAGGGGGCATGGGAGGGGCCCGCTGCGCTAGAACTGTTCCACCACGCGCTCGCGCCCGTCGCGGTGTTGCCGGTGCGCGAAGTGATTTCGGGCGTGCACATCCTGTCGGACCTTACACTTGGCCTCGGCACAGTGGTCCATGACTATCTTGCGAAGTGAGGAGAACCATCATGAAACTGCAAGGCAAGTCCGCCATAATCACGGGCGCGGCCAGCGGCATCGGCAAGGAAATCGCCATGACCTACGCACGCGAAGGCGCGAAAGTCGCGATCGCCGACCTGAACTTCGACGCCGCTAACGCGACCGCCGACGAAATCCATGCAGCGGGTGGTCAGGCGCTCGGCGTCGCGATGGATGTGACCAGCGAAGACGCGGTGAATGATGGCATGGCGGCGGCGGTTGCAGCGTTCGGCGGGGTCGATATTTTAGTGAGCAATGCCGGTATCCAGATCGTCCATCCGATAGAGGAATTTACCCACGCCGACTGGCAGAAGATGCTCGCGATCCATCTCGACGGAGCCTTCCTCACGACGCGAGCGTGTCTACGACACATGTACTCGTCCGGCCGTGGCGGCAGCATCATCTACATTGGGTCCGTTCACTCGAAGGAGGCCTCGCTGCTCAAGGCGCCGTACGTCACCGCCAAGCACGGCCTAATCGGCCTGTCGAAGGTGGTCGCCAAGGAGGGTGCGAAGCACGGCGTGCGCGCCAACGTAATCTGTCCGGGCTTCGTGCGCACCCCGCTGGTCGACAAGCAGATCCCCGAGCAGGCGAAGGCGCTGGGCATTTCGGAGGCTGACGTCATCAAGAAAGTGATGCTGAAGGAAACCCTCGATGGCGAGTTTACGACGCTACAGGATGTAGCGGAAACCGCGCTCTTCTTCGCGTCGTTTCCATCCAACGCGCTCACGGGCCAGTCGTTGATTGTGAGCCATGGATGGTTCATGGAATAGCCAGGTTGGGGTTATAAGTCGGAACCCAATCTGGTAGCGCCGATGTAAAACTGGACCCACGCGCAAGGGTTCTGCCGGGGTAAGGCAGTTGAGTCGTACAAAGGCGCTATGGTAAGGATAGCTTACGTCACCAGCGAGTAGAACTGGCGCGCTGCAAATGGCTTGATTTTCCCAGTGTGTTTCATCTGCCCTTTGGTGATCATATGCATGTGTCGGGTAGCCGACGAAAATCGGCGAGACTAGTGGCTTGCGTATTCTGCCTGTCGCCCCCAGTGGTTCAGGCATGTTTGCCATGGCAACTCGTCTTCTGAAAGCACTCGTTGTGCTGTTCGTGGCAGGCGCAGGCTTCTGCCCTGTCGTGGCGCACGCGTACGAGCTTGATGCGCAATTCGACTGCAGGGCGCGTCCACACGCGTTCATCGAGCAGCTCGTCAACAACCAGTACATCGACCCGAATCCGATGCGCGTTGAGGCGAATTCGGTCAACGTATTTCGGCCAACCCACGGCAGCGACATAACTGCCTTCGGCTTTCGTGTCTACGCCGTGCTTGGGTACGAGAACGACGACGAGATGTTCAGGAAGGGTCCCGGCGAGGCGCTCGCGGACCCACTGTACGGCGTGGTGCTGTCCGCCCCCCGCGAGGCGGTCGAATCGCGCGTGCGCGAGGCAGGCAGCAACGCTACTGTGCGCATGGTGATTCCGTTGTTGCTCACCGCGGTGGTGTGCAGCCCGTCGTGACGCGGGCGGCGTCGTGCCCCTCACGGCGCAAGGCTTTCTGGGCGGACAGCACGGGTACCACGACGGTGCTTATGCCCGGATAGGCATAACTTTCTGGGGAGTGCCATACGCGGACGACAGTTCAACTCTGGAAGCACTCTTTGCCCGAAACGAAGCGCCGTAGGACCGATTCAGGTCGCAGTACGAACTCGGCTTCCGTGAGACCGTTCATTCGCGACTGCCGACCTGCGAATGTCAGGAAAGCGACCCGTAGCCCCTGACCGACGCCGATATTCGAATGACGGTAATGCCCCTATGTTTGGCCCAACGCCGGCCAGCCTGAAGGTCCGCTGTCCGAGCGTTGCAATCGCTCGAATGACGCTTGAGGGCAATGGCGACCGGCGCCAACTGGTCCGGGTGCCGTCTCAAGCAATTGGCGTACGCGGTCTGAACCTCGCACGGCGGCGATCGGCAGCACGCGACCCGTTGCCACCAATCCAATCGAATGCGCGCACGTCGGGAATGGTTGCGGCTCCAGGCGCCCGAACCGTTATGTCAGGTGCCGCTGCCCGCGATGGTGATTTCGACCCGCCTGTTCTGCGCTCGGCCCTCAGGAGTGTCGTTTGAAGCGACTGGGTTGGTCTCTCCGAAACCTTCCGCGGACACCAAGTTTGGTTTTACCCCCTGAGAGATCAGGAAGTTGGCGACGGTTTGGGCCCTCTTCAGCGAAAGCTGCTGATTGTTCTCGACTCCCTTTGCGCGCAGCTCAGGACCGATCGGCGTCGAGTCCGTATAGCCGTTGATCAGGAGCTTCGTCTGCTGCATCGGTGCCAGGATCGGGGCCATCTTGGCGATGGTCTGCGCCGCCTCGGGTGGCATCTCCCACCCGCCCGAGGGGAACAGGAGCTCGCTGTTGACATTCACTTTGATCGCCCCCTGCAGCCGCTCGATATGCACCTTCTGCTGCGCGACCTCGCTCGAGAGACTCTGGTTCAGCTGATTGTATTCGTCTTGGAGGGTGTCATATTTCTGCTGGGATACGCATCCGGAGAGCAGAAGCGCGGTTCCGACCAAGCCGGCAATCCCACGAACGAACTGAATCGGGCGCATAGAAGAAGTCCTCCCGTGTGGTTACATCAGGGCCAATCTCCCCAGCCAAAATCGCTAGATGGCAATCGAAGGCGTTCGGCTCTACCCTAGCCCAATGCTACTCTGGTAGAGCCCCTGCACGCCTGCGATGGCGTTCTTGACGAGGAAGTTGTCCGGATTGGCGGTGATCCAGTCGAAGGCCGCACGACGATAGGGGTTCAACCAGTCGCTCCCGTAGGCAAGCAGACCGATCCGCTGGCCATAGCAAATGACCCTGCCAGTAGCGAAATACTAAGGCGAGCCCTTCAGGCGATGGTCATCCGTATTTCGGCAGCGCCTCCGCAGCGACAGCGCCTCGGCGATAGTCGCCTTGTACCTCGTTAGCGGACGTCCCAAATACGATCGTGAGAGGCAGTTCCTGTTAAGCGCTGTTCGACGCCTGCCCTTGTCCGTCACACGATGAACGCGCGGCGACGCGTGCAGGCAGGCTGTGGACAACGCCCGAGGGAGGAACCCGCGGAGTGGACCGACAGGGCGGGAACCTTAAGCCGCTATGGGGATTGGAGAGATCTCGGGAGCGAGCGGCCCTGGGAGTGTTGAAACGAAGCTGGGTCCGGATGAGCACGGACAAGGTTTCGACACTGTCCTGGGCCGTGTTCTGGCGATGCGGGGAGTGGCGGCAACGAGCACAACCGGCAGCGTGCGGGGAACGCGAACCGGCTGCATCCGCGCCATCCGCCCGGGCTCGTGAAGCGTGATCTCGAAGAAGAACTTCAGTCCGCTGATCACGGCGTTCAGCGAAATGGGTGATGTGCCGCGATCGACCAGATGCAACTGGTAGCTTCGCAGGTCCTCGACCGTGGCGGTATCGGGCGAGCGCCCGAGAAGCCGCGTGAACTCGCGCACGATGCGCAGATAGTTGACCTGCGTCTTCGGTGCGAGCTGGCGCATGCGCATGTCGTCGATCATGCGCATGAGCAGCGGACTGATAGCCTGAAGGGTCTGATTTATGACTCTGCTCCCGTTGAGCGACGAGGCGGATTGCCTCGCCCTTCAACATGAAAACAGAGTCGGTTCCCCCTCCATTCCCGCTACCGCGGGCCGGAGCCCTCTACCGCGCGAACGGTTTCGTTCTCACGACCCATTCCAGTCTTCCAAAGTCGGACCGAGAACGTCCGAAGCTCGGCCTTCTGTGACCTTCGAAAGGCCATTCGGCGCCGTTGATTTCCCAATGGACCTACATACTTGCTGTTGAGTCGGCGTGCGTCCGCCGAATGACGCATCGGCGACCATCTCCGTCACATCAGTACACCGCTTGCGGAATAACTAGACTTCGACCGCGACAGACGAGGTCGGCATTCGAGCGCTCCCGAGTAACGGGTCCCTTGCTGAGCGCCAGCAAACGAGCCGGAATGATCGGGCATGCACGACAACCCATATGCGCCGCCTCAGGCATATGGGACCAAAGGCCAATGTCGCTATTGCAAGCCAACCTGTACCCTGCTTCTTGGACGCGGGGGTATCGTGTGTTCGCAGACGACGCGCACCAGGAAATCAGGAGCCACGTAATCCCCCCGGAAACGATGATCCCTGACCGGCACGCTCGACCGGCCGGCGAGCACCCGGCCCGGCGACGAGCGGGGAAGGGGGTAAAAGAGTGAGCCACGTCGAAATCGCTTTGATCGTGTTTGCCTGTGTATTTGCCAGCGCATTGCTTGGCTTGTATATGCGCACCATCTTGCCAGAGCACCACCTTAGCGACGAATCAACAGGTGTCTTGAAGCTGGCCGTCGGTCTGATAGCCACGATGGCCGCGATTGTGCTTGGCCTGCTGATTTCGTCGGCAAAGAGCTCGTTCGATACCGTGAACGGCGAGGTCGTGCGCAATGCCGCCAGCATCATCCTCCTCGATCGCGTTCTGGCCAAGTATGGCCCGGAAACGAAGGAGGTTCGTGATCTGCTTAAGCAGAGGGTCGGCATGTCGATCCAGATACTAGCTTCGGGCGAACCTGCGCAGATCGCAAAACTTCGTGGCGTCGAGGCAATCAGGCAGGTGGAAAGTCTTCAGGACAAGCTGGAGGAACTGTCGCCGCGCAGCGACGCGCAACGTCAACTGCAGGCACGCGCCATCCAGATTGCGGAAGAGGTGCTGGCTGCGCGCCAGCTTACAATGTTCCAAGCTGTGGTCTCGACTCCCGCACCATTGCTAATATGCCTGGTGTTGTGGCTCTCCATTATCTTTTGTTCGTTTGGCCTGTTCGCTCCCGCCAACGCGACAGTCATTTTTGGGTTGCTTTTGGGCGCGCTGTCCACTTCCGTCGCAATATTTCTGATTCTCGAGATGAACACACCGCTCGATGGGGTGATCAGGGTCTCGCTCGCACCTATGCGCGAGGTGCTCGCCATGCTCGGCCAGTAGCGGCAATAGGTGTCACGGACGGCAAGCGTGACCGTCAGAGAACATGACCTCGCGCAACGATCGGGTGCGATCCGTGAACGACCGGATTGAATCAGATTGCGTTGAAAAAGTCTTGTTTAGGTTGGGAGCGCCGGAGTCAGCAGCACGTTTTCGAGTTGTGGCGATCGGGGACATGGGGTTGCTACATTTTCAATTGCATCCCTGACTGTTTGCGCTCTTATAACAGGTCTTTCCACTCGGGCTCTTGTATACGCCCTTTCCATTCTTTGTCTTGGCCTCACCGCCATTGCTTGTCCGTGTCGTCGTCACTCCGGCCTGATTCTTCTGGGCCTTCCACGCGTTACCCGTGTTCGGGTTATAGCCACCGGCTGTCTGTCCGTTGCCGCAAGCGGTGACGCCACGCGCGTTAGTGGTGCACTCCGCGAATGCGCTTGACGATAGCAGCACACATACCAACAAGACTAAAATTCTCATGACCGTCTCCCGATTTGATCGACGCGAAGTCATCTCACCGACCAATCGCGTTACTTAATGTTAGGCGACTTTGACCCACTCTCTGTCCGTCATTCAGCGACCACTTCGTCGAACCGTCTTCGCAACTGATTCCTCTATCTTCGTGCGAAAGATTGCTCGACACGTCAAGAGTCCGACATAGCCTCCAGGACAGCTCGGATCATAATGAACAGTCTGCATGTCGCTCAGTTTCTGACCGATCGGAGACAAAGGTCACGCAAATGCCCGGAGCATCGATCGCCGCGATGTCGCGGAAAGTCAGTAGCATTCGGCACGCGATTGCCGGTGTGGCCCTGCTCTGGTCTGCTCTGACATCGGCGCAGGAAATGGAGCCGCGCTCCTATTCAGCCGTCCCGATCGGAACAAACTTTGTGGTGGCGGATTATGCACGATCGAGTGGCGGGGTCTCGCTCGACCCCGCGTTGCCCATTACCGGACTACAAGCCACAATCAATACGTATTCACTCGGCTATTCCCACAGCTTTGGCATCGCGGGGCATACCGTCAGCTTCGCAGTGTCGGTGCCTTATGCCAATGCGGATCTGACTGGCAACGTCGAGGGTGCGCCTGCACAAGCCTACCGGTCAGGTCTGGGCGACGTGCGTTTCAGGGTTGCCGTGAATCTACTGGGTGACCCCGCGCTCACACCAGAGGAATTCGCGCGACGTAACCCTTCCACTATCCTGGGTGTCAGCCTGCGCGTGGTTGCGCCAACGGGCCAGTACGTGCCGTCCCGTCTGATCAATATCGGTTCGAACCGCTGGTCGTTCAAGCCTGAGATCGGGTTGTCACAACCGCTCGGCAACTGGTTCGTAGAGGGCGCGGTGGGCGTGTGGATCTTCACCGACAATACTGATTTTTTTGGCGGCCGGCAGCGCAGTCAGGATCCGCTATTTACATTCCAATGGCACGGCGGCTATAACTTTCTACCCGGCCTGTGGATTGCTGCGGACTTCACGTATTTCGCGGGCGGTCAGACAAGCGTGAATGGCGTCAATGACCATGATCTGCAAGGCAATACTCGCTATGGCATCACGCTTTCAGTGCCGCTTGCTACGCAATGGTCGGCGAAGTTTGCATGGTCGCGTGGACTCACAACGCGCGTGGGCGGCAACTTCCAGACATTCTCGGTCGCTCTTCAATACCGTTGGTTCAATCGCTGATCCCCGCTGCGCACGCCACGCCGGCAGCCCCCTCTCCTAGCGGCTCCAGCCCTCGATCTTTAGCCCTGAGCGTGTCGCGTATGAACGGCCAAAGCCGACTATGAACACCCGTTCGATCGGGCTGCGGCGCCGTGCATCCGTCAAGGCGCTGGCACCACACGGTAGTACACGCCGTTGGCACCGTAGGCGGGCTGGAACCAGGTGTTGCCGCACAGGTAATAGGTACTGCCATGAACCGTGGGCCGCGCACAGCCGGCCGGCAACGCCGCGTAGACCGCGCCCATCGCAAACGCCGTGCTCACCGGTGCGGCTACAGGTTGAGCTGCCGCTGCTCCGGCGACCACTCCCGCGTTGTAGGCGTTAGATGTCGCTGCAGCATTGTTGGCGTTGGCAATGGTCGCGCCGGCCGCCACGCCAACCACTGCACCTGCCGCGGCCGCCCCCGCTGTGGACCAGCCGCCGCAGTTGTAGCATCCGGAACCGTAGTTATTCACGACGACCGGTGGATGGTACGCAGCGTATGTGCCGCCATAATAAGTATTGTGATACGCAGTGGCGCCGGAGGAGTTGGTGTAGGTTGTGTAACCGGATCCCGTGGCGTGCGTCGCCGTAGCGCCATAGTTGTTGGTTGCGGTAGTGCCCTGCCCGTAGGTGTGCGTGGCGCTGCCGTATTGATTGCTTGCAGTCGTCTGCCCGGATCCTTGAGCATGCGTCGCCGTGCCGCCATAGCGGCCGGTTGCCGTCGTGCCCTGACCGTAAGTATGCGTTTCGCTGCCCCCTTCAAAGTTAGTACGGGTCGTAGACCCCGAACCCGGTGCGTGCGATACGCTTCCTCCGTAAGCGCCAGCATGCGACCATGCGCCGGCTGGCCCTGCCGCGAGCGCCGGAACAAGGAGCGCAACCAGACGAATGATGACTTGTCTCATGACGCCTCTCCTCATTGAGTCTTCTCCTGCATCTTCGGCGGTGGCTTCATTCCCGGCGCATCCGTGGCGTCCGGGCGCGCGAACGCGATCCGCGACGCGCTAGCCGCCTGGGGAGAAGCAAAGGTGTCTGCGGAAACGGCGACATCCAGCTTCCAGTTCGTGAGTGCCAGCACGTGGCGCAGGCGGGCGCGATCGTTGAGGTAGACAGCGTAGATCCGCCGCGGAAGTTTGTCCTCGGTGCCGATCCAGGCCTGCACGAAAACATCGCCCGTAATATAGGCCACCATGTCCGTGGTCGTGTCGTCGACCACGATCGATTGACCAATATAGAACGCAAGCTTCAACCCGTCAGCGATATCCTTGTAGGGATCCGTGACGATCACGTCGGTAAACGGGAAATAGATCGCCCCTTCGACGTAGGCAGCCTCGAGCGCGGCGTCGAGGGTCGGTGGCGCGTCGGCGACGGCGACGAGGTTCTCCTTCGGCGCGAAGGCCATCATGGTCTTACCGTCGTAGTAGAACTCCGAAGGTGGCCCGTCGCCAAGGGTGATGACCCTGAGCTTGTTGGGCCGCTGCAGCGTGACTTCTGATTTGGTCGAATAGATCAGCGGAGGGCCGAGACGGCTCGGACTCTCGTAGGAGACGACCGCCGTGAACGACATCGACTGGGCCGCCGCAAGGCGGGCGCTGGCCGCCTTGAGGATCTCGATCGCGCGTGGCTCGATCCCGACCTGATACGCCGGCGCCTCCGCTTTCGCCGCTGGCCTGGCCGCCTTGTGCGTCTGCTGGGCGTTGCCGCTGGCTGCGAGAAACACGCCCAGCACGACGGCAGTTATACCCCACTTCAATTTCTCAAAGGTCATCGCGGCCTCGCTGAGTAACCCACTTTGCGGCGCCCCCGGCGACAATCACGGAATCATGCCGCACTCGAACATCTTGTTGGCGATCGGCGCTGCCACCCTGTTGATGAACTCGGCGCGCATCTGCGGATCGGTGCGCAACAATTGCACGGCACGCTGCTCGCTCGGCGACTTCGGTTGACCCTGTTTCTGGGATTTTTCCTGCCACAGTTGCTCGCAGGTCGAGTTCTGGTACTTCTGGACGATCTTTCCAGCAACCTCGTCCAGCATCGGGAACTGCTGCGCATTGACAACACCCGAAAACAGCAGCGCTGACCCCACCACAAGCCGCAAAAAACGCCTGGTCATGACCTTGCCCTCTACAGTGACAAAACGGTCCGCAGAATGAAAAGCGGGAAGAACGTCGCTCCCATGGAAGCAACCTGTTTCCCGCATTACTCCGTACGCATCCTCTGACTCCATGCGACTAAACGCATGCACCTACGTTAAAGAATACTCATCCCGCGCGGATGCCGCTATTGCACCTTGGTCCTATGCGGGTGCGATGGGACCGATCGTTATCCCCGCACCCTCGAGCCTTCTCACCCAGATGAGAGCATGGAATGCGACCGGCGGATCTTCCATACCGCCGTCGACGGCAACCTCTGCCACGCCATCGGACCGACAGGAATCCAGCTTACGCGCTGAGACGCTTACGATTCATCGCGATAGCGATTGCCGTATGGCTGCGGCAACGTCTCGGCTCACCGTAGCCAGTGCGCGGCTATGGGCCGCCGCGACAGCGATGTAGCCCGGTCCCGTCACCGGTTCGTGCGCGACGGTATGACCGGTTACCGACGCGGCTTGTTTAGGAGCATGCACGGTCCACAACGCATCGATGGTGACCGAATCGCCGGGTACCGACTCGAAGCGCAGGATGGCGACGCTAACCTGGTAGCCCCCCACCTCCCCACCTTGAGGAAAAACGGACACATTGCCGGTACCCAGCAACTGCACGAGATTGCCCGCGATCACCTGCGGAATATTGCTCTTGAGCGATTCGCCCCAGCGCGCGAATTCGTTCAGCGCGACCTGATTGTCTGAGACTCGCGTCACCATCTGCGGACGGTCGACAAGTTCAGGCACTGTCACCGGACCGACCACGATGCTGATCGGCACGGCGGGGCCGCTGCGCTCGAGCGTGGTATCGGAGCTTAGGGTGTAGAAGGCGGCCCTCGGCGAACTGCAGGCCCCGAGCGTCCCGACCGCGAGCGCAGCAAGCAGGAACAGGATCGAACGCATCATTTCTGGTCCTCCGGTTTGCCTCGAAGCAGCGCTTCCGGATGTCGTTCCAGGTAGTCCGCGAGCGTCCGGAAGGCAGCCGCCGTGCGCGCCACTTCGCTCAATGCGTCCCCTGCACCCTGCTGCAACGGCGAGTTGGGCTGCAACGCGCTGTTCGCCGAGTCGAGCGCCTTATGCGCCGCGATGAGCGTATCGCGAGCTTGCGGCGTAACTTCAGTGTCGAGCCGCTTGAGCAACGTGTCCGCCTCGACCAGCGTCTGTTGCGCACTCTTGCCGATCGCCTCGAACGGGATCTTGTTCAGCTTGGTCATCAGACTCGTCAATGAGTCCTGCAGCGATTGCAGATTGCCTGGGGTGGTCGGGAATTCAGGCGGGGTCACGTTCCAATTCATTGAGGCCTTCGCGGCATTGGGGAAAAAATCGAGCGCGACGTATAACTGGCCGGTAAGCAGGCTTCCTGTTCGCAACTGCGCCCGCAGTCCACGGTCGACGAGCAGGGCCGAGAGCGCCCGGCGGTCCCTTACAATTCTGCCGGGTCCTGCTGCGCCCGACTCGTAGCGCGAAGTGAAGCGCTCCGGATAAAGTTGGATCTCGACCGGAATGCTGAACTGCTTCGTGACCGGATCGAAGCGGGTATAGATCGCCGTCACCTCGCCCACGGTGATCCCGCGGAAGTCGACCGGCGCGCCGATCGTCAGCCCGCGCACCGATTCGGTGAAGTTCAGCACGTAGTTATCCACGATGGTGTCATGGCGCTTCATCGCATCGGCAAAGGTATCGAACAGCTCGAATTGCGTCTTCACGGCGGCCTCGGAGATGTCTGCCGTATCTGGAGGCGTCTGAAACGCAAGGCCGCCGATCACGATCGACACCAGCGACTGGGTATTGACCTTGACGCCCGTGGCATCGAGCGAGACGTCGACACCGCTTGCGTGCCAGAACCGGGTGTTGGCGGTCACAAACCGGTCGTAGGGGGCGTTGACAAACACGTTGAGCGTCACGCCTTTGCCGTCGCTATCAAGCTTGTAGGCCGTGACCTGACCAACCTGCAGGCGTCTGAAGAAGATGGGGGAGCCCACATCGAGTGAGCCCATGTCAGCCGACTTCAGCACGAACTCCCGTCCCGGAACGTCGCTCGCAAATACAGGCGGCGTTTCGAGGCCTACGTAGTCGCGCTGGCTAGTTGTCGACTTGCCCACATCCATGCCGATAAACGAGCCGGACAGCAGCGTGCCAATGCCGGACACCGTACCCCCTGAAATGCGTGGACGCACAACCCAGAAGCGCGTGTTGTTGACGAGCATATCCGTGGCATCCTTGACAATCTCGGCAGTCGCGACGACGCGTGTGTGGTCCCTCGTCAGCGTCACGCTTTTGACGACCCCGATGTCCACGTTCTTGAATTTGACCTTGGTCTTGCCTGCCTCGAGCCCTTCGCCGGTTGCAAAGGTGATCGTGATGGTCGGGCCCTGCTCGATGACCGCCTTCACAGCGAGCCAGCCGCCGATCAGCACCGCGATGACCGGCACCAGCCAGATCAGTTGCAGCCGCCAGCGCGGACGCGGCGTAGCGACCGCCTCGGGGATGTCGGGCGGAATATTACCGGGCGGCCTGGACATGATTTTTTTCCGGCAGATCCCAGATCAGGCGCGGGTCAAACGACATCGCGGCAAACATGGTAAGAACGACGACCGAGCCAAAGGCAATCGCTGCCGGACCGGCCTGGATCGTCGCCAGCGCATTGAACTGAACGAGCGCGACGAGCATCGTGATGACGTAGATGTCGAGCATCGACCAGCGTCCGACCAGTTCGACGACACGATAAATACGCGTCCTTTGCTCCGGTTGCCATCTCGAGTGAAACTGGGCCGAAGCCGTCAGGTACACCAGCGCGATGATCTTCAGCATGGGCACCGCGATACTCGCGATGAACACGACGATTGCGAGCAGCCAGGAGCCTGACGTCCACAGGTAGACGACACCGCTCAAGATCGTGTCTTTTTCGCTTCCGAACAGGGAACTGGTGTTCATGACCGGCAGCACGTTCGCCGGAATGTACAGAACCATCGCGGCAATCAGAAACGCCCAGGTGCGGGTGATGCTGTCCGGCTTGCGAAAATGAAGTCGGGCGCCGCAACGCGGGCAACGCGCATCATGCGCATGCGCGGCAGGTTTCGACAGCAATCCGCAGCTATGACAGGTCATCAAGCCGCAGCCGGCCGCGGTGGGAGCCGGCATGGCTGTCGCGGCGCCTGCCTCCGGGCCGACACTGTGCTCGCCATGATTGATCCGCGCCCACAGCTCGCGGGGATCGAACGCCGCGCTGGCGGCCGCCAGCAACAGCATCAATGCTCCGAACGACCATAGCGCCACACCTGGCACCACACTCGCGATATGCGCGAGCTTGACGAGCGCGACCAGCAGCCCGAGGATCAACACCTCGGTCATGCCCCATGGCTGAGCCAGATGCAGGAGGCGAAAGACCAGGTCCGCCCGATAGGGAACACGCCTTAACCTCAATGGCACCAGCAGATACGCCATCGCAACCGTCTGCACCGCGGGCATCAGGATGGTCGTGGCGAACACGAGGCCCGCGAGCGGCCAGATCCCATCGCGGTACAGCACGAGTACCGAACCGATCAACGTAGTCTGGACGAGATCGCCGTTCACCTCCAGGCCGACGATGGGGTAGGCGTTTGCAATGACAAACAGAACGATCGCCGTGAGCGTGAAGGACAGTGCGCGATCGAGGCTGTCGGGATGACTCCGGTACAACTCGGCACGGCACCGGCAACAGCGCAGCACGCCGTTGTGCGGCAACGGCGCCTCCCGCTGCAACAGGTCGCACTCGTGACAGGCGAGCAGAGGCGCGGTTGTCATCGCGTCAGCCCCGCAACTGCCGGGTTCACTT
>NZ_VTUZ01000084.1 GCF_008369935.1 Paraburkholderia panacisoli | reverse complement strand
CGGCGTGTCTTTCGTATAGCCGACCACCCGCAGCGCCGCGGCGTTCAGCAACGCCCGGTCGTAAAGATGCAGGATGAACACCGGCGTATCGGGTGCAACGGCATTCAGTTCCGCGATCGTGGGAAGCCGCTTCTCGGCGAACTGCTGCTCGGTGAACCCACCGACCACACGGACCCATTGCGGTGGCGGCGTAACGGCCACCTGGCGCTTGAGCATGTTCATCGCATCGGCGAGCGTTCGCACGCCGTCCCACCGCAGTTCCATGTTGAAGTTCAAGCCGCCGCGCACGACGTGGGTGTGACTGTCGATGAGTCCAGGCAGTACGGAACGTCCCCTCAGGTCAATCAACTTTGTCGCACCACCTGCCAACGACATGATGTCGGCATTGTCGCCAACGGCGATGAATTTCCCGTCCTTGATGGCGACCGCGCTCGCTGTGGGGTTCGCCCGGTTCAGCGTCGTGAAGCGGCCGTTGTGCAGAACCAGGTCGGGGGATTTTGCGGAAGTGTTCATGAGCGGGCCTCCTCATTCCCAACAGTCTTGCGAGCAGCCGTGACGCGAGACATGCCGTGCTGCAATGAGCCTGATGCCGTGGTCGCCTCGTCCGACGCGCGCGTCACCGTTGAACGAATGGCGCCAAAGAGATATTGCTCGCCGAGTGGAAGGAGCTGCTCTCCAGCGAGAATGCCGAGCAGGCCGACCAGCGCAATCAGCGGTGGGGCTGGCGACCGTACGCCAATCAGGTGGTAGATGACACCGACCAGAACGCCGGCACCTAACGAGAACAGATAGACTTTCATGGGTTCATCCCTCTTGCAGCGGGCAGCATCAGATCGGGCTTGTCTGAAGCAGATGGCGCAACTACTCCTGCCGGCCGGCGGCGTCACGCCGCACGGCCAGCGTCGGGACATCAAATGAGATGGAGGGCGGCCGATTATCTGGCCGGAACTGGGGGCACGATCTCGTGGTGACCCGCCGCGCGCTGTGGCGCTTTGTGGACCATGGTGTAGGCGTAGTCCACGCCCATCCCGTACGCACCAGAATGTTCCCTGACCACTTCCATGACGGCGTCGTACGTTTCGCGACGCGCCCAGTCACGCTGCCATTCGAGCATCACCTGTTGCCACGTCACGGGCACGACGCCGGCCTGGATCATGCGCTGCATGGCGTAGTCATGCCCGTCCTTCGACGTGCCGCCTGAGGCGTCTTCGACCATGTAGATCTCGTAGCCGCCTTCCAGCATCGCGCTGAGTGCGAAGGTGTTATTGCAAACCTCCGTCCACAGCCCGGAAACCACGATCTTCTTGCGTCCATTCGCAGCCAGCGCGTCACGAACCTTCTGGTCATCCCAGGAGTTCATCGATGTGCGTTCGAGCACCGGCTGGCCGGGAAACACGTCGAGCAGTTCGGGGTAGGTAAAGCCCGAGAAACTTTGCGATTCGACCGACGTGATGGTGGTCGGAATGTCGAAGATCTTCGCTGCCTTGGCCAGACCCACCACATTGTTCTTCAGCACCTGCCGGTCGATGGATTGGACACCGAATGCCATCTGCGGCTGTTGGTCAATGAAAAGCAGTTGCGAGTTTTGCGGGGTCAGAACTTCGAGCTTGGGGTTGGTCATGATGGGTTCCTGTCAGTGCGTTTGGATGGTCAGGCTTGCTTCAGCGTTTCGATGGCGTCGAGCACGTGCGTGCTGTACGTGATGGCAGCGCCGGCGTTCAGATTGATGGCAACGCCCAGCGCTTCTGCGATCTCTTCGTCTGACACGCCGTGCTTGACGGCCTCGGCTGCATGAAAGGCGATGCAGCCATCGCAGCGCGTAGTGACCGCGACGGCCAGCGCGATGAGTTCACGCGTCTTCGCGCCGAGATGGTTGGTGTTGGCGCCCGCGCCGGCGACAAGGGCAAATCCGCGAAGGGTGTCCGGCGTGCGTGTGGACAGTTCCTTGATGCGGGAATTGATGTCGTGAATAGTCTCTTTCCACTCGACCATGATATGGCTCCAATAGGATTTCATAGGATGTAAGCGCGCGAACCAGCCGCCCAGCCGGTCCGCTTCTCGCCAGCTTCGGGTCAATGTGGTTCATCGACTCCGGGCGTCAACGAATTGACTGAGATGGATGCTAATCGGGTGTCCGGCGAGCGTCCTTCAGAACCGAGCAAAAAGTTTTTAAACTCTCCTATATAATTGATTTGTATAGTTTTTTACTGTACTATTCAACCGAACGAATTGTCGTGCTGCGGCGCTTACCTTCCCGGACCGGTTGGCGAAAATGAACCTTATCGAGATGCTCCAGGCGGCCGGCATCGACGGGAACAAGGCCGACTTCTATCTGGCCTCGCTCGAACTCGGCGAGGCCACCGTCGCTTCCATCGCCCAGAAGGCGGGTATCGGCCGCACCAACGCATACGAAGTGCTCGACCGGCTGCTCGCCGATGGACTCGTCGCGACCGTGCAGAAAGGCGCGCGCAGCTACGTGATTCCGCAGGATCCGATCGCGCTGCTGAGGCGTATCGAGACGCAACGTCAGCTCGTTCAAGAAGTGCTCCCGCGACTGCGCTCGATTCACAACTCAGCGGGTGGAAAACCAAAGGTGCGATATTTCTCCGGCATCGAAGGGATCAAGACCGTGCTCAACGAAACGCTCGAATGTCAGAGCAAGGAGTTGCGCGCCGTGATGTCGAACAGCGAGCTGTTTCAGATGCCGGGCTTCGAGGTCATCAGGGGTATCGTCGCGCTGCGCGTCCGTGCGGGCATCAATCTGCGCATAATCCGCTCTGGCCCTGGCGATACGCGCGATCTGTGGCGATCGTCGACGCGCGATCGCCGCGAACTTCGCTTTGCGCCCGCCGATTTCGAAGTGGGTATCACGACCTATCTGTACGACGACACCGTGGCCTTCATTTCATCGCGGGCCGAGCACTACGCGCTGTCCATTCAAAGCGCGGAGTTCTTTGCGTTCGAGTGCAGTCTGTTCGAAGTGCTGTGGAGCGCTAGCACGCCCGATCGGTTCGACAAACCCGCCTGAATCGCTTTCGTTCGCTCCGACAGTTATGAAAACGCGACGGCCCTGAAACTGCGCGTCGATACCCAGGAGCGTGGCCACACGGTCTTCAAACGTGCAGCCTCGCCGGTCCATGTTGACAGACCGGACGGTCCACGCGCATACACGACCGGCAGCAACGGGATCGATAACCGCCAACTGAGTCGACAAAGCAACGCTAGCCTGCGAGAGCATTTAGCCCTTTCCGACGTACGGGTTAATGGCGATCGCGACCAAGGCTCTCCTAACATGTCGGCTAGACCGATCACGACGGAGCCCTTTATGCCCTTCACCCCAGCATCGTCATTGCAGCCGCCCGCCGATGCCGCGCTTGCCGAGCGTGTCGATGCGGTGCTGTCCCGCGCGCTCGACGCGCAGCGTCTCGTCGGTGCAGTAGTGCTGATCGCGCGCGACGGACAGCTCGTCTATCACCGCGCGGCCGGATTCGCGGACCGCGAATCGCGCGCGTTGATGCGCGAGGACACGCTGTTCAGGCTCGCGTCGGTGACGAAGCCGATCGTCTCGACGGCCGCGATGGTGCTCGTGGCGCAAGGCAAACTGTCTCTCGACGATGACGTCACCCGCTGGCTGGCCGATTTCCGCCCGACCCTTCCCGACGGCCGCGTACCGGCGATCACGGTGCGGCAGCTGCTTACGCATACCGCGGGCCTTGGCTATCGCTTTGCAGAAGCCGACGCGGCCGGGCCCTATGCGCGCGCAGGTGTATCGGACGGGCTCGATGGCGCGGCCATCACGCTAGGGGAAAACGTACGCCGGATAGCTAGCGCGCCGCTGCTGTATGCGCCGGGGACGAACTGGAACTATTCGGTTGCGCTCGACGTGACCGGCGCGCTGATCGAGGCTGTCTGCGGGATGTCCCTCGCGGAAGCTGTCGATGTGCTCGTGCTCCGTCCGCTCGGCGCTCGCGACACGGCGTTCGTCGCGGTCGATCCCGCGCGGCTCGCGACACCGTACGTGAACGATACGCCGCAGCCGCACCGGCTCGCCGAGAACGAGACCGTACCTGCAGTTGAAGGCACTGTCGGTGTCACGTACTCGCCGGCGCGCGCGCTCGACGCGCAGGCTTTTGCGTCGGGCGGTGCAGGGATGGTAGGCAGCGCGAGCGACGTGCTGCATGTGCTGGACACGCTGCGCGCGGGCGGCAGCGCACTGCTGCCTGCCGCCCTCGTGGACGAGATGGGACGGGTGCAGACTGGCAACTTGGATTTGCCGGACCGGCCCGGCGTCGGCTTCGGGATCGGCTTTTCGGTGCTGCGCGATCCACACGTAGCGGCGTCGCCGGAATCGCCAGGCACGTGGCGCTGGGGGGGTGTCTACGGTCACTCGTGGTTCGTCGACCGCGCACGCGGGCTGACCGTCGTGTCGCTGTCGAACACGCTCTACGAAGGCATGAACGGCCAATACACAATCGATCTGCGCGACGCCGTTTACGGCGCGAGGTGACGTGCAGGCCTGCAATCGCGCGCCCCTTCGGGCTCGCTGTGCGTCCGTTTGACCGCATCGGCAAATGCGCCTCAATCCAGCGGTCGGGCCGCGCATACGACGGGACGATTGGCACGAGGACAGAAGGCCGGAATATTTCGCATAATTCCGGCAAACCATGCAGATTTGCTATCCACATTACGTTAGGCGTCTAACCGGAGGCAAACGATGACACGAGTTCGCGTTGAGGGTTTCACCATCTCGCTCGACGGATACGGAGCAGGCCCGAATCAAGACATCAACAATCCGCTCGGCGTTGGCGGGACGGAACTGCATCAGTGGCTTGTCCCAACACGCACGTTCCAGCGGGCCTTGTTCGGCAAGGACGGCGGTACGACCGGGATTGACGATGATTTCGCCGCCCGTGGCTTTCAGAATGTTGGGGCCTGGATTCTTGGGAGGAACATGTTCGGATCCATTCGTGGGGACTGGCCGGACACAAACTGGAAAGGCTGGTGGGGAGACAATCCACCGTATCACGTTCCAGTGTTCATCTTGACCCATCATGCTCGTCCCCCCATCGAGATGGAAGGCGGCACGACGTTCCACTTCATAACAGGAGGCATTCGCGAGGCGCTCGACCGTGCACGCGAGGCCGCTGCCGGAATGGACGTGCGGATCGGCGGTGGGCCGCACACAATCCAGCAGTATCTTCGTGAGGGCCTTATTGATGAACTGCACATTGCTATCGCGCCGGTCCTGCTCGGCCGGGGAGAATCGCTGTTCGAGGGGGTTGACTCGCGGGCTCTGGGATACGAATGCGTTGAATTCGTAGCGACGGAGAAGGCCACGCATGTCGTCCTACGGCGCCAAGGGCAGACGGACGCCTAACCACTCGCTGAAGGCCGATGCCCCTGACGGGCCGCGGGCTTAGCTCGGACGTTGAGTGTCCGCTTTTCCAATCACCGACCGTCCGCATTGGGTCGGAACAGTGCCCGTCACAACCGACATGCCAAAGACATACTGACGCCACCGGGCGCAAGCCCGGCGGCACGTACCTCACGTTGCTCAGCTCTTCAAATGGACATGCACGCCCGTCGCATCGTAGGTCGGCGTGGCGGTGAATCCATCGACCACGATGTTAGCGAAGCGTCCCGACAGCGCGCCCGTGGAGATCAGGTTGAGCAGGTCGCCTGACTTCGGTGTATAGCCGCCCGCAAATTTCACATGCAGCGTGCCGCCCGCGAGTGTTGTCTGACCGCCGATGTGCAGTACACCTTGTCCGTTCGGGCCGACGTTGAGTTCGAGCGTCGTGTTCTGAAGTTGGGTGTACTTTCCGGCGATGACGACTGCCTGCGTCGAACCGATCGCCACCGTGCCCGAGCCCAGGTACACGTCGCCGCTGCCGAACGCGTTCGCTGATGCGCTGCGCACCGTCCCGCCTTGCACTTCAGTACCGCCCGAATACGTGTTGGTGCCGGCGAGCGTCAGCGTGCCGCTACCCTGCAGCGTCAATTTGCCCGTACCGGAAATCGCATTGCGCCAGGTATCCGCCGCGTTGAAGCCGCCCTTGCTCGCGTCCATCGCGATGGTTACGCTGCCGTTGAACGCGCCGTAGCCGTCCGCCGCGGCAAACAGGTTCAGGCGTCCCCAGCCCTCGGCGTCGTCCATCAGCGGATAGCCGGAAGACATTTCGGTAGTCTTCAGCACGACGCGGCGCTGATTGGCATCGAGATACGGGAAGCGCGTCTCGAGCAGTACCTCTGCGCCCTTGGGCACGATCGGCGCAGCGTTGGTCGCGCCGATCTGCGAGAAGGAGAGCGTCATGCGACGCAGAAAGTTGGTGCGATTGGTCGTGTAATCGGCGAAGCGATCGTTGCTGGTGTCGCCAGAGTGCGCAAACGCATTGAACGTCGTCGCCGATGTACCTGTCAGCGACATCAGCGCAGTGTGCGCCTGTGTGTACGCATCGGATTTGAGCGTGGCGTTTGCCGGGTCATACAGGTTGGCAGCCGCGGCGGCAATGCCGAGCATGCGTCCTCCGATGACATCGAGCGGCGAATGCATGCCCGCGACGATGCGGTTCTCGCCCAACTCGAGCCCGCGGCTCAGCATTTCCTGGAAGCGCTCAGGGACCACGTACGCCATCCCGACAGCGTCACGCACCGCTTCCGCCGTGTGGCCGCTGATGAAGCCGCCATCGGTCGCGGGCGTTGTGCTTTCCGCAGGAACGAGCGTCGGCACCACGACGACATTCGAGCTCCAGCGGAATGGACGCGGATACTTATAGAAGCGTTTGGCCGGTTCCGTCGAAGCGTTATTGCCGAGCGTGTTGATCAGATCGACGACCTTGCCGAACGTGCCGTTCGACGTGCTGCCGACGCCCGTGTTGTTGCCGCTGTCGTTGTACGCGACGGACGTCGCATCGGCCGGGATGGACGTGATGGTCGTGGTCTGCTGCGCCGCTGTGCACCAACTGGCGGTAAGCGGACCCATGCCGTCGGTGACGCTGTAGCCTTTGCCGCGCCGGTCGTCGTAATACGCGGCATCGGCTTGCGCGGACGTGCGGTTCGTGGTCGTCGTGACAACGTACTGAATGTTCGCACCGAGGACCGATGCGTTGAGAATCGTTCCGTTAGGCGAGCCGTCCGTCGGCACACCGGTGGCGGTCGACGGCACCACGGCGGGGAACGAACCGACGGCCGGCGCGCTGACTCCCGCGTCCACGATCTCCGTGAGCGGCTTCCAGTAGTCGAGATACGGTGCGACGAGGCGCACGCCTGCATTGGTGGCAAGCGTCGAGTAGCGCGCATCGCCGCGCTGGTTCGTGGCGATGTTGTCAACGAACGCCGCGACGCCGGCGGGCGCAGCAGCGGAGTCGACGAAGCTCGGCGTGGCCGGAGCCGCCGGCACGCTTACCTGTCCGAGCGCCGCTTCGTCGACGTTGCCGCCGCAAGCGGCGAGGGCAAAAGCAATAAACGCTGCGGCGACCGATGGCCGCAACAATTGGAGGTTCTTGGACATGGCGCTTTCTTCTCTTTGTGGCGTGGGAAGTAAAGCGCGTGAGGTTAAGTAAAGTTCATGAATGCTTCATGAAAGATGCGGAATGTCGTGTCGCTGCGAGTCGGTCGTTCGCAGCCGTTTATGCGCCGACCGTTCGGTCCAGCTCTACCCCGGCCCCTCCCCGCTCTAGCGCCACCGGCTCACACCGCACCCCCGCGCCGCCTCGCCACCTCTTCTCTGTAAAGCACCACCTCTTCCCTCAATGCCCTGCCCACAGCAGGACGACCCACTATGCGCCGATAATAGGCATCGACCGCCGCCCATCCGCTGAGCTCCACACCGCAATGCTGCGCCCAGTTCAGCACAGTGACGAGATAGGCATCAGCAACCGTGAAGTCCTCCAACAAAAACTCCTGCTCAAGAAGATGCTGTTCGAGCAAATCGAGGCGCAGGGCAATCTTCTTACACGTATAAGCGCGAACCTCATCGGGCGCGTTCGGATCAAGCAACGGCACGAACACCCCCTTATGAAGTTCGGTGCCGATAAAGCCCAACCACTCCTGCAACTTCGCGCGTTCCGCCGTACCCGCTGCCGGCGCGAGCCGCGCCGCGGGAAATGCGTCGGCCACGTAAGGCAGGATCGCGGTGTTTTCCCTGAGCAGCCAGCCGTCGTCGGTACGCAGCACGGGCACCTGGCCCAAAGGGTTGATCGGATAGAAATCGGAGCCGTCGCGCAAGCGCTTCGAGTTCGTATCGACTTCGATGAAGCGCGCGTCGGCATCCGCCTCGTACAGCGCGATGCGCGTCGCGAGCGAACAGGCTAGTGGCGAGAAATAAAGCTCCATGCTCATGTCTCCGCTGTTGAAAATTCTTTTTTGTACTATAGTGAACAAAAATCACTGATGCCAGATTATTTTTATGCATAACGGTACAAAAAATGTGATGCGAGCACGTGGACGGCCTCGTCAGTACGATTCGCAACAGGCGCTGAACGATGCGCGAGACGCGTTCTGGCATGGCGGTTACTCCGGCACGTCTCTCGATGCGTTGAGCGAGGCGACGGGCATGAACCGGCCAAGCCTGTACGGCGCGTTCGGTGACAAACATGCGTTGTATCTGGACACGCTGGACCGCTACATCGAACTCGGACGCGAGGGGATGGAAGCCGCGCTTAAGGCCGATCAGCCGTTAGCCGACGCATTGTTGTCCGTGTACGAGAGCGCGCTTGCACTCTACTTTCCGGCTGACGAAGCGCCGCGCGGATGTTTCCTGATCGGCACGGCGCTGGTGGAATCGAGAGGGGACGCCGAGGTTCGCGAGAAACTCGCGAACGGATTGAATACCTTCGATGCCGCATTCGAGCGGCGCTTCAAGCGCGCCAAGGCGCAGGGCGAACTGGATGCGGCGGCGAATCCCGCGGCGCTCGCGAAAGTGGCGTCGGCGATTCTTCACAGCCTTGCCTTGCGTTCGCGTGCAGGCGACTCACGCGAATCGCTGCGTGCGACCGCGAAGGCCGGTATAGCACTGATCTGCGGTATGCCAGGCAAGCGGCAACGCAAATCCGTCAACAGTGGTAGCACGCGTGGCGGCGGTGAATCGCCGGCCGCGCCGCGCAAATCAGGCACGGGACGCAAGCTGAAGCGCTAGCTGGATCGCCACACGACCACGCGGAGAACACCGCCCACGGCCCAACGCCTGATGCTCAGCCGCCAAACAGATTGTGCCGGATCTGCTTCAGATGCCCGGTCAGCAGTTCGCATGCGAGGTCCGCGTCGCGGTCGCGCAGCGCTTCGACGATCGCGCGATGCTGCGCCTCATACTCCGAACGCCGCTCGGGCGTCAGCGACTTGCGCTTGAGCCGTCCCCACTCGCCCTGCTCGCGCACTTCGTTGGTCAGTTCGAGCACCCGTAGAAAGAAGCTGTTGTGCGTGGCGAGCGCAAAGGTCTTGTGCAACTCGCCATCCCACTGCTCGAAATCTTCGATGCTTTGTGCGGCTTCCGAACGCTCGATGCATTCGAGCATCCGCGCGAAGTCACCCACCGTCGCGTAACGCACGATCAGGCCAGGCATCAGCGGTTCGATCAGCAGACGCGCTTCCATCAATTCGGCAGGGCTGGTCTGCACGACTTCATGCGGACTCGCCGGCGCAGCCGCCGCTTCGGCGCCCACCGCCGCGCGCGCCGCATTCGGTTGCGGCAACACGAAGGTGCCGCTGCCCACCGCCTGCGTAATGAGCCCGCGCCCCTTCAGATCGGCCAGCACGCGCCGCACCGCGCCGCGCGACGCCCCGAACTCCTCGCTCAACTCGCGCTCGGCGGGCAGCTTGACGCCCTCGCGCAAGCGCCCCGTGCGAATGGCTTCCTCCAGATAGCTCGCGAGCGCGCGCGCGCCCTCCGCTCTAACGGAAATCTTGCCTGTCTCGACGTCGCCCATGACCGTATCCTTGCCGCTGAAACGCTTTCACATAGAACCAATTGGTATCTATTTTTGGTTAACCCTAGTTGGTTCTGGTCGCATTTGGTCCTACAGTGACAGAAATTCTCACCAACTGGACCTAGATTAAGGGCTCAACATGAAATTGGCAAATTTGCTCGTCGAAGGCAAGAAAACCATTGCAGTCGTCGATCCGGAAAGGCAGCAATACTGGCCCGTGACCGAATTGAGCGACGGTTTTCGCGGCGACATGATCCAATTGGTTCATGATTACGACGCGATCAAAAGCGCGTTGCTGCCGAAGCACGACGGCCGGCCGCTGGCGGGCGTCACGGTGCTCGCGCCGATCGATCAGCCACGCCGGAACATTTTCTGCGTGGGCAAGAACTATCACGACCACGCCGAAGAATTCAGCAAGTCCGGCTTTGACAAGAGCGCGCAGGCCGGCGAGCACATTCCCGAAGCGCCGGTGGTCTTTACCAAACCCGCATCGACGGTGATCGGCCCCGGCGCCAAGATTCCGCGTCACGCGGCAGTCACCCAGCAACTCGACTACGAAGTCGAGATCGGCGTCGTGATCGGCAAGGCGGGCCGCGGTATCCGCAAGGCCGATGCGCTTGCGCACGTGTTCGGCTACACGCTCATCAACGACGTGACCGCGCGCGATCTGCAGAAGCTGCACCGCCAGTGGTTCCTCGGCAAATCGCTCGACGGCTTCTGCCCGATGGGCCCATATCTCGTGACCGCCGACGAACTCGATCCCGCCAACATCGACGTGCGCTGCTGGGTCAATGGTGAACTGCGCCAAAGCTCGAACTCGCGGGATCTGATTTTCGACATCCCCACGCTGATCGAAACGATTTCGGCCGGCATCGAACTGCAACCGGGCGACGTGATTGCAACCGGCACGCCGGCGGGCGTCGGCATCGGCTTCAATCCGCCCCGCTTCCTGCAAACCGGCGACGTCGTGCGAATGGAAATTCCGCGCGTCGGCATTCTTCAAAACGAGGTGGCATAAATGACGACAACCCAGGTCCAGGGTCTTTACATCGAAACGGAAGGCGACGGCGCGCCCGTCGTGTGCATTCATGGTCTCGGCGGCTCGTCGAACAACTGGACGCCGGTGCTCGGCGCGTTCGAAGGCAAGCGGGTGATCCGCATCGATCTGCCGGGCAGCGCGCGTTCTGAGCTGCCGTCGCAGAAGCTGTCGATCGACGTGTATGTGGACATCATCGCTGCCGCGCTGCGGGAACTGAAGATCGAACAGGCAGACATGGTCGCGCATTCGATGGGTACGATCGTTGCGCAGCATCTGGCCGTCAAGCATCCACAACTGGTGAAGAGCCTCGCGCTGTTCGGCCCGCTGCTCGCGCCACCCGACGCGGGCCGCGACGGTATCCGCCAGCGCGCGGCGCTCGCGCGCGACAAGGGTGTGGGGGGCTTGCAGGAAATCGCCGACGCGATCGTCAAAGGCGCGACCAGCGACGAAAGCAAGGCGCAGCGTCCGGTCGCTCTGGCGCTGGTGCGCGAGAGCGTGATGCGTCAATCGCCGGAAGGCTACGCGCAAAGCTGTGAGGCGTTGGCGGGCGCACAGCCCGCGCAGATCGAACAGATCAAGGTACCGACGCTGCTCATCACCGGCGATCAGGACGGCGTCGGCAAACCCGACGCGGTGAAAGCGATGGGCGAGCGCATCGCCGGCGCGAAGGTGGTGGTGCTGAACGGCTGCGGACACTGGACCACGTTCGAAAAGCCCGCGGAGTCGAAGGCGGAATTGCAGGCCTTCTATCGCGCCGCCCCCTGATGCATCGCACGGCATGCAATGGAACGGCTGACAGAGCAAAGCTGGTGACACGTCTTTAGCGAAGCACGAACCTTAGGGCGAGATGCGCGAGAGTCGCAATCCGCCCGCCTGGAGGAGACACATGAGCTCGATCGTATTGACGAACGTAACGGTATTCGATGGCAGCGGCGCGCAGCCCTTCAAGGGCGAAGTTCTCGTAGAAGGACAGCGCATCGCCAAAGTAGGACGTGAAGGCGCGCCGGTCAGCGCGCCGCACGCGCAGCGGATCGACGGCAAGGGCGCGTTCCTGATGCCCGGCATGACGGAAGCCCACACGCATTTCTCGTGGAACGATCAGCCGTCGTTGTCGGCGATCCAGTTCATGCCGCCAGAAGAGCACATGCTCTGGTGCGTGCGGGTCGCCAAGCGTTATCTGGAGATGGGCTGGACCTCGGCGCTCGGCGCAGCAGCCGCCAAGCCGCGGCTCGATGTCGTGCTGCGCAACGCGGTAAACGCGGGCGAGTTTCCCGGCCCGCGCTATCTGGCCGGCAGCCAGGAGATCACGATTCTCGGCGGCCTCGCCGACAACACGCTGCCGCACATGCCGTTCAAGGAACTGAACTTCGGCGCGGTGGTGAGCGGTCCCGAAGAAATGCGCGCGACTACGCGCATGTTCGTGAAGTACGGCGTCGATCATCTGAAGATCAATCTGTCGGGCGAATACATCGCCGGCATTTCGGCGGAAGCGTCGCCATTTTCGGAAGAAGAGATCGCGATGCTCGCCGCCGAGGCCAAGCGCGCCGGCAAGCGCGTCGCCGCGCATGCGCGGTCGAGCGAGTCGGTCAAGCAATGCGTGCGGCACGGGCTGGAACTGATCTTCCACGCGAGTTTCGCCGACGAGGAAGCGCTCGACATGCTCGAAGCCAACAAGGACAAGCACTTCGTCGCGCCGGGCATCGGCTGGCTGATCAGCACGCTCTATCACGCGGAGCCGTGGGGCATCAGCGAAGCGGCCGCGACGAAGATGGGCTACAAGCGCGAACTCGAAACGGCGGCGCTGACGCTGCAGAAGATGCACAAGCGCGGCATCCGCATCCTGCCTGGCGGCGACTACGGGTTCGCGTGGATGCCCCACGGCACGAATGCGCGCGACCTCGAATACTTCGTGAAGTACATCGGCATGACGCCGATGGAAGTGCTGTTGTCGGCCACCAGGCTCGGCGGCGAACTGATGATGCGGCCGCACGAACTCGGGCAGATTCGCGAAGGTTATCTGGCCGACATTCTGCTCGTCGACGGCGATCCGCTGAAAGACCTCGCGGTGCTCCAGGACCCGAAAAATATCACGCTGGTGATGAAGGACGGTGAAATCTTCAAGACCTCGCACGATGTCGTGCCGCCGCGCGGCGGAGTGCATGCGAGCGCCACGTTGCCGGTGGACGGGGGCGTCGCGCAGACGATTCATGCACCCGTACATTGAGCGGCGCAAGGGTTTGCGGCGATAGCAGACAACAACAACCTATGGGCCGAGGGTAAGCGCTTTAGCGCCAACTCTGGTCGACAGGAGACAACATGAAAATGAAACGGGTCACCCTGCTCGCCGCTTGCGCGGCGAGCCTCGTCTGCGCGTCGGCATCAGCCGCCGCGCCGGACATCGGCTTGTCGAACGGCTATTTCGGCACCGAATGGCGCAACCAGATGGTCGACGGCGCCAAGGAACAGTTCCAGACCTATAAGACCAAGGGCCTGGCCTCGAACCTCGTCGTCCAGCAGTCGGGCGCGAATACCGGCCAGCAGATTCAGGACATGCGCAACATGATCCGCCAGAAAACCGGCGCGATCATGGTCGACGCCAATTCGGCGACCGCGTTGAACGGCGTGATTTCCGAAGCCGAGCGCAGCAAGATTCCAGTCGTCTCGTTCGATCAGGCCGTGTCGAACAAATACGCGGTGAACGTCACGGTCGATCACTACAAGTGGGGGCAGCGCTACGCCGAGTGGATCGCCGGGCAATTGCACGGCAAGGGCAACGTCGTGGTGCTCGACGGCATTCCCGGCCATCCGGCCGCGGAGGCGCGCAAGAAGGCGGCGCTCGACACCTTCGCGAAGTATCCCGGCATCAAGGTGGTGTGGTCCGGCTACGGCGAATGGGACGAGGCCAAGGCGCAGGCCGTGATGGCCACGGTGATCGCCGCGCAACCGCAAATCGATGCGGTGTTCACCGAAGACGCGATGGCGCTCGGCGTGCTGCGTGCGTTCGAAAATGCCAACCGGCGCATCGCGGTGATGACCGGCGAAGCGCAGAAAGGCTTTCTCGAAGAGTGGAAGAAGCAGCGCGACGCGGGCAATCCGATGCAGGTGTTCGTGCAGGTGAACCCGCCGGACATCAGCCGGACCGCGCTCGGCATTGCGGTCCGGCTTGCGCAGGGGCACAAGCTCAAGCCGCTGCCTGAGAACACCTACTACTTCCCGATCACGAAGACCGTCACGGCCGACACGCTCGACGCAACGCTCGCGTCGATGAACGGCAAGCCCGATAGCTACTTTCTGGGGCAATGGCTGAGCGAGCCGGAACTCGACGCGCTCTTCACCCCATGAACTCCGTGATGGACCCAGCATGCCTATATTGACTGCCAACGGCATCACCCGGCGCTACGGCGGGGTCGTCGCACTCGAGAACGTCAGCGTCGAACTGAAGGCCGGCGAAGTGCTCGGCTTGCTCGGCGCGAACGGCTCGGGCAAATCGACGCTGTCCAGTATTCTCGCGGGCGACAACCGGCCAGACCACGGCGCTCTGTCGCTCGACGGCGTGGCGTTGCCGCCAGGTGAGCCGCGTGCGGCGCGCAACGCGGGCATTGCGATCGCGCATCAGCATCCGGGGCTCGCGCCGGATCTGCCTGTGTGGGAGAACGTGTTTCTCGGCGCCGAAGTGTGCCGCGCGGGACGGTTCCTCAACCGGAGCGCCGCACGGCGGCGCGCGGCCGAACTGCTGACGAGCCTGCGCACCGGTTGGGACCTCGACATGCCAGCAGGCCGGCTGAGCGTGGCGGATCAGCAACTCGTCGAAATCGCCAAGGCGCTCGCGCTCGAACCGCGCGTGCTGATCTTCGATGAGCCGACCGCGGCGCTCGCCGCCGCCGAAGTCGACAGCCTGATCCGCGTGATCCGGTCGCTGGCTGCGCGCGGCACGGCGATCGTGTTCATCTCGCATCGGATGGCCGAGATCCAGGCGCTGTGCGATCGCGTGATGGTGCTGTGCAACGGACGGTATGCCGGCGAACTGCAAGTGCAAGGCCGGCTCGACGAAGCCCGCGTGCTGGCGTGGATGGGCGGCGCGGCGGGTGGCGCCGCCGACGCGCATCTGCACGACGCCGCACAGCAATCGCAACAGCGCCTGCGCACGAGCGCCGCGAACGACGATGGCCGCGTCGCATTGAGCGCACGGGGACTGCGCGCCGGCGCTCGTCTGCGCGGCGTCGACTTCGATTTGCGGCAAGGCGAAATCCTCGGCGTCGCGGGGCTTCAGGGACATGGGCAGGAAGAACTGCTCGATGCGCTGGCCGGCTACCGCAAGCTCGATGGCGGCGAAATCGCGCTGGACGGCGCGCCGCTCACGGTCCGCTCGCCGCGGCACATGATCGACGCGGGCGTGTGCCTCGTGCCGAACGACCGCCATCGGCAAGGCCTGTGGCTCGATCATTCGGTCGAGTTCAATCTTGCGCAGGTCGCCGCCAATTTTCAGAGCGAGCCGTGGCGCTTGCGCCGCCAATTGATTCGGCGCTTTGTCGACTTCGCGGTGAGCCGACTGCGCATCAAGACCGCCGATGTGCGGCAGCCCGTGCGCGCGCTGTCGGGCGGCAACCAGCAGAAGATCGTGATTGGCCGCTGGCTCGACCGGCAGGTCAAAGTGCTGCTGCTGAGCGATCCGACCAAGGGCGTCGATGTGATCGCGCGCAAGGAGATTTATGAAGCGATCGGCGCACTGACCGAAGCGGGCGCCGCCGCGATCGTCTACGCATCCGATACGGATGAACTGCTTGCTGTTTGCGACCGCCTGATCGTGATGTACGAAGGCCGTGTGGTCGCGCAACTCGAAGGACCCGAGATGAACGAAGCCCGCGTGACAAGCGCGCTGTTCGGCAGGAGCGCCGCATGAAGGCCGGCCTGACCGAACGACTCCACGCTCCCCGCGAGCGGCGCTCGCACAGCGTTCGCCAAGGCATCAACGCGATCGCATCACGCCATGCCAGCGCATTGCCCGGCATCGTGATGCTGCTGATCGTGGTCGGCTGCAATGCGTTTCTTCAACCGGACTTCTTCAGCGCCGATTCGCTGGCGAGCAATCTGCAGAACGCAGCGCCGGTGATTCTCGTGTGCATGGCGCAGGCCGTGATCGTGTTACTCGGCGAACTCGATCTGTCGGTCGGCGCGGGGATCTCGCTGGTCAACTGCGTGCTCGCCGCCGTGCCGTCACTGACCGGCTGGAGCACCGGCGCGACCTGTGTGGCGGCGCTCGCCGTCGCGCTCGCGGCCGGCGTCTGCAACGGCGTGCTGGTCGGCTACTTCCGGCAGAGCGCGCTGATCGCGACGTTCGCCACCGGCGCAATCTGGTTCGGCGGCGCGTTGCTGCTGATGCCGCAGCCTGGCGGCGCAGTGCCCGAGGTGCTCGGCGAGTGGTTCGCAATGCGCGTCGGCGTGCTGCCGCTCGCAGCCGTGCCGATCATCGCGGCGGGGGCGCTGTGGCCAGCGCTGCAACGTCATCGTTTCGGACGCCGCCTGATCGCGACCGGCAGTTCGGCGGACGCGGTGTTCAAGTCGGGCGTCGATACGCGTGTCGTGAAGCTGCTCGGCTACGTGCTCGCGTGGTTGTTCGTGTTCGGCGCGGCGCTCTGCATCTCCGCGCAGACATCGTCCGGCGATGCGCGCCTCGGCCTGCCCTACACGTTGAATTCGGTCGCCGCGGTCGTGATCGGCGGCATTTCGCTGGCGGGCGGGCGCGGCTCGATGCTCGGTGCGATCTGCGGAGCGCTGGTGCTCGTGCTGATCGGCAACGTCGTCTACTTCGCCGGCATTCCCAGCAACTACCAGGAAGTGTTCAAGGGCGCGGTCATTCTGCTTGCGCTCGGCTGCACGTTCATCAGCGCGAGGAAACCGGTATGAACGCCATGCTCAACTCCAGACGCACGTTGTTGCTGGTGCTGGTCGTCGTCGTGATGGTGGGCGGACAGTGGGCGGTGCCCGGGTTCACGAATGCGGACCAGTTGGCGAACCAGTTGAAGATCGCCACGTTCCTCGGCTTGTTCGGCATCTCGCAGACGCTCGTGATGATCGCCGGCGGCCAGGGACTCGATCTGTCCGTCGGCGCGGCGGCCACGCTGGGCGGGATAGTCGGCGCGGCCGTCATCGGCGCCGGGCCGGCGGGGCTGCCGCTGGCGCTGGTCGCGGCGGCATTGTGCGGCGCTCTAGTCGGCGTGATCAACGGCCTCGGCATCACGGTGTTCAGAGTGCCGCCACTCGTCATGACGCTCGCGATGGCGAGCCTCGTCGACGGCGGGTTGATCGTGTGGTCATCGTTGCTGCACGTGAATACCGCCGCCAGCGCGACGCTCGTTGCACTGGCGGGGCGCAGCGTCGCCGGCGTGCCGACGGTTAGTGTGCTGTGGCTCGTGGCGGGAACCTTGGTGTGGTGGTTTCTCGACCGCTCGGCGTGGGGTCGCCGATTGATGGCGACCGGCGCGAATCCGACCGCCGCGCTGCTGACCGGTGCGCGCGTACGCGTCATACGCATCGCGGCCTATACGGCGAGCGCGATCATTGCCGCGCTGACCGGCGTGCTGCTGGTGGGGTACGTGGGGCAGGCGTTTCTCGGACTCGGCAGCGGCTACGTGCTGACCAGCGTGGTCGTCGCGGTGATCGGCGGGGTGTCGCTGGGCGGCGGACGTGGCGACTACGTGGCCGTGGCGATTGCGGCAGTGTTCATCACCGTGCTGACCAGTTTGCTGACCGCGTTGCAGATCGGCGAAGCTGGACGGCAGTGTATTTTCGGCGCCACGCTGCTGATGTTTCTGGCAGTCAATGGGTGGTCGGTGGGAAGGCGTGCGGTGGCGGCTTGACGAGTCGAACGGCTGGGTGCAACTCCGGCGTGCCATGCCCTTTTGCGAAATGAGCGGCCACCGTCGCGACGGTAGGGGCCGCTCACCCAGCGCTACGCACTTCGCACATCACTCATATGTGCTGCGTCTATCCGATAACTATTACCGGACCCTGTAAATCGAAGCAGTAAAAAAGTCGGCGGGTCACTTTCTGCGCGCCGATCGCGTCGAAGCCTCCCGCGGCCTCATGGCCGAATTACGCCTACTAATTGGCGGAATTTGATGCCCCGCACCAATAGCTTTTGCTGCAAGCTAAACATACAGATGATGCCTTTCACCAGGCGCTTAGTTCGTTGCACGGTTTAAAAACGAAACAAAGCCTGACTGATTTCCGGCGTGCGCATTACATATCTTGCGACGTACAGCTCAACTGGAACCGTACAGATGACGCAGTCTATCGAGGAAGCACATAGCACGATTGAAAGCGGCCAGACCAACGGGCCGCGGCCGCGTGTAATGATGTCCCCCTTCACCAACCCTACCAATCGCTATATAGAGATTCAAAAAGATCTCTATAGATCGATCGGCTATGACGTCGTGCCGCTTTCCGTAAAAGGGCTATTGAAAGGCGGATTCGCCCAGTTGTTCAAACCGAACAACATTCTTGCTTTTCATTGGCTGGAATACCGGCCATTCAAGCGGGAAAAAGGCACCGCCCGCTTGAGCTTGCCGGGCTCCCTGCTGTTCGCGTTTTACTGCTCGCTGATGTTGATCGGGCGGGCCAAGGTCGTGTATTTCGTCCACGATCACGCGGTCCACGATACGGTTGGCTTCAACCGGAGCCTGTCGATTCGAATTATCGCGTTCGTGCGCCGGCTGGCGGACTTCCGTGTCGTCCATGCGCCGGATTTTCAGGCCGAGTACAACGCACGCTATCTGCCGCATCCACTGTATTGGGACGCGCCTGGGCAGACGCCGACTACACCTAAGACCGATCATGCAACGCCGCTGTTCTCGATGCTCGGCGTTATTCGCCCGTACAAGCAGATCGACGCGGTGCTCGATGTCTGGCCAAGCGAGAGCAAGCTATACATCGCCGGGCAAGGCACGCAAGCCTACCTCGCAACGCTGAATCAAATTATCGACAAGCGGTCACTGCGCGACGTCGTGCAACTGGATGCCAAGTTCCTGTCCGATGCGGAGTTTGCGCAAAGCATTGTCGACAGCGACGTGCTCATCCTGCCGCACTCGGCAGATTCAATGCTCGTGAGCGGCTCGTTCTTCGAGGCCATCGGACGGGTGCCGTTGCTCATATCGCGTTCGACGCCTTTCATGATGTGGGCTGCAAGGAAGTTCGAGAATGTCATTCTGTTCAATGACATCTCCGAGCTGCCGAAGATCGTGCGCTTGATTAGCGAGTCATGGCCGACGATTGCCCGCAATGCGAGCAACGCTCTGGCCGTCGATGAATTCGGCTGGAATGCCTGTTGCCGGCGTTACGAGCAGTTCTTTGGAACCGTCGTGGGTCAGGAGAATGCGGCTGAGAGGCCGGCTGTTTAGTGAACGAAGTGACTGCGGGCCTCCGCGCTCGATTTGAACGCCGAGTCTGTCGCTGAAAATATTGAAGCACTAGCTAGTCGCTTACGCCTGTGACTTCCGCGCCTGCGATCTGCTGCCGCGCCAATGGCACGCCGGGCGCGCAGAGCAGCCCCACTTCGACTTTCTGATTGCGCACAGTGCCGTCAACCAGGCGTCGATCGCTCGCAGAGGCCATCAACCCCAATCCGCGCGGCCGGAAAAACCCGAAGCGCGGTCGCAAGCCGCTGCTTGATCCGGCTATTTTCGACAAACGCTTCAGCACCATCGAGCGGGTCTTCGCCTGGGAAGACAAGTTCCGCCGCCCGCCGCTCCGGTTCGAGCACGTCAGTCAGGTGCACTACGCATTCAAGACGCCCGCCTACACGATGATCAACCTGCGGCATTCCTACTCCAACTGAGAAGATCGCCGTTGACCGGGCGCTTGACCCTCCGACGCTGCGCGCCGCGATTGCGCTCTTGCGCATCATGCCGAATCCCCTTCGGAGATCCGCCGAAATCATCGCGAGTGCCTTCATTTCTGGTCTCGTTCACCCATCGGCACGGCCCAGCGACTGCACTATTCCGGACCCAATCGAAACCCGCAACCAGTTGATCTGCGGGCAGGTTGTTATTCGCGCCCCCCAATCAAATGGCTAATCTCCTCCCCGACCGGGGGGGCTTATTAATGTAGAGCATCTACTAATCTTCATCTATGACATCGCGCAACGGCATGGGGCGGTATCGAGGACGCGGAGCAGTAGTGGGTTTTGTCGCAGAAGTACATCTTCACGCCGGTTGTGGCGGTGAGTTCTTACGTCGCGACATTTCTTTGTCCTGGTCGTAGGTAGCTCCGCCGCAGTGGCATGGAAGGCGCTCTTCAGATTGAAGTTGCTCATACTTGATCATTTTTTTCTCAGTAGGACGCGCGAATCGCTCGCAGCAGCGATCGACGGCGCTCGTCTGCTGGATTGCCACACGTGGTCGAGCCTGCCATCGCTCGCTTTAATCAGCATTTAAGCTGCGCCCAGGAATCAGAAGAAGATCTTTTTACATAATTAGCAT
>NZ_VTUZ01000083.1 GCF_008369935.1 Paraburkholderia panacisoli | reverse complement strand
ACAAACTCTCGGTGAATGTGTCGGCGCCGCGCATAATTTCGTGGTGGGTGAGCTTCTTACATCAACGCTTTTGCTATCCGTCGCGATGACTTCAGTGCGAGGTATTTCCGCAGCCTGCTAGGGAGCGACGCATTCCAACACTATCCAGGGCCGGCCACTTCGGCGGCCCCTTTTTGTGACGAATGCTTTGCGCGACGTCGCGCGCGTCGCCCGCATGTGTCGTCGAAAATAGGCGCATCGTTCCGAAACTGTGAGGTGCCCGTTGTCGCTCCTGGACCGGATGAGGTCGCGCTAAAACGGAGATCGTCATTGCTGATGGATGCAGCGAGCGGCGCTGTCACGGCGGGCCAGCCCTGCCTCACTCAAAGTCATACTGCCTTCCGGCTCCACCTCAGCCTGCGCGACACCAAGGAGTTGTTTTCGGGTGCTGTGTCACCCTTAGCCTCCCCGGGGCAGACTGGAACCTGAGGGGTATGCAACAGACATCGTCGTGCCTCGCGGTGACAGCTGAACGGGCTGCGTAATCCTCTTCCGTGCTGGCCGCTTGATGACGGCGGCGGTGCCCCTTCATCCACCTCGCAAGCGCACCGTCGCCGCCCACCGCTAGCCGATATCAATCGTGCGGCTCGCGGCTCGCGGCGGCTCCTGTTTGGGCACGGTCAGCGTCAGCACGCCCCTGTCAAACTTTGCGAGCGCGTGGTCGGGATCGGCATTTTCGGGCATCGGGACGGTGCGCGTGAAGGCCCCATAGGCGCGCTCAAGCCGGTAGCAGCCATCTTCCTCGCTGTGCACATCCTGTTTTTTCTCGCCGCGCAACACCAGCGCTCCATCCTCGACGCTCACGGTCAGATCCTCCCTTTCCATGCCCGGCAACTCGACAGTCACGCGCAGGACGTTCCCTTCGTCGACGACGTCGATGCGCGGCTGGAAACGCGACGAGCTGAAGTCGCCAAACCATCGATCGAGCGGCCCGCGGGTTGCAAACGGATCGTGAAAGAAATCCTCCATCGCACGCCACGGATCGCGAGAGAAAAGCCGCTGAATGTCAGGCCATCCAGCACGCCACGGTTCGCTGCCCGGCGGACTTTGCGAACTCTCCGCCTCGGGCTTGCGCGCCGAACCGCGGAGAAATTTGAAAGGGTTCCACTTCTTCGGGTCGGTGTTCATCGTATGCTCCTCGATGGTCTGGCAGGAGAAGCGGATGTCCATCATTGCGCTTTCACTGCCTCGCTTCTGCTGTCGTCCCTTGACTGCGGCGGGGCGTTGTGCCGGCCTCAATAGCAGCCAGCGACCGCTGGGCGTAACGCGGCAGACCCCAGTCGGCTTGCAGCTGCCATGCCGCCGGATCCTGACCGGCGCCATCCATCCATGGTGACGGCCCAACCGGCTTGCGTACCGGCGCGCCGGCACCGCTCAGGTGCTGACCGTGCGACTTGGTGCGCATGCCGCCCACGCCGACCTTGCCGCGTCCGACACGATCAGTTCTGCTATGCGTCGAACTGCCGGAGCGCAGCTTCTTCCTGGAGACGCCCGTGAAAGTCACCTGATCTGCAGGGTAGTAAGTCACCCTGTGCACCGCCGCGTGATAGGCCGGATGGTCAGGGTTGATGGCGAGCTTGACGGTTTTCACGCCGTAAAATTTTCCACGGCCCCTGGTTACGTCCCCCAGCGGAAGCGACAGCGCTTTGCTACCCGGCGCAGGGGCGTTCTCGGCCTGGTCGAACCAGGCGTCCGCGCGCACGATTGCATACTTGACACCGTCGACGGCGACATATGTCGCCTTCTCGCCAAGCTTGTAGTTGGGATCCTTGACGTCGATTGCCATGATGGACATCTCCTCGGACGATCGGCACTAATAGTTTAGCGCCTGCGCCGCGATCGATGCCTTTCACCACACGCTACCGATCCGCCGAATTCGGGCATCATGGTCTTCAACTTCTAGCCGCGGACCCCGTTCGGATAAATCCGCACTGCTTAGGTCTTGACCGCGGAAGCCAGAACGCAGCCCATGGGAAGCCGTAGCTCCCCAGCATCGCCCCGAAATGCCTCTGCGTCGTGTGCGACGGCCCGTTCAATCGACGCGAGAGCGGCAGGCGTCTGGGCGTTCAGCAACGCGGCAAACCGTACGCCACCACGTATGAGCGCATGAAAAGGTGTATCGGGAGCACGAAGCACGAGGGTTAGGTCCAGCTCCCGCACGCCCGGTTGGACGAATCCGGCATCGAGCAACACGCGCCTCGATTCCTGCCAATCGCTGAACCGAAAGAACGGTGGTCCCGGTGGGACGGGCACATCGGTCGTCCCGTGCTCCTCGATTGCCTTCAACACCATCCCGAAGCCCACCGCCTTGTTTGGCGTCGCCCATACTGTGAAGGCGATTCTGCCGTTGGGTTGCAGTACACGAAACGCCTCCGCGAGTGCACGCTCGGGGTGCGGGAAATGCAACAATGCGAAGCTGATGCCCACTGCCGCGAAGCTTTCATCGGGAAACGGCAAATCCTCCGCGTCGCCGACGCGGAACTCAAGTCCCGGAAAGACGCGTCTCGCCTTGTCGACCATCGCAACCGAGAAATCCACGCCAGCGACATTCGCGCCGCACCGCGCGGCGGCGGCAGCGAGGTAGCCAGGGCCGCATGCGACGTCGAGAAAACGCGCGCCCCGCGGAGTACAGAGCGTCTCCAGCATGGCGTGGTTCGACTGAGCGGTCAAATCACCGAAATACGTATGATAGGCCTGCGCGACCCGCTCCCAGCCTTCGTGCTCGAAGGCGCTGAAGTCGAGTTGTCCCATGCTTACCCCCTCGGTTCGACACGTTGGCAAGTTGTAGCGGAGGCCTATGTTCCTCGTAAAGGGTATGTCTGCCTATCGGGGAAAAAATTCAGTGCGGCGACATAAACAGTAAGCGAATGTGTGATGCGGCGCACCAACAAGCATCGCCCGAAGCCGCCGAACATGCGCTTTTGGACTACGCCTACCGTTCTCCGAACTCTCTCTCGCCAAGAACGATTTGGTGCACATTCGAGGGGTACACCCACCGCAGCACCTGACATTCGATGAGCTTCATGAACGAAGGCGGCCCACTGCAGATTACATGCGAGTTCGCGTAGGTGGGGCTAAGGCGTGAGCCGTAGCGCTCGCAATCTGCTCCTCGCTTAGACCGATTCGGTGGTTAGCCTGAGCATGGTCGGGAAGTTCGTCCAAGTCGCCCGAAAGACAGCTCGCTCGGGGGTTCGAGCAAAATTGTGAATATCCAGGCAGCGTCCTGCTGTTGAGGCGATATGCTTTGCAATGCACGCGATAGCTTTGACTCCGACGCACGCTGAGAAGAGGATGCAGCGCGCGTTTTGGTCGATGGGTGCCTGTGGACTATGGTCGGCTCCTTGAGCCGGCTCCTCCCATGTCCCGTCTGGATTTCCTGACGTCACAGCGAGGTAGCCCGGGCAAACGCCGCTGCTCTTTGGCTCAGTTCCGTTTCCGTCCGGAGTCTCTTCTTCATTTATCAGGGTCCTGGCCTGCTCCCAATCGTAAGTGGAATTGCGCGACGGTGTTGCTGGCATCGGGGGTTGCTGTCGCATGGTGTGCCCGCATCACCGATGAACCGTGCGACTCTGCAATAGCCACGTGCGTTAACATGGTTCGCCGCAGTCGCTCGGTCCGCCACGCACCTGCCATCACGGCGTCGTGAAACTGGCGGTCCCGAATCAAATCAAGATTCCAGGCTGCGGCAGACCTTCCGGTGGGGTGAGAAGCGCCAGTGGCCGGCCGCGTCCTTTACTGCGAGCGCGCCATAGTCGTAAAGCACCTCGCAAGCGGTGGCAGGTCTCAGGCCAGTTGTGTCCTCGATCACCAGAAGCGTACGCGAGGTTGTGTCGACGCTCACGGGAGCCGCAGTGTCGGCGCCCAGGCCCAAATCTTCCGTCTCCGGGCTGTATCGGTTCGCTCCTGCGCCCGGACGCTCGCCATGCGCGGCATACTCCGCGGACTCGTGGAGGCGCCAATCCAGCTCTGGAGTATTGACAGGAGGCGTCGCCGGAGCGGGTTTTCCTGCCTGGTATAAATGTCCATGGTCCAGGCTTAACCCCAATGCCTGCAGCGCTCGAAGCGCCTCATCGCCGTCATGATATGAGCCGAACAGCGCCACAATGACTTGTGGCATGCGGTTCCTCCATAGGTCATCAGCTGATACGCACTCAAGCGCGCAAGGGCTATACCTGGGCAGGCAAGCGCGCGAGCAGGGTGAACTCCAGTCCGTCGTACCGTCTTCGCCCATATCGCCGCGTGCGTGAACGCCTTACTCGCCGGTGTGGAATTGGCGCGTTGTGTCAGAGACCTCACGCCGCTACAGGAGTGATGCCAGTACCGCTAAAAGACGAGACAGACATCCTCAACGCAATGGCTCAGCCGTCGGGAAGGCAGCGCTGGATAGAACGCCGCCTGGAGTACCCGGCGGGTGAGCGTGCGGGCACCGGTTCCGGCGTATCGCTGCTCACAGAACTTTGACAGCCCGAAGGACGAGCGATCCCGATAGCGCTCACGCCGTCTGGTTTGCGGTGTGTATCGTGGCGAAGCCAATAAACGGGCGCCAAATGCGAGGAAAAACGACGCGCTGACACTGACAACTCCGCAGCGACGTCAAGGCGCCTCTTTGCGGGGCGAAACCTGGAACGTTATGCCAGAAGCCTGTCAATCAGGTCGACCAGCTCGCCTTCAGAGAACGGCTTCCGGAGGAAAGCCTGTACGGGTAGCACATGCGGTACATTGATGGCGGTGGTCATAATTACGGGGATATGGGCAAGTAACGGCATTGCTCTCAATGCGCGCACCAGCGCTATGCCATCCATGCCCGGCATCATGACATCCGTCACGATGATGTCAGGAGCCTCGACCGACGTAGCATTGAGTGCTTCCGTTCCGTTTTCGGCCCGTCGCACGTGGTGTCCTGCAAGAACAAGCAGGGTTCCCAATGCCTGAAGCAGGTTAGCGTCGTCTTCAACCAGCAGCACTTTAGCCATTTGTCCACTCCATTTGTAGCAGAACAAGCAGCAACGCATGTTCCATTTCTGTATGAATGGAAGCGGAACGCCCTAGGGCGCATCGCCGTCGAATGTGCCGGGCCGTCCGAGCGGGAATCTAGCGCGGCCTGGCCGAAGACTTCCGTTGAATGCAATCGCTCGAGTTGCGCTCTCGGAAATCCCCAGCAAGTCATCTACGCTTTGCAGAAGCGCTAACGCACGATGGCGTTCAATGATGAGCGCCGTGGGGCAGGCGGGGCTGCGTACCACGCGATTCGGCCTTGCCGACGAGGTCCGGCATCGAGCGTGCATTCACGCTTGCGCATCACCTGTCCACGGTGAAACATGACCGTGATTTCGCTCAGGTTCATCTCACTGACAATCTGCTTGTTCATCAGACCGGACAAGACAAAGCCCATCACCTCTTTCTCGCGTGGAGAGAGGGATAGGTATCAAGCACGCAGACCGGCTAACGCAGCTTCTGCCGTGAGACGCTCACTGTCCCGCGCCTACCTTCCAAGCAAAATCACCGGGCTCATCGAAATTACTACGAGCCAGAGCCACCCGCAGACGAATCGAGGAACGAGCACCGTGTCCCGGTCTGTGCGCCGCCCGACGACGACTGATGAACTGGCGACGTTTCGCAACCGTTCCCCGCGGCCGCAACCCGATGCGCATGAACCCCCGCGACGCCAGGCATCCTGTTTTCCGAAGTAAGCTATCTGTATTGAGGGCGCGTCGCATGTTGCGTCGCATCAGACCCGGAGCCGGTTATGAAAACGCTGGATGCAACGTCGCGTGCGGGCGGCGTCGTTGCGGTGGTGGTCCTGTCCGCAGCTTTGTCCGGGTGCTACTACTACGTACCCTACGGCTACGTTCCGTACGGCGAAGTGCCGGCGGCGGCGCAGCAGCAATATCCTTTCGCAATGACCGACGCAGCCGCGGCCGGTGCGGCTACGTCAGATGTAACGGCATCGACGAACACGTATATCGCACCGGCCGCGCCGGTCTTCGTCGTGCCTGCGTATTACCCCGTCGCGTATCCGTACTACGGCTGGCCCGCGTGGTGGGGACCATCGGTGTCACTGAGCTTCGGCTATTGGGGCGGATGCTGTTATGGCGGGGGCCGGCACGGCTACTGGGGCCATCACGGCTATTGGGGCGGCCATGGCGGCTGGGGTGGGCACGGATACCCAGGGCGTGGTATGAGCGGCGGCCATTACTGGGGCGGTGGCGGAGGCCACGGGAGTTCGCATTGAACGCTGACAGAGATGCGCTCGTGTTCAACAGTTCCCCCGACAGCAGTGACCGTGGGTGAACTGGACGCAACTTGTCAGCGCGCGGCAGCGTCGAAGGTCGACGAGTCTCTCAACATTTCCACTAACAATTTAACTGACGTATGAAGTTAAACAGAACTATCTGACCGCGGAAGAGCCTTTGCTTCTGCCATTATGTCCTTGGTTGGATTGTCAACGTTGCCCTTCGCGTCGTAGGGGACGTATTTAAATGCCTGCTGAACGGGTCCGTGGTTATACTTAAGTATTAATCTGTAAAGCTAACTACAGGCAACGCCATTTAATAATATTTTATTACATAAGAAGGATTCTTGGCAGCGCCGCGAACTTCGCGTAATAAGGATGTTGAATGAATGTGCTCGTCGTCGACGATAATGAGTTCGTCGCGGACAGTCTGGTCTTCCTGCTCGACTGCATTGGTCACCGCGCCGTTATGGCGCACGACGGGAAGACTGCGCTGGAATTGCTCCATTCCGGCGCTTTCGAACTCGTTTTCCTGGACGAAAACCTCCCCGACATCAACGGCAGTGCCATCGCGCTGTCGCTGCAGGACAGGCCGCTCTTCCCCCGGCCCTTTGTTGCCTCTATGACGGGTGACAGCGACGGCAATGAGGAGCTGGCCCGACTCTTCGATGTGTGTCTGCAAAAGCCATTCTCCTTGGAATCGCTCCTGCGGGTCATCGATGACGCGCGGAACAACAGCATTTCGGTCTGTCTTCTGGCAGCCTAGTAGCCCCCGTCATATCTCCAGGCCACCAACAGGACGACGAATTCCTCGCCGCCGTATGGTATGGCAGCTATTTTTCGAGGCATCGGTGTGATTAGGAAACCGCACGACGTCATTTTGGATTTGAGGGCTATGCTGGATAATCGCCGATGAGGCGCGTCCCGCCCGTTGGCTGAAATATGTGGGCCTCATTTAAATGAGGTATCAGGGTAGTCTCACCTGTTGGAGAGGCATGAGAAGCGGCCCAGATAGCCAGCTATCCTAAGACGAAATTCAAAGCCCGATGAGGCGGCTTCGGGGGCAGTCTGCAGGTCGCTGCGTCAGCGTACGCAGACAGGTAACGCTGCTGATTTCTCGTCGTACACCCGTGGTGAGAAATTCCATTGAATGACCGGGAGCACCGGGCAGAACTTATATCCTTACTGGAGGGATTTGAAGTTCGACGACGAGTGAGCTAACTTGAACAAAAAGAGAACTGAGTCCGAGGAAATATGGCAACCGCAAATCACCAGCGCCCGCGTCACGACGTACGGCGCTTCCAGCAGCTTTTCGAACTCCAGTTGGCTCGAGGCGCTTCAGTAATAGCAAGTACACTAACCGATGAGAGTCGGCAAACTGCGATAACTGAAATCTTCGAGGACGTCGTGCACACTTACGGGGAGATGCACGTCGATATTTTCGGCGACTTGCTTGCCTATCGCCTGTCCGAACGCGGTGACCCTACAGGTTCTGCTGCCGTGCGTCGACGCATTCCTCGAGAACCACATCCCACAAGTCAGTAACTACGTCAGGACCAATGGACGGCCGTCGTCATCGCCTCAAGTTCCCACGCCTTGTAGTGTATGTCACGGCTTTCGCGCCTCGCCGTCCAGCTAGTGCTCTTTAGCGGTCCCGCATCCTCACCGACGTCGGCAAAAATCTCATCCGTCTGTTCCTATGCCTACGCTAGATGTCGACATTTTTCTTCAAGACGCCATCGCCGCTCACGGCGGCAGTCAATCAGGAAAGCAGGATTTCGCCGGAATCAACGTGACGTAGCAACGGTGCCCGTCGGAAGCCTTGCAGAAGTCGTGGCCCCGATACAGACGAAGGCAAGCTCGCGGAGAAACCATGATTTCCAATGAATGTAGCGCGATGTTTATTGTGGACGGACAGGCGGTCCGCCTCAGCTTCAGGCCGGATGACGGGACGCTGCGGTTCCTGGACGCTTCTGGCGACTGCCTGCGAGAAGGACACTGCAATTTATCTTGGACCGACCTGCTGTCGAACATTCGCCAGTTCAACCAGCAGAAAAAAGGGAGTCAGAAACATCTGGTCGACCTTCTCATGCTTGCAAATCGCGAAACGTAGGAGCATGGTGCCGCATCCCGTTGTGACCTTGTGACGTGCCTCGAAGGGGGCAGCGGTAAGCTCAGAAGGACCAGCCGCATACCGGCCGCAGAAACCCAGAAAGAATGGTTGGTGTCGATTTGCTCGACGCCTGCCCTCGACGATGAGTTCGTGAGCCAAGGACAACGTGTGCGGGCAGGCGTTGAATAAACCCAAACGATAAGACCCATTCGATATCTCGCGGGCGGTCGGGTGATGCTTCCGACTGTCGCCGGTCGCACTGCGACGCCAATCAACGCCCCGAACCAAAGTAAGGGCCATAGTCCAGGTTCCAACCGTTGCCTGACTTGCTTAGTTGTCCTTCGGCGAGCCCCGCTTCGCCGCGTTCAGGCTTTCAACACCCCGAAGATCTCACTCAACATCGTCTTCGCATCGCCGAACAGCATGCGGTTGTTGTCTTTGTAGAAGAGCGGGTTGTCCACGCCGGCATAGCCCGAGGCCATGCTGCGCTTCATCACGATCGAGGTCTTGGCCTTCCAGACCTCCAGCACCGGCATGCCGGCGATCGGGCTGGCAGGGTCCTCCTGCGCCGCCGGGTTCACGATGTCGTTGGCGCCGATGACCATCGAAACGTCCGCCTCGGGGAAGTCGGCGTTGATCTCGTCCATCTCCATCACGATGTTGTAGGGCACCTTCGCTTCGGCCAGCAGCACGTTCATGTGGCCCGGCATCCGACCGGCGACCGGGTGGATCGCGAACCGCACGTCGACGCCCTTCTCGCGAAGCAGCCTGGTAAGTTCGTACACCGTGTGCTGGGCCTGCGCCACGGCCATGCCGTAGCCGGGCACGATGATCACGCTCTTCGCGTCGCGCAGCAGCTCGGCGGTTTCAGCGGAGCTCACCGCCACCACCTCGCCGGCCGGCTGCGCGCCGCCGCCTGCCGCCGCGGGCACGCCGCTACCGGTACCGAAGCCGCCAGCGATCACGCTGATGAAGTTGCGGTTCATCGCACGGCACATGATGTACGACAGGATCGCGCCCGACGAGCCCACCAGGGCGCCGATCACGATCAGCAGGTCGTTGCTGAGCATGAAGCCGGTAGCCGCCGCCGCCCAGCCCGAGTAACTGTTGAGCATCGACACCACCACGGGCATGTCGGCACCGCCGATTGCCATCACCATATGGACGCCAAACAGCAGCGAGACTACCGTCATCACGACGAGCGGCGTCATGCCGGCCTGAATGTTCTCCGCATGGAGGAAGGCGCGGCCGAACACGATCACCACCAGCAGCGCGGCCAGATTGAGCCAGTGGCGCGCCGGCAGCAGCAGCGGCCTGCCGCCGATCTTGCCCGACAGTTTGCCGAACGCAATGACCGAGCCCGCGAAGGTCACCGCGCCGATCAGGATACCGACGTAGATCTCCACTTCGTGGATGGACTTTTCGGCGCCTGTGAACTGCACGGAAGTGTCGATGTAGCTGGCAAAGCCGACCAGGCAGGCCGCCAGACCAACCAGGCTGTGCATCAGCGCGACCAGTTCAGGCATCTGTGTCATCTGCACCTTCTTCGCGGCGAACAGGCCGACTGCGCCACCGACGACCAACGCAGCGACGACGTACGGAATGCCCGCAGCCGACACGCGCGGACCGAGTACGGTTGCCAGCACAGCGATGACCATCCCGATCATGCCGAGCAGGTTGCCGCGGCGCGCAGTCTCGGGAGTGGCCAGGCCGCCGAGGCTGAGGATGAAGAGGATGGCCGCGCCGATGTAGGAAACGCTAGTCAGGTTAGAAGTCATTTGTCGTTTCCTTATTTGCGGAACATCGCCAGCATGCGTCGCGTCACCGCGAAGCCGCCGAACATGTTGACGGCCGTGAGTGCCAACGCGCCCACCGCCAGGCCAAGGATCAGCCCTGATGGCCGGTCGCCGACCGTGGACCCGCCCAACGGCGGCGCGACCTGCACCAGCGCACCGATCGCGATAATCGACGAGATCGCGTTGGTCACGCTCATCAGCGGCGTGTGCAGCGACGGCGTGACGTTCCAGATCACCATGTAGCCGACGAAGCAGGCCAGCACGAACACCGTGAGGTGCGAAAGGAACGCGGCTGGCGCAAATTGGCCAACCAGCAGGAAAGCCAGTGCGCCGATGCCGAACACGATGGCCAGCGCCCTGGCCGACATCGGCTCGCCTTTGCCGTGGCCATGGCCTTTCGGCGTGGCCACCGCAGGCGGTGGCGTATGAAGCTTCGGTGTCGCCGCCGGCTGCTTGATCGGCGGCGGCGGCCAGGTGACGTTGCCTTCCTTGATGACCGTGAGGCCACGAATGGCATCGTCGTCGAAGTCGACATCGATCGTGCCGTCCTTGGTCTTGCACAGTTCTTCGACCACGCGCAGCAGGTTGGACGCATACAACGTAGAAGACTGCCGCGCCAGGCGCGAGGCGAGATCCGTGTAGCCGACAATGGTCACGCCGTGGCGCACCACCGCCTCGCCGGGCACGGTCAGCTCGCAGTTCCCGCCTTGCTCCGCTGCCATGTCCACGATCACGCTGCCTGGCTTCATCGACTGCACCATCTCGGCCGTGATGAGCTTCGGCGCCGGTTTGCCGGGAATCAGCGCAGTGGTGATGATGATGTCCGCGTCCCTGGCCTGCTGTGCGTACATCGCGCGCTGCGCCTGCTGGAAGCCCTCGCTCATGACCTTGGCGTAGCCGCCGCCGCCCGAGCCTTCCTCTTCGTAGTCCACCTTGACGAATTCGCCACCCAGGGACTTGACCTGGTCGGCCACCTCGGCGCGCGTGTCGTTGGCGCGCACGATCGCGCCGAGACTGGCCGCGGTGCCGATTGCAGCCAGGCCCGCTACGCCGGCGCCGGCGATGAAGACCTTGGCCGGCGGGACCTTGCCGGCGGCGGTGACCTGACCGTTCAGGAAGCGGCCGAACGCATGCGCGGCCTCGATTACCGCACGGTAGCCGCTGATGCCGGCCATCGAGGTGAGCGCGTCCATCTTCTGCGCGCGTGACAGCGTGCGCGGCAGCGAATCGATCGCGAGCACCGTGGCCCGTTTGGCGGCCAACTGCTGCATCAGTTCGGGGTTCTGGGCCGGCCACACAAAGCCGATCAGCGTGCCGCCCTCGCGCATCAGGGCCACTTCTTCGCTGCTCGGGGGACGCACCTTGAAAACGATGTCACTGCGGGCCCAGAGTTCGGCGGCCGTTGCCACGACCTCGGCCCCCGCAGCACGGTAATCATCATCGCCAAAGTTCGCACCTACGCCGGCGCCGCTTTGCACGGCAACCGGGAACCCAAGCTTGATCAGTTTCTCGACCACCTCGGGCACAGTCGCTACGCGCCGCTCCCCGGTGGCTGTCTCCAGAGGAATTCCAATCAGTAGTGTCATATTGTCGATTTATGGTCGTGGCCGTTGCAACGAACTCGGGCCTGCGCTTCAGGTTTTGTCGCAGTAAGAAGCGCGGAGTGAACAATGTCGATATGTGAAGTACTGCTTATATTGCCAGGCCGTCGAATTGATCAGCGACGGACCGACGGGCTCCGCTCGCGCACGTCATCTGTCCTTTGAATACGACACAGGATAGAAATACGACACAGGATAGAGCCGGTGCTGCAACGCAGCAATATCCATTCTACGGTCGAGTTGTGGGATGTCAATCGTTTGTTCGTGGAAGCCGCTTCATGTCTTGTAAGCGCATCGCCAAAGGTCTTGTTGGCTCTGGCGAACAGGCGATTACTAGGTACAAACCCGCACAAGGAATGCACTCTCGTCGCAAAAGCGAAGATTCGTCAACAGATGTTTGCAATGCAGCAAAACAAGGAGCGGTCCGCCGTCCTGCACGCCTTGAAACTTTCAAAAACAGCTTCGTCTAAGGTCAGTTTTGGTGTACCTCGCGCGAAACGAACGGGAGGCGCCGCACCGGATCAAACTTTCGGCCTTTTACGTACTGCACGTGCCTTGGCCATTTCCAATGGCGACGCGACGCGTTCCGAAGCGGCCCCCGACTGAATCAAAAACTCACGAAACAAAGCCGCGACATTAGGTAACCGTCGCTCCGACATGTGTACGACATGCCATGCCCGCTCAATGGGAGTTGACGGTACGGGTAGCGTGGCAAGGAGTCCGGCTTGCATCTCGAGTGCACAGGCGTGCAACGATAGGAACGCAACGCCAAGTCCGGCTTCGACGAGCTGCTTGATCGCTTCATTGCTCGACAGCTCAGACGCGGCGTGCAGTTTCATCCCGGCCTCTTTGAAAAGACTGTCGACTGTGACGCGAGTGCCCGATCCGCGCTCGCGCACGAGCAGGTTCGCCGACTCGAGATCGGATAACTTCAGATGTTTCGCATGCATGAGCGGATGCGACGGAGCCGCGATGAACGCCATCGGATGCTTCGCGAATGCCGCAGCGCTTGTGCGTAGCTCTCGCGGTTGTCGTCCCATGATCGCCAGATCGATCTCGTTGGCCGCGAGCATCCGCACTATTTCGTCGCGATTGCCGATCCGGAACTGCAGTTTCACGCCCGGCCTCTCCTTTGTAAACCTGACGAGAAGCGGCGGAACCAGATATTCCGCCGTCGTGATCGCACCGATACGTAGTGTCCCGCCGAGCTCGCCGCGTAGGGCCGCCACTTCCTCTCCTGCCTCGCTCCAAAGACTCAGGATCTCATTCGCATAACGCGACATTACCTCGCCTGCCGCAGTGAGCTGAACCTCGCGTCCCACCCTACGCAGAAGCGGCGTTCCCGCTGCTTCGCCAAGAAGCGAAATTTGCAGTGACACCGCTGGCTGGGTGAGGTGAAGCTCCCCGGCCGCGCCTGAGATGCTGCCCACGCGTGCGACCGTTTGCAGCGTCCTCAATTGTCTGAAGGTCGTGGTCTTAAACATTAGTAAAAACTTATGGGTCGGTTATAAATACTAAATAGCGCAAATGTTTTGAGAAACTTATATTTTCCCAACACCGTCGTCAAGCGAGCCCTTGGCTCCTGACGACCCGCAAGCATTTAACGACTCCGGAGGCAGGCAATGGCAATCGACGCGATCGTAGTGAACATGGACAGCGTGTGGACGAATACGGGCCGCGCCGCCCAGTCAGCGGCGACAGGTGAGCTCAGCGCCGCGCTGAAACGCTTCCTGCAATGCATGCGAGATGACGGCTATCCAATGCTGCTCATGAGCGAACTCACGGCCGAGATTCTGAACGACGCGATCAGCGAAACCCTCGGCGAGAACGGCATTGAATATTTCTCATCGATCCTGTCATCAAGCGCGCGTGGTTCGCGTTACGCGGTGGCGCTTCATACGCTCGCGACACCGGCACATCGTGTGGTCGCGGTGGAGCCGGATGAAGTCGGACTGGAAGAGGCCCGCACGTCAGGCGTTGTTCAATGCATGCCATTGAGCGATGCGTTGCGCAGCGGCTCCGCCATCCGACCGCCCCAATTCCATGGTCGTTAGTTTGATCCGGGAGAGCCATCATGTTGAATCCTTACGCACAGCAACAGGTTAACTCGCCCCATCGAATCGTCATCGTCGGCGGTGGCGCCGCGGGACTGGAACTCGCCACGCGCCTCGGCAATCGCATCGGCAAGCGTCAGCGTGCAGAAGTAGTCCTCATCGACCGCTTTCCGACTCACTTCTGGAAGCCGCTCCTGCACGAGGTCGCTTCAGGACAGATCGACGCGTCGAGCCATCAGATCGACTATGCGTCGCACGCGAAGTGGAACCACTTCCGCTTCGAGCAAGGCGCGCTCGCGGACATCAATCGCGGTAGCCGGGAAATTGTCATTGATGAAACAACGGACGCCGACGGCCGTGCGCTCCTCCCGCGCCGCACGCTGCGCTTCGATACGCTCGTGCTGGCGCTCGGCAGCGTGACCAACTTCTACTCGATTCCGGGCGCGGAACAGCATGCGCTGACGCTGGAGACGGTCGAGCAGGCGGAGACATTCCGGCGGCGTCTGCTGTCGAGCCTGTTGCGCGTGGGGCATGCACAGCAGACAGTTGCGGGCGCGACCCGCAAGCCGGTGTCGGTAACCGTGATCGGCGGCGGCGCGACCGGCGTCGAGCTCGCCGCTGCCCTGCGCGGCTCGGCCGAGATGGTGCGGGACTATCACCTGGCCTCGCTCGACCCGGCCAACGACATCTGTGTTCGTCTGCTCGAAGGCGCGCCGCGGGTGCTCCCCGCGCTGCCTGAGCGCATCTCGACGCGCGCCCGGCACGTGCTCGCCGGACTCGGCGTCGACGTGAAGCTCGACTGCCGCGTCAAGTCGGTCGACACGGACACAATCGCGACCGTCGATGGCGCAACGGTCCCGAGCGATATCACGATCTGGGCCGCGGGCGTGGAAGGGCCCGCGATCCTGCGCAGGCTCGGGAATCTGCCGCTGAATCGGATTGGCCAGGTGATCGTCGACGGGACCCTGCAGGTCGAGCCCGGCTCGGGCATCTACGCGATGGGCGACTGCGCCGCGTGCACCGCCTCGAAAGGCGACGCACCCGTGCCCCCGCGCGCGCAGGCCGCCTATCAACAGGCCTTGTATCTCGCCGATGCGCTCGCCCTGCGTCTCGACGATAGAACCGTGCCGCTCTTTTCGTATCGCGATCAAGGCACTCTGATCTCGTTTGGACGCGCGGGGGCGGCGGGGGCTTTGATGAGCGAGTTACTGCGCCGACCGCTTTTCATTGACGGCTGGTTCGCCGCGACGTGCTACCGGCATCTGTACCGCAGGCACATCATGGGCCTCACGGGCATCAAGCGCGCGGTCATGTACGCGGCAAGCCAGTGGCTCCGTGAACGGGTGCGGCCGACGGTGAAACTGAACTGATCGACCCGAGACCAGTGCAGCCGCCCGATCGCGGCACAATCGTCGAGTTCCCGGATGTTGGCGGCTTGCATCACCATTACGAGCGGCTGGCAGCGTAACCGGAGTGGTCCAGGCTTCGTTCGATCGCACGCTATGCATTTTCGGGAAGGACAACTTGTTGCGTTATCCTGCGCTGTTCTCACCCGATGGGGACGGGTATTTGGTCACGTTCCGAGACATTCCCGAGGCGATCAGGGCAGGCAGTACCAAGGATGAGGCGCGAAGCATGTCCGCAGATGCGCTGCTGTCCGCGATGGACTTTTATTTCGAAGATAGGCGAGTCGCTCCCCCGCCATCGGAGCCAAAGAAAGGCGAGGAATTGGTTGCCCTCCCGGCGAGCGCATCAGCCAAGGTTCTTCTGCTAAATGCGATGATTGACCAGAAGGTCATGGCATCGGAGTTGGCTCGACGCCTAGATACCCGACCGCAAGACGTCAACCGAATTGTTGATCTGAATCATGCGACGAAGATCGATACGATTGCAGAGGCACTGGAGGCGCTTGGGACGCACTGGGAAGTGAGCGTTAAGTGAGGCGCCCGATTCGGCTGAAGATGCGCCGCAGGCTGCGAGCTGAGTGGTATGCGCTTTGGAGCGAGAGGAAGGGATGAAATTATCGGAATACATCGCCAAACTACAGGCGATCTTGGGGCGTGACGGCGATCTGGACGTCGTCAAACAGAACCCCGTACGGCGACATGGTGGCTGGCAGCGGATCATTTTCAAGTGTGCTGACGCCATGGACAGCGGACAAGTTCAGGTATCACGGCAGGGAGTTCGTGAAATCCAATAACCGACCATTGCCGCCCGGAGCTGAGTTGAATGGAAGAGTCGTGAAGGTTGATTGAATCAGCGCAACAGGCGGGATGGGAGATGGGTGGAGAGTGGTCGGAGCTGATCCCCGGCATTGCTTATTCCATCTGGCCACCAAGGGGGGGCGGTCACGGCGGTCGGCTAGCTCCGCATCTCCGGCGTGGCCGGCGAAATGTAAAGCCCTCAGCGTCTATCCCTGTTTGCGCGCATCAGCCTACGCATTTACTCCAGCTGCAGCATAACGATAGCGACCTCAGTTTACATCTAGGCGGTCGCCGCGCCGTTCCACTGCTTCCCGCCCCCGCCGATCCGTACACCGGCCCACAAAAGCCACACTCGCCACGCAGGAACACCTGAGGCGCATGCCGCCTCGCGCAGCACGGCATCTGCCATCGCGCGCGAAACCAGATGCGCCGTGTAGAGCCAGTCATGCAGCGCACTCGCCTCATGCGCGGTGTCGCCCACCATCACGAATGCCAGAATCACGCGCGGCACCGACGCAAAGTCGGTCTCGAAGCCGGCCGGAACCGTGAACGTCATGCCTGCGATGTCTGAGTGGTAGACCAGCGGCGATAGAAGTCGCCATGTGCCGCGGCCGCTATTCGTCGAATCGCTGACGAGCTTGACATCCAGATTGTCCTCGAACGCACTCACGATGCGACCGCTCCACTGGCAGCAACTGGGGCGGCCGCCGGCGGCGCCGAAACGTAGTCCGCAAGCGCAGTCGACACAGCGAGCTGCGCAGCCGTCAAAGCGATCTCCGCGGCACTCTTCTGGTCTTTCGTCCAATTGGACGCGTCGATCACCTTGATCAACGCCGGCACGCCTTCATTGACCAGCGCCGTGACATCGGCCGTCGGGAATGGCGTCGCGCTCGAGCTGGCGAGCGCCGTGCACGCCGCGTTGACCTTGCTCGAAGCGGTCGCGAGGTAGCCTTGACTTCGGCAGCCGAGAACTGATAGCCCTCCTTGCCGTACTTCTGTGCAATCCAGATCGGGAAGCCGTTCGCCAAAGTGCAAGACGCGCTGGAAGTGACCGGCAAGGTCGTCGCCACGCTGCCGAAGGAGAAAGAGTCGGCTGAAGTGTTCTTCCCGACCGTCGAGAACAATCTCTCACGTCACAGCGAGCGGCAGACCGAATTGCCCGGCATCTCGCTTGCCGATTCCCGCTCTGTTGCGCACGGCTAACTAAACAGCACAACCAACCTCACCATCGACATCACACGGATAACCCATGCTTAAAGACTTCCAAGGCGAAAAAGACGCCGCCGCTATCCTCTGCGCAGGCATCTCGCTCGCCGGCCCGCAAAAGAGCCCGCTCAACGATGGCGTGCCGTTCGTTGTCGTGCCGGAAGGCTACAAGGTCGAGCACCTGTTGAAACGCGACGAGAGCCCGGCGCGTGTTACGGGGATTGTGAAGCTTCGCGACGCCAATAGCCTTGTGACCTACTTCAACCGCCAGAAGCGTCCAGAAAGCCTCATCTGCGTGTCGCTCGACCCGGCGAAGATTCTCAATGTCATCGACGATCACCGCGCGTTCGACATGACGACGACCGTCGAGCATGACGGCGCGAACTGGCGCGGCTATCGGGTTGTGTTCGCTGTGCCGGCATCGCGTGAGTGGAAGACGTGGACTGGCAAGGATCGCCAGCCGATGACGCAGCTCGAACTCGCGGAGCTGATCGAGGACAACTTGCCGGACATCGTCAACGCGGACGGCTCGGCCATGCTGAGCGTCGCGTTGAACTTCGAAGCCAGTACGGAAGGCAATTTCGTCTCGGGCAACGCGCCTCCAGGACGGCAGCACCAACTTCGTCTGGAAGGAAGACGTCAACGCGACCGGCAACAAAATCGCGATGCCGTCACAAATCACTCTGTCGATTCCACGTTTTCGAAAACGGTTCGCCGTATTCCATCGACGCCCGCATCAAATACCGCGTGCGGAACGGCACCCTGAAGATCTGGTACGGACTGGGCGCCCGCACAAGGTGCTCGAAGTCGCATTCCGCGCGATCTGGTCGCAGATCGAAGAGCAGACCGCAACGAACATTCTGCTCGGCTCGCCCGAGTAAGCACTCTGGCGGCTCACAAGGCCGCGCCTTTGTGGGTGCTGTATCGGCCCACTCTTTAAGAGGTGAAATTGTGTCGAACCTATTGGGAAAGCTGACGCGACTGGGCTACCAAGACGGCCCTCTGCTCGGCAATTTCGCCAGCCCAATCTCTTATGTCGCTCACCAATCGTTCGTTTACGTAGATGGCCCCGTGGTCTTCCGCCATCCACACGATGACCTTCGAGATCATTCGCTTGCACTCCAAGAAAGCGGACATTGCGGCATAGGGCTGAATTTCGTGGAGAGGAAGTTCATTCAAGCTGCCAATGCCTGGCCAAGACGAATGCGCTTTGTGGCCAGCAACGGCGTGCGTGGATTACGCGCCGTCTCCCAAAACTGCGCCGCCTCTTCCAACGACAGCTCAACGTCTTGCAATATCCCAAGGACACTTTCGAGCAGCGAGATCTTTTGCTGATTTGCCTCTCGCCGCAGAAAAGCACTCTGCCGCCAAAAAATGTAGACCGTTACACCTATCCCGGTAATCGAACCGATCGCTTGAATCCAGGCGGCGTAGGCCTGCTGAACGGCAGTTGTGGAGGCATCCATGCGTGAACTCCCGATTTTTTTTCAGGCGCGATGGTACGTGCACTGCTTGACGGCAGCAAGACGCAGACGCGCCGCGTCGTGACGCCTCAGCCGGTCAACGGCTGGGCCTTCGAAACGCCGCCGGTGTTCGGTCGAATCACGTCGCCGCACCCCAAGAAAGACCGATTCGGCGCTTTCATCCGGCGCGGCGTCGGCACCGACTTTCCGGCGATCGACCTGATTCCCTGCCCTTATGGAATGCCCGGCGACCGGCTGTATGTACGCGAGACGCATGAAGTTAATCGCATTGGCTTCGAGGAAGGGCCGAACACACCCGCGCGTCACTACGCAGGCGTCAAGTATCAGGCCGATGACGGCCGCTCCGAATTTTCGATCTCGCAAGCGCTGTATCGGGATGTGGATTCGAAAGAAAGTCGCGGCTAGACTCCGTCGATCCATATGCCGCGCTGGGCATCGCGCATCACGCTCGAGGTCACTGGCGTGCGCGTCGAGCGTCTGCAGAACATCGGCGAAGACGACGCGCGCAATGAAGGGGCGATTTATGCGCCGCTTCTCCCGATGGGCCGGAATAAAGTCGGTTGCGATCCGCAGGACGCGTCGATGCAGTCACGCTTCGCTGCGCTGTGGGACAGCCTCAACGCCGCTCGCGGTGTCGGCTGGGATGCCAACCCGTGGGCATGGCGAATCGAATTTAGGCACCTCGCGTGAGGCTAACTAAATCGGTACTCGCTCCCACTTGGAGAGGTCCTTTGGAATGCCGAGCGTCGAGGTGTCCACTCCATTTGGCAACGAAGATGTAAGACCACTGGCAAGATCATCTGCCGCTTGCATTGGACTCGAGTAGCTGCCGAGAGATTCGCCATCAAAGACGACATGCCACCGCTCGCCTCTGTCAGAGATGAAGAAGGGGCCGATGCGTGTACGAAAGCGAAATAGGTGTTGCATACCACCTCCAGTTTCACCGAGAAGCCTAGCATGACCGCCCTCGGTTACTCGGTAGGGCCCGGATGCGTCGGCTCGCCGCGCGGCCTGTTGCGTGGCGATTATTTGATTGCAAAGTGGCGGAACCTCACGAGGCAGGAGCGAGCGGAGCTCGACGGCCAAATGACCGGCGACATGCGAAATGGACCGGTGACCGTCAAGGTCAAGGAATAACGATGCCAATGAGAACGCAACCGGCATTACTCGCAGTCACGGCGACCGCTACTGCTGCGTGTCTGTCCATCCTGGCCGGCTGGCAGCGTGGCGGATGGGTGACGGAGCGCGCGTTGTGGATCGCCGTCTGCATGGTGCTGGTTGTCGCCGCTCACCTGCTCCCTGCCCTGTCCCGTCCGCACGGCTGGCGCATCCGGGCAATCGGCGCCGTGCTCTGGCTCGCCTGCACGGCGGCCACCTGCTACGGCCATGCGGTCTTCTTCGTGATGGCCCAGAAGCATGCGGGCGAGCTGCGCGCCGCGGCGGTGCCGGTGGTCGTGACTCACGGTCGCGGCCTGGCCGAGATCGCCGCCGACCGATCCGACGCTGTAGCGCGACTAGCGCGGGTATCGGAACGCCGGTGCGGAGACCGCTGCGCACCGGTCCGGATTGAGCACGCGATGCTGACCGCCCGACTTGATGCTCTCGGCGTCGAAGGTATGCGGTCCTTTACGGACGCCCTAGCAATGAACGAGTGATTCTCTGATGCTACCTGTCCACGTGGACAGCTGGGATGAGAGTACATGTCAGAAGATCGAGATTTGCGTAGCCGCCTGGTAG
>NZ_VTUZ01000082.1 GCF_008369935.1 Paraburkholderia panacisoli | reverse complement strand
TTATCGGCTGTTAGTTTTTAAAGATCGATCCGCTTCACGTTCGCGGCGCCCGTTTCACCTACCCGGCACCGCTTCCGTTCTGCGTCGCTGCATCAGCAGCAGAGAAACGAGATTATGGAGAACGGTCAGCGAGGCGTCAACCCCCTTCTGTGAATTTTCTCGCGAAACCAACGTGAAGCAACGCCGGAACATATGCGCCCTATATATAGAGAGTGCGCGCGAGAACGAAGGAAATGATGCCGTCGCGTGAGGACGAAGGCGTTCCTCTGTATAGTGGGAACGTGCACCCAGTCAAACCGCACGTCGATGCGTCGCCGTGACACGCGGCCGATCCGGCCGCCAGCGGGCGGCGAGCGGCACTGCAACGCGTACGCACGATTTATTGGTGTGCCCCCATGAGCGCGAAGGCGCAAGCTCGTATATAATGCGAGCCGCGCGAATTTCGCAAATTTCTATCGGCCCGCTTCGAGCGGGCTCATCTTTTTTGCTCCCCAAGAGCACAGCCAAACAACCGCGTTGAGTCACTCAGGTGATGTTGAGCCATGCTCGAAACGCCTGACGGTAGCGTCTTGCGTCTCATAGCGAAGCCTCTAGAGGAGAATACGTGAACCCTTTCGATCGCGAAGATTCGCAACACGAAACCGCCGGCTACAGCGGCAAAGCCCCCTCCGGCCGCGCGGCCAAGGGCAAGGGCGCCGGCAAAGCGATCCCTGTTGCAGCCGAACTGCCGCCGCAACAAGCCGAAGAACGCCAGCGCCAGATGCGCGCGCTGATCCAGCTGGGTAAGGAGCAAGGCTACCTGACCCACGCGCAGATCAACGACCACCTGCCCGACAACTTCGCGCAGACGGCGGCGATCGACAGCATTGTCAGCGCATTCAGCGACATGGGCGTGCAGGTCTACGAACAGGCCCCCGACGCGGAAACGCTGCTGCTCAACTCGAACGCCCCCGCTGTGGTGTCGGACGATCAGGCAGACGAGGAAACCGAAGTCGCATTGTCGACCGTCGACTCCGAATTCGGGCGCACGACCGACCCGGTGCGCATGTACATGCGCGAAATGGGCGCGACCGAACTGCTGACGCGCGCGGGCGAAATTGCGATTGCAAAGCGTATCGAAGACGGCCTCCACGAAATGGTGCAGGCCATTGCCGCTTGCCCGCTCGCGATCTCCGCGATTCTGGCGAGCGCCCAGCAGGTCGCCGACGGCGAGCTGCGCATCGACGAACTGGTCGACGGCCTGAATGAAGAGACGGTCGCGGCGGAAGAAGACGCGAGCACCGACGCGGTAGCCGATGTCGATGCGGACGCCGAAGAAGACGACGACAGCGATAGCGACGACGACGTCGGCCCGGCCGATTCGTCGGCGGCGGACGAAGCGCGCCTGAAGCAGCTCACGAGCGACTGCCTCGAAATCTTCGCGCAGGTCGGCATGCTGTCCGACCAGATGAACGCGTCGCACACGCGCGGCGACGTCACGTCGAAAGCGTATCTGCGCGCCCGTGAAGAGATCCAGCAGCACCTCGCGAAGATCCGCTTCACCGCGCGCACAATCGACCGCCTGTGCGGCGACGTCCAGCACCAGGTCGCGCAAGTGCGCGCGATCGAGCGCAACATTCTGCAAATCGTCGTCTCGAAGAGCGGCATGCCGCGCGAGAAGTTCATCGAGTCGTTTGCCGGCCACGAAGCCGACCTCGGCTGGACGGACCGCGCAGCGCGCGGCAACACCTCTTACGGTGCGGCGCTGGAGCGTCATCTGCCGGCGATTCAGTCCGAACAGCAGAAGCTGATTGAAATCGAAGCGACGGTTTCGCTGCCGCTGAAGCATCTGAAAGAAATCAACCGCCAGATGGTCGCGGCCGAATCGAAGATGCGCAAGGCCAAGAGCGAGATGATCGAGGCGAATCTGCGTCTCGTGATCTCGATCGCGAAAAAGTACGTGAACCGCGGCATGCTATTCCTCGATCTGATCCAGGAAGGCAATATCGGCTTGATGAAGGCCGTGGACAAGTTCGAATACCGGCGCGGCTGGAAGTTTTCGACGTATGCAACGTGGTGGGTGCGCCAGGCCGTGACGCGTTCGCTGGCCGATCAGGCGCGCACGATTCGCGTGCCGGTGCACATGATCGAAACGATCAACAAGCTCAACCGCATTTCGCGCGAGATCCTGCAGCAGACCGGCCAGGAAGCGCATCCGTCGGTGCTCGCCGAACGCATGGAGCTTTCGGAAGAGAAGGTGCGCGGCATTCTGAAGATCGCCAAGCAGCCGGTGTCGATGGAAACGCCTGTCGGCGACGATGGCGACGCCACGCTCGGCGACATGATCGAAGATTCGGCGGCTTCGTCGCCGGCCGATGCCGCGATGCAAGCCGACTTGCGCGCCGCCATCGACGACGCGCTCGACTCGCTGTCCCCGCGCGAAGCGAAGGTGCTGCGCATGCGCTATGGCATCAACACGAAGTCGGACCATACGCTCGAAGAAGTCGGCAAGCAGTTCGACGTCACGCGCGAGCGGATTCGTCAGATCGAAAGCAAGGCGATGCGTAAGCTGATGCATCCGAGCCGCGCCGATCGACTGAAGTCGTTCCTCGACCGCTAAAAAGTTAGCGACAGCGCTTGCCGTGCACCCTGCACGGCAAGCGCAATTTCCTCCGCAACGCGCTCCTCAAACAAGCAGCGACACGATCCCGCCCACGGTGATTCCAGCTGCCAGCCACCGCCCCGCCGTGTAGAACGCATTGCTCTCGTCCTGAGGCTGATCCGGCCGTTCGAGACCAAGCGTGCCATATGCAAACGACTGCACCGCCGAGGCACCCGATTGCGGCGCACTCTCTGCCGCCGTTGAAGCGCTTTGCCCCTCTTGCTGAGCTGCATCTCCATCCTGCGCGGCCGCTGCCGCGCCCACGGCGGAGATATGAACCACGTCGTCCTGTGTGGATGCCGTGGCGGGCAACATAGGTTGCACTGCACTGGCGTCGTTCGCCACGGGCTGGTTGTTCGTCATCGCGCGATCCGCCAACGGCGGCATTTGCGACAACGTGCGGTCAATCCGCATGGATACCTCCGTTCGATTCGCTCTACACATGCGCTGCGCGATTGCGCCGACAGGCGCCGCACACACGGCGGTTCGGCGCATCGCCGGTTACAAGACCTATCGACGCCGCCCAGCCAGAACTTGAGCATCCGTAAGGCACGGTAAGCGCAAGCCGATGTTTCGCCGCGCCGCATATCGGCCGCGCGAAAGCAGGCGCGCGGCCATCGTCACTCCACCCGGGTGGCCGCCCCCCGACTCGGCATAGTCGTTGCGCGCTCTCCGTTTGCGCTTTCTACGAGGAGCACGTGATGACTACGCTCGATCCCCGAGACCCGGCAGCGCCTGGCAAACAACACGCAAACCTCGTCGGAATCGGTGTGGGCGACGGCCCCGGACCAGACGTGATGGCCGCCTCCACGCTCGACCGCAACAAGGTGATGTCATCCGACGGTGAACACGTCGGCAAGATTTCCGACATCATGCTCGACGAGCGCGGCGGGCGGATCGCTTATGCGGTGTTACCCAGCAACGGCTTCCTCGGCGTGCGCGACACGCTGCACGCAATTCCATGGAGCGCTCTGACGCTCGATACGGACGACAGCCGAGCGGATCAAAAACGCCCCCGGCTGCGACCAGGACAACTGGCCATCGATGGCGGATATGCAATGGGGCACCTCCGTGCACGAGTACTACAACCGGTCGCCGTATTGGTCGGCGACGCACGACGTGGTGAAGGAGGAGCGGGAATGGGACTCTAACTTATGAGGCTGATGAGGCTCTCCCAAAGCGCTCGCGTTAGCCGTGCATAAACCGCGCCCAGACCGCCGGATTAAAGGGGCGCGCTTGCCGGGTGGTTGTCCACAGAATCTGTGCGAAAGCCTGTGGATAAGCCCAGCGATCGCGTGGCAACCTCTTGATGCAACGACGACTTTTCATGAATACGTCGCGTGAAGCAACGTCGGTCATCCGGTCGCTGCGCGAGCGCAACGCGAACGCCGTATTCACTAGTGGCGTGAGACTTGAAACAGCGAGCCGCTCCGCACAACTCCACGCAGCGGAGCCAGAAGCCGGCGACTGAGGCGAACAGCCCTGCACGGACTTACCTGAAATCACCCCGCGAGAGCACCGCTAAACCGTTCTAGCGCAAGCTTCATCCTTAGCACACCGGTTTCAATATCCGCCACACCCGGCGCAGCAAAAGACAGCCGCAATGCCGCCGCATCGATATTGTCTTTATAGAATGCAACGCCCGGCACAAACATCACATTGTGCTCGATACAGACGCGAAGATAATCCGCCGCATTCTGCCTCGCTTTCAATCGCGCCCACACAAACATACCGCCAGCCGGACGATGAAACGCGACGTGTTGCGTCAAATGCGCTTCGAGCACATCGCACAGCGTGCGGCACTTCACGGCATACGCATCGACGATGCGCGGCAGATGACGCTCCAGCGCACCGCTCGCGAGGTACTCAGCGGCAATCGCCTGGGTCCACGATGAACTGCACAGATCGACCGTCTGCTTGGCGACCACGCAGCGGCGCACAATCTCCGCATGCGCGACCATCCAGCCGACGCGCAGCCCAGGCGCGACGATCTTCGACAGACTCGAAAAGTGGACCACCCAGTCGCGCGACCCCGGTACCTGATCGCTCAACGCGAGCAGCGAAGGCAACGCCGCGCCGCCAAAACGCAGATCACCATACGGATCGTCCTCGACGATCAGAAAGCGATAACGCGCCGCCAGTTCCAGCAACGCCATGCGTCGTTCGAGCGACAAGGTCGCGCCGGTCGGATTGGCAAAAGTCGGCACCGTGTACAGCAGCTTCGGCGCGGCGCGCAGCGTGCCGGCTTCGAGCAGCGCGGCGAGCGCCGCGACGTCGAGTCCATGCTGATCGACGGGCACCGTCACCACGTCGGCCTGCTGCAACTTCAGCGCTTGCAGGGTCGCAGGATAAGCGGGCTGTTCGACCAGCACCACGTCGCCCGGAGCGACCATCACGCGCAGCAGCAGATCGAAACCCTGCTGTGAACCAGTCGTCACGAGCAGGTCTTGCGGTGTGCAAGGCGTGCCACGCCGCGTCATCAGGTTCGCAAGCTCTTCCTTGAGGATCGCAAGGCCGTCGGTCGGACCGTATTGCAGACACAGCGCCGGTTGTTGCGACGCGCGCGCCGCGGCGGCGTCCAGCCCTTCACGATCGAACAGATCGCTGGCCGGATAGCCGCCGGCAAACGAGATCATGCCTGGTTGCGCCAGATACTTGAACAGCTCGCGAATCGGCGAGCCGGCCGGTGCTTCGAATGTGGGATTGAACGCGAACATGGTGACGGGCCGCTTATCTATCGATACATCTGTCGAGGGAAGACCGGCGTCGATTGTGATCATCGTCCGGGTGATCAGCAAACGATATCTACGCACTACGTATTGCGTTTTCCGCATCACCCGACGTGCGGCTACACCACGTTCCTCTCCACGATCGGCCGGTTCTCGAGCACGCGCGCGAAGCTCAGCGAGCCGAGATCGAGCGTCGTGTAGCGGCCATGCAGAATCAGTTCACTGATGCCGCGTCCCGTTGCCGGCCCCTGTTGCAAACCGTGCCCACTGAAGCCATTGGCGAAAATGAAGTTGTCCACGTCAGGGTGAGAACCGATGATCGCGTTCTGATCGAGCACGTTGTATTCGTAGTAGCCGGACCAGCAATTCTGCACGCGCAACGCTTCGAATTGCGGCACGCGATGCGCGAGCGTCGGCCAGATCACGTCGTCGAAGAGCGCGTGGTCGACTTCATCGAGCGGCAGATCGTCGGGGTCGTGATCCGGCGCCGGCGAGGTGCCGCAAAGAAACGAGTTGCCCTCGGGGCGAAAGTACACGCCGCTCGGATCGATCAGCAGCGGACACCGTTCGAGCCGCGCCGGCGACGTGACGTTGAAAATGCTGCGCCGCCGCGCATAGACCGGCAGGTCGATGCCGACCATCTGAGCAACCCTGCGTGCCCATGCGCCGGCCGCGTTCACGACCACGTCGCAAGCATAGGCCTCGCCGTCGGCGGTCTGGACCTGCGTGACGCGTTTGCCGTCGCGTTGCAGCCCGGTGACATCGGCGGCGACATAGCGCGCACCGAGCGCCTGGGCTTTCTTGCGCAGCGCCTGCACCAGACCGTAACCGTCGAACCATCCCTCACCGCTTTCGCCATACGCGCCGGCGACGAGGTCGTCGGTATTGAGCCAGGGGAAGCGCGCTTGCAGTGCGCTAGTGTCGAGCAGACTGATATCGGCGCCGAGACGTTTCTGCAATGCATGGTTCTCGCGCAGAGTGGATTCGCCGGCGGGCGTCGCGAGAAACAGATAGCCGCCTTCGTGAAGATCGATCGACGGCCGCGTGCCGCCGATTTCGAGCCGATCGCCGATCGAGCGCAAAAACTCGATGCCGAACAGCGACATCTGAATCGACAACGGCGTGGAGAATTGCTGACGGATCGACGCCGCCGATAATGCCGACGACGAACGCGCGTAGGTCGGATCGCGTTCGATCACCGTGACGCTGACTGTCGGATCGGACAGCCGCAAGAAATATGCAATTGAGCTGCCGATCACCCCACCGCCGACGATCACGACTTTGGAACTCACGTCTTACTCCACGAGAAACGTGGCCGCTCTGAAACGCCGGGCGGCGCAAACGGATTGTTGAAGCGAGAGCGGGTGCGCGACCGCAATGGCAAGGGCAACCGCAGTGGCGGCCGCGCACGAATGCGCCGCTGCCGCTGCGCGGATCGCGCCGGCGCGCTTAACCGATATTGAAGTCGATGCCCTGCGCGAGCGGCAATGCCGACGAATAATTGACCGTATTAGTGGCACGGCGCATATAGGCCTTCCATGCATCCGACCCCGACTCGCGGCCGCCGCCGGTTTCCTTCTCGCCGCCGAATGCGCCGCCGATTTCCGCGCCGCTTGGACCAATGTTGACGTTGGCAATCCCGCAGTCGCTGCCAGAGTCGGACAGGAAGCGTTCCGCCTCGCGCAAATCGGTGGTGAACACGCACGACGACAGACCGTGAACCGCCGCGTTGTTTGCTTCAACCGCGTCGGCGAAATCCGTATAGCGCAACACGTAGAGAATCGGTGCGAAAGTTTCCTTCAGCACGACGGTCGTTTGCGACGGCATTTCGACGATCGCCGGGCGCACGTAGTAACCGTTTTCATAACCCTTCACGTCGACGCGCTCGCCGCCGAACACCTTGCCGCCTTCCGCCGTGGCCTGCTGCAACGCCTCCTGCATGCGAGCATACGATTGCTTGTCGATCAGCGGCCCCATCAGCGTGCCCTTTTCGAGCGGGTTGCCGATCGGCACCTTGCTGTACAGCTGCTTAAGGCGTTCGATGGTTTTGTCGTACACGCTCTCATGCACGAACAGACGCCGCAGCGACGTGCAACGCTGCCCCGCCGTGCCCACGGCCGAGAACAGGATGCCGCGCATCGCGAGTTCATGGTCGGCGGTTTGCGCGACGATGCCCGCATTGTTGCCGCCGAGTTCGAGCAGCGAGCGTCCGAAGCGCTTCGCCACTTCGACGCCGACCGTGCGGCCCATTTCCGTGCTGCCCGTCGCGCTGACGATCGACGCGCGCGAATCGGCCACCAGCTTCGCGCCCACGTCGCGTCCGCCGTTGATCAACGCGGTCAGGCCGGCCGGCGCATCGCCGAATTCCTTCAGTGCGTCGTTGAGAATCTGATTGACGGCGAGCGCGGTGAGCGGCGTCTTTTCCGACGGCTTCCAGATCACCGCGTTGCCGCACACCAGCGCGAGTGCTGCGTTCCACGACCACACCGCCGCCGGAAAGTTGAACGCCGAGATCACGACGCAGGTGCCCATCGGGTGCCACGTCTCCGCCATCCGGTGGCCCGGACGCTCCGACGCGATCGTCAGGCCGTAAAGCTGGCGCGACAGGCCGACCGCGAAATCGCAAATGTCGATCATTTCCTGCACTTCGCCCATGCCTTCCTGCAGGATCTTGCCGGTTTCCAGCGTGATGAGGCTGCCGAGCGCCTGCTTCTTGTCACGCAGACGATTGCCGAGCAACCGCACCAGTTCGCCGCGCCGCGGCGCTGGCACGTTGCGCCACGCGGTGTACGCCTGTTTCGCCTGGGCGAGGGCCGCGTCGACTTCCGCCACCGTGTTGACGGCCACGCGGCCGATAAGGTCGCCGGTGATGGGCGAATGAACCGCGAGATCGCCGGCTTGCGCCGCGTGGGCGATGCCGAGATCGGCGAGGATAGTGGAAGCGTCCATGAAAACCCCTTTAATTTCCGATGCGAAACAAGAGTAAGTTCGGAAACTATACACGCGGGCTTTTATAGCCGCAAGCAGGGGTTGAACGGATGTAAATGCCGGTTGACGAACTGTCCAATGTTTCCATAAGGAAACTTGAGCAGCCCGTTCCGGTTGCGCGCGGCGGCTGGGCGACCGCGTCGGTGTCGCGGCAAGCCGCTCCGCGCATCCCATTCGGTTCGCCCGAACTGACGATCGCGCCGCGTTCAAACCCCCGCCATCAACCGGTCGACCAGCACCCGCGCGAACGGCGGCAAGTCCTTCAGACTGCGCACGCAGATCTTGAGCTTGCGTTCGGCCCACGGGTCGTTCAAGCCGACGATGGCGATCTGCATCGTCTTCCGGTGCCGCAGCGCGACCGACTCCGGCACGATGCCAATGCCCACGCCGGCTTCGATCATCCGGCACGCCGCTTCGAAGTTGCCGACCTGGATGCGCAGCTTCAGACGCGCGCCGAGCGCATCGGCGGCGCTCATGATGAACGCGTGAATCGCGCTGGAAGTGGGCAGGCTCACGAAGTTCGCGTCGAGCACCTGCGCAAAATCGACCGACGATTGTTTGGCGAGCGGATGATCGCATGATGTCACCAGCATCAAACGATCGTCGCGATACGGCAGCATTTCCAGATGTTCCGCATGGACGTTGCCCGCGACGATGCCGATATCTGTCGCGCTATCCGCCACGCCTTTGACGATTTCGCCGCTCAGCACTTCACGCAGATCGATGTTGACGTCCGGATGATCGCGCAGAAAGTGGCTCAGCACGGCCGGCATGAACTCGCTGATCGCAGTGGTGTTGGCCCAGATACGTACGTGGCCCTTGATGCCTTCGCCATACTCCTGCATGTCGCCCGCCAGATGCTCGACGCGCTCGAGCACGAGCCGCGCATGATGCACGAACGCCTCGCCCGCGGGCGTCAGCGTCACGCCCTGGCTGGTGCGATACAGCAGTTTGAAACCCAGTTGCTCCTCGAGATTCTTGACCCGGTTGCTGGCGGCCGGCGCCGACAGATGCGCGCGCTCCGCGGCGCGCGCGAGATTCTGCGTGTCGGCGATATGGAGGAGCAAACGCAAATCCACGAAATCGAAATGCATGATGAAAGCCAGAGATGACGCGTCAATTGAAATGCCAATCGGCACCTGCAAGACAAATGCCAATCTTAACCGGGCGCGAAGCACTCGTTCGAAAAAACCGAATTCCCCGTGCCGGCGCTCCCTGTCAGAGTGAGGCGGTCCGCGCTTGCTGTCGATGCGAGCGTTTTATTTTGGGCAGAGCGTGGTGAAGATTCTGACGCCACTCAAGAGAGTGGCCGACTACAAGGTGAAGGTTTGGGCGAAAGCAGACGGCACGGGTGTCGACATCGCGAACGTGAAGATGTCGATGAATCCGTTCGATGAAGTTGCGATTGAAGAGACGGTGCGTCTGAAGGATGCCGGGGTGGCGACCGACGTGATCGCCGTGCCGGCAGGCGTCGCGCAAGCGCAGGAAACGCCGCGCACGGTGCTGATCGTGCTGTGTTGATCGAGTCGAATGAAGGGTTGCAGCCGCTCGCGGTCGCGAAGCTGCTGAAGGCACTGATTGACAAGAACAGCCGCAACTGTACGTGGCAGCCGGCATCTCGGGTGCGATCCAGCACCCTGCCGGGATGAAGGACTCGAAGTTGATCGTCCCGATTGACAAGGATCCCGAAGCGCCGGCCTTTAGCGTCGCCGATTATGGGTCTGGTCCGCGATCCGTTCACGCTCGTGCCAGAACTAGCCGGCGAAATCACCTGAAGCAGAAAACCCGCGCGGCAAATCCAATGCCGCGCAACACGCTTGCGATCGACGGCCCGAATCAACGGGCCGCGCTCACGCCCACTTTCACTTACGCCGACTTCTCCACCAACTCGCCATGCGCCGCCAGATCGGCATCCGGCGAGATATCCTCTAGCGTCTGCTGACTTGTCTCGATCCGCAGCGCCAGAATAGCGACGCTCAACAAGAGCAGCACGCCGCCAACCATCGCGAGCACACCCGTCACGCCGAATTGCGTATACAGCAACAGCGCGACATAAGGCGTGGACATCGAAGCCGCACGCCCGCAAGTGCCGGCGACACCCGTTCCGCGCAGCCGATACGCGGTCGGAAACAGCTCCGGGATATAGCCGAACAAGCCCAGCGTGCACACTGTATAGATCGCCGTCACCAACGCGAATCCCACCACCGAAATCTCCATCGGTGCACGCATCTGCACGTACACGAAGCCGAGCAGTATCGTCACGAGCGAAAACAGCACGATCCCATTGCGACGCCCCAACCGGTCGGCCACCAGGTAGCCGACCACCGCGCCGGCCGGCGCACCGAACGACATCAGCAACACGAAGCCAAGCGACTGAACGATCGTCAGCCCTTCCTTGACGAAGAACGTCGGCAGCCACGCGACGAACCCATACAGCGACATATTGATCGCCATGCAGGTCAACGCCGCCACCAGCGTGCGGCCGATCATGCCACGCGCGAACAACGCCGAGAACGGCGCCGCCGGCACCTCGTGACTTACCACCCGCGCGACCGGCGGCAGCTTGCCGACGCGCGCCTCGACTTGCCGCTCGATCGCCGACACCGTGGCCTCTGCCTCTTCGAGCCGTCCAACCGTTTCGAGCCAGCGCGGCGATTCCGGCATCCGATGCCGCAGGAACCACACCACCAGCGCACCGATACCCGCGATCGCGAACATGTAGCGCCAGCCGAGATGCGGAATGACCCAGTAGCCGATCGCCGTCGCGCCGAGCAAACCGGAATTGATGATCAACGCAAGCAGCGCGGTCCAGCGTCCGCGCGTGGCCGGCGGCACGAACTCGCACAAGGTGCCGGCCGCCACCACCAGTTCGGCGCCCAAGCCCACCCCCATGATGAAACGCAGCAGGATCAGCCAGTAGATGTCGGGCGCAAAGCACGCGGCGATCGACGCGATACCGAAAATCGCCAGGTTCGCCTGATACGAATAACGCCTGCCGAAACGGTCGCCTAGATAGCCGGACAGGCCCGCACCGATCATCATGCCCATGAAGGTCGCGGAGATGAAAAACGAGCCGAGCCGCAAATCGGTGAAACCGCTCTTGACCATCGCCGCGAGCGCGCCGTTGGCGAGATAGATATCGAATGCGTCGAGGAAAGCGCCCGCGCCGATCAGACCGAGAATATTCCAGTGGAAACGGGCGATGGGCAAGCGGTCGAGCCGCGCGCCGGAATTGACGGTTAATGTTGCCAACTTTGTCTCCTGATAAGGTGCGCGCGGCGGGGCCGCTTACGCGATGCAGTTCTGCATGGCCGCTTTCGAATGCGCGGCTCTGATGCAAGCTTCCGAATGACACAGCTGGATGCCGCAGAGCCTTGTCATGTCATCTGGTGTCATGTCATGCCGTATGACGATAAGAGTGCGACAGCCGGTCTGGCGAGGGAATTGGCATTATTGGAAGCCGATGTTTCGTTGCGGTTAACAGCGGCATCCCCACGCACGCGGGCGGCAAGAAAAACGGCGCAATGCATGAAAATGCATTGCGCCGTTTTGCACATTGTCGGGTCGTCAATCAAATCACGCGCCGCGAGGACGCGTCTTATCAGCCCATCACGATCCTGCGGGCCTTCAGAATCACCGGCATATCGACCATCTTGCCGTCCACCGCCACCGCCGCACCGTTGCTGGCTTCCACCGCCGACAGCACGCGCCGCGCCCACTCCCGCTCGGCGTCGCTCCATGCATACGCGCGATGCACCGCATCGATCTGCTTCGGATGAATGCACAGCTTGCCGCCGAAGCCGAAGCGCCGACCGCGCCGCGCGTCGGCTTCGATTGCATCGGTATCGGTGATGGTGGTCGACACGCCATCCACCGGCGCGCCGATCCCCGCGAGTCGCGACGCCAGCACGATCTGCGAGCGGAACAGATGCAGTTCCTCGCCATCGCCGTCGATGCCGAGATCGATCTGAAAATCCAGCGTGCCGAACACGATGCGCTGCACGCGCGGCGCCGCGCACAACACCGCGAGATTCGCAAAACCGCGCGCGGTCTCGACGATCGGCAACACGCTCAACCCAGGATGCGCATGCGCCAGCACGGCCTCGACCTGCTCGCGCGTTTCGGCCTTCGGCAATACGATTCCAGCGACACCGGGCTGCGCGGACAATGCGGCGATGTCGTCGGCAAACCACGGCGTATCCGAGCCGTTGACGCGTACCCATGCTGGCCGCGATGCATGCCCGGATACAGCGGCCCGCACAGACGCGCGCGCTACGGTTTTTTCATCGGGCTGCACGGCGTCTTCGAGATCGAGAATCACCGCGTCCGCACCGGCTGCGTGCGCTTTCTCGAAACGCTCGGGCCGGTTGCCCGGCACGAACAGGTACGAGCGAGGCAGCGCGGTGCTCATGCGGGGACCGCCGCGTGCGAGCTTGCCTCGAATACCGAGCCGATTTGCGCGTGCTCCGCGATATGCCATGCGTTGCCGAGCAAACGCGCGGCCTCGCCTTCGGTGGCCGCGCCAGAAAACGCCGCCAGCCGATGCAACTTGGTCGCGATCTCATCGCGCGAAAGCGTATTGCCCGGGTCGCCCTTCGGTTCGTCGACGCGGCCGTGGAAGACGCGGCCGTCGGTGGTCGTCACCGTCACCTTGCCGATCCAGCGCGCGGGATACGCGGCATCGACCTCGGCGTCGTAGGCCATCGTCACGTTGTCGCGGAAAGCGGCGATCACATCCGCGTCGAAGCCCTGCTCGAATTCGGTCACGCCCGCATAGCCGTGATGCGCAACGAGCGCGAGCACCGTGCCCATGTTGAACTTCGCCTGGTGCACGGTGCGCGGCGTGACGACCGCGCCGAGCACGTCGAGCGCGCCTTGATGAACGTGCGCGACGACCTTCGCTATATCGCGCGGTGCGAGACGGTGGTCCTGCACCACGGCAAGCAACGCGTCGGCGGCGGGATGCGTATGCCGGCACGCCGCGTGATATTTGAACGATGTCTCCGCCGTCGCCCAACGGCTGCCGAGCCGGTCGACCAGGCGCGCCGGATCGGCGTCGCTCGACATGCCCGCTGCCATGCCTTGCGCGCCTTCAAGAATGCGGGTCGCGCCCCTGAAGCCCTCGGCGGCGAGTTGTGCTGCCATCAGTCCGTTCGCGGCGGCCATCGCCGTGTGCAATTGCTTCGAGTCGGCGGCGTCGCGCAGGAACTCCCACAAACCACTCGCCTGCGTGCCCGCCGAGCCGAACGCGTCGAGCATCTGCATGGGCGACAAACCGAGCAGCCTCCCAGCGGTGGCCGCCGCCGCGACCGTGCCTACCGTACCGGTAGTGTGAAACACCTTGTAGTGCGAGCGGCCGAGAAATTCGCCGATACGAATGCCGACTTCGTAACCCGCGACCGCCGCCGCGATGAACTCGCGCCCCGATGCCCGCCTCGCCTGTGCCAATGCGAGAGCAACCGGAAACACCACGGTCGCCGGATGAAACACCGAGCCGTTGTGCACGTCGTCCTGTTCGGCGAAGTGCGACGCAGCGCCGTTGACCATCGCCGCGAAATACGGTGTGGTGCGGCTGCGGTCGATCAACACTTCGCACGGGCCCTGCTGCGCCGCGCCCCCCGCCTGACGCGCAAAGCGCGCAATCGTTTCGACCGGCCGCGCGCCCTTGCCGGCTAATGCCGAGCCGAGCCAATCGACGTACAGGTTCACAGCGCGCTCGACCACCGCGTGCGGGATGCTGTCGAAGTCGAGTTGCGCGGCGAAGGTGGCGAGCGTGAGACTGGGATGATCGTTCATGAGGAATTCGCGTCGGGTTCGTTCGGATTGCCGGCGTGGCATCGTTCGCACGCCAGCGCGGAAAGACGGTTCAGATCGTGCCGGCCGCACGCAGCGCGTCGATGCGCGAGCTGTCATAACCGAGTTCGCGCAGGATCGCTTCGGTGTGCTCACCTAGCGCGGGAACCGGATCCATGCGTGGCGCGAAGTCGGTGGGCAGACCTGGCGGCAGCAGCGCGGGCACCGCGCCCGCCGCCGTGCCGACTTCCTGCCAGCGCTCGCGCGCTTTCAGTTGCGGATGCGCCCACACGTCGTCGAGCGTGTTCATCTGCGCGTTGGCGATGCCGGCATCGTCGAGCCGCTCGATGACCTGCGCGGCACTCAGCTGCGCAAAGGCCGCAACGATCACTTCGCGCAACGCTTGCCGCTCGGACGTACGTTTCGAGTTCGACGCGAAGCGCTCGTCGATGGCGAGTTCCGGCTGTTCGAGCACGCGCTCGCAGAAGAGCTTCCACTCGCGTTCGTTTTGCAGACCGAGCATCACGGTTTTGCCGTCGCCGGCGGGGAACGGCCCGTACGGGTAGATCGTGGCGTGCGCCGCGCCCGACAGCGCGGGCGGCGTCTGACCGTCGATCGCATAGTAGAGCGGGTATCCCATCCACTCGACCATGCTCTCCAGCATCGACACGTCGATGCGGCAGCCGCGCCCGGTCCGGCCACGCAACAGCAGCGCGCTCAGAATATTCGAATATGCGTACATACCGGCCGCGATATCCGCGATCGAGCAGCCGGCCTTGGCGGGCGCGCCCGGCGAACCGGTGATCGACAGGAAACCGGATTCGCTCTGGATCAGCAGGTCGTAGGCTTTCTTGTCGCGATAGGGGCCGTCGGCACCATAGCCGGAAATATCGCAGACGATCAGCCTCGGGTACTTCTTGCTCAATGCGTCGTAGCCGAGACCGAGCCGCTCCGCCGCGCCGGGGGCGAGATTCTGCACCAGCACGTCGGCGTCGGCGACCAGGGCGTCGAGAATCTCCGCTGCCGCGGGCTGCTTCAGATCGAGCGCGAGACTTTCCTTCGAGCGATTGGTCCAGACGAAATGCGACGACAGTCCATGCACACGTTCGTCGTAACCGCGCGCGAAATCGCCGACGCCAGGGCGTTCGATCTTGATGACCCGCGCGCCGAGATCGGCAAGCTGGCGCGTGCAGAACGGAGCGGCAATCGCATGTTCGAGCGTGACGACCTTGATACCGTCGAGTGGTCTCATGTGTGTGTCAGCCTGAAGGTCAGAACGAACGCGGCAGTCCGAGAATATGCTCGGCTACGTACGAGAGAATCAGATTGGTTGAAATCGGCGCGACCTGGTACAGACGCGTTTCGCGGAACTTGCGCTCCACGTCGTACTCGCAGGCAAAGCCGAAGCCGCCGTGGAATTGCAGACAGGCGTTGGCGGCTTCCCACGATGCGTCCGCCGCGAGCAGCTTCGCCATGTTCGCCTGCGCGCCGCACGGTTGATGCGCATCGAAACGGCGCGCCGCTTCGAAGCGCATCAGGCTGGCCGCTTCCACATTGATGAACGAACGCGCGATCGGGAATTGCACGCCCTGGTTCTGTCCGATCGGACGACCGAACACGACGCGCTCTTTCGCGTACTCGGTGACCTTGTCGACGAACCAGTAGCCGTCGCCGATACATTCCGCTGCGATCAGCGTGCGCTCCGCGTTCAAACCGTCGAGGATGTATTTGAAGCCCTGCCCTTCCTCGCCGATCAGATTCTCAGCCGGGATTTCGAGGTTGTCGAAGAACAGTTCGTTGGTCTCGTGATTGACCATGTTCAGAATCGGCTGCACGGTCAGACCGTGCCCGATCGCTTCGCGCAAGTCGACGATAAAGATCGACATGCCTTCCGATTTTTTCTTCACATCGGATAGCGGCGTGGTGCGCGCGAGCAGGATCATCAGGTCCGAGTGCTGCACGCGCGAGATCCACACCTTCTGGCCGTTGATCACATAACGGTCGCCGCGCCGCTCGGCGGTGGTCTTGATCTTCGTGGTGTCCGTGCCGGTGCTCGGCTCGGTCACGCCCATCGACTGCAAACGCAAATCGCCGCTCGCGATCTGCGGCAGATACCTGCGCTTCTGCTCTTCGGAGCCGTGGCGCAGCAGCGTGCCCATGTTGTACATCTGACCGTGGCACGCGCCCGAATTGCCGCCGGCGCGATTGATTTCTTCCATGATCACCGACGCTTCCGTGAGCCCCAGCCCCGAGCCGCCGAAGTCCTGCGGAATCAGCGCGGCCAGCCAGCCTGCCTTGGTGAGCGCATCGACAAACTCTTCCGGATAACCGCGTGCTTCATCGATCTTGCGGAAGTACTCGCCGGAAAACTGCTGGCACAGATCGCGCACTGCTTCGCGGATGTCCTGGAAAGAATCTTGTTGCGTGGTTTGCATAATCGAGTCTTTAGGAGTTCAGGTAACGCTCAATGACGCTGGGGTGACGCTCGGGTGACGTTCAGGCAAGCGAGGCCGTCGCGCGCATGGTCAGATAGCCTTCGTGGTCTTTGGCCCACAGGTCGATGGTCTTGCCGTCGGCGGAAGGCTGTCCGCACACTGTAAAAGGCTGGCCCGCGAAAGTGGGCCGCAGCGCTCTGAACGCGAAGCTCTGCAGCGTGGCGTCGGGCTGCTCGCGGCGCACCAGGTCGACCAGCAGCGTCGCGATCAAGGGTCCGTGAACGACCAGGCCGGGATAGCCTTCGACCTGCGTGACATACGGGTGATCGTAGTGAATGCGATGGCCGTTGAAGGTCAACGCAGAATAGCGGAACAGCATCACGGCGTCGGCGTCGACGGTGCGGCGCCACGTTTCGCCTTCGGGCGCGAGCTGCGGCTGCTGCGGCCGCGCGCCTTCCTGCGGCGCGTCGCGATAGACGATGTCGTGCTCTTCTTCGAGCTTCAGTTCGCCGTCCGCTTCGATCGCATGCTGCACCGTGACGAACACGAGACGCCCCGAACGGCCGGTCTTGTCCTCGATATTGGCGATGGTCGACGTGCGCGTGGCGTGCTCGCCCACTTTGAGCGGCGCATGAAAAGTCAGCCGGCCGCCGGCCCACATGCGGCGCGGCAACGGCACCGGCGGCAGGAAACCGCCGCGCTTCGGATGACCGTCGGCGCCGACCTCGGCCATCGGCGCCACTGGCAGAAAGTACAACCAGTGCCAAAGGGGCGGCACCGTATCGCCGCTTTCCTCGCGATCGAGCGTGGCGGCCAGCGCCGCCAGCGGGAAGGCGGTGATGTCGTCTTTGACCACCGCCTCCTTGTTGAGCCAGTCGTCGAGTTTCTCTGCAGAGGGGGACATAGGAGAAGGCTCCGGATAGGCATGTTGAGCTTCGTAAGGCCCTACTATGAACGACGCGTTGCGTTGCGCGAAGTTTGCATTCTTGAATCAGGCCTTTGGTTTTGGTTAAGGCGCGCGGCGTGGGCGCTGCGGCGGACGCTGCGCGTGGCTTGACGGTCGCTCGGGCGGTCAGCCTTCGCCGCACAGATGCGCCGACGCTCCGTCCTCTATCCGCTGCCAGATTTAGATCGCGGTCTGCTACTTGAGGCCAAGCCGTTTAGCTAGACGATTCAGATTGGCGCGATCGAGACCGAGTTCGCGCGCGACCGCCGCCCAGTTCTGCTTGTGGCGTGCCAGCGCGTCGAGGACGATGCTTCGCTCGAACTCCGTCACCGCACTGCGAAAATCCTTCGATCCGCTCTCCCGCGCCGGTCCGGACGGCTGGCGTGTTTCTTCGTGCGGCACCTCCGACAACGCAAAGTCCGCGGCACTCAACGTCAGAATGCGACGATGCTCACGATTGGCCGCCAGCGCTTTGAGCGCACTACGCCCGATCAGATGTTCGAGTTCGCGCACGTTGCCCGGCCATGGGTAGCGCAACAACGCAGCTTGCGCGTCCGCAGCCAGACGCAAGCTCAGCAGCCCAAGCCGCGAGCGATTCTCTTCGAGAAAGAAGCCTGCCAGCAGCAGCACGTCGCGGCCTCGCTCGCGCAATGGCGGCACGCGCAGCGGGTAGACGCTGAGACGATGGTAGAAGTCCGCGCGGAACCGTCCCGCTCGCACCTCTTCGGCGAGGTCACGATTGGTGGCGGTGATCAGTCGCACGTCGACCTTATGTTCGTGGTCCGAACCAATTCGTTGCAACTGGCCGTTCTGAAGAACCCGCAACAGCTTTGCCTGCACGGCGAGCGGCAACTCCCCAACTTCGTCGAGGAAAATCGTGCCGCCGTCCGCCAGTTCGAATTTGCCGCGCCGGTCCGACGACGCGCCTGAGAACGCGCCGCGCACATGCCCGAACAGTTCGCTCTCGACCAACGTGTCAGGCAGCGCCGCGCAATTCAGGCTCACCAGCGGCTTGTTCACGCGTGGCGACAGAGCATGAATCGCATTTGCCACCAGTTCCTTGCCGACGCCGGTCTCGCCGGTGATCAGCACGGTCAGGTCACTCGCGGCGACCACCTCGACTTCCTTGATCATGTGGTGATGAGCGTCGCTGCTGCCGATCAGCTCGCGCCGGCTCTGACTGCTCGCCTGCCGATAAGCTTCGGCGCGCAGGCGCGCCTCTTCGCCGCTGCGCGCCAGCGTGTCGATGCGCTCGACCACGCTCACGGTCGCGGCGGCCAGACCGACGAATGCCCGCAACGACGCCATGTCGATGGCGTCGAAGCGTGCGGGGTCGAGTGCGTCGAGCGTGAGCAGCCCCCAGGGCTGGCCGCGAATGAACAGGGGACAGCCGAGGCAGTCGTGGACTTCGAGGTGCCCCGCCATGCCTTGCACGAGGCCGTCGTAGGGGTCGGGCAAATCGGAATCGGCCGCGAAGCGGGTCGGCTCGGGCCGTGACAGAAGCTGCTCGAAGCGCGGGTGATCGCCGACCCGGAAGCGCCGCCCCAGCGTATCGCTGCTCAAGCCGTCGATTGCCAGCGGCACCAGCGTGTCCCCTTCGAGACGCAATAAAGCGGCCGCGTCGCCCGGAAACAACGTGAGCAAACTGCGCAGCAGGCGACGATAGCGCTCGCGATCGGACAGGTCGCGCGACAGGTCGAGGATCAACGGCGTCAGGACGTCGAGCACCGCATCCGCAGTCAGATTGACTCCATTCGGAGTCTTTCTGACTAGGGTCGAATGGACCATTTGCATATCCATATCATTGATTTCACTACATTTTATACCTGGCACGAATCATGGTTGCAATGGGCTGTCTTGCGCAAGCCAGCTCGATAACCATTCATCACCAGGAACTTCATTATGCTTTCCGCCGAACACCGCGCCATCGTCAAGGCCACCGTCCCCCTGCTCGAAAGCGGAGGCGAAGCGTTGACCACGCACTTTTACAACCTGCTGCTGAGCGAACACCCGGAAGTGCGTCCGATGTTCAATCAGGCGAATCAGGCAAGCGGCGAGCAGCCGCGTGCATTGGCCAACGGCGTGCTGATGTACGCGCGCCATATCGATCAACTCGAACAACTGGGTGGTCTGGTCTCGCAGATCATCAACAAGCACGTTTCGCTGAATATCCTGCCGGAGCACTATCCGATCGTCGGACAGTGCCTGCTGCGCTCCATCCGCGAAGTGCTTGGCGCGCAAATCGCCACCGATGCCGTGATCGAGGCATGGGCCGCTGCCTATCAACAACTCGCCGACCTGCTGATCGGGCTCGAAGAACAGATCTACGCGCAGCGCGAGGTGGCGCCTGGCGGATGGCGCGGCACGCGCGTGTTCCGCGTCGCGCGCAAGGTGCGTGAGAGCGACGAGATCACGTCGTTCTATTTGCGCCCCGACGACAACGGCGAGTTGCTGGCGTTTCATCCCGGCCAGTACATCGGCGTGCGCCTGACGATCGACGGCGAAGAAGTGCGCCGTAACTATTCGCTCTCGGCAATGGCCAACGGCCGTGAATACCGTATCAGCGTGAAGCGCGAGCAGAATGGCAAAGTGTCGAACTATCTGCATACGCAGGTCAACGAAAACGATACGGTGGACCTGTTCGCGCCGGCCGGCGACTTCAGGCTCGAACCGAGCGACAAGCCACTCGTGCTCATCAGCGGCGGCGTGGGCATTACGCCAACGGTGGCCATGCTGCAAGCGGCCCTGACTACCGATCGTCCGGTGCACTTCATTCATTCGGCTCGTCATGGCGGGGTGCATGCATTCCGCGATGCGATCGAAGCACTGGCCGCGCGTTATCCGCAATTGAAGCGCTTCTATTGCTATGAGCAAAGCCGTGCCGGCGATGCCGACGCGCACGGCACCGGCTATCTCGACGAGAAGCACCTCGCCAAGTGGCTGCCGGAATCGCGTGATGTCGACGTTTATTTCCTCGGGCCCGTCGCGTTCATGAAGGCGGTGAAGAAGCATCTCAAGGCGATTGGCGTGCCGGAGTCGCAAAGCCGCTATGAGTTCTTTGGACCGGCTCGCGCGCTGGAATAACGCGGTGGATACGCCATTGCTCCGAGTCGTGGGGAAGTGGTGGCGATAAGCGCGTGTTGCCGAACGGACTCGTACTATCCAAATGCGCCGGGGATCGCGCGCTTCGCGCGATCCTCGCCTCCACTACCGCTCCTTGCGCCGGCGAAACGCCCACCATCCGGCCAGCCCCGTGAAGCCGGCCACCAGCAATACCATCACCCAGAAGCCGTGCCGATTCTCGGCGAACGGGATGCCGCCGACGTTCATGCCAAAGAAGCCCGCGACGATATTGATCGGCATGGCCAGAACCGTTACCAGCGTCAGCGTGAACAGCGTACGGTTGTTCTGCTCTTCGAGGCGGGAAATGATTTCCTCTTGCAGCAGCCTGACCCTCTCGATCAAGCCGGCCACATCGGAGAGGACGACCGAGAACTCTTCCGTCGATTCGCGCAGATCCTGTACATCTTCCTGCTGGAGCCAGCGCGGCGGCCGTGCCAGCAAACGGAAGATCGCGCCGGGCTCGGGGGCGAGCATGCGTTGCAGGCGGGTCAGCGTCCGACGCATGGCGCCCAGGTCCAGCCGGTTCTGCGTCGGCCTTTGCGAAAGAAACCGGTCTTCGATGCGATCGACGTCGGCGCTGGTTCGCCGGACGATCTGCACCAGCAAGTCGGCCTGGTCATGCATCAGGTGGACCAGCAATTCCGCGGGCGACCTGAATATTTCCCCTTCGCGGACCGACGCGCGCAACCGGTCGACAGAACGCAGCGGCTTGAGACGCGCCGTGACGATGATCCGCTGATTCGCGTAGATCCATAGCGTCGCAATTTCTGACGGGATGAACTCGAGGTTGAACATCACGTCGTTCACGACTGCGCGTAGCGCGCCATCCGCGTGCTCGATACGCGTCGAATGCGAGCCTTCGCGCAGTGCGTCGAAAAACGTTTCCGGCAGATCGAGTTGCGATCTAATCCAGCGCTCGCTCGCGCTATGCGCTAGATTGAAATGAAGCCAGAGAAATTCGCCGGCCTGCTTCGACTCGCCGTTCGCTTCGTGCTCACGAAGCCATTCGACGACCTCTTCCGCATCGACGGGCCGCCCCGCGCGGGTCGAGGAAAAGGCGAAGCCGCATACCATGCCGGACGAATCGGCGCCGTAGGTTTGAAGTAGCAGATCAGATTTCATAGCTCAATTCAGCGTTTGCTTCCCCTGCCGGATTGGGGTCTTTAGCAACTTACCTGCCGACGATGGAATCCTGACGACAGCGACGCGGCTCCAGGCTTCGGAGCCGCACAGACCGGATTGGAATGAAAATGCCTGAGCATATCGCGGCCAATCAAAAGCAGGTTAACCCGCTAGTTTTTTCTGCGTCGGCTTATCGGAGCCTTAAGTTCGGACTGCCGGTTCGTTAAAGTTCGACAGTCACAAGAACGTCACATAGCGGCCTTAAGTTGCAGCCCATGGAGGCCAATTAAATACAGTAGGAGTCTGACTATGAAACTCACCCAATTCGCGCTGGTTCTTGGCGCGCTATGTGCGACCGCCGCCCAGGCCGCCGACATCACCGGCGCGGGCAGCACGTTCGCAGCACCGATCTACACGAAGTGGGCCGACGCCTACCAGAAGTCCGGCGGCGGCAAGGTGAACTACCAGGGTATCGGTTCGTCGGGTGGCGTGAAGCAGATCGTCGCGAAGACCGTCGATTTCGCGGGCTCCGACGCTCCGCTGAAGGACGACGAACTCGCCAAGAACGGCCTGTTCCAGTTCCCGACGGTGGTCGGCGGCGTGGTGCCGGTCGTCAACGTGCCGGGGGTGAAGCCGGCTGAACTGACGCTGTCGGGTGAAGTGCTCGGCGACATCTACCTGGGCAAGATCAAGAAGTGGAACGACCCGGCGATCGTCGCATTGAACCCGAAGATCAAGCTGCCGGATACCGACATCGCCGTGGTGCGCCGCGCCGACGGTTCGGGCACCAGCTTCATCTGGACGAACTACCTGTCGAAGGTCAACGCGGACTGGAAGTCGAAGGTCGGT
>NZ_VTUZ01000081.1 GCF_008369935.1 Paraburkholderia panacisoli | reverse complement strand
CTCGCGGCGCGATTCGTTGCGTGGTGCGAAATCACCGAAGTCACCCGAAATCCGTCCTACGCTTTCTGAGGGATGCTCTTTCCTGCCGTCTTTCCGCCTCAGTCTCGACAAGTTGACAAAGCCCTTCGAAGGTATTCGGGACCGCCGCCTTCAAAAACTCGTGGCCATCCCAGGTTAGCCGCCAGTCGCTACCCATCGAGCGCACAAGATTTGCGTCGGCCAGTAGGTTCAACTGATACCCCACACCCCGGTTCGAAACGTCGAACGAGTCCTTGAGCGCGCTTTCAATGTCAAATTCGCTGAGGTGCGGGGACTTGTTTTCCTCGAGGGTTTTCAATATCGCGAGTGCCAGATTCATATCGCGTTTCACGATCTCCTCCTGTCGTAGATGGCGTAACTCATCGAGATGGGGCCAAGGGTACAAGGTCCGCGCAAGCATCCCAGGTTGGCGTGCGCACACCTCTTTGCGCTTCCGCGCAGTTCCGTGGGAGGCGCGGCACAACGCGACCCGTGTGGGTCAACGATCGACGTTCTTCAGGCGAAATCCCCTTGCGGGTCGTCCGGCATCGTGTGTTTGATTGTCTTTTCGTGCTCGTCGCGAGCGGCTTCACGCGGTGACAGGAACGGATCCCCGGCTAGCTTTGGCTCCGACCTTGAGACCGGCTCTGTGCGCGGCAGGAAAAATGGTACATCAATAGACTGTGTTTCGTTGTCTTCCGAAAGGAACCTCCGGGTGATACTCATATGTCCTCCATTAAGTGTGTCGTGTCAGCATCTGGCGGGGTCGGGGTGCTTGCAACCTGGGCGAGTTCCCGCCTGCACTTGTGTGCCCGTCCGTGAACGCGGGATTGCGCTGGCGCGGCTGGATCTTCGATTAGTAATCCGAAAACAATGGCGACGCGCAGCCGTCGATTCGTCCCTCATGCCGATCGATCCACCCACGAAAAGACCGGCCGATCAAGGTTCATGGACCACAGACTCGGGGTGTGAGGTTGCGTCCCGAACAGACTCATGCCACGATCCGAACGCGCCGGGTGAATCTCGACACCAGTCGCGTGCGCTAACCGGGATTCAACCCCTGGGTCCCCTCATCCCCTCAGTTTCCATGGCAGCATGCCGCTCCTCGCTTGCCTCAATGGGTGCCATGGTCTCGTCGACGGAAGCTGTCGCGCGCTCCGTGACCGCGTTCGTTTCGTCGACAGTTGCGCCTGATCCTCCGTCTTCGTCGCTCGGGGGCACCAGCATGTCGTCAAGCATTGCCTCCAACTCCGGCGTGTCTCACGGCGCGCCATGCTGCGTTTTCCTCTTTATGTAATGCCTGACTTCTGCATCCTGCTCCGGAGTCAATGCAAGACCGTGAAAGGTGCTTTGCGGAGTAGCTTCGACCATGGTACTGCTTCCGGACTTGTCCTGTTTCCAGTGTAGGCCTGTTGTGCTAAATAAGCTTTAACTATCGGTCAGTGCACCGACCAACAGCTCCATCCACATCAACTGTCCGGCGACCGGACGTTAGCCGTCTTACTACCCCGTGCCCGGGTAGCGTGTGCATTGTCGATGCATGTAGCGCAGCAGGGAGCGGCGTCAGGCGACGCGATGCGCGGGCGCAACGACGTGGGCAGATGGCATGATTGAGCAAAACCACTGGAAGCAGAAAAGACGTAAGCCGAACGTGACTGCCGGTCTTCGATTCATCTGCAGGCAGCCTCGACGGTTCACTATCGCTCGCGAAATCGATGCAGACTAATGGCAGACGTATTTTTTTTTGGCGCCCCTTAAGGGCTGGAATCCCCTGCATCCGTTGCGCGGTAGCTGTTGACGCTTACCTGCCGCCCGTGACAAAAGGGTTCACAGTGTAGCTTATCGGAAACGCCTGCTTTGGGACCCGAAACGCCGCGAAGTATGTCCGGCCGATCAGGCCCCCTCCGGCTCACCATGCAAGGCGAAGTCCACAAGCTTTCTCGGACCGAAAGGTTCCGACCTCAAGGGAGGCTGCCATGAGTCAGTCAATGATCGGTTTTGTAGTGGGATCGCGGTGGTGCTACGCGTCGCGATATTTGCCGCGGTACGGTACGGCCGGGAACACAAGGACGAGCCGGTTGCCCGTTGGCCAGACATGCATCCGATCCGGGAATGGATGCGTCATAAGCACTGAGTGACACAACTTCCGACTTTTGAAAGCGCGGGGACACGCGAGCGCTATTTTTCTATCGCGTAATCTGTCGCCTGGTGTAAATCGGGAACAGATTGAAAAGGATGATATGACGTACGCAATGTGGGGCATCGCGGTCGGGCTGGCGCTGATGATCGGCGTGTCGCTGCGGCGGTACAGGCGCAGCCTCCTGCGGAAGCAGGAGATCCGTTGGCTGGGTGAACATCATGTATTGGACAGGCTACGCAAGCATTTGGGATTGTCGCTTGAGAAATGACACGCGCTCGGGAGATTGGCAGGTTGCAAAGACTACCTTTTGGAGGAGTTGGCGAGATGACCCTGAATTACGCAGGCAGGTCGCACGATGAAGCCGTGGCGGCGCGCCACAGGCAGAAGCAGAAAGCACAGGAACAAGCCGGCGGCGAAATGGCGATAGAAGGGACGGAGGCCGACGCGGAGCATAGTTGCGGCCAGCTCTCCGAACGGGGAAAGCAGGTCTGGAGAAGTGGAAGCGGGATCAACGGTGGGGGCAAGGAGTGATAGGGTCTCGTCGATGCGATGCGGGCGGAGCAATTCATTTCGCGCGCATCGCTCGTGAATCGGCAGACTGCTGTCGAGCGACGCTGGTGAACATGGGCAACGTGGCAAGGTGGGGTCCAGGTCGTCCGCTATCGCGAGCGCCCTGCAATCGGTTATCCAACTCGCCTACGCCGCGGTCTTCAGAGGCGTCACCGCGGCCCCTGCCACATCATGGCCGGCAATCGCCAGCGCGAGCGGCGGATTCAAACTGTCGATCATCGAACTTGGGATCAGGATCGTCGCGCCGCGTTCCTTGGTCGTTTCATAGATGATATTCATCGCGCGCAGTTGAAGCGCACCCGGATGGTTCTCGTACACCTGTGCCGCTTCGACGAATTTTGCGGCGATCTCGGCTTCTGCAGAACCCAGAATCACGCGAGCCTGTTTCTCGCGTTCGGCCTGCGCTTGCCGGGACATGGCGTCCTGCAGCGCGACAGGAATCGCGACATCCCGAATCTCCACGGAACGGACGGTGATGCCCCAGTTGGCGGTCTTGCTCCCGATCTCGTCACGCAAATGCGCGTCGGCAGCTCTTCGATCGGAGAGCAATGCGGCCAGCATCGAAGAGCCAATCATTTCGCGTAACGACGTCTGTGCAACACGATCGATCGCCTGCCGGTAATCGGTGATGGCGAGCGCGGCCTTTTGCGCATCGTGGACATGCCAGAAAATGATCGCATCAACATTGACTGGCACCGTGTCTTTGGTCAATGCCTCTTCTGCATTGAAGGCGGTTGTCTGAATGCGCTCGTCGATGACTGCAACGACGCTGTCCAGCACAGGAATGATCATGAAAAAGCCCGCTCCTTTGACGCTCTGCAGTTTTCCGACACGCAAGATGACGAACTTCTGCCAGACGTTCGCAACTTTCACGGAGAGCGCGATGAGGATGGCAATGACAAAAAGAGGCGGAGCCAGATACAGGTTCACCCACTCGCCAACGGCCAGGCCAGCCAGCACGAATGCGGCGGAAAGAAATAGTGTGATGGGATTCATGATGGTTCTCCGTCCTGCAGACGGCCGCAACTGCCGCGAGCAACCTGTGATGGCAATCTTGCGTGCGGCCGCCGTGGGCGCTGTGGGATGAGAAGTCCAAAGGGCCCAGAAACAGCGTGTGCCGAATCGCCGAAAGAATCGGTACGGTGCCGTACCTGAATGCGGACTGATGCCAACCGGTCCACAGAACGCAGTCGCCTCTTTGGACTTTCCATGGACGCCTTGAGATAGGATAACGGGGCTCGTACGAAGGTGTTTTTTGCCGCCGTCGCAGCGCATATCGGCGCACAGGCGTGCTGCAGTGGCTGCTGCGAGAAGTCGTCGATGCCAGATGATCAAGGTCCGAAAGCGAATCAGCTGCTGGCAGCGCTACCCGCGGTCGAGTGGGCCGCCTCGCACCACACCTCGTGGAGGTCGACATGCCGCTCGGTCAGATTGTCTACGAATCGGGTGACCAACTCGACCATGTCTATTTTCCAACTACGTCGATCGTGTCGCCGCTGTACGTGATGGAGGACGGCGCGTCTGCCGAAATTGCCATCGTGGGTAGGGAAGGAATCGTCGGGTATTGTCAAGTTGTCGAACGGCACGCGCTCGAACACGCCGTCTGTAAGTAGGCCTAATTTAAGCGGCGAGTCGCTCCCGCATCGGAGCGCCCGTCACGCTTTCCAAGCCTCGAAGGCCAGGGTGCGATGCACCCGCTTCTGTTTTGCGTCGGTGTGGTAACGGCAATTCATGAACAGATTGCCCACCTGATCATGGACCGAAGCGAAACGTTGCAGGTGACGCGCTGATTTGAAGCGGCGCATCACCTTCTCGCGCACCCGTGTCGGCTGGTGCGAGTTTTCCGCCCGGTTGTTCAGCCCCTTGTGCTGGCGATGTTCGACCTTGAGCCCCAGATCCCGGTTCGCCGCCGCGTAGCTCCTGAGCTTGTCGGTGACAGGTACACGCGGCGCGCGCCCATGTTTCTTGAGCAGCTTGCGCATCAGGCGCCGGGCCGCGTGCCGGTCGCGCCGGCTTTGCATCAGCACGTCAAGCGCCGCGCCATGCTGGTCCATCGCACGCCACAGCCAGTGCTTCCTGCCATTGATCGTGACGACCATTTCATCGAGGTGCCACTTGTCGCCTCGCGCCAGCTCGGTGGACCGGATATGCCGGGCAATCCCCAGCCTGAACTTTACCGACCAGCGTCGCACTGTCTCGTAGGTCAGATCGATGCCACGGGCGGCCAGCAGTTCCTCGACCATGCGCAGGCTCAGCGGGAAACGGTGGTACAGCCACACCGCGTAGCTGATCACATCGGGCGGAAACCGGTAGCCGGCGTAGGAAATGGTGTCGGTGGCTGGCGCGGGCTGCGGCAAAGTGGTCCGTTTCATGTCCGCGATTGTCGCCGCTTCTCCCTCAACCCGCCAACAACGTGACGATACCATTTCTCTGGTTACCTAAGATATAAGCATGGTTCTGACCTCAAAGGAGGCGGCTATGAGCCAATCGATGATCAGTTTTGTAGTGAGGGGCGCGGTGCTGCTATGCGTCGGGACTACAATGAGAGTCGGCCTCACATGGCGCTCAACGATTTGACGCCGGGCGAATTCGCCCGGCAGTTCCGCCTTCAACCTGAAACCGAAGGCGGTCTAAACGTGGAACACTAACTTCGGGACCTGTCCAGGAAATCCGAGCGGTTCAAGAAAACACCCCAAATCGTTGGACGGGTTTCCAACTTTTGGGGTGCAGTTCATTCTCTTCCGCCACCGTTGATCCCGCTTCCACTTCTCCAGACCTGCTTGCCCCGTTCGGAGAGTTCGCCGCAACTATGTGTTGCGTCGCCCTCTGTCCCTTCTATCGCCATCTCGCCGCCGGCCTGTTCCTGTGCCTTCTGTTTCTGCCTGTGGCGCGCCGCCACGGCTTCGTCATGCGATCTGCCTGCGTAATTCAGGGTCATTTTGCCAACTCCTTAACTACCAGCCTTTCTTCCTGGACGCGCCACCTGGCGTGCGTCATTTCCGGGGTGACAGCTCCAATTGCTTGCGTAGTCTGTCCAATATATGGTGTTCATCAAGCCAGCGGATGTCCCGCTTTCGCAGAACGTTGCGCCTATACCGACGCAGCGCCGCGCTGAACATGAGCGCCAGCCCGACCGCGATGCCCCACATTGAGTGCGTCATATCATCCTTACTGGTTGTTCCCGACTGACGGCAGGCAACGACGTAGTCGAGGGATCGCACGGTCACATCCCGGCGCTTCCAGGAAGTGCCCCGCGCCTGCGCGTCATGTTCCTGAACTGAACGGAAAGACGATGGTTAGCCGTCCTGCTTCTTCAGTTCATCAATAAGCGCCAGTGTGACGAATGCAGAGCGCGTCATGCGGCGCTCTTTTGACCTTGCATCGACTAGCTGAAGCAGGCTCTCAAGCAGATGGACCTGAATGCCCACGGATTTCGAGGTAACACGCGCCAGATCGATGTCGACAAATACCCAGATCCCGTTGCCATCGTCCATTTGGAGCGCCTGCAATTCCGTTGTATCGCAGGTAGGGGCGGGGATAAGTTGCTCGCTGCGGTCATACATTGCTTCCACGGTCGTCTGGGCATTGTGCGTCAGTTCGCTAAACGAATCGCCACTCGCGTCGGCGGTGGGGAAATCGGGGAAGCTGGCGAGAAAGCCCGCATCGCCATTCCGATGGACATACAGCGGATATTGCATGATCTGCTCCTTGGAGTGGAGCGCCGACAGACGCTCGCTGTGCAACGCCACGCCAGGGGTGCTGGGTGTACAACCGACAACTGACTGAGTCCGCACGCATGTTTCATTAGACGCTTCGCGTAGGAATACGCAATGACTTTCTTGTTTCATTGCAACGCCATATCGAGGAAAGGTCGAAGCCACTCATTTATGGAGGGAATCGCTCGGGCGAGGGGCCGTATTCTGACTCGATCTCCGGCCGTTCGGGCCCCACGGGGCGCGCCGAGGAAAAGGCAGCACCCACGGAGCGCATGAGGCGCTCACAGCGACGGTCGCAATCATTGCAAGACGGCGGTTCTAGCGATCCAGCGCGCGCCGGTTTTCTTTGCCCCGTGATACGCATTCTCGCCAGGCTAGGCGTACACTGAATCACAAGGTGCCCGGACAGCGCCTATATCACGCTTTCAGCCGCATCCTCCCCGATCCGAGATCCGCTGCTTACCGCGTTGGGCGGGCATTTCCATTATAGAAATCCGTACGAGGAGCAATGTCGTGCTAATCAGAGATGTAATGAGCGAGCCGGTCTGCGTGCAGGCGGAGGAAACTCTCGATGCTGCAGCCCGCAGGCTGAAGAAAGAAAATATCGGCGCTCTGCCGGTATGCCAGCACGACCGCGTTATCGGAATGATCACGGACCGCGATATCACGATGCGCGGTGTCGCCGATGGACGCAATGTCGGTGAGATGACAGTACGCGAGGCGATGTCGGCCGAGATCCTTTTTTGCTTCGACGACGATACGACTGAAGAAGCCGCGAGGATCATGCGGGACAGCCACGTGCAGCGTCTAGCCGTTCTCGATCGTGTCGATAAACACCTCACCGGTATCGTGTCGATGACCAGGTTAAACGGTGGTGCCTCCGAACGCCGACCTTACGAGATAATCTTCCACAAAACGTTTTTTGATCACCAGGGGCATCCGCATCACAGCGAGTTGATGCGTATTGCAGTGGCCCAAGGCACAAAGGAACAGGCAATTGCGACGGCCACTCGTCAGTTTGAAGAGATGAAAGAGGTCAAATCCTGGCAGCAGCTCGCGAACGGCTACGACGTCATCAGCGTTCATGTCGATGCACAAGGTGCAACAGTCGAAGAACGCGAGCCGACCTCGGAGAGAGTAGCCCGAATCTTGCGAAGGGCCCGGGAAATCTGGGAGCGCGAAGGTACACCGGAGGGGCGTGACGAGGAGATCTGGGGACACGCCGCCGGCGAGATCGACCGCGAGGACCACGTTGTGGAATGAGGTGTCGTGCGACAAAGACCGACTGACACTCACACTCCTTTGGTGATTGCTTTCCTGATACGCTGAGCAGCAAATTATCTTACGGGCCGGTACGCCACCGTACCGAGTTCCCGCCGCCACACGCGCACAGTCGACGTAAGCCTGCTGTGTTTGCCAATCGCAGCGACCGAAACAGTTTCGCGTGAGCGGGCGTTTCTGACCGACTTGTCCCCCATCCCCGAGATGGGCCCGGAGCGGCGGTCGCGAGATTCGTCCGATCTCGTGGATTGCTCAGCGATGCCCGGCGCAACGGGGCTCGCGGTAATCGCGCTGCGCAACAATATAGAAGTTACCTGGCAATCCTATGTGCGGTCTAATCCACGCGCACGGTCGCACGTTGCGCCGAAGCACTGCACTGCAACGATTAGCCGAAGCACATCCATAAAGCACGCGGGAAAGCGTGCGAGGGACACGAAATGTCAACTACCGATTCAATTCTGGAGGAACCGCAGGCGTTCCTCCCGCACGCCAGCGTGGCGGCTTACGCCGCTATCTCCGGTATGGATGCCTATCGCGCGCTAGTCGCCGAGGCAGAGCGCGATTACCCAGGATTTTGGGCTCGTCTCGCGCGCGAAACACTGCAATGGAAAACGCCGTTTTCTTCGGTTCTCGACGAATCGCGTGCACCGTTCTATGAATGGTTCAGAGACGGTACGCTGAATGCATCGTATAACTGCCTCGACCGCCATGTTGAAGCAGGTAACGGCGATCATGTCGCCGTGATCTTCGAGGCCGACGACGGTGCCGTCACGCAGGTGACCTATCGTGCGTTGCTCGAACGCGTGAGCCGCTTTGCTAACGCTTTACGAACTTGTGGCGTTAAAAAGGGCGATCGCGTGGTGATCTATATGCCGATGTCGATCGAAGGCATTGTGGCGATGCAGGCCTGTGCCCGCATCGGCGCGACCCATTCAGTCGTATTCGGCGGTTTCTCGTCAAAGTCGCTCAATGAGCGGATCGTCAATGTGGGCGCGGTTGCGCTGGTCACCTGTGATGAACAGATGCGCGGTGGCAAGGCGTTGCCGCTGAAGAACATTGCGGACGAAGCCCTTGCAATGGGCGGCTGCGAAGCAGTGAAGAGCGTGATTGTCTATCGACGTACGGGCGGCAAGGTCGCGTGGCACAAGGGATGCGACCTGTGGATGCACGAACTTACGCAAGCCGAGGCGGGCACTTGCGAGCCGGAATGGGTCAGCGCGGAACATCCGCTCTTCATCCTCTATACATCCGGGTCGACCGGCGTGCCGAAGGGCGTGCAGCACAGCACGGGCGGCTTCCTGATGTGGGCCGCGCAAACCATGAAATGGACTTTCGACGCCAAGCGCAGCGATGTGTTCTGGTGTACCGCGGACATTGGCTGGATTACCGGTCATAGCTATATCGCGTATGGTCCGATGGCGATCGGCGCGACTCAGGTGGTGTTCGAAGGCGTGCCGACCTATCCGAACGCCGGCCGCTTCTGGCAGATGATCGCGAAACACCGCGTGACGGTGTTCTACACCGCGCCAACCGCGATCCGCTCGCTGATCAAGCTGGCCGAATCCGATCCGAAGGTGCATCCGGACCGTTTCGACCTGACTTCACTGCGTCTGCTTGGCACGGTCGGCGAACCGATCAACCCGGCTGCGTGGACGTGGTTCTACGAGCACGTCGGCCACAGCCATTGCCCTGTCATCGACACCTGGTGGCAAACCGAAACGGGCGGCCACATGATCGCGCCGATGCCGGGCGCCACGCCGCTCGTGCCAGGCTCGTGCACGCTGCCGCTGCCGGGCATCATGGCCGCGGTGGTCGATGAGACCGGCCATGATGTGCCGAACGGGCAGGGTGGCATTCTCGTCATCAAACGTCCGTGGCCATCAATGCTGCGCAACGTATGGGGCGATCCGGACCGTTACACGAAGAGTTACTTCCCTGAGGAACTCGGCGGCAAGCTCTATCTCGCGGGTGACGGTGCGGTGCGTGACGAGGATACCGGCTATTTCACGATTACCGGACGTATCGATGACGTGCTGAACGTATCGGGCCACCGGCTCGGCACGATGGAGATCGAGTCGGCGCTCGTCGCCAATCCGCTGGTTGCGGAGGCCGCTGTCGTCGGTCGTGCTGACGATACGACCGGCGAAGTCGTCGTCGCGTTCGTGGTGCTGAAGGGCGAACGGCCAACAGGCGACGACGCGATTGCAATCGCGAACGAACTGCGCGCGTGGGTGGGCAAGGAGATCGGGCCGATTGCGAAGCCCAAGGAAATCCGCTTCGGCGAGAATTTGCCGAAAACCCGTTCCGGCAAGATCATGCGCCGCTTGCTGCGCTCGCTGGCGGCCGGCGAAGAGATCACACAGGACGTATCCACGCTGGAAAATCCGGCAATTCTCGATCAGCTGGGGTGATCTTTCGCGAAACTCGCGGGGGTCCCCGGATCGCTTTTCATCTTCAGGAGCAGGCCATGGCCAGCGCACCGATCCGAACTACACTTGCAAACCCTGCGCCACTGGGTCTCGCTGGCTTTGCATTGACGACGTGGCTGCTGAGCATGATCAACGCTGGCTGGTTTTCGGGCGAGTCGATGGGCCTCGTGCTCGCCTGCGCGCTAGCTAGCGGCGGGACTGCGCAGGCCATTGCCGGCATCATGGAGTTGCCGCGCGGCAATACGTTCGGCGCGACGGCCTTTCTGAGCTATGGGGCTTTCTGGTGGTCGTTCGCACTCTTCGTGCTGTTTCTGCACGACAAAGTGCCAGCCGCGTTCGTCGGCTGGTATCTGTTCCTCTGGGGGACGTTCACGTTCTATATGTGGCTGGCCACGTTTCGCTCGCCGCGCGCATTGCAGGCGATCTTTCTGGCGCTGTGGATCACTTTCGGTTTGCTGGCCGGCGGCGAGTGGACCGGTTCGGTCATCTTGCGCATGGCGGGCGGCTACTTGGGACTTGTTGCGGCAGCTCTCGCGTTCTACCTGTCCGCGGCCGATGTGATCAATGAGGTGCATGGCCGGGTCGTCCTGCCGGTTGGCGAACCACGGGTGTTCAGCCGTCACGCCGTTGCGCTCTGATAGTCTTGTTGAACGATGCGGGGACCTGTTGGCCAGGTTAGACGGCAGTGGCTGGACGGTCGCTGCGTGTTCACGGGAAAGACGCGTTGAAGTCGGTTGCCGGATCAGTACGAGCGCCGTTTGCAAGCTTCCGCGCGCCATTGGCGCGGGAGCAGTCCGCCACCGTACCGATTCGCCACGATGGGTGGACTTTGCTACTTGCGGGGCATTTCGTACATCAGAGCGGCGATGTCGGCGTGTCGCCGTCTGGTGGCTTCCGTGACCGCTGATTGCGCTTGCTGGCTGGGCACCAGCAACACCGGAAGGCTCGCGCTGCGCACGACGCGTTCGGCGACGCTGCCCAGGAACAGACGCTTGAAACCTCGTCGTCCATGCGTACCAAGCACTAGCAGGTCTGCATTGAATTCGTTAGCCGAAATGCGGATCCGTTCCGGGATGTCTTCGCCAATCGGCGCGACGTCGACGATCCGCGGCACGCCGGCCACGTTCTCGTGTCTCATCCTCGCCAGTGCATCCGCCGTCAGGCGCTGGCCTTCTTCAATGCAGGCGTCGCGCAGGATCGTTGGATCGTAGCCGTACGCGTCGTATGCCATCAGAGGGTTGGCGACGACATAGAGCGGCTGCAACTGCGCGTCATTGTCGCGAGCGAGTTGCAGCGCGCTGTCGAACGCATGTTCGGCGGTCTCGCTGCCGTCGATCGCTACCAGAATGCGTTTATACATGTCGGCCTCCAGGAACTTGTTCCGAGGGTTACGGCCGTCGCGGCATTGGATTGCGTGCGCTCAGAGCGCGGCAGCCTGAACCTTGCCGTCGACGATGTCCTTGCCGAACTGCATCGCAAGGTCGATCGCGTCGTCAAAAGTGGCGGGGCTCACGGCGTCGAAGACCGTCGAATAGCGTCGTGCGTCCGCCTCGCTGAAGGGAATCGTGTCGATCCGCACCACCGAAGAAAAGCGCCGCGCGCCCTTGGCGTACGGATCGCCGAAAAGCGGGAATTGCTGGTGAGCATAAGCACGTAACTCGTGTCCGTTGTATGTCGCGGTGGGGATGGTCATGATGACGGGCTCCTTATCGAATGGTTTGATTCGCTGGGCTCGCGTCGGATTTCGACGGCGTAATGGCCGATCGGAAACAGCACAGTGAATAGCACCACCTTGCGCTCAATAGCGATGTAATGCAATGAACAGATCGCGTGGGATTCGGCGGTGCGGTACGGCACCGTACCGACTTCGATCGGTCCTGCGCGCAACGTGGTTATGGAAGCTCTCCCGTCTCTCCAACATCACCAATCCACTCGCTCAGGAGTTCGTTCACGAAGCCGTCACGCTCATTTCAAGTCATGAATCTCACGCCATGGCCTTTCTCAAGTCCCCACCGGCCACGCCCGACGCCGCCGCCGACGAATGCGCTGCGACCATCTCCGGTTCTTCGCTGCCGAAGTAGCGGATTCCGGAGGCATCGTGCGATCGCCGTGCGGTATTCGACCTGGTGCGCGACGAATTATTCACGAACGGCAACTCACCGCCGCGATACCGCTGAAATAGGTGCACGCGCGGCCTCTCTCATAGGCCTTCGATATGAAATACAAAGACTATTACGAAGTGCTGGGATTGCCGCGCAGCGCGACGCAGGACGATATCAAGCGTACGTATCGCAAGCTCGCTCGTAAATACCACCCCGACCTGAGCAAGTTCGCCGACGCGGAGTCGCGCTTCAAGGAAGTCGGCGAGGCGTACGGCGTGCTCAAGGATACGGAAAAGCGTGCGGCCTACGACCGGATGGGCGACCAGTGGCGTAATGGTCAAGAGTTCGAGCCGCCGCCCCAGTGGGATGAAGGTTTCGAATTCAGCGGCGCGGACGATCGCGGCGCCGAGGATGCACGCTTCAGCGAGTTCTTCGAGGCGCTTTTTCGCGGAGAACATGCAGGTGGTGGCCGCGCTTCGACAGGACGTGCGCGGCACGCTGCTGGCGGCGGCCGGCACAATGCGACGGCGCAAGAGATGGAGGACGCTTATAGCGGTGTCCCGAACTCGACTCGAGGCCAGGACCATCACGCCAAAGTGGCGATCGATCTGAGGGATACCTATCGCGGGGCACAGCGCACGATCTCCCTGGAGACGCCGGTACTCGATGCAAGCGGCCGTGTCGTGCTGAAGTCACGGACGCTCGATGTCTCGATTCCGAAGGGCGTGTACGTTGGGCAGCATTTGCGGCTTGCCGGCCAGGGGGGCGCGGGTTTCGGAGAGGGGCGGGCTGGCGATCTGTACCTGGAAATCGCGTTGCGCCCGCAGGAACTTTTCCGCGTCGACGGACGCGATGTGACGATCGACGTGCCGGTCGCGCCCTGGGAGGCGGCATTAGGTGCGCGCATTACCGTGCCGACGCCCGACGGCACCGTCGAAATCGCCATACCCAAAGGTTCTGGCGGAGGCCAACGCTTGCGCCTGAAAGGCAAGGGCATCCCAGCGAGCGGTCCGGCCGGTACATCGGGCGACCTCTTTGCGCGGTTGAACATCGTTCTGCCATCGGCCGACAGCGAGCAGGCACGCGCCGCTTACGAGGCACTGCGACAGGCATGCGACTTCAATCCACGCGTGCAATTTTCAGGTGATCCATCATGAACGAATCGCGCACGGCGTGGCTCAAATGCCTGATCGTCGAGGAGCAGGTGGAGTTGACGCTACTCGAATTGTGCCGGGTGTCCGGCGCCTCTGAAATTCAGATCCTTGAATGGATCGAGCAAGGCGCGATTGAACCGAAATGCGTTAGCGAGAATGATGGTCCGCACTTTGACGGCGTCTCATTGCGGCGCGCCCGCAAGGCCCGCCGTCTCGCGCAGGATCTCGAGATCAACGCTGCGGGCATCGCGCTCGCACTCGATCTGCTTGATGAGGTCGAAGCCTTGCGAGCGCAATATCCGCAGCGATAGAGCGAATCCCTCACGCAAACCACGTGAGGCCCATCGCCACGACGGTTGCCGCCGTCCCGAGGATGCATAGTGTTGGCGGCAGCGTGTAACCGGACATGATGCGGGGACGCATCGAGAGATGCATCACGAGGATTATCACGGGCACCGCAACGACGCCGTTGAGCATAGCGCTCCAATAGAGTGCCTTGACCGAAGCGAACCTGCGCCCCAACGCCGGAAGGGCGTCGCGACGCTGACCGGCAAGTTTCGAGATGCAACTCGATCCAGGCACAGCGGCTCGCTCGTGTATTGAACCCACGGACGTCGGACCGATACCGTACAAACACCCACCCGCCTGGCATGAGAGACTGTTCGATATCCCATATGACCGTAATTCTGGGTGTCACTCTCGCTGAATCAGATATCCACTGCTTTTTGACAGGCTGAAGAGGCGTGGCAAATGGAAAATGATTGTCATACCACAGCGAATCGGCCACTTGGCCTTTTCCCCAAGCGGAATTGGTGTGTCTGAAAACGCAACGGGTGCAGCTCGTGACGGCGGCGGGATTGCTGATGTACGTGGCTGGCGACTACGTCGACCACACCCGCTTACGGCCCGATCGGAAATGCAAGCTTCGAACGCTACTGTTTCTGATCCTGGCGTGTTGCCTGAGCACGGCGCTTCCGGCGCAAAAGCCGGCATCCGCCGATGCCGGCCAGGCGAGCCCGAAGGCAACCCACCACACCGGTCTTGACCGCTCCGGCAAGGCACGCGCGCGCCAACCATGTTACAGCAATCGAATGGGGCCCAAGCGCACCAGCCGGGGAGTCGCTGAGCGGATCGCAACAATGCTAACGGTCTAGTGTCGCTGATGGCCGGATGGATAGTTCGACCCGCTTGAGTATGGCTCGCTCAAGCGGAGATCGGTTACCAATCGCGGTTTAACGCCGTGTGTGCAGATGGGAGCCATAGCGCGAAGCGCTTACCCGTACATCTGGCCACCACACGAGTTGACGGGCTCCGTCACAACGCCTTCAGATCAGGCAGTAGTCGATCGAATTCCCGCTTTACCACGTTGTAGCATTCGCAAACGCGGTTTTCGAGTCCGGGGCGGTCCAGCACTTCGATATGACCATGGCTGTAGCGAATCAGCCCCGCGTCCTGCAGTTTCAACGCCGCTTCGGTGACCCCGGATCGGCGCACGCCCAGCATGTTGGCGATCAGTTCCTGGGTCATCTTCAGTTCGTTTGATGGCAGGCGATCCATGCTAAGCAGCAACCAGCGACACAACTGCTGGTCGATCGAGTGGTGACGTTTGCAAACCGCTGTTTGCGCCATCTGCGTGATCAACGCCTGGGTATAGCGTAGCAATAACCGCTGCACAGGCCCTGCGCGGTGAAACTCTTCTTTCAGGATCCTTGCATCGAGCCGGTACGCCTCGCCCGCGCTTTGCACTATCGCGCGGTTGGGGGTGGTTTCGCCGCCCATGAAGAGTGCAATACCGATGAGCCCTTCGTTACCGACGATCGCAATCTCAGCGGAGGAGCCATCTTCCATGACGTAGAGCAGCGAGACGATCGACGTGGTGGGGAAGTAAACATGACTGAGCCGGTCGCCGGATTCATACACAACCTGTCCCAGGGGCATATCGATGCGGACCAGATGGGGGGAAAGGCGCGCCCACTCAGCTTCGGGCAGAACGGACAGCAGGTGATTCTGTTTGGGATCTTGCTCGTTTGCCATGTGTCGCTCCCCGACATGCTTGTCCAGAAACTGCCTTGCTCGCCGAATTGTTCTTAACAATATCAGGTCTCGACGGTAGCTGTACAAACGCTCCCGACGAAACTGGCGAGGACGCCGCCGCATTGCAATACGCACCCGGAATCCTCTTGAAATTATAGTTCGTGCAAACGGCGGCAGGTTGCGCTGGGACGGCCTCAATGGTGGCTTGCTGTGTTTCCACCGACGATTCTTCCAGCGGAACGCGTGTCGCCCGCGGCAGCCTCAGTTGCACACTGGCGGTTGCGGCTCCATAGCTGCGGTCACGCAGGCTCGCCAGCCACGCGCCTTTCGATCACGATGGGCAACCGGAGCGTGAATTCACTACCGGTCCCGGGCCCTGCACTGGCCGCCGACACGGTTCCGCCATGCGACTCGGCGACGGCTTTCACGACGACAGGACCCACTCCCAAACCACCAGCAGTCGCCGCAATCGTTCTGCTCGATAGAGCGAAGAGGTCGAAAATTTATGGCAGAAGTGCTGCTGCCGATATGCCCAGGCCGTTGTCCTTGACGGAGACGACGAGGTCCTGTTCGTCAGAATGTACATTCACGGTGATGGGTCCATTTGGGCGTGTATTTCACCGCGTTATGCAGGAGGTTGTTGACGGCCTGTACAAGACGGACCGGGTCGCCTTCAACGCGTAGCGTCCGGTCGGCGAGCTGCACCGTGAATACCTGGCCCCGTTTGGCAGTTGCCAATGCAGCGGCGGCGAGCGGGGCGGCCATAAACCCGATCACGTCGACATAATCCCGGCAGATGCGCAGGTTGAGATAGCACGATCCCACGCACGATACGGTAAGTCTGTACAGTGGCGTTCAGGTCAGTAAAAACAACCGCATCGATCGCTGACCCGGTTTCGCAGGATAGATCAACTGCATGCACCGCCAGTAGCTCGGTAAGCAGCGGCGGGGCGGGGACTGCAGGTCAGGCGTATTGCCGAAGACTCAACGAAAAATCCCTGAGCGCGCTGATCCCGCTCTGCTCGCAAAGACGACACCAGTCCTGCAACTGGGAGAGCAACTGTTCCCGCGATGCGTTGGAGCGCTCCCACATCGCCGACAGACCCTCACTCAACTCCATGCACGCACGTAGCTTCTGGTTGTGGTCGTATATTTCCGGTAACGGTCGACGATCCTGATTTCGTTGTGCCTCCAGCCCGTTGCGAAGCCCCATCCTTGCACTACGCATAAGAAGGGACCTTTCCCGGCGACTGACGTGCCCCATGCGCTTGAGTTCCTCACGGTAGGCGCGTTCGGCCGCTCTCGCAAGGCAGGCCATGACCTCGTAGCGGTTGCGAAGTACGGCTTGCAGCGTATCGTCATCGAGCACCACCTTGCCTTTGACACGATGCAGTGTCGGCGGCACTTTTTTCACCTTCGCGAGACCCAATGCAGAAAAGATGCAGATGTACATCCAGCCGATGTCGAGTTCGTACCACTTGCTCGACAGTTTTGCGGATGTCGCATAAGCGTGGTGATTGTTGTGCAGTTCCTCTCCGCCGATCAGAATACCGACGGGAATCAGATTCGTGCTCGCATCGTCAGTACCGAAATTGCGATAACCCCAGAAATGTCCGGCGCCGTTAACCACGCCGCCTGCCCAGAACGGAATCCACATCATCTGGACAGCCCAGACCGACATGCCGACGATACCGAACAGCGCAACATCGATCACCATGAGCAGGCTTATGCCAAGATTCGGGTACTTCCCGTAGACGTTGCGTTCCATCCAGTCGTTCGGTGTGCCGTGGCCGAACCTGCGCAGTGTTTCTTCGTTTTTCGCTTCGACGCGATAGAGCTCAGCGCCTCCGAGCAGCACCTTCCAGATACCACGGGTCTGCGGGCTGTGCGGGTCGTCATCGGTCTCGCACTTCGCGTGATGCTTACGATGGACTGCGGCCCACGGGCCGGTCACCATGCCCGTCGTCATCCACAGCCAGAAGCGGAAACAATGGCTCACTGCCGGATGCAGATCAAGCGCGCGGTGCGCCTGGCAGCGGTGGAGGTAGACCGTCACGCTGACTATCGTGGCATGCGTCAATACCAGCGTGGCCAGCAGAGTTTGCCACCACAACAGCGAAAGCAAGCCGTTCGAGAAAAATGCCCGGGAAGTACTAAACAAGTCGGTCTTCTTTCTATAGCAAAGCAGAGCGTCGGGATGACGCGGGCTAACCCGCTCCGTTTCCCTCGCTTTATTCAGGTGGTGGCCGCCCTATTGTCTGTGGCGCAACAGAAGCAAACTCAGGGCGAAACGATTGCCAGACAACCATCGATGCGAAAGCGAAGGCGGTGAGAAGAAAAAGCGTGAGCGGGTCCATGTCTTGTGTCCATTCGTGAGGACCGCAGCAGTCAGGCCGGGCAAACCGGACGTGATTGCTTCGTGCGTCTTTGGCCACCCCGTCATGCAGCTATGCGACTCACGGGAGATCGTCTACACGATGTACGCCAAGGCCGGCGATGTCGGTACGGTTTCGTACCAGAGGGCGGGATGTCGAAGCGTGATGGCAGCGGTTTGCGCCGCGAGCGGGCGACCGGCAAACGACCGGTTTCGATGTCTTTGGCTGCTAGCGTGCCGGGTTGATAGCCGCTAGGAGTGTCTCTACGCTCGCGGACTCGTGACGCGGCCGCACCTTCGCGGGGCGGCGCCTGGCCGGTACGGCACCGTACCGACTCCGGTCTCAATGATGGGCACCGTGTCTCTGATGCCTTGAATCGGTAGTTTCAAGGTGCTTCAGACACGGCCGCATGACAGACGATCCTGTTCGATCGCTGTCACCGACCGTGGTCCTCCACAAGGCTGGCGTTCGCGATTGCGGGACGCGATCCTGCTACCGGCGCAGTGGTGAGTCCGCTCAAGACGGCAGCATCGATGAAGCGGAGAATTGCAACGCGACGACTCATGACACGAAAGCTCGACCTATGCGTTGATCCGGCGTTACCGCCGTTTTTACAGCCGTCGCAGATGTTGCCGTCATGATTCGCGATTACCCATGGAGACCGCGATGAACATCAGTCCTCTCGCCGGCAAGCGCTTGCCCCATGCGATGCTGGTCAATGTGCCGCGGCTTGTCACGGCGTACTACACCGACAAACCAGATCCCGCGATCCCGGCGCACCGGGTCGCGTTCGGCACATCCGGGCATCGCGGTTCGGCGTTCACGAGCAGCTTCAACGAGTGGCATGTACTCGCCATCACGCAGGCCATTTGCCATTACCGGAAGCAGCAGGGTATCGGCGGCCCGCTCTTTATCGGCATCGATACGCATGCACTGTCTGAACCCGCTTACGCGAGTGCGCTGGAGGTGCTGGCAGCCAACGGCGTCGAGGTCATGATCGCGCAAAACGGCGAATACACGCCCACACCGGCCGTGTCACACGCCATCCTTGCATACAATCGCGGCCGGCCCGCGGGTCTGGCGGACGGCATCGTCATGACGCCGTCGCACAATCCGCCAGAAAGCGGCGGTTTCAAGTACAACCCGCCCAATGGCGGCCCCGCCGACGAGACGGTGACCAACTGGATAGAAAGAGCGGCGAACGGGTTACTCGAAAGCAGGCTTGATGGCGTGCTGCGCATGTGTCTGTCAAAAGCGCTGCGCGCCACGACGACGCACCGGCACGACTTCCTCAACGCCTACGTCGGAGATCTCGTCAATGTTGTCGACATGGCTGTGGTGCGTGGCGCGCCGATCCGCCTGGGAGTCGATCCGCTTGGCGGCGCGGGCGTGCACTACTGGGGGCCGATTGCCGATCGCTACAACCTGAATCTCAGCGCGGTCAACGACGAAGTCGATCCGACCTTCCGCTTCATGAGCGTCGATTGGGATGGACGGATCCGGATGGATCCGTCGTCGCCGTATGCGATGCAAATGTTGATCGACCAGAAGGACCGCTTCGACGTGGCCTTTGCGTGCGACACCGATCACGATCGCCATGGCATCGTCACCCGAGATGCGGGGCTGCTGCCGCCGAATCACTATCTCACGGTGCTCGTCCACTATCTGTACGCGAATCGACCGCAATGGCGCGCTCACGCGGCGGTTGGCAAGACTATAGTCAGCAGCCAGATGATCGATCGTGTGACGGAAAAACTCGGCCGCACGCTTTACGAAGTGCCGGTCGGCTTCAAATGGTTTGTTGATGGACTTCTGGACGGCTCTCTGGGATTCGCAGGTGAAGAGAGCGCGGGCGCCAGTTGTCTGCGGCTCGACGGCACGGCGTGGAGCACCGACAAGGACGGCATCGTGACCGCTTTGCTTGCGGCCGAAATCACGACCCGCACGGGCCGGGATCCCGCCGAAATTTACCGTGATCTGACCCAGCGACTGGGCGAGCCGGTCGAACGTCGCGTACAGGCGGCGGCGACGGCGCCGCAACGCGCGGTGCTTGCACGGCTCTCGCCCGCGCAGTTTCCTCACACTGAACTTGCCGGCGAAAAAATCGAGCAGGTGCTCGACCGGGCGCCGGGAAATGGCGCGCCCATTGGCGGCATCAAGGTGGTCACGAAGAGCGGCTGGTTCGCCGCGCGCCCGTCGGGCACCGAAGATATCTACAAGATCTATGCGGAAAGCTTCCGCGGCGAGGACCACCTGACACGCATCGTCGACGAAGCCCAGTCGATGGTCGACAGCACGCTTGAGGCGCAGGCGGCCACCGATGATGGCGCGAGGGATACGCTGTTCGCAACCCGAAGTGAAGTCGGTACGCTCCCGTGTCCGGTCGTCCGCGCCGTGTGCTGAATCAGGAATGCCTTCCACCGTACCGATTTCCCCGACGCCAACGGCCACACTGAGGCAGCGAGTTGCTTCATTACCGACAGAGGAACAGAACAGGGCACACACCGGCCGTTTTAGCCGGTCTCTGTGCACACAGGAGAACACCCCATGAGCGGTTTGTGCTGGGCTATTTCGGCTTGAGATAGACGTGCGCGGCGAGTCACGCCGTACCGTCCAGTTGTGGGGCGTGGTTTCGCCGTAGCGCCACGCTTTGCGTCTTATGTCCCGCACATGGCGTATCGCGTACCCACTACCGGAGATCATCACGCGTACCCAGCATCCCGAGAAACATCCGAATAGTGAAAAGAGTGAACACAACATCGACGAAGCTGTCGAGGACACATTTCCAGCGAGCGATCCTCCCTCGATCGGCGGTGCGACGAAGATATCGCCTGCACCCGATCCCCGGAAATCGCACAGGAAGACGTTGAACGCGAAACCCAGGTAGGAGTTTTGGTCACTTCATATCAAGCGGCCGCCGCGGTTGACTGCCCGGGATGCGCGGACCGGTGGCAGGACGGGTCCATCCTCGCATCTGACCTGTCATTTCGACGTTCGCGCGATGGGCGCCACCGGGAAATCGTTGCCCGCTGACGATGGTGCCTGCGCATCGCGGGAAGCAGCGGCGAGCGCCAGACGAGCCAGCGCGGGCAGGGAGCGGGAGCCGGTCTTCTTCATGCCCGCGGTACGGTGGTTCCCGATCGTGCGTTGGCTGATCCCGAGCTCTGCGGCGATGATTTTGCTCGGCTGGCCGATCAGAACCTGCTCCATAGTCTGCCGCTGTTGGATGACGTGTCAGACGGTGCGACGAAGAAAAGGGACGTGAGGCGCAATTCGAAGCAATGCCGCCGCCCTGACTTTTAATCACGAAGAGCGGTCGGCTGCCGCGTGCGCGTCACGAACCAAAGATAACGACAGGATCTGCGCGAAGCGTTCCACATCGAAGCGCACCCGACACATTTCGTCAATGAGGCTCAGGCGATGATCGACTGTGCGCCTGGCAGTGGATGCCGGCGTTCGACCAGTCCCCGTGCTTGCAATAAAGCTGGTGGAGCGCGACTTCGTAACTCCGATGGAGTGGATCCGAGTCGTCATAGCCCGGACTCCGCTGGATGACCTCGCGGGTCAGCGAGGTTGAAACAGCAGACGCGAGCCAGCCCATCCCGGCCAGCCAGTGAGTTACGATTAGTAGTTCTTTGCCACCGGGCCACTAACGCGTATCGACAACCCGATAGCGGACGCCCCACGACTCGTCATCGAATTAGACCAGGTTGACAGAACCCATGTCGCCGTCAAATGCACGAACGGCGCATCCGTGCAAAAGTTTTATGCTCGGTGGTTTCAAGGGTGAAGCGCAACAGCGGGATTAATGTTTAGGAACCTTGAGGTTGACTTGCTGAAGCAAGGGTCGCGGCGAAGACCTCGAATGGCGAATGGAAGGCGTGAGTGGCGCGAGGCCGGCTGTTCAGACTGTCGGCAATGGCATCGAGTTCGTCCTGCCTGTAGACCGAAAGGTCCGTGCCTTTGGGCAGATACTGTCGCAGCAGCCCGTTGGTGTGTTCGCAGGTGCCCCTTTGCCATGGACTGTGCGGGTCGCAGAAGTACACCTTCACGCCGGTCGCGGCGGTGAGCTCTCTATGTCGCGACATTTCTTTGCCCTGGTCGTAGGTGAAGCTCTGCCGCAATGGCTCGGCAATCGAATTGAGTTTGGCGGAGATGCCCGCCAGCGCTGAAGCGGCGGTGGCATCTTCCATCTTCGCAAGCAGCACCAGGCGGCTGGTCCGTTCGACCAGAACACCTACCGAGGACTGGTTGCCCGCGCCCTTGATGAAGTCGCCTTCCCAGTGCCCAGGCAACGGCCGGTCCTCGATTTCGGGCGGCCGCACATGAATACTGATCATGTCCGGAATCTGTCCGCGCCGGTCTGTGCCTTGTGTACGCGGCATGCGCGTGATGTGACCCTGGCGCAGGCAGGGGGCGTAGTTCGCCGCGCGGCTGGGCGTAGATGGCCGTGTAGATGGTTTCGTGCGAAACCTGCTGGGTCGGGTCAGTCGGATACGCTTCAGTGTGCCCGATATCTGCCTGGGTGACCATTTCCACTCGAGCACGGTGAGAACGATACGCCAGCAGACGCTTTGCAGGCAAAGCTTTGCGGGGCGGCGGCCCGCACTGCGGCGTGCGGCGCTGAGCGCTTCAGCCGGCACCGATACGTAACCTGCAGGAGAGCTGTTTCGCGTCAGTTCACGGCTAACGGTGGCCGGCGAGCGCCCGAGTATCCGGGCCATCGCCCGCATACTCGAACCCTGTAGATGGAGGCTGGCAATGATGAGGCGCTCTTCAGGTTGAAGTTGCTGGTACTGAGTTCTTTCGTGCATCGCAACACCTTATACGAAACGGTGTTGCACTTCAGATTTGAGGCCGCCCTTCGCAACATGGTCCTCCGCAACCTGAAAACCAGAAATTCGTCACGTAGGAGGTCCTTTGTGCCGGGCTCTCTAGAGCGATGTGAGTCGGGTGACTTTCGTGCCTTGAAGCGATGCGCCCGCCATCAACCCGCCATTGGCCAGAACAAAGGCATCCACTTGGCCCGTGGCCGTGCTTGTATCGACTGCGCCGTTCGCCCCGAGTTTCAGTACCGCCACTGATGCGTCTGCGCCAGCCGACCAGCCATCGGTGCTACGGAACCGGTTGAGCGACTGCTCGGTCATGAAGAGGAATACGATCGCCCGCGACTGCGCGCCGATCTGCCAGCCGACCGAACCCGTGGCCGTGCTGTAATACCCTATGGTATGTCCGCCAACGCGCAATGAGCCTTCCCCATACTGGCCGCCGACCAGGAAGCCCGCATCGATGACTGACGGAAATATCAGTACGCCGTGAGCCTTCCCGACCAGTTCACGCGAGCCATTTGCCGCGACATAAAGCCGTGCCAGGGTCGAGTCGACGCCTGCATCAATCGTGTGGCGCTTGTCCATCTGCTGACCGTGTGCGTCGATCGAGCTGGATGTCGTGCAACCAGAAACGGCGAGGCCCAGCGCCAGGATCGACCCCGGTGTAGTCCATATGAATGTTCGCCTGAGCATGATGTTCTCCTGATTTCAGATGATGACTCTGACCCTACGCTTCGGCGAAAGCAGAAGCGGTACGACAGCGTACAGACGCCAGGCTTTCTTGGTTGCACAATGCGTTCCTGCTTCTCTCGTTCCGCACGCCACCCCCGGTGTCGACGCAATGCCTTCGATGAGCCGTCTCTCCCTCCTTTAAGGCCACACCGTGACATACGCAATGTGGGGAATCCTGATCGGAATGGCGCTGATTTTCGGCGTTTCCTTTTATCGCTGCGGACATCCGATTGAGCAAGGGCAGCGTCCCTGCCAGTCGACCGGAAAGCGCGAGCGGGACAGGTTGCGCGAGCGATACGCGCGCGATCGAGCGGATCGCCAGGGTCTGTATCGCCCTGATCGAATTGAGCTGTAACCGAGCCGACAAAAGGAGGTCTTATGCCATTCCTGCCCGATGCGAATAACCCCACCCGGAATAGACGGGTGGAATACGGCCACGCCGACGAGGAACGTGAGAAAAAGCGCACGCGGGATGCGGCTGGAATCGATCCGGCGGCGGCCAAGTGGCGATATCGACCCGCGAATACCTCGAACACGAAGCGCTAGAACGCGCTGAATGAAATGACAATGACCTCTTCCGGGCCGCGGCAGCGGTCATTGTCGAGGTCTCTATTACCTGTTAGCTTCCCCTGCGAACAGGGGCGTCCGAATGTGATGTCGTAAGGACCCGCAGTCGCATGATGCGGGCATGTCCAACCCACGTGAGTTTGCTCATTCGGGCTGCGTCGTCCGGAGGTCTGTACGGTGTCGGACCGCAACTGCATCCGCTTCGGAGTACGGTCGATGCTACGTAGCCGGCCATGTTTGTCTTTGAGGAAGAGCTCCTGGGGGGCGACAATGATTTCGTCCGGTGTACCGACATTCATCTTGGCCGGTAGTGAGGAGTCGGAGGCGGCGTAGCCGCCGGAGACGACGAACTGCCGGCGGCGCCGGATCGGCGAGGCTTAG
>NZ_VTUZ01000080.1 GCF_008369935.1 Paraburkholderia panacisoli | reverse complement strand
TTACTTCGACCGGCTGGGGGTACCCCGACTCTCCTAACCTCAACTCCCCGAACCGCCCGGTGCGGACCCGCATGCCGGGTGGTGTGGCAGGGGTACGGCCTCATAGCCGTCCCCTATGCCGATCCAAATCGCTTTTCACGCTTTCCTTTCGAAAATCCGTTCGTAGGCCGGTGGCTCACTGCCTTCTATGATGATTCGCAGCGCAGGCGGCGATTTCGTTTTTCGCGCGCATCGCGCAAGCGAGTTGGCGTGAAGTGGACTGTGGGTTGATCGAAGCCGCGCAGGCGATGGGCGCGCAACGCGGGGGCGCTTGCGTCGTCGAGCGCGTCATCGCTGTCCGAGCCGCGCCCGTCACCGCTCACCCAACTTCTTCACCTGGACACTGCATGAACGAACCTCGTCATCCCGACGCGTTGCGAACGCATGACGCATTTGCCGCGCCGGTGGTGCGTGATCTCGCCGGTCTGCTCGACGCGTTGCGTGCGAGCGCCGCGCAGCGCGATCGTGAAGGCGGCCACGCCGCACAGGAAAAGCAGTGGATCGCGGATGCGCAGCTGCTCACGCTCGCTGTGCCGCGCGAGTTCGGCGGCCTCGGAGCGCGCTGGCCCGATATCTACGAGACGATTCGCAAAATCGCGCGAGTCGACAGCGCGCTTGCACATCTGCTGGGCTTCACCTGCCTGCAGGTGGTGAGCGTCAACGTATGGGGTAATCCGGAACAGCGCGCGCGCTATCTGCATGGCACCGTGGAACACCGCTGGTGGTGGGGCAATGCAGTGAACCCTCTCGACACACGGCTTATCGCAACGGCGAGCGGCGACGGCGGCTACCTTCTCGATGGCCAGAAAGGCTTTTGCTCAGGCACGCGCGGCTCGCACATGATGACGATCTCCGCGCACGATCCGGCCACCGGCAAACCGGTGTTCGCCGTGGTGCCGACCGCGCGTGAGGGCATCACGGTGCACGAGGACTGGAACCCGATCGGCCAGCGGCAGACCGATAGCGGCAGCGTGTCGTTCGCGCGGGTCCGGGTCGAGCCGCATGAAGTGCTCGAACGTGCCGACACGCCGTATGCGAGCTTGCGCACGCTGATCTCGCAGCAGGTGCTGATCAATCTGTTCGTGGGCATCGCGCAGGGCGCGCTCGAAGAAGCGCGCGCCTACGTCACGCAACACAGCAGACCGTGGATCAGTGCGGGCGTCGACAAAGCCACCGACGATCCCTATCTGATCCAGCGCTTCGGCGAGATGCGGGTGCAGGCGGTGAGCGCCGAAGCGCTCGCCGCGCGGGCCGCCCACGCGCTCGACGACGCTTGGCAGCAGGGCTCGTCGCTTTCCGCCGAAGCACGCGCGCACGTTGCGCTTGCCACTTCGGAGGCGAAGATCGTCGCGCACCGCGCCGCGCTCGACGTCAGCGAAAAGCTGTTCGATGCGTGCGGCGCTCGCGCCACGCACGCGCCGCTCGCGCTCGACCGGTTCTGGCGCAATGCCCGCGTGCATACGCTGCATGATCCACTGGACTATCGCGTGCGCGACGTAGGCCGCTACGCGCTCAGCGGAACATTGCCCGAGGTTTCTTTGTACACTTGAGGCGGCTCGCGACGGCCTCTGGCCTCTTCTATAAGGCGTCGCGGTTTATCCCCTTCAAGAGATTCCCGGATTGCCGTTCAAACTACCCACCACCGCTACGGCGCCGTTCTGCCCATCCGAGGTGCAGGGCTCGGTGGCCGTCTCGCAAGGCGCGCCGTTCTGGAAGAAGATTCTGCAATTCGCGGGGCCCGGCCTGCTGGTTTCAATCGGCTACATGGACCCGGGCAACTGGGCCACCGCGATCGAGGCCGGCTCGCGTTATGGCTACAGCCTGCTGTTCGTCGTGCTGCTGTCGAGTCTCGCGGCAATGGCGCTGCAATGTCTGAGCATGCGCCTGGGCATTGCCACCGGGCGCGACCTCGCGCAATTGTCGAGTGCGCGTTATTCGCCAGGCGTGGCGCGCGTGCAATGGCTGCTCGCGGAGTTGTCGATCGTCGCCTGCGACCTCGCCGAAGTGCTCGGCGGCGCGCTCGCGTTTCATTTGCTCTTCAATTGCTCGCTGACCACCGGCGTGCTGCTGACCGCGTTCGACACGTTGATCGTACTCGGTCTGAAGGGCAAGAATTTCCGCGATCTCGAAGCCATCATGCTCGGCCTGATCGCGACGATCGGCGTGGGCTACATCATCGAGCTGGCGCTGGTGCAGCCGCATTGGCCGTCGGTCGCGCAAGGGTTGATTCCGTCGTGGCAGGCGCTCAGTTCGCGCGAACCCATGTATCTGGCGATCGGCATCCTCGGCGCAACGGTGATGCCGCACAACCTGTATCTGCATTCGTCCATCGTGCAGACTCGGGCGGTGAAGCGCGACTCGGGCGGCATCCGCTCGGCCATCAGCATGTCGCGGATCGACACCATCGTGTCGCTCGTGCTCGCGCTGCTGATCAACATGGCGATCCTGATTCTCGCCGCCGCCGCTTTTCATGCCAACGGTCACACCCAGGTGACCCAGATCGAAGACGCGTACCGGCTGCTCGCGCCGATCGTCGGCACCGGTTTCGCGGCGTTGCTGTTCGCGATCACGCTGCTCGCGTCGGGGCAAAGCTCGACGTTCACCGGCACGGTGGCGGGACAGGTGATCATGGAAGGCTTCCTGAAGATGAAGATTCCGTGCTGGCAACGGCGTTTCATCACGCGGGCGCTGGCGTTGATCCCCGCGTTGATCGGCGTGCAGATGCTAGGCAACGGCGCGGTCGGTCAATTGCTGGTCGCAAGCCAGGTCGTGCTGAGCCTGCAGTTGCCGTTCGCGCTCTATCCGCTGATTCGCATGACCAACGACCGCGCGTTGATGGGCGAATTCGCCAACAGGCTGCCGACGCGACTTCTTGCCTGGCTTCTGTTCGGTGCGATCAGTGCGGCCAATCTCTGGCTCGTGGTGCAGACGGTGGGATTGGCGGGCTGATCCGCTTGCGCAATGGCGAAAAAAAATCCGCACAGTGTGCGGATTTATATAGGGCTTCGATTCGAATCGGGCGGACCAGCCCTCGACGATTCAACTCACTTCACGCGGCCTGCGCGATCTGCGCGGCTTCGAGCGCCTCCTGACGAGCGGCCGCGGCCTTCTTCGTCTTGCCGGCGCGCGACGGCGGCTGGCATGCGCCGCACACCACGTTGTGCTGCAAATCGTGCTTGTGCGCGACGAACTTGCCGGTGCAACGGCAGCACTTGGTCAACTGCAGAATGTTCGCGTCGAAGAAACGCACCAGCGTCCAGGCGCGCGTCAAGTCCAGCACCGGTTCGGTTTCGCTGTGCTGGCAATGTTCGAGATACAGCCGATACCCTTTGGTCAGCGCATCCAGATGCGAGCAACGCGCTTCGTTCTTCAGGAACAGGTACGTGTTGTAGAACAACGACGCGTGGATGTTCGCCAGCCACGTCATGTACCAGTCCGCCGAGAACGGCAGCATGCCCTTGGGCGGCGATACGCCCTTGACCTCGCGGTACAGGCGGATCATGCGGTCGCGCGAGAGTGTCAATTCGCTTTCGAGCACCTGCATGCGTGCGCCGAGTTCGATCAGCGCGATTGCACGGAATACTTCTTGTGCGTCTTCCGTCAGGCTACGCTTGAGCATCGCAGTCACCTCGATTAAGCAAACTGCTCGGCGGGCTGGCCTGCAAGCAGGATCGCCGCGTGTGTCGGTGCAACCGCTGCGTGCTTCGTCGTTTGCGTCAACGCCGACAACATCGAGTGGTCGTTGAAGCGGAAAAAGCACAAAAGCTGATCGGAAGCGGCCAGCTTGACGATCTGCGCGAGCGACAGCCCGGCAAGCAAATCAGCCAGTTCCGACGACAGTCCCAGGCGGAACATCCCGACCGGTTTGTCCTCACGCAACATGCGTTGCGCAAGCATGATGTAAGACAAGTTAATCTCGCGGATTGAATCCAGCGTCTCGCTGCTACGGTCCATTTTTTGTGTTTCCGAAGCCCCGAATTTCTATGTCGGCTTTTTTTTGCCGTTATGTCTTTTGTGCCTCGCCGGAAACGCAGACCTCCGGCTACATGTCACCACCTGATACAGACAGCGACCTTTTGATACATCGCGTTACATTTCGTAACAGCTTGGGTCGAATTGTATGAAGGGCAAAACAAGAAATCAATCCCTTCTCAAAAAAATATCTCAAAAAGATACATCATTTTTCGGTAATTATTTCACGCCATTGTAATGGGTGATGCTTATCGAATTTTTTGCCGTCGGGGATTTTCGTCTGATCGTCGAAATCCTTTGTAATACGGGCGTTTGATGTAATTGTCTGAACAAAAAATCGCGACCGGCCGCGCGCTGGGAAATGCCGCTTGAATTAGAAAGGAGATAGAAAGCGAGACCAAAGGCATGTAATAAATACCTGCCTCTGGTTCGCTTTTGGGGACGAAACGGAGATGTAACGAGATGGTGCAGCCCCGGTTACAAATGGAGCCGCATTTGTAACGACTTCTGGGACTTCAGCAACCCGTCTGGCGAACGCGTTCCACTTCAAGGCCGAACGCCGGCCGTAGACGCGTGCCGAGCACGTTGCCGGCAAAGGCGGCGACCAGCCACAGCCACCCGTGCAGGCTGCCTGACACGATGCCGCTAAAGTAGGCGCCGATGTTACAACCATAAGCCAGCCGGGCGCCGTAGCCCAGCATCAGACCGCCGACCACCGCCGCGATCAGCGAGCGCGCCGGCACCTTCCAGACCGGCGCGTAACGGCCGGCGAGCGCCGCAGCCATCATGGCGCCGAGGACGATGCCGAAATCCATCACCGACGTGACGTCATGTGTAACAGGGGCCGCCAGCGAACCCGCGTTGGCGTGAGCGGCCCAATACGGCCAGCTGGCCACGTCGATTCCGAGCGCGGCGAAGATCTTGGCGCCCCACAGCGCGAACGCCGACGTCACGCCCCACGGACGCCCCGACAGCGCCAGCGTCGCAAAGTTGAGCAGGACCAGCGCGATCGCGCCGACAAACAACGGCCACGGGCCGTGCAGCCACGGCGACGAGTGCGGCTGACGGGCCGGCTCATTGACCAGCCGGCCGTGGCGGCGCCGTTCGACCTGCACCGTGAGCGCCGCGATGGCCGCGAAAATCACCAGGTTCAGGACGATGGCCCAGCCCGCGCCGAGCGTCGTCACCATCGAAAGCGGTTTGAGCGACGGCAACGCGGTCCAGAACGGCATGTGCGCGGTCGCGACGACCGAGCCGACGATGAACGCCGCCAGCGTGACGAGCATGCGGGTGCTGCCGCCGCCCACCGTGTACAGCGTGCCGGACGCGCAGCCGCCACCCAGCTGCATGCCGACGCCGAACATGAAAGCCCCGACCAGCACCGACGTGCCGGCTGGCGCGACGAGCCCGACCACCGGCCGGCCAAACAGCGTACCGGCGGCGAGCGCCGGGAAAAACAGCAGCACGCCGAGCGCGAGCATCAGCATCTGCGCGCGCAGGCCGGCGCCGCGGCCGTCGGCGATAAAGACCCGCCAGGCCGACGTGAAGCCGAACGCCGCGTGATAAAGCGACATCCCCAGCAGGGCGCCGACGACGTAGAGCGCCGCCTGGCGGCCACTGACGGTTTGCGCCAGATAGATCGCGCCGAGCGCGATCAGAACGAGCGCGGCGCCGAGCGGCTTCGGATTGATGTCGAAACGGCGCGGCACACGTGGAAGCGGAGTGGAAAGATCGGACATGGGTGAGTTGACTGACAAACTGGGGATCTAAGGCGCCGGAAGGCGGCAGTGAGGCGAATCTGGGTTGGTGTGGCGGAGACAGGGAATCGGAAAAGTATACATGGATCGCGTTTCGCGCATCGCGCCTGGGTTGGCGGCCAGGGAACGGCGAGCGTGCTGGACAGGCAGGGAGACGGTGTGCTTGCCAGATCCCGGTCGGGGGAGCGAGGGTGTTGCGCGATTTTTACTTGTATGGCAACAGCTTTGGCACTAGGGCTAGCATCGAGCTTCGCCGCCAGCGTTACCATCGGCACCCAGGCGCACGCCGGCACGGGCAGCGCAATCTCTGCTTTCTCGTCGTCGGAGTTTGAGCGACGCCTCGCGCGCATACCGTCTACATCAGCTAGATGAACCGCATCATCAGATCGGTGTCGTGAAACACGCCGTCGACATTCAATCCTTCGATTTCGCAACCGTATTTGCGAAAGCCCAACGACTCGTAGAGTTTGCGCGCTGCCTCGTTACTGCTGTCGACCATCAACTGGAGTTGCCGCAAACCATCGATCCGAGCCGCCCGCGTCAGCAACTCGTTGAGCAGGGCGCGCCCAACGCCACGGCCCGCGGCTTCCGGCGCGACATACATGCCGATGACTGAGGCCTTGTGTCGCTCCCTGTCGCGCTGGTTGCGCGCCAGTCCGACCACACCGATCAACGGTGTGTCGGCCGCCAGGTAAGCGCCGAGCAGAAAGTCCCCTTCGACCGCGTGCAAGCCCTGCAAGATCGCGTCGTGTTGCGCGGGGCCTCTTGCGAGCGCTTCCTCGTAACTCTGGCCGAACAGTTCGGGATGCGCTTTCAGTCCGCGTAGGCGAAGCTGGAAATAGGCGTCCCGATCGGCGGGGCCGAGTTGACGGATGAGCAGGGCGGCGTGGTTCAAGGTGTCTCTCTGCGCGGGGCGGTTGCGAAAATGAATATCGGCTGAGTGGATAACGGGTAAGCGTGCGGTGTTCGCGCTCGCCTCGCTTTTCCGGCTTTGGGTTACTTTGGGCTAAGGCCGTGCACCGAGCTACCGCCCAGCCTCCACGCGCTGGCTTTCGGCAAACTCCCGCAATGCCGCCGCGGTTTGTTGATCGGCCGGGAAAAACGCTTCGATCGCAAGTTCCGACAGCGTGACGTCCACCGGCGTGCCGAACACGGTGGTGGTGCTGAAAAACGACAGCACGCCGATCGGCGTGCGCAACCTCAACGGCACGGCAATCTGATTGACGGCGGCTTCGTCATTGGTAGGCGCGTCCGCGCCCGCAGGCGCGGGATACGCAGCGAGCTCGTCACGCAGCGCGCTCAAGGTCTCGTCGCCGCTCACGTCGATTTGCCGCTGGAGCCGGGCCAGCACGTGCTCCCGCCACGCATGCCAGTTGACGATCGACGCCGCGATGCCTTCCGGATGCAAGCTCAGGCGCAGCGCATTGACCGGCGGCTTCAGCAGTTCGGGACTGGCGCCGGTTAGCAGCGGCGCGAGCGCGCTGTTTGCCGCGACGATGGTCCAGTGCCGGTCGATCGCCAGTGCGGGGTAAGGCTCGTGTCCTTTGAGCACCAGTTCGACGGCCTCGCGTGCGGCGGCCAGTTGCGGATCGGACAGCGGACGCTCGCGAAACAGCGGCGCATAGCCTGCCGCAACCAGTAGTGTATTGCGCGCCCGCAGCGGTACTTCGAGCCGTTCGGCAAGATGCATGACCATCTCCCGGCTGGGCAGCGCGCGGCCCGATTCGACGAAGCTCAAATGACGGGTCGAGATATCCGCTTCAGTGGCGAGTAGCAACTGGCTCATTCTTCGCCGTTGCCGCCATTCACGCAGCAAGTCGCCGACCGTTCGACTGGCCGCCGGCGGGGGCGAAGCGACCGTTTGCGCAAGAGAGAGTGTGTTCATGCATCCGATGATAGCCAAACCGCGTGGGCGGTCCATTACCTGGCGGGTAATGGAAAACCCCCTGACCACTACGAATACCCGGCAGCATCAAGGCAACGGCAAATGCAGTTGCGACCCGCCGCGACGACCGCCAGCACGAATCATGCGGCCGCGACGCCTTCCGGCACCGCATTGAGTTTGACGCCGAGCGCGCGCAGCAGTTTGAACACCGTGTCCATGCGCGGTTTGGAGCCGGGCGCGAGCGTTTTATAGAGGCTTTCGCGCCCGAGTCCGGCGTCTGCCGCGACCTTCGCGATGCCGCGTGCTTTTGCGATGTCTGCGATCGCGGCGAGCAGGACGTCGGCGTCGCCTTCTTCGAGCGCTGCGTTGAGATATTCAGCAATCATTTCCTCGCTGTCGAGGTAATGCGCTGCGTCGAACCGTGCCGTTTTGATCTTGCTCATGACAGTCCCTCTCTGATTGCTGACCACATAGTTTTGGCATGCTTGATATCGGCTGGCTGCGTGGACTTGTTGTCACCGCAGAGCAGCAGATACAGCGTGCGCCCTTCGCGCGCGAAGTAGACCCGATAGCCGGGACCGCAATCTATGCGCATCTCGGACACGCCGTCCTCCAGCAACTTCACGTCGCCGAAATGCCCTCGTTCCGCGCGCCGGATCCGCACGAGGATTTTCGCCCTCGCTCGCAGGTCCGCGAGTTCCGCGAGCCAGGTGTCGAACACCTCGGTGCGGTTGACCGTGTACACGGGTGGTGTTCCGATCTGTTTGTGATTGTATCCTTGTGGATACCTGTCTGCAAGTATCAAAGCCATATCAATAAAGCGGCTAGCCGCCGCGCCCCCGTTTCGTTGCGACCATGCCGCGCCCGCGCAGCGCAGCTCCCATTGGTCCTAGAGGTTAGCGGCCGGAGGCGTTCCTGACGATTCGGCCAGATGGCCAATCGTGCGAATGCTTACCTGCGACGTAATCGACGGCGCGCGTTCGAGCCGCCAATCTTCACTCCGAGCCCGCCGCATACGACGTGTGTGCCGAGCGGAGTGCTCAGTGATGCCAATCAAGGAGTGTTGAGATGAATGCCCATACCGATCTGATCGACCGTTATTTCGATGCCTGGAACGAGACCGACGGCGCGCGCCGTCGCGAGTTGATTGCCGCGACGTGGACCGCCGACGCCGACTATCGCGACCCGCTGCTGGCCGGCGCGGGCCACGACGGCATCGACGCGATGATCCGCGCGGTGCATGAACGCTTCCCGCAGCACATGTTTCGCCGCACGACTCAGGTCGACGGCTTCGCGAACCGGCTGCGCTTTTCGTGGGAGCTCACCACGCCCGCGGGCGACGCGATCGTCAAGGGCTCGGACTTTGGCGTGGTGGATGCGCATGGCCGCCTGCAGGCGGTCACCGGTTTCCTCGACCAGGTCCCTGACGGCGCCTGACCCACGCGTTTTTCTCACGGAGACGATCATGCACGAGCCGACTGCCCAGACGCCTCTTCAAAGCGCCCTCGCGGTTGGGCGCGTGTCGGCGGCGCTCGACGCGCTGACCAGCGTCATCGCCGGCTTCGCGCTGCTTGCCGGCGCACGGGCGTTCATGTTCATCGCGTTGCTGGGCTGGCGCGAGCCGGTGCTGGGCGGCGCAGGGCTCGTGCTGCTGGCGATGGTCGGCTGGCTGCGGTGGCGCTGCGGCGGCATCGCCGCCGCGCACGCCGCGCCGCAGAGCCGCTCGACGATGTATCGCGCCGGCGGACCATGCGCCGGCGCGGCGATGATGTCCGGTCGTATCCAACTGTCCTGCACCGATGTGCGCAACGTTGCTTGCTACAATCGACCGACGCAGTGCGATGCAACGGCGCGTTCTGGCGCTACTGTCAAGCCGGCGTCTTGCGGGTCTGCCCGAACGTGAGCGCCGGCGCGCAGGCATTGCGCTACCCCAACCCGGACGGCGAGCCGTCGATCGGGGCAACCGGACAAGGAGACACCGTGCTGAAGAATCTGGACCCGCTGCTGAACGCCGATATCCTTCATGCGCTGCGCTCGATGGGCCATGGCGACGAACTCGTCATTTGCGACGCCAACTTTCCGGGCACGTCGGTTGCGCAGGCTACCGTGCTAGGCAGGCTGCTCCATCTCGACGGCGTGAGCACGCCGCGTGCGGTGCGCGCGGTACTGTCGGTGATGCCGCTGGATACCTTCATCGAGCAACCGGCGTCGCGCATGGAGGTAGTGGGCGAGCCGCATACGATTCCGGCGGTGCAGCGCGAAGCGCAAGCCGAGGTCAACGCGGCCGAGGGGCGCGAGGTTCCGTTTGCTTCGATAGAACGATTCGCTTTTTATGAGCGGGCCCGCAAAGCGTATTGCGTGATCGCGACTGGCGAAGAGCGTGGCTATGGCTGCTTCATCTTTACAAAAGGCGTGTTGCTGGCTCCCGATGCGCCACGGTCATAGCCCGCGAGAGCACGCGGCGAAGCCGCGTCCCCGTTGGCTTTGCTTGCGCATGCAGGTAGCCAGTCGAGCCGATTCACTCAGGCTCTGCAGATCTCATCACGGTGACACGACCCATGAGCTTTTCGATAGACACTCTCGATCATCTCGTTCTGAACGTCGCCGACGTGGAAGCCAGCGCGGCCTGGTACGCGCGCATGCTCGGCATGCGACGCACCGAATTCGCGTCGCGCACCGGCACCCGCGTGGCGATGACCTATGGCAATCAGAAGATCAACCTGCGTCCGGCGAGCGCTGACACGGTTGCGTGGTTCACCTCGCGTGAGCCGGCGCCCGGCAGCGCGGATCTGTGCTTCGTCACCACCGCGAGCCCGGCCGAGGTCAAGGCGCACTGGCTTGCCGAGGGCGTCGCCGTCGAGGCGGGTCCGGTGGAGCGCGATGGCGCGCGCGGCAAGATGACCTCGGTCTATTGCCGCGATCCGGACGGCAATCTGATCGAAGTCGCCACTTATCCCGGCGCCTAGCGAAGCGGCAAGGTCCGCACTCTCCACGAGCGGGACCGAAGCGGACGCACATGCACCGCTCGCGCGCCGTTATGCTGCCTGTCCCGTCCTGGCTAGGAAAAGGCAGCCGTTGCGCTATCCTCAGTTGCAAACTGGGGAACTGCCGCTGCCCGGCCGGGTCTGCTGCTTATTCATTTACAGGAGCCCCTCATGACGCGTCCCGTCGATTCCGGCATCATCTTCATCGCACGTATAGCCCTGGCCGTCCTGTTTCTGTGGAGCGGTGTGATGAAACTGCTGGGCTATGCGGGCTTTGTCGGCTACCTGCATTCGAAGGGTGTGCCGTTCGTTCAGGTTGCCGCGCCGATTGCAACCGCCGTCGAAGTGCTTGGCGGCCTGTTGCTGATCGTCGGCTTCAAGGTGCGCCCGCTCGCGCTCCTGATGGCCGTCTATACGGTGGCGGCAGCGGTGCTGGGCCACGATTTCTGGAATGTCGTCGATGCCGCCTTGCAACGCGACATGGTGATCCATTTCTGGAAGAACATCGGTATCGCAGGCGGCTTCCTGCTGCTGTTCGTGACCGGCGCAGGCCGCTTCAGCGTCGACGGTGCGCGCGCGCCACGCGGCGGGCTCGGGCGTTGATGCGACGCATGCCGCTTTCGATTCTGCTGTAACCAAGGGAGCACATAATGATCCAAAGTTTCGAGCAAACCATCGGTGGCAAGGTCACGCAGTTGTGCGCCAGTCTCGGCGAAGGACCCACGCCGCATCGCGTGATCATCAGTCTGGCCGATTCGGCGAAGACACTCGTGGTTCTGGACGCGTCCGGGCTCATCAGCACGATCAAGGCCGAAATCGAGGAGCCGGAGAAGTTAATCGCCGACGCGATCGCCAAGGCGCAAGGCGAAGGGCTGATCGAGCGCGCGATCGACACCGGCGTGATTCAGGAAGCGTCGCTGTGAATGATGTAGTGGCGGCAGGCGTTGCCTGACGCCTGGCGCTGTCCGCCGCCAACTCCCGCTGGCTGCGTCAAACCCCGTGTGCGCAAGCATTTCGGGGTTATTTTTTATGCGAACGACCTCGCGCACCCCAGCGTCGCGCGACCCTCACCTTGATTCGCTGACGCGTGTCACGTCCGCGTTGCGCTCGTTCCCGCGCGGGCCCGGCGCCGAAGCATGCGGCTGCGGTTGCACGAAGCAGCTCAACACGCCGCCCAACGCCAGCAGACCGACCGAGATCGCGCTTGCCGCCTGCATCCCCGCGACGATGTGCGCGGCCGCCGCGCCGCTCGCCAGCGCGCCGAAGGCGGCCACGCCCACCGCGCCGCCGGCTTGCCGCGCCGTATTCAATACCGCCGACGCGGTGCCCGCGCGCTGTGCCTCGGTCGACGCAAGCACGGCGGTGGTCATCGCCGGCACGGCCAGACCCATGCCCGACGGAATCAGCAGGAACGGCACCAGCACGCCGATGAGCGGCGTCGTGGCATCGACCCAATGCAGCACGCCGTAGCCGAGTCCGGCGGAGATCGCACCGAGAATCATCGGCACGCGCACACCGAAGCGGCCGACCACCCAGCCGCTCGCGACGTTCGACAGCAGGAAGCCGCCCGTCAAAGGCAAAAACGCGAGTCCCGCCTGTAACGGCGTATAGCCGCGCACGCGCTGCAAGTAAAGACTCAGCACGAAGACCATCCCGTAGTAAGTCAGATTCACGCAGATACCGAACAGCACCGCCGCGCTGAAGGTGCGCTTTTTGAAGAGCGGGAGCGGCAGCATCGGCGACGCGACGCGCGCTTCGACGGCGATGAACGCGCCCGCGGCGAGCAGCGCCAGCACGAAGCCGCCGGCCACCAGCGGGTGGCCGAGCCCCAGCGGCCGCCATTCGATCACCGCCGCGACGAAGGCGGTCAGCGCGACGATCGCAAGACACTGGCCGCCCAGGTCGATGCCGCTCGGGCTTGCTTCGGCGCTTTCGTGCGCGCTTGCATCGGCTGCGGTTGGCGGGTTTTGAAGCGCGGTGTTGGGCCGCGGCACCCACAGCAGCGTCGCCAGCAGGCCGGCCGCGCAAATCGGCAGGTTGACGAGAAAGATGCTGCGCCAGTCGAACGCCGCGATCAGCAGGCCGCCGGCCACCGGCCCCGCCGCAATGGCAATCGCGCCCGCGGCGGTCCATAAACCGACCGCGCGCGCTCGCAGCTTGGGATCGTGTCCATACGACTGATTGAGCAGCGCCAGCGAGTTCGGCAGCATCGCGGCGGCGCCGACGCCTTGCACCGCGCGAGCGGCGACCAGCATCGCGGCGTCGAACGCGAGGCCGCAGGCGAGCGACGCGAGCGCGAACAGCACGATCCCGGCCGCGTACATGCGGCGCGCGCAGAAGCGGTCGCCGAGCACGCCGGCCAACAGCATCAGCACCGCGAACGCCAGCGTGTACGCGTCGACGACCCATTGCAGGCCCGCGACGCTCGCATGCAGAGCCGCGCCCATTCTCGGCAGCGCGATATTGACGATGGTCACGTCGAGCTGCGTGACGACGAAACCGACGCTGACCGTCGCGAGAACGCGGCCGAGCGCGGGCGAGGGAATGGAAGTCGGGGAGTTCATGCAACACATCGTAAGTCCGATGCGACGCACCATGTTTCGGCGTGGCGTGAAGTGTGGATGTCGGCACAAGGCGCCGCCAGCGCGGGAACAGCATGAAGAAGAAAGTCCGGCGTAACGACAACGGCGCCCCGTGGGGCGCCGTTGCCGGAACAGCCCGGCGCTCAGCGCGCGCGCGGCGCGTCCTTGATGAAGAGCGTCGTCACTGCGCCGAGAACGCAGATCACGCCGACATACAACGGCGCGGCCATCGGGTTGGACTTCATCATCAGCGACACGGCGATCGGCGTGAGGCCGCCGAACACCGCATACGCGACGTTGTACGAAAACGAAATGCCCGAGAAGCGCACGACCGGCGGGAAGGCCTTGACCATCACAAACGGAATCGCGCCGATCACGCCGACGAACAGCCCGGCCAGCGCATACAGCGGCACCAGCGCGGACGTGTCGACCACGAGTTGCTGGAACATCACGTAGTACGTCACCGCCAGCGCGAGGCCGCCGACGAATATCGTGCGTCCCGCGCCGAAGCGCCCGGCGAGCGAGCCCGCCATCACGCAGCCGATCGTCAGGCACAGCGTCGCCACGCAGTTCGCCAGCAGCGCGGTGGCCGGCGCGATATGAAACTGCTTTTGCAGCAGCGTCGGCGTCATCAGGATCACCACGACGATCGCAGCCGACAGCATCCACGTGAGCAGCATCGACACGATGACGGCGCGGCCATGGTCGCGCAGCACCGCCTTGAGCGGCACTTCTGCGGCGATCGCCTTGCGCTGCTTGAGTTCGGCGAACACCGGCGTTTCGTGCAGCCAGCGGCGCAGGTAGACCGAGAACATGCCGAACACGCCGCCCACGAGGAACGGGATGCGCCACGCGTACGCGGAGATGTCCTCCGGCGTGAAGTGACGATTGACCGCGGACGCGATCAGCGAGCCGAGTAGGATGCCCGCCGTGAGACCGGCGGTGAGCGTGCCGCACGCATAGCCGACGTGCCGCTGCGGCACGTGCTCGGACACGAACACCCAGGCGCCCGGCACTTCGCCGCCGACGGCCGCGCCTTGCATCACGCGGAACAGCAACAGCAGCACCGGCGCCAGCACGCCGATGCTGACATAGGTGGGCAGCAGGCCCATCAGCAGCGTGGGCACCGACATCAGCAGCACGCTCAGCGTAAACATGCGCTTGCGGCCGAACAGGTCGCCGAAGTGCGCCATGATGATGCCGCCGAGCGGCCGCGCCAGATAGCCCGCGGCGAAGATGCCGAAGGTCTGCACCTGGCGCAGCCAGTCCGGCATCGCGGCCGGGAAGAACAGCTGGCCGATGGCCGGCGCGAAAAACACGAAGATGATGAAGTCGTAGAACTCGAGCGCCCCGCCGAGCGCGGCGAGACCGAGCGTTTTGTAGTCGCTGCGCCCAAGAGGGCGTGGGGTGACAGCCTGCGCTCCACCCAGATTTGTCGCTTGCATTGCTATGTCATTGTTTTGGAATTGGAAACCACACGTAGCGCGTGGAAATACGGCGGTCGTCGGGCGAGAAGTGTGGCAAGCGCTGGGTAGAGCACGGGACACCGGCGCGCCGCCAGGATAGGGCAGGCGCGATGACGACTGGGGCCAGGCCGGGATTTTACAGGATGAAATCCGTGCGCTTCGGGAAGTGCTTAATTGGATTGGAATAATTCCGCAGCGCACGGTTTTTCTGGTGCTCGACGCGGCGCCCGATGAACAGGGCGGGTGGGTCTCGCCCGCGAGAGGCGCGTCACGCTCCCAACAAATATTAAGAATCGGAATGATCCTATGGGATCGATGCGGCGCGCCTCCGAGAATGGCGTCCGATCTACCCAGTTGAGAGCCACCCATGCGCATTGCAGTGCTTCAGCGTGACCCGGTCATGCGGCAGTCCATCGAACAAGTTCTCCTGAAGGCCGGCCACACCTGCATGCTTTACGACGACGGCCTCGCCATGTCGAAGGCGCTCGCCCGTTCCACCGTGGATCTGCTGGTGCTGGACTGGCAGGGCACACGCCTGTCCGGCGCCGAAGTGCTGCAGTCGGTGCGAGGGATCGGCGGCGATCGCTTGCCGGTCATGTTCGCGTCGCTCGACACGTCGGAGGAGAGCATGGTGCGCGCGTTCGTCAGCGGCGCGGATGACTACGCCGGGTTGCCGTTGCGCGCCGCCGAGTTTCGCGAGCGCGTCGCGGCGCTGCTGCGGCGCCCGTACCCGGAGCGCTCCAGCGCTTCGAGCTTCGAAGTCGGGCCGTACCACTTCGACACCCACCGTCGGCCGCAAACCCTTATCCAGCAAGGGTTGTTCAATATTTGTTCAAAATTCGTTCAAAACTGCCACGGCCAACTCGACCTCTGGTGTGACCACACGGTATCGCAGCGGCCCTGTCGGGCCCGCTCTGAGCGTCGATCGGGGGCGTCCAAATGAGGAATTTGAAGCGTCGACTAATAGCGCACACTAGTCAGGAATCGGCATCGTGAATATTCTGCGTCATGGCGCAGCGGTTGCATCAAGTACGGCTTGATCGCATATTCTTGCAGCTTGTCCGTCGCCGACTGGCGCCAGATGCAAAGAATTAAATCAAACTGGCAGACACACCTTTAGTGCCCGACTGGAGTCGCTATGAAGACTACTCCACGCTTGGGCAGGCAATTCACCAAGGATCTGGAAGGCATCGGAAAGGCTACTGTCATTTGCCATTTATTCTTACTTTCAACGGCTCCAGACCGCGCGAGTTTGCGTACAGATCGGCGATCGCATCGCTCATATGACCGAGCAACGCCTTGGTGTCGACGCCGCCCTGTTCCATGTAAAGCCGCTTCGACAGGCTTCGGATTTCGTGGAACGTCGGGGCATCGTCGCCGGTAATGCCGGCCAGATCCCGCGCCGCTGAAAACTTCTCGGTGATGGTGTCCAGCTTGATTGCGGAGCCCTTCGGCGCCATGACGTTGCCGCGGATATGATGGATCAGGTATTTACTCACCACGCCGGTTGCCTTGCATTGAGCGATGATGTCGGCCAGAGACATGTCGATCACATCCATGTGCAGTTCGAGCGGGATCGCGATGCGGATACCCGTCTTTGTACGCTGCAGGATTGCAACTCCGTCCCGAACGAAAGATCTTTCCCACCTGCCGATGGTAGATCTGTCCTGCCCCGACACGAGCGCGAGAAGCATTGCGTTCGCAAGCCAGGGCGCGACCTTTGGGGCCTGCTCTAGAATCTCGTTAAACTCCTCCAGTTTGAGCCGACGGCGCTTCACCCTCACCTTGGGCTTCTCGGTTGCTTCCGCCGGGTTCTTTTCCATCCATCCAAGCGCCATACCACGTCGGCAGACAGCGCGCATCCGGCTCCGAATATGCGTGGCCCACTGCATTTTTCCGCGCGCCTGGATCTTCTCCAGCATTTCGGCGATGTGTTTCGTCGCGAGTGCCGAGCATTCGACGGTGCCTATCTCGACCCGGATCAACCTGTCCAGGTGCTTTCGGTGCTCGACGGTGCTTCGCTTCACGCCATCGGTCGGCATCTTGTCGAGCAGATCGGCGATTGTCTCGTGGCCCTGCATCATGCGTTGAGCGAGCGTGTGCGTGAACGTTCCATGAGATGCAACGACGTTGGCCTCTTGAGCTTCGTGAATAGCCTGCGCCAGTGGCATTCGACCAAGAATGTGGGTCTTCTTGTCACGAGGGTCGCGCCATGTGTAGTAGCCAGAGCGAGGCTCATGCAGATTCTCTGGCCAATTCGCGCGTTTGCGGATGCGGGGCCTGGCTGCCATGATTATTGCGGGATTCTCTGCGCGAGCCGTGGGCGCGTCGTGCCATCCTGGAACGTTGCATTCTGGTCGACATAGTAAGCTCGACCGACCTTCATGGGCGGGGGGTAGATCTTGCCGTTCTTGATCCATAGGCGGGCCGTTCGGATGGTCGGGGCAGGTTCGAACTGGCGCTTCAGCCATTCATCCAGTCTCAGTTTCATTTCACCTCCTGCTCTCCGCGTGTGATTTCCCGCACCCCTGCGACCACTGCGCATGTATACGTGTCACTTGTCGGACACAAGGCAGAGCTTGTGCCACTGTGAGGATCGGCAGGGTCATCTTGAGCTCCAGAACAATGGTCGCGGCGCGACGCTCTGCGCGATATAGAGAGGGTGCTTCGGGCTGCCATCCTGGTTGAGCCCTATATGGAACAGCTTGTCGCGCATGCTGGTGATGCCAAGGAGATGCAGCACGTCATCCGCGCGCGTCGCCGCGGCTTCGTGCGAGCCCCACGCGCAGATGACCATCGACGCGCGATCGGCGGCTTCAAGGATGGCGCTGTTGGCCCGGCTACGCGGCCCGAGCGGGTCAGGATGCGACAGAAGTTCGTCGGGATCGGTCGCACGCAGCGGGTACAGGTTGACCACTTCTAGCCGCCCGAAATCGTTCGCGACAGCGCGGGCGAAGCACCGCGTGATCGTCGGGTCATCGACGAGGTGGTCGGCTGTTGACGGGTTCAGCATCAGGAACACCAACGTCGGACGTGACTTGTCCCACTCGCGCCAGAGGCGGTACCGGTACGTGCCGCAGTCGCTCATTTGCGCGCCGCGCTCGAGCGTCGGGTCTGTTTCGGTCATGCATTTCATCCTCCCACCTCCTTTTCCACTTCCGCGGCGGTATCTGCCTGGCTCAAGTCCGCCGCTGCCGCGTGTGTGACGTCGTGGACTAACTCTCCGCTATTCGTCGTCTTGCCTCCCGCGAACTTCGTGCGCCCCTGTTTGCCTCATTGGTTCGGCGCCCCGGAGTGGGGCGCCCTTCGAACAGCCACTCAATCGAAAAACGAAAGATCAATGCCTTAATCAATGGCGGCGAATATCGATGCCGCTTCTGCGTGCTGTGTAGCGAAGTCGCGCAACTGGTAGAACAGCTCACCGATGTGCGCCTCGCGGGTCTGCCAGGCAAGCGCATTGAACGCCATCAGACAGGCCACAATGCCGGCGGCGTCGCACGACATCTCGCCATCGAAGCCGTTGCCATCGCACTGGATCCGCAGTGGCCCCTCCAGACAGGGAGTCATGTAGAAACCGCCACTGGACAGTTCGAAGAAGTCCCACAAGCCGCCTGAATAGGCGTCACAGGCAGATTGCAGCGACTGGTAGACCAACGCCTCACCCATCATCAGCTGCCGCCCGAAATAACGTGGCAGCGTGTTCATACGCTTTGATTCGGGGACGCGCACGGCCTCGACAGTTGCGTTTGAGGCCAGGGCTTCAGAGTCAGGTTGCATGATGTTCTCCAGCAAAAAAGCGCGGAGCATGCCCCCTGGCGGGGAGGCATCCCCGCGACGGGTAAATAAAGCAGGCGCAATGCAAATGAATGGCAAGTGCCAGGCAAATAATCTGGCCGTTGCCGCGTCAGATTGACTAGTCCTGATCGGGCAGCAGGATCGTGGCGACCGGTCGGTCAGTGGTTCCCGCATCGATGACCAGTTTCAGTTGAACATCGGAGGCCAGTACTGCATTGGCTTCGTCAGGATCGAGGCGTGCACTGAAAAAGACCGCCTTGTCTTCGTGTCGATGCATGACCTCGGCTGCCGCCGCCCACAGCACGGACCACAGGCGCCTGGCCGCAACGTCCGATGAACACGGGCCGGGAATGGCATCGGGAGCGACGTCAGGAAGACCGGCGAGGCACAGGTGCAACGCCTCTTTTGAAATCGCAACCGGCGCCCTGAAACCGGCCTCGCAGGCGATGCGCGACAGGTCCACCAGGCTGCCGTCACGCAGACGTTGCTCGCGTGATGCCGGACGAAGCGCCGATGCCGGCGCAGTTGAATGAGGGACATCGTAGTAGTAGACAGACATGACATGCTCCTTGAATGGATACAGGGGCATGCGTTCCCCAATGGGATTCGATGCCCCATGGGGTGAAATATCGGGATGGCTGGCGCGTCGTCCTGTGACGCGGTTCCCTGAAAGGTCAACGGCGGGTCAACCGCAGATGACACGTGGCCTAACAGATGCGGAATCCACCGCACAGTTGAAGGAATTCGGCGAATTCGCGGACGTTGTCCTCGCCGAACGGGTAGTGCGTCTCAAAATCAGGTACTTCGCCCCTGCCATCGCAGGCGTTACACAACAGGGGGCCGGGCCCGGTGGCTGGTGGTTCGGCGCGTTGGCCAGTGGCACCGCACACCGTACACGGCTGATTCGGCAAAGAGCGCAGCCGCTGGTGGTACAGCTCGGCGTACCGGTGCGTGTGACCCGACCGGAGGGCAAGCTCCAGCCGTTCTGCAAGCGCAGTGGCCCCGTCATCGTCCAGACCCCAGCCATTGTTCGAATGACCGAGGTTGCCGGTTGGGATGATGTCGGCCGCGACCGTCTCGCAGTACTGCCAGAGCGGATGCCACCACCAGACGTTATTGCGAAAATAAGTGCCCTTGTCCGAACGGGGGGTGTTTCCATAGACGTCCATGCCCATTTTGAAAACTCCGGAAAATGAGGGGACGCCCCCTGAGGGAACATCCCCTCGAGGTGGAAAAACTGGATGATCAGATCGCTGGCCGCCTGATGATGCGGGCGGCCCGATCTGAACCAGCCGGCTCAGAGAACATTCCGAATGCCGATCCAACTGGCACGCAGCCGCGCAGAAACAACGCGCCGGAAAGAACTGCGGTTACCGCTGGTGTGGTCACAGTGACGCCGCAACCTGACGGATCCGCAGCCGGCGGATCAACGGTAAAGCGTCCATTGGCAGGCGTCCGTACAGCAGGGCGCCTGCCGATGTCCCCTGGCCGCGGGCGTACGACCAGGGGTGTTTAGCGCAGCGAGCGCAAACGGCACGGCGTTTCGAGGCCGCCGTCGGCCCGGGAGCTCAGGAAAATCGGGACACGCAGAGGAAAGCCACGGGAAGTCAGCTTGCCGCAACGAGACAGGTCGTCGCGCTGGAGCAAGCTGACTGACGACGCAGCTCAGCACAAATCGCCCCGCGGTGTCCGGGGGCAGGGAAGGGAGGAGTCGCAGCCGGTTTCGCGGCTGCGACGGGCGTCCTGTGACTCCTCAGGAGAGAAAAGCGCAAAGGCGCCTGAGGCAGGGATCAGTGAAACCGCATGTTGATGCCGGCGAACCGGCATCGCACCTGGCCTTTTTAAAGCGGACAAACCAGGGATCAAGGCGTGTTTTAGAAGGGCGAACACGCAAACGCCCGAAAAACTGGAAAGAATTTCAATCTGGATATATAGGATGCCGAATCAATAAGTATTCTCCTGTTGCACGTGAATGCTCGGCGGCTAGCGCACGTAGCGACCAGCAACCCGACGTCAACCTGCAGTGCCTGTCCGTCGGACAGCACGTCTCAGGAAGCCGGTCCCGCGTCGATTCCCGGCAGCGTTTCCTGCGGAGCGTTGACCGTGGACGTTATCCTGTCGACGGTCCGACCGCTGAACGTGTGCCACGTCGCGACTGACGGTATGGCTTGCGGAGGCATCGGGTGTCTCGCCTTCGGTGACTGGGTCGTCGAAGCCTCCATCACCCGTGACCGGCGCATTCAGTTGCGGATGTCCGTCAGGTAAGACAACGTCGTCAGGGTGATCGGCCGGATCGTCGGGCGGGTCTTCGGACGGCTCTTCATGAAGTTCGTCCTGAAACACGAATACCCCATCGACCTTGATCCAGAAGACCTTGAGTAGCCGGCCTTTCAGGACCGTGCCCATCTGGCCGGCACGGTCGCCCTGCCTGATCTCATAGGTGCTGATGTAATGATCACCAGCGCGAAAGCCGACCAGCACCTTGACGTCGCGATCATTGGCGTCATTCATCACCGACAGGATCGCATCCCTGGCCTTTTCGCCCGACACGATCAGATCAAGATTCAGGTAGACGATCCCGTTCTGAACCTCGGGATCTCCGTGGAACGCGGCAATCGAACAGGCCAGAAACGGCCGAGCCCGGGCGCGACCCTGCCCGGCCGAGGTGACTTCGCGCACGCGCGACAGATAACCGAGGCCGGTCAGATGCAGGTCAAAGTACTTTCTGGGTTGCTCAGTCTGGTTCATGGCGATTCTCCTAAAGAAAAAGGGGAATCGCGGATTCCCGGCCGGGAATCGTTGATTCCCCAACCGGGCAGACAGGAAACTCCGGGTCTTCGTCAGACCTGCGGCCATCCAGACATGGGACGGAGCAAAGCCGCAAGGGTACAGCGGGACTGCAAAGGGCGCTGGATAAGCTCCAGCGGGCTACATCAGTTCTTTATGATAGTCAGGCTTTGCTAGAAATCAAGCGATGCGCGTGAGAATGATTGCCGCATATTGGTGTCCGGGCGCGGGCGTCCACCGTCGATCTCGATGATCTCGGCCCGCTCCAGGTAGAACTCCATTGCGTCCGATTCGTCCATGACGGGATGCCGCATTTTTATACAGTACAACGCCTATCTCCCACATGCAGTTGTAGCGATCCCTTCGCCAACCGTGTCCGGCGCGATATGTTCGAATGAGCTGGGCGTTCCCGGCATGCAGACGATCGTACCGCCATCACTCTTGCAGGCGATAAATGGACCGAGCGCGACCTGCCATGTCGAGCAATTGATCAGGAATCTCTGAACGCGCGATTTCATCAATGGGAGCCCCGGGGCTTGGACCATAGGGCTTGATGTATGTCTCGCGCGTCCACAGCTTTAAGTGAATCGGGAGTGTGGTGTCCGTGCACAGGCGAATGCAAACTTCCGTTCAGGAGGCTTCAACGGTCCCGGGCAAACAAGTTGCTCCACGCGTGGACGGCGACTGCACGTCTGGAGCGAACTCCGCTCCCTTTGTCCAGGTACTAGGCGCTCAGTGGGGTTTCGAACGGTCGTGTGTCTGCTCGCCGGTCGATCATGCTCTCCTTCCGACGATCGAGCGATACCTTGCGCTTTTCTTCTGCGCTCGCAATGAAGTCGGAGAGTTCGCGTTCCATCGCCGAATCCTTGACACCCGGTCTCCACGTCGCAGCGCCGTGTCGGCGGCGCGTGGCCCGAGCCAGCTCTAAAGCGGCCTTCGCTGTCTTCGCACATTCGTACTCAATCTGACTGCAAAGGTCGATCGGCTCGCCGAACTCCCGGAACGCCTCTACATATTCGCGGGCGGCGTGCACCGTAGCCGGATATTCACGCAGTTCGGAGATAACCTTGCGGCTAAAGACGTTCCAGAGAACACTGTCCGGATAGATGAAAACCGGGACGGAAACAGTGTGGGTGGCTTCACGGCTTATAGAACGAGTCGGCTCCGCTGCTGCCCAGGCGGCTTTGTGCATCATCGTCCGGCATGTCCGGGCATAGCCTTCCAGAGATAACGCCACTTCCAGCGCGGTATCCTGCCGCTGACGTTTTCGTTCCCTCGCATCCTTCGCGGAAATCCACGCTAGAGTTATGATGGAGCCGACTGCGGCCGACGCGAGTGCAAGAGCCATTGGAGAGTTCCAGCTGAAAAGCTGGACCAGTTCAAACCATTTCTGCCGCATATGATGCACCTCAGAGAAAGAGGTGCGTAGAGTATAAGCATTCGTTTGAGCCCGTTTGCGACCGGGCCGGAATCATAGGATTTTTCGCCACATAGGCGGCATTTTTCACGCGGTGCGCCGCTTGACAGATTGATTTCGTCAGGGTTGTTGCAGCCGGTATTAAACGGCACCGGAGGGGTAAGTCGACTCCTTGACTACTATCTGGATCCTGGCTGCGCGCCTCTGAATTTTGACTAGTCGATTCGCGGTTCGGTCCAGTATCACTGAACTGATTGACGCCGTTGCAGCTTCCACCGGGATTACCAGGGCGGACACTAATACGGTGATTGACACCATCCTCGAGATGGTCGCATAGGCAGTGACGCGAAGAAATGCGGCGTAACTGATTGGCTTCGGTTAATTTTCGATTGGGGACGCGCCGAGCGACGTGGCCGCAATCCCTCGACTGGAGGAGCCATCACGAATCCGGCGGCATTGACAATGAAGTTCACGGCGGGCAACGCATTCGAGGACGCCGTCAATGCTCGTGAAATGGCCATTCACGAAACCAGCGGGCGGCTGGTATGAGACTCTTGAAAGTGTAGTGAGACAGCACATGAGTTCGAAGCGCAGCGGCCGGGGGGTATCTCGCCCCCGGCAACCCCTAACGAAGGCGATGCTCCTGCCAATGGATCAGGCGTCCGCGCGGGAGCAGTCCTTGTCGCACCATCTTGCACTTGCCGTATGCCGGGACGGTCGTGGAAACGGCCATCTTTTCAATGAGCTCATTCGCGTCGCCTACATCGCGTGGTTTCTTCAGCAGGCAGGCTACGGGACCGAACGCGTTGAATGCTACAAGATGGCGGAATACGCGGTCGAGGCCGCGCTTGAAGTTGCGGACAGGTCAAACGAATGGATTCTTGCTGAGGACGCCATTCCGGTCTTCGAGAGGCTGCTTGCGCTGCATGACGCACAACTGGGAACCGCGCCTCTTCACAAGGTGATTGAGGCTGAGCGACAGCTCCAACACTTTCTTGCGGGGACGGCTCCTTCGCCGATACCCGAGCCGGATCGGGGTTCCGCCGAGAACCATTGACATCGCCGCTGTTTCTCGCCCCCTGGACTCGCTGCGCATCTGCCTGGAATTGATGTTGCGATGGCGTGCTACCCATCTGCATGAATTGTCGCAAGGTGTGTCGTGCTTCCCGCGCGTGCAAACGTAGGGCGCGCATGAGCTTATCCGCTTCCTGCATGTCTATTGACGGATGCATCTGTGGATCGCTTGTGCGACAGGCATGGGTCGTCACCTTCACCTGGGAGAGTTGGGGCGCGCCCCAGGGGGCAACAATCGACCTGGAGTGCCGTTCGAACTCGCTCCGCTGCAATGCCCGCCTTCAATATGTAATTGCTGTCGCTCCGTATCGATATCCGGCCGTGGGTTGACGGCCAGGGTGCGTTGGATGGCGGCTCATCGGTGCGGCCTAGCCACGCATCGACGACAGACTCTTGATCGGCCAAAGCCGACTGTCGCCGACCAGCCGCGGTGCGGCGGCTGAAGGTCGGCGGATTCAACCGGTGGATGCAACACACTTAAGACCGCGCAAGCAGTGGGAGTGTTGCAGATGAAACAGCGACGCCGGATTTATTACAGCGAGACGCAGAAGGCGCTGATGTGGGAGCGCTGGCAGAAAGGGGAATCTCTCCAGAAGATTGCCCAGATCTTTGATCGGAACCACTCGTCTGTGCAACGGATTCTGGCTGAAACCGGCGGCATCCGGCCGGCCCAGCGACACCGGCCGCCCCTGGCGCTCACGCTGGCTGAGCGTGAAGAGATTTCACGGGCACTCGCTGTGGGCGATTCGATCCAGTCGATCGCCATGCGACTCTCACGGGCGCCGTCCACGATCTGCCGTGAGATC
>NZ_VTUZ01000008.1 GCF_008369935.1 Paraburkholderia panacisoli | reverse complement strand
GAGCGCCTCAAGTCGCTGCCCAATGAAAAACGACCCGGCCGCACATGCGACCGGGTCGTCAAATCTCGCCCTCACCGTTACACCGTTCGATTCTTGAAGAAGAACCTTAACTGAACGGCATTAGGCGCCAGGCGCCGCTTTTTTTTCGTCTGCATTCAACAATGCGTGCCGCGTCAACGCTCCTGCACGGGCGCCTGGACGCGCGCCTTCCACTGACCGCCCTTGCCACGCCAGTAGCGCACCGCCGACGCGAACGTCGCGCCGACATAGAACAACGCCACCAGCGGCAGAAACGGCGCCCACAGCGGCGAGCGGCGGTAGTAGCGGAGCATCGGCGCATAGGCGCAGCACATCGCCGCCCACGCGAGCCATGCGGGCCAGCCCAACGGACCGAGCAGCAGCGCGGCAACGGGCGGCATCAGATAGATGATCGTCATGCCGGCCAGCGTGCCCGCCAGCAGCAGCGGCGAATAATGCAGCTGCGTAAAGGCGGTGCGCGCGATCATGTTCCAGATTTCACGCCAGCTATCGTACGGACGCAGCGACACGCTGCGCGCCGCCACGTCCAGCCGGATCGGATGACGCCCGGTGCCGCGATGCTTGATGCGCGCGGCGAGGCTGCAATCGTCGATCAGCTCGGCGCGAATCGACTCGATGCCGCCCGCTTCCTCGAGCGCGCTGCGCCGCACCAGCATGCAGCCGCCCGCCGCCGCCGCGGTGCGATTGCGCGGGTTGTTGACCCACGCGAACGGGTACAGCTTCGCGAAGAAGAACACGAAAGCCGGAATCAGCGCCTTTTCCCAGAACGAGTCGCAACGCAGACGGACCATCAGCGAGACGAGGTCGCGCTTTTCCACGTCCGCGCGGGCGACCAGTTGCACGAGCGCGTCGGCGGGATGGCCGATGTCGGCGTCGGTCAGCAGCAGGTAGTCGGCGGGCAAGCCCAGCGTGCGCACCGCCTCGATGCCTTGCGACTGCGCCCACACCTTGCCGGACCAGCCCGGCGGCAGCGGCTTCGCGGTCAGCACCGTCAGGCGGTCCGGGCATTGCAGCTGCAACGCGGCGGCGCGGGCGGCGTCGGCGGTGCCGTCGGTGCTGTGGTCGTCGACGACGATCACGTGGAATGCCCCCGGATAGTTCTGCTGAAGCAGGCTCGTGACCGCCTCGCCGATCACGTCGACTTCATTGCGGGCCGGCACCACGGCGGCCACCGCGGGCCACGTCACACGCGGCGCGACGGTGAGCGGCGCAGCCGGACGCGCGCGCCAGAAGCCACCGCGCGCGAACAGCAGCACGCACCAGATCAACAGGGAGAGACACGAAAGAAGAAACAGAACCACTGCCATTAAGCACTACCCTCGATTGAACGCGCCTCTACGCCGACGCGCCGCGACAGCCGCATCACCACGGTGCGCAGCGCGACCACGCACCAGTCAAATTTGTTGAGCACCGGACGTTCGCGAAACACGTCGTAGCCCGCCTTCTCGATCCGTTCGAGAAAGCGCAGGCCGCCATGCACGGCGGCGCACAGTTCAATGCCGAGCCGCCCCGGCATGCGCAGCGCGAGCGGCGCGCCGCGCACCAATGTCTGCCGCACGACCGACACCTCGTAGGCCATCAACGAGCGCCAGGCGTCGTCGGCCACGCCGTTGGCGATATGCGCTTCGGTTACGTCAAAGCGCCGCAGATCCGCAAGCGGCACGTACACGCGATCTTTTTTCCAGTCGGCGGCCACGTCCAGCCAGAAACTGATCAGCTGCGACGCCGTGCAGATCGCGTCGGCATCGGCGAGATTCTCCGGCGTCGCCGCGTCGAGCAGATGCAGCATCAGATGCCCGAGCGGGTTCGCCGAGTGACGGCAATAGTCCAGCAGCGCGGCCCGGTCGGCATAGCGGCGGGTGTCGATGTCTTGCGCGCAGGCGTCAAGCAGATCATAAAACGGCGCGAGCGGCAGTTTATACTGTGCGACCACGCCGGCTAGTTTGCCGAACAGCAACGGATGGACCGGCGCCGCGCGCCGCTGCGCCACCGCGTCCAGACCCGCGCGCAGGTCGGCGAGGCCGGCGTGTCGCTCGGCGGTGCTCCAGTCGCTTTCGTCGGCGATATCGGCCGCGGTGCGCACAACCTGATAGATAATGTCGATAGGCGCGCGCAGCGCCTTCGGCAGCAACACGCTCGGGATCGGAAAATTTTCGTACTGTTCGACGTCCATCCAGCGAGCCTCGAAACCATTCTGTAATGCGGCTCGCGATGCGCGCCGCAGGGACCCCGTAGTTTAAGGGTTCCGTCAAACCGTTGCAGCGTGCCAACATGGCGGCACGCATCCTGGATACGGCGCCGCGAGGCAAGCTGCGCCTGCGGCTCGCGCCCAACACAAGGGGCGCGCCAAAAGCAAAGCTGGCCTGATAGCGTTAGAATGCGCGTTTGGTTTTGCTGTACCGGCTCGTCGCCGGGGCTCAAGACGTCAACTAATTAGACGATCGCGGCGATAAAGTCACGCTTATGGACTTCTTCGCAACCCGCGTCAGTCGGAGTTCGCCCATTTATGCGAGTCATCCTTGCTCAGCCCCGCGGCTTTTGTGCGGGTGTTGTTCGCGCAATCGAGATCGTCGATCGTGCGTTACAGCAACACGGCGCGCCCGTGTACGTTCGTCACGAGATCGTCCACAACCGGCACGTGGTCGACAATCTGCGCCAGAAAGGTGCGCGCTTCGTCGAGGAACTCGATGAGGTGCCGCAAGGCGCCGTGGCCATTTTCAGCGCGCATGGCGTTGCTCAAACGGTCGAGCGCGACGCGGAGGCACGCGGCCTGGACGTGCTAGACGCGACCTGCCCGCTCGTCACGAAGGTCCATGTACAAGGTCGCCAATATGTGGGCGCCGGCCGCACGCTGATCCTGATCGGCCACGCGGGCCACCCTGAAGTGGAAGGCACGATCGGCCAGATTCCGGGTAAGGTGCTGCTGGTGCAAAGCGAAGCCGAAGTCGCGCATCTGGACCTGCCGGCCGACGCGCCGCTCGCTTATGTCACGCAAACCACGCTGTCGGTGGACGACACGCGCGGCATCATCGACGCGTTGCTGCGCCGCTTCACCAACATCGTCGGTCCTGATACGCGCGACATCTGCTATGCCACGCAAAACCGCCAGGCGGCGGTGCGCGAACTGAGCAAGCAGGTCGACGTGCTGCTGGTGGTGGGCGCCACCAACAGCTCCAACTCGAACCGGCTGCGCGAGATCGGCAGCGAAAGCGGCGTGGCGAGCTACCTCGTCGCCGACGGTTCGGAAGTGAAGCCGGAATGGTTTGCCAACGTGCAGACGGTCGGCATCACGGCCGGTGCTTCGGCGCCGGAAGAGATGGTCAAGAACGTAATCGATGCGCTGAGCGCATTGGGGCCTGTCGATGTCACGACGATGGCGGGCCGTGAAGAAAAAGTCGAATTCAAGTTGCCATCGAAACTGATGCAACCACTCGCCGCACGCGAAGTTTAAGGAGGACATCTTGTCTATTCCGCTGCTACAGAAAGTTCGGGTCGGCGCATACATCATGCGTCAGCACCTCTCCGGCAACAAACGCTACCCGCTCGCACTGATGCTGGAGCCGCTGTTCCGCTGCAATCTCGCCTGCAATGGCTGCGGCAAGATCGACTATCCGGATCCCATCCTGAATCAGCGTCTGTCGCTGGAAGAATGCCTCGGCGCAGTCGACGAATGCGGCGCGCCAGTGGTCTCGATCGCAGGCGGCGAGCCGCTGCTACACAAGGAAATGCCGCAGATCGTGAAGGGCATCATCGCGCGCAAGAAGTTCGTCTATCTGTGCACGAACGCGTTGCTGATGGAAAAGAAAATGGACGACTACGAGCCGAATCCGTACTTCGTCTGGTCGGTCCATCTGGACGGCGACAAGCAAGCACACGATCACTCGGTGTCGCAGGAAGGCGTGTACGAGAAAGCCGTGGCCGCGATTCGCGAAGCGAAGCGCCGTGGCTTCCGCGTGAACATCAACTGCACGTTGTTCAACGACGCCGTGCCGGAACGCGTCGCCGCGTTCTTCGACACGCTGGGCCCGATGGGCGTGGACGGCATTACCGTTTCGCCGGGTTATGCGTATGAGCGCGCGCCGGACCAGCAGCACTTCCTGAACCGCGACAAGACCAAGCATCTGTTCCGCGAAATTTTCAAGCGCGGCAACAACGGCAAAAACTGGTCGTTCAGCCAGTCGGCGATGTTCCTCGACTTCCTGGCCGGCAATCAGACCTACGAGTGCACGCCGTGGGGCAACCCGGCGCGTACCGTGTTCGGCTGGCAGAAGCCGTGCTATCTGGTCGGCGAAGGCTACGTGAAGACCTTCAAGGAACTGATGGAAACCACGAACTGGGACAACTACGGCACGGGCAACTACGAGAAGTGCGCCGACTGCATGGTGCACTGCGGCTTCGAAGCGACGGCCGTGATGGACACGGTTGCGCATCCGCTGAAGGCGCTGAAGGTCAGCTTGCGCGGCCCGAAGACCACCGGTGCGTTCACCAAGGACATCCCGCTCGACAATCAGCGCCCCGCCGAGTATGTGTTCTCCCGCCACGTGGAGATCAAGCTGGAAGAGATTCAGCGCACCGGCAAGGGCAAGAAGGTGCAGACGGCTACCGCCGCGCACTAACGGCACGACGGGCGGTTCGCGCCGCCCCGGGTCGCGCATAAGCAAAAAGCGCGGTGGCTTGATGGCCACCGCGCTTTTTCTTTACAGCCCTGAAAACCACCAGGACTTAACCCGCGCCGCGCGCATTGTGCGCCGTCAGAAACTTGATCAGCCCGTCGATCCCGCCTTTGGCAATCTGGTCGGCGAACTGCGTCTGATACACCTGGATCAGCCACGCGCCCATCATGTTGATGTCGTAAATCTTCCAGCCGGAGGGGCCTTTGGTCAGCCGGTAGTCGATCGAATCGTCGCCGCCGTTGCTGATCACATGCGACTGCACGACGACATCAGTGGAGCCGGCCTGCACGTTCGCCGGCACGAACTTGAACTTCACGTCCTGGTCGCGCAACTGCGAAAGCGATGCGGCGTAAGTGTGCACCAGCAGCAGCGTAAACTGCTCGTACAGCTGCTTTTGCTGCTCGGGGGTCGCGGTCGACCACGGCTTGCCGACCGCGATGCGCGTGGTGCGCTGGAAATCCGTGGCGGGCACGAAGCGCGTCTGGACCAGTTCGGTGATCTTCGCCATGTCGCCGCCGCGCGCCTGGGGATCGGCCTTCATCGCGGCGACCGTGCCTTCGACGGCACTTTTTACCAGCGCATCAGGCGAGCTTTGCGCGTAAGCCGCCGTGGACACCACGGCCGCAGCCAGAAAAGCAGATAGATAACGTTTCATACGGTCGCCAGAACTTGAGAGAAGTAAGCGCCGGCGGGCTAGCGAGCCCGGGGCGAAAGCAAGATAGACCAGTATACCGAGATTGCGTTCCCGCCCCTGATTGTGTCACCGGGAGCCACACTTGCTACCGAAGTCGGGTTGCAGCGCCCAGGCTCTGTATACTTGTGCACTTTCGTCAAAAACAACATCCGTGATAAGGCCACGTTCGCCTACATGCTGAAGTCATCTATCGTCCGTCTCGTCGCCTCTTCGGTGCGCCATCCGTTCCGGATCATCGCACTGTCGATCGTGCTCGCCATTTTGAGCAGCTTCTACGTTGTACATAACTTCAAGATCAATACGGACATCAGCCGTCTGATCGAAACCGACAAACAATGGACGGCGCTCGAGAACGCGCTGAGCCAGGCCTTCCCGGATCGCGGTCAAACCGTGCTGGTGGTGGTCGAAGCGCGCGCGCCGGAATTCGCCGATGCCGCCGCCAATGCGCTGACCGCCGCGCTCAAGAGCGACCCGAAGGAGTTCGTCGCGGTATCGCAGCCCGCCGGCGGCCCGTTCTTCGAACACAATGGCCTGCTGTTCCCGTCAACCGACGAGGTGATGTCCACCACCTCGCAACTCGTCCAGTCGCGCCCGCTCGTAAACGCCCTCGCCCACGACCCGAGCCTGACCGGGCTCGCCGGCACGCTGACCACGAGCCTGCTGCTGCCGTTGCAACTCGGCCAGGTGAAGCTCGGCGACATGAGCCACCTGCTATCGCAAAGCGCGAACACGCTCGACCGCGTGCTGGCCGGTCAGCCCGCGGCGTTCTCGTGGCGCGCGCTGGTCGATAAGACCGTCGCCACCGATCCGGCGCGCTCGTTCGTGATCGTGCAGCCGGTCGTCAACTACGACGCGCTGCAGCCGGGCGCAATCGCGTCGAAAGCGATCCGCGACACCGCTGCGTCGCTACACCTCGACTCGCGCTATGGCGCGACGATCCGCCTGACCGGCGAACAGCCGCTCGCCGACGAAGAGTTCGCGTCGGTCCAGGACGGCGCGGTGCTCAACGGCATCGGCACCTTCATCGTCGTGCTGGTCATTCTGTGGCTCGCGCTGCGCTCGGGCCGCATGATCGCCGCCGTGTTCATCACGCTGTTCGTCGGACTCGCGATTACCGCCGCGCTCGGCCTCCTGATGGTCGGCGCGCTCAACATGATCTCGGTCGCCTTCATGGTGCTGTTCATCGGGCTCGGGGTCGATTTCGGCGTGCAGTTCGGCGTCAAATACCGTGAGGAGCGCAACCGCGACAACCGGCTTTCCGCCGCGCTGATGCATACTGCGCACAGTATCGGCGTGCCGCTCACGCTCGCGGCCGTCGCGGTCGCGTTAAGCTTCTTCTCGTTCCTGCCAACCGCGTATCGCGGCGTGTCGGAGCTCGGTCAGATCGCCGGCGTCGGCATGTTCGTCGCGTACTTCACCAATATGACACTGCTGCCGGCGCTGCTGAAGGTCTTCAACCCGCCGGGCGAAACCGGCTCGCCGGGTTTCAAGCAACTCGCGCCCGTCGACGATTTCCTCGATCAACACCGCAGACCGGTGCTGATCGGCACGCTGATCGTCGTGATTGGCGCAACGCCGTTGCTCACGCATTTGCGCTTCGACTTCAACCCGCTGCATCTGAAGGACCCGCACACGGAATCGATGGCGACACTGCTGTCGCTGAAGGACTCGCCGGAAGCCGCGGTCAACAACGTGCATGCGCTGGCGCCCTCGCTCGCCGCAGCCGACCAGATGGCCGCGCGTTTGCGCGCGTTGCCCGAAGTGGGCCGCGTCACCACGCTGAACACTTTCATCCCGAGCGAGCAGCAGCAAAAGATGATGCTGATCGCGAGCGCCGCGCAGCAACTGTTGCCCGCGCTGCAGCAGCAGCCCGCACCGCAGGCCACCGACGAGCTGCGCGTGGCCGCGCTCAAACGCGCGTCGAACCAGCTCTCGCTGGCCGCCGAGGATCATCCGGGTCCGGGCGCCGCGGAAGCACAGCATCTGTCGGCGACGCTGCAAAAGCTGGCCGCCGCCAACGCCGCCACGCGCGACCGCGCGGAAACCGCGATGTCCGACACGCTGCGCATCGCCTTGAAGCAGTTGGAAAACCTGCTGCAGCCGACCGAAATTACCCGCGAGAACGTGCCTGGGGAAATCTCCGCCGCGTGGGTGTCGAAGGACGGCCGCGCGCTCGTCGACATCGGGCCGAAGGTCCAGCCCGGCACCGATCCGAACGACGACGCGATGCTCGCGCGCTTCGCGCATGCGGTGAAGAAGGCGGAGCCCGGCGCGATCGGCGGACCGATTTCGATCCTGCATTCGGCCGACACGATCATCAAGGCGTTCCTGCAAGCCGCCGCCTACGCGCTGCTGTCGATTGCGATCCTGCTGTGGGTCGCGCTGCGGCGCATCAGCGACGTGCTGCGCACGCTGGTACCGCTGCTCGTCTCGGCGCTCGTCACGCTGGAGTTATGCGTGGTGTTCGGCATGCCGCTGAACTTTGCGAATATCATCGCGTTGCCGCTGATGCTCGGCGTCGGCGTGGCATTCAAGATCTACTTCGTGATGGCCTGGCGCAACGGGCAAACCGGCCTTCTGCAATCGAGCCTGACGCATGCCGTGCTGTTCAGCGCGGCGACAACGGCAACCGCGTTTGGTAGCCTCTGGCTGTCGCACCATCCGGGCACGTCGAGCATGGGTCGGCTGCTGGCGCTGTCGCTGTTGTGCACGCTGATCGGCGCGGTGGTGTTTCAGCCGGTGCTCATGGGCAAGCCGCGCCAACGTCGCGCGAAGCAAAGAGGAATATAAGCATGAATTTGCGTAACACCGCCCTTGCGCTTGCCGCCGCGGGTCTGATCACCGGTTGTGCAACCGGCCCCGACCGCAAGCCCGGCGACCCTTTCGAACCGGTCAACCGGGTCGTGTTCAATTTCAACGACGGCGTGGACCGCTATATCGCCGAGCCGGTTGCCAAGGGCTATCAGAAGGTGACGCCGCAGCCGTTGCGCACTGCCGTCAGCAACTTCTTCTCGAACCTGGGCGATCTGGCCAACGCCGCGAACGCGCTGCTGCAATTGAAGATCACCGACGCGACGGAAGACATCATGCGCTTCGCGTTCAACTCGGTCTTCGGTCTAGGGGGTCTGCTCGACTGGGCGACGCCCGCGGGCCTGCCCAAGCACCACCAGGATTTCGGTCTGACGCTCGGGCACTGGGGAATTCCGTCGGGCCCGTATCTCGTTCTGCCGCTGTTCGGGCCGAGCACTGTGCGCGACAGCGTGGGCCTCATCGTGGATGTGAAGTTCAATCCGTTGAACTACATGGAACCGGCGGTGCGCAATCCGCTGTATTTGCTGCAGTTCGTGAGCACGCGCTCTGACCTGCTCGGCGCCACCGATCTGTTGCAGCAGGCCGCGCTCGACAAATACTCGTTCGTGCGCGACGCGTACACGCAGCAACGCCGCGCGCGTCTGCGCGGCACGAGCGACAACGCCGCGCCGTTGCCGAACTACGACGATCAGGACGACTCCGGCGCGGCGGCGCCGGCCGGCGCCGCACCCGCCGCCGGTGCACCGGCCGCGCTGCCGAACTACGCGGACCCGGGCGACGCTGCGCAAGCTCCGAACGCGGCCTCTGGTGCTGCCACCGGTGCCCCGGCCGGCGTGCCCAACTACACCGATCCGGGCGACACGCCTGCTAGCGGCGCGGCGGGCGCAGTGCCGGCGATGCCGCCGGCTGCGGCACCGGCAGCCGCATCAGGCACACCGGCGCCGACACCTCAAACCGCACCGGCCGACGACAAACAACCGGCTTCGGCACCGGTCGCGCAATAGGGATTGAGGAAGGAAACGCGCTGGAGAAGTACCAAAGCGCTGCGGGACGCCCGGAATGGGTGTCCCGCGAAGACTAGCTAAAAGCGGGTAAGACTGAACAGAACGCCAGTAACACGTCGGCACGCCCCAAGGCGCAATACCGCCGCCCGGCAACGCACGCAAGCCGATCAACTACCTCAATGCAAGGCCTCCGCCTCAGCGCGTGCCGCCAGCCTCTCATCTTCGACTGCAACCACGCCTTGCGGCGCCGGCCGTGAACTTTCGCGATAGCGCGCAAACGCCTCGTCTGCATAACGGATCTGCGTGCGGCCGTGCGGCGCGGGCTCGCCGTTTTCGTCGAGATTGACGAACACCATCTTGTCGACGGTCAGGATGCTCTTGCGCGTGATCTTGTTGCGCACTTCGCAGCGAAGCGTGATCGACGTGCGGCCAAAATGCGTGGCGGTCATGCCCAGCTCGATGATGTCGCCCTGACGCGCGGAGCTGACGAAGTTGATCTCGGACATGAACTTGGTCACGACACGCTGATTGTCCAGCTGACAGATCGCGTAGATCGCCGCTTCTTCGTCGATCCAGCGCAGCAGGCTGCCGCCGAACAGCGTCCCGTTGGGGTTGAGGTCTTCGGGCTTGACCCACTTTCTGGTATGGAAATTCATTTGGCACTCCGTGTTTGGTGCTCCAGGTCGGCGGGTCTGCGCCCGCGAACCTAGGGTTAACACTGACATTGTACCAAATATAGGGGTTTTCCCTAGTATTTCAACGGCTACTGAATTTCCGCGTGACAGTCATTGCTGGAAACCGCGTGCCGCTCGGGCTACCGACTGCCCTTCAAACCGCCGTCATCATGCGCAAAGCCCCGGCCTCGGCCATCGCCTGTCGCGCCTGCACCAGAGAGGTCCGTGCGGCGCGGGCGTCGACGGCAACCTGAATCAGCGCGCCGAGTTGCGACGGTTGTCGCAGCAGCTCGCGCAGAATCGGCCCGAGCGCCGTGCTGCCGTCGTCGCGCAGGCCAGCCGTCGCGGCGGACGGCAGCGTGCGCCATGCCGGGTCGACTATCGCGCGGCACACGGCGAACGGTAGCCCACGTGCGGCGGCCGTCGCGCCGGCGATGTGCGACTCCATATCCACCGCCAACGCGCCCGCCGCGCGATGCAGCGCGCGCTTGTCATCTGCCGTCACCAAGGGTGCGCTAACCGCCGCCATCAGGCCGCGTCGCAGACGCACCGCGAGCGGCCCTGCGACCATCGCGGCAGCGAGCCTGTCAGTCCATTGCCGATCGGTTTCGAGCCGCCCGAACGGCCCTTCGATGGCGTCCGCGACGATCAGCGAGCCCGGTTCCAGATCCGGCGCCAATCCGCCCGCCGTCCCGAAACTGATGATGCCCGCACAGCCGCGCGCGACCGCCGCACTCAGCGCCCGTTCGAGCAGATCGGCGCGCGCCGCGTAGACCACCTCGACGCCCTCGCCGCGCGCGATCCGCGCTTCGAACGCCATGCCCGTTACCACGATCACCGGCAGGCTGCTGCGGCCGGCATCGGCTGACGGCGTTGTCGAAAGCGGCATCCGTTACATCCCGACGGCGACGCGCGTGAGCCCGTTGCGCTTCAAATGGCGGAAGCGCGCCAGCGCCCACAGCGGGAAGAACTTGCGATAGCCGTGGTAGCGCAGATAGAACACGCGCGGGAAACCGGTCGCGGTGAAGCGCGTTTCGTCCCACAAGCCATGCTCACGCTGTTCGCGCTGCAAATAGTCGACGCCGCGCGCGACGGCTTCGTGATCGACCTCGCCGGCCGCCATCAGGCCCATCAGCGCCCATGCGGTCTGCGAGGCCGTGCTCGGCGCGCGCTCGTAGCCGCGATAGTCGAGCTTGTAGCTCTCGCCGCCCTCGCCCCAGCCGCCGTCCGGATTCTGGATCGACAGCAGCCACTGGACGGCGCGCCTCATGTGCGGGTCGTCGTGCGCCATGCCGGCTGCGTTCAGCGAACACAACGCGGTCCACGTGCCGTAGATGTAGTTCAGGCCCCAACGACCGTACCAGCTGCCGTCCGACTCCTGCTCTTGCAGCATGTACGCGAATGCGCGTTGCGCCGGCTCGCTGTTCTGCGGCATTTCACCGAGTTGCGCGAGCATCGAAAGACAGCGGCCCGACACGTCCGCAGTGGGTGGATCGAGCAACGCGCCGTGGTCGGAGAAGGGAATGTTGTTCAGGTAGTACTGGGTATTTTCCGGCTCGAACGCGCCCCAGCCGCCGTCGCTGCTTTGCATGCCGAGCACCCATTCGCGCGCGCGCGCAATGGCTTGGCGATCGACCGCGGACTGCGTGAGCGCCGCCGAGCGCTGCATCGCCATCACGACCACCGCCGTATCGTCGACGTCCGGATAGTGCGGGTTGTTGTACTGGAACGCCCAGCCGCCCGGCCGCACGTTCGGCCGCCGCGAGATCCAGTCGCCGCGCACGTCGAGAATCTGCAGCGGACGCAGCCACGCGAGTCCGCGTTCGGCCGCCTGCTCGGCATGCGCTTCGCCGGTTTCGAGCAGCGCGTGCGCCGCGAGCGACGTGTCCCACACCGGCGACAAACACGGCTGGCAATATGCTTCGTCATCCTTGATAACGAGCAGCTTGTCGATCGATTGGCGAGCGATCGCGCGATTCGGATGATCGGCCGGATAGCCGAGCACGTCGTACATCATCACCGAGTTGGCCATCGCGGGGAAAATCGCGCCGAGACCGTCTTCGCCGTTCAGCCGCTCGTCGACGAACGCCACCGCCGCACGCACCGCGTGTTCGCGCGTGGCCTTCGGGAACAGGCCGTCGAGCGCGCGCACCACCGCGTCCACGCCGCGGAAGAAGCCGAACCAGCCGGCGTGCTGATGCGGCGCCCGCGCGTTCATGCCGGTGTTGACCGGCGCGCCGCGGAACAGCTCGTCGATGCGCACGCGGCGCGGATTGCGCGCGAGCGGCCGCTTCGCGTTGAGCACCAGCAGCGGCACGATCACCGTGCGCGCCCAGTACGACACCTTCGACAGATGGAACGGGAACCACATCGGCAACAGCATGATCTCGACGGGCATCATCGGCACGGCGCGCCACGACACCACGCCGAACAGCGCGAGCAGAATCCGCGTGAAGACGTTCACGTGTTCCGCGCCGCCGTGGGCCAGAATCGCCTCGCGCGCGCGGACCATGTGTTCGGCGTCCGCCGGGTCGCCGATCATCTTCAGCGCGAAGTACGCCTTCACGCTAGCGCTGACGTCGAGCGCGCCGTCGGTGAAGAGCGGCCAGCCGCCGTTGGGCAACTGGATGCGGCGCAGATAGCGCGCGATCTTCTGCTCCAGTTCGAGATTCGGCGTTTCGCCGAGGTAGTGAACCAGTAGCACGTATTCGGCGGGGATCGTCGCGTCGGCTTCGAGTTCGTAGACCCAGTGGCCGTCCGGCTTTTGCGCGGCGAGAATGGCGTCGGTCGCGCGTGTGATCGCGACGTCCAGCGACGCTGTCGGCGTTACGGCCGCCTGCTTTTCGGCTTGCGTTTGCACTTGTGTCTGCGCTTGTGTCGCGATAGCCGGCGCGTCGAGCGACGCGCCAGCGGATTCAGGCAGGTCGGCGTCCAGCGCCTGGGCTTGAGATAAATCGTTCATCGGCGTTCCATCGGTTCATTCAGCAACGTATCCGCGGCCTTCTGGCCGGAGCGGATCGCGCCTTCAATCGTCGCGGGCAGGCCGGTGGCCGTCCAGTCGCCCGCGAGCATCAGGTTGTTCCAGCGAGTGCGCGTGCCCGGACGCAGCGTTTCCTGGTCGGGCAGCGCGGCAAACGTCGCGCGTTTTTCCATTACGACCTGCCAGGCCGGCAGCGGCGCGGCAGGAAGATTGGCGGCCTGGGCCACCTCGGCCCAGACGCTGTTCGCGAGGGCTTCGTGCGGCATGTCGAGCAGACGCTCGGCCGCGTTGACCGTGACCGACAGGCGGTCGTCGAACGCGATCAGCCATTCGGCCGTCGAGTTGAGCAGACCGGTGACCGGCGGCACACCGAACGGCGGCTCGACCGCGAAATGCACATTGACGGTCGCGGCGAAGCGGGTGGGCGCCCGCAGACCCGGCACGAGGGTCGGTGCGATCTCAGGCGGCAACGCGAGAATCACCGCCTGGTTGGCGTCGAGCGTGATGTCGCCGTCGACGAAATTCAGCACCTGCACGCGGCCACCGTTGGCGGCGAACACGATTTCCCTCAAGCGCGAACCCAGCTGGATCGTCGCGCCGCCATGTTGCAGCAGGCGCAACGCCGGATCGACGAACGCGCTGCCCAGGCCGTTGCGCGCCACCAGCGGCCGGCAGGCGAGGCCGCCGGCCAGCAAGGCCTCGCGCACCATCGCGCCGGTCAGTTCGGCCGACGCTTCACGCGGCTCGACGTTCAGCAGCGCGTGCAACAGCGGCCTGAGCAGCCGGTCCCACAGCGGGCCGTTGCAACGCATGGTCTGCGCGACGCTGCGCCCGGGCTTGGCGAAAAGCAGTGGCACGAGCGCCAGATAGTCGCTTGGGCCCGTATTCGGCACCCGCGCGTTCGGGTCGAAGATCCACCACGGCAGGCGTCCCGGCGACAGGCGCACGCTCCAGCGCGCCCGCGTGGCGAGATCCACGAACGGAAACTCGGGCTGCTGCGGGCCGGCGAGTTCGTCGGCGGCGCCGATCGCGCGCGCATAGTTGAGCGTCGCGGCATTGCCCGACAGCACCATGTGATTGCCGCTGTCGATGGTCGCGCCCAGCTTCGCGTCGTAGTACGAACGGCAGCGGCCGCCCGCCTGGGCCGCTGCTTCATGCAGCACGACCTGGGCGCCGCGCCGCTGGAGCTGCACCGCGGCGGCCAGACCGGCGAGGCCCGCACCGACCACATGTACGAGCTTCGGCATCAGCTCAGAAGAGCGCGTAACGCGCGACGATCCACAGCATGCGCAGCTTCGGCTTGCTGACCTTCGTGCGCGGAATGTCGAAGCCGCGCTCCAGCGTGCGTTCGAACAGCAGGCGATAGACGCCCGACATGATGCGCGGCGCCCGCACATGGCTGCGCGGCTCGCGATCCATGATCGCGTCGGACGCGGCAAAGTGTTCCCGCGCGCGCTCGGCAAGCGTCGCGCACACGCGCGGCAGCGACGGGTCGTCGGCGATCTGCGCCGGGCTCGTCACCGCGATGCCTTCGCGCGCCAGCAGTTCATGCGGCAGATAGCAACGGTTGATGCCGGCGTCTTCGTCGATATCGCGCAGGATGTTGGTCAGTTGCAGCGCGCGGCCCAGGTGGTGCGCGAGCAGCCGGCCGGGCTCGTCCTGCATCCCGAATATCCTCACCGATAGACGGCCCGCCGCGCTGGCGACGCGGTCGCAGTAGAGGTCGAGCGTGGCGTCGTCGGGCGCGCAGATGTCGGCGGCGGCGTCCATCGCCATGCCGTCGATCATCGCGTGAAAGTCTTCGCGCTGCAGATGAAACGTGTGAATGTGCCGCGTCAGCGCGCGCAACGACGCACGCGGCGCGCCGGCGTAACACGCGTCGATGTCGGCGCGCCAGCGTTCGAGCGCGGCGGCACGTTCGGCGCGCGGCATGTCGCTGTCGGCGATGTCGTCGACTGCGCGGCAGAAGGCGTAGACCTGATACATCGCATCGCGCTGCGCGGCCGGCAGGATGCGCATGGCGAGATAGAACGAGCTGCCGGACGTGGCGGCAGCGGCGTCGATTTCTGTATCGTCCACGACAAGATTGGAAACAGCCAAGACGATCTCCGCTGGAGGCGCCCGCTGAAAGGCGTTCAAAGAGGGTTTATGCCTACCCGCAGGGCAGGTAGCCCGCGCGCGCGGACACGCGCGAAATACCCGGCTGGCAAGCCGGAAACGGCGAAAAGTATATCAACGTTTGCAAGACGCCGCAGTTTCGTGGGTGAATTGGGGCAGGAAGGAAAGGTTGGCTGCGTGGCGGACGACGACAGGCGGTGCGCAGCGCGGCGTGTGCGCCGCGTCGTGTCGCGTCGTTTGGCGACGAAACACGCCGTTCTGGCCGCCGCCCGTTCCGCCCCTTGCCTCACACGCCCCACACCGTCAGCCAAACGAGACCGAGCGGTTGCGCCCTTGCCGCTTCGCGCTGTAGAGCGCCGCATCGGCTTCGTTGATCAGCACGTCATACGCCGGCACGCCCACGCGCGCCCCAGCGCCGCCGACGCTCGCTGTCACCGGCACGCTCGTGCCCTGCACCTCGACCGGCGTGTCGGCGATCACGCCGCGGATTTTCTCGGCGACGCGCATCGCGTCGGCAAGCGGCGTACAAGGCAGCAGCAACGCGAACTCCTCGCCGCCGAAACGCCCGAAGGTGTCCTGCGCCCGCACCACCCCGGCGACGCGCTGCGCCATCACGCGCAGCACCGTGTCGCCGACGCCGTGGCCGAACTGATCGTTGATCTTCTTGAAGTGGTCGAGATCGAACAGCAACATCGACATGTCGCCGCCATAGCGCTGCCAGCGCGTGAACTCATCACGCAGATGCGCTTCGAAGAAGCGGCGGTTGGCGATGCCCGTCAGACCGTCGCGGTCCGCGTATTCCTGCAGCTTGGCGACCGCCTCCTCGCGCTCGCGCTGCACGATGCTCACGTGCGTGACATCCGAGATCGTCACGCACACGGCGACCACTTCGCGATCACGCGTGAGCGGCATGAACGTGACGTCCTGCTGCATGAAATCGACGCCGCCGGTAATCGGCCGGTCGTGATCGAACCTGAACAGATACGGCCGCTGTTCCCACGAGCTGAACGCAAAACTGCCCAGCTGAAACACGCTTTCCAGCTTGCGCGAGAACCACACGCGCGGCAGTTCCGGAAAGTGGGTGAACAGTGACTTGCCGACCACCTGCTCCGACGACAGCCCGCTGTGGTCCTGCATGAAGCGGTTCCACATGAGCACGTTCATCTCGCGGTCGAGCACGAAGATGCCGAAGCCGACGCGCTCGACCACCAGATCGCTCAACGAATCCACGGATACGCTCATAGGCTCGACAGCAGCGCGTCGAGCGCCACGCTCATGTGACGGATGGACTCCTCGGCCATCAGCACCACGAGGTGCGCACGGAACGTGTGATCCTCTAGCGCGAAGTTCACTTCGACCAGCAGCGCGACTTCCCATTGCAAGACGCCGGGCTGGAACACTTCGTCGAGCGTCATCGCTTCGCCGAGCATGCCCGGCGCGGAGAACACCGGGGTACGGCCGAGCTGGTCGAGAATCGACGACACGCACGCGCCCGTCAGCACGTTGGCGACGTCGAACATCAGCTCCGTCTGACTCACCGCCTCATAGCTCGAACGCGCGTACGGATCGCTGACGAGCGAGCACAACTGCGCGATGCAGTCGCTGCGGCAGATCACCAGCGCCTCGCCCTTGATGTCGGAGCGAAAGCCCTGGCGCACCGCGCTCACCGTGTCCTCGATCCCGGTCATCTCGCGCAGCGCCTGCGCCGCCTCGCTGACCGCCACCAGCTTCACGCGCGGCACGGACAATTCGATGAACGAATCGAGCAGCCGCGCAAGCCGCGTCGCGGCCTGGCCCATCGCCAGATTGGCGACCTCTTGCAGCGCGTCGCGCTGGTCTTCGGTGAGGATTGGCTCAGACATACAACCCGTACTCCTTGAGGATGGGCAGTACCGCCTCGGGCGTCACGGGCTTGGCGATGAACGCGGCGGCGCCGAGCGCGCGCACGCGCGCCTGGGCCATCGGCTGAACATCGGCGGAGACGACGATCACGAAGGTGTTCAGATCCTCGTGCTGCAATGCTTCCAGCACCTGATAGCCGGTCATGTCCGGCATCGTCAGGTCGAGGAACATCACCGACGCCTTGCCTTCGCGATACAGAGCGAGCGCTTCGCGCCCGTTCGATGCGTAGGACACGTCGACTTCCCAGTCCGGCGGCAATGCCCGGGTGAGCACCTTGCGGGCAAGCAGCGAATCATCGGCGATCACAATGGGCAAAGACATGGGCGACTCGGAAAAACGAAATTATCTGTTACGCATTAACGGCGAACCAAGACGATTTCTTTAGCGCAAGCGCTGTCGACTCGCGGTAAAACGCGATGCAGCGGGCTGGGACGCAGGTTGCTGGGTGCGAAGAACGTGGAGCGCGCGCGGTGACGCGCCTTTGATGGATCGGACGGGCCCGTATGGATACAAGCGCGCACCTTGGACGACGGCTATGACCGGCATGTTCGAAGCCTTCCCCGTAGATCGATCTGCGCGGCTCCGTGGATCAGGCTGGCCCCCTGCCGCGCGTGGTTCCGCGCGCACCTCGGCGCACGCGTAGTGACGCATGCTCTGGAGGCCCTCGCGGCGAAGTCGTCGTCCGAACATGGCAGACGGATTTTTATCGTTGGACGGATTCTCGAATCAAAACCGCGTAAAGGCAACTCGCCAAATTGTTATTCAATAAAGATATTTTCCCACAAGACGCGGTTTCTAAAAACGTTTCGATAGCTCTGAAAGACTTTCTTTGATATTTATACTTTTGACTACGTTTGCGCTTCCGGATTCGTCGCTGTTTAAAGAACAGACGAATGCCCGCGCCAGCGCCGGACGATGCGCCGAGGTAACTTCTACCACCGCTCTGTGTATGCTTCTTGTATGTAGCCGGTTGCCGGCCTTTTGGTCCTGAATGATTTTGGCATTAACGAAAATGACACCAGACCGGTTCGACCCGCCTCGCGCGAGCCGCTTGTTCCGCGGTTCCCGCCACTCGCGCCGCACGGGTGCTCAAGCGGACGGGGCGTCGTTTCCCGTCGTGCCGGAGCAGAATTTCCACGTGCGGCGCATCACGCTGATCGCGCTGCTGGCCGCGGCGATCGTGCTGCCGTGTCTGTATGTCGCGGCAATGGCGCTCACCGATCTGCGCACGCGCGAGGCCGACGCCACCGACATGACGTTGCGCACGGTGCGGATCGCGGAAGAGCACGCGCTGAAAGTGTTCGACATGAACGAGACGCTCAACGCGCGCATCATCGACCTGACCGAAGGTCTGGACGACGACGGCATCCGCGCCCGCGAAGCAGAGATTCACGACAAGCTGCGCACGATGGGCGGCGGCTATCCGCAAGTCGCCGCCGTGTCGATCTTCGGGCGCGGCGGGGACTTGCTCGCCACCAGCCGTTATTACCCGTCGCCGATACTGTCGATCGACCAGCGCGACGACTTCGTCGGCATTCGCGGCGGCAAGGATCTCGAACACGTGTCGAAGGTAATGACCGGGCATGTGGCTGGAGAACAGGTGTTCAACATGGGCGTGGAGCGGCGCGCCGCCGACGGCTCGTTCGCCGGGGTGGTCTCGGTGGCGCTGCGGCCCAGCTACTTCGACGCGTTCTACCGCGAACTGCTCGGCGGCAGCAACAGCACGCCGATGATCATGAGTCTCGTGCGCACGGACGGCGCGATCCTCGCGCACTATCCGCGCAGCCCGCGTGAGCCCACGGCGATGGCGCCGGCTTCGCCGTTCGCCGAAGCCATCACGCAGGGGCGTCGCGCCGGGGTCGTACGCATGCGCTCGAACGTCGACGGCGACAATCTGATCCTCGCGTTCCGGCATGTCGGTTCGTATCCCGTGTACGTGCTGTGCGGCTATCGCACGTCCGCGATCTGGGCCGCGTGGTACCGGCACCTGAGCGTGCTGATCGTGTCGATGTTCATGCCGTCGATCGCGCTGTGGTGCGTCATCTGGCTGTCGCTGCGGCGTCTGGGCGCCGAAGAGGAAGCGTGGGAGCGCTGGCAGGCCGAAGCGTCGATGCGCCGCTCGATCGAATCGGCGTATCGCCAGTCGCGCAAGATGGAGGCGCTCGGTACGCTGGTCGGCAGCGTCGCGCACGACTTCAACAACCTGCTGATGATCCTCTCGTCGAACGTGCAGATCGCGCGGCGGCTCGGCGTGGCCGGCCTCGACCGCGAACTGTCGGCGATGGAGCGCGCTCTGAAGAGCGGCCAGTCGCTGACCCGGCAATTGCTCGGCGTCGCGCGCAAGCAGCCGTTGCGCACCGAAACGCTGGCGCTCGAACGCTGGCTGCCGACGTGCCGCGAATTGCTGCGCGCGTCGCTCGGCGCGAAGGTGTCACTCGTGATCGACCCCGGCGTCGAGACCTGGCCGATGCGCGTCGACGTCGCCGAACTCGAACTTGCGCTGATCAACGTCGCCGTCAACGCGCGCGACGCGATGCCGAACGGCGGGCGCTTCACGTTGCGCGCGAGCAATATCACCTTCCGTCACGAGGACGGCTTTCCGCTGACCGGCGACTTCGTGCAACTGTCCCTCGAGGATACCGGCGTCGGCATGGCGCCCGACGTGCTGGCGCGCGCCTTCGAACCGCTTTTCACGACCAAGCCGAAAGGCATGGGCACAGGGCTCGGCTTGCCGCAGGTTTTCGCGTTCTGCGAGAGCTCAGGCGGGCTGGCCGCGATCGACAGCGCGGTCGGCGCGGGCACCTCGGTGCGCCTTTATCTTCCGCGCGCCGCCGCCGAGCCTGAGGCGCCCGGACCGGCCGAAACGAGCGCCGACGAGAGCGCTGCGGCGCAGGGGCTGCGCATCCTGCTGGTCGAGGACAATGCGGAAGTGGCCGCCGGCACCGAAGCGCTGCTGCAGATGATGGGCCACCAGGTCACTTGCGTGTTCAATGCCGACACCGCGCTGCATCTGTTCGACGATGCCAATGCGCGGCGGGCGCGCACCGGCGAGCCGCTACCGTTCGATCTGGTGCTGTCGGACATTCATATGCCGGGGACGAAGAACGGCATCGATCTGGCCGAGGCGATCCTGGCCTTCGACGTGAAGCTGCCGGTGATTCTCGTCACCGGTTACGCGGAAGAACTCGACCGCGCGCGGCGGGTGGACGTGAGGGTGCTCTCCAAGCCGTTCGATATCGGCTTGCTGGAAAAGCTGCTCGAAACGATCCAGCGCGACGTGGCGCAGGCGGGTAGCGATCCGGCCACGCATCCGGCGGAGTAAGGGGCAGCGTTGGCGGGCTTGTGCGGGGTCAGCGGGGTCAGCGGGGTCAGCGGGGTCAGCGGGGTCAGCGGGGTCAGCGGGCTCAGCGGGCTCAGCGGGCTCAGCGGGCTCAGCGGGCTCAGCGGGCTCAGCGGGCTCAGCGGGCTCAGCGGGCTCAGCGGGCTCAGCGGGCTCAGCGGGCTCAGCGGGCTCAGCGGGCTCGGTGGGCTCAGTGGGCTCAGTGGGCGTCGGCAAGCTCACGCGAGCCGGGTGTCATTTACCTGTGGTTGTAAAAGCGTGGCGGCGCGGCAGCGCATTTTGTGCGCGGGTTTGCGCAACCGGCTCCGCGCTGGCTCGTGTGACGGGCCGCGCGGCCGCGTGAACTCGCTCCGGCATGATCGTTGCAGCGCAAACTGACGAGGGGGCGGCGCGTTCCCGCGTTGCCCGTTCCGCCTAAAACGCCGGGAGACAGCCATGCAATATACCGTGATTGGTTTATTCGACACCTACACGCAAGCGGAAGGCGCGCGTGACACGCTCGTACAGATCGGCCTGGCGCGCGACACGATCGAGTTGCAGGCGAATCCGGAACCGTCGGTCGACTCGGCCACCGGCGAAGTCGCCAACTCCGGCGTGCTGGCGAATATCGAGCGCTTTTTGTCGAGCCTGTTCACCAGCAGTTCGCGCGAATCGGAAGCCGCGCGCTATGCCGAAGCCGTGCGGCGCGGCGCGGTGCTGGTGTGCGTCCACGCAACCAGCGAAGCGCATGCGGAACTCGCCCGCACTACGTTGACGAGGCTTGGGGCCACCGACATCGGTGACCGCCTGCCCGGCTGGGATGTGCAAGCGCCGGCAAGCCGCGATCATTCGATCCTCGACGAACTGGGCATCGGTGCGATGACGTCGGGCACGCCGCGGACTTCGAGCATGACAACACCTGCTACGTCCGGTATGACTACGCCGAGCGCAACGACTACGACGACGACCACCGCAGCCACGCGGCCGGCCGGAACGGGCGATCCGTTGCATCCGGTGCCGCCGGCAACCACGCCTGCCGAACCGTTCGTGCCGCCGCCTGTCAACGAACGGCCTACCGTCGATCCGGTCAATGAGCCGGTGATCGATCCTCTTGTCGGCGATGCAGGCCGCAGCGCGATCGCCGCCGGTTCGGTGCCGGGCTCAGGCGCGGTGATGCAGCCGCCATCGGAAGTCGTCTCGGAAGCGGGGCAGCCGACCGCCGGTCTGGGCGGCCAGATGCCGAACGAATATCTGGAATACGAAGAAGATTTCCGCTCGCACTATGACGAGCAGTACGCGGCCGACAGTGCGCGCTATGAAGACTATGTGCCGGCTTACCGGTATGGCGCGGAGATCGGCCAGGACGCGCGGTTTCGTGATCGTCCGTGGGACGACATCGAGCCGGAAGCTCGGCGTCATTGGGAAACCACGTCGCCGGACAGCACCTGGGAGCGTTTCAAGCTAGCGGTGCGCCACGGGTGGGAACGGGTGACGGGGCATCACCACGTATAGAGAGGTAAGCGCGGCGGCGGCCCTGCATGGAAGCTGGGTGCCGCCGACGCGTCGCATCGCACACGGCAAGCCGGTCTGCGAGCCACGCGAGTCATGAGGGGACGTCGGTCACGCAGCCGTGTGCCGCTTGACCCAGACGACGTAACTATCGACGAAAGTCTGCAGGAACTTGCGCGTACGGTCGTTCACGATCTCGCCCTTTTCGTTGATGACCGCCGGATCGTGCTTGATGAACACCTCGGGTTGCCCCATGGTCGCGACATCGAGATAGGCGAGCACATTGCGCAGATGCTGCTGCGCCAGCGCCGAGCCGGTTGCGCCGACCGAGGTGCCGAGCACCGCGGCGGGCTTATTGCGCCATGAGTTCGTGCCCCACGGACGCGATGCCCAGTCGAGCGCGTTCTTCAGCACGCCGGGGATCGAGCGGTTGTATTCGGGGGTGACGAACAACAGGCCATCGGCCGCTTCGACGCGCTGCTTCAAGTGCTTGCCGGCCTCGGGATAGTCGGGGTCGTATTCCTGGCTGTAGAGCGGCAACGAGGCGATGTCGATGAATTCGAAGGTGAAGTCGGACGGTGCCAGCGAGATCACCGCTTGAGCCAGTTGTCGGTTGAACGAATCCCGTCGCAGGCTGCCGACGACAACTCCAATGTGATGGGCCATGGTTCGCTTCCTTGATGTGAGGCGCTCGACGCGCAAAGGGTACGAACTGCCCATCATAGGCAAAAGCCTCGCGAGGGGGGCGACAGGAGAAGCAGATGCCAAGGTCCCGGCGCACCGAAACCGTCGTGCACGAACAGGCGGTGGATAACCTCACGCCTCGCAAAGTTATCCACAGAATCGCTGAATAACCTTGTGGATAACTGGTACTTTTGCCTTGTCAATCAAGCATGCCTCCGGTCCATGACGATTTGAGGCAAACGGGTGCTGCGGGGGTTCCTGACCGGAGACAAACCGGAGCCGCCGGCAGCAACGAAGAGCGACGTTGCTATGTGCGCCAGCGCTCATTGAACCTCGCCTCGCGGCGATCTTGGAGCGGACGAACGGGCAATTGGGGGCAAGTAAATTCCCGTTTTCGCAAAAAGGGCGCCGTTTTCATTCGGCGCCCTTTTTTTGCTTCAAAACTTCCTCGATGACGGACTTTCGTCGTCGGCACGACAGTCCGTGACGTGCCCGTCAGCCGATTAGTTACCGAAGAACACGTTGCAGTACGATGCCGGGCCGTTGCACTGCGCCGGAGCCGCAGCGTGGGCTGCGCCGGAAGCGGCTGCAAACAGGGCGACAGAAGCGATCAGGGCGGACAGAATGCGTTTCATGGTGCTACTCCTCTTCAGCGTTTGGTTCGCGATCAGGTGCGATCGATGGCTGAAGAATAGCGATCCAGTGCCTGCTTACAAATACCGAAGACGAGAAGATATTTTTTCAATTACCGAAACAATCTGTAAGGGCTCCGAGGTGACGGTACTTGCTGAAGATCGTCTATTTATACTCCGTGGGCGTGAGAGGACGGGGCCAGATAGCTGGGACTCTTGATTTCAGTTTTCGCAATAATTTTTTTCTTCTGTCGCAACGTGTCATAACGCGCCCGCCCCCGCGACCAAGCTCATCCGGTTATCGCTTTGTCGATGGGCATATGTTCAACACCAATTCGCTTGCGCAAGAGCGTGAGGGAGAATGGCGCACGCACGCGCATCCCGCGCCAGGACACCTACACGTTCATGAACTACCTCGTTTCAAGAGATCACGCGCTTCAGCCGAAGGCGCGGCGGCGGAGCATGCCATGGCGCAGGTAGGGACTGCGGCGCTCGACGATCCCGTTTATCTGACGCAATTGCGGCGCGATCTGGTGCGCTTCGCCCGTTTGCAGTTGCGCGACGCCGCAGCCGCCGAAGACGCCGTGCAGGAGGCACTGGCCGCCGCATGGACGCACGCCGAGCGCTTCGACGGGCAGTCGGAACATAAGACCTGGGTGTTCGGCATCTTGCGCCACAAGCTCGTCGACACCTTGCGAGCCCGGCAACGCACGATCAACCTGTCGGCGCTCGAAACCGAACTCGACGGCGAAGCGCTGCTCGATCGCGAACTGTTCAAGGACAACGGCCACTGGTCGCGCGACACCAAGCCGCGCCCATGGCCGACGCCCGAAACCGCCTTGCGTCGGCAACAGTTCTGGACCTTGTTCGAGATGTGCCTGGAAAATCTGCCCGAACATATCGGACGCGTTTTCATGATGCGCGAATTCCTCGATCTCGATACCGAGGCCATTTGCGCCGAACTGCAGATCAACGCCAACCACTGCAGCGTGCTGATCTACCGTGCGCGACTGCGCTTGCGCACTTGCCTCAGTGAAAAGGGCCTGGCCAGCGAGGATGCGAATGGGGAACTGTAAGAACATCACGCGCCTGTTATCCGACGCGCTGGACCGATCGTTGACGACCGGCGAATGGGTGGCGATCCGGCTGCATCTGCCGACTTGCAGTGGTTGCCGCAACTATCGCAAGCAGATCCGCCTGTTGCGTGTGGCGGCGCATTCGGTGAGCGGGATCGAGACGATGGATGGGGCGGCGCGCGACGAGTGAAGCCTGGCGTGGGTGCGTGGCTAAGCGTCGGCGCCTCCGCGGCATCGCAAGCGTGTATCCACGCGCAGTTCACCGCCTATGCACACCACTGCGGCGTCAACGCTCGTCAGCCGGCGTGTCCCGATAGCGTTCGAAAAACCGCGCGTGCGACGCTTCGTCGATCGCGACAGAATGCGCATCCGTGCTCGCCGGATGCTTCGCCAGCTGCGCGCGCGTGCGAATCGGCCGATGCTGGAAATTGCCGCCGCAATTCGGACAGACATTGCGCAGCCGGCTGAGCGCGCAGACTTCGCAGAACGTGCATTCGTACGTGCAAATCATCGCGTCGGACGCGTTCGGGGGCAGCGACTTGCCGCATCCTTCGCAGGACGGCCTGAGTTCGAGCATGGCGGCGACTCCGCTTTTCTGAGGGCGCAAGGCACGGGGCGCGCCTCGCTTGCCGGCAAGTGTAAGCGGCGCTGGCCGCCCGGAAAAGGCCGCGTGACCATCACATCCCGTCGACGCCCTTGCAGCCGGTGCGTGGTCAGGTCAACACGCTCCACAACACGAGCGTCAGCGCAAGGCCGACGACGGACACGATCGTCTGCAACACCGACCAGACCGCCACCGTCTGTTTCAATTGCAGCCCAAAATATTCGCGCACCATCCAGAAGCCGGCGTCGTTCACGTGACAGAAGAACACCGATCCCGCGCCGATCGCAAGCGCCAGCAGCGAATTGTGCGTCGCGCTCAGGCCGGCGACGACCGGCGCGACGATACCGGCCGTCGTGGTGGTAGCGACAGTCGCCGAGCCCGTCGCCTGACGCAACGCGACGGCGATCAGCCAGGCCAGCAGAATCAGCGGCAGGTGCGCACCCACCGCGATCTTGCCGATGGTCGTGCTGATGCCCGCGACCACGAGTGCCTGCTTCAGTCCGCCGCCCGCGCCGATGGTCAGCAGCAGCGCGGCGATCGGCGGCAAGCTTTTACGCAGAATGCCGCCGACGCGCTCGCGCGCCATCCCACGCGACCAGCCGAGCGCCACCACCGCGAACAGCACGGTGAGGCCGAGCGCGACGAGTGGTTCACCCAGGAAATTCAACGTGTTGAACAGGAACGTCTCGGGCTGAAGCAGCAGCTTGGCGACCGTGCGGCCTAGCATCAGCACCACGGGCAACAGGATCGTGATGAGCGAGATCGCGAAGCTCGGCGGCTCGGCGGTGTTTTGCTGCGCGCTGAAGAGCTTGCCCAGTTCTTCCGGTTCGGCCACATGCATGCGTTTGGACAGCCAGATGCCGTAGAGCGGACCCGCAAGAACCACTGCGGGAATCGCGACGATCAGGCCGAGGCCGAGCGTCAGGCCGAGGTCGGCATGCAGCGCGCTGACCGCGATCAGCGGACCCGGATGCGGCGGCAGCAACGCGTGCAGCGTCGTCATGCCAGCCAGCGCGGGAATCGCGATGCGCAGGATCGGCTGCTGCGAACGGCGCGCCATCACGAAGATGATCGGCACCATCATCACGAGGCCGACTTCGAAGAAGAGTGGCAAGCCGATGATCAGCGCGACCACGGCCATCATCCACGGCAGCGTGCGCGGCGTGGAGTGCTTGAGAATGGTCGAGACGAGCCGGTCGGCGGCCCCCGATTCGGCCATCAGCGCACCGAGCATCGCCCCCAGCGCAATGATGATGCCGACGTCGCCGAGCAACGCTCCCGCGCCTTTGCTGAATGCACTCGCGACCGCTTCGAGCGGCAGGCCGGCGGCAAAACCGGCCGCGAACGTGCCGACCAGAATCGAGAGAAACGGCGCGAGCTTTAGCGCGCTGATGAAAATGATGATCAGTGCGAGCCCAAGCGCACATGACAGTATGAGTTGAGTGTCGTGGGATGCCCACGGCGTAAGTGTTGTCGTCACAGTGTCCCTTTCAATCGAATGACGCAGCCGCGGTCTTGCGGGGAGGACGAATTGTAGCGGCCAGTGGTGGCGCGAGGCGCCGACGCGCGCAGGAGGCGGCCCAGATGCTTCGCCCGCACGCGTGATTTGCTTATGCGAATTTATCGGTTCGCCCAGCTTTGCAGACGAACTATTGTCGGAGCCAATCGGTCCGTTTCGCGTCCGTCTTCTTAACGAGCATCTCCATGTCTCATCATTTTCAACTTACGCGCCGCGCGTTCCTTGCCGGCGCGGGCGCATCGCTGGCCGCCGCCGCGTTGCCCGTCATTCCCGGTTTCGCTTTTGCCGCCGACGCGCACGCCAAAGAGCTTCGCATCGGCTATCAGAAAGCGGCCAGTACGCTGGTGTTGCTGAAGTCGCATGGCACGCTCGAAAAGCGGCTCGCGCCGCTCGGCGTCGCCGTCAAATGGACCGAGTTTCCGGCCGGCCCGCAATTGCTGGAAGGGCTGAACGTCGGCGCGATCGACTTCGGCTATGTCGGCGAGGCGCCGCCGGTGTTCGCGCAGGCAGCCGGCGCGAATTTCGTCTACACCGCCTATGAAATTCCGACGCCGCACGCCGAAGGCATCCTCGTGCATCAGAGTTCGCCGATCAAGACATTGGCCGATTTGAAGGGCAAGAAAATCGCACTGAACAAAGGCTCGGACGTGCACTGGTTTCTGGTCGCCGCGTTGCAGAAGAACGGCGTGAAGTTCAGCGAGATTCAGCCTGTCTACCTCCCGCCCGCCGATGCACGCGCGGCCTTCGAACGAGGCGCCATCGACGCATGGGCGATCTGGGATCCGTTTCTCGAAGCGGCGAAGCGGCAGTCGAACGCGCGCTTGCTCGCGGATGCCGACGGGATCGTGAGCCACCATCAGTTCTTCCTGAGCGCGCGGCCGTTCGCGCAGCAAAACGGCGAGGTGCTGGCGATCGTGATCGACGAAGTCGGCAAAGAGGGCGAGTGGGTGCGAGGTCATTACAGCGAGGCTGCTGCGCAGCTCGCCCCGATTCAAGGACTCGACGCGGGGGTGATCGAAGCGGGCTTGCGGCACTACGCGCATGTGTATAAGCCCGTCGATGCGAAGGTACTTGCGGAACAGCAACGTATCGCGGATACGTTCAGCGATCTGCACATCATTCCGACGAGGATCATCACGAAGGAAGCGGCGCTGCCGACCAGCGTCTAGGGGCGCTGACGGCTATGTGTTGACCCCGTTATGTGATGCGATTTGTTGGGAGGCTCAGGAGAACAGCGCCGCAACGTTCTCCGGTGGGCGGCCAATCACGGCGCGCCCGTTTCGCACGACGATCGGTCGTTGCAGGAGGATGGGGTGCTTCGCCAATGCTTCGTATAACTGAGCGTCGGTCAGTGTGGTATCGGCAAGTTGGAGTTCTTTGTATTCGGCTTCGGTGTCGCGGATCATCGCGCGGACTGGACAGCCCAATTGAGCGTTGAGTTGTTTGAGTTGTGCGACGCTCAACGGCTGTTTCAGGTATTCGATGACTTCAGTCGTTTCGTTGGCGGTGTTGTAGGTGCTGGTGACTAGCTCGCAAGTGGCTCGGGATTTGGAGCAGCGCGGGTTGTGGTAGATCGTGATCATGGCTGTGAAAGTGAGCGTTGTCTGTTGCGGGGAATTTTTCTGCTGTGGGGATTTTAGCGGGTGGGGGTTGGTCTGGGCAGCCCTTCGCTTTGCGTTGAGGACTCGTTGGTTTACGACGATGAGGGTGGACGGGGAATACGGTAGATCTGTTGGAGATAGGAATTTTGCGGCAGAGGGATTGCATGTGTTGGCGTCGGGGATTTCTCGTTTGGTCAGCGGAGGCGCGTAGTTCACAGTGGATTGCGGAACGGCGTCAGCGCTAGATTTTTTGTTCAGGTGATTACGCTTTTTTTGTTTTTGCATCGCTGCACGGGGCAAGTTTGGCAGAGATGCGTGTCGAGGCGCGGATGTGTTCGAAGGTGATGAGAGTCGGGTCGCACGGGGATCGGCAGGAGAAGGTACGTCGGAAACAGTGCGCCGCTCACCTGCGCTACAGACGCGGCCTAACACGGTTTATGTGTAGACAGCAGCACTTGACTCGACAGACAGTGTCTGTTCATTTCGTCACTCCCGACTTGATAGCTGTCGTTCCGGGGCGAGGAAAAGGTCAAGCCCGAAGCCGGGAAGCGGTGCGCCAAAGGCGCAGGCTTGAGGTTCGACTCGTTCCGGAGAATCATCCCCTCAGTCGGGAGTGGAAGACATCTCTGCTGACATTGTCTGACCGGTCGAGTACCGGCTAGTACAGTTTATGCGCATAAACCGTATGCGAAGATAGGCGGCAAATCGCCACGAATTGATCGCGCACCGTGCGCGTCGATGTCACCGGGGTAGAGAATACTTGATCGAGAGGTCCTTCGCCTTCGCCTTCGCCTTCGCCTTCGCCTTCGCCTTCGCCTTCGCCTTCGCCTTCGCCTTCGCCTTCGCCTTCGCCTTCGCCTTCGCCTTCGCCTTCGCCTTCGCCTTCGCCTTCGCCTTCGTTGCCGTTGCCGTTGCCGTTGCCGTTGCCGTTGCCGTTGCCGTTGCCGTTGCGACGCACGTTACCCACAAATGTCGAAACCGAGTGCTGCACAAGCGCACCACCAGTCCATTGAGCACTAGGAGCCAGTCCAAGTCTAGCTGTCGCAAACTTTATGCGCATAAAGTCGACCGCTCGCTATGCAACATGACAACCGCCCGTCGTGACCGCACTCGTCTCTTCGACTGGTCTCGAAGCGCTTCGAGACTCCTCCAAAGTTGGCCATAACGACGCTCGAATAGCAGAGCCAGGTGGGGCGGACGCACGGAGAGATAGCAACGACCCTCGCCCGTCAGCTACTCCGTTGGACATTGCCTAATGTCCGGCCATCCTATTCCGCCAGACCAGCCTTAATCTCGCCGCCATTTCGCTTGCGCCCACGTTTATGCGCATAAACCTTATCCAAACGGCTAATTCTTATCTTGTTTTCCACAAAACGATTGAAATGCGAATTCATCCAGGTAAAATCCATTTGCGCTTAAAAAGAGGAGGTGAAATTTGGCAGCGGAAATCATCGCGGTAACACAACAGAAGGGCGGGGTCGGGAAGAGCACAATCGCGATGCATCTCGGCGCTGCGTTTCACGAGAAAGGCAAACGCGTCCTCGTCGTAGACGCAGACGGCCAAAACACACTGATCCACTGGGCCAGTGCATCATCAGACGGCGACACCGGCATTCCCTTCGCTGTCGTCAATCTCTCCGAAGCAGGCAGCCAGATCCATCGCGAGATCAAGAAGTTCGTGGCTGACTACGACATCATCATCGTCGACTGCCCGCCGTCCATTACCGAAAAGGTCTCTGGCGTCGTCTTGCTAGCGGCGAGCGTCGCAGTCATCCCGACATCGTCATCACCGGCCGACTACTGGTCGAGCATCGGGCTGGTCAAGCTGGTGCAGCAAGCCCAAGTGATGAACGAAGACCTGCGCGCAGTCTTTCTGCTCAACAAGACGGAAGAAAAACGGATGCTGACGCGCGAACTGAAGCGCGCTTTGGAAGAACTCGGCTTCCCTCTGCTGAAGACCCAGATCCCGACGCGCGAAGCCTACAAGCAGGCAATGGCGTTAGGACAAACGGTGCTTCAGATGAACGACCGCGGCGCCAAACTCGCCGCCATCGAAGTACGGGCATGCGCGAACGAAATCGCAGCGTTGCTCCCGTGAAATTTATGCGCATAAAGGACCCTGAATGAAACCCTCCCAATTTGCCAAAGGCTTTCAAGCACGTCCTGATACGACAAGTAGCGAAAAGCGAACCGCTCTCGACCGTCTGAATGCCATCGACGGCCTGGTCAAGAACGGCCCCACGAGTAGCGAAGCCGCAGGACGCGCAATGTCGGCTGTCGTCGTGCCGCAGGACGTCCTGCAGGCCGACACCGCCGACGCAGCCGATGAATCGGCGGCCTACCGCGCGTGGAGGATCGAGCATGGATACCGACCGAACCAGGTCATCGAACTCCCGCTGAAGAGCATCAAGCCGAGCCCATTCAATCCTCGCCACTTCTATCTAAAGGCGTCGATTGCGGAGCTTGCCGTCAATCTGGCAAAGCAGGGGCAGCAGCAGGCGATTCACGTCATTCCCGATTACGACAATCCCGGCACCTACTTCGTCAGCGACGGTGGCCGCCGCGTGCGAGCGTTGAAAGAAGCGAACAAGGAATCGGTGAAGGCGATCGTCATCGATCTGCCGATCGGCATCCAGAGCTACAAGCTCGGCTATGACCTGAACGTCCAACGCGATTCGCAGACGGTCTTCGACAACGCGGTAGTCTGGAAACGCTTTCTCGACGATCGCCACTTTCAGAGTCAGAAGGAGCTTGCCGAACATCTCGGCCTGGACGAATCGACCGTTGCGGTCGCCCTGTCCATCGCGAAGTTGCCGGAGGCCGTCATGCATGAAATGGTCGCGCGCCCGGACCGCTTTGGCTCAAACATGGCGTATCACGTGGGTCGATATCACACCGCCCGGGGTGCCGACGCCACGCTGCGTCTGATCAACAAAATCGTCTCTGACGATCTGAGCACGCGGCAAGTCGCGGACATCGTCAAGGGAAGGGCGAACGCGCAGGAAAGCGTCAAACCGGCGGGCCGGCAGCGCTACGCGCAGCGACTGGAAATCAAACTCGACGGTGTGCCGGTCGGCGATCTCAAATCGTACGGAGATGATCGAATCGAACTGCGTTTGAAGGGTCTCGCGCGCGAGAAGCGTGACGACATCCTGCGACAAATTGAAAAGATGCTGAAGTAAGAGGGAACAGTAGCAACGCGAGAGAGTGGGGCGGCACGCGACTGCGGCCGCCGCTCAGTGAGCGTACTGAGCCCACCAAACTAACCGATCGATCAAGCCACGCGCGATTGGCTCAGCGTGAACGCGAGCAGGTCGCCATCGGTCGGCTCGCCCCAGGTTTTACGCGCCAGCCAGTCGAAGAATGCCGTTTCGACAATTTTCGAATCCAGCCCACGACGACGCCAGTCGTCCCGCATGTGCGTGCCGAGCGCCGGCAACTGTTCTTCCTCGAACGATTGCCGCGCGATTTCCCGCTCAGACTCACCTTGCTCGTTGTACAGTTCGTACGCTTCCTTGCGACGGTGTGCCGAGTATTCGTCGAGCAATCGCGCCTTGAGGTCGTCGGCGGGCGCCGCGACCGCGGCCTTGCCGCCGCCGCCTGAGGGCAACGCTTCGACGGGCGGCGCGTAGCCTTTCTTCAACGCGTCCTTGAACAGCGCGGGCGCGCTGCGCACAGGCGGCAACGACGTGCTGCGCATGCGCTGCTCGGTCATCTGCAAAGCGGCGCGAATACGATTTTCTTCACTGTCGGCATACAGCGTTTGCGCTTCTTTCAGCGGAATGCCGATCTTCACCATCCGATCGACCAACGTGCTGTCGAACACGTTCGGATGTTCGTCGAGCGCGAGCATGGGTTGCTTGCGCTCGGTCACACGAAACTGGATTTCGGCAACACGCCGGCCTTCGCGATGCTCGATCAATTCGACGAAGATATTGGTGACCGCGTTGACTTCGGCAATTGCCGGGCGCAGGTAATCGCGCTTGAAGTACTTGTATTCACGCTTCGCCTCGTCGCCCGCTTCCGTGTCCGGCGTCCCCGACAGAATAGGGCGCCACCATTCCCACGTCTCACGCATCGTCAGATGACTCGGGTTGGTCAGATAGCGCACGCAAATCTCGTACAACGCAAGGCCCGCGCTGCTGCGCAACTGGCTCTGGAATTGGAGACTCAGACGCGCATACTGAACCGGGTCGAGCAGCTTCTTCTTGATCTTCGGCGCAAATGAGAATTCCACCCAGACGCGGCGGGTCGTGGGGTCTTCCAGAATTTCCGCGTCGGCGATCAGTGTAGAAATGCCCCACTTGCGACCCGGCTTCTGGCTGGACGTGCCCGTGCTCCATTCGACCTGCACCGACACCATGCGCCGCAAGTGCTCCTTGACGAGCGCGGTGTCGTTGGAATCGAAAGCGGAATTGGCGACGATGTCGGACAGCAAGGCCCGATACGTGTCGCCCGCTTCATCGGCTTGCTGGGCCACGGCGAGAAGGACGTTGAACAGCTTGCGGGTGAGCAGCGTGATTTTGCCGCTCTTCGGCTGAATCGCAATTGCCTCTACGGCCTTGCGCAATTCGGCCGAGCTCGGGCTGACTACATCGGTCTTCTTGGCGCGTTTCGTGGCCATGCGTCTGGTCAGGGAGGGATTTGGCGAGAGCATACCGGCTGTGGTGATACGCGTCTATAGCGTGCGTCTCACCGTTGCCGGTGAAGCGAGTTTACGAAGCGCGACTCACCTCGAGCAGCTCCCGAAAACCCTCACCTCAACCGTTTTGCACAGATTCGGGCCGTCCTTGCAGGTCGCGGCGTCCGCAAATTCCGTCTTTTCTCCAGCGCGCGCGAACGGCGACCACTTGATCCCGAATCTTCTCACCGTAAAAAATTTTCGCGAATTCCTGGCGGGAACGCGGCCACGCGCAGAGGCGGCCACCTCGAGACGATTCATTAAAGCGCTGCGCACAGTTTCGGCGGCGGGGGAGGGGAGAAGCCGTGGGGGGATCGCTGGTCCTTGCGAGAGGATTTCAGATTGGCACGCGCAGCATGGACGACATCGCCGGTGCATTCGCCGGGATGAACGCGCAACGGATCTCACAGGGAGGCGGTTTGGGGCCCGTGCGATTGGCCCAGCACGGCGCGGCAAGGCCTTGCGCCATGCATCCGAGCGCCGATTCGCACGACTGTGAGCGGCTATGGCGCGGTACTGCCGACTAATGGATGCAGACGAAGTTACTGGAAATGCATACCGACTCAACAGCGGCCTGACTGATCGCGCTAGGGATCTACAACTGCTCGACGATGCCTTTTGGCGGTCACCGACCTGCAGCCCGTCCAACCTCCCCTGAAAAAGCTCACCTTTACTCTGACCGCCGACTTGGAACGACGCGGGCTTCCGAGGCGTCGTGCCTTTGATCGACCGAAAAACCCTCCTGAAAAACCTCACCTTTATACGTCGCAGATGGTGATGGCGGCCTAAACGATCACCTCCCGAAAAACCTCACCATTGAATAGGGAACGATAATATTTCATTAAATTCAATGAGTTAGATTTTTATCCCTCGCAGCGCCGCGTCGTCCACTCCCGTTTTCTCTCACCTTTAGACGGTTTCTGACAGAAGACGGCAGTTGGGATTGCTATCCCAAAGGTCCCGAAAAACCTCACCAATAGAAACTTGGCGCCGCATCGCAGCCATTGTCACGGCTGCATCTGTTGGGCTTTTCCGGGCAATGGAAGCCGTTTTGGTCCCGTATTTCCTCACCTTTATGCCTATAAGGCACTTCCCAAGCTCCCGAAAAGCCTCACCTTTGACCAAAACCGGCAGATCCGGCAATCGAGCAGACCGGCCTCGAAGCCAGTTCCCGAATTTCCTCACCTATAAGATCGCAGGGTCCACCCGCTCGTCGATATCACCGGCGCATTGCTAACGAGAACACAGCCCTGCATCCCGCAAACCCTCACCTTTGGCGCGTGACTGCCCAGAAATCAGGCAGAAATGCCCGTCCGGCCCCGTAAAATCTCACCTTCGCTTCGCGTTTTCTCCTGACTTGGCTCACCATTGGGGGTTACGGCCTCAAATCAGGCCCAAAAATCAGCAGCTGAGACCATCCCGAAAGCGCTCACCTTTGGTTCGGCCGCCACCGGAATGGACTTTCAAGCGCTGCCGGGCGATTCACCCCCACGAGCCCCTGCAAAGTCTCACCTTTGACCAAACCACATGTTTACCTGGTCTCCTGAACCCGCTCACGTTCTGTCCCGGACCCGCTCACCCCGGTCCCCGAACCTCATCACTCCAGCATCCCGCAAGACCTCACCACGTCTCCCGCAAAGCTTCACCTTCCCAGTCTGAAACGCCCGCCAGATAAGGCTTTGCCGTGGCGTTAACGTTTTTAACATGGGTTCAAAGGTGTTTACTTTTATTACTCTCTAGCATTCGCCCCGCGAGTCCTCCGGACAACCACTTTCACCCAACATCGATGCGATTCAATGTTCGTGAAACAGTCGACAATTTACTCATAGCAATCAAAAACTCTTTCTTTACAAGAACTTATTGGCTATTCTTCGCTTTGTTTCACGGCAAATATCAACGACCGCGAGTTGATCGACATCTCCAACACGTAAAAGCACGCCAATTCCACGACATCCCCGTGACAGGAACAAATAGGTAGCAAACGCTACGTAAATTGTTATGATCCATCCAATTCGAGCGACATCGAGGTTGATATGAATCTGGACCAGGAGCGACAAGCCATTCGTGGTGAGCTTGAGGCCATGCGTATTCAAGGGGCGCGGCGGCAGGATTTGTCGCTGCATGCATGCAAGCGGCTGTTTTTCGACCTGGGTATCCGCCCATCCATGGCCGCGGTCCGTGATCTGACGCAGACCGGCAGCGCGAGCGATATTCCGAAGGACATCGACCATTTCTGGGAACGCATCCGCAATGTGTCGCGTGTAAAAGTCGGTGCGGGCGCGATCCCGAAGGCATTGGAAGATCGCGCCGGCGAACTGCTGGGCGCGTTGTTTGAAGAAGCCGTTGCGCATGCGCGAACTACGCTCGACAGCGAACGCGAGGAAATACACGCGCAAATTGCCGCCGCCGAGCAACTCGCACGAGACGCGGAAATCCGTCGGGACGCCTCGGACGAGGCAGTCAAACGTAGCGAACTACGCGCCGAAGCCGCGTGGGATCGGGTTCGAGCGCTCGAAGCCGAGCTATCGAGCGCCACTACGCATGGAAACGTCCACCAGGAAGGCTTGCAGGCAACGGTGCGACGGCTCGATCACGAAAACGAAGCGCTCCGTCAGCGTCTGGACGCCGAGTTCGCAACCAATGCAACACTGCGCGACCGAATCGACGCATTGCACGTCGAATTGCGTCAAAGCACGGAACACTATGCGCAGCAGATAAAAGACGCGGTTGCGGAAGCCGAACGGCGCGTCAAGCCGATGCTCGTTGAACTCGACTCGCTGCGCAGCATGGCGGCCACGTACCAATCGGGCGTGCGCGACGCGAGCCGAAAGGAATTTGAGTTCATTCAACAGATTGCCGCGGCCAAGGCGCGCGGCGACCGGCTCGACGCGCAACTGCGCGAGCAATCGGACGAAGTGGATGCGTTGACGAAAGAAGTTGCCGTGCTGCGCACCCAGCAAGGCATCGACCCGGCGATCGCCAGTCTGCTTTGCTCGCTGGTTGAAGCGGGCCGGCTCACCAGCGACGAATTGAATGCGGTCGGCACTGCGGCGGACGGCCATGTCTCACTTCCGCTGCGCTGCCCAAAATGCGACGAAGGTGAGCCGGAACTGTCGCAAGTTGATCACCGCTATGAATTGCTCTGCCCGGAGTGTGAGCACTCGTCGGGACTCGGCGCATCAAGGCTCGCAGCGGTCAGCCGGTTTCTGTCGAGCGACATGGCCGCGGCTGCGGCCCGGTAGTTCAACACGGTGCGCTAGCGGATAAAACGTCAAAGGTGAGGAAATTCGGGACCAGAAAGGTGAGGCTTTTCAGGGCTCGCCCGCTCCCGGTTTTCTCGTCAAACGCCCGTCGCTTCTGGGCGCGTGCAACGGCGGCGCAGCCGGATCCGGCACATCGGCGGCGGGCGGTTCCTGCTGATCCATCCACGTTTGCCAGGCGCGATACAAACGGTTCGCGGATACGGCTTGCACAAATCCCAGCCATTGTCCGACCAGTTCTGCCTCTACCCCGCTCTCGAATAAATCCGCAGCAAAAGTGTTGCGCAAGGTTTGTGGGCTCGCGCGAGACTTTCGCGACGCGGCAATCCCGGCACCGTCGACCAACGCGTCGACCGCGCGCAGCATGGTGGCTTTGTGCATAGGCCGCCCAGAGGGTGACGCGGGGAACACCAGATTGCCGGCGAGTTCCGCGAGACGACGTTCGGCAAGCCACGCGTCGAGAATGGCTGCCGCGAACGGGGCGAGCCGGGTCCGGCGCGTCAGCAGCGGATTCGCGGACTCGATCGTCACCCACGGCGAGCCGGCATTCACGCAACTAACCGTAAGCGCAGCGGCCTCGCCTGTTTTCAATCCGCCGCCGAGAAACACGGCGATCAACGCGCGATCGCGCCGCTCTCTCCAACGCTGCGCCGCCGACAAAACCGGCAATGGAGAAAAGAGTTGCGCGATCAGCGCGGTTCGTTCGGCATGGGTGAGAAAACCGGTCGGTTCATTGTCGCGCGCGTTTCGCCACGCTGCTTCGCCATCCTGAGCAATGAAGCGTGCCGGGTTTGTCGACGCGGATTCAATTTCGCGTACATGATCCAGCACCCGTTCGATCAGCCGCAAATACCTGATCCGTTGGGGTTTGCGGATATCGAGCCCGGCGACGAATTCGGCGATCTCGTGCATGTCGACCGTGACGGGATTTTTCTGACGCGCACCGAGCCAGTCGAGGAAAAGCCCCCACTGCGCCCGGTAGACGTCAGCGGAAGAACGTCTGAAATGCTGTCTGGCCAGCCACGCGTCGAAAGCGATTTGCGGATCGCGACGCCAGTCCTCGCGTTGCTGATCGAAGAGATCGGTCGATGGCGCAGGGCGGGCAACCGGGTCGGACAGATGAGGAGGTGACATAAGCTATTCTTCCGTTAGTTGCAGCTATTGTAGGCGGCAACAGGCGAAAATACAGCGTTCAGCCGCCCCAAGGCCGAGAGCGCTTCAAGCCCGGGCGGTCCGGCGCAGGCTGAGCGGCGCGGCGCGCGGCTTCCTCATAAGCACTGACGGCGAACGCGAACACCGCCGGCAGCGCAGTGGACGTGCCGAAATCCACGGCTTCGTCCGTTTCCGGATAAGGCAGATCGGACGGACGTTGAAACAGGCCCAGCAGCAACGCGTCGTGCCGGCTGGCGAAGCCGAGGTCCGCCAGCGCCTCGGCTTCGATCGCATGCAGCAGACGCCACGTAAGCGGCACCTGCTGCACGATGTAGCGCGCGGCAATATTGCGCACGATATGTTCGAGATCGCGCGCCGCGGTTTGATAGCGCAGTGCGGCCAGAGCTTGATCGCTAGGATCGGCTTTCGGATTGTTCATTTTCGGCTCCAATCGACAGCCTATACTGTACAAATACACAGTGTTCCGCGCAACCTCGGCTGAATGGCCAATTCAGCCAACAACTAGCCACGACGCGCCCGCCCGACAAGGCCGACGCGCCCGGCCTCAGCCGTGAATCACCACCAGCAGCGCTTTCGCCTCGCCCTTCCCGGCGTTGCGGATCGCGTGCGGTTCGTCGGCGACGTAGCGGGCGGTGTCCGCGGCTTTGAGCCGTTTCGTCGTGCCGGCCGCTTCGATTTCGACCGATCCATGCAGCACGGTCAGGTGCTCGCGCGTGCCCGGTTCATGCGCGTTCGATACCAGCGCTCCGCCCGGCTGCAGCGTCAATTCATACCATTCGAACTTGCCGGCCAGATCGATCGGCCCCCACACCCGCAACTGATATTTGGCCTCGTGCCCGCTCAGCGTGGGAATGTCGTGCGGCCCGGACACCGCGATCGCTTCGGGCGCCTTCGGCGGCGCGAACAGCGAGTCGAGACTCACGCCCAGCGCATTGGTCAGACGCCAGGCGACCGCGATCGTCGGATTGGCCTTGTCGCGCTCGATTTCCGATAGCATGGATTTCGACACGCCTGCCGCACGCGACAAATCGTCGAGCGTCATGCGCCGCTCCGCGCGCAGGCGCTGAATCTGCTCGCCGACGCGCGGCGGCGCAGCGCTCGCCGGCACCGAAGTTGCGCCTGACGTAGGCGCCGCGTTGGCCGCGACGCGGCGGATACCCGAACTTGCCATTTCCTGACCCATCGTTTAGAGTTGTTCGATATACCGGATTTTAGTTCGGAAAAACGAAAATATCCGATAAAACTGACAGCCGACTATAACAGGCCGCCTCGCCGTCGCCCGAGCCGGAACGTTGAGGCTGACGTTCATGCGGCGGCCCTATCACCTATTCAGGAGTCTGGTTCATGCGTGACCAATACCTCGCCCATTTACGCGGCACCCTCGAACAGATCCGCGCCGACGGCTTTTACAAAAACGAGCGGGTGATCGCGAGCCCGCAGTCGGCCGACGTGCGTCTTGCCGACGGCACGGCCGTGCTGAATTTCTGCGCGAACAACTATCTCGGCCTTGCCGACGACGCCCGGCTGATCGAGGCCGCGAAGCAAGGTCTGGACAACGACGGCTTCGGCATGGCATCGGTGCGTTTCATTTGCGGCACGCAAACCGTCCACAAGGAACTCGAACGTGCGCTCGCCGCGTTCCTGCAAACCGACGACTGCATTCTCTACTCGAGCTGTTTCGATGCGAACGGCGGCCTGTTCGAAACGCTGCTCGACGAAAACGACGCGATCATCAGCGACGAGCTGAATCACGCGAGCATTATCGACGGCGTGCGGCTCTCGAAGGCCAGGCGCTTCCGCTATAAGAACAACGACCTCGCCGATCTCGAAGCGCGCCTGAAAGAAGCGGACGCCGCCGGCGCGCGCTTCAAGCTGATCGCGACCGATGGCGTGTTCTCGATGGACGGCATCATCGCCGACCTCGCCGGCATCTGCGATCTGGCCGATCGCTACGGCGCGCTGGTGATGGTCGACGATTCGCATGCGGTGGGTTTTGTCGGCGAACACGGGCGCGGCACGCCGGAGCATTGCGGAGTGCTGTCGCGCGTCGACATCATCACCGGCACGCTCGGCAAAGCGTTGGGCGGCGCATCGGGCGGCTACGTCGCCGCGCGCAAGGAGATTGTCGAGTTGCTGCGGCAGCGCTCGCGTCCCTATCTGTTTTCGAACACGCTGACGCCGAGTATTGCCGCCGCGTCGCTGAAAGTGCTCGAACTGCTGGCAAGCGACGAAGGCGCGCAATTGCGCGCACGTGTGCGCGAAAACGGCGCGCACTTCCGCAGCAAGATGAGCGCGCTCGGCTTTACGCTCGTGCCGGGCGAACATCCGATCATTCCCGTGATGCTCGGCGACGCGCAACTCGCTTCGAAAATGGCGGACGCGCTGTTGGAGGAAGGCGTCTACGTGATCGGCTTTTCGTTCCCGGTGGTGCCCAAAGGCCGCGCTCGCATCCGCACGCAAATGAGCGCCGCGCATACGCCCGAACAGATCGACCGGGCCGTCGACGCCTTTGCGCGTGTCGGCCGCGAACTGGGTGTTATCTGAATCAGAGGCGCATATGAAAGCATTGGCAAAACTCGAACGCGCGCCGGGCCTCACGCTCACCGACGTGAAGAAGCCCGAAGTCGGCCACAACGACGTGATGATCCGCATCACCCGCACCGCGATTTGCGGCACCGATATTCACATCTGGAAGTGGGACGACTGGGCGCAAAAAACCATTCCGGTGCCGATGCACGTCGGCCACGAATATGTCGGCGAGATCGTCGAGATGGGTCAGGAAGTGCGCGGCTTTGCGATCGGCGATCGCGTGTCGGGCGAAGGACACATCACCTGTGGTTTCTGCCGCAACTGTCGCGCGGGACGCCGGCATTTGTGCCGCAATACGGTCGGCGTCGGCGTGAATCGGGAAGGCGCGTTCGCCGAATACCTGGTGATTCCGGCGTTCAACGCGTTCAAGATTCCGCCCGAGATCTCCGACGATCTCGCGGCGATTTTCGATCCGTTCGGCAACGCGACGCATACGGCGCTGTCGTTCAATCTGGTCGGCGAAGACGTGTTGATCACCGGCGCCGGACCGATCGGCATCATGGCGGTGGCGATCGCGAAACACGTCGGCGCGCGCAATGTCGTGATCACCGACGTCAACGATTACCGCCTCGAGCTCGCGCGCAAGATGGGCGCGACGCGCGCGGTGAACGTGTCGCGCGAATCGTTGCGCGACGTGATGAGCGACCTGCACATGACCGAAGGCTTCGATGTCGGGCTGGAAATGTCCGGCGTGCCGAGCGCGTTCACCGGCATGCTCGAAGCGATGAATCACGGCGGCAAGATTGCGTTGCTCGGCATTCCGCCTGCGCAGACCGCGATCGACTGGACCCAGGTGATTTTCAAAGGCCTCGAAATCAAGGGCATTTACGGACGCGAAATGTTCGAGACCTGGTACAAGATGGTCGCGATGCTGCAAAGCGGGCTGGATCTGTCGCCGATCCTCACGCACCACTTCAAGGTCGATGATTATCAGCAGGCATTCGCGACGATGCTTTCCGGCGAGAGCGGCAAGGTCATTCTGGACTGGACCGCTGCGTGAGCTGACGCGATCGCGCCCCACCCCACGCCCGCACTGCGCTCAGCCGCCTGCGGGCGTTTTCACGAACTCCGCCTGAATGCGCACATGAATCTCGTCGCCCACGGCGGGATACCACGTCGACAAACCGAACTTCGCGCGGCTGAAGCGACCGTCCGCCGAAAAACCTAGCGTGTCTTTCTTCGTCAGCGGATCGGGCGCGAAGCCGTTGAACGTGACATCGAGCGACACCGGTTGCGTGACGCCGCGAATCGTCAGATCGCCGGTCAACGTGCCGCGCGATTCGCCGGTACGCTCGAATCGCGTGCTCACGAAGTGAATCTCCGGATAGCGTGACACGTCGAGCATGTTCGCGCCCTTCACCATTTTGTCGAGCAGCGGCACATTCGTATCGATGCTGGCGGCGTCGATCGTGACCGAAGCCGTGCTCCGATCGAGACCGCCCTCGTTCCAGTCGAGCTGCCCCTGCTTGCGATCGAAGCGCATCGTAAAGCGCGAGTATTTGAAGTGATCGATGTCGAAGGTGATGCTGCAATGGTCGGGGTCTATCACGTAGCGGCCGGCCGGCACGCGCGCTTCGTTCTGGCTGACCGAATGCGTGAGCACCTGCACCGGCGTGCAGGCCATCGCGGTGAGCAGAGTTGCGGCTAGCAGCGCGCGCGCCAGCGTGACGCGGACAGATGAGGGGCTCATGAAATTCGTTCCAGTTAACCGATCGCCATCACGATAGCAGCAAGCGTAGCCAGCCGCCGAAACGCACGAAAAACTTGACGAGGGAGAATGATCGTTCTACCTTACGTGCATGGCTACCGAAACTCTCACTGAAGCCGCGGCGCCCGGCAGCGCGCGCGAGCGTCTGCTGGACGCCGCGGAAGTGTTGATCTACGCCGGCGGCATCCACGCAACCGGCGTGGACGCGATCGTCAAGAAGTCCGGCACCGCGCGCAAAAGCTTCTACACCCATTTCGAATCGAAAGACGCGCTGGTGGCGGCCGCGCTGGAACGGCGCGACGAGCGCTGGATGAACTGGTTTATCGCGGGCACACAGCTGCGCGGCAAGACTGCGCGCAAGCGTCTGCTCGGCATGTTCGAGGTACTGCGCGAATGGTTCGCGTCGGAAGATTTTCACGGCTGCGCCTTTTTGAACGCGGCCGGCGAGATTGCATCGGCGCACGACCCGATCCGGATCGTCGCGCGCAAACACAAGGAGCGCCTGCTCGATTTCGTGCGCAGCCAGTGCGACGCGTTCGCGGCGGAGTCCGACATGGATGCGCGCCGCGCGGTGCGTTTGTCGCGCCAATGGCTGATTCTGCTCGACGGCGCGATCGCCGTGGCGTTGGTGAGCGGCGAGGCTGATGCCGCGCTCGATGCGCAGACCGCAGCGCGCGTCTTGCTCGACGCCGAGACCTCGTTCGCCGGCGAGCGAGGCGCGTCCACGAGCCATGCCACGACCCCATCGGCAAGCAAGACCGCAAGCAAGCCTACTAACGCTCCCGCAAACAAGCGACCGCCATCCCGGCGCATCGCACCCTGACTGAGGAACCATCATGGCCGACACAATCGAAACCCGCCCGCCGCTGCCGCCGTTCACACGCGAATCCGCGATCCAGAAAGTGCGCGCCGCGGAAGACGGCTGGAACACCCGCGACCCCGAGCGCGTGTCGCTCGCGTACACATCGGACAGCATCTGGCGCAACCGAGCCGAATTCGTGCATGGCCGCGCGGAGATCGTCGGCCTGCTGCGTCGCAAATGGGCGAGGGAACTCGACTACCGGCTGATCAAGGAACTGTGGGCATTCACCGATAACCGCATCGCCGTGCGTTTCGCGTACGAATGGCACGACGATTCGAACAACTGGTTTCGCTCGTACGGCAACGAGAATTGGGAGTTCGACGAACATGGGCTGATGGCGCGCCGTCACGCCAGCATCAACGATCTGCCGATCCGCGCAGCCGACCGCCTGTATCACTGGCCGCTTGGCCGCCGTCCCGACGATCATCCGGGACTGTCGGACCTCGGTCTTTAGACTTCGTCAAAGATGGCCGGTGGATGCGCGCGCATTCACCGCTTTGCCATCGGTTCTCCGTTATCGTTGTGGCTTTGGGCGCGTGCAGTTCCCGTACCCGAGCGCCCGAGCGCATCCTCAACATCGCGTGTGCGGGTTGCGGTACAGTGCGCGACGGGCGGCACACTCATAGCCAGAACATGGAAGACATCGGCGCTCGACTGGTGACGGAGAGGACATGCATTTTCGGCAGATCAAGAAGAATATCCGACGTACTGCAGTGGCGCTCGTCGCGAGTCTGGCGGCGGCCTCCGCCGCGCACGCAGGCAATTGGTGCGAGGGCGGCGTGTGGGTCGATGCCATGCTCGGCTCGTATCACATCAACCCCGATCCGAATACTGATTTCGAACAGTTCAACCCCGGCCTGGGCGTCGAATGCTGGCTCAACAATCAATGGGCGCTGACGGCCGGGGGCTTTCGCAACTCGCTGCGCCGGCCTTCGTATTATGGCGGCGGCGTGTGGGCGCCGGAGTTCGCGCACTGGGGCATCGTGCGCATCGCGGCGATCGCCGGGATCATCTCAGGCTATAACTACGGCAACTGGGGCCTGGGTCGCAACCATACGATCGGTCCGGTGGCCGCGCCGATCGTGATGGTCGAATACAAGCGCGTCGGCGCGAACTTCATCGTGATCCCGCCGATTCCATCGGACAATCTGCCGTTTACGGTGGGGTTTCAGGTGAAGGTGAAGTTCTGAGCGGCGTCCCAGAGGATTCCGTACAGTTTGCCGTCCTTGCCGGTCTCCGGAGCCAGCGCGCCCGGCAGGAAATCCTTGACGTCCCAATCAGCCGGTGTCAGCGTCCATCCCCGGCAGCAGCGCCGAAGCGCCCAGTGCCGCGCGGCCTGAAGCAGGCGTCGACGTTGCGTCATGATTGGAAGGCCACGCTAATCGTTATGGTGGTTTTCGTTCAAGCGGCGGAGGCGACCGGGTCGCGTGCGGCCTGCTGCAACCCGGCTTGCGACTGCGCTTGCGGTTGCTGCTCCGGCCGCCGAAGCGTGCGGCTATGATGCCCATCGACTGATATCGCGCGCTCGCCCGCAACCGTCACGCGGCGAACAAGGCGCTCCTGGGTGCCGTAGTCGTTGACCGCATAGTGCTGGGTGGCGCGGTTGTCCCAGATCACGACATCGTTCTGACGCCACTGCCAGCGCACCGTGTTTTCGAGGCGGATCACGCGGTTTTGCAGAATCTCGAAGATGCGCGCCGACTCCGAACTCGACAAGCCGACGATGCGTTTGATGAAGTGGCCCAGCAGCAATGCCTTTTCGCCCGACACCGGATGCACGTGAACGATCGGATGCTCCGCCTCGTACACGGTCGAAACGAACACGTTCTGATGATGCGCAAGACGCACCTCGGCGGACTGCGAGTCCGTGCCCGCGATGCGCTCGGCGCCGTAGTCGTAGTCATTGGTATGCACGGCCCACAGCGAGTCCGCCAGCCGTTTCAGGTCGTCGGGCAGACGCTCGTACGCGACGGCGGTGTTGGCCCAGACCGTGTCGCCCCCATACGCCGGAATCTTGACGCCCCGCAGAATGGAGATCTTCGGAAAGGCGTCGATGAAGGTGACGTCCGTGTGCCAGGAATCCGCGCGGCCGCCGCCTTTGGACGCATCCAGCTCGAACAGCTTCGTGCCTTCCAGCGAAGGCACCGTGGGATGCGCGACGGTGTCGCCGAAACGTGCGCCGAACGCATGATGCTCGGCGTCGTCCAGATGCGATTGATCGCGGAAGAACAGCACCTTGTATTTCACCAACGCGCGATGGATCGTGTCGATCGCGGCATCGTCGAGCGAGGCGGAGAGCTTGAGGTCCTGAACTTCTCCGCCAATCAGTCCAGCGACGCGCCGGATACGGAGATTTTCGAATGACGTGTCCAGATTCGTTTGGGCGGGAGAACTCACGGATCACACTCCTATATGAAGAGGTAAAAGTGTAGAAAGCCGCGTGTGACGCTCAAACCAATCAATCGGAATATCAATTCCCTTTTCAGGCCTATAAGCTTCAGGCGCATTCCAACGCGCCGGCTTGTGCCTGAACCGCGCTCTTGCCGTTTTTGTCGACCCGAGCGAGGCCTGATTGCTCGCGTAGAAGATGCCATTGTCGGCAATGCCAAATAAAGTGACGCTGCTTTCCACGAAGGCGTGACCGGAGAGAGGCATCGTCAGTAAGCTGCAGTAGAGGATTTTTTTGGTTTTTAATGGCCTGCTTATGCCTGCGATTCTCCCGTGTCATTTAGAGTGGAGTAGCGGCGGGAACACGGTTCTCGTGCTTCTATTCCCTTCTGGTTCGAATGGGAGCAGTGAGTGTAGAAAATTCGTCGTGCGATTAACAGGAAGCAATCGGTATATGGATTCCGATTGGCAGTATTTGCGGAAGGCGATGGTCGATGTTATGGCCGACGTGGCCTGGGCGTTTTGCTTTATGCTCGAACAGCGATAGTGGGGCTGGAGTATCGGCGGGTAATACCGGTGAATCGGGATCGATCAGCCAAAGGGGCAAGTCATGCGATGGCTCACGACGTCTTTTCTATTTGCACTATTGCTGTCCGCCTGCACGTCAGGTCTCGACAAACCCAGTGGCCAATCCAATCCCTCTTCAGGTACTCAAAACTCTGCGAATGGCGGATCAAGTAGATCGTCGGTGGACGGACAAGGCGGTGTGGGCGATCTCTCTCTTTCTGGGGGGAATGTCCGCAACGAAACGACAGTCGCAGTTGCGCCAGCAGGAGCGTCATCGAATGGTGGTGGATCGAGGCCTGGATCAAGAGACGGCGCAAATGGCCAGGCTGGGAAAAATGGCGCGGCTGGGATAAACGGACGGGATGGTGTCAATGGCAGGGACGGCGTTAACGGCCGCGATGGCATCAATGGCGGGAATAGACAGAATGGCATCAACGGCCGCGATGGCGTAATGGGTCGTGACGGGCGCGACGGCAGAGATGGCCGGGACGGGGCGAACGGCAGAGATGGCCGCGACGGCCGCGATGGCTCCAACGGGTCTAACGGCTCCAACGGCAAAGACGGTACAAACGGAAAAGATGGCGCAGGCGGTGCTGGACAGGTTGCGCCTAAGGATTGTGCAAAGTGTGATGGAGGGGCTTCCAAGGACAAAGACAAAGACAAGGGCAACGACAAAGAGAAAAACCCAGTCGGCTTTCTCGACTATATGAAAGGGCTTACAGCGCTGATCACTGCGCTCTCGCCCGCACTTCTGGCGTGGCTGCAAATTGTCAAAGAGCGCACGAAGCAGTCGCGCGCCGGGTCCCCCAGCAAGACGGCGCGAGAGATGACGAAAGCAGACGCGGCTGAGGACCCGTTAGGGAGGTCACTGGATGACAACCTATTGATTCGCCTGGGTCTGACTTTGGCGCAGGTCGCTATTTTGCTGTTAGCCGCCTGGTTCTTTGCCTACCTGGCGTTGTCCTTTTTGACGACGCTGTTGATATTCATCTGCGCGTTCATGGTTTCGTCCGCGATACTAATCTTGTGTGTTGCGTTCGCGGTCAAGCTCCTGCAGGACGGCCGAAACAAGTCAGTAGACCGTGAGTTCGATCTACTGATGCAGAGGGAAAGACAGAACCATCAGCAGAAAATGCTGACGCTTCGATTGGAGAGAAGACGTTTCCGCTCTGACAATCCTTAAAGACACGAACCGCAGCCATCCGCCAAAGGTGAGCCGTTCCAGGATGGTGAGGATTTCCAGGGGTGGTGGTGTCGTGCCGAACGGTGAGGTTTCCCAGGAGATGCGATCAGTCGCGCCCAAAGGTGAGGAATTCCAGGAGATAGCCTCATACGTGCCCAAAGGTGAGGAATTCCAGGAGATAGCCTCATACGCGACCAAAGGTGAGGAATTCTAGGAGATAGCTTCATACGCGACCAGAGGTGAGGAGTTCCAGGAGCCAAATGGCACCGTGGAAGCCTCCAGAAGTGCCTTAAAGGTGAGGCGTTCCAGGAGATCAACGGCAAAGGTGAGCGATTCCAGGAGGTGAGCGATTGCCACGCTGAATTTGCACCTATGCCACGGTGAGGATTTCCAGGGAGTCCGTCGCATTGCCACTTGAGGTGACGTGCCACGGCTTCAAAGAACTCACCCATCATTGTTCTCGCAAGGCGCGGGGCAGCCATACGGAATCGCGTCGTTCGCGTTGACCCTGGCGATGCCGAGCGTCGCCGCGATCTGCGCAGGGGTGAGCGCGCCTTCGTGTTCGGCCTCTACCGCGAGCAGCGCCGCGCGTTGCGCATGGCGGGTGTCGATCTGGCCGCGCTCGCGGTCCACGAGCACCATCGCGGTGATGTGCACCAGCACGATCAGGCTCACCGTCATCAACGAAAGCCGGCCAAACAGCGTGTTAAAGGGATTGTTCATCGTCACTGCCGCCGGGCACGAACATATAACCGGTGCCGCGCAGGGTCTGAATGCGGCGCGGGTTGGCGGGATCGTCTTCGAGCAGACGGCGCAGGCGCCACACCGGCACGTCGATTCCGCGCTCGGTCACGTCGGAGTGCGGACCGTGCAGCACGTCGACGAGCTTCGAGCGCGACAGCGTTTCCATCGGATGCAGGGCGAACACTTCGAGCAACGCATATTCGCTGCCGGTCAGTTTGAGCGGCTCGTCGTCGCAAAACAGCGTGCGGCTCGCGAAATCGAGCCGGAAGCGGCCGAAGCGCAGCGCGTCGCGCTTCTCAGCGGGTGTAGGCACGGCCGCCGGTTGTGCGTGCCGCCGCAACACCGCTTGAATGCGCGCGAGCAGTTCCTGCGGCATGAACGGCTTGCCGAGATAGTCGTCGGCACCGAGCTCCAGACCGATCACCCGATCCACGCCGTCGGCGCGCGCGGTCAGCATGATCACGGGAATCGTGTCGCCGTTCGCGCGCAATTGCCGCAGCGCGCTTAGACCGTCGACACCCGGCATCATCAGGTCGAGCACGATGATCGACGGGCGCTCGCGTTCGAGCCAGCCTCGCGGCATACCGGCGCGCGGTTGCGCAGGACCGCAATAACCTGGTGGCCGTGCTCGGCGCGCCGATTCCCGACGACCTGCCGCCGCCCCGCGAATTCGACGACGAGTCGATGTTCGCCGACATCGGTGCGGGCGTGCCGTCGATGCTGCTCACGCGTCGTCCGGATATCGTCCAGGCGGAACACGCGTTGAAGGCAGCGAACGCGAACATCGGCGCCGCGCGCGCGGCATTTTTTCCCAAGATCGAGTTGACCGCGTCGGCCGGCACGTCGAGTTCGACGCTCTCGAATCTGTTCAAGGGCGGCACCGGCGCGTGGGCGTTCGCGCGCAGCGTGTCGGTGCCGATCTTCGATTACGGCAGCAACAAGGCGTCGCTCGATGTCGCGAAGATCGAGAAGCAGATCGAGGTGGCGAACTACGAAAGCGCGATTCAGACCGCGTTCAAGGAAGTGGCGAACGCACTGACGGGGCGCGCCACTTACGTCGATCAGGTGCAGGCGGATCGCGAATATGTGGCGTCGGCGCAGCGCTACTACACGCTCGCCGAAGCGCGCTACAAGGCAGGCACGGACAGCTTCCTCACTTTTCTCGACGCGCAGCGCACGCTCTTCACCGCGCAGCAGCAACTCGCGACCGATAGCCTGTCGCGGCAAGCCAATCTCGTGACGCTGTACAAGGTGCTGGGCGGCGGCTGGGAGAACGGCTGAAAGCGGATAGGTGAGAAGATTCGGGACCCGGCGAGGTGAGAATCTTGCTACCTGTCAGCGCACTTCGGATGCAAAGGTGAGGAAATTCGGGAGCGCTTCTCGACGCGCCAGCGGGTCTGCATTAATCGCCGCTTTATCGCCGCTTCACACGCGTCATCTTCGCCGTAAAAGAAAGGCCGTTGAATAACGGCCTCTCGCACGAAAACTTGAGAACTAAATTTAACCCCTCTGGCACGCACAAAAACCAGCTAGTCATCGCTGAGTAACATGCATCGGCAATACTCGGCAGCGCCGTAAGTCAGATTACGTTTCGCACACAACGCGCGCTCCGATCGAGAGCGAACGCGAAGGCCAGACCCCGGGGGGTTCAAATGACGATCCGTCATCGCATCACGCTATTGGTTGTTCTCATGTTCGTCGCGTTGTCGGCGATCGGCGGCTATGCCGTCTATCAGACGCGCGGCAGCGCCGCCGAAGTGCGCAAGGTGACCGAGGGCGTGGTGCCCAGCGCGCTCGCATCCGCTGACCTCGTGTCGCAAGTCAAGGACGTGCAACTCGCCACGATGACGCTGGTCTACGCGCCCGACGCCAACATGGTCGCGCAAGCCCAGGACGAGCTGAAGAAGAAAAAAGCCTCGCTGCAACAGGCGCTCGCGTTGCAGGCCAAACAGGCGGCAAGCCACGCGCAACAAGGCCTCGTTGCCCAGGCGAACGACAGTCTGGAGAACTATTTCTCCGCGATTGCCGAGACCGCGAAAATGAAGGCCGACGGCAAGAACGAACTCGCGCAGGCGTATCTGTTTGCCAACGTCGCGCAGTATCGCGATGAACTCGAAGGCATCGTCGAGACCTTGCGCGTCGAGAAGAATCGCGAGAAGGACGACGCGATCACGTCGCTGAACGCCACGCTCGCGACCACCGCCACGGCAATCGCGTTCGTCACCGGCATCGCGATCATTTTGCTGACTTCGATCGGCGCGCTGTTGTATCGCCAGATCACGCGGCCGTTGAGCCGCATGCAGGCCATGATGAGCGAGATCGCGTCGAGCCAGGACTTCACGCGCCGCGTGCCGGTGGGGCGGCTCGATGAGATCGGTCATTCCATCGTCGCCTTCAACGGCATGATCGAGAAGATTCAGGAAAGCTCCGCGCAGCTGAAGCAGAAAACCGCCGACATCCAGGCGATGTTGCGGAACATGCAGCAGGGCATTCTGACGGTGATCGACGGCGCAGTGATCCACGCGGAGTACTCGGCGTATCTGGAAGACATCTTCGAAACGAAGGACATCGCCGGGCGCGCGCTGATGGATCTGGTTTTCGCGGACACGGAGCTGGGCGCCGACGCCCTTTCGCAAATCGACGCGGCAACGCACGCGTGCCTCGGCGAAGACTGCATCAACTTCGCGTTCAATCAGCACTTGCTGGTCGGGGAGATTGCGAAGCGCATGCCGGACGGCCGCGTGAAGATACTCGACCTGAGCTGGTCGGCCATTACCGACGAAAACGACACCGTGGTGCGTCTGATGCTGTGCGTGCGCGACGTCACCGAGCTGCGCAAGCTCGCGGCCGAAGCGAGCGAACAGCGCCGCCGTCTCGACATGATCGGCGAGATTCTCGCGGTCAGCGAAGAGAAGTTCCAGCACTTCATCGAAAGCTCGGCTGGCTTTGTCAGCGAGAACGAGCGCATCATTCGCAAGCATTCCGAAGCGGATCACGCGGCGATTGCCGAGCTGTTCCGCAACATGCATACCATCAAGGGCAATGCGCGGACCTACAACCTGCAGCATCTGACCAACGTCGTGCACGAAACCGAGCGTAGCTATCACGAGTTGCGCGAGCCGGACGCGGATCGCTCGTGGGATCAGGAGCATCTGATGCGCGAATTGACGCGGGTGCGCGAGGCGATCGAGAGCTACGCGAAGATCAACGAGCAGAGCCTCGGGCGCAAGAGCAAAGGCCAGGCTAACGGTGCGGGAACCGCGGGCCGTTACGTGATGGTCGATAAGGACGAGATTCAGCGCACGCTCAGCCTGCTGGACCAGACCAATACCGGCGAACTCCACGAACTGCAAGCGATGCGCAACGCGCTGCGCCGCACGCTGCGCGCACTCGGCAGCCAGAGCGTGGGCGACGCGCTGTCCGGCGTGCTGGACTCGCTGCCGTCGCTCGCGCAAGAGCTGGGCAAGCCGGCGCCGGACGTGCGAATCGACGACAACGGTTACCGCTTGCGCGGCGACGCGGGCGGCACGCTGAGCAACGTGTTCATGCACCTGCTGCGCAATTCGCTCGACCACGGCATCGAAACCGCCGAGGCCCGCAGTGCGCAAGGCAAGCCACAAGCCGGCACGATCGATATCGAAGTGGGCGTGGACAGCGGCGCTATGCAGATCACGCTTGGCGACGACGGCCGTGGCCTCGCGCTCGAACGGATTCGCGGCATCGCGCTGGAGCGCGGCTGGATTGGCGGCGACGACACGCTGAGCGACGAGGCCATCGCCGAGTTCATTTTCCGGCCGGGCTTTTCGACGGCGCAGACGGTCACCGAAGTGTCGGGCCGTGGCGTCGGCATGGACGCCGTGCGCGACTTTCTGCGGCGCGAGCACGGCAGCATCGAGCTGCGCTTTACCGATGACCACAAGGGCGCGGCATTCCGTCAGTTCCAGACGATCATCTGCCTGCCGGACAGCGTCGCCGTCGACACGTTGAGTGAACAGGCGCGCGGGGACACTGGCGAAGCCGGCGAACTGCAACTCGACGCGATGGCGAGTTAAGCGCGCATCGACGGACTTCGCAAGGAATGGTTGTGATTCAACAGTACTTATTGGCGGCACTGATTGGCGGCGCATTGACCGCGCTGCTGGCATGGACCGCGCACAAGCTGCACAGCGCGAAGCTAACGGCACGGCTGCGCGCCGAAGCGCAAGCGCAAATCAACACGCTCGAAGCGGAACACGCGGCTCATCAGGAAGCGCTGCGTGAACGGGAGCAGGCGGAGCAAACGCTGCACGCGTTGACCGCGCAATTGCGCGATGAGTTGATGCAGCAATCGGCCAGCGCCGCCGAACTGCGCGCAACGCTCGACGCCCTGAACGACGCCCGCGAACAGTGGACGAATCAGGCGCGGCAGATCGCCGCCGAAGCCACGCGTCTGAAGCATCTCGGCGCGACGTTCGAGCGCTGGCACGAGCAGATGATTTCGCTGATGACACAGAACCACGACATGCACGCGAAGAATCAGGAGTTGTCGTCGATCGTGCGGCATGTGGTGATCGTGTCGCTGAACGCGTCGATCGAAGCGGCGCGCGCGGGTCCGGCAGGTCGCGGCTTCGCGGTGGTGGCAAGCGAAGTGCGCGCGCTCGCCGCGCGTTCCGAAGAATTGTCGAAGAGCTATCGCGACAGCCTGCACCGCAATGACTTGACCACCACGTCCACGTTCCAGGACATCCAGGCGGGCGGCAAGATGATCGCGGCGTCGCTTGCCAGCGTCGAATCGCTCGCCAACCGGTTTCGTGCGCAGCTCGATGAGGTGCCGATGTGATCTCGGCCCACGCGAAGGACAGCTTCGATCGCATCTTCCGCAAGGCGGCGCAAGCGCGTCTGCCGGTGGCTGCCGGCGACCTGTGCGAGATCGTGCCGATTGCGCAGGCCGACGCCAGCCGCGACTCGCGGGTGGTCGTGTTGACCATTTCGTCGATCGTGTTCCGGCTATTGCTGATTCTGCATTTCGACGAAGACGACACCACGCGCGGCTACTACCTGAACGACGGCGACGAACAGCCCTTTCAGGAAGCATTTCTGGAAATCTGCAACCTGTGCTGCGGTGCGATGAACCAGGAACTGCTGCGCTATTTCCCGGACCTCGGCATGTCGACGCCGTATGTGTTGAACGCGCGTTGCCTGCCGCATCTGCATGAATTGAAACCGGCGCTCGTGTCGTCGTATTCGGTCGTCCTCAACGGTGCGGTGCGGCTTGCCGCGACCGTGTGCGTGTGCACGCATGCGCCGCTCGACTTCGTTGCGGACACGAGCGCCGTCGAAGAAGCCAGCGGCGAGCTGGAAATGTTTTGAGCGCGGCAGCGATCGCCGCCGTAATCAGGAAAATGAGCAGGAAAATGAGCAGGAAAGCGAAATGAACCTCGACGAACCGGTCAGCAAGGTGCTGGTGCTGGACGACTGCCCGGTGCACAAAGAAGCGCTGAAGCGATTTTGCGACGAGAACCATCTGGTCGGCGTGAAAGTGGGCAAGAACCGCTTGCCGTCGGTACTGCGCTCGAACATCGATCTCGGCGCGGTTCTGTTCGCCGAGAGTTATGGCGGCTCGCCCGAGGCCAGCGCCGAACTTGCGGTCAGGATCAACGCAGTGCGTCCCGAGTTGCCGATCATCATGCGGCGGGACCATGACCCGAGCATGGACGGCCTGCCTGAGAGCCTGCGTCGCGTGATCTGCGCGGCTTACGTCGCGCACGATATGGCGCCGTTGCGCCGCGTGATCGATGAATACATCTTCAGCCTCGACTATCCGAACGCGCTGGTGCGCGGCATCGCCGAAATGACCCAGGCGATTCTCGGCGACGTGTTCAAGGATCTAACCATCACGTGCGACACGCCATATATCGTGCGCGACCGCATCATCTTCGGCGAAGTGTTCAGCCTGATTCCGCTGGAAAGCGCATGGTGCAGGGGCTACATGACGATGCAGGCCGAAGAGGCGCCGATTCTTGAACTGCTCGACCGTTACCGGATGACCGGCAACGCGCCGGACGGCGAGGCGGATTTCCGCGATCTGAATAGCGTGCTCGGCGAAGTGACGAACCTCGTGTGGGGCTCGTTCAAGAACCGCTATGCCGGCGATGCGCACGCGTGGCAACGCAGTGATGTGCAAGTGCCGCTGCTGGTGAATCACAAGCATAAGTACATCTCGTTCGGCAGCGGCAATCCGCAACTGTGCTTCATGTACTGGCTGAGAGACCCGCAGTCGGGCCGCGCGGTCAGGTTGCATCAACGTTTCGTGTTCAGCCTGAACTGGTCGCCGGAAGACTTCACGGAAGTCACGGGCGATGTCGGCGCGATGGTCGCGGCAGGCGAACTGGATCTGTTCTGAGTAGTGTCAAAGGAAACAACATGTCGAAAATTCTGGTGGTGGATGATTCGAGCACGGTGCGCGACGAAGTGGCCGGCTTTCTGAAGAAGAACGGTCTGGATGTCGATACGGCGGTGGACGGCAAGGACGGTCTCGCCAAACTGAAGGCCAGTCCCGGCATCAAGCTGGTGATCAGCGATGTCAACATGCCGAACATGGACGGCTTGACGATGGTCGAGAAGATTCGCGGCGAGCTGGCGAACAAGACCGTCAACGTCATCATGCTGACGACCGAGAGCAGTCCGGCGATGAAGGAGCGCGGCAAGGCGGCGGGTGTCAAAGGCTGGATCGTCAAGCCGTTCAAGGGCGATGCAGTGCTGGAAACGTTCCGTAAGCTGGCGGGCTAAGCGGGCTCAGGCGTGGCGCGGCTCGGCACGGGAAAGGTGAGGGTTTTCGGGAGTGGCACGCGAGACGTTTTCAAAGTGCGGTTGCGTGGCGCGATGTTTGTCGAAACCCCTTAATTTCAGGGGTAAATCGATCGAGGCAATGAGCGCGGCCGCGCTTGCGCAGCAGTCTGTTTGCGCAAAAGGTGAGGACATTCGGGAGCGTAGTCGCGATGAGCGATACGTGAGTGCGTATGCTTCGTTGCGCCTCACCCTTCGCCTTCGGACATGCCGGCGACGATCTTGCACACGTACGTGCTTGCTCACGGCTCACATGACCCGCTGTAACGTGGTCCAGCACACAGACAGCGCAACGCACGCGAGTTACGCGATTGCGTCGGCTACCGCATCTGCGCGCGGCTCATCACCCGCGCACTTTCTTCAACGCGCGAACCACGCCAACCTGCAAGCTCTTACCTGGGTATGCAGACTACCCCGCCAGTGCTAAAGGTGAGGGTTTGCGGGAGTAGCCCATTCCGAACCTTCTGCGCCAAGCCCAGCATGCCTTTGCGCTGTGCCCCCAAGCTCGAAAGGTGAGCGTTTTCGGGAGTTATCCGGTGGATGCCTTGCGCCGAACCCGCACCGCTTCGTGTCAAAGGTGAGGCTTTTCGGGAGCCGCCGATAGCGCCTCCACGACCATCACACAGGCTTTGCGATCTCGCGAATGTCGGCCACCGGCGTCTGTCCGAACGCATCGCCAAGCGCGTAGTCGATCAGTTGAGCCGCGCACTGTTCCGGCGACGACAACTGCCCGTTGCGCTTGAGGTCTTCGAATTTCGCGCGCATCGGGAACTGCTCTTCGCCGCTGCCGCGAATCTCCGCCTGCATGTTCGTATCGATCACGCCCGGCGCGAGACTGCAAATACGCAGCGCGCGATTCGCGTCGAGCGAGACGGCGTGCGCGTGATGATCGAGCGCGGCCTTCGTCGCGCAGTAGATGCTCCAGCCAGCGTACGCGTTGCGGGCCGCACCGCTCGAAATGTGCACGATGCGCCGGTCGCTCGCATCGGCGGCGGCGCTGGCGAGCGCGCTTGCTAGCATCAGCGGCGTGGCCACGTTCAGGCTCACCGCGCTCGCGATGGCCGCCGCGTCCTGCCCTTCGATCGGCCCAATGGGCTGCACCATCCCCGCGTTGTTGAACAGCACGACCGTTTGCGCGCCGCTGACGAATGAGCGCAGCGCATCGGTCGCGATCCATTGCGCTACGCGCGTGGGGTCGGCCAGTTCCAGTTCGATTTCCTGGAACTGGGCCGGGAAGCGCGTGTTGAGCGTCGCATGACGCGAGCGGGACAAGCCCAGCACCGCAACATTGCGCGCGAGCAGTTGTTCGGAGAGTGCCGCGCCCAGGCCGCGCGTGTGGCCGGTGACGATCGCGCGAATCGGGGAAGTGGAAATCATGTCGGTCCTTGTGAGCGTTGGCTTGCGAAGGCCGTCATTTTCTCACGCAGCATTTCATGCGCGCAGCGGCGCTCTCATCCACGTTTGCCCGCGCAGCGCTTTCAGGTCGAGCGAAAGCGCTCGCGATACTGCATCGGCGTCACGCCGATCCGCTTGCTGAACACGATGCGCATGCGGTCCGCGGTGCCGAAGCCGCAATCGTATGCAACGGCCTTGAGGGCCGCGCCGCTGCTTTCGAGCAGCTTGCGCGCCGCATCCACGCGCGCACGCTCGATGAATTCGTGCGGGGTCACGCCTGTCTCCTGCACGAACACGCGCGCGAAGTTTCGTGCGCTCATGCCCGCGACATCGGCCAGTTGCGTCACGGTGAAGCTCTCGCTGATCCGTTCCATGACGTGCGCCTGCACTTTGGCGACCGGCGAGGTGTCGTCGGAGGGCGCCGTAAGGTAGGGGCTGAATTGCGACTGGCCGCCCTGGCGCTGCGCGAACACCACCAGCCGCTTGGCGACGGCCAGCGCGGTGTGCGGACCGTGATCCGCTGCGACCAGCGCGAGCGACAGATCAATGCCGGCCGTCACGCCCGCCGACGTGACGAGTGGCCCGTCGCGTAGATAGATGCGATCGAAATCGACACGCGCGTGTGGAAATTGCGCGGCCAGTTGAGCCGCATGTTGCCAGTGCGTCGTGACGTTGTGCGCGTCGAGCAAGCCCGCGTGGCCGAGCGCGAACGCGCCGGTGCAGATCGAGCCGTAGCGGCCGCAGCGCGCGGCGACGTTCGTCAGCCAGTCGAGCAGGCGCGCATCGGGCGCGTGGTTGTCGGGGAGCGCGGGGCCGCCCGCGACCAGCGCGAGATCGAAGGGCTCGCGCGCGTCGCCGAAGGTGGCGTCGGCGACCAGCGTCATACCATTCGACGCGCGCAGCGGCACGGACTCGGCGCTGAGCAGTTTGACCTCGTAGTGCTGCTCACGCGCAATGAACAGGTTGGCTTCGGAAAAGACATCGACGGGACCGGCGACATCGAGCGCTTGCACGCCGGGGAAGATCGCGATCGCGACAGTGGGCATCGAAACACTTCCTTTGACGAGGGACGGAATCCGCGCGTCGCAGCGGTCGACGCGGTGCGTTTGGCAGCGATCGGCGGTCCGTGGCGACGCGTTGACCAATACTGGACTTCATCTGACGCGCGGCCTGAACCGCATGAAGAGCGCCGTAGACCAGCATACCAAACGCGGTTTGAAGTCGCGAGGATAGCGCGTCCCGTTCATCCGAATCCGTCACGGGGCACGTCACATGACCATGATCGCAGGCATTCGGATTCCAGACAGCATGATGGCGCCTGGGGCCACGCAACGCGTGCACGATACCGGAACCCGACTGCTGTATTACCAATCGCGGCGCGTCTTTCTATTCGGCTCGCTGGCCGGTGCACACGAACAGTTGAAGTACGATTCCGAACTGCTCGCACACGGCACGATTCACAAACCGGAGACGATCTTCGGCAACGTGAAGGCGGATGTGCTGGCGCTGAAAGACCCGCATTACCATCGCGAGAATTTTTGGACGATGACTCTCGGCTCGGCGTGGAAGGATTGAGCGATTGACAGGGCGTCGCCCAGTTTTGCGCATCTGGCGTCAGAATAGATGGATCGCACACAACGCGGCGCCCCGCCATGGTAATCAAAAACCTTCTCCGAAGGCTCGACCTCACCACGCTCCAGCTCTTTCTCGCCGTCTACGAAGAAGGCACGCTCACGCGTGCCGCCGAGCGCGAGGCGATTGCCGTGTCCGCCGCGAGCAAGCGTCTGCTCGAACTCGAACAGGCGGTCGGCGCGACGCTGTTTCAGCGCAATGCGCGCGGCATGACGCTGACGCCGGCCGGTGAAACGCTGCTGCATCACGCGCGGCGCGTGATGCGCGACATCGAGAACATCGGCATTGAACTGGCCGGCCATGCAAGCGGCGTGCGCGGCTACGTGCGAATGATGGCCAATCTGTCGGCGATCGTCGAATTTCTACCTGAGGATTTGCGCGCGTTCCAGTTGCAGCACGAGCGCGTCAAGCTCGACCTCGAAGAGCGGCCGAGCGGCGGCGTGGTCGAAGCCGTCGACGATAGCCTCGTCGATCTCGGCATCTGTTCCGGCGACGCCGACACACACGACCTGCACGTCACGCACTACCGGCACGACTCGCTGGTGCTCGTGATGCGCGACGATCATCCGTTGGCGGGGCGCGCCAGTATCGCCTTCGCCGAAACCCTGGACGGCGATCACGTCGGCCTGCATGCCGCGAGTTCGATCAACGCTCGCACTCACCTCGCCGCGCGCCAGGCCGGCAAGCCGCTGCGCTTGCGCATCCATGTGCCGGGTTTCGACGCGGTGTGCCGGATGGTGCAAGCCGGCATGGGTGTCGGCGTGCTGCCGCGCAAGGTGTTTCAGCTGCTGGGTGCGCCGCTCGGACTGGTCGGCACGCCGCTCGAGGACGATTGGTCCGAGCGCAGCCTCGTGCTGGTGGTGCGCGACGTCGATGCGCTTTCGCCGGTGAGCCGCCTGCTGTTCGACCACCTGCGTTCGATCGAGGCAGCGGAAGCCGCCGAAGCCGCCAACGCATCCCCCCAAGCCCCGCCGGCCGCCGCCAGGCGCTGAGCGTTCGCCGTTCGCGAACGGTCGTTGGCGAATTGCGGTTGGACGCCGCCGCCGCGCCGCTCCTAAGCTGTCTCCCAACACGAAACCAGCTTCGGAGACAGCATCATGGGTGGACCCCTTCAGGGTATTCGCGTCGTCGAGATCGGAACCCTCATCGCCGCGCCGTTTGCCGCGCGCCTCATGGCCGAGTTCGGCGCCGACGTCGTCAAGATCGAAGCGCCCGAAACCGGCGACCCCCTTCGCAAATGGCGCAAGCTGCACGAAGGCACCTCGCTCTGGTGGTATCTGCAGTCGCGCAACAAGAAGTCCGTGTGCGTGAATCTGAAGTCCGCTGACGGCGTCGAAATCGTCAAGCGGCTCGCCGCCGAAGCCGACGTGGTGATCGAAAATCTGCGTCCCGGCGCGCTCGAAAAGCTCGGCCTCGGCTGGGACGTGCTGCACGCGATCAACCCCAAACTGACGATGGTCCGCATCTCCGGCTATGGCCAGTCCGGCCCGTATCGCGACCGGCCGGGCTTCGGCGCGATCGGCGAAGCGATGGGCGGGATCCGCTATACGACCGGCGAAGTGGACGGCGCGCCGGCGCGCGTCGGCGTGAGTCTCGGCGATTCGCTCGCTTCGCTGCATGGCGTGATCGGCGCGCTGATGTCGCTGCTGCGCGTGAAGACGGGCCAGGGCGAAGGCCAGGTGGTCGACGTGTCGCTGGTCGAGAGCGTGTTCAATCTGATGGAAAGCCTCGTGCCGGAATACGATCTGCTCGGCCATGTGCGCGAGCGCAGCGGCGGCGCGTTGCCGGGCATTGCGCCGTCGAACACGTATCGCACCGAAGACGACGGCTATGTCGTGATCGCTGGCAACAGCGATCCGATCTTCAAGCGCCTCATGTATCTGATTGGCCGCCCCGATCTCGCCGACGACCCCGCGCTCGCGCACAACGACGGCCGCGTGAAGCACTGCGCGCTGCTCGATCAGGCGATCAGCGCATGGACCTCGCATCACGCAATCGACGAAGTGCTGGCCGCGCTCGAACGCGCCGAGGTGCCGGCGGGCCGCATCTATTCGGTGGCCGATATCGTCGCCGATCCGCACTACCAGGCGCGCGATATGTTGCTGCAAGCGCAATTGCCGGGCGGCGCGTCGGTGAAGATGCCGGGCATCGTGCCGAAGCTTTCGGACACGCCGGGCGAAGTGCGCTGGCAAGGGCCGTCGCTCGGCGAGCACACCGGCAGCGTGCTAGCCGAACTCGGATTCGCCAACGAAGACATCGAGCGGCTGCGCCGCGAAGGAGCCGTGCAATGAGCGCCGTCAACGACACCCCATCCGACAAACTGATCGTGCAGGAAGTGTCCCCGCGCGACGGCTTGCAGATCGAACCTACGTGGGTCGAGACCGCCGACAAGATCGCGCTGATCGACGCGCTATCCACCGCGGGTTTCACGCGTATCGAGGCCGGCTCGTTCGTGTCGCCGAAAGCGATTCCGGCATTGCGCGACGGCGAGGCCGTGTTCCAGCAGATCGAGCGCCACCCCGGCGTGATCTACGTCGCGCTGGTGCCGAACCTGAAGGGCGCCGAGCGCGCACTCGCCGCGCACGCCGACGAACTGAACCTCGTGATGTCCGCGAGCCAGACCCACAACCGCGCCAACATGCGCATGAGTTGCGAGTCCTCGCTGCTGGCGTTCGACGACATCGTGCGGCACGTCAAGGGTTCGGGCGTGCTGCTGAACGCGACGGTGGCGACCGCGTTCGGCTGTCCGTTCGAAGGGCGCATCAACGAAGACCGTGTGGTCGGCATTGTCGATACGTATCGCGAGATGGGCATCGAGGGCGTCACGCTCGCCGACACGACCGGCATGGCAAGCCCGCGCCAGGTGGCGCGGCTGGTGACGCGCGTGCTCGAACGCTTGCCGGCCGAGGCGCTCACGCTGCACTTTCACAACACGCGCGGGCTGGGCCTCGCCAACGTGCTGGCCGCCTACGAAGCCGGCGCGCGCCGCTTCGATGCGGCGCTGGGCGGCTTGGGCGGCTGCCCGTTCGCGCCGGGCGCATCCGGCAACATCTGCACGGAAGACCTCGTGAATCTGTGCGACGAGATGGGCATCCCCACCGCGATCGATCTGGAAAAGCTCATCGCGCTGTCGCGCGGCTTGCCCGGTTTGCTCGGCCACGACGTGCCGGGGCAACTGGCGAAGGCAGGCCGCAATTGCGACCTGCATCCGGTACCTGAATACGTTCTACAGATCTGACCAACCCCGCACCTTTAACTGATTAAACGACCGGACGGCATCACCGTTTCCGGCATTGGAGACAAGCATGAGTGACCTGGGCGCAGTCGCAAGCGACAGCCGTGAGCATAGCGCGGACGATGTCGCGGCCATCATCCGTAAAGTTGCGTGGCGGGTGATGCCGCTCATCATGATCTGCTATCTGTTCGCGTTCTTCGACCGCATCAACATCAGCTTCGCGAAGTTCCAGTTGCAGAGCGATCTCGGCTTGTCCGATACCGCGTATGGTCTGGGCGCGAGTCTGTTCGTGATCGGCTATGTGCTGTTCGAAGTGCCGAGCAATCTGTTTCTGTACAAGGTCGGCGCGCGGCGCTGGATCGCGCGGATCATGATTTCGTGGGGCCTCGCGACAGCGGCCATGGTGTTCGTCAGCAACGAATGGCAGTTCTACGGACTGCGTTTCGTGATCGGCGCGATGGAAGCGGGCTTTGCGCCCGGCGTGCTGTACTACCTGACGCTGTGGTTTCCGCCGAGCTATCGCGGGCGCATCACGTCGATGCTGTTTCTCGCGTCCGCGTTCTCGGGCCTGGTCGGCGCGCCGCTCGCGGGCCTCGTGATCGGGCACATGAACGGCGTGCTGGGGATGCCGGGCTGGCACTGGCTGTTTCTGCTCGGCGGCTTGCCCTGTGTCGCGCTCGGGATCATGGTGTTGAAGCTGCTGAAGGATCGTATCGAGGACGCGGGCTGGCTGTCGTCGTCGGAGAAGACTTTTCTGGCGGGGCAGATTGCGCAGCAGAGCCGTCATCAAGACGTGGGGCGTTCGTTGATGGGGGCCATCAGGACACCCGGCTTTCTCACCCTGGGACTGGTTTATTTCCTGATTCAGGTGGCGTCGTACGGGTTGAATTTCTGGGCGCCGCATCTGATTCGCGTGTCGGGCACTCACAACCCGACCTTCATCGGCTTGCTGACAGCGGTGCCTTACGTGTGCGGCGCGATCTGCATGGTGGTGGTGGGACGCCTGTCCGACGCAACCGGCGAGCGGCGCAAGTTCGTGTTCGGCTTGCTGGTGATGTCGGCGATCGGCTTCTTTGCCGCGGGGTTCTTCGACAAGCAGACCGGCTTGCTGGTCGTCGCGCTGGCCGTGATGGGCGCGGGCGTGGTGGCGTCGATTCCGGCCTTCTGGGCGCTGCCGCCCAAGCTCCTGGCGGGCGCCGGCGCGGCTGGCGGGATCGCGTTGATCAATACGCTGGGACAGCTTGGCGGGATCGTCAGCCCGGTCATGGTGGGGCGTGTGATGGATCTGACCGGGAGCACCACGCCGGCGCTGTATGTGATCGGCGCGATGAGCGTGGTTTGCGCGTTGATCGTGTTGTACGGATTGCCGGAGTCGCTGCGGCGGAAGGAAGTGGTGCAGTGAGCGTGGTTTGAATAGGTGTGGGCGGCCTGTCGGCATTCGGAAAAACGATGCGCCGGAGGCTGCCCGCGACTGAGCCGGTGGTAGATAGCCTTGTGGCATCAATCACTTGGCCGGGCTGTGCGCAGGTTGTCCACAGGCTTGTGCCCAAATTATGTGGACAACTGGAAGTTGGGTCGGCCGCGGCTCGTATGGCGTCCTTGCTAAACGAGCTCCGCAGCATGAAGGACCACGTAACAACCCCCCGTGCCTACACATCAACCGCAAGCATATACTTCTGCTGCATCAACCACTTGGCTCGGATATGCGAATGTTGTCCACAGGCTTGCGAACATTTTAGGTGGACAAGTTTTTGCCTTCGGCGCGGGCGTTCGGACGGCGCCAGCCATCTCGACGCCGAACGCAAAACACCTTTAGGTGGCTTAAGTCTTCAACGGCGAAGCCGCCGCCGCTTCCTGCGACTGCACCTGCAAAACCGCATCGCGCTTGTCGAGCAGATGCTGCCGGAGAATCGCACTCAGCTTTTTGCCGTCGCGCGCTTCGAGCGCCTTCAGCATCTCGTCGTGATCGTGGATCGCACTGTCCCACTTGGGAGTCTGAAAGTTCGAGCGGAACCTGAGCGCCTGCAAGCGCCGGTTCACCGCGATATAAGTCTGCCGCAGCGCTGAATTGCGCGCTGCCTCATTGATCTTGTCGTGGATCGCCTGGTTGCGGCTGTAGTACCCAGGCAGATCGTTTTGCGTGCGGCACGCGAGCATCGCGTAATGCAGCGCCTTGATCTCGGCAAGCTCGGCGGCGGTCATGCGCTCCGCCGCCAGCTCACCGGAAAACGCTTCGAGACCGCTCATCAATTCGAAGGTCTCGCGCAACTCCGCCTCAGACATCTTCGACACCGACGCGCCCCGATTCGGCGAAATCTCGATCAGCCCTTCCGCGGCCAGCACCTTCAGCGCCTCGCGCAGCGGCGTGCGCGAAATGCCGAGCGTTTCGCACAGCTCCCGCTCGTTCAGTTTCTTGCCCGGCTCCAGCGCCCCTTCGACGATAAAGCGGCGGATGTGCTCCACCACCGTGTCGTGCAGGCGCTGGCGCTCGACTTTCGGCATCAGCGGGGACGCGGTGACACCCGGATTGAAATCCGAATTTTGCATACAAAAACCCTCATCTCGCATGAATTGGGATTTTATCGGAAGCTGAAAGATTAGTTAATAGCAAGGGTAAACACCGGTCTGCGGACGCCAATTTCGACTTGGGAGCGTCGGGTTTCGTCTGATATAGTTTTTTGCATGCAAAATTCAATTGGAGGAGCCCAATGCTCAAGCTAGACTTTCATCCCGCTGGACGTCACTTTCTGCAGATTCCGGGTCCGAGCCCGGTGCCCGACCGCATCCTCCGGGCGATGAGCTATCCGACCATCGACCATCGCGGCCCGGAGTTTGGCGAACTCGGTCTGAAGGTGCTCGACGGCATCAAGAAGATCTTCAAGACACAGCAACCCGTGGTGATTTATCCGGCGTCCGGCACGGGTGCGTGGGAAGCCGCGCTGTCCAACACGCTGAGCCCCGGCGATCAGGTGCTGATGTTCGAGACCGGCCATTTCGCGACGCTGTGGAAAAAGATGGCGGAAAGCCTTGGCCTCAAGCCTGAGTTTCTCGGCTTGCCCGGCATCGAAGGCTGGCGGCGCGGGGTGCAGCCGCAGATGCTCGAAGAGCGTCTGCGCGCCGACCCGCAACACGCGATCAAGGCGGTGTGCGTCGTGCACAACGAAACATCGACCGGCGTCACGTCGGATATCGCCGCCGTGCGCCGCGCGATCGACGCGGCGGGCCATCCGGCTCTGCTGCTGGTCGATACGATCTCGGGTCTCGCATGCGCCGACTATCGCCACGACGAATGGGGCGTCGACGTGACCGTGTCGGGCTCGCAAAAGGGTTTGATGTTGCCGCCGGGCATCAGCTTCAACGCGATCTCGCCGAAAGCGATGGCCGCCAGCAAGCACGCGAAACTGCCGCGCAGCTTCTGGGACTGGAGCGAAATCGTCGAGATGAACAAGACCGGCTACTGGCCGTACACGCCGAACACGAATCTGCTCTACGGCTTGCACGAAGCGCTGGAGATGATTCTCGGCGAAGGGCTCGACAACGTCTTCGCCCGTCACGAGCGTCTGGCCGAAGCGACCCGCCGCGCGGTGCGCGCGTGGGGCCTGGAGATCCAGTGCGCGGACCCGGCCGTGTATAGCCCGGTGCTGACCGGCGTGATGATGCCCGACGGCGTCGATGCCGACGCGGTGCGCAAAGTCATCTACGAACGCTTCGACATGTCGCTCGGCACGGGTCTCGGCAAGATGAAAGGCCGCATGTTCCGCATTGGCCACCTGGGCGATTGCAACGATCTGATGCTGCTCGCCACGCTGGCCGGTTGCGAAATGGGTCTGCGTCTCGCAGGTGTGCCGCTCAAGGAAAGCGGCTTGCCTGCCGCTATGGAGTGGTTGAGCCAGCCGGCCAAGGCCTCGAGTCTGAAAGCCGCAGCCTGAAGCGCGCCGCGCGCAATGGCACGGCGCGGGCCGCAAGCGCCGCGCCGTCAGCCTTAAAACGAACAGGCAATAGATAAGCAACAAGCAGCAGGCGGAAAGGGAAGGCGGTGAGCACTTCCCTCGAGACTAAAAAAGCCGCGCACAGAACGCGGGCCGAACAACATGCAAGAAGTCCGCAGCGACGTGTGCCGCTGCCGGTCAACGACGCAGCGCGCCATCCCCGGCGCGCCGTCGACACATGCAATGGAGAGAGACGATGAAGCGGTTTCGTTTGACCAGCGCGCCCAGTATCGTGTTAGTGATGCTGTGCATCATGTACTTCATCACCTACCTCGACCGCGTAAACGTCAGCACCGCGGCCGCGGGCTTCGGCAAGGAATTCCAGCTCTCGCATACGCAGGTCGGCCTGGTGTTCTCGGCCTTCGCGTATCCGTATCTGGTCTTTCAGGTGGTGGGCGGCTGGGTGAGCGACCGCTTCGGCGCGAAACGCACGCTGCTGTGGTGCGGCGCGATCTGGGGTGTAGCCACCGTGCTGACCGGTCTCGCCGGCGGCCTCGCGTCCCTGCTGGCCGCGCGCGTGCTGCTCGGCTTCGGCGAGGGCGCCACGTTTCCCGCCGCGACGTCCGCGATGTCGCGCTGGGTCGCGAAGGAAAACCGCGGCTTCGCGCAGGGCATCACGCATGCGGCGTCGCGCATCGGCAATGCGATCGCGCCCGCGCTGATCGTGCTGGTGATGGCGACCTGGGGCTGGCGCGAATCGTTTTACATCTGCGGTGTGCTCAGCCTGTTGTGGGTCGCCGTGTGGGCGGTCACCTTCACCGAGCATCCGAAAGATCATCCGCGCATCACGACTGAAGAACTCGCGGCGTTGCCCACGCCGAAGCCGAAAGCGGCTGGCGTACCGTGGAGCAAACTGTTTCGCCGCATGGCGCCGGTCACGATCGTGTACTTCTGCTACGGCTGGACGCTGTGGCTGTTCCTGAGCTGGATTCCGCTGTACTTCCTGCGCAACCATCATCTGCAATTGCAGAAGTCGGCGATCTTCGCGTCGGTGGTGTTCTTCGCCGGCGTGCTCGGCGATACGCTCGGCGGCATCGTGACCGACTGGATCTTCAAGCGCACCGGCAGCCTGAAACGCGCGCGCAGCTGGATGGTGTCCGTCTGCATGCTGTTCTGCCTGCTCTCGCTGATTCCGCTGATGTTCACGCACAGCCTGTATCTGTCGATTGCGTGTCTCGCGTCGGGTTTCTTCTTCGCCGAAATGACGATCGCCCCGATGTGGGCGATTCCGATGGACATCGCGCCGGAATTCGCGGGCACCGCGAGCGGCATGATGAACACCGGCTCGGCGCTGGCCGCGATCATCTCGCCAGTGGTCGGCGGTTTTCTGATCGACTACTTCGGCAACTGGGATTTGCCGTTCGTCGGCAGCATTCTGTTAATGGGCGTCGGCGTGGTGCTCGCGTTCCGCATGCAGCCGGAAAGCAAGTTCGCGCTCGATACTGCGGACAACGCACACGTCTCCACCAGCATGGGCGTGTAAGCGCAATCCACTGTTCACTCACTGTTCGCGATTGAAGACATGACCTCATCCCTCAGCCGGCGCCTTGCCGACGCACGCCGCGACCGCGTCACGCTCGGCACGTTGCCGCCGGAGCAGGTACCCGCCGACGCCCGCGCGGCCTACGCAATCCAGCACGAGATCCTGAGCGCGTCCGGCGCGCGGATCGGCGGTTGGAAGATCGGCGCGAAGTCCGCGAGCGGCCCGATCCAGGGCGCGCCGTTGCCCCATGTCGACCTGCACGCAGATGGCACGCGTTTGTCGCGTGACGGCTTCGCTCCGCTCGGGCTCGAACTGGAAATCGCGTTTCGCTTTGGCCGCCGCTTCGAGCCGTCCACGACGCCTTATAGCGAAGACGAAGTGAAGGCGGCCATCGGTTCGATCGGTGCGACCATTGAAGTCGTTGCGAGCCGCTATGCCGCGTGGCCCGACATCGACAAGCTCGCGCAACTCGCGGACTTGCAGAATCACGGCGCGCTGATCGTGGGCGAGTTCATCCCGTATCGCGAGGACTTTCCGTTCGTCGCGCCGTCTTTGCATTTCAGTTTCGACGGACGCGACGTGGTCGAAACCGCGCCCGCAAATCCCGCCGGCGATCCGCGGCGCTTGCTGACGTGGCTCGTCAATCACGCGAGTTCGCGCGGTATCGCGGTGACGCCGGAAATGATCGTGACCGCGGGGTCGTACACCGGGATGTTTTTTCCGCGCAAGGCGGGCACGGCAAGCGGGCGCATCGAAGGACTCGCGCCGGTCAGCGTGACGTTGTACTGAGCGGCTTCGCCTGCTTTTCAGCTCCCCAGCTTTCCCACAAGCCGACGATATGACGAACCCCACTTCCGCTTTACTCGTCAAGCCGATTCATCTGGTTCCTTCTGCCGCGCGCCTGACGAGTCCGCTCGCGCAGCATCTGCGCAAGTCGCTGCGCGGCGACGTGCTGTTCGATGCGGCGAGCCGCGGCCGTTACGCAACCGACGCGTCGATCTATCAGATCATGCCGGTCGGCGTAGTGGTGCCGCGCGATCAGGAGGATCTGCGCATCGCGCTGGAGATCGCCCGCAGCGAGAAAGTGCCGCTGCTCGCGCGCGGCGCGGGCACGAGCCAATGCGGCCAGACGGTCGGCGAAGCGTTGGTGATCGACACGAGCAAGTGGCTGAACAACATCGTCGCGTTCGATGCCGAAGCGCGCACCGTGACGGTCGAGCCAGGCGTCGTGCTGGATCATCTGAACGCGTGGCTCAAGCCGCACGGCCTGTGGTTTCCGGTGGACGTGTCGACGGCGGCGCAGTGCACGATCGGCGGGATGGCCGGCAACAACTCGTGCGGCTCTCGCTCGATCGAATACGGCAACATGGTGCACAACGTCGAGGCGATCGACGCGATTCTCGCCGACGGCAGCGAAGCGCGCTTCGCGTCGCTGCGCGAGACGCCACAAGGCGCGCGCGTGCAGCAGATTCTCGACGGCGTGACGCGCATCGCGCAACGCGAGCGCGATGAAATCGTCGCACGTGTGCCGAAGGTCTTGCGGCGCGTGGCGGGCTACAACATCGACCTGTTCGATTGCCAGAACCCGCGCGCTTATACGGACGACGGCATCGCGAATCTCGCGCATCTGCTGGTCGGCTCGGAAGGCACGCTCGCGTTCAGCCGGCAGTTGACGCTGAAGCTCGCGCCGCTGCCCGTGCATAAAACGCTCGGCGTGGTCAACTTTCCGACGTTCCGGCAATCGATGGAACTGACGCAGCACATCGTCAAGCTGAAGCCGGTGGCGGTGGAACTCGTCGATCGCACGATGATCGATCTGGCGATGAGCAATCCCGCGTTCCGTCCGGTGATCGGCCGCGCGCTGGTCGGCGAGCCGCAAGCGATCCTGCTGGTGGAATTCGCGGGCGAGGACCGCGACGCGCAGCTTGCGTCGCTCCGGCAGCTCACGGAACTGATGGCCGACCTGGGCTTGCCTGGTTCGGTCGTCGAGATGACGGACGCGAACGAGCAGAAAGCGTTATGGGAAGTCCGCAAAGCCGGGCTCAACATCATGATGAGCATGAAGGGTGACGGCAAGCCGGTGTCCTTCATCGAAGATTGCGCGGTGCCGCTCGAACATCTGGCCGACTACACGAGCCGTCTGACCGAGGTGTTCCATCGGCACGGCACCGAGGGCACCTGGTACGCGCATGCGAGCGTCGGCACGCTGCACGTGCGGCCGATTCTCGACATGCGGCGTGACGGCGCGGTGAAGATGCGCGCGATCGCCGATGAAGCGGCGGCGCTGGTGCGCGAATACAAGGGCGCGTATTCGGGCGAGCACGGCGACGGGCTGTGCCGCGGCGAATGGGTCGCGTGGCAATACGGGCCGCGGCTGAACCAGGCGTTCAGCGAGATCAAGGCGCTGTTCGATCCTGACAATCGCTTCAATCCCGACAAGATGGTGCGTCCGCCGAAGATGGACGACACGCGTAATTTCCGCTTTGCGCCGGGCTACAAGGCGCATCGCATCGATACGGCGCTCGACTGGTCGGCATGGAACGTCGAGCGCGATCCGCTGACCGGACAGGAGACCTTGCCGGGCAGCGGCAACGATCTGTCAAATGGTCTCGCGAAGGCCGTGGAGATGTGTAACAACAACGGCCACTGCCGCAAATTCGACGCGGGCACGATGTGCCCGAGCTATCGCGTGACGAAAGACGAGCAGCACGTCACGCGTGGCCGCGCGAACACGTTGCGCCTCGCCATCTCCGGTCAGCTCGGCGAAGCGGGTCTCGCGAGCGACGACGTCAAGGACACGCTCGATCTATGCGTGTCGTGCAAGGGTTGCAAGCGCGATTGCCCGACCGGCATCGACATGGCGAAGTTCAAGATCGAGGCGCGCGCGGCGCGCGTCAAGCGACATGGCCTGCGTCTGCGTGACCGGCTGGTCGCGTTCATGCCACGCTATGCCGCCGCCGCGAGCCGCATGCCGGGTCTGATGGCGCTGGCCGATAACGTGCCGGTGTTATCGGCGTGGTTCAAGCGGTCCGTGGGCTTCGCGCCCGAGCGGAGTTTGCCGCGCTTCAGGAAGTCGTTTCTGTCGGGCGCGGCGCCTCGCAAAGCGGCTCGAAACGGCGCGTTGAAAGAAGTGCTGCTGTTCGTCGACACTTTCAACAACAACATGGAGCCGGATAACGCGCGCGCCGCGCAGCAGGTGCTGGAGGCTGCAGGCTACACGGTGCACTTCAACGTGCGCCAGGGCGAGCGCCCAGTGTGCTGCGGCCGCACCTTCCTCGCGGCGGGTCTGGTCGATGAAGCGAAGCAGGAAGCGCGGCGCATGCTCGATCTGTTCAAACCGTTCGTCGAACGGGGCGTGCCGGTGGTCGGGTTGGAGCCGTCGTGTCTGCTGTCGTTGCGCGACGAGTTTCTGCACTATGGCTTCGGCGAAGAAGCGCAGCGGCTCTCGCAGCACGCGTTTCTATTCGAGGAGTTTCTGGTGCGCGAGGAAAAGGCCGGCCGCTTGCAGATTGCGTTGAAGCCGTTGGCCGCGCGCGAGGCGCTGGTGCATGGTCATTGCCATCAGAAGGCGTTCGACGCCTTCACGCCCGTGCAGACCGTGCTGAAGTGGATTCCCGAGCTGAAGGTATCGACGGTGGAATCGTCGTGCTGCGGAATGGCGGGCAGCTTCGGTTACGAAGCCGAGCACTATGCGACTTCGCAGGCGATGGCGGAACTGTCGCTGCTGCCGGCAGTGCGCAAGATCGACGGCAATACAGTGATGGTGGCCGACGGCACCAGTTGCCGGCATCAGATCCACGATGGCGCGGGTGTCGACGCGATCCACGTGGCGCGCGTGCTGGCGATGGCGTTGCAATAATCACGCTGGCGACGCCAGCCGCGCTCAAACGCCGACGATCTGCCGGAACACCGTGGGCGCCACGCCGACACTCTTGCGAAAGCGATGGCTGAAATGGCTGGCGTTCGCATAGCCGCATTGTTCGGCGACTTGCGCGAGAGGCAGCGTCGTCGTGCGCAACAGCGTGCGCGCGCGTTCGAGCCGCTGCTGCGCGATCCACGCGGCGGGCGGCAGGCCGAACGACTCGCGGAACATGCGCGCAAGATGAAACTCCGACAACGCCGCGACGCCGGCCAGCTCGCCGAGCGTGAACGGCTGCGCGAGATGGCTTTCGATGTAATCGCGCAGACGCCGCCGCGTCGCCACCGACAAACCGCCTTTCAACGACACGTCCGTGCGGCGCACGCCTTGCGCGCGCAGCAGCAGGCTCAGCACTTCATGCGCTGTTTCGTTGGTGCGCAGCAGACCGTCGGGACTCTGCCACTCTTCGTTGACGAGCGTTTGGCACAAGCTGGCGATGCGGGCGTCTTCGAAATAGGTGCGATCGGCGAGCGTCAGTTCGCGCGGTTCGCGGTCGAGTTCCTGCACGGCGCGCTGCGTGAAGTGCTCGGGTAGGAAGTACAGATGCATGAAGTGCATGTAGCCGCGCACCCACCAGCGCGATTCGTGTTCGCCAGGCAGCGCGCAAAGCCGCGACGGCGCGCCATAGTGGCCCGGCATTTTCTGACGCTCGGTGCGATAGCCGCCATCCAGATAACACGACAGCGTGTGATGGCCGGGCCGCTCGTAGACGGTCTCGGTTTCTTTCGTGTCGCGCGTCCATAGCGCGATCGCGAGCCCGTCGCCGAGCCACGCGAAGCGGTCCAGATGCGCGTCCGCGCTGCTCAGCGTGTGACACACCGACTGAAGGCCGAACGGCGTTTCGGTAGCGGGCATCACGAGGACGGGCGGGCTGGCGTTCACGGCAAAAGGGCAAACGGCTTCGATGGCTGGATGACCACGAGTATACGTGCGCGCCTGTGCGGCGGATCATCGGCGCGAAAAAGTGCGCAAGCCTGGACAAGTGCGGCGGCTCGCGCGGCCGCACAGTCGAGCTTCCGACTCTGCTGCCGCAACCTCGACTATGAATCTTCTGCTTTATGTCACCACTGTTCTGATCTGGGGCACCACGTGGCTCGCGATCAAATGGCAACTCGGCGCGGTGCCGCCGCCGGTGTCGATTGCGTGGCGCTTCTGGATCGCGGCGCTGTTGCTGTTCGCGCTGCTGCGCATCATGCGCCGCCCGATCTGGCCGCCGCGCGCCGCGTGGCGCTTTCTGTTCGCGCAAGGCTTCACGCTCTTCTGCCTGAACTTCCTATGCTTTTACTACGCCGAGCAGACGGTGCCGAGCGGGCTGGTGGCCGTGGTGTTTTCCAGCGCACCGCTGCTGAACTCGATCAACGGACGCCTCTTCATGGGCCGGCCACTGCAACCCACGGCGATTGCCGGCGCATTGCTGGGCCTCGTCGGTATTCTGTGTCTCTTCGTTCAGCAGATGGCGGGACACCTCGGCGATCGCACTGAGTTGATCGGACTCGGAATCGCGTTTCTCGGCACCCTGTGTTTCTCCACCGGCAGCCTGTTGTCGAGCCGGATGCAGTCGATGGGCTTGCACCCGTTTGTCACCAATAGCTGGGCGATGCTGATCGGCGCCAGCATCCTGACGCTCGGCAGCCTTGTGGCGGGCTTTTCGTTCGCGGTCGAGCCATCGGTACGTTATCTCGGCGCGCTCGCGTATCTCGCGGTGTTCGGCTCGGTGATCGGCTTTACCGCGTATCTGATGCTCGTCGGCCGCATGGGCCCCGAACGGGCCGCGTATTGCACGGTGCTGTTTCCGATCGTGGCGCTGGCGGCATCGACGGTATTCGAAGGTTACCGGTGGTCCGCGTTGGCGGTGGTCGGACTGTTGCTGGTAGTGGCCGGCAATCTGGTGGCGTTCGATTTGACGCGGCGGATTTTTACGCGGCGAACGCTGGCGAAATCTTGATGCAGCACATCTCCGCCGGCGTCGCCTGACGCAACACGCAACCACGAAGAATCGTATGCGGCGGCTGTTTCAGGTGAGGATTTCCGGGAGCCGCCCGCGCACAAAAAACTGCAATGGTGAGCGTTTCCGGGAGCCGATTCTCCCGCCCACGGGCTGCCCGGCTGCCCATAAATTAACCACATGGGTAGACGAACGCCCTGTCCGCCCGTATAATCCTTGCTCCCTAACCGCAAAATCGCAGCCAAATAGGCTAAGTTAGAAGGGGTTGAATGCAAATGAGTGCCACCTTGCATCCAGCCCATCGCCGGTAAAAGACCTGCATTCCGAGGGGCTCCCAAACCCCCGTCGGACAAGCGACCCAGCGCCGCTGTCCACCTCATCGAAGGATCTGGCGCCAGTTTTGCTGACTGGTTAGCCACCGAGGGCACGAGCAGTTCATCGCACCGCCCTCGCGCCGGGCAAACCACACAGTCCCGGCATCACTCGGTTCAACTCGCGGCACCTGCCGCGTCCCGAACTTCCCATTCGCAGCGTCGTTACGACGCCTGTGCGGCGCGGCTGTTTCTGCGCGTCGCCCGAACAAGGAGGCGCATCTTCATGATTCATCGTCCTGCCAGACTGATCGGCAGTCTTGTAGCCATCGGCTTGGTCGTCGCTTTGCTCAGCCACGCGATCGACCCCGGCGCATTGCAGCAATACGCGCCCGATCTCGTCTACTACACGAAACGGCACCTGCTGCTGGTCGGCTACTCGATGGCCCTCGCCCTGCTGGTCGGCATACCGGCCGGCATTTTGCTGAGCCGTCCATCGTTCGCGCGTCACGCCGAACGCTTCATGCAGATCTTCAACATCGGCAACACTATCCCGTCGCTTGCTGTACTGGCCATCGCGCTCGGCATCTTCGGCATCGGCGATATTCCGGCGCTCGTGGCGCTGTTCCTCGCCTCCTTGCTGCCGATCACGCGCAACGCCTACGAAGGCATGAAGAATGTGTCGCCCGCGCTGCGTGAGGCGGCGCGCGGCATCGGCATGACCGGGTGGCAATCGCTGCTGCGCGTCGAGCTGCCCAACGCAATGCCGATCATCATCGGCGGCGTGCGTACCGCGCTCGCGATCAACGTGGGCAGCGCACCGCTCGCGTATCTGATCGGCGCGGACAGTCTCGGCACGCTGATTTTCCCCGGCATCTACCTGAACAATCAGCAGCAGCTTCTGCTCGGCGCCGCGGCGACCGCGATTCTCGCGCTGGTTCTCGACGGCATCGTTTCGGCCGGCAGCCGCTACCTGCTCGCACGACGCGGGGTGACGGCATGATGAATCTGTTCAAACACAGCCGCTGGATCGCCACGGGTGCATTGCTCGTCGCGAGCTTGCACGCGGGCGCATCGACGCTCGTCGTCGGTGGAAAAAATTTCACTGAGCAGTACGTTCTTACTGAGATCACGTCGCAATACCTGAGCTCGAAGGGCTACACGATCGACGCGCGCGCGGGGCTCGGCAGCACGCTCATGCGCAGTGCGCAGGAGAACGGCCAGATCGACGTGGTCTGGGAATACACGGGCACGGCCGCGCTCGTCTACAACAAGATCACCGAGAAGCTGGACGCGAAGACGATGTACGAGCGCGTGAAGGAACTCGACGCGAAACGGGGCCTCGTCTGGCTCGACGCGTCACCGCTGAACGACACCTACGCGCTTGGCTTGCCGCAGCAGTTGGCGCAGCAAACCGGCATTCGCACGATTTCGCAACTCGCCGCGAAGCTCGCGGCCGAGCCGAAAAAGAAGCACGTGTTCGCGATGGATGCGGAGTTCGCCAATCGTGCCGATGGCCTGAAGCCGCTCGAAGCCGCCTACGGCATGGAGTTCAGCCGCGCGGAAACGCGTCAGATGGACCCCGGTCTCGTCTACACCGCGTTGCATAACAACCAGGTGCCGATCGGTCTGATCTACACGACGGACGGCCGCGTGAAGGGCTTCGACATCGTGCCGCTCGAAGACGACCGGCACTATTTCCCCGCATACAACGCCACGCCGGTGGTGCGCAAGGCGATTCTCGACCAGAACCCGCAGCTCGCGGCGCAACTGAACGCGCTCTCCGGCGTCCTGAACAACGACGCGATGCTGGAGATGAACAAGCAGGTCGACATCGACGGCAAGCCGGTGCGCGAAGTCGCGGCGGATTTCCTGCGCACGCACAAGCTGCCCTGAGCGGAGACCTTTCTATGACTGTATTCGACTATCTATCGGCCAACTGGGCCGAACTGCTGCAACTGACCGCGCAACACGTGTGGCTGGTGGGGATCGCGGTGGGTTGCGCGATCATCGTCGGGGTTCCCCTGGGGATCCTGATCAATCGCCACGAGTGGCTGGCCGCGCCGTTGCTGAGCATCGCCACCGTGGTGCTGACCTTGCCGTCGATCGCGCTGTTCGGCCTGATGATTCCGGTGTTCTCGCGCTTCGGCCAGGGCATCGGCGCGGTGCCGGCGATCACCGCCGTGTTTCTCTATTCGCTGCTGCCGATCATGCGCAACACCTACCTCGCGCTGCGCAACGTCGACGCCGGCATCAAGGAAGCCGGCATCGGCATCGGCATGACCGTATGGCAACGGCTGCGCCTCGTCGACTTGCCGCTCGCGGTGCCAGTGATTCTCGGCGGCGTGAGGACGGCCGTGGTGATGAACATCGGCGTGATGACGATCGCCGCGGTGATCGGCGCGGGCGGCCTCGGCACGCTGATCGTCCGCGCGATCGGCCAGAGCAACATGATGAAACTGTTGGTGGGCGCGGTGCTCGTGAGCTTGCTCGCGATCGTCGCCGACCTGCTGCTGCAAGCGCTGCAACGCCTGCTGACACCGAAGGGAGTGCAAAAGACATGATCGAACTCGACAAACTGACAAAGACGTTTACGCAGAAGGACGGCCAGCAGGTCAAGGCGGTCGACTCGGTGAGCCTCACCGTCGGCGCAGGAGAAATCTGCGTGTTCCTCGGGCCGTCCGGTTGCGGCAAGACCACTACGCTGAAGATGATCAACCGTCTGATCACGCCGACCTCGGGCCGCGTGCTGATCAACGGCGAGGACACCTCAGGTCTGAACGAAGTCGAATTGCGCCGGCACATCGGCTATGTGATCCAGCAGATCGGCCTGTTCCCGAACATGACGATCGAGGAGAACATCACGGTCGTGCCGCGTCTGCTCGGCTGGGACAAGAAGCGCTGCCGCGAGCGCGCCGTCGAGCTGATGTCGATGGTCGCGCTCGATCCGAAGCAATACTTGAAGCGCTATCCGCGCGAACTGTCGGGCGGGCAGCAGCAGCGCATCGGCGTGATTCGCGCATTGGCCGCCGATCCGCCCGTGCTGCTGATGGACGAGCCGTTCGGCGCGGTCGACCCGATCAATCGCGAGTCGATTCAGAACGAGTTCTTCCAGATGCAGCGTCAGCTGAACAAGACGGTGATCATGGTGAGTCATGACATCGACGAGGCGATCAAACTGGGCGACCGCGTGGCGGTGTTCCGCCGCGGTCAGCTGGTGCAATACGATCATCCGGACACGCTGCTTGCGCGTCCGCGCGACGAGTTCGTCGGCGCGTTCGTCGGCCAGGACAGCACGCTGAAGCGCCTGTTGCTGGTGAAGGCCGGCGACGCCGCCACGCAGCCGGACACCGCGCGCGCCGATATGCCGGTGGCACGCGCCTTCCAGATGATGGACGACAGCGACAATCGCTATCTGACCATTGTCGACGACAACCAGCAGGCGCTCGGCTATGTGACGCGCCGCGCGGCGCGCGCGGGCCAGGGCGTGTGCGGCGATCATCTCACCGCGTTCAAGGCCAGCGTCAATCCCGACGAGCATCTGCGTATCGTGCTGTCGAAGATGTACCAGTTCAATTCGTCGTGGATGCCGGTACTGGACGGCGATGGCCGTTATATCGGCGAAGTCACGCAGGATTCGATCGCGGATTATCTGAGTTCAGGCCGTTCGCGTGGGCAGGCGGGGCAACCGGCGATCGTGTCGCCTGCGGTTATCGCTGCCGAAGCGGCTGCCGCGCAAGCGGCGCTCGTGGAGCACGCCGAGCATTCGTAACGTTGTCATGCAGTACACGGGCCTTCGCTTCGCTTCGCCATTTCGTTGCGAAGAAGCGGAGGCCCGTTCATTTCGCCAGAGTCACCGCGCTCGCCCAGATCATCCAAAAGCCATTCCCCGTCATACCCCGTAATGCCATGCGCCGGCGCGGTGACATGTCGATTGAATCCGCATATAAAACTCAAACAGCAAGTTATTACCGCGTAATCCTATGCGCATCGTATTAATTGACGTGGCTAAAAGCTTATCAAGGATTTTTTTAGAATTTATTTACGCATTTTCTATGAGAGGATAAAACGTCAACATTGACGTATGCGCATGAACCAGTGTCTGCGCATATCCGTGAAAGCGCGCCTACCATGCGCGCTTCGCGACTCGCAAGGAAATACCGTCGTGAAACTCCTCTCTCGTCTGGGTCTGGCCGTGGTCTTATTCCATAGCCTTATTCCGCTGAATGCGTCCGCGCAATCCCAACTCAGCTACACCACTTCATGGATCGGCAATAGCTTCGGTTTCGGCGACAGCAAATGGATGCAGCAGGATATTCAGGCCATTAGCGTCGGCGCCGACGGCACCGTTTATACCAATGCGCCTTGGGACGAGAGCGGCAGCGAAATTGCCGCCTACCGCGCGGGCGACAAACTCGCGGTGGCCGGTTCGACGCATGGCTGGGGCGCGGCCGGCGGTGACGCGGTCGCGGTGAATCATCAGTACCTGTATGCGGCGATGTCGATCGGCAACGAGAGCAACGCGCTGGTCGGCGCGGACTATCCGCCGGCCAATCAGACCTGGTACGGCATCACGCGCCGCACGCTCGCGAATCTGGCGAGCGGTGCGCCGTTCAGTGGCGGCATCGGCAATAGCGCGAATGCGACGAAGAACAGCTTCCTGGCGCTCGACACGGTGACGACCGGCACCGACGCGAGCATTCGCGGCCTGGCCGCCACCGATGCCGAACTGTACGTGGCCGACACCTACGGCAACCGGATCGTCGTGTTCGACGCGGAGTCGATGCAGCCTTTGCGCTCGTGGAACGTGTCGTCGCCGGGACGCATCGCGGTGGACACCGATTCGACGCTATGGGTGATGAGCGGCATTTCATCCGGAACCCTAACTATTGGGCACTACGCCACCGACGGCACCGCGCTCGGCGCGTTGACATTGCCCGCCGGCACGGTGCCGTCCGATATCGCGGTCGCACCGTCAGGGCAAATACTCGTCGCCGACAATGGGCCGTCGCAGCAGATTCTCGTCTTCAACAAGGACGCCAGCGGTCAGCCGCAGGCCGGCACGGCGATCGGCACGCGCAATGGCCTGTTCCACGCGGTCAAAGGCGTGCCGGGCAACGTGCGCTTCAACGGCATCACGGGTATCGGTGTCGATCCGGCGGGCAATCTGTATGTCGCGCAAAACGGCGAGGGGCCGCGCGCGTTCGGTTCGGCGTCGGTCGGGCAGGGCGCGGTGCTCGAAAGCTACGTGTTCAGCTCGCATGCGTTCAACTGGCGGCTGTACGGCCTGACGTTCGTCGACAGCGCCGCGTTCGATCCGGCCACGCCCAACTCCGTCTACACGGGCTCGAAGCGCTTCACGCTCGATTACAACCAGCCGGTCGGCCACGAATGGTCGTATGCGGCCTTCACGCTGGACCGGTTCGATTATCCCGACGACCCCACGTTTCACGAGCCGCGCGGTGTGCGTGGCGAGCCGATGGTGCGCCGGATCAACGGTCAGCCGTTTCTCTATACGCTCGATCCGGGCGCGCATTATCTGAACGTTTATCGCTTCGACGCGGCGCATGGCGAAATGGCGATTCCATCGGGTCTGCTCGCGCAGAATCCGCTGCCAGGCACGTGGCCCGCCGGCCAGCCGACTTACGGCGAATGGCTGTGGCGCGACAGCAATGGCAACGGCACCGTCGAGGCCAGCGAAATCAGCGGCAATCCTTCGACGGGCAGCACGGTCGGCAACGGCTTCTGGTGGGTCGACACGCCGGGCAACGTGTGGCTTGCGACGCCGTTGAGCGGCATCCGCGAGATGCCATTGCAGGGGCTCGATTCCGCCGGCAATCCGATCTACACGTACGCGAGTTCGACGATGTTCGCGATGCCGCAACCGTTCACGCGGCTCGCGCGGCTCGTCTACATCGCGAAGACCGACACCATGTATCTGTCCGGCTTCACGAGTGCGATTCCGTGGGACGCGACCCACTGGAAGGAAGCGGGCCCCGTGCTCGCGCGCTACGACAACTGGAGTTCCGGCACCCCGACGCAACAGTACGCGATCTCGCTGCCGTGGAATACGCAGAACAATCCGCAGACGACCACGGTCGGCGTCGCGGTGGCGGGCAACTACATTTTCGTCGCGGAGCTGTACACGGCGAAAGTCGATGTGTACGACGCGCGCACCGGCCAGGCGGTCGGCTACATGACGCCGGGCGCGAGCGTCGGCAGCACGAGCGGCTGGGTCGACGTGTACCTCGGCATCAGCGCGGCGCAACGCGCCAACGGCGAGTACGTGGTGCTGCTGGAAGACGACGCTCGCGCGAAAATCCTGATGTATCGCTGGACGCCTTGATGTGCGCCGCGTGCGCGTCGATCACGAATAGACGGCGGCGCACGATCGGTATATAACAAACGTGAAAGGCTTGTTCACGTTGCATCAACCGGAGCGATGTTCGATCATGACGCAAGACGTTTCGCCAAAGCCGCCCACGGGCGACCGGCCCGATCTGGAAAACCTCGACGCAGCGCTCAGTCACGTGGATCAGCAGGTATCGTCCGGCAGCATTGCATCGGGCGCAGCAAAGGGCATTCTGTACAGCCTGATCGAAACGCTCGGCGCGTTAGTGGGCGATCCCGATCTGCCGGAGCACGCGCGTTCGGGCTACGACGGGCTGCTCGAAGCCGCACGCGAATTGCGCGCTAAGCTGGATCGCTGAAGCAAGCGCGCGTCGCCGAGTGTGGGCGGCGCGGTTTGCATCGGCATCAGTGTCGGCATGCGTGCCGATGTGGAGCGCGCGTAGCCGTTGCAAGCGGCGCTTGCGATACATCCGCGCATCAGCCGTCAATTCACTCGCCGCCGCGTGACGGCGATTCCCCTATCTGTGATAAAAGGCGCACTGTGTCCAACATTGCGCCATTTCTATGCTCTCTGCGACTGCAATCGCGTTGCTGGCTGTCGGCATCGTCGTCGTGCTGATTACGCCGGGACCCACCAACACGCTGCTGGCGGCGGCCGGTTTGCGTCATGGCGTGCGGCGCTCGTCGCCGCTGATCGTCGCCGAACTGGCGGGCTATCTAGTGTCGATTTCCGTATGGGGACGCTTTCTCGCGCAGGCGGCGCATGCGCTGCCGTGGTTGCCGTCGCTGCTGCGCGTCGCGGCCGGTCTTTACATCGCCTTTCTGGCCGTCGATATGTGGCGTGCGGCGGTCGCGTTGCCCGATTCCACAAAGCGCACGGGCGGCATGCGCACGCTGTTCGTGGCGACGCTGCTCAATCCGAAAGGGCTGCTGTTCGCGGGCACGATCTTTCCGGCCGTCGCCTTCACGCAGATGCCGGCTTATGTGTTCACGATGCTGGTGTTCGCGTGCCTGGCCGTGCCGATCGCGCTCGCGTGGATCGCGTTCGGGGCGGCGCTCGGCAGCGGCAAGCTGTGGCTCGATCCGGTGAAAATGCAGCGCGGGGCGTCGATTGTGTTGGGCGTGTTTTCGCTGTCGCTTGCGTGGGCGGCGTTGCATTGAGCGCGCGTTTGCGTCGTGTCGTTACGCTTCTACGTTGTTGTCGGCGCTTAGCGCTTCGAGCCAAGCGGGCGGCGCCGATGTGATCGCCAGTTGCGGAGTGCCGTGCCAGTCCGCGCAACGTTGCAATGCGCGGCGCAGATCGCCGGCGAGGCGAGCGCTCAGACGCACGCCCGGCTCGATGTGTAGCGACTTCAGCTCGAACACGCGCTGGGCCCGATGCGCTTTCGCATCCACGCGGCCAACCAGCTTGCCCCGGCTCAGCAGCGGCAACACGAAGTAGCCATATTTGCGTTTGGCCGCGGGCGTATAGCATTCGATTGCATAGTCGAAGTCGAACAGCGCGGCGGCGCGCTTGCGGTCCCACACCACCGGATCGAATGGCGACAGCACCGTCGTGACGGTCGACGCGAGCTTGCCGCTCGCGGCGTCGTCGAGCATCGGCACGAAGTCTCGATGGACGAACGTGTCCTGCTTCCAGCCTTCCACTTGCACCGGAATCAGCTCGCCCGCATCGGCGAGCGCATGCAGTTCGTCGCGGTAGGGGCGGCGTGGCAGCCGGTAGTAATCCGCGACCCAATCGGCGCGCGCGGCGCCGAGCGCGCGGCAGGTGCGGCGCAGCACTTCGGTCGTGACCATGTGGGCCGGCGGCAAATCGCGCGCGTCGTCCCAACCAGGCAACACGCGCTCGGTCAGATCGTAGACGCGGTGGAAATTGCGGCGCTCCGCCACCATCAGTTGCCCGATCGCGAACAGCACTTCAAGGTGACGTTTCTCCGGCTTCCAGTCCCACCAGCCGTTGCTCGCGCCCGTCTCACGGACGAAATCCGCCGAGCGCACCGGACCCGCCGCACGGATATGCGCGAGCAACGTGTCGATGTCCTCGCGATGCCTGGCGTGCCACTCGGTCGCGTATTTCCAGCCCATCCCGCTCGGGTCGAGCATCCGATGACGCAGCAGGCCGTAGTCCTCGATCGGCAGGAAGCAGGCTTCATGTGCCCAGTACTCGAACAGTTTGCCTTCGGCGAGATGTTCGTCGAGCCACTGCTGCGGATACGCGCCGAGCCGGCTGAACAGCACGAGATAAGGGCTGCGCGCGACGACGTGGATCGTGTCGATCTGCAACTGCGTCATGCGGCGGATCGTGTCGAGCACGTCGGCCTTCACGGCCTTGCGGCGCGGCGGCGTCAACAGGCCTTGCGCGGCCAGATGCAGGGTGCGGGCTGCGGATAGCGGCAGAGTCTTCACGCGAGCGTCGGTCAGTGGGTGACGGCGAGTGGGACGGGCACGAGGCCCGACCTCGATTAGCAGCCGCTACTGTAGCGTGAATGGAGAAGATGGACCGGACGCGGCGCGCAGCGCGAGACGTGCTTACCAGCCGCGCCCATGATGCCGTTCCCAACCGCGATGGCGGCCATGGTCGTGATGCCAGCCGCGGCCGCGATAGTAATCGTCGCGGTATCCGTAACCATAGACGGGCTGCGGCGCGTAGACGACCGGCGGCGGCGCGTACACCACGGGTGGTGCGGCGTACACCGGGCCGGGCGTATTGACGAACACGCCGACGTCCACCCGCGCGAGGGCGACAGTCGATGCGCAGGCGGCGGCAAGGCCGAAGGCGGCGAATACGATGGCGCGTTTGATCATGCGTGTCTCCAGTGTCGATCCGGAGTTGGCGTGTTAGCGCTTACTCCGGTCCCGTGCAAAAGGGCTGGCCGTTCGCTGTCGAACGGCTGACGATAATCTTACGAGACAGAAAGGAACGCAGGTGCAACGAGTTGAAGGGGTGTGTAACAGGTGGTTACCCGCCGGGTCATGGGGCCTACTCCCCGGGGCCTAGGGCTCCGAGCGTGGGGCGCTGGCGATCCGAAGGCCCGGCGAGTTGCTTGATGATGGCTTTAGGCGCCCAGCGCGACCGCTTCCCCAGCGGAAGCCGCGAGCAGTTGATGGATCTGCGCGACCACCGCCGCGCCTTCGCCGACCGCCGCCGCCACCCGTTTCGTCGAGCCGGCGCGCGCGTCGCCTATCGCGTACACGCCTTCGACCGTCGTCGCGAGATCGCAGGCGGCCACGCCGTCCGCGCCGGTGCCGGTCAACACGAAGCCCTTGGCGTCGAGTTGCACGCCGCAGGTGCGCAGCCAGTCGGTGTTCGGGTCCGCGCCGGTGAAGAGGAACAGATGCCGCGTGTCGAAATGATCGACGCCATCGGGCAAAGGTTTTTTCAGGCCGACCGATGCGAGCCCGCTCTCGTCGGCTTCGAGCCGGCCGACCTCCGAATTCGGATGCACGAACACATTCGGCAGCGAGCGGATACGGTCGATCAGATAACGCGACATGGTGGCCTCAAAGCCGCTCCGGCGGATCAGCACATGAACCTTGGCCGCGTGCGAGGCCAGATAGACGATCGCCTGGCCGGCCGAATTGCCACCGCCCACCAGCACGACTTCCTGACGCTTGCACAGCTTGGCTTCGACTGGCGACGCCCAGTAGTAGACGCCGCGTCCGTCGAAGCGGTCGAGGCCTTCGAGCGCGGGCCGCCGGTAGACCGCGCCGCTCGCGATCACGATGGTGCGGGAAGTGATCTGCCCGCCGCACTTGAGTTCCAGCCGATACGGCGACTCCGCGCACTTCAGCGCCGTCACGTGAACCGGAATCGCGACGTGCGCGCCGAACTTCTGCGCCTGCACGAACGCGCGGCCCGCCAGCGCCTGGCCGGAGATGCCGGTCGGGAAGCCGAGGTAGTTTTCGATCCGCGAACTGGCGCCCGCCTGGCCGCCCGGCGCGCGGCTGTCGAGCACGATGACCGACAGTCCTTCCGACGCCGCGTACACCGCGGTCGCGAGTCCCGCGGGTCCGGCGCCGACGATCGCGACGTCGTAGACATGCGAATCGTCGAGATCGGGCAGCAGGCCGAGGCAGGTGGCGAGTTCCGGCGTGCTCGGATGACGCAGCACCGAGCCGTCCGGGCAGATCACGAGCGGCATGTCTTCCTGCTGTGCGGCGAACTGCTCGATCAGACGCAGCGCGTCTTCGTCGCGCTCGTCGATCACGGAATGAGGATGGCCGTTGCGCGACAGAAAGCCTTGCAGCATCACGAGCTGCGCGTCGCTGCTGTTGCCAATCAGGATCGGCCCGCCCGCGCCCTTTTCGATCAGCGACACGCGCCGCAGGATCAGCGCGCGCATGATGCGCTCGCCGAGTTCGGCTTCGGCGACGATCAGCGCACGCAGCCCGGTGGGCGGAATCAGCAGCGCTTCCACCGCACTGAGCGCCATGCCGTTCACCAGTGCGGGCCGTCCCGACAACTGACCGACCTCGGCAAGAAAATGCCCCGCGCCGTGTTCGTTGATCAGGACTTCGCGTCCAATGCCGTCGCGCTGATAGATCTTCACGCGTCCTTCAAGCAGTACGAACATGCCGGGCCCGGTATGACCCGTCTCGAACAGCAATTCGCCGGCCTTCCAGTGGCCGATCTCGCCGAACCGGCGCAGGCGGGCGATTTCCGCGCTGGTGAGCGCGGGGAACATCTGATGCATGCGCGTCGAGAGAGACGAAAACGGCGCGTCGGCGACAACTGTCTGCTGTCCTTCAACTTCCTGAGTCGAAACTTCCTGAGTCGAAAGCATTGAACCGCTCCTTCGGTGTTCATTGATGGATTGAACGGGAGGCGAAGCGGCGCGGCGCACGAGGCGCACTGATGCAGATGCGCTGCCGCGCTATACGGCCTTCGGCGCGATGTCGTCGACCGCGACTTCCGGCGGCGGCATGTGGGCCAGCGCTTCGACTGGCTTGCCCTTGTCACGCCAGGCTTCCATGCCGCCGCGCAGCGGCAGCACGTCGGAGAAGCCGGCCTCGTTCAGTTGCTTGGCCATCCATGCCGCGGAAATTTCATTCGGGCAGGAACAGTAGATCACCAGTTTCTGATCGTGCGGATAGGTTGCGACGATTTCGTCGAGTTGCCGCTCATCGGCGAATTGCGAGCCCGGAATCACGTACGGATCGAGCTTGCGCTTCTCCTGCGACCGGATGTCGAACAGCACCGGCGATTTGCCCGCCGCGAACAGCTTCGCGAGTTCCTCCACTTCGATGCGCGCGGACGCGAGCTTCGAAATCAACTGACGGCGCCGGAACCACCGATACCCCGCGTACAACAGCAGTAGCGCGACCGCCACGAGCGCGGCAGTGCGGCCGAGTCGCCCGGCAATCGCGAACAGCATGTCGATCTGCCGCGCGAACAAGGCCCCGATAATCAAGCCCGTGCCGGACCACAACGCGGCGCCGATGCTGTCGTAGGTGAGAAAAGTGCGGTAGCGGGTGCCCATGGCGCCGGCCATTGGAATCGACACGATCGACAGGCCCGGCACGAACTTGGCCACGGCCAGCACGCGCACGCCCCAACGGCCGAAAAAGCGCTCGGTCTTTTTCACGCAGGTGTCACGCGAGAGCGACAGGCGGCAAATCGTCTTCAACGTGTTGCCGCCGTACATGCGACCGGCGAGATACCACGCACTGTCGCCGATCAGCGTGGCGAAGATCGACAGAATCAGTACCGGCAGCAATTGCGTGCCGACCGAGCCGGGATGCATTGCCGCCATCGCGCCGAACAGCACGAGCGACGGCATCGCCGGCACGGGTAGCCCGATTGAGGCGGCCAGCACGTTGGCGAAGACGAGCGCCGGCCCATATTGCTCGACGAGATCATGTAGCATTGGCTTAAAACCGCGGCCCTTTCGGGCGCGGCACGGGTAGCAAAAGCAAAGGAGAATGCAAGGATTATGGACGCATTTTCAAGACGTGCAAACGGCTTGAAAAGGTGCCCGATATTCGGGCGGTAAAAGCGCTATTGCGGCACGTTGAATGATTCAAAGCGCGGATTAGTGTCGCAAGTGAAACAAACAGAAAAAGATTGAAACCCGCCCGGCATGCAAGCACGCGAACCATGCCCATTGGAGCGCTGCGAACGTCGCGTGCCCGTATCCCGCCACTCTTAGCAGTCAGAGCCGGTAAAACATGCGGCATTCGCGCGCGAGCGCAATACCGCATGCGTTATTTCATTGACGATGATTGTGCTGTTCGCCCGGCAATTCAGCGCCATGCGCACGAATCGCGGCAATCAGCTCGGCAGGCGTGATTTCGTAACGCACCTCGCGGTGTATGCCCGCTTTGCGCTCGTCGACCTCGATCAGAAGAATGCCTTTGCCGTCTTCTGTCGATTCGAGGCGCAGCGAGCGGAGTTCGCGCGCCGTTGCTTCGTCGTATTCGGTGAGCAGGGCCATTGACCCGGAGGACCCGGTAGTGCGCATCGAAGTTGTCCTTGTTCCGTTGTTGATCGAACCATTGTACGGGCAGGCTGGCGCGCCGTCTTTCACGCGATTGCCGCGCGTTGCATGTGGCCTGCGCGCCCGCCCGCCTGACAAGGATGCCGCCGCCCGCATATTGTCCCGAACGTCGCCCGGCGCGGTTCGCCGGGCAGTGCGTGCCGTGACATCCCAAGCGTTGCAACCAGTTTAACGCGACTCCCCGCCACGACGGATGCATTTTTCGTGCCCCGTGGCACCGCGGCTCTTCTCCCTGGCTGTCATGTTGCTGACGCACGTTCCGGTTAAGAGCGCGCGGCTTAGCGCGGCGCGCTCATGCGCTCCAGCTCGCGTAGTTCGGCGGTGCGCAGCGGCGCGTCGGCGGCGAGAAAAAACTCGTCGAGCTGTGGCGGGGCGGCCGTGGTGCCGCTCAGCATCGCGTGGACCTGGCCGCGATGATGAATCTGATGGACGAACATATGTGGCAGTACGCTGCCGACGGCTTCATGCTGAATGCCGACTAATGGGCCGCGGTCGATCTGGACGTCGCGTTGCAGATCGCCGTCGGCGAGCGACTCGCAGAAGGTGATGAGCCGCTGGTCGCTCCGCGCTTGTGCATCCCACAAGTCGGCTGCGCGCGAATAGGGCAACTCGTCGTCAAAAATGGTGAGCCCCTCGCCGCCGCCGGTCAGCGCGTCGAAGTAATACCGGTCCACCAGCAGGATGTGATTCAAAGTGAGCTGCAGCGATGGGAAGAAGCTCACCCGGCGCTCGGCGAACGCGTCGTCGGTCAACGTGAGGCACGCCCGGTAGAGGCGCAGATTCGACCACGCGTTGTTGCGCGCCATCGCGACGAAGTGCGCGGCAAGCGGGTTGGCGCGCGGAGAGTCGGAAGGGGTCACGTCGGCCTCCTGGCGTTGTAGTCAGCATAGGGCGCAGTCCTCAAGTGTGAGCGCGCTGGCGGCGCGCGGCAACCGCGTGGACGACGGCTCCCGTATTGGCTCACCTTTGCCGGGTTATTCCGCCGCAACGCAAACTCGGCTCGCGAGCCCGACAGGCCCCGGCTTCAATCATCCGTGGACGCACAACCATGCAGGCAAAAAAATAGCCCGTCCGGAAAGGGACGGGCTGCTAAACGCCGTTGTTACTCGGGTCAAACTGCCCATCCAACCGGTGGGCGCTGACGGTTGCATCCTCACGCGCCAATAGTCGGCTGTCGAGGTGGGAGTAATGCCGATCTATCAGATCAATGTGGCTTCTTCCTGCTCGGCGGCAGGTGTGCTGGCGTGAAGTGCGGGCGCCGCGCGGTTCGCCGCGTCGGACCCGACGTGCGCTGCTCGCCGCTCGCACCGCGCGGCGCGGACGCGGCCTCGGCGACCGTGAACAGACGCACCGCTGCATCAAGCACGTCGGCCTGTTCCGCGAGACGTTGCGCGGTGGCCGCCGCCTGCTCGACGAGCGCGGCGTTCTGCTGGGTCGCGCCGTCCAGATGCGAGACCGCCTGATTGACCTGGCGAATCCCCTCGGCCTGTTCGCTGCTCGCGTTCGCCACTTCGACGATGATCGACGATACGCGGCCCACCGCCTCGTCGATCGCGCGCATCTGCGATGTGGTGCGTGCGACCAGCTCGGTGCCCGCGGCGACTTCGCTCGCGCTCGCCTCGACCACCGATTTGATTTCCTTCGACGACGCCGCGCAACGTTGCGCGAGCATCCGCACCTCGCTCGCGACGACCGCGAACGAGCGGCCCGCTTCGCCCGCGCGCGCCGCTTCGACGGCGGCGTTCAGCGCGAGGATGTTGGTCTGGAAGGCGATGCCGTCGATCACGCCGGTGATGTCCGCGATCCGCCGCGACGCCGCCGTGATGCCGGCCATGGTCTGCTCGACCTGGCCCGCGATCTTGCCGCCTTCGGCCGCCGCCGCCTGGGCGTCGCGCGCCAGGTCGAGCGCGCGCACGCTCGCATCGGCGTTGGCTTGAACGGTGGTGGTCAGTTCGTCCATGGTGGCGGCGGTCTCTTCGAGCGACGCCGCCTGCAATTCGGTGCGGCGCGCGAGATCCACGTTGCCGCTGGAGATTTCGCGCGCGTTGTCGAGCATGCCGGTGATCTGCGTGCGCACGTCATAGACGATGGCCGCGAGATTCGCCTTCAGCTGGTTCAACGCCTGCAGCACGTCGCCGAGGTCGTCGTGACGGGCGATCTCCAGATCGGTGGTCAGATCGCCAGCGGCGAGACGGGTCGCGAAGCCCGACATGTCGTCGATCGGCGCGGCGAGCTGGCGCGTCAGCACTCGCCACGACACGACGCTGATCGTCGCGGCGACGCCGAACGCAATCCAGAACGGCGCGGGCGGAGTGCCTTGCCATGCGGCGAGACCGGTCAGCAGCAACGCCAGCGGCGTGAGCGCGTAGCCGGCCGCTGCGCGCGTCGCAACCGGCAGACGCATTAGCGCCTGCAGACGTCCGCGCAAGCCGGTGCGCACCACCACGCCGTTGCGCAGCATCAGGCCGCGCGACTCGCCCGTGCGCATGCGCGCATACAGCGATTCGGCGACGCGCACCGCATCGCGTTGCGGCTTCACGCGCACGCTGAGGTAGCCCACCACCGCGCCTTTCTCGACCACCGGCGTGACGTTCGCGCGTACCCAGTAGTGATCGCCGTTCTTGCGGCGGTTCTTGACGAGGGCGGTCCACGGGCGGCCTGCGCGGATCGTCGCCCACAAGTCGGCGAACGCTTCGCGCGGCATGTCCGGGTGACGGATCAGGTTGTGCGGCTGGCCGATCAGCTCGTCGCGCGTAAAACCGGACACGGCAATGAAGGCCGGATTGCAGTATTGGATGCGGCCGGTCAGATCGGTCGCGGAAACAAGCATGTGGGACGACGGGAATTCGTACTCGTGCCCAGTGACAGGCTGGTTGTTGCGCATGGCTTTCCTTGCAGATGCTGTCGCGCGTGGGCGCGGTGCTGACTTGTTCGCAAGGAATAACGGCAATTAACCCCGCAGTCTTTAGGGTCTCCCAGTAAACCACTCAGGATTGTGAGGCGTCTCGCCGTTAATGCAGGGTTGTGTTCGATGGGGCCGGGTTGCCTTGGCGCGTAAGGGTGCCGGACGAGTCCCGCGCGAGTCTGCCGGTGTTGGCCTTCGGCGCGCGCGTGGACGCCGATGATTCGCCGCGCCGACGTGCCGCGACGCGTGGCGGATCAGGTCAACCCGGCCGCTTCGCGACGAAGTCGATCTCGACCAGCGCATCGCGCGCGAGCGCGGTCACGCCGATGCAGGTTCTGGCGGGCAGCGCGTCGGCGGGAAAGTAAGCGCGGTAGATGGCGTTCATCGCGGCATAGTCGCGCTTGAACTCGGTCAGGAAGATGCGCACGGCGACCACGTGCTGCAAGCCCATGTCGAGGCCTTGCAGCACCAGCACCAGGTTGTCCATCACGCGCTGCGTTTGCGCGACGACGCCGTCCGGCAAGGGTGCACTGTCGTCGGTGGGCGAGGTCGGCATCTGGCCGGTCAGGAAGACCCAGCCGTCGGCTTCGGCGGCGTGGGAGAACGGCCCGACGGGTGTCGGGGCCTGCGGAATCATCCAGAAGCTAGGGCTTGAGCTCATCGGAAAGGTCGGCGCGTTTCGATTGTCGAAACGCTACGCTAACCGATCAAAACTCATGAGGGGGAGTCGAGTGGATGTTCGAGGTGCGGATTCAGGCAAGCAGCCGCACAGCGCAGTGCGGCTCGCCTCGCCTCGCCTCGATTAAACCAGCCCAGTCGCGTAGTACACCGCGATCACGAAGAACACCGCCAACGTCTTGATCACCGTCACCGCGAAGATGTCGCGATACGACTGGCGGTGCGTCAACCCGGTGACCGCCAGCAGCGTGATCACCGCGCCGTTGTGCGGCAGCGTGTCCATGCCGCCGCTCGCCATCGCGACCACGCGGTGCAGCACTTCGAGCGGAATATGCGCCGCTTCGGCACCCTTGATGAACACGTCGGACATGGCCGCGAGCGCAATGCTCATGCCGCCCGACGCCGAGCCCGTAATGCCCGCGAGCGTGCTGACCGAAACGGCCGCATTGACGAGCGGATTGGGAATGCTCTTCAACGCGTCGCTGACCACGAGGAAGCCGGGCAAAGCCGCGATCACGCCGCCAAAGCCGTATTCCGACGCGGTGTTCAACGACGCCAGCAGCGCGCCCGCCACCGCAGCCTTGGTGCCGACCGCAAAGCGCGAGCTGACGCGGCCGAACGCGGTCAACATGACCATCATGATGCCGAGCAGCAGCGCGCCTTGCACGGCCCAGATCGCGACCACGCTCTTGACCGTGGTTTCGACCGGCGCATGGAGGCCCGGCAGGATGTCCGGCGTGATCGTGAAGGTCGGGCCGTACCAGGTGGGAATCCAGCGGGTCAGCAGGAAGTTCGCCACACCCACCACCACCAGCGGCGCGACGGCCAGCAACGGATGCGGCAGTTGCTTCGATTCGACGCGCTCCGGCTCGTTGACGAGTTCCGTGCCGTAGCCCTCGCCGGTCGCCATCGCGGCGCGGCGGCGCCATTCCAGATATGACAGACCCACCACGATGATGAACAGCGAGCCGATCACGCCGAGCGTGGGCGCGGCCCACGAGGTGGTCTTGAAGAAGGTGGTCGGGATGATGTTCTGGATCTGCGGGGTGCCGGGCAGCGAATCCATCGTGAACGAGAACGCGCCGAGCGCGATGGCGCCGGGCATCAGGCGCTTCGGAATATTGCTCTGGCGGTACAGCTCGGCGGCGAACGGATAGACCGCGAACACCACCACGAACAGCGACACGCCGCCGTACGTGAGCAGTGCGCACACCGCGACGATCACCGCATTCGCACGCGAACGGCCGATATAGCGGATTGCAGCCGCGACGATCGACTCCGAGAAGCCGGATAGTTCGATCACCTTGCCGAACACGGCGCCCAGCAGGAACACCGGGAAGTACAGCTTCACGAAGCCGACCATCTTGTCCATGAAGATGCCGGTAAAGACCGGCGCGACAGCGGCCGGTTCGGTCGCGAGGACGGCGGCGAGCGCGGCAATGGGCGCGAACAGAATGACGCTGTAGCCGCGATACGCGACAAACATCAGAAACGCCAGCGCGGCGAGGACGATGACAAAGGACATTGAGTCTCCAAAGCTTGGTTGTTCTACATGTACGCCGTCCTGACGGTGCGACGGCACGGCGCCGCGGGAACGCAGGTTTCGTGCCACGCCCGCTGCCACGGCCGATGCATTGATCAGATGGCCGAAGCGGGAAGCGCAGTTCGGCCGATTGTACCCAAACGTCTCCGAAACGGGACGTATATCACCCCAAGATAAGCCTAACCAAGGTTAAACCCTTATCAGCAGGGCTTGCTGGCGTTCTCTCCGATGAGATAAGCTTGTCTACAAAATGAGACAAGCACAATTAGAACGATACCCGGAGACAGCGACAGCATGATGAACGACTGGGCGGGCCTGCCCGCCACCTACGACGACGTACTACGCCGGGCGATGGATTCGCTCTTTCGCACCTTCGAAAATTTCAGCGAAGGCACGTTCATCGTCGATGCCGATGCGCGCGTCGTCTGGATCAACAAGCGTTACGCGGCGCGCTTCGGCTTTTCGGACCCGCAGCAGGCGATCGGCCGCGATTGCGAAGCGGTGATTCCCAACAGCCTGATGCGCGAGGTCGTCATCACCGGCAAGCCGATCCTGCTCGACATCATGGAGACGGACCGCGAACCGCTGGTCGTCACGCGTTTGCCGCTGAAAGACGACGCCGGGGCGACGGTCGGCGCGGTCGGCTTCGCGCTGTTCGACGAGCTGAAGGCGCTCACGCCGCTCTTTTCCCACTACTCGCGCGTGCAGGAAGAACTGATCGCGACGCGCAAATCGCTCGCGCAGGCGCGCCGCGCCCGCTACACGTTCGGCAGCTTCGTCGGCACGAGCGCGACCTGTCTCGAAGTGAAGCGTCAGGCGCGCCGCGCGGCGCAGCTCGAATCGCCGGTGCTGCTGCTCGGCGAAACCGGCACCGGCAAGGAGTTGCTTGCGCACGCGATTCACGGCGGCTCGGCGCGCGCGAATCAGCCGCTCGTGACCGTCAACGTCGCGGCGATCCCCGAGACCTTGCTCGAAGTCGAATTCTTCGGCGCCGCGCCCGGCGCATACACCGGCGCGGATCGCAAAGGCCGCGTCGGCAAATTCGAACTGGCGAACGGCGGCACGCTCTTTCTCGACGAGATCGGCGATATGCCGTTGGCGTTGCAGGGCAAGCTGCTGCGGGTGTTGCAGGACAAGGAGTTCGAACCGCTCGGCTCGAACCGGATCGTGCGCGCCGACGTGCGGATCATCGCCGCGACTTCGGCCGATCTGCCGGCGCTGGCCTCGGCGGGACGCTTTCGCGCGGACCTGTTCTACCGGCTGAACGTGCTGACGATCCATGCGCCGCCGTTGCGCGAGCGCTCATCGGACATCGAAGCGCTGGCCTACGCGATCCTCGAGGACCTGTCGACGCAAGCGCGCGGCGGCAGCCACTTCGAATTGCAGGACGACGCACTGCGGTTGCTGTGCTCGTATGCGTGGCCGGGCAACGTACGCGAGTTGCGCAACACGCTGGAGCGGGCCGTGATGCTCTCCGACAGCGAACGGATCGACGCGCGGACCCTGGCGCCGTTCATCGGTTCGGCGCAGCCGGGCGGGCAGCGGCTTCAAGTGACCGAGGTGGCCGCGCCAACCCAAACGCAGTCGCAAGCACCGGGCTTGACCGCCGGTATGCCCGAGCCGGCATCGTGGAGCGACGCGATGGCCGCGTTCGAAAAGCGTTTCCTGAGCGACGCGTTGCGCGCCAACGGCGGCCGCGTGATCGACACCGCCAGCCAGATCGGCATGGGCCGCGCGACGCTCTACAAGAAAATCGCGGCCTACGGCATCGAGGTATGAGGAGGTCCGGCGCCGTCGAGTGACGTAGTGCAATTACCCCGTGGCACAATCTCGTGATCGAAAAACAAGACGTGATCGGGGCTTTCCAATGAAACGCAGTCTTTCCTCCTTTGCGCGCCGGGCCAGCGCCACGCTGGCGGTCGGCGCTTTGTCACTGCTGGGTGCGTGCAGCAGCAGCGCGCCGCTGTTTCTGCCGGATGGCCGCGCCACCACGCTGGTTCAATGTCCGGTGGGCTCCGACTCCTGTTCGCAGCAGGCCAGCGCAAGTTGCGGCGGCGCGTTCGACGTGGTGCGCCAGTCCCGCGAGAGCGGCACGCTCAACCTGATTTACGCGTGCCGCGCGAAATAGAAAGAATCAAGCCGGCGCCGGCGCAATGCCGGCGCGATTGTGCACCGCATATTCCCATTCGTGTCGCCAACCCTCGGTAATTAATGCGGTTGGCTGCGTCATATGACGCGCATTATTTACTATGATCAAGAAATTACTCGGCGGGCATAGTTCAGTCATGGAAATTTCGCATGGTTGTCATAAAAATCTGTGCCTAATACGCATCCAGCAACCGGCTATTATGCGTAGTGAGTTTTGCTCGCAACTTTTTAGCGGCTGGCCGAATATACGTTTTTGCAGCCGCTATACTAAATAGCCGCTTAATCGCTGCCTGATGCGGGTCGCCGCCTAGAGTCCGTGCGGAACCTAACGGAACGCGGAGGTCGCCGGCAGTATTCTGTTCTCCACGGTTCGGGGTTTAACAAACAAGCACGTTTTTCCGATTTGTCGACGAGGGTAAAGAGTCGAGAAATATTTTCCGCTTTCAATTCATGCTGCCGCGTCTACCGCGGCACGTTCCATGCTTGCGATTTACGGTTCGAAATTAATTCAAAGATTCCGGGGATAGCAATGAATCATCAGCAACTCGAAAGAGATATTGAACATCTGGAACGTGTTATTTCCCATATTTCCGCTGAAGACGGCATTCCGTTGTCCTATTGGCGCAGCCGTATCGACGTCGTTTCCGGCGCGGTCCGGGTGCCGGCGCAAGCCAGCCGGATCAAACGGCTGAATGCCGCGCTGTCGGCGCTGGAAATGCGGCAGAAAGCCTGAACGCCGCGGCAGCGGAATCGCCAAACGCCCCTCGCGGCTGGCTCCGGCCAGCTCGCCGCGAGCGGCCGGACCTTTTCCCGTCACTGAGCTTCGACTGACCCAGGACACTCATGCAACCAGCAGGACTTTCCGCGACGCGGTTGGCAGCGTTGAACAACGCGATGCAAGGCTATGTGGAGCGCGGCGAAGTCGCGGGCGTCGTGTCGATGGTGTGGCGGCGCGGCGAAATCGGCTATTTCGAGGCGCTCGGTCTGCGCGACGAAGCCCGGCAACTGCCGATGGAGCGTGACACGCTGTTTCGCATCGCATCGATGACCAAGCCGGTGACCAGCGCCGCGATCCTGATGCTGATCGAAGAGGACCGCCTCGCGTTCGACACGCCGATCTCCCTGTGGCTGCCCGAACTGGCCGCGCCGCGCGTGCTGCGCGACCCCGCCGGCCCGCTCGACGACACCGAGCCGGCCAAAGGGCCGCTCACCGTGCTCGATCTGCTCACGCACCGCGCCGGATTCGCTTACCACTTCACCGCAACCGGGCCGCTGGCCGAAGCCTACGCGGCCGCTTTCAACGGCTTCGAAGCGCACGGGGATAGCGGCGCATGGCTCGCGCGCATCGCGGGTTTGCCGCTGATGTTCCAGCCCGGCTCGCGCTGGCACTACGGCATCGCCACCGACGTGCTCGGCGTGCTGATCGAGCGCGTGAGCCGCATGCCGCTCGGCGAGTTTTTCCGCACGCGCATTTTCGAGCCGCTCGGCATGCGCGATACCGCCTTCTGGGTGCCCGACGCGCAACTTGCGCGGCTTGCCACCGCGTATGGCGTCGAGCCCGGCACGCAGCGTCGTGTGGTCGAGGATCATCCGTCGGCGAGCCGCTGGGCGAATCCGGCGCGCTTTCAGAGCGGTGGCGGCGGGCTCGTTTCCACCGCGCAGGACTACCTGCAATTCGCGCAATTGTTGCTCGGACGCGGGCGCGTCGGCGAGAGGCGTTTGCTGTCGCATCGCTCGGTCGATCTGATGCGCTCCAACTTTTTGACGCGCGACCAGCGTCGCGTGCCCGCTTTCGGGCACGTGGTGTGGGCGGGCCAGGGCTTCGGGCTGGGCTTGTCCGTGGTCGACGATCCCGCCCAGCAACTGGCGCTCGGCTATCGCTCGCTAGGCTCGTTCGGCTGGCCGGGCGCGTACGGCACCAGCTGGTTCGCCGATCCGGTGGAAGACTTGATCGGTCTGATGCTGATCCAGCGGCGCGGCGTCGAACCGTTTCCGATGTCGGTCGACTTCGAACGCCGCGTGTACGATTCCATTGACGACTGAGTGAACTGATCGCCTCCACCGGGCCGACGCGCGCACAGCCGGCGCGGTACGATTGCAGGTCTTTCTGTTCGGCACTTTTTTCATCTGATAGTGTCCGCACTGCAATTCGTCAATCGATGGGAGCACCGCCATGGCCTCGTACAAACAGTTGACCGCCGAGCTCGAAAAGCTCCACCAGGAAGTCGCCGCGGCCCGCGAGAAAGAGATTGCGCAAGCGATCGCCGACATCAAGCAGAAGGTCGCCGAATACGACCTGACCGCCGAGGAACTCGGTTTCAAGACCGAACGCAAGCCGGCGCGCAAGGCGACCTCGACGTCGGTCGCGAGGTATCGCAATCCGAAGACCGGCGAGACCTGGAGCGGTCGCGGCCGCTCGCCCGCGTGGCTTGCCGGGAAGAATCGCGAACGCTTCCTGATCGAAATGTGAAGGGCGCGGTTGTGCGCTAGCGCGCTTAACATGCAGCGCTTTCGATGCGCCGGATTTCCTGAAGTGAGGCGGTGTGTGTTTAATCTCGCACCGTTGCGAGGGTCCCGAAAACCCTCACCTTTGACACGCGCCTGCCTGCGGACAGTGGGTTTTTCGGCACGACGCGCGAAGGGTTCGACTGCTTCGGTGAGCCAGGTTTTATTGTGCGACGCACCGCCCGGCATGATTGCCGCTAACGCCTTTCGTGACGCTCGGCTCATTCCCCGAGAGGCCCGTGATCCTTGACTGGCGGGCGTTTCAGGCTCCACGAAAAACTACGTCGGGCATCGTCTGGATCTTTCCCATTGCCTTGACAATTGTTCATCGCGCCGCCCGAATTCCAGATCGCAGGTGCGTGAACAGTGCTTGCTGAGCTTCACCTTTTGCCACGACCTGTCACCCATCGTCGGAAGTCCTGAAAACCCTCACCTTTGCGTGTGCCGCTCACACGCCGCGCCCTGTGCGTGAACAAGTTCACCATTGAATTCGCCCACCGCCCAGCCGGGCGGGAACCTTCGCGGCTGGTGCCGTTTCCCCTAGGGTTGCCGCGGGCGTGTATCATTCGTTCCCTGCGCTGTTCTGCGCTGGCGATTCCCGTATTGTCGAACGTTTGTTCGTGACCTGTTTCCGACGCGGCGAGGTTCGCCAGTCGATGTGGGTTCCGGCCCGACTCCCGCAGCTCACGCCGCCGCGCAAGGCGCGGCATACCGGCCGCCACACGCCGCCGGGAACCGCCCGAACCCCTATCTGTGACCGCCAGACCCGATGTCAGTCTCCGAACTCAAACGCCGCCGCACGTTCGCGGTCATCTCTCACCCGGACGCGGGTAAGACCACGCTCACCGAAAAACTGCTGCTGTTCTCGGGCGCGATTCAGATCGCGGGCACCGTGAAGGGCCGCAAGAGCAATCGCTATGCGACGTCCGACTGGATGGAGATCGAAAAGCAGCGCGGCATTTCCGTCGCCAGCTCGGTGATGCAGTTCGAGTACGGCAACGCCGTCATCAACCTGCTCGACACGCCGGGTCACGAAGACTTCTCCGAAGACACCTATCGCGTGCTGACCGCGGTCGACGCCGCCGTGATGGTGATCGACGGCGCCAACGGCGTCGAAGCGCAAACGCTGAAGCTGCTCGAAGTCTGCCGCAGCCGCAAGACGCCGATCGTCACCTTCATCAACAAGCTCGACCGCGAAGTCCGCGAGCCGCTCGACCTGCTCGACGAAATCGAGCAGCATCTGGGCGTCGCCGCAGTGCCGTTTACCTGGCCGATCGGCATGGGCAAGGAATTCCAGGGCGTCTACGACATCCAGCGCGATCAGGTACGCGTGTTCCGTGCCGGCCAGGATACGGCGGGCGGTGCGGTGGAAACGCTGCAGGCCCTGAGCGACGAGGAAGGCGAACGCCGTTTCGGTCATAGCTGGACGAAGGCCAAGGAAGAGATTGACCTGATCACCGGCGCGACGCCTGACTTCGACCGCGAGCAGTTCCTTGCCGGCCAGCAGTCGCCGGTGCTGTTCGGCTCGGCGATCAACAACTTCGGCGTGAAGGAAATTCTCGACGCGCTGGTCGACCTGGCGCCGCCGCCGTCGATGCGCATGACCGTGCAGCGTCCGGTGATGCCGGACGAGCCGAAGTTCACCGGCGTCGTGTTCAAGGTGCAGGCGAACATGGACCTCGCGCACCGCGACCGCGTGGCGTTCATTCGCGTGTGCTCGGGGCGCTTCGAGCGCGGCATGGCCGTGAAGGTCACGCGCTCCAGCAAGACCTTCCGCGCCAACAACGTGGTGACGTTCCTGTCGCAGCGTCGTGAGACCGTGAGCGAGGCGTATCCCGGCGACATCATCGGTATTCCGAATCACGGCACGCTGAGTCTGGGCGACACGCTGACCGAAGGCGAGGCGCTGCAATTCGTCGGTTTGCCGTTCTTCGCGCCGGAAATTTTCCAGACCGTCGAAGTGGTCGATCCGATGCGAGCGAAGCAACTCGGCGAAGCGCTTAAGCAACTCGGCGAAGAGGGCGCGATCCAGGTGTTCCGTCCGGAAGGCGGCGGGCTGACGATTCTCGGCGCGGTCGGGCAGTTGCAGTTCGAAGTGGTGTCGCACCGTTTGTCGACCGAGTACAAGGTCGACGTGCGGATGGCGCCGGCGCGTTACCGGATGTCGCGCTGGGTTACTTGCGAGGACGCCGGCGAATTGCGCCGCTTCACCGATTCGTACGCGGCGCGCATCGCGCTCGACGCTTCGGATGCGCCGACTTATCTGGCTTCGCACGTGTCCGAGATCGAAGTCGCGCAGAAGGCGTGGCCGAAGATCGTGTTCAACGAACTGCGCGAGCATTCGGGTGCGCCGTTCAAGAAGGCGATGTAACGTCCAGCGTTCCTGTTACCTGTCAGTTAAAAAGCCGCATCAGTGCAAACTGACGCGGCCTTTTTTCTACCCGATGCGCGCGTTTTACGCGTGGCGCGCCGACGCACGCCGTTACCCGATCTTCAGCGGCGCCGGACCTGGGTCACGGTGATCTGACGAAAGCCCGATGAGAAAAGTATCTCGACTGTGCGCGGCGCATCGAGCGCAGCCGGTCCGCTGTTGGACGTTTTCACGACCCGCAGGCAAGCGCGCCGCGCAAACGCCTGACTTCGCCTATGCTGACTGTGACGCGCGCCGCGTGCCCGGCGCGTCTTCCTCACTCCGCGGAGCGCCCGTGACCGTACGCAATCTCGACGCCTTGTTTCGACCCCGATCCGTCGCCGTGATCGGCGCCTCCGAACGACCGGACAGCACCGGCGCGATGGTCTGGGCGCGCGTGCTGGAGGGCGGCTTCGACGGCCCATTGTGGCCGGTCAACCCGAAGTACGAGAAGCTCGGCGCGCACGCCGTGATCGGCGACGCTGGCGATCTGCCGCAAGCGCCGAGCGTCGCGCTGATTTGCACGCCGCCTGCCACGTGGCCGGGGATCGTCCATAAGCTCGGGGGCCTGGGCACGCGGGCGGCGATCATCGTCGGCGAGGCGCGCAGCGATGACGATCGTCTCGCGTTGCGGCACACGCTGTCGGCGGCGCGGCCGCATCTGCTGCGCATTGTCGGGCCGGGCAGCCTCGGCGTGGTGTCGCCCGCGCTGCACGCGCATCTGGGCGCGCCGTCGTGCACGGTCAAGGCCGGCGGCGTCGCGTGGGTGTCGCAGTCGAATGCGCTGACCAATGCGGTGCTCGGCTGGGCGCACGCGCGCGGGCTCGGTTTTTCGCATGCTGTGGCGCTCGGCGACGAGGCCGACGTGGACGCCGGCGACGTGCTCGACTATCTGGCCAGCGATCCCGGCACGCGCGCCATTCTGCTCGAACTCGATACGGTGCGGGCAGCGCGCAAGTTCATGTCGGCGGCACGTGCGGCGGCGCGCAACAAGCCGGTGCTGGCGCTGCGCTCCGGGCGCGCGGACCCCGTCGATGGCCTCTACACCGCCGCGTTCCGGCGCGCGGGCATGGTGCGCGTCGATGCGCTCGACGATCTGCTCGACGAAGTGGAAACGCTCGGCGTCGGGCGCGTGGCGGCGGGCGCGTCGGCGACGCTGATCACCAGCGACCGCGGCCTCGCCACGCTCGCCTGCGACGCATTCGCCGCCGCCGGCGGCATGCTCGCGCCGTGGCCCGCCGAAGCGTCGGACGCGTTGCAGCAGGCGCTGCCGCACGCGGTCGGCGGCAATCCGCTGCAACTCGGCGACGACGCGCGTCCCGAGCATTTCGGCACCGCGCTCAAACTGCTCGCCGAGCATCGCAGCACCGGCACCGCGTTCGTGGTCCATGCGTCGACGCACGGCGCGCCAGTTGGCGAGGTCGCGCAGGCCCTGATTGCGAATCAGCGTTTCGCGTATCGCGGCTTGCTCGCGTGTTTCTTCGGCGGCCTCGATGCCGCCACGCGCGATGCGCTGCATGCGCAGGGCATTCCGGTTCATACGACGCCACAGCGCCTTGCGCGCGCGTTCGCGCGGCTGGTCGATTACCGGATGGGCCGCGAGTTGCTGATGCAAACGCCGGAAGGATTGCCGGCGCAGGTCCCCGAAGCGATCGACGTCGCTCAGGCGCAGATTTGCGCCGCGGTGGCCGGTGGCGAGCGCGAGCTGGCTGGGGAAGCGGCGGCGCGGTTTCTTGAGAGCTTTGGGCTGCGGGTTGAAACGCCGGAAGGCAACGCCGGATCGTCCGGAAACCCGATAGTGGATATCGCCATCGAGCTTCACGACGACGACAACTTCGGGCCCGTGTTCCACTTCACTGTGCCGTCGGCCGATGGCATATCCGAGGCGCTGCGCGTCTACGGCCTGCCGCCGCTGAACCCCATACTCGCGCGCGACCTGGTCTTGCGCTCGCCCTACGCTAGGCAGGCCGCGCCGGAGCCGGCGCTGGCCGCGCTGACGGCGCTCTCTCAGGTGGTCTGTGAGGTCAGGCAGATCGGCGGCCTGTCGTTGTCGTTGCGGGTCTACAGCGATCACGTGACGGTGGTCGATCCCGTGCTGAATCTCACGGCGCAGCGCAGCCGCCTCGCGATCGTGCCGTATCCGCGCCGCTTCGAAGAGACGCTCGACTGGCAAGGCGTGCGGGTGACGGTGCGGCCGATCCGTCCGGAAGACGAGGCCGCGCATCATGACTTCGTCGAAGCGATGACGCCCGAGGATTTGCGTTTGCGCTTTTTCGGCTCGGTGGGGAGCTTCGATCACTCGCAGCTCGCGCGCATGACGCAGATCGACTACGACCGCGAAATGGCGCTGATCGCGACGGTGACGAGCGAAGAGGGGTTCACGCGGACCATGGGCGTGGTGCGCGCCGTCGCCGATCCCGACAACGAAACCGCTGAATTCGCGGTGGCGGTGCGCTCGGACCAGAAAGGCCGGCGACTTGGTCGATTGTTGTTGGACCGGATCATCCACTATGCGCGGGCGCGCGGCATTCATTGGCTGGTCGGCGAGGCGTTGCGTGAGAACACGCCGATGATTTCGCTTGCCAAAGCCAGCGGCTTTACGATCACTCGGACCGAGGACCCCGGCGTGGTTGGGTTTCGTATGGCGCTGGATGAGGCGCGCGAGGGCGGCGCGCAGGCTCCGCGCGCGTAAAGGGCGGTACCAGAGACGGATCATTGCCGCGCCATCCAGGACGCAACTAACCGCCTAAAACAGCGGCAGCGCGGAAAGACTGACGCGCCGCTTGAACGGCTGAGAGGCGTGAGAGATCTCTCACGCCGCAAGAAGTCCGAACGGCTTCTCGTTTCGCAAGAAGCCTTAACGGCCTCTCACGCTAAAAAAACAAACCCCAACCTCAAGCCGCCAGCTTCGTCGCAGCCTCATCGACCTGCGCGCGCGTCACCGCCAACTCCTCGAGCCAAGGCTGCGCATACACCGCGCCGGTCTCTCGCTCCAGACGCGCGATCGTCATCGCGCAACGGCTCGCATCCTTGAGCGTCGCGATGAACGGCTTCACCGACTGCCCCGCCTTGAATGCATCGAACAGCGGCACGCGAATATCGTCTGGCAGCGCGCGGGTCGTCCACTGGTACGGCTTGCCGTTGAACGTGAACGACGGCGGCAGCACGCGCTCTTTCTTCGCGGCCGGAATCAGGCCGTAAGTGCGCGCGGCCTCGCCGATCTGCTCCGGCGAAAACAGCTCGTCCGGGCTGATGTCGAATTGCTGGATGAAGGTTTCGATGCTTTGCATCGCCGCAGCGCGGTCGTCGCGGCGCTTTTGCGCGTGAGCGACGATGTCGCGCAGTTCGTCGGCTTCTTCAGGTGTGATCGTGAAGCTCGACTGCTTCTGCTGGAGTTCGGAAAAACGCTGGAATTCGGAATCGGTCAGAAGTTTCGCCATTGCTTATCGATGGGCGCGCATGAGCGAACTCATGCGGCGTAGATTTGAGAGGGCCGCCATTCTAAACCATGTGCGCAGGCGCTCGTCTTTCGACGGCCCCCGCGTCAGCCCATTTTTCAGCAATCCACGTCAGGCGGCTTGCTCGCGAAACATCGACAGCGCCTGCACCGTCTCGCGCAGCAACGCGGTGGCCGCTTCGAGCGTCGGCGCGACGTATTCATCGATGCGCCGCAGGTACGGGCAGGTGAGCACCGCGATCGCCTGGCCGGACGGCCCCTGGATCGGAAACGTGACATCGGTCACGCCGAACGTCTGCTGGCTGTCCTTCTGCGAAAAACCTGCCGCGCGAATCCGCTCGCACGCCTGCTCCAGCGCGTCGCGGTCGATCGTGACCTCGCCCTTCACCTTCGTATGCTCGGCCAGCATCTGCTGACGCTGCTCGATGCTCTGAAACGCCAGCATCACGCGGCCCGAGCCCGTGTCGATCAAGCCGACCCGCGAGCCGAGCCGCACCGACATGCCCCACGTGCCCGGCCCGTCCACCTGAGCGATCACCAGCAGGTTGCCCCGGTCGTACACCACGAGGTGACACGACTGCTCGGCGGCATCGGCAAAGCGCTGCATCAGCGGCAGCGCTTCGGCGATCAGACGGCTCATCGGCGGATGACGATGCGCGAGCGCATACAGCTTCAGGCTCAGCGAATAGCGATCGCCCGCCGCCGAGCGCACCACGTATTGCCGCGCGACCAGACGCTGGAGCATCCGGTACATCTCGCTCGCATTGCGGCCCAGCAGCTTGGTGATTTCGGCGCGCGTCAGTCCTTCTTTCTGCTCGGCGAGCAGTTCGAGGATGTCGAGGCCTTTGTCGAGCGCGGGAGCCCGGTAACGGTCGTCGTCGTGTTTGTCTTCGGCTTCCATCGTCAGCGAGGTTCCGTGTGGATTTTTCATTATCTGGCGGGTGAATGTAAGTGCGTGGCGAATCTTCAGCAAGGAGACATTGGTCCAGGGAAAACACGGGGGTCTGCTGCAGTGCGGATCCCTTGACTTCAAAAAGTTCGTATATGAATAATACGTTCATTGGTGAATGAACGCACACCAATACTTGATAAGAAAGCGCAGGACGAAGTGCCGGCATCCATGACCGGTTCACGCAGTTCAACAACGCATAGCAGGAGACAACCCCATGTCGTTCGTCAATCGGCCGTACCCGGCCCACCGTCTGTTCCGTCGTTCCCTGTTCACTGTCGCGGCCGCTGCATGTGTCGCGGGCGTTGCCGTGAGCGGCGCCGCGCAAGCCGCCGACGCCGGCAAGATCGGCCTCGATCTGCCGCTGCTCACCTCGCCGTTCTGGCAGTCGTACAACAACTACCTGCCGACGTATGCGAAGGACATGAGCCTCGACATCCTCGCGCCGGTCAATTCGAACGGCGATCCGGTCCAGCAGATCACCGACATGAACAACCTGCTGAACCTCGGTTCGAAGGGCATCGTGGTCGGGCCGCTGGATTCGGCGGCGATCAGCCGCGCGCTCGACGCCGCCGCGGCCAAGAACGTGCCGGTGGTCGCCGTGGATGTCGCGCCGACGCAAGGCAAGGTCGCGATGGTCGTGCGCGCCGACAACCGCGCTTACGGCGACAAGGCGTGCAAATACATCGGCGAACACGTGAAGTCGGGCAAGGTCGTGCAGATCATGGGCGATCTGGCATCGGTGAACGGACGCGACCGGTCAGAGGCGTTCCGCGCGTGTCTGAAGGGCTATCCGGGGTTGTCGCTGCTGGAAATTCCGGCGAGCTGGAAGGGTGACGTGGCGGCCACCGCGCTCGATAGCCTGCTGACTGCGAATCCCGACGTGAAAGCGATCTACATGCAGGCGGGCGGCGTGTATCTTTCACCGACGCTGCAAACCTTGCGGCGCAAGCAGATGCTGTTTCCCGCCGGCGATGCGAAGCATGTCGTGATCGTGAGTAACGACGGCATTCCTCAGGAGTTCGACGCGATCCGCCGTGGCGACATCGACGCAACCGTGTCGCAGCCCGCCGATTCGTACGCGAAATACGGCCTGTTCTACATCAAGGCCGCGTTGGCCGGGCAAACCTTCAAGCCGGGCCCGACCGATCACGGCAGCAACATCATCCAGCTCGCACCCGGGGTGCTCGAAGACCAGCTGCCTGCGCCGCTCGTGACGAAGTCGAACGTCGATGACAAAGCGTTGTGGGGCAACACGGTCAAATGAGCGAGCCGACGTCATCCGTGCCGCCGGTCGTGGAAGCGTTTGAAGTCACCAAACGCTTCGGCTCGACGCCCGCGCTGAAAGACGTGAGCATCCGCGTGATGCCCGGCGAGTCGCATGCGCTCGTCGGGCGCAACGGCGCGGGCAAGTCGACGCTGGTGTCGATTCTCACCGGCCTGCGCAAGCCCGATACCGGCGAGGTGCGCTTCGGCGGCGTACCCGCACCGTCGATCGCGGACCGCGACGGGTGGCGCGAGCGCGTCGCCTGCGTGTATCAGCACTCGACGATCATCCGCGAGTTGAGCGTCGCGGAGAATCTGTTCATCAACCGGCAGCCGGTGCGCGGCGGCATGATCGATTGGCAGGCGATGCGCCGCGACGCCCGCGCGTTGCTCGACCACTGGAAGATCGACGTGCGCGAGGACGCGCGCGCCGGCGATCTGACGGTGGAAGCGCGGCAACTGGTGGAGATCGCGCGGGCGCTGTCGTACGGCGCGCGCTTCATCATCCTCGACGAGCCGACCGCGCAACTCGACGGCGATGAGATCAAGCGCCTGTTCCGGCGCATCAGCGAGCTGCAGCGCGAAGGCGTGACCTTCCTGTTCATCTCGCATCATCTTCAGGAGGTCTACGAGATTTGCCAGACGGTGACGGTGCTGCGCGACGCGCGGCATATCGTCAGCGCGCCGGTGTCCGCGCTGCCGCGCGAGCAGCTGATCGAAGCGATGACCGGCGAACGCGGCGGCCTCGCCGTCGCCGACGCGGCTGCGCGCGACGCGTTGCCCGCCGATACCGCGATTGCACTGCAAGTCGACAACCTGGCCGGCGCCGATTACGAAGGCGTGTCGTTCACCGTCAGGCGCGGCGAAGTCGTCGGCTTGACGGGTGCGACGAGCAGCGGCCGCACCAGCGTCGCCGAAGCGATCGCCGGTTTGCGCGCTGCGAAACGCGGCGCGGTCAGTGTCGACGGCGTCGCGTTGCCGCCCGGCGACGTGCCTGCGGCACTGGCGCACGGCATCGGCTGCGTGCCGAAGGACCGGCATCACGAAGGGCTCGTACTGACGCAATCGGTCGCGGAGAACGCGTCGATGACGATCGCGCGTCTGCTCGGCAAGTTCGGCATCGCGCCGCCCGCGAAGAAGCGCGCGTTCGGCCAGAAGATGATCGACGCGCTCGGCATCGTCGCGCAAGGTCCGGAGCACGTCGTCTCGGGACTGTCTGGCGGCAATCAGCAGAAGGTCGTGATGGCGCGCGCGCTGGCCACCGACCCCAACGTGCTCGTGCTGATCGACCCCACCGCGGGCGTCGACGTGAAATCGAAAGAAGCGTTGCTCTCCGTCGTGGATCGCGTGCGCGAAGAGGGCAAGGCCGTGCTGGTCGTGTCCGGCGAACTCGACGATCTGCGCACCTGTGACCGCGTGCTGGTCATGTTTCGTGGCCGTGTCGCGGCCGAATTTCCGGCGGGTTGGCAGGACCACGACCTGATCGCATCCGTTGAAGGAGTCAGTCTTCATGAAGAATAGTGTGCCCAGCCCCGCATTCAGCGCGGCGCAAGGCCAAGCGCAACCGCACGCCGCCGCACCGGCGCCACGTGGCAAGCGCGCCCGCTCCGAACTCGCCCGCCTGCGCGATCTGGCCTTGCTGCCCGCGCTGGCCCTGCTGATCGTGATCGGCGCGTTCGTCAGCCCGAGCTTTCTGACGCGGGCCAATCTGATCAGCGTGCTCGGCGCATCGGCGGCGCTCGCGCTGGTCGTGCTCGCGGAATCGCTGATCGTGCTGACCGGCAAGTTCGATTTGTCGCTCGAATCCACAGTCGGCATCGCGCCCGCCGTGGGCGCGATGCTGGTGATGCCGGCGGCCTCCGCGGGCTTCGGCATGCAATGGCCGGCGGCGGTCGGGCTGGTCGCCATCGTGGCGGTGGGCGCGCTGATCGGCTTTATCAACGGCTTTCTCGTGGTGCGTTTGCGGCTGAACGCGTTCATCGTCACGCTTGCCATGCTGATCGTGCTGCGCGGCATGCTGGTCGGCGCGACCAAGGGCGGCACGCTGTTCGACATGCCGCCGTCGTTCTTCACGCTCGCCACCACCATCGTGTTCGGCTTGCCCTTGTCGGTATGGCTCGCGGCGGCGGCGTTCGCGATCGCCGCCTTCGTGCTGCGCTATCACCGCCTGGGCCGCGCGCTGTATGCGATCGGCGGCAATCCGGAAGCGGCGCGCGCGGCCGGGATTCGCGTCGAGCGCATCACGTGGGGCGTGTTCGTGCTCGGCAGCATGCTGGCGTCGCTGGGCGGACTGATCGTGACCGGCTATGTCGGCGCGATCAACGCGAATCAGGGCAACGGCATGATCTTCACGGTGTTCGCGGCCGCAGTGATCGGCGGCATCTCGCTCGACGGCGGCAAGGGCACGATGCTCGGCGCGCTCTCCGGCGTGCTGCTGCTCGGCGTCGTGCAGAACCTGCTGACGCTCGCCCAGGTGCCGTCGTTCTGGATTCAGGCGATCTACGGCGCGATCATTCTCGGCTCGCTGATGGTCGCGCGCCTCGCGAGCGGCGAAGGCCAGAACTAATGTCCACGCATCACGGAGACCTCACTTGACCAGCCGTCCATTGCAAACCGACCCGCGCCTGATCCTGCTCAGTCCCGCCGACAACTGCCTGATCGCGGCGGCGCGGCTCGATGCGGGCACGCAGGTCGAGATCGAAGGCGAGCGCGTGACGCTGACCAAAACCATCGACCTCGGTCACAAGGTGGCGCGTCACGAACTCGCGAAAGACGACAAGGTGCTGCGCTACGGCGCGGTGATCGGCCACGTGACCGCAGCGGTCGCGCGCGGCGCGCATCTGCATACGCACAACCTCGAAAGCGACTACTTGCCGACCTATACGCACGACGCGGGTCACGAGTTCGTCCACCACTGACACGCGCACAATCACGCGGCCTCGTGCCGCGCTGGAACGATCATGACTGACACATCCGTAGCAACCGCCGCGCGGCAGCCGATGCTGCAAGGGTATCTGCGCAGCGACGGCCGCAAGGGCATCCGCAATGTGGTCGCAGTGGCCTATCTGGTCGAGTGTGCGCATCACGTGGCGCGCGAGATCGTCGGGCAGTTTCGCGAGCCGCTCGACGCATTCGACGACCCGTTGGCCGAACGCGAGCCGCCGGTGCATCTGATCGGCTTTCCCGGCTGCTATCCGAACGGCTATGCGGAAAAAATGCTGGAGCGGCTCACCACGCATCCGAACGTGGGCGCGGTGCTGTTCGTGTCGCTCGGCTGCGAGAGCATGAACAAGCACTATCTGGTGGACGTGGTGCGCGCGAGCGGCCGTCCCGTCGAAGTGCTGACGATCCAGGAAAAGGGCGGCACGCGCAGCACGATTCAATACGGCGTCGACTGGATTCGCGGCGCGCGCGCACAACTCGCCGCGCAGCGCAAAGTGCCGATGGCGCTGAGCGAACTGGTGATCGGCACGGTTTGCGGCGGCTCGGACGGCACCAGCGGCATCACCGCGAACCCGGCCGTGGGCCGCGCGTTCGATCATCTGATCGACGCGGGCGCGACATGCATCTTCGAGGAAACCGGCGAACTGGTGGGCTGCGAATTCCATATGAAGACACGCGCGGCGCGGCCGGAACTCGGCGATGAGATCGTTGCGTGCGTCGCGAAGGCTGCGCGCTATTACTCGATCCTCGGACACGGCAGCTTTGCGGTCGGCAACGCGGACGGCGGCCTCACCACGCAGGAAGAGAAATCGCTGGGCGCGTATGCGAAGAGCGGCGCGTCGCCGATCGTCGGCATCATCAAACCCGGTGACGTTCCGCCGACCGGTGGCCTCTATCTGCTCGACGTGGTGCCGGACGGCGAACCGCGCTTCGGCTTTCCGAACATCAGCGACAACGCGGAGATCGGCGAGCTGATCGCGTGCGGCGCGCACTTGATCCTGTTCACGACCGGACGCGGCTCGGTGGTCGGCTCGGCGATCTCGCCGGTCATCAAGGTGTGCGCGAATCCGGCCACGTACCGCAACCTCGCCGGCGACATGGATGTCGACGCCGGCCGGATTCTCGAAGGCCGTGGCACGCTCGACGAAGTGGGCCGCGAAGTGTTCGAGCAAACGGTGGCGGTGTCGCGCGGCACGGCGTCCAAATCGGAAACGCTCGGGCATCAGGAATTCATTCTGACTTACAAGACGTTCGAGCCGGTTGGGCCCGCGTGCTTGCCGTCGAGCGGCGCGCAGGCGGCACGCGTTTTCGCGATCGAGCCGCAGTGAGTTGCATCGGGCGCAGGGTGCGCGCTCGTTTTCAGCAGGCTATGGACGCGGTGGGCAAGTCCCGGCCGCGCATGGTAAAAACACAAATGGGATTGGAGTAAGCGCTAAAGCGCCAACTCCAATCGACAAAGGAGACGCACTCAATGACGGCAACGATCGTTTCGAAGATCGGCCAGCGGCGCAGCATTGGCCGCAGCGCTTTGCAGGTGAGCGGATTGGGTCTCGGCACGGCGCCGTTGGGCGGCCTGTACCGCGATCTGTCCGATGAAGAGGCTTTTGCGACCGTCGCCGCCGCGTGGGACGCCGGCGTGCGCTACTTCGACACCGCGCCGCACTACGGCAACACAAAAGCCGAGCATCGTCTGGGCGACGCATTGCGCCGCTATCCGCGTGGCGACTATGTGCTGTCCACCAAGGTTGGGCGCCGCTTCGTGCCGCGCACCACGCCGTTCGACAACAGCGAAGGCTGGCAAAACCCGCTGCCCTTCGAAGCGATCTACGACTACTCGCACGACGGCATCATCCGCTCGTTCGAAGACAGTCAGCAGCGCATGGGCCTCGTCGAAATCGACATTCTGCTGGTACACGACATTGGCCGTCTCACGCACGGCGACCAGCATCCCCACTACTGGCGGCAGCTGACCGAAGGCGGCGGTTTCCGCGCGCTCGACCGCTTGCGCTCGACCGGCGCGATCAAGGCGGTCGGCCTCGGCGTCAACGAAGGCGCGGTCATTCTCGACGCAATGGCCGAGTTCGATATTGATTGCGCGTTGCTCGCGGGCCGTTATACGCTCCTCGAACAGAGCACGCTCGACGACCTGTTGCCGGCCTGCGAAGCGCGCGGCGTCAGCATTCTGTTAGGCGGCGCGTTCAACTCAGGCATTCTCGCGCGCGGCGTCGAGGGCGATCTGAAATTCAACTACGGCGCCGCGCCGCCCGAAGTGATCGAGCGTGTTGCGCGTCTTGAAGCGGTGTGCCGCGCGCATGGCGTGCCGCTGGCCGCCGCCGCATTGCAGTTTCCGTATGCGCATCCGGCGGTCGCCACCGTGCTGACCGGCGCGCGCAGTGCCGACGAAATGCGCGAGAACGTCGCGTCGTTCGGGCAGCCCATCCCCGTGGACCTGTGGTCCGCGTTGCGTGACGAAGGCCTGCTCGACGCGCGCGCGCCCGCGCCAGAGGATTGATTCGACGATGTTCATCGACGCCCACCAGCACTACTGGGACCCCGCGCGAGGCGACTACGAGTGGCTCACGCCGAAACTGAAAATCCTCTATCGGCCGTTCGGCCCGGCGGATCTCAAGCCGTTGCGCGAGACAGCGGGCATCGAGCGGACGGTGGTCGTGCAGGCCGCGCCCACCCTCGACGAAACGCGTTACCTGCTGGACCTCGCGCGCCATGAACCGTCGATAGCGGGCGTGGTCGGTTGGGTGCCCTTGCTGTTGCCCACGGCGCCCACCGTGATCGAGGCGCTCGCGCGCGAGCCGAAGTTCAAGGGCGTGCGGCCGATGCTCCAGGATCTGCCGGACGATGCCTGGATCGCGAACCCCGATCTCGCACCGGCTATCGAAGCGCTGATCGCGCACGACCTCGCGTTCGACGCGTTGATATACACGCGGCACGTCGAGCATTTCGAAACCTTCGCCACGCGTTTTCCCACACTGCGCATCGTCGTCGATCACGGCGCGAAGCCGCCGATCCGTGACGGCGGCGCGGGCTACCAGACCTGGCTCGATGCGATCACGCGCATGGCCGCTCTGCCGCAAGTGCATTGCAAGCTGTCGGGCCTCGCCACCGAAGCATCGCCTGGCTGGACCGAGGATACGTTGCGGCCCTATGTCGACCATCTGCTGACGTCGTTCGGTCCGGCGCGCCTGATGTGGGGCAGCGACTGGCCCGTGCTCGATCTGAACGGCGACTATCTGCTCTGGCATTCGGTGGCGACCACCTTGCTGGCGTCGTTGAGCGACGCCGAGCGCGACGCGGTTTTCGGCGACAACGCCGCCGCGTTTTACCGCCTTTGATTTCTGGAAGAGTCAGCAGGCCACAAGCAGCCTATAAGCAGCCTACAAGCAGCCCATTCAAATGGAGTCGTAGATGACACAAAGACTGGCCGGCAAAACGGCCCTGATCACCGCGGCAGGACAAGGCATCGGTCTCGCCACCGCGGAACTCTTTGCACGCGAAGGCGCGCGCGTGATCGCCACGGACATCCGCATCGACGGACTGGCCGGCAAGCCGGTCGACGCGCGCAAGCTCGACGTGTGCGACAACGCTGCGATCCAGGCGCTGGCCGCGGAGATCGGCGCGATCGATGTGCTGTTCAACTGCGCGGGCTTCGTGCATGCCGGCTCGATTCTCGAATGCAGCGAAGAGGATTGGGACTTTGCGTTCGACCTGAACGCGAAGGCGATGTACCGTATGATCCGCGCGTTCCTGCCGGCGATGCTGGAGAAGGGCGGCGGCTCGATCATCAATATGTCGTCGGCGGCGTCGAGCGTGAAGGGCGTGCCGAACCGCTTTGCCTATGGCGCTTCGAAGGCTGCGGTGATCGGGCTGACCAAGGCCGTTGCCGCCGACTTCGTCACGCGTGGTGTACGCTGTAACGCGATCTGCCCGGGCACGGTCTCGTCGCCGTCGCTCGAACAGCGGATCGCCGCGCAGGCCCAGGCACAAGGCGCGACGCTGGACGCCGTGCAAGCAGCGTTCGTTGCGCGTCAGCCGATGGGCCGCGTCGGCAAGCCCGAGGAGATCGCGGCGTTGGCGCTGTATCTCGCGTCCGACGAATCGTCGTTCACCACGGGCCAGGCGCATGTGATCGACGGCGGCTGGTCGAACTGACGCGCACCGATTTGCGAACCGAACATTACTGAACGTAAAGGGAAGTACAACGATGAAACTGCTTCGTTATGGGCCGAAAGGCCAGGAAAAGCCGGGCATGCTCGACGCGCAAGGCAAGATTCGCGATCTGTCGAAGGTGATCGGCGATATTGACGGCGCCGCGCTGACCGACGAAGGTCTCGCCAAACTGCGCGCGCTCGATCCGACGTCGCTGCCGCTGGTCGAAGGCAATCCGCGCATGGGCCCGTGTGTCGGCAAGATCGGCAAGTTCATCTGCATCGGGCTGAATTACGCGGACCACGCGGCGGAGTCGAACCTGCCGGTGCCGGCCGAGCCTGTCATCTTCAACAAGTGGACGAGCGCCATTTGCGGCCCGAACGACGACGTCGAAATTCCGCGCGGCTCGAAGAAGACCGATTGGGAAGTCGAACTGGGCGTGGTGATCGGCAAGCCGGCGAAATATATCGACGAAGCCAACGCGCTCGACTATGTCGCCGGTTACTGCGTGATCAACGACGTGTCGGAACGCGAATGGCAGATCGAACGCGGCGGCACCTGGGACAAGGGCAAGGGCTTCGACACCTTCGGCCCGATCGGCCCGTGGGTCGTCACGCGCGATGAAGTCGCCGATCCGCAGAACCTGAACCTGTGGCTCGAAGTGGACGGCCATCGCTACCAGAACGGCAACACGAAGACGATGGTGTTCGGCGTTGCGAAACTGGTTTCGTATGTGTCGCAGTGCATGAGCCTGCAACCGGGCGACGTGATCTCCACCGGCACGCCGCCGGGCGTCGGCATGGGCGTGAAGCCGAATCCGGTGTTCCTGAAGCCGGGTCAGACGGTTCGCCTCGGTATCGAAGGTCTCGGCGAGCAGACGCAGAAGACGTACGCGGCGGAGTAACGCAGCGCAGTCACGCAGTGGAGTCGCTCTCGCGCTTCGTAAACTGCGTTGCCGATGTGAAAGGCCGTTCCCGCGCGAGGCGGGAACGGCCTTGTTGTTTCCGGTGCTGCGATCTTTCAGACGCGCTGTTGCGCAAGCAGCCGCGCAAGCAGTTCGACGAGTCGGTCAACGTGCTCGTCTTGCGTGCGCCACGACGACACGCTGATGCGAAACGCGGGCCGTCCTTGCCAGACCGTGCCGCCGAACCACGTTTCGCCGGATGCCTGGGCCGCTTCACGAACCGCGACGGTCTGCGCATCGGTTCTGGCGCGCACCAGCACCTGATTCAGCACGACGCGATTCAGCACTTCGAAACCTGCGGCACGCAAGCCATCGGCAATTCGCGACGCCTGCGCGCAATGCCGGTCGACCATCTGCTGCACGCCGCTGCGCCCTAGCGAACGCAACGCTGCCCAGATCGGAATGCCGCGCGGACGGCGCGAAAACTCCAGGGTCAGATTCTTCTGCGCGTCGTGTGCGCCGCTCAAGTAGACCGCGTCGCTGTTCATTGCCGCCGACACCGACCGCGCGTCGCGGCAGATTGCCATGGCGCCGTCATATGGCGTGTTGAGCCATTTGTGGCCGTCGGTGGTCCAGCTGTCGGCGCCGTCGATGCCCTCCGTCAGCGCCCGTTTCGACGACGCCCGCGCCCACAGGCCGAACGCACCATCCACGTGGACCCATGCGCCTGCCGCTTGGGCGCGCGGAATCAATGCGGCGAAGGGATCGAATTCGCCGGTGTTCACTTCGCCCGCCTGCACGCAGAAGATCGTCATGTCGTCGAGGGGCGGCAATTGGGCGGGATCGATGCGGCCATGCTCGTCAACGGGCGCGGCGATCACGCGCTTCATGCCGAAGCCGAGCACACGCAACGCCTTCTTCACCGTGATGTGCGCCATTTCGGAGATGACGACGCGCACCGGCGGCGCGCCGTCCAGACCGTCGTTGTCGAAATCCCAACCCTTGCGTTCCAGCAGCGCGCGCCGGGCCGCCGCAATGCAGACGAGCGTGCAAGCCGTCGCGCTGGTGCCGAAGCCGATCGCCGCTTCACGCGGCAGATCGAGCGCGTCGAGCACCCAGCGCGCCGCGATCTTCTCGAGGGTCGCGGCGACCGGCGAGTTGTCGAAGGTCGATGCGCACTGGTCCCAGGCACCCATCAGGCGTTCGGCCGCCGCGGCCGCCGGCAGCACCGCGCCGATCACGAAGCCGTAATAGCGCGGATCGTTCGACGCCACGGTTGCCGGCGAGCCGCTTTCGTCGAGCAGGCGCAGCACGTCGGCGGGGGCGTGGCCGTGCAGCGGCAACGCTTCGTCGAAGGCCGCGAGTTGCGCGAGCGCGGGCGCGTCCGGAAACACCCGGCGTGTGCCGATGCCGGCAAGGTAAGCGTGCGCGCGCCGGTCCGCGTCGGCGGCGAGAGCGAGTTCGTCCATGTGGTTCCTTGGGGTGTCGAGAGATTGATGGCGCGGTGGACTGTAAACCTTGCGCGCAGAGATTGGCCAGCTCGCCGCTGAGCCTGTTCGATTCTGCGTCGAGGCCTTTCCTCATGAAGCAAGGGAAGCAGCCGGTCCACAGTGCGCGCACGCGACCTGCGCCAGCCAGCATGCGCAGCCGGCGCGTGGCGGATGGCGGCGCACGCAATCCCCAGCTTTTCGGTGCTGAAAGTGCAGCCCACGCCGACCGTGCCGATATCGGCGTGATCTACCTGGAAGTGGCAGCGGTGTCGTCAACTCGCCGGTTCGTGCTCGCCGTTTTCGCCGATCCGGTTGACCGTGCCTTGCGCGACCGCGACGAGTCTTTCGCGATTGCCTTCCATCACATAGATGTTGCATTGGCAGGTCGCCTGGTGCCGCCCCGCGTAGACGACCTTCGCGCGGGCAATCAGCGTGCCGTTCATCACCGGGCGCAGATAGTTGATCTTGTATTCGCCGGTCACGACTTTCGGCCCGAGCGACAGCGCGCCCGCGAACGTCAGCGCATTGTCGGCCAGATAGCTGAGCACGCCGCCATGCACGAAGCCATGCTGCTGCCGCAGCTCGTCGCGGATCGGCAGGCTCAAGGTGAGCTCGCTGGTGCCCGTGTGCATCAACTCTGCGCCTAGCAGCATGCTGAACGGCTGGGCATGCAGTGCGCCGCGCGCCCGGTCGAGAAGGTCGGTCATCGTGATTCCTTCGGGCAAGGCCCGCGGTGGCATCCGCACGGTGTGCGTTGAAGTCCCTACCCACTCTAGGAAGCGTGGATGCGCCGCGTCAAGGTGATTCGGAAAATTGTGCGTCGCATTGTTGCGCGAAACGATCTCAATAATGACGTTGACCGATGAAAAGCGCGCGTAAGCCGATTTTTGATGAAATTGATCTCAAGCTAGGCACGATCCTGCCGTTAACCCTTATGCAGTTCCCGTCATTCTTTGCTTTAGGTGTTCTCGATGTTCAGCAAGATCAAGGTCGCATCCGGCCTGTTATGTGTTCTGGCCGCGTTCTGCGTCTTCCAGCTCGTCACGGTGGGTCTCGGCTTCTGGTCGCTCACCCGCACCCATGACGACGTGGGCGATCTGACGAACATTGCTTTGCAACAGGTGGACGCGGTCAACGAAACAACCCAGCGGTTGATGGACGCGCGCATCAACCTGTCGCGCGCCGGCACGCGCATGGTGCGGGGCGGCGCGGAGCCGACGGACATCGTGCAGCACGCGCGCGAGCAGCTGACGGCCGCCGATCAATCGTTCGCCGCGTTCATGAGCGCGCAGAAGACCAGTGACGAAAACAGCGCGCGCGCCACGGCGCTTGCGGAGCGCTATAAAAAGCTGCACGACGCGCTCGCCGAACTCGTGCAGTTTCTCGACTCGAACAACCTCCAGGCCTTCCTCGATCAGCCGACCCAGTCGCTCCAGGACGCCTATCTCGGCGAGTCGCACAACTTCGTGCAATTCGGCGCCGCCGCGAGCCGCGCGTCGCTCGATTCGATCGACGCCCGCATGGCGACGTTTCGCGTCGTCAGCGTCGTGATCCTGCTGGCGCTGGTGGGCGGCACGCTCGCGGTCCACGCGGCGTTGCGCCGGGGCGTGGTGGCGCCGCTGGAGGAAGCGGGCCGTCACTTCGACCGGATCGCGCAAGGACGCCTCGATCAGCCGATCGCCGTGCGCGGCACCAACGAGATCGGCCGGCTGTACTCGGGCCTCGCGAAAATGCAGGCGAGCGTCGCGCGCACCGTGCAGAGCGTGCGCGAATCCGCCGACTCGATCCACCTCGGCGCTGATGAAATCGCCACCGGCAACGCCGATCTGTCGGCGCGTACCGAAAACCAGGCGGCGTCGCTCGAAGAAACCGCGTCGAGCATGGAGGAGCTGACGGCGACCGTGCGCCAGAACGCCGATCACGCCCGCCAGGCCAGCGCGCTTGCAGAGACCGCGCTCGAAGCGACGTCGCGCGGCAGCGAAGTGGTCAACGAGGTGGTCGACAAGATGCGCGGCATTGCGCAAAGCTCGGACAAGATCGCCGAGATCATTTCGGTGATCGACGGCATTGCGTTCCAGACCAACATCCTTGCGCTGAACGCGGCCGTCGAGGCGGCGCGCGCGGGCGAACAGGGTCGTGGCTTCGCGGTGGTGGCGGGCGAAGTGCGCGGCCTCGCGCAGCGCAGCGCGCAGTCGGCGAAGGAAATCAAGACCTTGATCAGCGAATCGGTCGCGGAGATTCAGGGCGGCTCGACGCTGGTCGAGCATGCTGGCGAAGCAATGAGCAACGTGTCCGCCTCCATTTCGCGCGTCACGCAGATGATGGCGGAAATCAGCGCGTCGTCGCTCGAGCAGAGCACGGGCATCGAGCAGGTCAACCAGGCGGTGGTGCAGATGGATGAGATGACGCAGCAGAATGCAGCGCTCGTCGAACAGGCCGCGGCGGCGGCGGCCTCGCTGCATCAACAGACGCAGCAATTGAAACAGGCGGTTTCCGTGTTCGAAATTTCTGAAACTGTGTTGCGCACGCAACAACTCGATGAAATGCGCGCCCCTATTATGGAATTCGGCTCATCCGGAATGCGCGCGATTTAAACTAGGCAGGCGCTCAAAAGCAAGGCATCTTGCCAAAGAAAATGGCCCGCGAAAGCGGGCCATTTTGCATTAGACGCAAGCGCCTAAGGGTGCCTCAAAGTACCTTGGGTACTTAGGCCGGCTGGATGTTTGCAGCCTGCTTGCCCTTCGGGCCTTGCTTAACTTCGAACGACACCTTCTGGTTTTCCTGCAGGGACTTGAAGCCGCTGCCTTGAACTTCCGAAAAGTGTGCGAACAGGTCTTCGCCGCCGTCGTCCGGCGTGATGAAGCCAAAGCCCTTTGCATCGTTAAACCACTTCACAGTACCTGTTGCCATTTTTGATCCAGTAAATGTTGTGTATTGCATTCGCGACCGCTATTTCTCAACTCGAGATCGAGCGCGAAGGGAGAGTTGTATCACGTCTTAATGACGGACGCCAACCAAGCCGTATCCGGGTATTCCCAGGTTTCGGCCTTTTTGAGCCCTCCGAAAGCATTTGGAAGCATTTGGAAGAGCGGTCCGGCCGGTAGGGTAAACTGCGTGTATTACTTTTCCAGGAAAAACATTGACACATTATCTGCAAGAAGAACTTACGTCGTTCTGGAGTCGTTTGACCCCCTATCTCGCGATATTGGAGTCTAAATCCCCTCAGGAGGGCGCCCCGGACCCGGTCGGCCGAATTACCGTCGATACCGAAGACCGTCAGGCTTTCGCCCTTCATACGACCGATCGGAAGCCGCACGGCGATACATCGGACATTCCCACCGGACAAAGCGCAACTTATATGCGTTCCAAATCTTCCGACGCCGGTTGGGGACCCTGGCAGCGCGAAGCATATTGATCGACCGGGTGTCGGCTTTGATGCCGGCTCGGGTTTGTGAGACCGTCGGCGGCGTTCTGCGGGCCTCGCGATCGGTTCCGTTGCTTACCATTTTCTGGACATTCGGCGCTCAGCCTTTCCTCGCGCTGCGGCGGGTTCGCTCGTAAAAATCATTCGGCTTGGTGCGAACCCAGCGCACGAAGGTGCGGACCGCCTCGTCGGTCAGCAGCGCCTGGACCGTCGAATAGCGCTGTGCCAGTTCGTTTTCCGAAAACAGCGCGTGGAGCTGGCGGTGGCAGATGCGGTGCAACGCCGCGACGTCCTTACCGCCTTTCGTTTTCGGCACCCAGTGGTGCAGGTCGCGCTGGCTCGGCGGAATCGGCCGGCCGCATAGCGGGCAGATTTCTTCCGCAGGCGGTGCTTGATACCATGGTTCGGCGAGTTTCCTGGTCATGGCCGGGACAGGCGATCGCGGACAGTCGCGCTGCGCGCCGCGTAACGGCGCGCAGCCGCTCAAGCCGGCAACGCGGCGTAGGCGGTGGCGAGGTGATAAGGGGTGGTGGACGGCATGTCGGCGCGCACCACCTCGCCGGTCGGCGTCTTGCACTCGAACCAGCCTTGCGGATGCAGAAAGCGTTGCTGGAACAGTTCGATTTGCCGGGGCACCGCCGCGCGCGCGGCCGGGTCGTCCTGACAGGCCAATGCGCGCAGATATTCCGTTTGTGCCCAGATCCGCTGCGTGGCGTCCTTGATCGCGCCGGTTTCGTCGAGCGATGCGCAAACGCCGCCGCTTTCCTGGTCCACGCCGTGCCGCTGCGCAAAGGCAAACGCGCGCGTCATCGCTTCTTTCAGGCCCGTGCCTTCGAACAGACCGCCCGCCTGCCTGACCAGCCAGAACCACTCGAACTGGTGCCCCGGTTCCAGGCGATTGTCGCTCGTGCCAATCGGCAATTCGGCGATGCAGCCGGTCGGCGCATGCACGAAGTGATGCGCGACCGCGCCGGCCAGACGGCGCAATGCCGCGCCGAACACGTTGTCGCGCGTGGCTTCGCAGGCGGCCAGCCAAGCCTCGGTCAGATGCATCAGTGGATTCTGGACCGGCGTGCCGGTGACACTGCCGAAGTCCGCCGTGAGCGCGGCGTTGAACAGATCGCCGTCGGCCGCGAAGTTCGACTGGATCAGCGCCGACGTGTTGTGCACGAGCGTCAGCGCATCGCGGTCGCCGGAACGCTGCGCGTATTGCGCGCACGCGAACACGACGAACGCATGCGTGTACAGGTCTTTGGTGGTGTCGAGCGGCGCGCCTTGCGCGTCCACGCTGTAGAACCATCCGCCGTGGATTGTGTCCTGAAAGGTATGCCTGAGTGAATCGAACAACACCTTTGCATGCTCCGTGTCGCCGGCTTGCGCGAACACGAACAGTTGCCGCGCGCAGGCCATCGCCCGGTAGCGCTCGGCGGGCAGCGGGGCGTGGTCCTCGGCGCTGACCGCTTCGTAGGGCAGCTTCAGCGCGGTGTTGAAGCCCGGGCCGCGCCAGATGGGCAGCACGACGCCCGTGAAGTGATCGCGCAATGCGGTGGCAAGCGCGATCGTCGAAGCGGCGGCAGGGTTCATGCTTGGCATAGTCAGGTTGGTCAAACTCGGGAGTGGCAAAGCGTCCACGGACTCGGTCCGAAGTCTGCGCCGTAGCGTGACTCCACGGCACGGAGCGGCGCAGCCGCGGGCCAACGCGCTGGAAAGCAACGGATGCTAACTGGTTTGCACGCCGACGGCATCGGCATTCGCATGGGCATGGGCGCTGCGACTGTCAACGCAATCGGCTCGGCGGCGTGCGGCTTAGCATAAAGCAAACGGCCCCCGCCGACACGCCGGCACACGTGCGGAACGCCCTTCAAATCATTACCGACAAGGAGGAAAAAACAATGCTGGGGATATCGAACTCATCTCCCGACTGGTGCTGGCCGCGGCGCTCGGCAGCGTTATCGGCTTCGAGCGCGAGCGGCTCTCGTGGGTGGCGGGGCTGCGCACGCACAGGCTGGTCTGCGTCGGCTCGGCACTCATCATGATCGTGTCGGTTTATGGTTTCGCCGAAGTGCTGACCGGCGAACACGTTGTGCTCGACCGTCGCGGATGGCCGCTCAGGTGGTGTCGGGCGTCGGCTTTCTCGGCGCGGGCTCGATCCTGCTGCGCGGCGAGATCGTGCGCGGGCTGACCACGGCGGCAAGCCTGTGGTCGGTCGCCGCGATCGGCCTTGCGGTCGGCGGCGGGCTGTACGCGGCGTCGATCGCGGCGACCATCATCATTCTGATCATCCTCGCCGGCATCAAGCCGCTCGAACGGCGCTTCATCACGGTCAAGCAACGGCGCCAGCTGACGATGACCGTCGAGCGCGGCAGCGTGACGTTTCACTCGCTGCACGACGAACTCGGCGCCGCGAGTCCGCGCGTCAAACAATTCGTGATGCAGCAAAGCGACGACTCGCCCGAGTGCGACGAAGTCATGCTGACCTTGCATCGCGTGTCGAACACGGAATACGAGGCGATCTGTGCGCGCTTGCGTCAACTGCACGGCGTCAAGCAGTTCCGGCAGGGCGAGATGTCGTCTTAAAAAGGGGAAAATCCGCGGCGATGCCTTCGGCGGGTGTGGGCGACCATGCGACAATGCGGTCTCGAAAAATTCCAACGGCATTGACGAGCGGAGCTCGGCGCCCGCCTTGCGGCGACGACCGCTTTTTTCTCTATGGCAGATTCCGTAGCATCCACACAGTCCCAGCCTCGCCGAGCCGCTTCGAAGAAGCGGCGTCAGGCCACCGTCTCCACGGAAACCGAAAACAAGCTGGCGCGCGCGGCGCGCTCGGCGCAACGCCTCGCGCAACTGAGCGGTGCGTCGCGCGACGACAGCACGCTCGACCTGTTCCCCGACGATCCCACCCGCGCCACGCTGGAAGCGATGGACATCGACATCCGGCAAGGCACGCTGCATGGCTTCGAATTGCCCGATGTGGTGCTGGCGGCGGTGGGCGCGATCGATGCCGGCGACGGCATGTCGCTCGACGCGAAGGGCGCGCGCCGCGCACCGCGTGCCGTCAGGGCAGATGAGCCGGCGCCGGTGAATCCGGAATTAAGCGGGCTTGAGATCGAGGTGCCGGCGCCTGTGGCTGCCGCTGCTGGCGGACTGGGTTTGGCGGAGGTGAAGTCGGGGATCGAGGTGGCCGCCGAGGCGGACTCCCAATTGGCTGCGGAAGAGAAGGAAAAACCGGCTGCCGCGACGCGCGATTCGGCTGCGGCCCTCACGCCTGCGATGGCGGCCGCAACCGTCGCACGCAGCGTGACCGCGCTGCGTCAGGCGGCCGAACCGGGCGCGCAGGCCGATTCGGCGGATGCAGCGGCAACTGGCGGCAGCAAGCCGCCGCAACGCTTTGCCGCGACGTTCGCGAAGGCGGCGACGGCTTCACGGGAGGCGGCTGCTGCTGAAGGCGACGCGGCGAACAAGCATGCTGGTGGCGCTTCGGCGCAAGCGGGCGCTGGGTTTGCCGGGTCGGTCGAGCAAGCCGAGCTGAAGGCGGGTGCGCAGGCGTCGGCCAATACGTCGGCATCCACAGCCGCCGCCAACCCCAACGCGGCGTTCGCCGCGCCGTGGCGAGAAGCCCAGCGCGCGGAAGCGGCTGCGGCCGCGCTGCGCGCCGCGCCGGAACTCGATCGCGCACGGGCAACCGCCTTCGCCGATACCGTCGACGCGTTATATGGCGTGATCGCCGATCAGCGCCGCGCCGCGACGGATCATTCGCGCCGCATGAAATGGATGCTGTCGATTGTGGTGGGTGCGCTGCTGGTCACGGTTGCGATCGGCATTACGCAGACCCTGCTGCTGATGCGTCTGACGCGGGAAACCACGGCCCAGCAGCACCGCATCGAACAGATGATGCAGAACCAGCAGGCCGCCATGGCCAGCCTGGTCGATAGCCGTGTCGCGATGGCCAACGCGGCAGCGGCCGATGCTGCTTCCGCGGCCGCTACGCCGCCGGCCGCGCCGCAGCCGCCAGCCGCGACGCCGGCTCATGGGAAGCGCAATTCACGAGCAAAGCATGGGCATAGGGTGAAAGCGGTTACCTCGACCTGATCACCGATCACCCATTCGACCCCGGAATTCGAAAAAAGGGACGTTGTTATGGTGCAACGCACCATAACGAGAAACGGCTGCGACCTCACGCCACACCCGAAAAATTGCTGCATTGCACTAGCTTTTGCCTAGGGAAAACCCTATACTTCTTCTTAAGGGAAAACCCTAGCCATTGCAGTAACTAACCGGGAGTCGCCATGAGCTTCATTTTTGCACTGTTCCAAAAGGTCAGCGACCTCTTTGCGTCGCCCCATCTGCCGCTGGATTCGGACTACTCGTACGCAGCGCGTAGCCGCGAAGCGGAGCGCGTGCGCCGATCGCAATCCACGTTGTTCGGCGTCAAGCTGAGCGACTAAACGCCAGGCAGGACCATCCCGAGCGCGGAACACCGTGCACGGCGCGCACTTCGGGTGCGCACAGCATGATTGAAGCCGCACTACGCGAAATGCGTAGTGCGGCTTTTTGTTTCTGAAGAATGCCGGTTTGCTTTGGCCGCGTGACGCGACGTCGTCGCTTGCCAAATATTTCTCCGCCGAAATGAATGTAACGGCGGCTGACGCCGCGCCGACGTTTACTGCGGCCGATCTCCCGCGCATGGCTTGATAAATGGGCGTCGACCGCGAAAACGCAGCCTCGTCATCCGGCCCTTTCTGTGAAATGCCCGCTTACAAGTGCTCACGTCTTCATGCGGTTTGCGTCGCTAAAGTTGGTCCCAAGCGTACGGCGTCTGGGTCGACCCCGAAATCGCAGTTCGAAGGTGAAGGCCGAACGAACACGGACGCTGGCTTTGAACAACTTTGATGGGAGGTCACTATGAAAACCTTTAACAAGACATCGCGTTCTATCATCGCAACGCTCATCGCAGGCGGCGCATTGCTCGCCGGCGGCAGCGCCTTCGCCCAGGAACGGGTGATCGTCGAAAATGGTCATGGACCGGTCGCGTACGGTCAGCCGCACATGATGCCGGTGGGCGTGTCGATCAATATCGGCTGGCATGGTGATCGTTACTACGACGGCCACCGCTACTGGGATCACGACCAGTGGATGCGCAATCACCCGCACGACCGTGATCCGCACCGTCACGACGACCACCGCGAGCCGCATCGCGATTGATGCGCGCATGACGGCGCCGCACGCCGCGGCTTGAAGTTGTCCACAAAGCCGGTCCTTCCTCGCGGAAGACCGGCTTTGTCACGTTCGGCCTTGTGAACCGGTGCGCTGCGCTATGCTTCCGGGCTTTCATCGACGGCAGCAGGAGAGCGGCGTGGACAACGCAACCGTAACGATAGGCGTAGTAGGCACGGGATTGATGGGCGTCGGCATTGCGACGCAAAGCGCGCTGCACGGATACCGGACGATCGTCCACGACGTCGATCCGGCGCGGCTCGCGAGCGTCGCGCCGAAAGCGCAAGCCGTGCTCGACGAATTGATCGACGCCGGACGTATCGACGAGACAGCCAGTCGGGCGGCGCTCGCGCGCATTGAAACCCATGCGCAACTGGATGTGATGGCGTCGGCGCAATTCGTGATCGAGGCAATTCCCGAGGTGCTCGAACTGAAGCATCGCCTATATGCGGCGCTGGCCGGGCTGCTGGCCGACGACGCGATTCTCGCGAGCAACACCAGCGGTTTTCCTCCCGATAAGTTGGCCACGCCACTGCGCGCAAAAGAGCGCTTTCTGATCGCGCATTTCTGGAACCCGCCGCACATGATTCCGCTCGTCGAAGTCGTGCCGGGCATGGCGACTGCGCCGGAAGTGACGCAGCGAACCGCCGCGTTGATGAGCGCGATCGGCATGGAGCCGGTCGTGCTGGCGAAGGCGATTCCGGGTTTCGTCGGCAACCGCTTGCAGTTCGCGGTGTTGCGCGAGGCGTTGAACATCGTTCGTTCCGGCGCGGCGACGCCGGACGTGATCGATCGGGTGATGAAGGCGTCGCTGGGGCGCCGCTGGGGGATTGTCGGTCCGCTCGAAGGCGCGGACATGGGCGGGCTCGACACCTTCCTCGACATCTCCTCGCATCTGATGCCTGAACTCGCGAAAGATGAAGACGTGCTGGACCTGTTGCGTCAGCAGGTCGGCGCAGGGCGCGTCGGCGTGCGCAGCGGCGCCGGTTTCTACGACTGGGACGAAGCGCATTTCGCGCAGGTCAGAGAAGGGCGCAAACGAGTGATCAGCCGCGGTTGATCCAGGGCCGTGAACCTGCATGAGCATGAATCAGCGTGGCGAATGCGCTCGCTTCACGCGATGTTGCGCAGAAGCAGAGGGCAACGCCTGATGCGCGGCGGCGCGAGCCGCGCTCGGCAACGCCCGCCACGCTGCGGTATAACTAGCCCTTCGCATCACCCCGTCAACCCCAACCTCATCCCATGGCCCACTACTTCTACGACCCCCTTGCCGGTCACGGCCTGCCGCACGACCCGTTCAAGGCCATCGTCGCGCCGCGTCTGATCGGCTGGATTTCCTCGCGCGATACGCAAGGCACGTTGAATCTCGCGCCGTATAGTTTCTTCGGCGCGTTCGCCAGCTTTCCGCCGATCATCGGTTTCTCCAGCGAGGGCCGTAAAGACAGCGTCGCCAATATCGAAGCCACCGGCGAGTTCGTCTGGAATCTCGCGACCCGGCCGCTCGCCGAGCAGATGAACCGTTCGTCGGCGCCGGTCGCGCCGCACGTCGACGAATTCGAACTCGCGGGTCTCACGGCTGCGCCGGGCCGCAACGTCGCCGTGCCGCACGTCGCCGAATCCCCAGCCGCGCTCGAATGCAAGCTGTTGCAGGTCGTGCGCCTGCATACGCTCGACGGCGAGCCGATGGACAACTATTTGTCGCTCGGCCAGGTGGTCGGCGTTCACATCAACGAGGCCTATCTGAAAGACGGGCTGTTCGACACGCACGCCGCGCAGCCGATCATGCGCGCGGGCTATCGCGCCGACTACGCGCAAATCGGCGAGATGTTCCAGATGTTTCGCCCGACCGCCTGAACACCGTCGGTTCGAGCGACGCGGCGCCGCTCAATGCGGCGCGACACATGCCGCAACGCGCCCACGAGGAGTGAGGCCAGCGCTTCAATACTGGCCTGCTTGATGCTTGCAATCGACGCTCCAAAGCGTCGTTTCAACTCTCCTGGAGCGCGATCATGTCCACCGAATTCGCCACGCAATTCAGCCATGTCCGTCCGCAAGACACGTCCTACGTGGATCAGGGCTTACGCGACTTTTTCCTCTATCGCGATCTGGGCATCGCACAGGCGACCGGCGGCAAGGTGCTCGCGCAACTCGTGAAGGCGAATCACGCACCAGAGCAAGGCACCGGCTGGCACCGTCATGAGGCCGACTTCCACATCGTGATCATGCTGAAGGGCTGGGCGCGCTTCATGTACGGCGACAAGGAGACGCTCGTCGCCGCCGGCGATTGCGTGCATCAGGCGCCGGGCATCGTCCACTATCTGTTCGATTACTCGGAGGACATGGAGTACATCGAGATCGTTGCGCCGGCCGATTTCAAATCGATCGAAGTCGAAGGCCCGTGCGAAGTACCGGCCGTGAAGCCGTGGAAGAGCGTCGCGGTTTGATTGGAGTGCGAAACGCAGAGGTGCGCGGCGTGCACGGTCCGCACGCCGCGCGCCAGACAAGCTCGGTGAAGTGAACAAGCCCTACTAAGCTGCCGGTGGCCGTCTGCGAGGCGGTCGCGCCGCAGACGGTTTTGCAGCGGCGGTGGAACTATCTTTGGCAGCAGTGCTAGTGCTAGCGCCATTCGCCCCGCCCCCCGCCGCCGACTGTGCATCCACGCCCACTTCCACTTCGACCACCGCCGTGGCAACCGGCGCCGCCGCCGTGATCTCCGCAGCGGTCGCGGCAGACACCGGCACCGGCTGGATCGTGCGTGCCCGGGAGCTCACCAGCACCGCGCGCGGCTCGTTGTCGTAGATCACGGCGCGTACGCGCGGATAAATCTGCTGCTCCCAGCGCTGGCCGTTGAACACACCGTAGTGGCCCACGCCGGTCTGCACATGATGCGTCTTCAGATACGGCCGCAGTTTCGCGCACATGTCCTGCGCGGCGAGCGTCTGCCCGACGGCGCAGATGTCGTCTTTCTCGCCTTCCACGGTAAGCAACGCGGTCCGGCGAATCTTCGATGGATCCACCGGACGCCCTTGCACTTCGAGCGTATTCAACGGCAGCGCATGCCGCTGGAAAATCGTGTCGACGGTCTCCAGGTAGAAGTCGGCCGTCAGATCCATCGTCGCGAAGTATTCTTCGTAGAACGAGTGAATCGTGTCGGCTTTCGCCGGGTCGCCCTTGGCGCGCTCGTAATGCATCGTCTCGAACGAGTCGACATGGCGTGCAAGGTTCATCGACATGAACGCGGTCAACTGCACAAAGCCCGGATACACGCGCCGATGCGCGCCCGCGAAGCCGAACGGCACCGCGCTGATCAGATTCTGCTCGAACCACTCGAGCGGCTTGCTCTTCGCCAGTTCGTTGACGCGCGTCGGATTGATGCGCGTATCGAGCGGCCCGGCCATCAGCGTCATGCTGGCCGGCTGGCAGGGATGATCGTCGGCGGCCATCAGCGCGACCGCGGCCAGGGCGGCTACGGTCGGCTGACACACCGCGAGCAGATGCGAGCCGGGCCCGATGCGCTCCGTGAAGTCGATCACGTGCTGGACGAATTCGTCAAAGCCGAAGCGGCCCTGGCTCAGCGGCACGTCGCGCGGGTTGTGCCAGTCGGTGATGTACACGTCGTGTTCGGCGAGCATCGTGAGCACGGTGCCGCGCAGCAGGGTCGCGAAGTGGCCGGACATCGGCGCGAGGATCAGCACGCGCGGCTGCGGTGCTGAAGGCGCGGTGTCCTTACGGAAATGCAGGAGCGAACAGAACGGCGTGTGCGCTGCGATTTCTTCGATCACGGCCACCTGCTTGCCTTCGGTCACTACGCTGCCGATGTCGAACGGCGGCCGCACGGGCGTAAGTCCGGCAAGCATCAAGAGTTCGCAGGCCGCACGTAGCGAGCGGCCGTGCGGCGAGTCGCCGAACGCGGGCCACGCGTCGAGCGAGTGATTCATCAGGGCCGCGCCGTGCCGCAAAGGCAGCATCACGTCGGCGCACGCCTGGTAGGCGGAATATGCGAACAGGTTCATAACCTTCGCACGAATGCAGAAAGGGAAGGAGCCCGAATAGAGGCAAGTCATGTGCCAAGCGAGCTTGCGGGTTGCCCGGCAGTTGCCGTCCGTTGGCATGGCATTTGCGCGCATCGACACAACGGGCAGAAGTTGCCGCGCTTTGGTGCGTGCGCGCACGGCGGCGTGCATACCATTCAGCAGGTGGCGGTCGAACGCACCACCTGGAGGAGAAACGTATGGCGAATACCACGCTTACTATCAGTAGCAAGAATTATTCGTCGTGGTCACTGCGCGGCTGGCTGCTGGCCAAATTCAGCGGCTTGCCGTTTGACGAGATCGTGATGCCGATCGACGACCCCGCGGCGCGCGCCGAACTTCTGCTGCTGTCGCCGTCGATTCTGGTGCCGTGCCTCGTGCACGACGGCATCAAGGTCTGGGACACGCTGGCGATCGCCGAGTATCTGAACGAAGTGAGGCCGCAAGCCGTGTTGTTGCCGAAAGACATTCCCGCGCGCGCGCATTGCCGCTCGATTTGCGGCGAGATGCACTCGGGTTTCAGCTCACTGCGCTCGGCGTTGCCGATGAACCTCAAGGCGCACTTTCCGGGCTTCAAGGTATGGGCGCGCGCGCAATCGGATATCGACCGGATCGTGACGATCTGGGGCGAATGCCTGAAGCAGTATGGCGGGCCATTTCTGTTCGGCGAGCGCACCGCGGCGGATGCGATGTATGCGCCGGTGGTGACGCGTTTCGTGACCTATGACGTGAAGCTCGATCCGGAAATCGTCGAGTATGGGCAGCGGATCATGGCGCTGCCGGAAATGCAGCAGTGGATCGCGGACGCGCAGCAGGAGGTGGAAGAGATCGACGAACTGGACGTGGAGTTTTAACAGGGTTTCGCCGGGCGCGCTGCGGCTGCGTGAACCCGTGATGACTGCAAAGACGGCGATGACGGCGGCGTAGCCGGCGCGCGAACGCCCCCCGCGCCGCGCGTCACGCTATGGAAGCTTGAACCCGCAACTCACTCGCGGCCGCCCTCGAGCTTGAACACGCTGACCACCTGCGCCAACCGCGCGGCCTGCTCGCGCAACTCGGCCGCCGCCCGTTCCGCTTCGCCGACGATCGTCGCGTTCTGCTGGGTGGCCTCGCCAATCTGCGTGACGGCCAAATTGACCTGTTCGATGCCGCCCGACTGTTCGCGCGACGCCACGTTGATCTCGCTCATGATCGCGCGGACCTGGCCGACCTGGGCCACGATGCCCTGCATCGTCGAACTGGCTTCCTCGGCGATCCGCAAGCCGCTTTCGACGGTCGCCGTGGAACCCGTGATCAGACTCTCGATCTCCTTCACCGCAGCCGCGCTGCGTTGCGCGAGCGCGCGCACCTCCGAAGCCACCACCGCAAAGCCCTTGCCGTGCTCGCCCGCGCGCGCGGCTTCGACGGCTGCGTTCAGCGCGAGGATGTTGGTCTGAAACGCGATGCCTTCGATCACCGTGGTGATCTCGGCGATCTTCTGCGACGAGCGGCTGATCTCGCCCATCGTCGACACCACGCGCTCGACCGCGCGGCCGCCTTCGAGTGCGGCATCGGCGGCGTGCGTGACGAGCGTGTTGGCTTGCGTCGCGTGATCGGCGTTCTGCTGCACGGTCGAGGTGATCTGTTCCATGCTGGCCGCCGTTTCCTCGAGGCTGCTCGCCTGTGTGGCGATCCGCGCGGCGATATTGCCGCTGCCGGTGGCGATCTTCTCGGTGCCCTCCGACATATCCGCCGATGCATTACGCACCTGCGAAACGATGCGCGCGAGCCCTTCGCCGATGCCATCGATCGACTGCATCAGGCGGCCGATTTCATCGGCGCGCGCGTTGCCGTGCTTCGCCACGCGCACACTCAGATCGCCCGACGCGAAACGCTCGGAGGCGCGTGCCGCTTCGTCGAGCGGGCGGCTCACGAGACGCCGCACCGCGATCAGGAAAACGATCGCGAATACGCCGACCAGCGCGAAGCCGATCAGCAGGAATTGATTGCGGCTCGCGACGACCTCGGCCATCACCTCGTCGCGCGGCGCGACGCCGCCCACCAGCCATTGCCATTCCGGCACCGTGATGAAGGACACGAATTTGTCGCGCGCTTCGTGCTCGCCGAGCGTCGCGTCGGCAGAGCGGTAATCGAACTGGCCTTGCTTCATGTCGAGCATTTGCTGATATGGCGCGCTGGCGTCGTCCGCCTTCTGGCCGGCGGCGGCCGGATGCACGATCAGCTTGCCGCGATCCACGCCCTTCGACGCGTCGAGCACGAAGTAGTAGCCGCTTGCGCCGATCTTCAGATTGCGGATGCCGTCCTGCACCGACTGGATCTCCTGGTCCACGTTCACGCCGACGAACAGCGCGCCGATCACGCGGCCGCTCGCGTCGGTGATCGGCCGGTACTGCGTGATCAAACGTTTGCCGAACAGCGCGGCCAGTCCCGTATAGGACCGGTTCGCGAGCAGCGGGGCATAGGCCGGCCCCTTGCGGTCGAGCAGCGTGCCGATCGCGCGGGAGCCGTCCTGTTTCTTCAGCGAGGTCGTCACGCGCACGAAGTCGTCGCCGCTGCGCGCGAACACGGTGGCGACCGCGCCGCTGCGTTCGAGAAACTGGTCGGGGATCGTGAAGTCCAGGTTCAGGAGTTTGTCCCCGGCCTTGATGGTCGGCGTCGCGATGCCGCCGATGTCGACCTTCTGCGTGTCGTCGAGCGAGTAGTCGGCGGGCAGGAAGCTCGCGAACAGCGACATCGAGCGGTCCACTTCAGCCGACAGCGCCTTGTCGAACAGCGTGATCATCGCGGCGATCGAGCGGTCTTTCTCTGCCATGCGTTCGAGCACCTGATCGCGGACCTGCACGCCGGCCGCGCGCGTGAGCGCCCACGTGAACCCGGCGAAAAGTAACGCCACCAGCACGCACGAGAGAACGGCTAGCCGGGCGCCAACGCTGACGCGGCGTGAAGAGAGAAAATCCATGGGCAGTCGCAGAGTAGAGGGGACAGGCGAGTGCGCGGGCCATGCGTAGGCATGGCCCGCTTCGATATCTCGTTTACGGCTGCGGCGGCTGCCACCTTTAGGGGCACTGAAAGTAGTTCGTAATTGGACGTGGCGCTTTCAACGCTTAACGCGGCGCGATGCGGGCTTGCTTGACGCTCGGGTCTTTTGATGCCCGAAGCGCCCTTAACGCTGCGAGCGCTCCGACGCGCCGCTCCACGTGCGCAGCAGCAGCGCATTGGTCACGACGCTGACGCTCGAAAACGCCATCGCCGCACCCGCGAGCATCGGATTCAGCAAACCGAAAGCGGCCAGCGGAATCCCGATCAGGTTGTAGACGAACGCCCAGAAAAGGTTCTGCTGGATCTTGCGCCAGGTCTTGCGCGAGATGTCGATGGCATCGGCCACGAGCGCCGGATCGCCGCGCATCAGCGTGATGCCCGCCGCGTGCATCGCGACGTCGGTGCCGGTCGCCATCGCGATGCCGATGTCGGCGGCGGCGAGCGCGGGGGCGTCGTTGATGCCGTCGCCCGCCATCGCGACGATGCCCGCGCGGCGGATTTTCAGATCTCGGATCACGCGGGCCTTGTCGTCGGGCAGCACTTCGGCGTGGAATTCGTCGATGCCGAGCGCCTTCGCGACGCCCGCCGCGCTGCCGCGGTTGTCGCCGGTAATGAGCACGCTCTGGATGCCCATCCGCGCCAGCCGCTCGATGGCGGCGCGTGCGGTTGGTTTGACGGTGTCGCCGAAAGCGATCAGTGCGAGCGCCTGCGACGCCTGCGGACCGCGCTGCATCAACCACGAGACGGTGTTGCCCGCGGCTTCGAGTTCGTGAGCGCGCTCGGCCAGCGCGGGCGGCAGATCGATGCCGAGTTCGTTGAGCCAGCGCGTGCTGCCGAGCGCAAGCGTGCGGCCCTCGACGTCCGCTTCGACACCACGTCCGGCGACCGCTCGGGCGGCCGTGGCTCGAGGCGCGTGTGGATGAGCGAGTGCGGTCGCGCCGCTGTCATGCATGGATGACATGTCGGTGACGATCGCTGTGGTTTCCGCTGTCAGTGACGCGTGCGTTGCCGCCGCCGTCACCCCGCCTGCCGCAACCGGCTGCGCTGCTTCATACGCGTGCACCACCGCGCGCGCCAGCGGGTGATCGCTGTGCCGCTGCACCGCGGCGGCCAGCGCCAGCGCGTCGTCGCGACCCATCGCGCCGACCGGCTCGAACGCCGTCACCGACGGCTGGCCGAGCGTGAGCGTGCCGGTCTTGTCGAACGCGACGATCGCCACCCGATGCGCGGTTTCCAGCGCCTCGGCGTCCTTGATCAGCACGCCGTGCCGCGCCGCGACGCCGGTGCCGGCCATGATCGCCGCCGGCGTCGCCAGCCCGAGCGCGCACGGGCAGGCGATCACCAGCACGGCAACCGCGTTCAGGATCGCGGTCTCGCCCCCTGCTCCGGCGATCAGCCAGCCGATCAGCGTCAGCGCGGCGATCGCCAGAATCGCCGGCACGAAGATTTCGCTGACCCGGTCGACCAGCCGCTGGATCGGCGCCTTCTCCGCCTGGGCGCTTTCGACAAGCCGAATGATCCGCGCGAGCGTCGTTTCGGCGCCGATCGCGGTGGTCGTCACGGTAATCGCGCCTTCGCCGTTGATCGAGCCGGCAGTGACCGCATCGGCGGGCTGTTTCGGCACCGGCAGACTTTCACCGGTGATCAGCGATTCGTCGATATGCGTGCGGCCTTCGAGCACTGCGCCGTCGACCGGCACCCGTTCGCCCGGACGCACGATCACCACCGTGCCGACCCGCACTTGCGCGAGCGGCACCTCGCGCTCGCCGCCGCCGTCGGCGCGAATGCGCGCGCGCTCGGGGCGCAGCGCGTTCAGTGCGCGGATCGCGTCCGTAGTCTGGCGCTTGGCGCGCGCTTCGAGCCACTTGCCGAAGCGCACCAGCGTAATCACGACCGCGGATGCTTCGAAGTACAGATGCATCGTGTCGCCCGGATGCATTGCGAGTTCGTAGAGGCTGATGCCGTAAGCCGCCGACGTGCCGAGCGCCACCAGCAGGTCCATGTTGCCTGCGCCGGCCCGCACGGCGCGGTAAGCCGCGCGATAGAAGCGCGCGCCGAACACGAACTGCACGCCCGACGCGAGCGCGAATTGCAGCCATGGCGGCAGCATCGCGTGCATGCCGAACCATTCGCCGACCATCGGCGCAACGAGCGGCAGCGTCAGCGCTGCGCAAACGAGTACGGCTGCCAGTTCGCGGCGCGACTCGTTGCGTTTGCGGTCCGCAGCGCTCGGGGCGGTGGCGGCGGTCGCGGTGGTGACGTGGCCGGCTGCGTCGGCGGCCACCGCTGTGTCTGGCGGTGCGATCGAGGTCGCGTCGTAGCCGGCTTTCTTGACAGCGGCGATCAGCGCATCCGCACCGGAAGTCGCGTCGTTCAGATCGACGCTGGCGGTTTCGGTCGCCAGATTCACCGATACGCGCGTGACGCCCGGCACTTTGGCGAGCGCCTTTTCGACGCGCAGCGCGCACGATGCGCAGGTCATTCCGCCGATCGCCAGTTCCGTCGTGCGCGCGGCTTGAACCGGCGCGGCATCGGCGGGGGCGGATGGCGTGGCTTCATAGCCCGCCTTGCGCACGGCGGCTGTGAGCGTTTCGGGCTCGACGGAGGAGTCGCTTTCGACGCGCGCACGCTCCGTGGCGAGATTCACCGACGCACGCGTGACGCCCGGCACTTTGGCCAGCGCCTTTTCAACACGCAGCGCGCACGACGCGCAAGTCATCCCGCCAATCTCGAGTTCGGCGAGTCGGGCGGGGGCGGGAGAGGCGGCGGCGTCGGCGCGCCGCGGATCAGCAAGGTCGGGCATGGTGGGTAAGGCTCTTGGCGGCATTGGGCCGCATCGCGAATCCAGTATCGACCTTCCCATCGCTGGAAGGTCAAGAACGGAAGATGCGGTGACGATCCATCACGCGACGCGGGCCGCCGACCCGGCGTCGCGAACGCATTCGTTCAGAAAGCCGGCGGCGCGTCCAGCATGGCCTGGCCGACTGCCTGCTGCTGTTCGCCCGCGCGCGCCAGCAGCGTGTCGGCCGCGCCGCGACGGTCGGCGGCGTCCTTGTTCTGGCCGAGCTTCCATTTGCCGACCAGCCGCGTCACTTCGATCTCGATGCCGACGATCGCGCCGAGCATCTGCGTGATGAAATCGGCGGGTGCGTCGCCCATCTTCCAGGGCACCGGCTCGCCGGCTTCCATCCTGCGGGTGAGCCGCGCGACGAGGCCGCGCACGAACGACTCGTCGTCGCGCACGACGATCCGGCCGTGCGCGTGCACCACCATGTAGTTGTAGGTCGGCACCTGCCGATGTGTTTCATGCTTGCTCGGATACCACGTCGGCGATATGTAGGCGGCCGGCCCCTGGAAGATCACGAGGGCGTCGGGATGCAGGGCGGCTTCCTTCCAGACCGGGTTCGCGCGGGCGACATGGGCGCGCAGGATGCAGCGGGTGCGGAGTGTTGCGTCGGCCCCTACGGGGACAGCCTGCGCGTCGCCGCCTTCGCGGTCCGGCTGTGCGTCGCTCACTTCGGGGACTAGCTGCGCGTCGAATGGCAAATGATTCGCGTCGAGCCCATTCGGGCCGATCGTAATCAACGCGCCGAACGGATGCTCGACGATCAGGCGATGGAGAACCTCTGGACGGTTCTCTTCGAAAGGGACGGGCATATACATTGACGCGCTCCGGATGCGAAAGGCGAAAGGGCGAAAAGTTAAAAGGCCAAAAGAGCAAAAGGACGCAACGGCGTCGACGAGTCGGCAAACCTGGCCCGCGCCACGCGAGCCCCAGCACGAATGTGTTTAAAAATGTCGACCGTACCGCAAATAGACCCCGTGCGTGCGCGATAAAGCGTCATCGCATCCTTTGCGCTTGCCTGGTGAGCAAGGATACGATACAACCCGAAGTTGTCGGCATCGCGAACCGCGGACTGGCTGCGCTGGGCTTTGGGAGGCCACGCATGCAGGCATCGCTGCGCGTCGGCATCTCCCATAGGACCGCACGTTCCGCCACCCGAACGAATGATAAAAAATCGCCGAAAACCGCTTTCGATTCACTGGACCTGCGGATCGCTCGCAGGCCTCGCATTTCTGGCCGGTTGCGCGTCGATCCCGTCCGCGACGCCAAAGACCACCGGCTGGATCAAGGATGAAGTCGCCGATTCTTACGTATTCGGTTATCCGCTGGTGCTGATGGGCGTCGCGCGCGACGCGGCGGTCGGCACCGAGCCGGGCCAGGCGCCCCTCAACACGTTGCGTCACGCGCAGGCATTGCCGCCGATCGGCGCTGCCAATCCCCCGCAGCCGGGCGTCGACACGCTCGATTCGACCGGCTGGCTCGACCTCGGCAGCGAGCCGGTGATCGTCGCGTTGCCGGATTCGCACGGCCGCTATGTCGATGCCCGCGTGCTCGATATGTGGACCAACGTGGTGTGGTCGACCAGCTCGCAGTTCGCGGCCGGCGCGAAGGGCATCAAGGCGCAAGCCATCGCGTTCGTCGGCCCGGGCTGGCAAGGCGATTTGCCCAAGGGCGTGAAGCGCGTGGACGTGCCGACCCGCAATGCATGGGTGAGCGTGCGCGTCCAGTCGAGCGGCGCGCGCGACCTCGCGGCGATCCGCAAGTTGCAGCGCGCGATTCGCGTCGAGCCGCTGAGCGTCTACACGAGCGACACGGGCGACACGGGCGCGGCGCCGGGTGCGCCGCCGCGCGGCAACGCCGCCAATACCGCGACGGGCACCAACGGCACGCCGGCCGCGCAAGTTGCCGCGCTCGACGCGAAGGGCTTCTTCAGCCGTCTCGCGGACGCGTTGCCTGACAATCCGCCGACGCCAGCCGACCCGCACGCGCTGACCATTCTCTCCGACCTCGGTGTGATGCCCGGCGAGCCGGTGAAGCTGCCGAGCGCGTCCGCCGCCATCGCGGCGGGTCTCGCCGACGGTCATGAGCGCGTCGCCACCGCGCCCCCGAATTTGCTGACCGGCAATGGCTGGAGCTGGTTCGGCGACGGCGTGGGCAACTACGGTCCCGACTACGCGCTACGCTCGTATGCCGCGAGTGCGCAGCTGGGCATGGGCACGCGGGACGACGAAGTGCGCGCGGTCGTCACGCAGGACAGCGACGGCCATCCGCTGAACGGCGCCAATCGCTACGTGATCCACTTCGCGCCGAACCAGTTGCCGCCGGTGCGCGGCTTCTGGTCGATCACCGCCTACACCAGGGACGGCGCATTGGGCGAAAGCGCGCCGTCGCGTCTCGCAGTCGGCGACCGCAATGGCGCGCACCGCAATCGCGACGGCTCGCTCGATGTGATCGTGTCGTCCACGCGCGCGCGCAACGGCAACTGGTTGCCGGCGCCGCGCACCGATCTGCAACTGGTGTTGCGTCTCTACGCACCGAAGCCGCAAGCCACCGACGGCAGCTGGCAACCGCCGGCCGTCGTGCGTCAATGAAATGTGTCAATGAAATGTGCCGGCCAATGCGTGGCGGTGCATTGCGCGTCAGTGAGATGACAGCCACGCGCGCATGACGTATCGAATGTCGCATTTCCGCGCGTGCCGCTGCGACGGAAATGCGCAGGAAATGCGGCGCTATCGCGCGGCCCGAATTCTTAAGCGCAGCTGACATTCCTATCCGCCACCACGTTCACGACTTATACTGCCGCTTTACGGGATTTTCGTTTTCGCGGCGGGCTTGCCGCCGCATTACCCAATACCGAGCATGGCAAGCCTTAATAGAGCATCACTCGTTTCTTCCATGCAGACCGTGCGCGAGGTGGCGCAGTCACGCCGTACCCGGCGTGTCCTGATAGGTCTGCTGATCTTTCTCCTTCTGTTCGGTCTGCTGGGTTTTTTCGCGGCACCGCCGCTGATTCGTCACGTCGCCGAGCAACAGCTCAGCAAGCAACTCGACCGCCCCGCCACGATTGGCCGCATTGCGCTCAATCCCTATACGCTCAGATTCGAAGCCGACAACGTGCATATCGGCGAGCGCGGCGGCGCGGGCGATTTCATCGACATCTCGCGGCTTATCGTCAAGCCGTCATGGAGTTCGCTGTTTCGCGGCGCGCCGATCGTCGACGAAGTGCAACTCGACTCGCCGCGCTTTCATATCGTTCGCTACGACGCGCAGCGCTTCAACTTCACCGACCTGATCGAGAAGTTCGCGAAGCAGCCGGCCAAGCCCGAAAGCAAGCCGACGCTGTTCTCCGTGTCGAACATTCGTCTCGAGAACGGCCAGATCACGTTCGACGACAAACTGCTCGGCGCGACTCACGTGATCGATCAATGGAAGCTCGGCATCCCGTTCATCGCCACGCTGCCTTCGAAAACCGATATCTTCGTCGAGCCGTTGCTGCGGGCACGCATCGACGGCAGCCCGCTTGCAATCGACGGCAGGACCAAGCCGTTCGCGGCGTCGCGCGAATCGGAAGTGTCGTTGCGTTTCGACGGGCTCGATGTGCCGCGCCTGATGTCGTATGCGCCGGCCAAACTGCCGGTGATCGTGCAATCCGGCAAGCTGTCCGCCGATCTCAAGCTCAACTTCGTGATGTCCAACGACGCGCCTACGCTGCGCGTGGCGGGCACCGTCGACATGAACGAGGTGGACGTGCGTGATCAGGGCAAGGCGCCGTTCTTCGCGGCGCGCGCGGTGCACGTGGACGCCGCGATGCTGGAGCCTCTGAAGAGCCTCTATCGCTTCGACGAGATTCGCATCGACGCACCGAACGCCAGCCTCGCGCGTGACAAGGACGGTGTACTGAGCGTCGAGCGGATGTTCGCACCGGCGCCTGCCGCAGGGGGCGCGGCGGCTGCTGCGGCAAAACCGGCGGCGAGCACACCGGCCGCTGCATCCGGCGCGAAGGCGAACGCCAACGCTAACGAAAAAGCCGCGGCGCCTCTAGACGTATCGATCAAACGCTTTGTGCTCAACGACGGCACGGTCAACGTGCACGACGCCGCGGCTTCGCGCCCAGTCGATGTCGGCCTGCAAAAACTCGCGGTGACGCTGAACGATTTTTCGACGCTCGCCAGCGCGCCCGCGCACTACACGCTGAACACCGACTTCAAGGACGGCGGCGGTTCGCTCGGCGTCGACGGCCAGGTGGGTCTCGCCGCGAAGACGGCCAGCGCGAAGCTCGATCTGAAGTCGTTGAAGCTGCCGCTATTGCAGCCTTATCTCGACACCGCGACCGCCGCGCAAGTGACGGACGGCGCGCTGTCCGTGACGACGAACATCGACGCGAACTGGGCGAAGTCGCCGGTGGCCGTGATGGTCGCCGATACCCAACTGGACCTGCAATCGCTGAAGCTGGCCGCGCGCGGCGACAAGCAGCCGGTGATTTCGCTCGCGCAAGGCAACGTGGTGGTCAAGCAGGTGGACGTGACCGCCCGCACGGCGGATGTCACTAGCGTCGCCACGACCGGCCTGGCAGTCGACGCGCAGCGCCTGAAGGACGGCAGCATCAACTTCGCGTCGCTCGCGGGTCCGCACGAAGCCGCGCAGCAGCGCACCGCGATTCACGCGGCCAAAAAGGCCCACGCCGAAGGGCCCGCCTGGCACTACACGATCGGCGAGTTGACGCTGAAGGACGCGACCGCCAATTTCACCGACAACACCACGCCGCAGCCGGTGAAGCTGAGCATCACGCCGCTGCAACTGAAGGTGCAGCAGATCAGCGACGACTTGAGCCGTCCGCTGCCGGTCGATCTGCAAGCCACGCTGAACAAGAAGGGCACGCTCGGCGTGAAGGGCGACGTCACCGCGACGCCGCTCAAGCTGGCCGTCAAGGTGAACGCGAACCGCCTCGACGCGGCGGCCTTCGAACCGTACTTCGGCAGCAAGCTGAATGCGGTGATCGCGAGCGCGCTGCTCAATGCGAACGGCGATCTCGCGGTGACTCAGGCAAAGACGTTGAAGGCGAGCTATCACGGCGACATGGCGCTCGTCGACGTGCGGATGCTCGACAAGGCGACCTCGGACCCGTTCGCGGGCTGGGGCTCGCTCGCGTTGTCCAACCTGAAGGCCGACTACGATGAGCACGGCACGGCGGTAGACGCGGGCCGCGTGACCTTCACGAAGTTCTATGGCCGCGTGCTGCTCGACGCGCAAGGCAAGCTCAATCTGAAGGACGTGGTCGCGCATGAAAGCGGCGCCGCGCAATCGCTCACGCGCGACAAGAGCGGCGCCGAGCCGGTGCCGTTGACGCCGCCTGCGGCATCGGCGGCGGCCGAGGCGTCCGCGCCCGCGCAAGCTTCTTCGGCGACGCCCGCCGCGCCCGCCACCGTTACGGCCGCCACGCCGCCGCAAAGCCCGGTCAAGCTGCACTTCGGCCAACTGGTGCTGCAACAGGGCCGCGTCACGTACACGGACAACTTCATCAAGCCGAACTTCACCGCGAACCTGGTCGGCATTCAGGGCACGGTCGGCGCGTTCGGCACGCAATCGACCACCTCTGCGCCGGTCGACGTCGCCGCGAAGCTGGCAGCCAACGGTCCGCTGTCGATTCGCGGCACCGTCAATCCGCTGATCGCGAAACCGGCGCTCGATCTGACCGCGAGCGCGCACGATATCGAGCTGACCAACCTCACGCCGTATTCGTCGAAATACGCCGGCTATCCGATCACCAAGGGCAAGCTGAACGTCGACCTGCACTACAAGCTCGACAACGATCAGTTGAACGCAGACAACCACCTGTTCATCGACCAGCTCACGTTCGGCGACCACATCGACAACGATACGGCGACCAAGCTGCCGGTGCGTCTCGCGATTTCGCTGCTGAAAAACTCGCGCGGCGAGATCGACGTGAATCTGCCGGTGTCGGGTTCGCTGTCGAATCCCGAGTTCAGCGTCGGCGGCCTGATCTGGCATGCAGTGCTCAATCTGCTGCAAAAGGCGGTGACCGCACCGTTCTCGCTGATCGCTCACGCGTTCGGCGGCGGTGGCGAGGAGTTGGGCTATGTCGAGTTCGAACCGGGCTCGGCCAAGCTCACAGACGCCGATACCACGAAGCTCGACACGATCGTCAAGGCACTCGCCGACAAGCCGTCGATCCGGATGGATCTGATCGGCCGCGTCGATCCGGCAGTCGACGAACCGGCGTTGCGCACCCGCTATGTCGACCGGCTCGTGAAGCAGCAGAAGATCAAGGACGTGGTGGGCAACGGCGAGAGCGTCGATCTGTCGACCGTGACCGTCGATGCCAAGGATTACGACAAATATCTGACGAAGGCCTATAAGTCCGCGGACTTCAAGAAGCCACGCAACTTCGTCGGCCTGACCAAGAGCTTGCCGGACGACGACATGAAGAGCGCGCTCGCCGCCAACGCGCCGATAGACGACGCCAGTTTGCGCGAACTCGCACAACAGCGCGCACAGAGCGTGCAGCAGTATCTGGACGGCAAGATCGACAGCAGCCGCGTGTTTATCGTCGCGCCGAAGCTGAACGCCGACGGCATCCAGGACAAGGGCGCGACCACGCGTGTGGACTTCGGCCTGAAGTAAAGTTCAGGCCGCGCGAGTCGGCGCCTTCAGCGCGGTTTGCTCGATCACGCGCGCGAGCGTGTCGAACGCGGGACCGATCCTGTCGTTCGCCACGCACGCATAGCCGAGCAGCAGTCCGCGCCGCGGCGGCGGGTCGATGCTGTAGTAGCTCGCGAGCGGCCGCACGATCACGCCGGCATCGTAGGCGGCGGCCGTCACCGCGCGATCGTTCGCGTAATCGGGCAGGCCGAGCACCAGATGCAGGCCGGCTTCGTCGCCCATCACCGGCAGTTCGCTGCCGAAGCGCGCGGTGATCGCGTCGATCAGAATCTGCCTGCGTTCTCCATAGAGCGCCCGCATGCGCCGAACGTGCGACGTGAGATGCCCGTCCATGATGAAGTCCGTCATCACCGCCTGCTGCATCAGTTGCCCCTCGCGGTACAGCTCCGCGACGCCGGTGCGAAATGTATCCACCAGATGTTCCGGCGCGATCATGTAGCCGATCCGCAATCCGGGAAACAGCATCTTGCCGAGGCTGCCCACGTAGATCACCTGGCCTGCGTCGTCGAGTCCCTGCAGCGACGCGAGCGGACGGCTGCCGTAGCGGAACTCGCTGTCGTAGTCGTCCTCGATGATCCACACGTTGTGCTGACGCGCATATTCCAGCAGCGTGCGGCGGCGCGCGAGGCTCATCACCATGCCGAGCGGATATTGATGCGACGGCGTGACGAGCGCGAGACGCGGCGGCTGTTGCAGATCCTGCTCGCGCGGATTCAGGCCTTCGTCGTCGACCGGCACCGGCACCAGCGTCACCCCCGACGATTGCAGCACGCTGCGCGCGCCCCAATAGCACGGCTCCTCGACCCACGCGCGATCGCCGACATCGGTCAATAGACGCACCGCGAGGTCGATCGACTGATGGATGCCCGTGGTGATGATGATCTGGTCCGGCGTGCAATTCACCGAGCGCGCGACGCGCAGATAGTCCGACAACGCTCGCCGCAAGGGCCGGTAACCGCCGCCGGGCGCGTAGGTGAGCAGATCGGGATTGGCTTCTTTCCACAGCCGCGCTTGCAGGCGGCTCCACGTGCGCGCCGGAAATTCGGCGACATCGGGCACGCCCGGCATGAACGCGCCCCACTGTTTGGCGGACACGCCGGCCTTGTCGATCAGGCGTCGCCCGCGAGCGGACAGGTCGCCCAGGCCGCGTTTGGACGCCCTGGGGATTTCCCCAGTCACCTGGCCTCGCGCGTCGACACACGCCACCGCCGGTTTCCTGCGCGCGTTCACCGCGGCGGTGTCCGGCCGCGTGTCGGCGACATACGTGCCGCTGCCGGTGTTCGACATCACATAACCCTCGGCGGTCAACTGGTCGTAGACGTGCAGCACCGTATTGCGCGCAATGCCGAGGTCCGCGGCAAGCGTGCGTGAGCTGGGCAACTTGGTGCCCGGCGGCAGTTGGCCGGTCAGGATGGCCTGCTGCATCAGCCGCAACGTCTGCCGGTACAGCGGTTCGGCGGCGCTGCGGTCGAGTTGCGCGGCGAGCCAGTCCGACAAGATCACAGTGTCCAAGTGGTTCTATCCGGAATAATGAAATGGTTCCATATTGTAGAACCGTAACGGTCTATAGTGAGCCACGCAATGGATGCAATCCCGCTGCCTGGCAGTGGGGGGGTGCCGGACCGCAACAATGATTTTGCATGGGACCGGAGTAAGTGCTGAAGCGCTAACTCCAGTCGACCGCTTTGCATGGGATCGGAGTAAGTGCTGAAGCATGGGACCGGAGTAGGCGCTAAAGCGCCAACTCCGGATCGACACGCTAAAGCGCTAACTCCGATCGACAGGAGACGAGGGCATGAAAACCGATGACGTGATCGTCAGCTTTCGAGGCGTTCGCAAGACCTACGACGGCGAAACGCTGGTCGTCAAACAGCTCGATCTGGATATCTATCAGGGCGAATTCCTGACGCTGCTCGGGCCATCCGGCTCAGGCAAGACCACCTGCCTGATGATGCTGGCGGGCTTCGAATTTCCCACCGGCGGCGAGATCTGGCTCGACGGCACGCTGCTCAATACCGTGCCGCCGCACAAGCGCAACATCGGCATGGTGTTTCAGAACTACGCGCTGTTCCCGCATCTGACGGTCGAGCAGAACGTCGCGTATCCGTTGACGGTGCGCAAGCTTTCGGCCGAAGAGCGCGCGCATCGCACCAGCAACGCGCTGAAAATGGTGCGCATGGAAAGCTTCGCGAAGCGCTATCCGGCGCAGCTGTCCGGCGGCCAGCAGCAGCGCATCGCGCTCGCGCGGGCACTGGTGTTCGAACCGAAGCTCGTGCTGATGGACGAGCCGCTCGGCGCGCTGGACAAACAGCTGCGCGAACACATGCAGTACGAACTTAAATCATTGCACGAGAAACTCGGCGTCACGTTCGTGTACGTCACGCACGATCAGGGCGAGGCGCTCACCATGTCCGACCGCGTCGCCGTGTTCGACAAAGGCATCGTGCAGCAGCTCGATACCGTCGACAGGCTGTACGAATCGCCGTGCAACGAGTTCGTCGCGAACTTCATCGGTGACAGCAACAAGCTGCGCGGCACGATCGCGAATGTCGAAGGCGAGTATTGCGAGTTTCACCTGAGCGACGGCACGCGTTTGACGGGGCGCAATATCGGCGGCGCGCGGGCGGGCTCGCCGGCGATCGCCTGCATCCGACCCGAGCGCATGAAGCTCGCGAACGGTGCGAGGCGGCCCGGCGCCAACGCGCTCAGCGGTGAAGCGCGCGGGCTGATCTATTTCGGCGACCACGTGCGCATGCGCTGCGGCGTGCGGGAGCAGGACGAGTGCTTCGTCAAGGTGCCGCTCGGCACCGACGCGCTCAATACCTTCGCGCCCGGCGCGCCGGTCGCGCTGGAGTTCGCGCCCGAGCATCTGCGGGTGTTCGCGGGAGCATGAATGCGCCGAAAACGCGTAGCGGTTCGACGCAGGCAGGGTAAGTCAGCAGCACATAACAAGTCGCACTGTACTCAGCTTGATGTACACCACCAAAGGAGAGCAACACACCATGAACAAGATCGGGAAATCGCGCTGCGCCATCGCTGTCGGTGCTGTCGCGCTCGCGCTGGGCGTCGCGCAGGTCAATGCAGCCGAACTGACGGTCGTCAACTTCGGCGGCGCGAATAGCGACGCGCAGAAGGCCGCGTTCAACCAGCCGTTCGAGTCGCAAACCGGCAACAAGGTGACGGTCGTCGAATACAACGGCGAACAGGCCAAAGTAAAGGCGATGGTCGAAGCCAAGCATGTGAACTGGGATGTGGTGGAAGTCGAGTCGGGCGATCTCGGCCGCGGCTGCGATGAAGGGCTGTACGAGAAGCTCGACTGGTCGAAGATCGGCAAGAAGTCGGATCTGATTCCCGAGGCTCCGCAAACTTGTGGCGTCGGGTTCTTCGTGTGGTCGACGGCGCTCGCGTATAACGCCGACAAACTGAAAACCGCGCCGAGCGGCTGGGTCGATTTCTGGGACGTGAAGAAATTCCCCGGCAAGCGTGCGATGCGCAAGGGTGCGCGCTACAACCTCGAATTCGCGCTGATGGCCGATGGCGTGCCGCCCAAGGATGTCTACAAGGTGCTCGCCACCAAGGAAGGCCAGGACCGCGCGTTCAAGAAGCTCGACGAGCTGAAGCCGAACATCCAGTGGTGGGAAGCGGGCGCGCAGCCGCCGCAGTTTCTCGTCGCGGGCGACGTGGTGATGTCCACTGCGTACAACGGCCGGATCGATGCGGCGCGGCGGGAAGGGAAGAACCTCAAGGTGGTGTGGAACGGCAGCATCTACGACCTCGACTACTGGGCGATTCCGAAGGGCTCGCCGAACAAGGCGCTGGCCGAGAAGTACATCGCTTATTCGTTGTCGCCGAAGCCGCAGCAGGATTACGCGCATCACATCGCCTATGGTCCGGTGAATGAGGCGGCGATCAAGGCGCTCGATGCGAAGACGCTCGCGGATCTGCCGAATTCGCCGGCCAATGGTAAGAACGCGGTGCTGCAGAATCTGACGTTCTGGACCGATCATGGCGATGAGCTGGAGCAGCGGTTTTCGTCGTGGGCTTCGAAGTAAGTGGGTGGGGGCGCGGCTTTGCGGTTGGCGGGGCCGCGCTTTAGCGATGCAAGGAGACGCGCGCGCAGGTGGGAAGGTGGGCGCGCACTTGTGATGCATGGGGCTGGAGTTAGCGCTGAAGCGCTAACTCCGGTTGAGAGCTTTGCATGGGACCGGAGTAAGTGCTGAAGCATGGGACCGGAGTAGGCGCTAAAGCGCCAACTCCGGATCGACACGCTAAAGCGCCAACTCCGGTCGACAGCTTTGCATGGGACCGGAGTAAGGCGCTAAAGCGCCAACTCCGGTCGACAAAGGAGACAGGTGTGACCACGATGACGATCGCCGCCGACTCGACGCCTGATTCAACCGGCCGGCTCAAGCGCGAACTGAAGGCCGCGGAATCCAGAAAGCGCGCAATGGCGCTGCTGCTGATCGCACCGCTCGCGATTTTCCTGCTGCTGATCTTCGTCGTGCCGATCGGCGCACTGCTGACCCGCGCCGCACAGAATCCCGAAGTCGCCAACGCGTTGCCGCATACGCTCAGCGCATTGAGCGGCTGGGACCGCAAAACGCCGCCGCCGGATGCCGCGTTCGCCGCGCTCGCCACCGACCTCACCGCGGTCGCCGACAGCGACGGCTTGGGCGCGCTCGCGCGGCGCCTGAACGTGGAAATTCCGGGCTATCGCTCGCTGGTCGCGAAGTCCGCGCACGCAATGCCGTTCGTCGACGACAACAGCAAGCCCCTGCAACTGACGCCCGCCCAGGTGCGCGCGAAGTTCGTCGAAGTGGACGACCGCTGGAACGACATCGCGTACTGGCAGGCCATTGCGAAAAACGCCGGCACGTTTTCGCCGTTCTATCTGCTGGCTTCACTGGATCACAAGCAGGACGCGTTCGGCCGCATCATTCCGACCGATCCCGATCAGCAGATTTATCTGAAGGTGTTCAGCCGCACGTTCGTGATCGGCGCGGTCGTGACCTTGTTCACGCTGCTGCTCGGCTATCCGCTCGCGTACTGGATCTCGACGCTGTCTGAGCGTCGCGCGAATCTGGTGATGATTCTCGTGCTGATTCCGTTCTGGACGTCGATCCTCGTGCGCGTGGCCGCGTGGATCGTGATTCTGCAAAGCGAAGGCCTGGTGAACAAGGCGCTGATCGCGAGCGGCCTGCTGCACGATCCGCTTGCGCTGCTGTTCAACCGCACCGGCGTGTACATTTCGATGACGCACATTCTGCTGCCGTTCATGATCCTGCCGCTGTATAGCGTGATGAAGTCGATTCCGCCCACCTATCAGCGCGCCGCAGTGTCGCTCGGCAGCCATCCGTTCGCCGCGTTCTGGCGTGTGTACGTGCCGCAAACCTATCCGGGCATCGGCGCGGGCGCGCTGCTGGTGTTTATTCTGGCGATCGGCTACTACATCACGCCCGCGTTGCTCGGCGGACCGAACGATCAGATGGTCAGCTACTACGTCGCGTACTTCACCAACGTGACCATCAACTGGGGCATGGCGTGCGCGCTCGGCGGCTTGCTGCTGGCCGCGACGCTCGTGCTGTACGTGATCTATGGACGCTTCACGCGTTCGTCATTGAGCCTCGGCTGAACGGAGCGCACTGCGATGAAACTTGCCAAGCCCCTGTTCGCACCGCATACGTCGCTGGTCGAGCGCGTATGGTATTTCGCGCTGCGCGTGCTCGTCGTGCTGACGCTGCTGTACCTGATCCTGCCCGTGCTGGCGATCGTGCCGCTGTCGTTTTCGTCGAGCACGTTTCTGGTGTATCCGATTCCGGGCTGGTCGCTGCGCTGGTATCAGAACCTGATCGCGTCCGACGAGTGGCGCATGGCCGCGAAGAACAGCTTCATCGTCGCGCCATCGGCGACGGTGGTCGCGACCGTGCTCGGCACGCTGGCGGCGATCGGGCTGACCAAGGCCAACTTCCGCGGCAAAGGCCTGTTGATGGCGATCCTGATCTCGCCGATGATCGTGCCGGTGGTGGTGGTCGGCGTCGGCATGTATCTGTTCTTCGCGCCGCTGGGACTCGCCAATACCTACATTGGCCTGATCCTCGCGCATGCGTCGCTCGGCGTGCCGTTCGTCGTGACGACGGTGGCCGCCACGTTGCAGGGTTTCAACTACAACCTGGTGCGCGCGAGCCTGTCGCTAGGTGCGAATCCGGTCAAGACGTTTTTCCGCATCACGTTACCGGTGATCGCGCCGGGCGTGATTTCGGGCGCACTGTTCGCGTTCGCGACTTCATTCGACGAAGTGGTGGTGACGCTGTTTCTCGCGGGCGCGGATCAAACCACGCTGCCGCGGCAAATGTTTACCGGCATCCGCGAGAACATCAGCCCGACCATCGCCGCGCTGGCCACGATCCTGATCATTTTCTCGACCTCTCTATTGCTCGCGCTCGAATGGCTGCGCGGACGCAATGCGGCACGGGCGGTCAGGGTTTGAGCGGCGTCGGAGCGGGGTCCAGGCGGGGATGACAGCCGGTTCCCGTCCGGCGTCGTAACCGGCAAACTCGCTGACGCGATTCTAAGAATGTTCCCATTCCCCGCGGGTTCGCGGGTCTGCATACTCTGAGCCTTCTTTAGAAAGATGCGCTCGACGCACCCAGCTCATGAAATTCCAGCTAACGGCGCTTGCGTGCGCGTTGGCCTTAAGCGGTTGCGCGGACCATGCCGCGCGTGAGCGGCTCGGCATTGAAGATGCGAGCGTGCTGAAAACCGGCCTCGGTGCCCTTCAAAACGAGGCGGCGGGCGCGGTCAATCCGCAATGGGTCAACACCTACGCATCGATCAAGGGCAGCCGCGCCACGCTGGACTCGTTACAGGCGCAGCTCGATCAAACGCCGGGCGAGCAAGCCGACTACTTCCACGCGAAGGCCCAATGCTGGATCAATGCCGCTCGTCAGGCGCGCGACGCGCACGACGACTGGGGTTTCGTCGAAGAGGCGATCGGCCAGGCGGCCTACATCACGATGAACCTCGCGCGCGGCACATCCCTCTCCGCAGTCAATCCCGCGCTACGCACCGTGTCGATGGTGCGCCCCGATCTGTGGAAGATCATCAACACAATCAAGGCCGACTCCGCGGTGGTCCACTGTGAGCCGGCGCAAGCGCCGCTCGCGTGCGCCGAAGTCGCGCTGATGCAAGCCGGGCACGACGCGTGGATACGCAGCTTTTCCAACGCCGAGAAGCGCTTGCCGGAAGTGCGGGAGGGCCTGCGCAAGTCGGCGCAAGCCGCGCTGCAATGTAAAGAGGCGCAGCAGAGCGCGTCGTCCCAGGCTACGCCAACACCGCAAGCAATCACGCTGCGAGCCGATTCCCTGTTCCGCTTCGACGGCGCCGACGCCGCAGCGATACTGCCCGGCGGCAAACACCGGCTCGATGCACTGGCAGTCGATCTGAAGAAGCAGCCCGCCACACACACGCTAAAGATCACCGGCTACACCGACCGCCTCGGCGACGACGCCTACAACCTGCGTCTGTCGTCGTCGCGGGCGCGGACCGTCGAGCGGTATCTGCGAACACGTGGTGTGACACAACCGGTCATTGCGCAGGGTCAGGGCAGTGCGAATCAGCAGGTCAACTGTCGTCAGGCGAATCGCGACGAGTTAATACGGTGCCTTGCGCCGAACCGGCGGGTGGTCATCGAGCTTGCAGACGAAGCCTCGTCGGACCGCTCTGCCGACAATTAAATTGAGCAGGCGCGCCGCGACGCTCGACACAACTTCAAACCGCGCGATGACAAGAGCCAATGCGGCGGGGAATGGTTTCAAGGGGGAGGCACAACATGTCAACTATTCTGGTTATCGATGACCACCCGGCATTCCGGATGGTCATCAAGATGCAGCTCATGCAATTGCTGGGTGTCGAGGAAGTCATCGAGGCCGACAACGGACAGACCGCCGTCGAAATGGCCCGGCAACACACGCCGAGTCTGGCGATACTGGATCTCGACATTCCGCGTATCAGCGGGCTCGACGTGATTCCACGGCTCAAGCTCGTGCATCCGGCGATCCGCGTGCTGGTGCTGTCAGGGCACGACCCCGCCACGTTCGCGCCGCGCGCGATGCGCTCCGGCGTCCACGGTTTTGTCGGCAAGTCGCAGGAAATGAAAGAGATCATGCGGGGCGTGGAGGCCGTCCTCGCCGGCTATACCGTGTTCCCGGTGACGGCCACCGGCGGCATGGTGCCTACGGTCAACGCCGCGGCAGATGAAGCGGAGCGGGTGAGACTGCTGTCCGACAAGGAACTGGTGATCCTGCAGATGCTCTCGAAAGGCATGTCGAACAAGGCGATTGGCAATGCGCTGTTCGTCAGCGACAAGACCGTGAGCACCTACAAAAGCCGTATTCAGGAAAAGCTCGGGCTTTCGTCGTTGGCGGCGCTGATCGAGTTTGCTTCGCTGCATAAGCTGATCGATTAAATTTTGCGGGCTATGAACGATATGGGCCTGCAGTCTCTTCACATTGCTGTGGATGTTTTCGACACGCGCACCGACCCCACCCACCCCGAACCCTTCGAACAAAGCTATCTAGACGCACTATCCGGAGAAGGCATCGACCTTCCCGCGTTCCTGACCGGCTGGCGCCGTGCGATGGACGACGACCTATACGCGTTGGCTAGCGCATTGCATTGCCAGCGTGATCCGATCCATGTGCGTGGCCTGCTGCACCGATTGAGCGGCGCGGTCGGGCTCGTCGGCGGGCTTGGTTTGATGGAGGCGCTGCGCCGCGCGAGTGTTTCCCCACTGGACCATGACACCGGCTTGATCGAGGCATTGATCGACCGCGCCAGGAACCTGGTCAAGCAACTCGAAACGACACCTGTCGCACATCGGGATACCCAGCCATGAATCGACCGCTGGCCTTGATTCAAGGCAATCTGGCGCTCCCGAATGCGCGGTCGCTGCGTGGTTTGCCGCCGCCTTACGGCGTGTACCGCTGGCCGCCGGGCAACGCGGCGCAACGTCGGCCGCAGTCGGCGGTGGTCACCGCGGCGCATCAGGTGATCCGGGACGTTGCGCGGCGCAACTCGCTCGAGGAGCGTCGCATTCCGTTTGCGCCGGGACAAAACCCCCGCTTCTTCTACAAGCTGCCGAAGCCATTCGACAATTCCTCCTGTTTCGATGCGCAGATGGCCGAATCCAGGCACTACCTCGAGATGGGGATGACGCGCTGGTACTCATCCCGTGCCGATCGAATGCTGGGGGGAATGATCTTTTTGGCTGGCAGCATTGCGCTCGCATGGCTGTTGACGGCAACGGCAACGGCAACGGCGACGCGCGACGCCGATAAGACGGCCACGATGGCGATCGCGCAGCCGTCTGCGGCGATGCCGGGCGCGACGCAGCCGTCCGTTGAAGTCGCGCTGAAGCCAGCGCGGAGCGCGCGCGTAGCGGCGGCCGCGACGCCAAAGTCCGCGCTCCGAAGCGAGTCCAAACCGTGGCTGCAAGCGCTGCTCCCGGGCAAGCCTCACGCCAACAGCAAATCGACATCCACGCGTCCACGCGAATCACAGTTCGACGAACATCGCGCAGCAACCCACGCGATTCGCCCGGCCATACGTTCTGTCGCCTCCATGCAACCCGAATGGCCCCAGCACTCATCGCCTGACGCCGACGCCATCGCCCAGCCCGCATGGCTCGACTGGACCATCGCGCAGCAGCAGCACCGCCGCGCGAGCGTCACCACGCGGGCAAACACAAGCGCGCCCGCACCAAATGACACCGACTGGAACGCCCACATGACGCAGCGCCGGATCACCGACAACCCATCCGTCTTTGCCGCGCCCAGCGCTCAAAACTGAGCGACAAAAAAAAGCCCGACCAAAGGTCGGGCTTCAAAATCGGCTGCGCCCTCCACAGGACGCAGCCCCTGCAAAACAGCCAAGCCGTTTGCTTTACCGCCGAGCTTAAGCGGCCAGCAGCGAACGCAGCACGAACGGCAGAATCCCGCCGTGCTTGTAGTAGTCGACTTCGATCGGCGTGTCGATACGCAGCAGCACTTGCACGCGCTTCTCGCTGCCGTCCTTGCCGCGAATCACCAGCGTCACTTCCTGTTGCGGCTTGAAGTCCTCGCCCAGGCCTTCGATGTCGTACGTCTCTTCGCCGGTGATGCCGAGCGACTGCACGCTATCCGAGCCCTTGAACTGCAGCGGCAGAACGCCCATGCCGACCAGGTTCGAACGGTGGATCCGCTCGAAGCTGCGTGCGACCACGGCCTTCACGCCCAGCAGTTGCGTGCCCTTCGCAGCCCAGTCACGCGACGAACCCGTGCCGTACTCTTCGCCCGCGAACACGACCGTCGGCGTGCCGGCGTCGATGTACTTCATCGCTGCGTCATAGATCGACTGCTGTTCGCCGCTCGGCTGGTGAATCGTCAGGCCGCCTTCGACGCGCGAGCCGTCTGCCTTCGCCGGGATCATCAGGTTCTTGATCCGGACGTTCGCGAACGTGCCGCGCATCATCACGTCGTGGTTGCCGCGGCGCGAGCCGTAGCTGTTGAAGTCGGCCTTCTGCACGCCGTTTTCCTTCAGCCACTTGCCTGCCGGCGAGTCTTCCTTGATCGAGCCTGCCGGGCTGATGTGGTCGGTCGTGACCGAGTCACCGAAGATGCCCAGTGCGCGCGCGTTCTTGACCGGTGCGATGCTGTCGGCCGGCGTCATCGAGAAGTCGCTGCCGAAGAACGGCGGCTCGGCGATGTAGGTCGACTTCGGCCAGTCGTACACCTGACCTTCTTCGCCTTCGATCTTGCTCCACAGGTCGCCCTTCTTGGTGAGCTGCGCGTAGTTCTTGCGGAACGCTTCCGCGTCCAGTGCGAACTTGAGCAGGTCGTTGACTTCTTCGCTGGTCGGCCAGATGTCGCCCAGGTAGATGTCCTTGCCGCCCTTGCCCTTGCCGACCGGTTCGGTCATCAGGTCGCGCGTGATGTTGCCGGCGATCGCGTAAGCGACGACCAGCGGCGGCGAGGCCAGGAAGTTCGCGCGGATGTTCGGGTGAATACGCGCTTCGAAGTTACGGTTGCCCGACAGCACCGCTGCCGCGACGATGTCGTTCTTCGTGATCGCTTCGTTCAGTTCCGGCGTCAGGTCGCCGGCGTTGCCGATACAGGTCGTGCAACCGTAAGCGGCCAGCGTGAAGCCGAGCTTGTCGAGGTACTTCAGCAGGTCGGTCTTGGTCAGGTATTCGGTGACGATGCGCGATCCCGGAGCCAGCGAAGTCTTGATGTGCGGAGCGACCGTCAGGCCGGCTTCGACAGCCTTCTTCGCCAGCAGGCCAGCAGCCAGCAGCACGCTCGGGTTCGACGTGTTCGTGCACGACGTGATCGCGGCGATCAGCACGTCGCCGTTCTTCACGTCCACGCCGTTGCTCGTTGTGTATTGCGCATCCAGATCGGCTGCCTTCTTCGCAAAGCCATTCTCTGCGACCGGCTTCGAGAACAGGTCGCTGAAGGTCGACTTCACATTGCCGATTTCGATACGGTCTTGCGGACGCTTCGGACCGGCCAGCGACGGAGCGACCGTGCCCAGATCGAGCGTGACGACCTTCGTGTAGTCGATGTCGCCTTCTTTCGGAACGCCGAACAGGTCCTGCGCCTTGAAGTAGTTCTGGAACGCGGAGATTTCCGCGTCGGTGCGGCCCGTGCCCTTGAAGTAGTCGATGGTCTTTTCGTCGACCGGGAAGAAGCCCATCGTTGCGCCGTATTCCGGCGCCATATTGCCGATCGTCGCGCGGTCCGGCAGCGACAGCGAACGCGTGCCTTCGCCGAAGAACTCGACGAACTTGCCGACGACCTTTTCCTTGCGCAGCAGTTCGGTGATGGTCAGCACCAGGTCGGTGGCCGTCACGCCTTCGCGCAGCTTGCCCTTCAGGTTCACGCCGACCACGTCCGGCGTCAGGAAGTACACCGGCTGGCCGAGCATGCCGGCTTCAGCTTCGATGCCGCCCACGCCCCAGCCCACCACGCCGATGCCGTTGATCATCGTGGTATGGCTGTCGGTGCCGACCAGCGTATCCGGGTAGTACACCGTGTCCGCGCCGTCAGCCTTCTTGTGCACGCCGCGTGCGAGGTATTCCAGGTTCACCTGGTGAACGATACCGACGCCCGGCGGCACGACCTTGAACGTGTCGAATGCCTGCATGCCCCACTTCATGAACTGGTAGCGCTCGTTGTTGCGCTGGAATTCCAGTTTCATGTTCAGGTCGAGCGCGTTCTTTTCACGGAAGTGATCGATCTGCACCGAGTGGTCGACGACCAGATCGACCGGGACCAGCGGCTCGATAGACTTCGGGTTCTTGCCCGCGCGTTGCGCGACACCGCGCATTGCAGCGATGTCGGCGAGCAGCGGCACGCCGGTGAAGTCCTGCAGCACGACGCGCGCCACGACGAACGGAATCTCGTCGACGCGGGCGGCGGTCGGCTTCCAGTTCGCCAGTTGCGTGATGTGTTCTTCGGCGACTTTCTTGCCGTCGTAGTTACGCAGCACCGATTCCAGCACGAGACGGATCGAAACCGGCAGGCGGTCGATCTTGATGTTCAGCGCCTTGCCGAGTTGCGGCAGCGAGTAGAACTTGCCTTTGCCGGAACCGCTGTCGAATTCCTTGAGCGTTTTGTGGAGGTTGTGGGCCATGGTGTTTTCCTTGGTTTGATCGCGGAACTACAGTACTTGAACTAGATGACGTAGAGATCGACGTATTCATTGACCGGCATGGCTTCGAGCCTTGCCTGATCGAGCGACACGTCGAGAATCGCCAGTTGTTGCTTGACCGGAAAGCGCCGCGCGAGGTTGGTCCTGAACTTCTCGACCAGCAACGGAATCCCGTCCTCGCGACGGCGCTTATGACCGATCGGGTATTCGACTACGACTTCATCGAACTTCGATCCATCGTTGAATTCGATCGTCAGTGCATTGGCGATCGACCGCTTCTCCGGATCGTGGTAATCCTTGGTGAACTGCGCGTCTTCGACACATTCCATCTTTGCGCGCAGCACATCGATACGCGCGTCCTGCGCAATCGAATCTTCGTAATCCGCTGCCGTCAGGCGGCCATGGATCAGCGGCACGGCGATCATGTACTGGATGCAATGATCGCGGTCGGCTGGATTGTTCAGCGGGCCTTTCTTGTCGATGATGCGGATCGCGGCTTCGTGGGTGCGGATTGTGATCCTGCGGATGTCGTCCACGCGCTTGCCCGCCGCGTTCAATTGCGCATGCAGCGCGAGCGCGGCTTCCACGGCGGTTTGCGCGTGGAACTCGGCCGGAAACGAGATTTTGAACAGCACGTTCTCCATCACGTACGAGCCATACGGACGCTGAAATCTGAACGCGTTGCCCTTGAACAGCACGTCGTAGAAGCCCCACGTCTTCGCGCTCAGCACCGACGGATAGCCCATCTCGCCGGTCTTCGAAATCAGCGCGAGGCGCACGGCGCGCGAGGTCGCATCGCCCGCGGCCCACGACTTGCGCGAACCGGTGTTCGGCGCGTGGCGATAAGTGCGCAGCGCGTGCCCGTCGACGAACGCCTGCGACACCGCATTGATCAGTTCGTCGCGCGTGAGGCCGATCAGCTGGCCGGCCACGGCCGTCGACGCCAGTTTCACCAGCAATACATGATCGAGCCCGACCTTGTTGAAGGAGTTTTCGAGCGCGATACAGCCTTGAATTTCGTGCGCCTTGATCATTGCGATCAACACGTCTTTCATCGTCAGCGGCGCTTTGCCTGCTGCGATGGCACTGCGCGAGAGCCAGTCGGCTGTCGCCAGAATTGCGCCGAGGTTATCCGACGGATGACCCCATTCGGCGGCGAGCCACGTGTCGTTGAAGTCGAGCCAGCGGACCATCGCGCCGATGTTGAAGGCGGCCTGAACGGGGTCCAGCTGGAACGACGTGCCCGGCACCTTCGCGCCGTTGGGGACGATCGTGCCCTGCACGATTGGTCCCATCAGCTTGGTGCAGGCCGGGTAGGTGAGCGCCTCGAGTCCACAACCGAGCGTATCGATCAGGCAGTGACGCGCGGTTTCCAGCGCGAGCGTACTGTCGATCTGACAATCCAGAACGTAGTCGACGAGATCGACGAGGACGGAGTCCGGGTCGGGTCGCACGTTGGAAATCGGAGCGGACATCGGGGAGCTTTCCTGGTGGCGGTGATTAGTTGCCGGTCTTGTTGATCGCGTTCGATTGCGTCGGAGCCGGCGCGCCTTGCTCCATCGCTGCCGTCTTGCATTCGTCTGCCAGACGCGAGCTGTCCTTGTCCTGGAACAGCATGGCCTTGGTCGGGATCACGACGAGATCCATGCCGGTTGCGGCGTCGTGGAAACGGTCCGCACCCGTGGTGGTCGCTTCGCGCGGCAGATTGTAGTTTTTGTTCGCCCAGTGAACCGTGACGATCTGGTCACGCTTCATGTCGCCCTTCATTTCGAAAGCGAGACCGTCCTTGCACGACCACTTTTCCGCGCCTTCCGGTACCGGATCGACCTTCGCTTCCTTGGCCGGATTTTCCTTGCGCTTGATCAGGCGGCGCGGCTGCGGCCGTTTTGCGACAGCCTTGGCAGCAGGCTTCGTGGTGGTCGCCGTTTGTGCGGCGGCGTCAGTCGAGACGGACAGCATCGTCGTGGACAGGGCGCCAATCACGGCAGCGATCATCAGCTTTTTCATGGAGAAAACCTTTCTATCTAGTTTCAGTTAAACATTGCGCGGGCTACCGGTCCTGGCGACCGCGCGGGTTGAACTGCACGCGCTCAGAAAGCGCACAGCGACCACTATTTTCTCCTATTTAGCGGCAGGTACTTCAAATTCTCGGGGCCGGTGTAATTCGCGCTCGGCCGGATGATCTTGTTGTCGATGCGCTGCTCGACGATGTGCGCGCTCCAGCCGGCCGTGCGCGCGATCACGAAAATCGGCGTGAACATCGCCGTCGGCACGCCCATCATGTGATACGAAACCGCGCTGAACCAGTCCAGATTCGGGAACATCTTCTTCGCTTCCCACATCACCGATTCGAGCCGCTCCGCGATCGAGAACAGCTTGCTGTTGCCCGCTTCCTTCGAGAGCTTCTGCGCGACTTCCTTGATCACCTTGTTGCGCGGATCGGAGATCGTGTACACCGGATGGCCGAAGCCGATCACCACTTCCTTGTTCTCGACGCGGCGGCGGATGTCCGCCTCGGCTTCGTCAGGCGTCTGGTAGCGCGACTGGATCTCGAACGCGGCCTCGTTGGCGCCGCCGTGCTTCGGGCCGCGCAGCGCGCCGATCGCGCCGGTGATTGCCGAGTAGATGTCCGAGCCCGTGCCCGCGATCACGCGGCCGGCGAAGGTCGAGGCGTTGAATTCGTGCTCGGCGTACAGGTTCAGCGACACGTGCATCGCGTCGACCCACGACTTCGACGGCTCGACGCCGTGCAGCAGATGCAGGAAGTGGCCGCCGATCGAATCGTCGTCGGTTTCCACCTCGATGCGCCTGCCGTTGTGCGAGTAGTGGTACCAGTACAGCAGCATCGAGCCGAGCGAGGCCATCAGCTTGTCGGCGATGTCGCGCGCGCCCGCCAGGCTGTGATCGTCCTTCTCCGGCAGCACGGTGCCGAGCACCGACACGCCGGTGCGCATCACGTCCATCGGATGCGCGGCGGCGGGAATCCATTCGAGCGCCGCCTTGACGTTCGCGGGCAGGCCGCGCAGGCCCTTGAGCTTCGTCTTGTAGGCGGTCAGTTCGGCCTGGGTCGGCAGCTTTTCGTGGACCAGCAGATAGGCGATCTCTTCGAATTCGCACGCGCTCGCGATGTCGAGAATGTCGTAGCCGCGGTAGTGCAAGTCATTGCCGGTCTTGCCGACCGTGCACAGCGCGGTGTTGCCCGCCGTCACGCCTGATAGCGCGACGGATTTCTTCGGTTTGAAGCCGCCTTGTGCACCTGCGGCTTGGGTCGTCTCGCTCATCTCCCGCCTTCTCCTGTGTGCCTGCTCGTAGCTGCTGCGTGGATCATGACGCTCATGATCCCGACTGTCCGTTAGCGCCCGCTCCCGCGAACAGCGGCGCGGCCTCTTGCGGAACGGCGCGGCCGGTGGTTTGCGCGCGGCGCAGCACCGACCAGTAATAGCGGTAGCTCGCGCGGTCGTGCAATGTGTCGTGATGGCGCGTCGGTCCCCAGTGCGCGGATTGCGCAGCCAGCAGGATTTCGGTCGCCGTGGCGATTTCTTCGTCGCGCGGCGCGAATGCGGCGACGATCGCCTCGATCTGCGCCGGGTGAATGCTCCACATCCGCGTGTAACCGAATTCGTTGCGGGCGCGCGCGGCGTCGTTCGCGACCACGCTCATGTCGCGCACTTCCGTGCTGACATTGTGCGACGGCACTTTGCCGTGTGCATGGCAGGCCGCCGAGATTTCCAGCTTCGCGCGCCGCACCAGCGGATGATCGAACTGGCCCGGCGAGCGCATTGCGGTATCGGGGATCGCGCCGTCGTGCGCGGAGACGAAATCCATCAGGCCGAAGCTTAGTGCTTCGACGCCCGGCAGTGCGGCCAGGTCGAACACGCGCGTAAGCGCGCCGTGGGTTTCGACCAGCAGTTGCACCGGTACCGGTTGCGCGATGCCCAGCTCGCGCCGCGTCGCCTCGATGAACGCGACCATTTCGGCGGCGTCGGGGAGGTTGCGGATTTTCGGCAGTGTGATGTAAGCAGGTGCTCGCTTCGCGGCGCGCAGGATCAGGCGCACGTCGTCACGCCAATGCGCGTGGTCGAAGTCGTGAATGCGCACGCCGACGCGGCCAAGGCGGTCATGCTCGCTGCCGAGCAGCGACGCGACCAGTTCCGCATGTTCCGCCTCGCGGCCGACTTGCGCGCCGTCTTCGCAATCGAGCGTGATATCGAATACCGGCCCCAGTTGCTGCTGCAACGCGAGCGATTTCAGCATCAGCTTTTCGCTACCGGCGTAGTGATCGCAGGCAGGCAGCACAGCGGGCGGCACTTCGCCGTCAAACAGCACTTCGGCGGGTGTGAGGGCGCGCATCTTCGGCGTCAGGGGTGTGGGTGGTGATTAGACAAAATCTGATTCGGTCGCGTTCTGTCCGGCCACCGCGGGGTGGCCGCAAAACGCGTTCGGATCAGCGGTGAAACGCTGCATTCGCACGAAAAAAACCGGAACCCGCTGCGGTGACGCTACGGAGTTCCGGTTCATCGGCATCTAGTGCTTAGCCGAGCAGGTGCTGAACGCCTTCGCGCTCTTCCAGCAGTTCCTGCAGCGTGCCGTCCATCTTTTCGCGCGAGAACGCGTCGATTTCCAGACCTTCGACGCGCTTGTACTCGCCGTTTTCGCACGTGACCGGCACACCGTAGATGATGTCTTCCGGAATGCCATACGAGCCGTCCGACGGAATGCCCATCGTGACCCACTTGCCGTTCGTGCCGAGGACCCAGTCACGCACGTGGTCGATTGCAGCGTTAGCCGCCGACGCCGCCGACGACAGGCCGCGCGCTTCGATGATCGCCGCACCGCGCTTGCCGACGGTCGGGATGAACGTGTTGCGGTTCCATTCTTCGTCGTTGATCAGCTTGGTCAGGTCTTGACCTTCGGCCGTTGCGACGCGGAAGTCCGGGTACATGGTCGGCGAGTGGTTGCCCCACACAGCCAGCTTTTCGATCGACGCGACCGGCTTGCCCGACTTGGCGGCCAGTTGCGAGAGCGCGCGGTTGTGGTCCAGACGCAGCATCGCGGTGAAGTTCTTCTTCGGCAGATCCGGCGCCGACTTCATGGCGATATAGGCGTTCGTGTTAGCCGGGTTGCCGACCACCAGCACCTTCACGTCACGGCTTGCAACTTCGTTCAGCGCCTTGCCCTGAACCGTGAAGATTTCAGCGTTGGCCGACAGCAGGTCCTTACGCTCCATGCCTTTCGAACGCGGACGCGCGCCGACCAGCAGGGCCACGTCTGCATCCTTGAATGCGACCTTCGGGTCGTCGGTGATCACGACGCCCGACAGCAGCGGGAATGCGCAATCATCCAGTTCCATCACGACGCCTTTGACGGCGCCTTGCGCTTGCGGCAGGTCGAGCAGTTGCAGGACGACCGGTTGATCCTTGCCGAGCAGGTCGCCATTGGCGATGCGGAACAGCAGGGAGTAAGCGATTTGACCTGCGGCGCCGGTGACGGCAACGCGCTTTGCGGGCTTAGCCATTGAGAAATCTCCAGGACGATGCGTTAGACGCTAGGGAAAACGCCATTCTATATGCGCGTTCAGCGAAGCGTTATGAAACACGGCGGAATTCACCGTTCGCGCACGGACTCGTAATGTGCCGAGGCCGGGTGGCGCACTGCGGCAAGACCGCCATGCCGGAAACCTGTACTGCCGAGCGTCCTCAACCGGTGCTTCACGTCAGCCCCCGAGGGGGCTTCCCGCGCAGCGGAAAACGCCAGACGGCCCGGTGTTTTCTCGAGAGGACGGGGGCGGGACTTCGAAACGCCGGGTAGCCGCTGCACGGTGCGGGCTCCTGCAAACAGCGCGTTTCGGCAAGCGTCTGACCAACGGATGGCGGCGAATCGAAACCTGAACTGCGAGGGAACGGCATGGTGCAGAGTGGCTGCCGGCGCGTCGCGGCACTGCAATAAACAGCCACCGAAAAAACCCGCAAACCCTTGCTCGACAAGGAGTGTAGGAGTCGTCAGACACAAAGTCAACATTATCTTATGTCTTATATAAGACACATCTATTGCGGGGAAAACCCTAGACGCACCCCAGCCCTTTATGATGAAATGCGCGGATGAATTCGAACCCGGCGAACACCACCAACCCGAGCGGCCAAGGGGCTGCGGGAGAGGGTGTATCCACCGCCGCTCCCGCTGCGTCACCTACTTTCAGCCCGTTGTATCAGCAGATCAAAGGGCTGATTACGCAGAGTCTCGAAGGCGGCGAATGGAAGCCGGGTGAGATCATTCCTAGTGAAGTCGAATTGGCGGCAAGATACAAGGTCAGCCAGGGCACGGTGCGCAAAGCAATCGACGAGCTCGCCGCCGACAACCTGCTGGTGCGCCGCCAGGGCAAGGGCACGTTTGTCGCAACGCACAACGAAGACCGCGCCCAGTTTCGATTCCTGAGATTGCTGGCCGATGACGGCGCGGAACATCCGCACGTCAGCCGTCTGCTCGAATGCCGGCGTTTGCGCGCTTCAGCGGACATCGCCCGCCAACTCGATCTGAAGCCGGCCGATCCGGTCGTGCTGATCAAGCGCTTGCTGCAGTTCGACGGCGAAATCACCGTACTCGACGAAATCTGGCTGCCCGGCGCCGTATTCCGCGGGCTCACGCTCGAACGCCTGTCGGAGTACAAGGGTCCCCTCTACGCGATGTTCGAGACGGAATTCGGCACCCGCATGATCCGCGCCACGGAGAAGATCCGCGCGGTAGCGGCGGAGCCGTCCGTGGCCGATCTGCTGCGCGTGCCGGCGGGCTTTCCGCTGCTGTCGGTCGAGCGCGTGTCCTATACATACGGGGACCGGCCGGTTGAAGTCCGGCGAGGTTGGTATGTCACAACCGGGTATTACTATCAGAACGATCTGAGCTGAATCGGGCTGAAGCAAGGTGCGCGTCCCACATGCGCGCCTGTTTGACGGCGCCTTTATCGCGCGCACTGTAACGGACCTGTGGTGGTTTTCGCTGCAGCGCGATATGAAAAGGCGCTAAAATTGCGGATTAGTGTGACTACAAGTAGGGGTCTAGCATGGCTGAAGCCGTAAAAAAACCGAGGCCGGAATTCCGGAACATCGGTATTGGGCAAATATTGACGGCATACCGTCTCCCGCTAGCGGGGCGAGTGTCGATCCTGCACCGCGTGAGCGGTGGTCTGTTGTTTGTTTTTCTTCCGTTCCTGCTGTACCTCTTTGATCAGAGCCTGACTTCCGAATTGAGTTTCGAAGTCTTCAAAGGTTTCCTCTCCAACATCATCGTCAAGCTCATCACGCTCGTTCTCGCGTGGGCTTTCCTGTTTCACTTCTGCGCCGGCGTCCGTCACCTCGTGATGGATACCAACCACAACGCGGTGACGAAGGAAAAAGGCAAGCAGACCTCTATCGTGGTCATCGTCGTGTCGTCGCTGCTCACCATTGCATTCGCGGCAAAACTGTTCGGAGCATTCTAAAAAATGTCAGCTAATAACCGAATTGGTTCGAAGCGTCTCGTCGTCGGCGCGCATTACGGTCTTCGCGACTGGCTCGCACAGCGCATCACCGCCGCCGTGATGGCGGTCTACACGGTGATCCTGCTCGCGTGGTTCTTCGGCGCGCACGATTTCTCGTACGACGGCTGGGCGTCGATCTTCGCGACGCAATGGATGAAGCTCGCCACGTTTGTCACGCTGCTGTCGCTGTTCTATCACGCGTGGGTTGGTATCCGCGACATCTGGATGGACTATGTGAAGCCCGTTGGCGTGCGCCTGTTGCTTCAGGCGCTGACGATCGTCTGGCTGCTCGCATGTGCGGGCTACGCTGCGCAGATTCTCTGGAGAGTGTAAAAGAATGGCTGCAATCAAGAATTCTCTGCCGCGTCGCAAGTTTGACGTGGTTATCGTCGGCGCAGGCGGCTCGGGGATGCGCGCTTCGCTGCAACTCGCGCGCGCCGGTCTGTCGGTCTGCGTGCTGTCCAAGGTGTTCCCGACGCGTTCGCACACGGTCGCTGCTCAAGGCGGCATCGGCGCATCGCTCGGCAACATGAGCGAAGACAACTGGCACTATCACTTCTACGACACGATCAAGGGTTCCGACTGGCTCGGCGACCAGGACGCGATCGAGTTCATGTGCCGCGAAGCGCCGAATGCAGTCTACGAACTCGAACACTTCGGCATGCCGTTCGACCGTAACGCGGATGGCACGATTTATCAGCGCCCGTTCGGCGGCCATACCGCGAACTACGGCGAAAAGCCGGTGCAACGCGCTTGCGCGGCGGCTGACCGTACCGGTCACGCGCTGCTGCACACGCTGTATCAGCAAAACGTCGCGGCCAAGACGCAATTCTTCGTCGAATGGATGGCGCTGGACCTGATCCGCGACGCCGACGGCGACGTGCTCGGCGTGACCGCGCTCGAAATGGAAACCGGCGACGTCTACATTCTCGAAGGCAAGACCACGCTGTTCGCTACGGGCGGCGCGGGCCGGATCTTCGCGGCATCGACCAACGCGTTCATCAACACCGGTGACGGCCTGGGCATGGCCGCGCGTTCGGGCATCGCACTGCAAGACATGGAATTCTGGCAATTCCATCCGACCGGCGTGGCCGGCGCGGGCGTGCTGATTACCGAAGGCGTGCGTGGCGAAGGCGGCATTCTGCGCAACTCGAACGGCGAGCGTTTCATGGAACGCTACGCGCCGACGCTGAAGGATCTGGCGCCGCGCGACTTCGTTTCGCGTTCGATGGACCAGGAAATCAAGGAAGGCCGCGGCGTGGGTCCGAACAAGGATCACGTGCTGCTCGACCTGTCGCACATCGGCGCAGAGACGATCATGAAGCGTCTGCCGTCGATCCGCGAAATCGCGATGAAGTTCGCGAACGTCGATTGCATTAAAGAGCCGATCCCGGTTGTGCCGACCATCCACTACCAGATGGGCGGTATCCCGACGAACATCAATGGTCAGGTCGTCGGTACGGCGAAGGGCCACGAAGAGGTCGTCAACGGTTTCTACGCTGTGGGCGAATGCTCGTGCGTGTCGGTGCACGGCGCCAACCGCCTGGGCACGAACTCGCTGCTCGACCTGGTGGTGTTCGGCCGCGCGGCCGGCAACCACATCGTCAAGCACGTGAAGGACATGAAGGAGCACAAGCCGCTGCCGGCCGACGCCGCCGACTTCGCGCTGTCGCGTCTGGACAAGCTCGACAAGTCGTCGTCGGGCGAGTACGCGCAGTCGGTCGCGAACGACATCCGCGGCACGATGCAGGCGCACGCCGGCGTGTTCCGCACGTCGAAGCTGCTGGCTGAAGGCGTCGAGCGCATCCGTGAAGTGGCTGAACGTGTCGACAACATCCATCTGAAGGACAAGTCGAAGGTCTTCAACACGGCCCGTATCGAAGCGCTGGAAGTGGCGAACCTGATCGAAGTGGCACGCGCCACGATGGTCTCCGCCGAAGCGCGCAAGGAAAGCCGTGGCGCGCACGCGCAGAACGACTTCGAACATCGCGACGACGAAAACTGGCTGCGCCATACGCTGTGGTTCAGCGAAGGCGATCGCCTCGACTACAAGCCGGTTCACATGAAACCGCTGACCGTCGAATCGGTGCCGCCGAAAGCGCGTACCTTCTAAGGCACAAGTCAAAGGAATTCAGAAATGGCAAAGCGTACATTTGAAATTTACCGCTACGATCCGGACAAGGACGCAGCGCCGCGCATGCAAACGTACGAGATCGAAATCGACTCGCACGAACGCATGCTGCTCGACGCGCTGCTCAAGCTGAAAGCAATGGACGAGACCTTGTCGTTCCGCCGCTCGTGCCGCGAAGGCGTGTGCGGTTCGGACGCGATGAACATCAACGGCAAGAACGGTCTCGCCTGCTTGCAGAACATGAACGACCTGCCGCAAAAGATCGTGCTGCGTCCGCTGCCGGGCCTGCCGGTCGTGCGCGACCTGATCTGCGACTTCACGCAGTTCTTCAACCAGTATCACTCGATCAAGCCGTACCTGATCAACGATACGCCGCCGCCGGAAAAGGAACGCCTGCAGTCGCCGGAAGAACGCGACGAGCTGGATGGCCTGTACGAATGTATTCTGTGCGCTAGCTGCTCGACCTCGTGCCCGAGCTTCTGGTGGAATCCGGATAAGTTCGTCGGCCCGGCTGGTCTGTTGCAAGCCTACCGTTTCATCGCGGACAGCCGCGACGAAGCGACGGGCGAACGCCTCGACAACCTGGAAGATCCGTACCGTCTGTTCCGTTGCCACACCATCATGAATTGCGTCGACGTTTGCCCGAAGGGCCTGAACCCGACCAAGGCGATTGGCAAGATCAAGGAATTGATGGTTCGCCGCGCTGTCTGAGATGGACGAAACATCGCATCAGTCCGACCCTCTCCGCCGCGCGCGCCTTCGCTGGCGTGCGCGGCGGGGCCTGCTGGAAAACGATCTGATCTTTGAACGTTTTTTCGGCCGATATGAGCATGACCTCAGCGATGCCGATGTGGGCGCACTCACGCGCCTGCTCGAGCTGAGCGATAACGACCTGATGGACTTGCTGCTGGTGCGCAAGGAACCGGAAGGCGAGCTTGCCGACCCGGATGTGATCCGGGTGCTGGAGCTGCTGCGCAACGCTTGAGCGCCGCCAGTCCTCGGCCAGTTCGTTGTCCAGGCGTGCGATTATCGAAAACCTGTATCCATACTTCGATTGAGGATGTGCTATGACCCCGTCAGATGTTAAAGCCACGCTATCGTTCAGCGACAATTCGCCGAGCGTTGAAATGCCGATTTACAAGGGCACGCTCGGCCCGGATGTGATCGACATTCGTAAACTTTACGGCCAGACCGGCAAGTTCACGTACGACCCGGGCTTCATGTCGACGGCGGCGTGCAATTCGGCGATCACCTACATTGACGGCGACAAGGGCGAGCTGCTGTATCGCGGCTACCCGATCGACAACCTCGCTGAAAACGCCGACTTCCTCGAAAGCTGCTATCTGCTGTTGAAGGGCGAACTGCCCAACGCAAAGCAGAAAGACGAGTTCGTCGACACCGTCACGAAGCACACGATGGTGCACGAGCAGATGCAGTTCTTCTTCCGCGGCTTCCGTCGCGACGCGCACCCGATGGCGATTCTGGTCGCCGCGGTCGGCGCGCTGTCGGCGTTCTATCACGACTCGCTCGACATCAACAATCCGCGTCACCGTGAAGTGTCGGCGATCCGCATGATCGCGAAGCTGCCGACGCTGGTCGCCATGGCGTACAAGTACAGCATTGGTCAGCCGTTCGTTTATCCGAAGAACGACCTGTCGTATAGCGCGAACTTCATGCGCATGATGTTCTCGAACCCGTGCGAAGAATATCAAGTCAACGACGTGCTGGTGCGCGCGCTCGACCGCATCCTGATCCTGCACGCGGACCACGAGCAGAACGCGTCGACCTCGACCGTGCGTCTCGCGGGTTCGTCGGGTGCGAATCCATTCGCGTGTATCGCAGCGGGCATCGCGTGTCTGTGGGGCCCGGCCCACGGCGGCGCGAACGAAGCCGCGCTGAACATGCTGGAAGAAATCGGCTCGGTCGACAACATTCCCGAGTTCATCAGGCAGGTGAAGGACAAGAACTCGGGCGTGAAGCTGATGGGCTTCGGTCACCGCGTGTACAAGAACTACGATCCGCGTGCGAAGCTGATGCGCGAAACCTGCCACGAAGTGCTGGAAGAGCTGGGCCTGCACGACGACCCGCTGTTCAAGCTGGCAATGGCGCTGGAAAAGATCGCGCTGGAAGACGAATACTTCGTGTCGCGCAAGCTGTACCCGAACGTCGACTTCTACTCGGGCATCGTGCAGCGCGCGCTGGGCATCCCGACGTCGATGTTCACGTGTATCTTCGCGATGGCACGTACGGTCGGCTGGATCGCGCAGTGGAACGAAATGATCGCCGATCCTGAACAGAAGATTGGCCGTCCGCGTCAGCTGTTCATTGGCGAGACGCAACGTGAAGCGAAGCCGATCGCGCAACGTTGATTGATTTGGAGTCTGCGCAGTTCGTAGCGGTTGGTTTGTTGCGAACGAGCGTAGAATCTGCGCCGAGAGGAAAACGCCCCAACGGGTTTTATCGTTGGGGCGTTTTGTTTTTGCGACGCAGCGCGTCACGTGTTGTGGCGATGCGGCGTCGACGCGTCAGCCAGGCATGCTGCCCTGGCGCGTGCGCCGTCGTGGCCGTTCGAGCGAAGGCGGACGCGTCTCCAGATTGGGCGGCGCGGCGGCCGCATCCTTCGGCGGATGGCCGTGTGTTTCGAAAAAGCGCCGGTAGGCACTCGGCGTCATGCCACGCGCAGTCAGGAACTGTCGATTGAAATTGGCGAGATTCGGAAAGCCGGCCTTCGTGGCGATCAGTGCGATGGGCCAGGCTGTGTCCGTCAATTGCCGCGTCGCGTAGCCGATGCGCAGCCGGTTCAGATAGCGTCCGACGCTTTCGCCCACATGCCGCAAGAAGTAGCGGTGCAAGGAGCGCTCCGAGAGGTTAGCCACGTCACATAGTTCGGCGACGCGCAGCGGTTCGTGGAAACGCCGGTCGAGCAGATCGAGCACGCGATTCAGACGCTCGGCTTCCGATGCGCTGCCGCCTTGCTCGACAGTCGACGCACCGATGGCTCGTTGCGCTGCCAGCGCTGACGGCACTGAAAGCGTAGACGACCCACCAGGCACCGTCTGCACCGCGCCACCTTGCCGAGTATCAGGAACACCTGTGCGTCGCGCTCCGCGCCGATGCGCAGCCGGCGACGCCAACGGCTCCGCTTCCGCCTCCGCCAGATACGCGAGCACGTCCAGCACCGCGCCCAGCCGCACACGCGGCGACTCATCCAGCAACGCATCCTTCTGCGCGCGCATCATCGTTGCGGCTTCGTTCGCAAACCGGAGTCCCGGCGCGCCGCGCCTGAGCAGCGTGCGCAGCGCAGCGAACTCCGGGCAGCAATCCGCCACCCGTCGCGCCCAATCGCCACTGAACCAGACCACGATCGCCACCTGCGGCTCGCGCGCGTCGATCGGCTCCGTGGACGCCCACGTGTGCGGCATGTCCGGCGGCACGAGCACGAGATCGTCGCCGCTGTAATCGGCGATATGGTCGCCGATGAAGCGGCGGCCGCGGCTGTTCAGCGTCAGCGTGAGTTCGTATTCGGGATGGTGGTGCCATTCGAACGGGATCTGCGCGAGCTGGCGGTGGTAGACGCGAATCGAGCAGCCGTCGGGGATAGTGACGCGTTCGTATTGGGGTTTCACGGGACGCCCCCTTGCCGCGTGGAAGGAGTGGCGGCGAATGTCCGGATTGTATCGGCAATTGGCCGGGAAAGATGCGTTTAGCCCGTCGAAGCGCCGTACTCTGGGCACAGGTCAGGCCCATACAGAATCCATAGGAGACAGCATCATGCCGCTCGTCATCGACAATATTCCGGCAGCAATCCGCGCCACCAAACGCGCCTTGCGTGCAGCATTGCCCAACTACGCGCAAGTCTTCAACGAAGTCGAAGACGCGATCCGGCTGCAGGTCGACGCGATTCGCCGCGACCGCGAGCAAGGACGAGATGCGATTCCGGTGCTGGATTACGCGTCGATTGTTTCCGGCGAGGTCGATCCGCGGACCATCGCCGGCATCAAAACGCGCGGTGCATGCGTGGTCCGCGGCGTCTTCGACCGGCAGCAGGCGAGCGACTGGAACGACGAAATCGCCGACTACGTGCAGCGCAACAACCTCGACGACAAGCTCGCGCATCGCGCCGAGGACAAATACTTCGGCAACCTGTCGTCGAGCAAGCCGCAGATTTACGGCGTCTACTGGTCGAAGCCGCAGACGGCCGCGCGCCAGTCCGAGCAACTGACGAACACGCGCGTGTTCCTGAATCGCCTGTGGACCTCGGAGAGCGACGGCAAGCAGCACTTCGACCCCGAGCGCGTGCCGGTCTACGCGGACCGGATTCGTCGCCGGCCGCCGGGCTCGGAGTCGTTGGGCTTGTCGCCGCATGTCGATGGCGGCTCCGTCGAGCGCTGGCTCGATCCGAATTTCCAGAAGGTCTACCGGCATGTGCTGTCGGGCAACTGGCGCGCCTACGATCCGTTCGATGCTGCTCACCGCCCTGACGTGCAGGAGATTCCATCGCCGGCGGTGTGTTCGATGTTCCGCACCTTCCAGGGCTGGACCGCGCTGACGCCGCAAGGCCCGGGCGACGGCACCTTGCAGTTGATCCCGATCGCCAACGCAATGGCCTACGTGATTCTGCGCGCGCTGCAGGACGACGTTCCCGACGAGGACCTCTGCGGTGCGCAACCGGCGCGCGCGCTGTCGATCCAACCGGCCTGGCACAGCCTGCTGCTCGAAGCGGTCACGCCGATCCCGCACATGCAGCCAGGTGACGCCGTGTTCTGGCACTGCGACGTCGTGCATTCGGTCGAGGACGCGCATCGCGGCAGCGGCTACAGCAACGTGATGTACATCTCGTCCGCGCCGTGGTGCGCGAAAAACGACGCGTATCTGAAGCGCCAGTTGCCGAGCTTCCTGCGCGGCGAAAGCCCGCCGGATTTCCCCGCCGATCACTTCGAGACGGACTTCATCGGCCGCGCTCAGGAGAGCGATTTGACGCCGCTCGGGCGTGCGCAACTCGGCTTCGATCTCTCACGTTGAACATGCGTGCGCGTGACGGCGCATGATGCCGCGATCACGCGCACCGTTTCCGGGTAACCTCGATACAGGTATCGACACTACCACCCAACCCCATGTTTTTTATCGGTTTTTTAGCGGATTGAAGGGCCCACGGCGGGGCGCTGCGTGGCATAATCGACCGACACAGTCAGCCCGCAGTCACTACTACCCCGCATACCATGGCACAGACTCTCTACGACAAATTGTGGAACACGCACGTGGTCCACACGGAAGAAGACGGCACGACGATTCTCTATATCGACCGTCACCTGCTGCACGAAGTGACCAGCCCGCAGGCGTTCGAAGGCCTGAAGCTGGCCGAGCGGCCGGTGTGGCGCATCAGCGCGAACCTGGCGGTCTCGGACCACAACGTCCCGACCACGGACCGCACTCACGGCATCGCCGACCCGGTGTCCAAACTGCAAGTCGACACGCTCGATTCGAACTGCGACGCGTACGGCATCACGCAGTTCAAGATGAACGACATGCGTCAAGGCATCGTGCACATCATCGGGCCGGAACAGGGCGCAACGCTGCCGGGCATGACGATCGTCTGCGGCGACTCGCACACGTCCACGCACGGCGCGTTCGGCGCGCTGGCGCATGGTATCGGCACGTCGGAAGTGGAGCACGTGCTGGCCACGCAAACGCTCTTGCAGAAGAAAAGCAAGAACATGCTGATCAAGGTCGAAGGCCAACTGCGGCGCGGCTGCACCGCGAAAGACATCGTGCTTGCGATCATCGGCAAGATCGGCACGGCGGGCGGCACCGGCTACGCAATCGAGTTCGGCGGATCGACGATCCGCGCGTTGTCGATGGAAGGCCGCATGACGGTCTGCAACATGGCGATCGAAGCGGGCGCGCGCGCCGGCATGGTCGCGGTCGACGACACCACCGTCGAATACCTGAAGGGCCGCCCGTTCTCGCCGCAGGGTGTGGAGTGGAATCAAGCGGTCGAGTACTGGAAGCAGTTCAAGTCGGACGACGGCGCGCAATTCGATCGCGTGGTCGAACTGAACGCTGCGGAAATCGTGCCGCAAGTCACGTGGGGCACGTCGCCGGAAATGGTCACGGCCGTGGACGGCCGCGTGCCGGACCCGGAACGCGAAAAGGACCCGGTCAAGCGCGATGCGATGGAACGCGCGCTGAAGTACATGGCGCTCGAGCCGAATGCGCCGATCGAATCGATCAAGCCGGATAAAATCTTCATTGGGTCGTGCACCAACGCGCGCATTGAAGACATTCGCGCCGCGGCTTACGTCGTGAAGAAACTGGGCCGCCGCGTCGCGCCGAACATCCGTCTGGCGATGGTAGTGCCGGGTTCGGGGCTCGTGAAGGCGCAGGCCGAGCGCGAAGGCCTCGACAAGGTCTTTACCGACGCGGGTTTCGAATGGCGCGAGCCGGGCTGCTCGATGTGTCTCGCGATGAACGCCGACCGGTTGGACCCGGGCGAGCGTTGCGCTTCCACGTCGAATCGTAATTTCGAAGGTCGTCAGGGCGCCGGTGGCCGTACCCACCTCGTGAGCCCCGCGATGGCCGCGGCTGCGGCGATCGAAGGGCATTTCGTCGATATTCGCAAGCTTGGATAAATCGCATGATGAAGAACATGAATCGCACCACTCTATGGCGCCGCTTCGCACTCGGTACGCTGGCCGGGCTATTGCTCGGTCTGGCCGGCTGCAATACGGTGCACGGATTCGGCCAGGACATGTCTCACCTCGGCAATTCGATCAGCAATCACGCTGAGAAATAAGCGGTTTTTGATTGTTGCCGGCGATGCGGCGAGCGGCTTTCCGGCCGCCCGCGTCGCCCGGTCTTGAAACAGGCGCAAGCGTCATGGATAAATTCATCGTACACACCGGCGTCGTGGCGCCGCTCGATCGCGAGAACGTCGACACGGACGCGATCATTCCGAAGCAATTCCTGAAGTCGATCAAGCGCACGGGCTTCGGTCCGAATGCATTCGACGAATGGCGTTACCTCGATCACGGCGAACCGGGCCAGGACAATTCGAAGCGTCCGCTGAATCCGGATTTCGTGCTCAATCAGCCGCGTTATCAGGGCGCATCGGTGCTGCTGGCGCGTAAGAACTTCGGCTGCGGCAGCTCGCGTGAGCACGCGCCGTGGGCGTTGCAGCAATACGGCTTTCGCGCGCTGATCGCGCCGAGCTTCGCCGATATCTTTTACAACAACTGCTTCAAGAACGGCCTGCTGCCGATCGTGCTGACTGAACAGCAGGTCGATCACCTGTTCAACGAAACGTATGCGTTCAACGGCTTCAAGCTGACCGTCGACCTCGACGCGCAAGTCGTGCGCACGGCGGACGGCAGCGTCGAATATCCGTTCGAAGTCGCGGGGTTCCGCAAGTACTGCCTGCTGAACGGTTTCGACGATATCGGCCTGACGCTGCGTCACGCGGACGAGATTCGCCAGTTCGAAGCGGAGCGTATCGCGAAGCAGCCGTGGCTGAATCACCGCATCGTCGGATAAGCGCGTGAGGGCCGACGGCCCGCGCGCTGATTCACGCTCAACAGTCTCGAAGAAAATCATCAAGGAATTCGCATGAAGATCGCAGTGTTGCCGGGCGACGGCATCGGTCCCGAAATCGTCAAGGAAGCCGTGAAGGTCCTGAACGTGCTCGGCGAAAAGTTCGAACTCGAAGAAGCGCCGGTTGGCGGCGCGGGCTACGAAGCGAAGGGCCACCCGCTGCCCGATTCGACGCTGGCGCTCGCGAAAGAAGCCGACGCGATCCTGTTCGGCGCCGTCGGTGACTGGAAGTACGACAAGCTCGAACGCGCGCTGCGTCCGGAGCAGGCGATTCTCGGCCTGCGCAAGCATCTGGAGCTGTTTGCGAACTTCCGTCCGGCAATCTGCTATCCGCAGCTCACCGGCGCGTCGTCGCTGAAGGAAGAGATCGTCTCGGGTCTCGACATCCTGATCGTGCGCGAACTGAACGGCGACATCTACTTCGGCGCGCCGCGCGGCGTGCGCGCCGCGCCGGACGGCCCGTTCGCCGGCGCGAAGGAAGGCTTTGACACGATGCGTTATTCGGAACCCGAAGTGCGCCGCATCGCGCACGTCGCGTTCCAGGCAGCGCAAAAGCGCGGCAAGAAGCTGACCTCGGTGGACAAAGCCAACGTGCTCGAAACGTCGCAGCTCTGGAAAGACGTGATGATCGACGTGTCGAAGGAATACGCGGACGTCGAGCTGTCGCACATGTACGTCGACAACGCCGCGATGCAACTCGTGAAGGCGCCGAAGTCGTTCGACGTGATCGTCACCGGCAACATGTTCGGCGACATTCTGTCCGACGAGGCGGCCATGCTGACGGGCTCGATCGGCATGCTGCCGTCGGCGTCGCTCGACAAGAACAACAAGGGCTTGTATGAGCCGTCGCATGGCTCCGCGCCGGATATCGCCGGCAAGGGCGTGGCCAATCCGCTGGCCACCATCCTGTCGGCGGCGATGATGCTGCGTTATTCGCTGAACAAGGCGCAGCAGGCCGATCGCATCGAAAGCGCGGTGAAGAAGGTGCTCGAGCAGGGCTATCGCACCGGCGACATTCTCACGCCGGGTTGCAAGCAGGTGGGTACCGCAGCGATGGGCGACGCCGTCGTCGCAGCGCTGTAAAGGGCGTTGGACTGAACGCGGTAAAGGGGTCGTCAAACGGCCTTTAAAACGCAAATCGGCCTCGAAACAGGTCGATTTGCGCGCAATACGGACGGCAGCGGCGAATGACGTCGCCAGATTTCGGTTTTCGTGTATATTGTAGCGATGGCGCAGATCTCCCAAATCTCCTCGATTTCCAAACTGCACGGCAAAACGGCCCGTGCGGTTGAGCTCGCCATTATCACCAAAGCTCTCATTAAAGCGACTACCCCGAAAACGATCACGAAACGCTGATCGTCCGTCGTGCCCGCTCATCTTCCCCGCGCGGTCACTGCGGGCAAAGATGCGGGGAAGTTTCCACTCGAAGGGTATGAAGTCATGAACGTAGGTCTCGTAGGTTGGCGCGGCATGGTCGGCAGCGTCCTGATGCAACGCATGCAGCAGGAAGGCGATTTCGACTTGATCGAACCGGTGTTTTTCAGCACCAGCAACGCGGGCGGCAACGCGCCGTCGTTCGCCAAAAACGAGACCAAGCTCAAAGATGCGACAAGCATCGAAGACCTGAAGAAGTGCGAAGCGATCATCTCCTGCCAGGGCGGTGACTACACCAACGAAGTGTTCCCGAAGCTGCGCGCGGCGGGCTGGAACGGCTACTGGATCGACGCGGCTTCGTCGCTGCGCATGAAGGATGACGCGGTCATCATTCTCGATCCGGTCAACCTCGACGTGATCAAGAACGCGCTGGTCAAGGGCCAGAAGAATTTCATCGGCGGCAACTGCACGGTCAGCCTGATGCTGATGGCGCTCGGCGGCCTGTTCCGCGAAAACCTCGTCGACTGGATGACGGCCATGACGTACCAGGCCGCTTCGGGCGCGGGTGCGCAGAACATGCGCGAACTGCTCCAACAAATGGGCACGCTGTACGGTGCGGCCAAGGAAGACCTGGCTGATCCGTCGTCGGCGATTCTCGACATCGACCGACGCGTGCTGAGCGCGATGAACAGCGATCGCATGCCGACCGACCACTTCGGCGTGCCGCTCGCCGGCTCGCTGATTCCGTGGATCGACAAGGACCTCGGCAACGGCATGTCGAAGGAAGAGTGGAAGGGCGGCGCCGAAACCAACAAGATTCTCGGCAAGCCGGCCATGGGCACGCCGGGTTCGATCCCGGTCGACGGTCTGTGCGTGCGCATCGGCGCGATGCGTTGCCACTCGCAGGCGCTGACCATCAAGCTGAACAAGGACGTGCCGCTCGACGAGGTGAACAGCATCCTCGCGTCGGGCAACGACTGGGTCAACGTCGTGCCGAACGAGCGCGAAGCGTCGATGCGCGATTTGTCGCCGGCGGTGGTGACGGGCACGCTGACGGTGCCGGTCGGCCGGGTGCGCAAGCTCGCGATGGGTGGCGAATTTCTGTCGGCCTTCACGGTCGGCGATCAGTTGCTGTGGGGCGCGGCCGAACCGCTGCGTCGTATGCTTCGCATTGTGCTCGACAAGTAAAGTAAACTACGCGCTCACGACGCGTAGAAAACTCAAGAAGCGTCGCGCTTGCGCGGCGCTTTTTTCATTGTGTGCTCCGACTATCTTGTCTCTTTCAAACCGCAAAAAAGGGCTGCGCGCTGACGCGCCAGGAGTCCCGGTGAACCTTCGACTCTCATCCCTTCGGGCTATGACCAATCATCAAGATAAAGGCCGTTTGACGGGCCGCCCGGTGGCCGCGGCCGCTTTGGCTTTGGCGCTGGCCGGCGCTGGCATGGGCAGCGCGCTTGCGGCACCCGGCGATGTCGCGAGCGCGCCGGACGCCGCGTCCGTTTCGTATGCGGCCGGCAGTCAATACACGGTGCGGCCTGGGCAATCGTTGAACGACGTGGCGATTGCAGTCACGCAGTCGCATGACCGTGCGACGCTCGCACGCGCGACGCGCGCATTGTTCGATGCGAATCCGAACGCGTTCATGAGCCATGATCCGAGCCGGCTGCGCGTGGGGGCGGTGTTGACGGTGCCGGCGCTGGACGCGTCCGGGGCTTTGGCCGCTTCTTCGGCGGCAGCGCAAGCGGCTGCGGGGGCGTCTGCGCTGAGTACGGCGGTGGAGGCTGAGGCGACGAGCGGCGCCGCGCAGGTCAATGCGGCGGCGAGTGCGGCCAGCGCGGCAAGTGCGGCGGCTCATGCTGCTGCGCCGGCTGTACCGGGGACGGCCAGCAGCCCGGCCGAGGCAAGCTCGGCACCGGCCGGCGCGGCTGCAGGCGGCGCGGTTTCGTCGGCGCCGGCAGGGGGCTCGCAGGCGGCGGCATCGTCTTCGGCCAGCGACGTGCACGAATGGTCGGGTGCGATACAACCGACGGCGAGCGAGCCTGCCGCTGGCGCTCAGCCTCAAGCCCCCGGAACGGCTCCGGCGACGGCGGGTGCACAGCCGGCATCGCAGCCGCGTGCGCAGGTCTCCAGCTTGCAGCAATTGCTCGCGCTGAAGAACCGCGTGCTGATGGAGTTGCAGAAGCATGGCATCGGTGGTGCGCCGGTGGCGACCAGTGGCACTGCGTCTACGGGCGTGGCCAAGCCGGTGGCGGGTGCGTCATCGGCGGGGCCGGCTGGGACGGGGCAGGGCGCTGCGCCTGTGGTTCCCGCGCCGAATAGTGGCGGCTTATCGCAAGTGGAGTTGAGCATCGCGGCGGCGGTTGGCGCGGCGTTGGTTGTGCTGCTCGCGGCTTTGCGCATGGGTCGTCGCAAGCGTGAGGCGCGTGCGGCGGCGGAGGCTGTGTCAGCGGATCGCGATATGGCGGCGTCGGCGCGCGAAAGCGACCCGCAGCGCAGCGTCGCGACACACGGACAAACGCTTGCGAGCGAGGTAGCGGGCGCGGATGACGATCAGTCTGTGCGCGATGCGGCGGCGCTGGCGGCGGAGCGTGCGGCAGCCGAGCAGGCAGCAGCAGAGCGCGCGGCGGCCGAACGCGCAGCAGCCGAAGAACAAGCCGCAGCGAACCGCACGGCAGCAGAGACAGCAGCGCAACAGGCGATGGGCGAGCCAGTCGCAGAACGCCAAGCTCGCACAGACTCTTTCACCCAAGACCACACTTCACCCGAACAAAGCGGGCAAGAACTTCCCGCATCGCCCGCATACGTCGAACCAGCGCAACCAGCCGCGAACGCCCCTGAGGCCGCCGAAAGCGCTTTCCCATCAGAACCTCTCCCTGCAGTTCATCAAGAGAGCATCCACGGCGCGACGACGGCGGCAAGCCTCGCCGCCGCCGCGGAACTCGGCGCCGATGCGTTGCCGCTGGCTCCGCTCGAACCGGTCGACGAAACCCTGCAACAGGACGACCCCGCTCGCCACCCGCAATCGAACGACGAGCCGGCGCATGGCGCGCCGGCCGTGCAACAAGAACCGGCAACCGAGCTACGGAATCGTCCGGATACCCCAGTACCCGTGATCAATTTCACGCAGCAAATCATCGAGCCGCGCACGGCTCCCCCGTTCGTCCCGCCGTCCGACGATGCGTTGTCGAGCACGTTCCCCGAAAGGTCGACGCAAGCTCAGCCTGCTTCCGCCGTCCCAAGCGAATTCCCGCGCGATGCCGTCGACGCGTTCGGCAGTCTCGACATGCCGCTGCCGCCGAGAATCGAGTCGCCTGCCGGCTCCGAGCATGCCGCGACATCTCTGACCACGCAGCCGGTCGTGTCGCCGGAAACCACCGCGCAGCAAGCGTTCGCGCCGTACGAATCGGACGACGCCCCGCATGTCGCCGATGAAATCGCCACCGGCACGGCCGGCCACGCGGCCATTGCGGGCTTGGGCGCGGCTGGCTTCGGCTCGCTGAACCTCGACTTCGACCTCGAACTGCCGCCGAGCCCGGCCCAGCCGCTGCCGGCGTTTACGCAGACCGATCTGATCCGTATCGCCCGCAACAAGCTCGATCTGGCCTCCGAGTACATCGAACTGGGCGATTTGTCGGGCGCACGCGCGCTCATCAACGAAGTGATCGAAGCGGACGATCCGGCCACGCGCACCGAGGCCCGCGCGTTGCTCTCGACGCTGGCGCCGTTGTCGTGAAACGGATCGCATTAGGCGTCCAGTACGACGGCGCGGCATTCGGCGGTTGGCAGGCGCAACCGCACGGCAAGACGGTACAGAACGAACTCGAACGGGCACTGCGCGAATTCGCGCAGACGCCCGTGCACACCGTGGTGGCGGGCCGCACGGATGCGGGTGTGCATGGGCTCGGGCAAGTCGTGCATTTCGACACCGAACTCGACCGTCTGGATATTTCCTGGGTGCGGGGCACCAACTCGTTTCTGCCTAAGACGATCGGCGTGCAGTGGGCCAAGCCGATGCCCGACGACTTTCATGCGCGCTTTTCGGCGTTCGAGCGGACCTATTACTACGTGCTGTACGTCAGTCCGGTGCGCTCGCCGATGCTGGCGACGCGGGCCGGCTGGGTGCATATGCCGCTCGACGTCGACGCGATGCGAGCCTGCGTCGTCCATGTGCTCGGCGAGCGCGACTTTTCGGCGTTCCGCTCGTCGCAATGCCAGTCGAAAACGCCGGTGAAACACTTGTACCAGATCGACGTTCGGCCGCAGGGCGACTTCATTCATTTCCGCTTCCGGGCGAATGCGTTCCTGCATCACATGGTGCGCAACCTGATGGGCTGTCTGATCGAAGTCGGTCGTGGCCGCCGGCCGCCCGAATGGCTGGCCGAGGTGCTCGCGAGCCGCAGCCGCGACTGTGCCGCGCCGACTTTCATGCCGGACGGCTTGTATCTGGCGCAAGTGGGCTATCCTGAGAAATTCGCGGTGCCCGCGCCGCAAACGGGCAGCGTGCCGTGGAGTACCGTATGGACCGAGCAACCCGAAACATGAAAGCAAGCGAAGACCTGGCTCACCCGGCCGATGCCGCCGCGCAGCAGCGCACCGTGCCGCATCGCACGCGCATCAAGCTATGCGGACTGTCGAAACCGGCGGACCTCGCCCACGCGATCGACCTCGGCGCCGACGCAATCGGCCTCGTGTTCTATCCGCCGAGCCCGCGCTCGGTCAGCGTCGCCCAGGCGGTCGAACTGGTACACGATGTGCCGCCGTTCGTGTCGGTGGTCGGCCTGTTCGTCAACGCGACGCCGGACTGGATTCGCGAAGTGGCGAGCAATGTCGGGCTCACCCTGCTTCAATTTCACGGCGACGAGACCGCCGAGCAGTGCGAATCGCTCGCGGGCGTTGCGGGTTTGCCATGGTTGCGAGCGTTGCGCGTCGCGGCGGACACTCGACCGGCCGATTTGGTAAAATCGGCTCTCAACTATTCAGCGGCCAGTGGTCTTCTGTTCGACACCCATGTCGAAGGCTATGGCGGCGGCGGGAAGGTTTTCGATTGGTCACTTATTCCAGCAGAGCTCGCGCGTCGGGCCGTTTTGAGTGGTGGGTTGAACGCGCAAAACGTCAGTGACGCGATCCATCGCGTGCGCCCGTACGCGGTCGATGTCTCGAGCGGCATCGAAGTCGCGGGCGCCAAGGGCGTGAAGGATCACGCCCGGATGGCGGCATTCGTGCGCGCGGTGCGCGCAGCAGATGCCGAATGATTCAGGCCAGCGGCTTTCTCATACGCGAGCCGTTCGCCACACTGAGAAGAGTGATCACCATGTATAACTTGCCTGACGAAAGAGGCCATTTCGGCCAATTTGGCGGCGTGTTCGTCGCCGAAACCCTGGTTCATGCGCTCGACGAGTTGCGTGAAGCGTACGAGAAATATCAGAAAGATCCCGACTTCGTCGCCGAATACGAGCGCGAATTGAAGCATTTCGTCGGCCGCCCATCGCCGATTTATCACGCGCAGCGCTGGAGCGAACTGCTCGGCGGCGCGCAGGTTTTCTTCAAGCGGGAAGACCTCAACCACACTGGCGCGCACAAGATCAACAACGTGATCGGCCAGGCGCTGCTCGCCAAACGCATGGGCAAACCGCGCGTGATCGCGGAAACCGGCGCCGGTCAGCACGGTGTGGCCACGGCGACCATCGCCGCGCGTTTCGGGATGGAATGCGTGGTCTACATGGGCGCAGAGGACGTGCGACGCCAGGCCGCCAATGTCTACCGCATGAAGCTGCTCGGCGCGACCGTGGTGCCGGTGGAATCCGGCTCGCGCACCCTGAAGGACGCGCTGAACGAAGCCATGCGCGATTGGGTGACGAATGTCGAAAACACGTTCTACATCATCGGCACGGTGGCGGGTCCGCATCCTTACCCCATGATGGTGCGAGATTTCCAGCGCGTGATCGGCGATGAATGCAAGGTGCAAATGCCGGAAATGGTCGGACGCCAGCCTGATGTCGTGATCGCGTGCGTTGGCGGCGGTTCGAACGCAATGGGCATCTTTTATCCGTACATCGACGACAGTTCCGTGCAATTGATCGGCGTCGAAGCGGCTGGCGATGGCATCGAAACCGGTCGTCACGCGGCTTCGCTGATCGGTGGCAGTCCAGGCGTTCTGCATGGCAACCGCACGTATCTGCTTCAGGACGAAAACGGTCAGATTATCGAGACTCATTCGGTATCGGCCGGCCTCGACTATCCGGGCGTCGGTCCCGAGCACGCGTGGCTAAAAGAGAGCAATCGCGCGCAATATGTCGGTATCACCGACGAAGAGGCGCTCAAAGCATTCCACGATTGCTGCCGCATCGAGGGCATCATTCCGGCGCTCGAGTCCAGCCACGCGCTGGCCTACGCCGCGAAGCTCGCGCCCACGCTGCCGAAGGACAAGGTCCTGCTGGTCAATCTGTCGGGCCGAGGCGACAAGGACATGCACACGGTCGCCGAGCGATCGGGCATCCAGTTCTGAGCGCCCCGACGATGCGCGACGAGTTCGACGAGCCGCAGCCGGCGAGTGAAATCCAGAATCCGGCCGCCGAGGTAGCGGCGGCCGCGGCACCTGCCCCGTTGCTACCGCAAGTGCCGGCCGGCATTCGGCTGTTGAACCGCGATTTTCTGACCGATGTAGCGAACATTCCCGACGCGTCGATCGACCTGATCGTATGCGATCCGCCTTACGGGCTCGGCAAGGACTACGGTAACGACTCCGACATGCGCACAGGCGAGGATTTTCTCGTCTGGACGCGGAGCTGGCTGGAGTTGGCTATTCCGAAGCTCAAGCCGACGGGGTCGCTCTACATTTTCTGCACCTGGCAGTATTCGCCGGAAATCTTCAGCTTCCTGAAGACAAAACTCACGATGATCAACGAAATCATCTGGGACCGGCGCGTACCGAGCATGGGCGGCACCGTGCGCCGATTCACCTCGGTGCACGACAACATCGGTTTTTTCGCGGTGTCGAAGGATTACTTCTTCGACCTCGATCCCGTCCGCATCCCGTACGATGCCATCACGAAGAAGGCGCGTTCGCGTAAGTTGTTCGAAGGCAGCAAGTGGTTGGAGCTTGGCTATAATCCCAAGGATGTCTGGTCGGTATCGCGGCTGCATCGGCAACACGCTGAACGCGTCGCTCACCCCACCCAGAAGCCGCTGGAGATCGTCGAGCGGATGGTGCTCGCCAGTTGTCCGAAGGGCGGCCGCGTGCTCGACCCGTTCATGGGCAGTGGTACAACCGCAGTCGCTTGCGCCCGTCAGCAGCGCGAATTCGTCGGCTATGAGATCAATGAAAGTTACTGCGCGATAGCGCGCGAGCGCGTCAGCGCCGCCGCTTCTCATCCCGTGCCTCGCCGCGCCAAAGCCAAGCCGCAACGGCAGACTGAAGTGCAATGAGTGACCTGCGATAAGCGCGCAGTAGCCAAAATTCCGAGAATATTCCATGTCCCGTATCAAGAACACGTTTGCCGCGCTGTCCGCCGAGGGTAAAAAAGGCCTGATTCCGTTCATGACCGCTGGCGATCCGGACCCCGCTCGCACGGTCGAATTCATGCACGCGCTCGCTGCCGGCGGCGCGGATGTGATCGAAATCGGCGTGCCGTTTTCGGACCCGATGGCCGACGGTCCGGTGATCCAGCAGTCGTCCGAACGCGCGCTGGCGCAGGGTGTGTCGCTGCGCCACGTGCTCGCCGACGTCAAGCGCTTTCGCGAAACCAACGATAAAACGCCCGTGGTGCTGATGGGCTACGCCAATCCGATCGAACGGATGGGTACCGAAGCCTTCGCGAAAGCGGCCAATGAGGCCGGCGTCGATGGTGTGCTGGTTGTCGACTACCCGCCGGAAGAGTGTGCGAATTTCGCCGAACAGATGCGATCTGCTGGCATCGATCCAATCTTTCTGCTTGCGCCCACGTCGACGGACGAGCGCATCGCGGAAGTCGGCAAGATTGCCAGCGGTTACGTCTACTATGTGTCGTTGAAAGGCGTGACCGGGGCGGCAAATCTGGACGTTTCCAGCATCGCGAGTAAAATCCCGGCGATCAAGTCGCGAGTTCCCCTGCCGGTGGGCGTCGGTTTCGGCATCCGTGACGCGCAAACTGCGCGTTCGGTAGCCGAGGTGTCCGATGCCGTCGTGATCGGCAGCCGTATCGTCCAACTGCTCGAACAGGCAGCACCCGACACCGCCGCTGAGACGCTGACACGTTTCGTCGCGGAAGTGCGCGAGGCGCTCGATAGCGTCGCGACTGCCCGATAACAGTTATTTTTGTCGCTGTAGTGTGAACGGCGGGCTTGTCCCGCCGTTCGCGCGACCGTGACCCCAGAAGGATTCAATATGAGCTGGCTCGACAAGCTGCTGCCGCCGAAAATCAAACAAACCGACCCGAAGAGCCGCAAGGGGATTCCGGAAGGCCTGTGGATCAAGTGCCCGTCGTGCGAAGCCGTGCTGTACCGCAACGACGTCGAGGCCAATCTGCATGTTTGCCCGAAGTGCGACCATCACATGCGCATCGGCGCGCGTGAGCGGCTCGATGGCCTGCTCGATCCGGAAGGCCGTTACGAGATCGGCCAGGAAATCGTCCCGGTCGACGCGCTGAAGTTCAAGGACAGCCGCAAGTATCCGGAGCGCCTGAAAGAGGCGATGGACGATACCGACGAAACCGATGCCATGGTTGTGATGGGCGGCGCAATCCATACTTTGCCGGTGGTGGTCGCGTGCTTCGAGTTCTCGTTCATGGGCGGCTCGATGGGTTCGGTAGTCGGTGAACGCTTCGCGCGCGGCGCGCAGAACGCGCTCGAACAGAAGGTGCCGTTTATCTGCTTCACCGCTTCGGGCGGCGCGCGGATGCAGGAAAGTCTGCTGTCGCTGATGCAAATGGCGAAGACCACGGCCATGCTGACCAAGCTCGCTGAAGCCAAGCTGCCGTTCATCTCCGTGCTGACCGATCCGACCATGGGCGGCGTGTCCGCGAGTTTCGCGTTTCTCGGCGACGTGGTGATCGCCGAGCCGAAGGCACTGATCGGCTTCGCCGGCCCGCGCGTGATCGAACAAACCGTCCGCGAAAAGCTGCCGGAAGGCTTCCAGCGCGCCGAATTCCTGCTGACCAAGGGCGCGATCGACATGATCGTCGACCGTCGCAAGCTGCGCGAAGAACTGGCGCAATTGATGGCGCTGTTGAGCCATCAGCCAGCGGACGCCGTCGCGTAAGCAGAGGCCGTACAGAGCGATAGACCGCCGCGTCGCCGTTCGTAGATCGGGCGTTGCGGTCCGAAGAGCAGCAAGAAACAGCGCGCCGCGTGAGTGATCAAGCGGCGCGCTGTCATTTCCGGGATAATCACGGTCTCGCAACGCAGCGGCGTTAGCCAGGCTGCCCGCGCGGCTTTCTGCGCATAAAGTGCCCGCCGCGCTGCGTTCTGCCGGCCGCAGTGGCCCCGCCCGCGCACTTTCGCCAGACTGCCTAAAACCGATTCACTCGCGATTCACCCCATGACCACATTTCCCACCCTCGACGCGTGGCTCACGCACCTTGAATCCGCGCATCCGGTCGGCATCGACATGGGTTTGGGCCGTATCTCCCAGGTGCACGACGCGATGCAACTGTCGTTTGCCTGCCCGGTCATCACGGTCGGCGGCACGAACGGCAAGGGCTCGACGTGCGCGATCCTTGAATCCATCTTGCTGCGCGCCGGTTTTACGGTCGGCTGCCACACGTCGCCGCATCTGCTCTCGTTCAACGAGCGCGCGCGCGTGAACGGCGAAATGGCGAGCGACGCGGATCTGCTGCCGCATTTCGAGGCCGTCGAAGCTGCACGTCTTAGCCTCGCAGAGCCGGTCACGCTGACCTACTTCGAATTCACGACACTGGCAATCATGAGCCTGTTCGCTTCGCGGGGACTCGACGCGGTGATTTTCGAAGTCGGCCTGGGCGGCCGCCTCGACGCGGTCAACATCCTCGATACGGACTGCGCGATCATCACCAGCATCGATCTCGACCATACGGACTATCTCGGCGACACGCGCGAGAAGATCGCCTTCGAAAAAGCCGGCATTTTCCGTCCGGGCAAGCCGGCGATCTGCGCGGACCCGGTGCCGCCGCAATCGCTGATCGACCATGCTGAGAAGATCGGCGCCGAACTGTGGCTATTCGGCCGCGATTTCCGCTACGAAGGCCAAGCGGGCAGCGAGCGTCAGCAATGGAGCTACGTCGGTCCGACAATGCGGCGTTCGGCGCTCGCTTATCCCGCGTTGCGCGGCGCGAATCAGTTGATCAACACGTCGGCGGCGCTGGCCGGTCTCGAAGCGCTGCGCGACCGGTTGCCGGTATCGGCGCAGGACATCCGGCTCGGGCTCGCCAACGTGGAACTGCCGGGACGTTTCCAGGTGTTGCCCGGCAAGCCGGCCATCGTGCTGGATGTCGGCCACAATCCGCACGCGGCCGCGGTGCTGACGCAAAACCTCGGCAACATGGGCTTTTTCCCGTACACCTACGCGGTGTTCGGCGCGATGCGCGACAAGGACATTGCCGGCGTATTGGCGCATCTCAAGGGCGAGATCGACCATTGGTGCGTGACCGATTTGCCGACCCCGCGCGCGGCGTCGGCGAAAGAGCTCGAAACGGCGTTGCGCGAGCAGGGCGTGGGCGAGAGCGCCGATAGCAGCGTGATGCGCTACGCAACACCCGCAGAGGCTTTCCAAGACGCGCTAAAACGTGCGTCAGAGAATGATAGAATCGTGGTTTTCGGCAGTTTCTATACGGTAGCAGGCGTCATGGCCTACCGGAAATCGCAGCAACACTGAACGGGCGCCAGGCTCGAACCAAGCGATTCATGGGAATTTTCTCGTTCGGCAAGAAAGACGACGCGCCCACCCGGCGCGGCGCAAACACCAGTTCCAATCGGGCCGCCCGCGGTGAGCGAGTGGAGCGGCGCACCCGCCGCACGGAGCGCACCGTCGATGCCGATGCGATGCTGCTCGACCCTACGTTGCCGGAAAAGCAGCGCGCGCGGCGCCGGCTGGTCGGCGCGATCGCGCTGGTCGTGGCTGCGGTGATCATCCTGCCAATGGTGCTGGATTCGCATCCCAAGCCAGTCACCGACGACATTTCGATCGACATTCCGAGTCGGCCCGCGCCGAAGGTCGCCCACAAGACCACAGAAGACACCCAGGCCGGTGTGGCACCCGACAACCCGACGCCCGACGCGGGTCTTGCCGCGTCCAGCCTTGCGGCGACGCCGGCAGCCAAGCCAGGCCAGTCCGGTGCGGCAAAGCAAAGCGCGGACACGAACGCTACGCCCGCGCCCGCAGTCAAGCCGGCGCCGAAGCCGCAGGCACCCGCTGTCGCGGCCAATACCGCACCGGCTGCGCCCGCAGCGCCGGCCACGCCAACCAAACCGGTCCGCACGCCGGCCACGCACAGCGCAGAAAGCGCGCCGGCCCCGAGCGACGACGAAATAAACAACGCCGCCGCCCGCGCGGACGCGAATTCCGGCACGCCGGCATCGCCGCCTGGCAGCCGTTTCGCGGTGCAACTCGGCGCGTTTTCGAACGACGCCAACGCGCGTACCTGGGCGACCAAGTTGAAAGCCGCGGGGGTGCCCGCATATACCGAACATCGTAAGCAGGCAGACGGCTCGACGCTCACGCTGTTGCGCGCCGGTCCGTTCGCCGATCGTGCAGCGGCAACCGCCGCGATCGCGAAGGTTCGCGAGGCCGGCTTGACGTCGGGCGCGAACAACGGCGCTGCACAGTAAGCGAGCGATGTTCACGGCCTTCGACTACGCTGTAATGGCGGTGATCGGTTTGTCGGCGTTGCGCGGCACGTGGCGTGGATTTTTGTCGGAGATATTCGGACTGATCGGCTGGATCGCGGCGTTCATCATTGCCTGCGAATTCGTCAGTTACGTCGTGCCGTATATCCCGGCCCATTGGCCGGGCGGCGCGTTGACCCAGTGGCTGCTGGCGTTCGCGCTGCTGGTGATCGGCGTGGTGCTGGTGGCGAGCGTGGTGAGCGCGCTGCTGAGCCGCGTCGTGCAGGCAACTGGGTTGGGCGGCGTGGACCGCTCGCTCGGTTTGATGTTCGGCCTCGTACGCGGGGTCATTCTGGTGCTGATTCTGGTCGCCCTCGCAGGCTTGACCGAACTGCCCCAACAGGAATTCTGGCGCAACGCCCTGCTGAGGCCCTATGCGGTCGAGGGCGTGCACGTAATGAAACCGCTGCTTCCCGAGACGCTTGCTGCCTACGTCCACGTGTGACGATCAGGCAAGCGGTTAGAGGGACGCAGCAGGACTCCGGCGCAAACCGGCTGCCTTAGCGTGACAGCGCGTACCGTCGCGTCGCAACGCGAACTCCCTGAAGGAAGCCTTCCTGGGAACGCCACGCAGGCACCGGCCGCCACGACGAATTTCGTACCTTTGAAGGACATGCCATGTGCGGCATCGTAGGCGTAGTTTCCCACTCTCCGGTCAACCAGCTGATCTATGACAGCCTGCTGCTCCTGCAGCACCGCGGTCAGGACGCCGCCGGTATCGCGACAGCGAACGGCAGCAACTTCCACATGCACAAGGCCAACGGCATGGTGCGCGACGTGTTCCGCACGCGCAACATGCGCAGCCTGCCCGGCACGACCGGTATCGGCCAGGTCCGTTACCCGACCGCCGGTTCCGCGTCGAGCGAAGAAGAAGCCCAGCCGTTCTACGTGAACGCGCCGTTCGGCATCATCCTCGCGCACAACGGCAACCTGACCAACTGGCGGCAGTTGAAAGACGAGATGTTCCGCATCGATCGCCGCCACATCAACACCAATTCCGACACGGAAGTCATGCTCAACGTGCTCGCGCACGAATTGCAGCTGGCTAGCTCCGGTCTGCAACTCGATCCGGCCGCGCTGTTCAACGCCGTGTCGGGCGTGCATCGCCGGGTGCGCGGCTCGTACGCGATCGTGTCGCTGATCGCCGGTTATGGCCTGCTGGGCTTCCGTGACCCGTTCGGCATCCGTCCGCTGTGCCTCGGCAAACTGGAAACGGCTGAAGGCGTCGAGTGGATGCTGGCGTCGGAATCGGTGGCGATCGAGGGCATCGGCTTCGAGTTCGTGCGCGACGTTGCGCCGGGCGAGGCGGTGTTCATCGACATCGACGGCCAGCTGCATTCGCAGCAATGCGCGACGAGCCCGAGCCTGAACCCCTGCATTTTCGAACTCGTGTATCTCGCGCGTCCGGACTCGGTGCTCGACGGCGTGCCGGTGTACAACGTGCGTCTGCGCATGGGCGATTACCTCGCCGAAAAGATCAAGCGCGAACTGCCCGACGTCGCGATCGACGTCGTGATGCCGATTCCCGACTCGTCCCGTCCGGCCGCGATGCAAGTCGCGAAGAAACTGGGCGTCGAATATCGCGAAGGCTTCTTCAAGAACCGCTACGTGGGCCGCACCTTCATCATGCCGGGCCAGGCGGTGCGCAAGAAGTCGGTGCGCCAGAAGCTGAACGCGATGGGCATCGAGTTCAAGGGCAAGAACGTGTTGATCGTCGACGACTCGATCGTGCGCGGCACCACCTCGCACGAAATCGTGCAGATGGCGCGCGATGCGGGCGCGAACAAGGTGATCTTCGCGTCGGCGGCGCCGCCGGTGAAATTCCCGAACGTGTACGGCATCGACATGCCGACGCGCGGTGAACTCGTCGCTCACGGCCGCACGGACGAAGAAGTCGCGCGCATGATCGGCGCGGATTATCTCGTGTATCAGGACGTCGAAGCGCTGAAGCAGGCTGTGCGCGACATCAACCCGGCGCTGAAGGAGTTCGAAGCGTCGTGCTTCGACGGCAACTACGTGACCGGCGACGTGACGACCGAGTACCTCGATCGCATCGAAACCGCGCGTCTCGCACCGTCGTCGCAATCGGATCGCGACGCCGCGAGCGAAGCGATCGACGGCGGCGGGCCGGCGCGTTCGCAATTGCATCTGCAATTGTCGGTAGGTTGAGCGCGGTTTGCTCGACCGGCTCATGGCGCGGCACGCTGCACGCCGCGCCATCAGCGTGTTAGCATGGCGGCTTGCGTCGATTTGATCTCAGCTTGCGGACGCGGGGCAACCCGAAACAGCTAAAGCGAAGGGTGGAAAAGCCGCACTCATCCGCCTCCGCTCCAGCTTTCCCCGCACATGAAGCCCGCTTATGCCGACGCAAAGCGGGCTTTTTTGTTGCTGCTGTCCGGCGTTGCGCTTCGTCACAGGCGAGCCGCGCCGAACGCAGTCATCGAACATTGGAAACCAGAACCAACATGGACGACTCCCTGAACTTCGATACGCTGGCAGTCCGCTCGGGCACGGTGCGCAGCGACTTCAACGAGCATTCGGAAGCCATCTTCCTGACCTCGAGCTTCGTGTTCAAGAGTGCCGCGGACGCCGCCGAGCGCTTCAAGAACTCTGAAGACAACTACACCTACTCGCGTTTCACGAACCCGACCGTGTCGATGTTCCAGGATCGCCTTGCCGCGCTCGAAGGCGGAGAAGCGTGCATGGCGACGGCGTCGGGGATGGCTGCGATCATGTCCGTGGTGATGGCCACGCTGCAGGCCGGCGATCACCTGGTGAGTTCGCAGGCGCTGTTCGGTTCGACGCTCGGCATGTTCTCGCAGATCTTCAGCAAGTTCGGGATCACGACCACCTTCGTCGATCCGACCGACGTGGACGCGTGGAAAAACGCGGTGCGTCCGGAGACGAAGATGTTCTTCCTCGAAACGCCGTCGAACCCGCTGACCGAAGTCGCCGACATCGAAGCGATCAGCAAGGTCGCGAAGGCGGCGAACGCGCTGTTCGTGGTCGATAACTGTTTCTGCAGCCCAGCCTTGCAACAGCCGCTGAAGTTCGGCGCGGACGTCGTGATGCATTCGGCCACCAAGTTCATCGACGGCCAGGGCCGGGTCCTCGGCGGCGCGCTGGTCGGTTCGAAGAAATTCATCATGGAGAAGGTGTTTCCGTTCGTGCGCAGCGCGGGGCCGACACTGTCCGCCTTTAACGCATGGGTGCTCCTCAAGGGCATGGAAACGCTGTCGCTGCGCGTCGAGAAGCAGTCGGCGAATGCGCTCGAAATCGCGCGCTGGCTGGAAACGCATCCGGCTGTGAATCGCGTGTTCTATCCCGGGCTGGAGTCGCATCCGCAGCATGCGCTGGCGATGCGTCAACAGAAGGCGGGCGGCGCGATCCTGTCGTTCGAACTGAAGGGCGACACGCCGGAGCAAATGCGTGAGAACGCCTGGCGCGTGATCGACAGCACGAAGCTGTGCTCGATCACCGGCAACCTCGGCGATACGCGCACGACGATCACGCACCCGGCGACCACCACGCACGGTCGCGTGACGCCGGAGGCGCGCGCGGCGGCGGGCATCAGCGAAGGTTTGATCCGTCTTGCCGTGGGTCTGGAAAACGCCGGCGATATTCGCGCCGATCTGCAGCGCGGGCTGGCCGGCTGAGTCGTGACTGATGCTGCAAGGGCACCGGCTTGGGCGGCACTCCCGGCAGCGAAAAGCGGGCCGCCGCGTCAGGCGGTTCGCGCAATGAACTGAGCGGGTCAGTGGCGCAGCGCGCGCCACTGACCGGGCGCAAGCCCGAAGCGTCGCGTGAACGCGTGCGTGTACGCGCTCTGATCGCCGAAGCCGATTTCCAGCGCGATATCGGTCAATGAAAGACGTGGGTCCGCGAGCAACGTGATCGACGTATCGAGCCGCAGCCGCTGCAAATAGCGATGCGGCGTTTCGCCGAACGCGTCGATAAAAAGCTGGTGAAAGCGCCGCATGCCGAAACCGCAATGTGCGGCGAGATCGGCGATACGCAACGGCTCCGACAAATGCGCGCGCAGCCAGCGGTCGATGCGCGCGAAATCCAGACCGCCGACGCCGGCCAGCGCGCCGGCCGTCGTGCCGGTGTCGGCCACGAGCGCGGCGCCCAGCCGCGCGGCGGCGTCCCAATGGAAACGCCGGCTGTCCAGATCGTCGCCTAGCGCGCCACCCGTGGCGTGCGCCGCGATCCGGTGCACGAGCTGCGTGAGCGACGCATCGACGGTCACGGCGCGCGCGCGGTCGAACAAACGTTCCGGCACGGCCAGCGAAGCGGCCGGCAAATCCAGCACCAACTGCCGGTTCTCGCCGACCCCGGCGTAATCGTGCCGCGCACCGGCGGGAATGAGCCACGCGGAGCCGGCGTCGATCTGTTGCGCGACACCGTCGACCGCCATCACCATCGCGCCGTCGAGCCCGAGCACGACCTGGTGGAAGTCGTGCACGTCCGACGCTTCGATCGCGCCGTAGCGGCGCAACGAAACGCTAGGTGCGGTGACGGCGGCGTGGCTCATGGCTGTGACCGATCGACGATGCGCAATAACAAAGCGGCGAACCGCTTAAACGTCGAGCAATTCGACTTCGAACACGAGCGTCGCATTCGGCGGAATCACGCCGCCCGCGCCGCGCACGCCGTAGCCGAGTTGCGGCGGAATGGTCAGCTTGCGCGTGCCGCCGACCTTCATGCCCTGCACGCCTTCGTCCCAGCCCTTGATGACCATACCGCCGCCCAGCACGAACGCGAACGGGTCGTTGCGGTCCTTGCTCGAATCGAACTTCTGGCCGTCGGTCAGCCAGCCGGTGTAATGCACGCTGACGGTTTTGCCTGCCACCGCTTCGGCGCCGGTGCCTTCGACGATGTCCTCGTACTTCAGGCCGGATTCGGTAGTCACAGTCGACATAAGTCGCTCCTCAATGAAATCGTAAAAACCGACATTGTAGGCGTGTTGACGCCGCATCGCCGAGGAATGCCGCGTGGCACGCGGATTGCGTCCGCGTTGGCTGTCCGGCCACGCTGGCCGCGCCGGACAGCTTGCCTATAATGGGGCTTCTTTCAACTATCCAGCGCTGCGTGAGAGGGCTCGATCGTGACAACGTCTTCAAGCGGGACTGGTGGTGCACAGCCGGTTCCTTCCGGCTTCGCCGTTTCCGAACGCACTGCGCATCTGCGTGCTGAAACCGCGCTGTTCATGCGCGATCATGTGCTGTCGCTGGTGTCGCACGATCTGCGTGGTCCGCTGAACGCCATTCATAGCTGGGCGTACGTGCTCGAGCGCAAGCTCGATGCGAACGACCCGAACGCGCAGCGCGCCGTCACCGGCATTCGCAGCGGCGTCGATCAGCAGGTCAAGCTGCTGGAAACGATCGTCGATGCGACGCGCGCCGAAACCAGGTCGCTGGCGCTCGCGTATGCGCCGTTTCCGCTGCATCCGCTACTCGACGAAACCACCGAGGAAGTCCGCTCCGGTCTCGCCCGCTCGCGCAGCGTGAACATCGCGGTCGACTCGCAACTGGCCACCGAGCAGCTCAACGGCGACCGCGAGCGTCTCGCCGCCGCGCTGTGGGTGATGCTCGCGTTCGCCGTCGAAGCGAGCGCCGAAGGCGCGGCGGTCACCTTGGCGGCGCGCGCCGACTCGGGCACGTGGCACGCCGCCGTCACGTACCAGTCGAACGAAACCGCATTGAACGACCCGGCCTTGCCTCATGTGCTGGAGCCATTTGCCCGCAAGCAGGCCGGCGAGCCGCGTGAAGCGAAGCGGATCGCGTGGGTGTTCGCGCTGTGCAAGCGCGTCGCGGAAGCGCACGGCGGCAGCTTCGAACAAAGCGACGCCAGCGGCGACGACGCCGCCACGCTCGCGTTGCGTGTGCCGTTGAGCGCGACGGCGCCGAAGTGAGCGCTTCAGCTTCATCCCAGCGACTTCAGCCTGATTCACTTTTCATCGAGCTTTCAACCTCTATACTGACAACTTTTGTCGCCGGAGCCCCTCGCTTTGATTCAGCTCGTCGCCCTTATCGGTGCGTTGCTTCTCGTTGCCCTCAATGGTTTTTTCGTCGCCGCCGAATTCGGTCTGGTCAAACTGCGGCAGACCCGCGTGCAAAGCCTCGCCGCGCGGCACGGCCTGCGCGGACGTTTGCTCGCCAAGGTGCACGGCCGGCTCGACGCGTATCTGTCCGCCTGTCAGCTCGGTATCACACTCGCGTCGCTCGGGCTTGGCTGGATCGGCGAGCCCGCGTTCGCGCAACTGCTCGCGCCGCTCCTCAACCTGATCGGCGTGCAATCGGAGCAGCTGATCCACGCCATTTCGCTGTTCTTCGCGTTCTCGTGCATTTCGTTCCTGCATATCGTGGTGGGCGAACTCGCGCCGAAATCGCTGGCGATCCGCGAGGCGGAAAAAGTCTCGCTGTGGGCCGCCATGCCGCTGTACGCCTTTTATTGGGCGATGTATCCGGCGATCTGGGTGCTCAATTCGAGCGCCAACGCAGTGCTGAAACTCACGGGACTCGACGCCGACCACGGCCACGACTCGCATTACTCGACCGACGAACTCAAGCTGATCCTGCGCGGCCGCCGCACCAATCTCGCGAGCGAGCTGGGCGCGCCTGACGGCGCCTACAGCCAGGACGAGTGGAACACGATCGCGCACTCGCTCGACTTCTCACGCATGACCGTGTCGGACCTGATGCGTCCGGCCTATGAAATGATCGGCTTGCGGCGCGACCTGCCGTTGCGCGAAAACATGCAGATGGTCGCGCAGCACCGCTTCAGCCGCTATCCGCTGTTCGAGGACGCGTCAGGCGAGCGCGTGGCCGGCATGATCCATTTGAAGGACCTGCTGCTGGCGCGCCAGGCGGGCAGCACGCTCGACGACTTGTCGCGCTATGCGCGCCCCGTGCAGTACGTGAAGCCGGAAATGCCGGCGCTCGAACTGTTTCGCCGCTTCCGCAAAGGTGCGCCGCATTTCGCGCTGGTCGGCCACAAGAACTCGAAGCCGATCGGCTTCCTCACGCTCGACAATCTGCTCGGCGCGCTGGTCGGCCAGATTCACGACGAATTCCGTCAAGGCGACGCCGACTGGACGCGCATGGACGACGGCACGCTGATGGGCAAGGGCAGCTTGCCGGTGGTTTCGCTGGAGCGCGCGTTGGGGATCGATATCGACGAGGGCAAAGCGGAATCGGTTGGCGGCCTCGTGATCCAGGCGCTGAACGATCTGCCCAGCGAAGGGCAGCGTGTGGAATTCGACCGCTTCGACGTGGTGGTCAAGAAGATGAAGGGGCCGCGCATCGTGCTCGTGCGCGTGTACCCGAAGATTTTCGACGACGAAGGCGGCTGAGCCGCAGGCCCAACCGCCTGCGGCCAGGTCAAGCAAACGGCGCGCCATCAACTGCGCGGCACGCCATCCTCGACCAGCACCGCGATCGGCATGGCCGCCAACGCATCGCGCAGATACAGCAGGCCGTTTTCATCGACCTTCGGCGCCGCCGGACTCAGCCAGTCGAACAATGCTCGTGCGGACAGATCGGACGGCATTTCCAGCGCCGTGTCCGCCCACTTCTCTGGATCGACCCGCGGCATGTCGCCGCCGTCGTCGAGCAGCCCGGCCGCGAGCCGGCTTGCCACCACCACGGCCCATGCATTGCCATGCCGCCGCGCAAACGCAATCACATTCGACGCGTGCGCACCCCGCACCGTGAGCGGCAGATACGTGCTCTGACTCAGCAATTCCGGCAAATGCGCGCGCAGCGCCAGCACACGCTGTACCACCGCGAGTTTTACGCGTCCGTCGCGCCAGTGAGGCAGGAATTCCGACGGCGGCGCTTCCGCAAGACACGCTGCGCGTTTGCCGAAATCGACGGGCCGGCGATTGTCCGGATCGACCAGGCTGAAGTCCCACAACTCGGTGCCTTGATAAAGATCGGGAATCCCAGGCGATGCCAGCCGCAACACGGTCTGCTGCAAGCTGTTCAGTGCGCCGGCGCGGCTGATCCGCGCGACGAACGCGGACAGCTCCTTGAGAAAGCCGTCGCGCCGCTGTGGCGAGAGGATGTCGAGCAGGAAGTCGCGGCAACCGGTTTCGTAGGCTTCGTCCGGGGCGAGCCAGTTGGTTTGCAGCTTCGCTTCGCGCAGTGCCTTCAATTGCCATTGCGCGACGCGTTCGGCCAGTTCCTTGACGCCTGCTTCGTCGTCGGGCTGCAAATGGGGGGGGCAGCAGCCCACCAGCGTCTGATACAGCATCGCTTCGGCGGCGGGGCCGGGCGCCCATGCGTCGCTCTTGTCCCGGCCGACGCTGCTGATCGGCTTGCCGTCGAGCGCACGGCGATGCGGTGCGTTCAACGTGGACCACGCGCGCAGCGTCGCGCCCCATTCGTCGGCGATCTCACTGAGCACCGCGAGCCGCGCGCGCACGTCCTCGCCGCGTTTGTGATCGTGCGTGGCCGTGGCGAGCAGCGTGTGCGGAAAGCGTTGCGAGCGCTCCAGATTGCCCGCGTGAAAGCGCTCGACCGACAACGCGAATTCGCCAGGGTCCGAGCCGACTTCGTTGCGCGACAGCAGGCGGCCATAGCGATAGCACGCCGTATCCTCGATCGCCTTCGCGGCGACCGGCGCGGTGAGTTGCGAGAACAGCGTCTGCGCGGCGCGGCGCGCGGAGCCTGCGTGAGTGGGCGGTATGCCATTCTGAGCTTGCGACTGCTGCGGCGCGCTCGGCCGCGCCGCGGGCGCCTCTTCGGCGCTGCCGCCGAGCCACGCATTCACGCGATCGAGCACCCCGTGGTCCGCGCGCGACAGCGCCGCTCTCGCGCCGGCCAGCGCCTGCTCGAAATAGACGTTGTCGGCGGCGCTGCGCAAACCGTTCTGCGGATAGATCCGATACACCGGGAAATGCACGACCAGTTCGGTCAGCACGCGGTGCAGCGTCGTGAACGTGAAGTCGCGCGTGGTCAGCGAATCGCGCGCGATGCGATGCAAGGCACGCGCCGCGCGGTCCAGTTCCGCCGCGAGGTTCTCCGCGAGAATCTTGCGGCGCGCAGCCAGCGCTTCGTCGGCGAAAGACGGGCTGCGGCCGGTGAGTTCGGTCCACGTTCGCGCGAGCGGTTCGGCGCCGGCCGGATCATGCAGCAGCGCGCCCACGTCGTTCATGAAATCGTAGCCGGTCGTGCCGTCCACCGGCCAGTCGTCGCGTAGCGGTTCGCCGCGCCCGAGAATCTTTTCGACCACCACGTACGGCGCGCTATCGCGTAGTTCCGTGAGCCGCTGCCGCAACCGCTGGCAATATTCGCGCGGCTCGGCGAGACCGTCGATATGGTCGATCCGCAAACCGTCCACCACGCCTTCCTGATACAGACGGAAGACCAGCGCATGCACGCTCTCGAACACTTCGGGCCGCTCCACGCGTACGCCGGCCAGCGTCGAGATGTCGAAGAAGCGCCGCCAGTTCACTTCATCCGACGCGGTGCGCCACCACGCGAGGCGAAAGTGCTGCCGCTCGATCAGCCGATGCAGCCGGTCGCGCGTGACCGGATCGTCGGGCGCATACGCCTGCAACACGAATTCGAGCGCCGAAGCGCCGTTTTGCGCGACGAATTCGCGCAACGCGTCGCGTGCTTCGGCGGCGCGCGGCTGGTCGGTGGGCTGAGTCGTCAGTCCCTGGAAACGCTCGGCGAGCGCGCTGAGATCGGCGCGCTCGGCGCTTTGCAGGATCGCCGCGTAATCGATCGGGCACACGGGAAAAACGTGCGGACCGTAGCCGATATAAAAACGCCCGCTGTCGGCCGCGAAATGCAGCGCGATGCGGCCCGCCGCGAGTTCTTCGCCGTAGGACACGCCGAGCGTCGGCAGCAGCACCTTGCCGCGCAGGGCAGGATCGGGCGAATGCCAGTCGACGTCGAAATGGCGCGCGTACGCGCTATGGCGGCCCCATTCGAGAATGTCGAGCCACCACGCATTGCTCGATCCGCCGACGCCCATATGGTTCGGCACCATGTCGACGATCAGCGCCATGCCGTGCGCGCGCAGCTTGTCGACGAGACGCTTGAGGGCCGCCTCGCCGCCGCATTCGGCGCTGACCTGCGTGTAGTCGACGGTGTCGTAGCCGTGCAGCGAGCCCGGCTCGGCGGTCGTGACCGGCGACGCGTACAGGTGGCTGATGCCGAGCGCGGCGAAATAGTCGACGTGCTTCGCGGCGTCGTCGAACGTGAAGCCTCGATGAAACTGGAGGCGCAGCGTGGAGCGCGGGACGGTCATGGCGTATCAGGCTCCGAAGAAGCGTTGGAAGGAGCGGCAGGGGCAACGGAAGCGGCCGCCGCGCGGCGCGCGCGATCGACCGCCAGCAGACGGTCACTGAAGTTCTCGTCGTCAAACAATTCCTCGATCGGCAAGCTCAGGCGGCGGCGCCAGTTTGGATGCTCGTCGATCGAACCGGGCAGATTCGGCTGCTCGTCGAGCGCCAGCAGATCTTCGAGCGGAAACGTGACGAGCGGTCCGGGCGTGGCCGCGACAAAGGCGAGCGCTTCGTCGACGGGCGCGCTTTCGGGCGGCGGCGCGGCCACCTCCGGCGCGGCCACGCCGGCTTGCTGGAACGCGCGCCACAACGCGGCGCGATCGCTCGCGCGCTGCTCCTGCGCGGCTTCCTCGGGGTCGCGGCCGTCGGCGCGCGCGCTCGTCTGGCCGATCCGGTTGCGCCACGCAATGTCGCTGCCGCGCCACCAGCCGGCTACGGTCGGCAGATCGTGCGTGGTGGTGGTGCCGACAGCATTGCGATCCCACTGCTGCGGCGGCTTGAAACCGTCGCCATCATGCGCGCCTTCGAACCACAGCACGCGAATCCCGGCGATGCCGTGCTCATCGAGGCGCTCGCGAAAACCGGGCGGCACGGTGCCGAGATCCTCGCCGATCACGATCGCGCGATGCCGCCACGATTCGAGCGCGATCAGCCGCAGCAGGTCTTCGAGCGGATAGCGCAGATACGCGCCGTTGCGCGCGCTTTCGCCTTCGGGCACGAGCCACAGGCGGCGCAAGCCGAGAATGTGATCGATGCGGATGCCGCCCGCATGCGCGAACGCGGCGCGCAGCATGTCGATAAACGCGGAGAAGCCCTGCGTGCGCATCGCGCGCGGCGAGAAGGTGGTGAGGCCCCATGCCTGCCCGGCCTGGTTGAACAGGTCCGGCGGCGCGCCGACCGACACGTGTTGCAGCATGTCGTCGCGATACGACCACGCATGACTGCCGGCGCTGTCGCAACCCACCGCGAGATCGGCGATCAGGCCGACGGCCATGCCGGCTTCCTGTGCCGCGTGCTGCGCGTGCGACAGACCCTTCGCGGCGAGCCATTGCAGAAACAGATGGAAGGTGACCTCGTGACGATGGGCGTTGGCGAAGGCCTCCACTTCCGGGCTGCGCGGATCGCGCAACGCGTCGGGCCAGTCGCGCCAATGTCCTTTGCCGCCTTGCGCGAGTTGCGCGGCTTGCAGCGCTTCGAAGCGCGCGTGATCTTCGAGCGCGCGGCCGGCGCGCTCGCAGAAACCGTGGAATTCGAGCGCGCGCGGCGTGTCCTGGCCCCGTTCGTGCGCGCTGAACTGCTCGTAGAGCGCGCGCAGGACCTTCAGCTTCAGCTTGACCGCGTTCGGCCAATCGATCAGCGGTAAGGCTTCCAATGCCGACCACGCGCCGGTGGCCTGCGCGGCTTCGAGTGCGGCGCGTGCCGCGTCCGTGCCGAACACCGCGGCGGGATCGATATGCGTGACATTCAGCCACAAACGCGACGACGGCGAATACGGGCTGAAGCGATTCGGCTCCGCGCTGAACATTGCGTGCGTCGGACTGACGGCGAGCGCATGCGCGCCGCGCCGCGCGCTTTCGACAGCGATTCGCGCGAGCGCCGAGTAGTCGCCGATGCCGCCGTCGCCGCTGCGCCGCAAGCCGTACAGTTGCGCGGCGATGCCCCACAGCGGCGGCCTCGGCGCGGGGTTGTCGTCGTCGCGATGCAGCGTGCGCCAAGCGTCGTCGACGGTGTAGCAGCGCGCCGGCGCGACGGCCAGCGTCACGCGCTGATCGTTGATGACGAGCGCGTGATAGCCGGCCTCGTCGATCGGCGCGAGCAACGCCTCTTCGCCCTTGGGCGCCGTAAAGCGGCCATCGATGATTGAGCCGCTTTCGAGTTCGATCCGGTAGTGGCTGCCGGACTTGACCGCCGCGACGGACAGCGCGATGCCGCGCCCGATCTCGGCGGTCATCAGCGGTGGCATTTTGCGGCCCGACAGTTCGGCCTCCAGAACAGCGGTGCTGTGGCGGATCTGCGTGGCGTTGCCGCACGGCAGACCCATTTGTTCGAGCAGCATCGCGAGCGTGTTCTCCGGCACGTGCTGGGTCGTGTGGTGCGCGTCCTGCCACTCCACTTCGAAGCCGGCGCGGCGGGCGAGCGTGGCGATCGTGTCGCCGGGGCGTCGGGTAGTCACGCGTGGCGCTCCTGTTGGCCCGCGATGCGGGCGTTGTGGCTGATCGCGTAGTCGCTGACGTCGCCGGTCAGCCACGCGACGAACGCGTTCGGCGGCAGCGTTCCGGCGTCGATCTGCTCGCGCACGCGCGGCGGCGTTTCGAAAATCACCTTGCCGGCGGGGACGTTGTCGAACGCGACGCTTTGCTTCGACAGGTTCAGCGCGATCGACAGCGTTTCGCCGTCGCAAAGCTTCCAGCGGGCGACCAGCGCGTTTGCATCGCCGCCGCCGGCCGCGCCCAGCACGCTCGCGCCGAGCGCCTTGCTATGTTGCAGACGCGGCGTGACCAGCTTGGCGCGCACGGCGAGCGCTGACTTGTAGAAATGCATCCAGTCGAGCCGGTCTTGCGCGTCGGCGTTGTGTTGCGCCGACGCCTGATCCGGTGCCGGCGGCGACGAAGCGGCGAACGTCTTCACGTCGTTCGGATCGGGAATCTGCGCACGGCGCTTCTCATCGCTGAACGACGAAAAGCGCGCGAATTCGCGACGCCGTCCTTCGCGTACGGCGTCGGCGAGTTCGCCGGTGTAGTCGGTGAAGAACAGGAACGGCTGCGTCGAGCCGTATTCCTCGTCCATGAACAGCAACGGGATTTGCGGCGACAGCAGGAGCAGGCCCGTGGCGGCGCGTAACGCGTCGTCCGAGGTCAGCTTGCGAAGCCGCTCGCCGAACGCGCGGTTGCCGATCTGATCGTGGTTCTGCAAAAACATCACGAACGAAGTGGGCGGCAGATGCCCGCTCGATTCGCCGCGCGGCTTGCCGTCGTGAATCGGCGACGGATCGCCCTGATACGTGAAACCCTCCGACAGCACGCGCGCGAGACGGCGGATCGGCTGGTCCTCGTACGCGTGGTAGTAGCCTTCCGTTTCGCCGGTCAGCAGCACGTGCAGCGTGTTGTGCGCGTCGTCGTTCCATTGCGCGTCGAAATGCGTTTCCAGCAGGCTCGCGGTGTTGTGCTCGTTTTCCAGCACCAGATGCACATGCCGGCCGTGCTGCACTTTCGCGCGGATGTGGTCGGACAGCTCGCGCAGCCACGCGTGATCGTCGATCGCATGCACCGCATCGAAACGCAGCCCGTCGATGCGATATTCGTTGATCCAATAGATGGCGTTGTCCGTGAAGAAGTCGCTCACTTCACTGCGGCTGAAGTCGATGGCCGGACCCCACGGCGTATGCGTGCCTTCGCGGAAAAACGAGCGGGCATACGCGTGCAGATAATTGCCGTCCGGGCCGAAGTGGTTGTAGACCACGTCGAGAAACACCATCAGGCCGAGACCGTGCGCGGCGTCGATCAGCGCCTTCAGTTCGTCGGGGCGGCCATAAGCGGAGTCGGGCGCATAGGGCAGCACGCCGTCATAGCCCCAGTTGTGCTGGCCGGGAAAATCGTTCAGCGGCATCAATTCGATTGCAGTGACGCCGAGCGCGGCGAGCGCCGCCAAGCGCTTCTGCACGCCCGCGTAGCCGCCCATCGCACCCACGTGCAGTTCGTACAGCACCGTCTCTTCCCACGGCCGGCCATGCCAGTTCGTGTGTTCCCAACGGTACGCGCGCGGGTCGATGACTTCGCTCGGCCCGTGCACGTCCTGGGGCTGAAAGCGCGACGCCGGATCGGGCACCAACTGCTCGCCGTCGAGCCGGAAGCGGTACAGCGTGCCCGCGCCGCCATCCACGGTTGCTTCGAACCAGCCGTTGCCGGCGGGCGTCATGTCGTGCATGCCTTGCGCCGGCCCGTTTTCGATCGCGACTTGCACCGTCTTGCACGAAGGCGCCCAGAAACGGAACCGCGTGCGCGGTTTCGTGCCCGCGGCGCCGAGCAGTTGCGCGCTGAACGGCAGGCAATGCGCGTGATGATGCGCGTGAGGGTCAATCGGACTTTCGGACATGATTCTTCACCATTCGAATGTGCTGTCGAGCCGCGGTCTGCGTTCTGCGTGCGAAGCGCGTTTGGCGCAAGCGCACGCGTGAGAACCCGGCCGCCGTGCATGTGTGTTCGTGCTGCAATCCGACTGCCAGGCTGCCATCGCGCCGTTGCCTCGCGGCGACTTCGCGCTTACGTCACTTACGCCTACGTGCTGGGCGACAAGTCGCTGCCCGGCGATTGCGCTCCCGGATCGGGCGGCAGCGCCGTCAGCAGCCGCGGCCCGTGCTGCGCGCCGGCCTTCCAGCCCGCCTGCCAGTCCGCTTCGCCCACCGGCTGCGCGGCCAGCATCACGAGACCGTGCGCGGCCACCTCGACCTCGGGCACCGCCAGGCGATGCGGCGCGCTGTCCGGTTCAGCAGTGTCTAACAGCACATGCCATTCCAGGTGCGGGGCGGGCGGTGTAAAGCGCAGTGTTTCCTCGTTTGCGTTGAGCATCATCAACAATACTTCTGTTTCGCCATTCAAGCCTGGTCCCGCGCGACGCAAGGTGAACGCGCGGCCTTCGGGGTCCTGCCAGGCTTCGATGGTGAGCGGGTCGCCGTGCTCGTCGAACCAGCCGACATCGAACAGGCCCGGCAGCACTTCACGGTCGCCGAATAGAAAACGCGTTTCGCGCAGCAGCGGGTGATGTTTGCGCAGCGCGATCACGCGCGCGACGAAGGCGATCATCTGCTGGCCGTCCGTAGAGGTTGCACGCTCCCAATCGAGCCAGGATATTTCGTTGTCCTGGCAATACGCATTGTTGTTGCCGTTCTGGGTGCGCAGCATTTCGTCGCCGGCCAGCACCATCGGCGTGCCGAGCGCGATCAGCAGCGTCGTGATCAGCGAACGGGCCACACGTTTGCGCGTGTCGAGAATCGCGGGATCGTCAGTCGGACCTTCTGCGCCCCAGTTGCGGCTGCAGTTCTCGTTGTGACCGTCGTTGTTGTCCTCGCGATTCGCTTCGTTGTGCTTCTGCTCGTAAGCCGTGACATCGGCCAACGTAAAGCCGTCGTGTGACGTGATGAAGTTGATCGACGCCCACGGCTTCCTGAAGCGCCGGTTGAACAGATCGGCCGAGCCGGTCAGGCGCGCGGCGAGGTCGGGCCGCAAGCCGGCGTCGCCGCGCCAGAAACGGCGCACCGTGTCGCGGAAACGGTCGTTCCATTCGGCGAAGCCCGGCGGATGGTTGCCCAGCTGATAGCCGCCGGGGCCGATGTCCCATGGTTCGGAGATCAGCTTGCGTTGCGACAGGATCGGGTCCTGGCGCAATGCGTCGAAGAAACCCGAGCCCGGATCGAAGCCGTGCTGCTCGCGGCCGAGCGTCACGCCGAGATCGAAGCGGAAGCCGTCGATATTGAACGCCGTCGACCAGTAGCGCAGCGAATCCATCACCATCTGCAGCACGCGCGGATGCGGCAGGTTCAGCGTATCGCCGCAGCCGGTGTCGTTGATGTGGTGGCGCTCGTCGCCGGGGACCAGGCGGTAGTAGCTCGCATTGTCGAGACCGCGCCACGAGACGGTCGGGCCCATCTCGTTGCCTTCGCAGGTGTGGTTGTAGACCACGTCGAGAAAGACCTCGATGCCGGCCGCGTGCAACTGGCGCACGGCGATGCGCATTTCGTCGAGCCGGTGCGTGCTCAGATACGACGGCTCGGGCGCGAAGAACGCGGCGCTGTTGTAGCCCCAGTAGTTGCGCAGACCGCGCTCCACCAGGAAGCGGTCGTTGAGAAACGCATGGACCGGCAGCAACTCGACCGCGGTCACGCCGAGCTTCAGCAAATGCTCGATGAACTCCGGCGACGCCAGCGCGGCAAACGTGCCGCGTTCGTGCTGGCGCAAATCGGCGCGCAGCATCGACGCCCCGCGCACGTGCGTTTCGAAGATGATGGTCTCGCCCCACGGCACGTTCGGGCGCTTGTCGTGCGACCAGTCGAACGCTTCGTCGATCACCACGCACTTCGGCATGGCCGGCGCTGAATCACGGCGGTCGATGGAAAGATCGGCGCGATTCGAATGCACCCGATAGCCGAACAGCGCATCCGACCAGCGAAACTGCCCGACCAGTTTGCGCGCGTACGGATCGAGCAACAGCTTGTGCGGATTGAAGCGATGCCCCTGATGCGGCTGATACGGCCCATGCGCGCGAAAGCCGTAAGCGGTGCCCGGATGCGCGTTCGGCAAGTAGCCATGCCAGACCTCGTCGGTGCATTCGGGCAGCGTGAAGCGGCGCAATTCCTTGCGCCCGGTGGGATCGAACAGGCAAAGCTCGATTTTTTGCGCATTCGCCGAGAACACCGCAAAGTTGACGCCGAGGCCGTCCCAGCTGGCGCCGAGCGGATACGGCGAACCGGGCAGAAGCCGGTCGGGCATTGCATGCGACATGATTCCCCTTCCCAGTTCTGATTTATTGAATGCCAGCTTGGGTCTTCATGCAACGAGCGCGCGGCGCCAATACCCCGCTGCGCCGCGCGCTCGCGTTACAGCATGTCAATCATTCCGCACGCAACACGATGGTCGCGAGCGGCGGCAATACCAGTGAAGCGGAATGCGGCCAGCCGTGGCTAGGGGTCGCGTCGGTATGAATCAGGCCGCCGTTGCCCATGTTCGAGCCGCCGTACACGCCGGCGTCCGTGTTCAGCACTTCCTCCCAGCGGCCGCTCGCCGGCATGCCGATCCGATAACCGACGCGCGGTACCGGCGTCATGTTGCAGACCACGACGAGCTCACGGCCAGCGCCGTCGGTGCGCCGATACGCGAACACGCTGTTGGCGCTGTCGTCGCCGATCAGCCATCCGAAGCCGCCCGGCTCGCTGTCGAGCAGATACAGCGCAGGCTCCTTGCAATACAGATGGTTCAGGTCGCGCACCAGTAACTGCACGCCGTGATGATGCGGATCGTCGAGCAGATGCCAATGCGGCGAAGTGTCGTGATCGAATTCCGCCATCTGCCCGAATTCACCGCCCATGAACATCAGCTTCTTGCCCGGATGCGTCCACATGAAGCCGAAGTACGCGCGCAGATTGGCGAACTTCTGCCACCGGTCGCCGGGCATCTTGCCGAGCAGCGAGCCTTTGCCGTGCACCACTTCGTCGTGCGACAGCGGCAGCACGAAGCGCTCCGAGTACGCATACACCATGCCGAACGTCATGTTGTGGTGATGGTACTGGCGATAAACTGGGTCTTCCTCCATGTAGTGCAGCGTGTCGTGCATCCAGCCCATGTTCCATTTGAACTGGAAGCCGAGACCGCCGTCTTCGACGCGTGCGGTCACGCCCGGCCACGCGGTCGATTCCTCGGCGATCGTGATTGCACCAGGCACGCCCGGCACGTAACCGACTTCGTGATTGAGGCGCTTCAGAAACGCAATCGATTCGAGGTTCTCGCGGCCGCCGTAAATGTTCGGCACCCACTGATCGGCGGCGCGCGAATAGTCGCGATACAGCATCGACGCGACCGCATCGACGCGCAAGGCGTCGACGTGATAGCGCTTTAGCCACGCGAGGCCCGATGCGACCAGGAACGCACTCACCTCATTGCGGCCGAGGTTGTAGATCATCGTGTTCCAGTCCTGGTGATAGCCTTCGCGCGGGTCGGCGTGCTCGTAGAGCGGCGTGCCGTCGAAGTCGACGAGACCATGCGCGTCGTTCGGAAAGTGCGCGGGCACCCAGTCCAGTATCACGCCGAGCCCGGCTTCGTGCGCGCGATCGACGAAGCGCGCGAACTGTTCCGGCTTGCCGAAGCGCGCGGACGGCGCGAACTGCCCGAGCGGCTGATAACCCCACGAGCCGCCGAACGGATGTTCCGCGATCGGCATGAACTCGACGTGCGTGAAACCCATGCTCTTCACGTACGGCAGCAGGCGTTCGGCGAGTTCTTCCCAGTCGAGGCCGCGCTGACCTTCTTCGGCGATGCGCAGCCACGATTCGGCATGCACTTCGTAGATCGAGATCGGCGCGCGCGCGGTCTGCCTGGCGGCGCGCGACTGAATCCAGTCGTGATCGGTCCACGGAAACTGCTCGATCTCGTCGACATGCGCGACCACCGACGCGGTGCCCGGCGGCTTTTCCGTTTGCATCGCGCAAGGATCGGCCTTCAGCGGCAGCGGATGGCCGTCGCGCGACAGTAGTTCGTATTTGTACCGCGTGCCCGGCCCCACGCGCGGCACGAACAGCTCCCACACGCCGGCCTGATGACGCAGCCGCATCAGATGACGGCGGCCGTCCCACGCGTTGAAGTCGCCGACCACCGACACGCGTCGCGCATTCGGCGCCCACACCGCGAAGCGCACGCCGGGCACGCCATCCATTTCCACCGGATGCGCGCCGAGACATTCGAGCACCGCGTACGGATCGCCATGCGCGAGGCGGCCGAGTGGTTCGTCGCCGAGCACCGGGCCGAACGAATAGGTGTCCTCGATTTCCTGCACCACGCCATGCCAATCGATCCGCAAGCGATACGGCGCCCCCGACGTGACGCGGCCGGCGAACAGCCCAGGGCGCAACTGTTCGAGTTCACCGACCGTGGCGCCGTCGGCGCGTGCAATCACGGTGACGTGCGCGGCGTTCGGCAACAGCGCGCGCACCACCGGACCCGCGTCCGTCCAGTGCAGCCCAAGCTGCGAGAAGGGATCGGGGTGGCGCGCTTCGACGAGCGCGTCGATATCGACCGGTTGGAGGCCAGCGGCCGGATCATGCTCACTCATAGTCGCCCTCGGCCGGATTAGGCGGGGTGGCGGCGCCTGGCGCCTGGGTTGACGAATCGGCAGCATGCGCCGGGGTGCCGGTGTCGCCCAGCAAGCGGCTCGTGAGCGCGGCGAGGCCGCGCACCGGCAAGCTGAGCCATGTCGGACGGTTGGCCGCTTCGTAGCGGATCTCGTAAGCGGCCTTTTCGATCAGGAACAGATCGAGCAGCGCCTGCTCCGCCTCGGGCGCCACCAGCGGCGCCGGTGCGTCAGCGACCGCTGCGCGGTATTGAGCGAGGAAAGCTTCGGTGGCATGCGCGCGGAACCGGTCGAACAACGCACGCTTGCGATCGGCGGTCTGCTGCGGCGCGCTTTCCATCGTGGATTGCGCGGCCGCGCTCGCATACGACAACGAACGCATCAACCCGGCCACATCACGCAGCGGGCTCGATTTCCGCCGACGCTCTTCGAGCGAACGCGCCGGCTCGCCTTCGAAGTCGATCAGATACGCGTCGCCTTGCGCGACCAGCACCTGGCCCAGGTGGAAGTCGCCGTGGATACGGATGCGCAACGCGCCTGCATCGGCGGAGACCAATTTCTCGACCGTGGCGACGAGCGCCGCGCGCCGGTCGATCAGGCTTTGCGCCAACGCTTTGGTGTCCGGATCGCTCATCTGTTCGATGCGCGGCGCGAGCAGATCGAGCGCGGCGGCGAGCATCGACTGCGTGCCGTCGACCCACGCTTTCACCTGGGCGGCGTCGGCGGGTTCCGGCGCGAACGCCGGGTCCTCGGTCGGCGACGCGAGCGCCAGGTGCAGTTCGCCCAGCCGCCTGCCGATGATGCCGGCCAGCTCGCCGTAGCCTTCCATCAAAATCGCTTCGTTGTCGCGGTCCGGCGTCGTTGACGTTTCCGGATCGACGGCAATCGCGAGCTCGTCCACCGAGCGGCGCAGATAGTCGAGCGACCAGTTCCACGCGTCGCCCTGGTTGTCGACAAAGCCTTGCAGGATCGCAAGCGTATGCGGCACGCCTTCGGGATCGACGCGCACCACTTCGCCATACAACGGCGCGGTGTTCGCGTAGCCGAGCTGGGTCAGGTAGCGGCTGATTTCCGCTTCCGGATGAATGCCGCTGACGAGCCGGCGCACCAGCTTCAGCACAGCGGCATCGGCGATGATCAGCGAACTGTTGCTCTGCTCGGCCGCGAGCCAGCGAATCTCCGGCCGATCGCCGAGGTTGTCCAGTTCGGCGAAACGCTCGGTGGGCAGGAACTTGATTTCGCTCTTCTGCACGGTCGGCACCACCGCGCGTTCGCGCAGCTTGCGCAATACGTTATGCGCGAAGATCGGCAGCGCGAACGCGTCCGTCAGATGACCGACGTTGCGGCCGCGCCGCACACGCGCCAACGCGAGTTGCATGAAGAGCGGCGTGGTGGTTTCGCCACCCCACGTGATCGCGATCGGCACCACGTAGCGTTCGGTGTGGTTGCCCACGTCCGCTTCGATCTCCGTGAACGCGAAGCCGCCGTTCGGGATCGTGGTCAACGCGGCGAGGCGCACCGCATGCATCTTCTGGTCCTTCGACGCAAACCAGCGGCGCCGGCTCAACCAGGAAGGCAGCACTTCCGATTCGAGCAGACGCACGTTCTCCGGCGTCGGGCCCACTTGCCCTTCGCGGATCACGATCGTGACGAATTCCGGCAACGGCTCCGAATGCGCCTGCGCCCAGGTGGGACGCTGACCGCCCTCGCACAGCATGAACCACAGGAAGCCGTAGGGCGGGAACGTCAGCAGATAGGTCAGTTGACCGATCGCGGGGAACACGGAGTCGGCGGTCATTTCGATCGGCACCGCGCCGTTGAACTCGGACAGATCGAGTTCGACCGCTTGCGGCGCGCGCGACAGATTCGCCACGCAGAGGATCGGCGGCTGGTCCGGCATTTCCCGCAGATACGCGAGAATCTTGCGGTTCTCCGGTTTCAGGAAGCGAATCGTGCCGCGCCCGAAGGTCTGCTTCGCGCGGCGCGTGGAGAGCATGCGCCGGGTCCAGTTCAGCAGCGAATGCGGATCGCGGCTTTGCGCTTCGACATTGACCGCGTCGAAGCCGTAGAGCGAACCCATCACCGGCGGCAGCACCAGCTGCTCGGGATCGGCGCGCGAGAAACCGCCGTTGCGGTCCGACGACCACTGCATCGGCGTGCGCACGCCGTCGCGGTCGCCGAGGTGGATGTTGTCGCCCATGCCGAGTTCGTCGCCGTAATAGATCACGGGCGTGCCGGGCATGGACAGCAGCAGCGAATTGATCAATTCGATGCGGCGGCGATCGCGCTCCATCAACGGTGCCAGCCGGCGGCGGATGCCGAGATTCAGGCGCGCGCGGCGATCGCTCGCATAGGTGTTCCACAAATAGTCGCGCTCGGAATCCGTGACCATCTCCAGCGTCAGTTCGTCGTGATTGCGCAGGAAAATCGCCCACTGGTTCGACTCGGGAAGGTCCGGCGTCTGCTTCATGATGTCGGTGATCGGAAAGCGGTCCTCGCTCGCGATCGACATGTAGATGCGCGGCATCAGCGGGAAGTGGAACGCCATGTGGCATTCGTCTTCGTCGCCGAAATACTCCTTCACGTCTTCCGGCCACTGGTTCGCTTCGGCGAGCAGCATCCGGTTCGGATACTCGGCGTCGATGGTCGCGCGGATCTTCTTCAGCACCGCGTGCGTTTCCGGCAGGTTCTCGTTGTTGGTGCCTTCACGTTCGACCAGATACGGCACGGCATCCAGACGCAACCCGTCGATACCCATGTCGAGCCAGAAGCGCATCACCTGCAGCACTTCTTTTATCACCGCCGGGTTGTCGAAGTTCAGGTCGGGCTGGTGCGAGTAGAAGCGATGCCAGTAGTACGCGCCCGCCACCGGATCATGCGTCCAGTTCGACGGCTCTGAGTCGATGAAGATGATCCGCGTTTCCGGGTACTTCTTATCGGTATCGGACCACACGTAGTAGTTGCGATGATTCGAACCTGGCTTCGCGCGGCGCGCCCGTTGAAACCACGGGTGCTGATCCGACGTGTGGTTGATGACCAGTTCGCTGATCACGCGGATGCCGCGCGCGTGCGCTTCCTGGATGAAGCGTTTCACATCCGCAATCTGGCCGTAGTCGGGATGCACGCTGCGGTAGTCGGCGATGTCGTAGCCATCGTCGCGCCGTGGCGACGGATAGAACGGCAGCAGCCAGATCGCGTTCACACCGAGTTCGGCGATGTAGTCGAGCTTCGCAATCAGGCCCGGGAAGTCGCCTACGCCATCGTTGTTCGCATCGAAGAACGACTTGATGTGCACCTGGTAGATGATCGCGTCTTTGTACCAGAGCGGATCGTCGCTCAAGGCCGCCGGCTTGCCGCGCCGCTGCGAACGTGCTTTGGCCGCGCTGCCCGAGGCTGCGCCCGTCTGCCCCGACGACGTGGTTTGGGCTGGATCGTCACGCTTCATGTCGCACCTTCCGTTGGGGTTGGGTTGCCAGCGTCCGCGTGATAGGCGCTGTCGGAATCGCTGTCGGCTTCATCCGGGCGCTCGGCGGGCAGGCCGCCGAGCGGCGCGATGCGCCAGATCGAGAAGGGCTGGCCCGACCCGAGTTGCACATGCTGCCAGCGGCCGTGCCATTCGAAGCGCGCGCCGGTCATCTGGTCGGTCACTTCCAGCGCGCCATGATCGTGCAGATGCCAGCGCTGGAACGTGTCCCACGACAGTTCGATATCCGCGCCCTGTTCGTTGAACGGATCGAGGTTGATCGCGACGACGATCACGTTGTCGCGCGCTTCGGTCGCTTTCTCGAACAGCAGGATGTGATCATTGTGCGCGCTGAGGAAGGTCAGGCCGAGATGCGTCTGCAGCGCCGGGTTCGAGCGGCGAATCCGGTTCAGCGCCGTGATCTCGCCGACGATGTTGCCAGGCCGGTTCCAGTCCCACGCGCGCAACTGGTACTTCTCGGAGTTCAGATATTCCTCGCTGTTGGGCAGCGCGGCGGCCTCGCACAGTTCGAAACCGCTGTACACGCCCCACAATCCCGCCAGCGTCGACGCGAGCGCCGCGCGAATCAGAAAGCCCGTGCGTCCCTGCGCTTGCAGATGGCGCGGGTTGATGTCTGGCGTGTTGACGAAGAAGTTCGGCCGGTAGAAATCACGCGCGCCGGTTTGCGTGAGTTCGCTCAAGTACTCGATGAAATCGCGCTTCGACTCGCGCCACGTGAAGTACGTGTACGACTGTGAGAAGCCGATCTTGCCGAGCCGGTTCATCATGCGCGGACGCGTGAAGGCTTCGGCGAGGAAGATCGTGTCGGGATAGCGCGCGCGCACGTCGGCCATCATCCATTCCCAGAACGGCAGCGGCTTGGTGTGCGGATTGTCGACGCGGAAAATGTGCACGCCCGCTTCGATCCAGAACAGGATCACGTCGCGCAGCGCGAGCCACAGGTCGGGCTTGGCGTCGTGCGCGTAGAAGTCGGGATTGACGATGTCCTGGTACTTCTTCGGCGGATTCTCCGCGTAACGCAAGGTGCCGTCCGGGCGCCACGCGAACCACGTCGGATGCTCCCTGAGCCACGGATGATCCGGCGAGCACTGGATCGCGAAGTCGAGCGCGATTTCGAGGCCGTGCGCATGCGCGGCGGCGAGCATCGCCTTGAAGTCGTCGAGCGTGCCCAGTTGCGGATGCACGGCGGTGTGGCCGCCTTCGGCCGCACCGATCGCGTACGGACTGCCCACATCGCCGGGCTGTGCGTTCAGCGTGTTGTTGCGGCCTTTGCGATTCGCGAGGCCGATCGGATGGATCGGCGGGAAATACAGCACGTCGAAACCCATGTCGCGGATGCGCGGCAGTTTCGTCGTCACGTCCGCGAAGGTGCCGTGGCGCGCTTCGTCGTCGCTCATCGAACGCGGGAAGATCTCATACCAGCTCGCGAAACGCGCGGCGGTGCGGTCCGCGTCGATCTTGTAGATCACCGGATCGCGGCTCAGGAACGGCCGGTGGCGCGCGGCGGTCATCGCCTTCGCGGTGGTCGACGCGAGGATCAGCGCGAGCCTGGTGGCGGCGTCGGACTTCGTGAAGAGCTTGACGATCTGTTCGAGCGGCTCCTTTACCGCGCCTTCCGTCGTCTCCACTTCGGCGAGCACCAGCGCGAACAGATGCGAGGCTTCCTCGAGTTCGAGTTCGAGTTCGACGGTCTGGCCCGCCTTCAGCTTCTTCTCGACGTGCTCGACGAGCGACGCGAAGTCGTCGCGCCACGCGATCACGCTGAACTCGTGACGGCCGAGCCGTTCGAGTGGAATGCGCGCTTGCCAGATGTCGAGTCCGGCGGGCTGCGCGGGACTCATCAACACTTCGTGCCAGGCGGTTTCGTCGGCGGCGCGCCAGATCACGGCGGCGGCGATCTTGTCGTGACCTTCGGCGAAAATCGCGGCGCTGATTTCGACGCGCTCGCCCACCGTGCGCTTGGCCGCGAAGCGGCCGTTGTCGACCGTGGGCATCACGCTTTCGATCGCCACGCGCGGCGCGTCGAGCGCCTCCAGCACGGTCTTGCGGCCGCTGCGCTTGCTGTTGGCCTTGTCGATGGGCGGCGCGAGGCGGATCGGCTTCTCCGTCACCGCGCGCAACAGGCGCACCGCGCCAGGCGCGAGCGTGAACGGCGTCAGTCCGGATGGCGCGGCATGGCCCGGCGCATCCAGCGGCACGAAGCGTGTGAAGTTGCCCGGCGCGCTCGCGAGAAAGCGCGCGGGATCAACGCGCACGGGCGCGCCGAGTTCGGGATTGATGGCGATCAGCACCGCTTCTTCGGCGTCGCGCAGGTCCGGCTGATCGGCGCGCAACAGGACGGCGGCGGGAGCGCCGGGCCCGCTCAACGGGCGCAATTCACCGTTGCCGTGCAGCGTCCTCGAATTGCGCGCGACCTCGTTGGCATGGGTGATCCGTTCCGTGAGATCGAATTTCTTTGCCTGGACAGCGAGCGCGAATTGCGACGCGTCGCCGCGCGTTTGCGACATGGGTTCGGCGATGCCGTATTCGAAGCCCATCGGCATCATCCAGCCGGTGCCGAGCGCAGCCGATGTGAACAGCGCGCGCCGGTAAGCCCGTTCGACGATGGCGGCGTCGTGGGCGTCGCCGAACTCGGCGGCGAGACGCGTGCCGTAGGGCGCTTCAGGAAAGGTGATCGGCGCGCCGATGCGCGCGAGCGCGGCGTGCTCCTCGACCATCCAGCTCGCGCGGAAGTCCCACCAGCGCACCGACGAGAACACGCTGTCGAAGCCCGCGCTGTCCAGCCCGGGCAGATCGTCGCGCGCGAGACCGGGGGTTGCGGCGAGCAAGCGCACGTCGGGATGCTTCGCGCGCAGCGCGCCGCCGAGTTGGCGCCAGACGGCGGCCGGCACGCGATGCGGCGAATCGAAGCGGAAGCCGCCCACGCCCGCATCGGCCAGCGCCAATAGCTGTTGCGTCCACCAGCCGGTGAGCGCGTCGCGGCTGCCGGCGTCGTTGAAGTTCGCATACGCGACGTTGTCCTCGCGATGCACATGGCGCGGATCGAGCCGCGCCTCTTCGGACTCGAACGGATGGAACCAGTCCGCATGCCCGGCGTATAGCTCGCCGTCGGCGGCCATCCGGTCGATCACCAGATCGGCCAGCAAGGTGAGACCGTTCTGGCGGGCGGCGTCCGCAAGCGTGCGGAGCGCGTCGAGCGCGGGTTGCCGCGCCTCGAACACCGGATGCAGCCGGGCGTGGTTGCCGACCACCTGTCCGTGACCCGCCTGCCCCGGCTCGAAGAGGCCGCCGATCAGCGCGTGATCGAAGCCCAGCGCGGCCGCATGAGCGAACTGCGCTGGCCACGCATCGAGCGGCCCCACCAGGAGTGAATGAAAAAAGTAAATGCGCGGCGCATACCCGTTTGGAGGTTCCATCGGTGGTTTCCAGATTCGTCCTGCTGCGGTGTGGATGCAGTTGGCATGCGATCGCAGCGCTCATTGGGCTTCCAGAGCCGGCTACCGCGCGTTGCATCAGCGAAGGCGCGTACTGGTCAATGTAGTGCAAAGATCGTCACGCCGCTGGCCAGTCGAGGGTGCTTTGACGCCAGACTTCGCCTGTTTGGGCCGGGCGAAGCTATTCGGGAGCAGCAGCAAGCGTTGTGCCAGTCGGTGGCTGGAGGGGCTCGATGGGAGCGCGGGCGGGTGCCCTGAAGGCAAGCGGGCCGGGGATCGACGAGAAGATTTCGGCATGATCACGCCGCTCTCATGTGTAAAACGGGGGGCGGGCGTCGTGCGGGTTTTACAACGGGCGCGGGCGAGGCGGCGTGATGACCGCAAAAGGCGAACTGGCGAGCGGCCCTGTGCGGGCTGGTAGCGCTATGACCCCAGCAGGCCCGCGGCGATGTTCACGCACAAGCCCAGGACGGCGACGTTGAAATAAAACGACAGGATGGACTGCGCGAGCGCGGCACGGCGAATCGAACGCGAGCGCAATACCACATCCGAGGTTTGCGAAGCCACCGCGATGGTGAACGAGAAATACAGGAAGTCCCAGTAGTTCGGCTGGAGCTTGTGATCGGGAAACAGCAGGGCGGTCTCTGCGGCGTCGGCATCGTAGTGGAGCCGCGCGTAGTGCAGCGTGAAGATGGTCGGAATCAGAAACCAGGCGCCGATCATCGTGAAACCAGTCAGCAGATAATGCCCTGCACTCGACGCCCCAGCGGTCCCTTTCGCCGATGCCAGTTCCAGCACGATCGCCGCAATGCTCGCAATGGTCGCGACACAGATCACGAAGAGCACGACGCCCGCGTTTTCATCGTCACGTAGCGCGTATTCGCGGACCCGATGTTCGTCGGCGAGGGCCATGTGCACCCAGATCATCAACAGGTAGCTCCAGACGGCGGCGTCCCAGCCGATTAGCGCGCGCGCTATCGTGCTGACATGCCAAGGCACCAGCAGCGTGACCACGCTGCCGACAACGAGGCCAAGCATCGTGCGCGGCCGATTGCGAAGAACCTGCGGATAGTATTTCGTGAGCATGGAACCGGGAGTGAGCGTGGAGTGAGCGACATGGGTGTCACGGATTCTACTTGCGCTTCGGTGAGCATTTGTCGAATCGGCGGATCACAAGCTATAGTCTTGCGCAGCGGCCTTGCGCGCCGCTTTCAGTTGAAAGGCGATTGGCAGGCGACGGGCCGCATCGCTCTATGAAGGCCATCGCAAGGCAGTGATGGGCAAGCTGTAATGCGTCTCGCATCGGCAGCAGGCGCACACCGCGCATTGCGCACGTAAGACCGCTCGAGCGGCGTCAGACCAGGTTTGGGGAAGAGCAATCGAAGCAGCGCGCGAACAGCGTCACGCCGGCGCGGCGCTGCTAGTTGAGAATGACTCACCATCTGGAGTCCCCATGACAGATGTTCCAGAGGACCGCGATGCGCACCATGCAGTGACGCATCCGGCCGGATTGTCGTCATCCGCTTCGCCTTCATCGCTGTTTTCACGTTCCGCCGCGTTGTCCGCTTCGCGCAGAGCATGGGTGCTCGGTGCATGCGCCGCCGCCGCGGCGCTAGCGTTTGCCGGCGCTGGCCGTCCGCTCTCGTGGATCGCCTCGGCCTTCGCCGACGCGCCGCCCGCAGGCGGTGGACTCGACGCCTTCCTCGCGCTCTCGCAGCGTCTCACCGGCCGCAGCGGCTTCGACACCGTACTCGGCAAACGCGTGTACGACGCCCTCGCCAAATCCGACAGCCAGTTCACGCAGAACGTGGCCGCGCTCAACACGTGGCTGCAAGGTCACGGCGGCGTGCCGTCCGATACCGTCACGCAGGCTTTGCAGGCCGAGCAGCCGGCGCTCGCGAAAGCCGTGAGCGCGATCATGCGCGCGTGGTATCTCGGCCTCGTCGGCGACATGCCGCATGTGGACGTGGTCGCGTATGAAAAAGCGTTGATGTTCGAACCCGTCAAGGACGTGCTGACCGTTCCGTCCTATTGCCGCGACGTGCCGTTCTACTGGACGCACAAGCCGTTGAGCGCCTGAACGACGTTCCTCTCGCGTGCCGTATCGTCCGAGGGAGCCGTTCGATGACGCGCCGCCACGCGATACAGCAAGCAACGATAAGCCGGCACAACCATCGTGTATGGGAAGAGGGCAGCCATGGCAAACACAAATTCGGCCGATGTCGTGGTGGTCGGCTCGGGCGTCGCGGGCGGACTGGTCGCGCATCAGCTGGCGCTGGCCGGTGCGTCGGTGATCCTGCTCGAAGCCGGGCCGCGTATCCCGCGCTGGCAGATCGTCGAGAACTTCCGGAACTCGCCGGCCAAGGCGGACTTCGCGACACCGTATCCGTCGACGCCTTATGCGCCGCATCCCGAGTACGCGCCCGCCAACAACTATCTGATCCAGAAGGGCGACTATCCGTACAACTCGCAATATGTGCGGCTCGTGGGCGGCACGACCTGGCACTGGGCCGCCGCCGCGTGGCGGCTGCTGCCGACGGACTTCCAGTTGCACAAGCTGTATGGCGTGGGGCGCGACTGGCCGTATCCGTATGAGACGCTGGAGCCGTGGTATTCGGCGGCCGAAGTGCAACTCGGCGTGTCCGGGCCGGACAGCTCCATCGATCTCGGTTCGCCGCGCTCGAAGCCTTATCCGATGAGCCAGCTGCCGCTGTCGTACATGGATCAGCGCTTCAGCGATGTGCTCAACGCACAGGGCTTCAAGGTCGTGCCGGAGCCTGTGGCGCGCAACAGCCGTCCCTACGATGCGCGGCCCACCTGCTGCGGCAACAACAATTGCATGCCGATCTGTCCGATCGCCGCTATGTACAACGGCGTCGTGCATGCGGAGAAGGCCGAGCAGGCTGGCGCGAAGCTGATCCCCGAAGCGGTGGTGTACCGCGTCGAAGCGGACAACAAAGGGCTCATCACGGCGGTCCATTACAAGGATCCGAGCGGCAATAGCACGCGCGTGAGCGGCAAGCTGTTTGTGCTCGCCGCCAACGGCATCGAAACGCCGAAGCTGATGCTGATGTCGACCTCCGATAAATTCCCGCACGGCGTCGGCAATAGCTCCGATCAGGTGGGCCGCAATCTGATGGATCATCCCGGCACGGGCGTCGCATTCCTCGCCAACGAGCCGCTGTGGCCGGGCCGCGGGCCGATGGAGATGACGTCGATCGTCAACTTCCGCGACGGCGCGTTCCGTTCCGACTACGCGGCGAAGAAGCTGCATCTGTCAAATGGCGTGCCAACCATGAGCGTGACCGCTGATCTGCTGAAAAAAGGCCTCACCGGCGCAGAGCTCGACCGGCAGATTCGCGATCGCGCATCGCGCACGCTGAACATCAACAGCTTCCACGAGCATCTGGCGGAGCCGCACAATCGCGTGGTGCCGTCGGCGGATCACAAGGACGCGCTCGGCATTCCACAACCCGAGATCTATTACTCGATCAACGACTATGTGAAGAAAAGCGCCGCCGATACGCACGAACTGTATGCGCGCATCGCGGCGCTGTTCGGCGGCACGGAGATCTCGTTCGACGACACCTTCGCGCCCAACAACCACATCATGGGCACCACGATCATGGGCGGCGACCCGGCGGATTCGGTGGTGGATGCGGACTGCCGCACACACGATCATTCGAATCTGTTCATCGCCAGCAGCGGCGTGATGCCGACGGCGGCCTCGGTGAATTGCACGCTGACGATCGCGGCCTTGTCGCTGAAACTGGCCGACAAGCTCAAGCGCGAAATCTGAGCCCCGATCGGAGAGCCACCATGAAGAAGAACACCTCTCGCGTGCCGCCGGATATCGCGCTCGTGCCGACCACGCGCCGCCGCCGCATCGGGGTAGCGGCGCTGGCGGCGGCGTTCTCGCTGGCCGCGCTGTATGTCGCCTGGCATGAGGCGAACGGCCCGGACGCTCGCCCGACCGACGAACTACCGATCACGCAAGCCCGCGCCGACGCCGCGTCACAACCGGCCGGCGCCGCGGCAATGCCAGCCGGCGCGAACCGCAGCGCTCTGGTCAAGCGCGGCGAATACCTCGCACGAGTCGGCGATTGCGCCGCCTGCCACACGGCGGACAAGTCGCGTCCGTTCGCGGGCGGGCTGCCGATCGACACGCCGTTCGGCACCATCGTGACGCCAAACATCACGCCCGATCCGGACACCGGCATCGGCCAATGGAGCGACGCCGATTTTCTGCGCGCGATGCACGAGGGCATCGGCAAAGGCGGCGAGCGGCTCTACCCGGCCTTTCCGTACGCCGAGTACACGCGCGTCACCGAGCAGGACGTGCTCGCCATTCGCGCGTACCTGAACACGCTCACGCCGATCCATTACACGCCGCCGGCCAATAGCCTGAAGTTCCCGTTCAATCAGCGCTGGCTGATGGCGCTGTGGAACCTGTTCAATTTCACCGAAGCCCGCTTCGTTCCCGATCCAAAGCAAAGCGCCGAGTGGAATCGCGGCGCGTATCTGGTAACGGGACTTGCGCATTGCGAGGAGTGCCATACGCCGCGCAATTTCATGCAGGGGTTGAAATCGAGCGCGCGTTTCTCCGGCGCGGTGCAGGCCGGCTGGCATGCGTTCAACATCACGCCGGACAAGATCAGCGGCGTGGGCGACTGGAGCAATGACGAGCTTGCCACGTATCTGGCGACCGGCGCGGCGGCGGGCCGCGCGAATGCGGCCGGCCCGATGGGCGAAGTGGTCGCCGACAGCACGCAGTACATGACCCCGTTCGATCTGCGTTCGATCGTCACGTATCTGCGCACGGTGCCGCCGGTGAGCGGCGGCGAGTCGCGCCCGCGCCATCAGTGGGGCAATCCCGCCGACGACGTCACCGCGTTGCGCGGCACCGCGATCCACGGGGTGAACGGCGCGCAGCTCTTCGTGGCCAATTGCGCGACCTGCCATAGCTGGACGGGCCAGGGCGTGGGCGCGAGTGCGCCGGGCGCGTATCCGTCGCTGATCCACAACTCGACGGTCGGCGCGAGCGACGCCAGCAATCTGGCGCTGGTAATTCTGCACGGCGTAAGCCGCACGACCGCGCATGCGGACGTGCTGATGCCTGCATTCGGCAGCCAGCTCACCGACGAACAGGTGGCCGCCATCACCAACTATGTGACCCGGCAGTTCGGTAATCCGCAGTCGACGGTGACGGCCGAGCAGGTCGGCAAGCTGCGCACGCCGTAGCCCACGCAGCAATAGTCATCGCGAAGGCGGTGTGTTTCCGGTAAAGGCACCCCCGAAACACACCCGTTTTGCGTAGTTTCGCGTCGTTTTTGCTTTGCAAGAAGCCAGGATACGATAGGCACCCCGCATACGCACCCGCGGGCGCAGCATTATCATGACAAGATGGCTTCCGTACTCGTCAACCCCGTCCAACATCATGCCGCCAATGCGATCGGCCGCGACTTTGTGGTCGGTGATCTGCACGGCTGCGTCGATGCATTGCGCTATCTGCTGCGCCTGATCGCGTTCGATCCGGCGTGCGACCGACTTTTTTCGGTCGGCGATCTGGTCGATCGCGGCGAGCATTCCGAGCAGGCGCTGACGCTGCTCGACAAGCCGTGGTTCTTCCCCGTGCTCGGCAATCACGAAGACACGCTGTGCGCGGTCGTCGACGGACGTTTGCGGCGTGAGTGGTGGATTGGGATTGGCGGCGCATGGGCCGTGAACGTGCCCAACGAACGCTTGCGGCAGTACGCGGCACGTCTGCAGACATTGCCGCTCGCGCGCGTGGTCGGTAGTGGGAAGGAGCGCTTCAACATTCTGCATGCCGAATTTTTCGGCACCGACGCCGATCTCGACGCCGGCAATTTCTCGGCGGAAACCCGTGAGCGGATGCTCTGGGGACGCGACCTGGCGGTGGGCAACTCCGATCCGGCGCGGCAACGCGGGCTTTCGCTGACCTATTGCGGCCATACGCCGATGCGCGACATCAAGCAGATCGGTTCGCAGGTCTTCATCGACACCGGCGCGTTCGGCCCCGGCGGCAAGCTGACGATCGTGCAGCCCCAGGCGTTGCTGCGCTGGTCGATTTCGGTCGACGAGGCGCGTGCCGAAGGGGCGGCGGCGCTGGCTTTACCCTGAGCGCGTCCTTCGGCGCACCCATTGCCGTGCTCGTTCATCCTGTTCATCAGCCGACCTGGCTGAGTTCGAACACGATGTCCACCTTCGTGCCATTCCAGTTGTATTCCAGATACGCCGCGTGGTGGCAGTCGCGCAGCAACGTGGTGCGGAACGCCGCCAGACACTCGCCTCCGGCATCGCGCACCGACGGATACGCGATGCCCGGCGCACCCGCCTCGCGCACCGCGCGGCCGAGCGATTGACCCGCCAGATAATCGTCCGGCGACAGCACCGCGAGATCGAGCGAAGGGTCGTCACGCAGATCGACCACGTTGCCTTGCGCGGCCACCGTGTAGAGACGCATTTGCTGGCGCATCGGCGGCTCGGCGGTCGCTGCCAGAAATTTCCCGGTGTGATAGCGCGTCTCGGCAATCGCGGTGGCGCGCGAGCGGGCGCAATAGAACACGCCGTAAGCGCCATCGGAAAAGCGGCTGCCGAGCGGATTCAGATGCGTCAGCGCGGCCATGATCGGTCCATAGCCGGGGCCGAAGCGGCGCTCTTCGCGCGGCACCAGATCGAGTTCGCCGATTTCGGTGCGCAGCCGGTCGTTGGTCATCGCTTCTAGCGCGTATAGCGCATCGAAGTCTTCGGGCGAGGCGACCCGGTCGAACAGATTGACGGCCGGAAAGCGCGTAGGAATCACACGATACGCGGGCGACCAGTCGAGCTGCGTGGTGGGCCAGCGGTCCTGCCAATGCGGTTGTGTCACGCCCATCCGCCTCGCATCGCGTCGAGATACTGGCGCACGGCCACGAGATCGCTGATGTTGCCCGCCAGCATGCGGTCCAGTGCGCGGCGGCCGCCGAACGGCGGCGCGCTGTTGGGGCGCTTGATCCAGGTATCGGCGGCGTTGGGCTGCGGCAACAGAATTTGCAACGCTTTGTAAATGCCGAGCAGCAGCGACAAGCGCTCGAGCGTGTCACGCCCGAGGCGGGCCGTTTCAGGCGTCTTCTTCCAGTTGAAGAAGGTGGAACGGCCCGGTGAGCCGAGCAGCTTGATCTGCTCGTCGGCGTTCAGGTCCCAGTCTTCCGCGATGTTGAAGAACGCGCGCAATCCCGCCGCCGACATTTCCGAAAACGTAGGTTCCGAAATCGGCCGGCGAATCGGCGCTTCGGGTGGGTTGAGGCGGGCAGCGTGAGCCATGACGGATAAGTCCCTATGTGTACTTGAAAGTGATATTAGTCTAAATGTGGATTATTGCAAGGGAATATAATCCCCGGCTCGTTATGCAGGCGAAGATCAGGAGAAGCAGGAGATGGGGATTCGAGTAATGGCAGCGGCGCTCGCCGTGTGGTGTGTGTCGGAAGCGGCGATGGCGGCGGGCTATGCGGAAGTCTGGAATCCGCCCGAGGCGAGCGGCCATGTGGCGAAGCATGCAACGAAGAAGCCGGGCGCGGGTGTCAAGGCCGGGTCGAAGGCGGCGTCGAAGCATGGGGCAAACGCTGGGCACGGGGCGCCGCGAATGGCGGCGGCGGGAGCGGGGCATGGCAGCAAATTGGCGGCTCATGGCGGCGTGAAGAAGGTCGCGGCGAAGGGCGGAGCGACGCGCGGCGCCAAGGCGCCCGCTACGGCGAACAAGCCCAAGGCGAAAGCCGCCGTGATGGCGCAGACCGGAAAGCCGCATGCGCAGCTTGTCCGGAGCAAGCCCGGGCAGGGCAAGGTCGTGCACGCTGATCTCGCCCAGTCGCGCGCCGCTCACTCGCACGTGACCAAGGTCGCGGCGAAACCTGCTACGGTGCGTAGCGCGAATGCGTCGGCCATGTCCGCAAACGTTAGCGCCGGTTCGGCCGACGCAGCCACGAATCCGGCCACTGCCAGCAGCGGTTCGCTGCCGCCGATCATCCACTGAACCTGGCTCGTGCAGCGAGTTGGCCTCAGGGCTTGCTGCGCGGCGGCGCACTAGAGGCCGCGTGGGCTGGCTTCACTTCCGACAGCTTCAGGCGCTTGCCAACCCATTCGCCACCAACCGCAAGGTCTCCATCGAGCGCGGGTCCCTCACCCGCGAATGCAACGTGACACGCGACTCCGGTAGCGCCGGCAAGCCCAGCCGCGCGCCGACATCGAGCAAGCCGCGCGGCGCGACCCTGCGCGCCAGCGGTGACACGGCCAGCCCCGCCGCGACCGCCGCGCCGACCGCCGCCACGCCACCGCCGACGAACACCTCCTGCCACGCAATCCCCGCTTCAGTCAGCGTGCGCAGCGCAATGTCGCGTACGTTGCACGGCGGACTCAGCAGCGCCAGCGCCAGCGGCTCGCCGACCCTCGGCAACCACGCCGGCGTCGCCAGCCAGCCGAGCGGTTCGCTGAACAGTACTCGCGCGTCGTCGCGCGGCGGTTCGTCGGCGCCATAGCGGATGATCACCGCGTCGAACCGGCGCTCGTCGAATTGCGCCAGCAGCGCCGCCGACGTCCCCATGTGCAATTCGACCACCAGACCCGGATCGTGCGCGTTGAGCCGGCCGAGCAGCTGCGGCAAATCAGGCCCCGCGACATGCTCGCTGAGCCCCAGCACGAGGCGCCGCCGCTCCAGCGACAGCGAACCCAGCGCGCGTTCGTGCGCGTTCAGCAACTCGCGCGCGGCGCCGAGAAACGCATTGCCGTCGACGGAAAGACGCACGACGCGCGGCGTGCGCTCCAGCAACTGCTTGCCCAGATGCGCTTCCAGCCGCTTGAGTTTCAGGCTGACGGCCGATTGCGTGGTATCGAGCGCGTCCGCGGCGCGCGTGAAACTGCGCAGGTCGGCGACCAGCACGAAGGCCCGCACCGCATCGAGATCGAGAACTTTCATTTCATTTGAATATAGATGAAATATCGGGTGATATCTGTTTATTATGAATGAGCGCGCCTATGCTGTGGTTGTCTCATCACCCGCAACCAAGGAGTTTCATCATGCCGCTCACCCGAATCGCATTGCGCGCCGGCAAGCCGGCCGAATACCTGAAGGCGTTGACCGATGGCATCCAGCGCTCGCTGGTGGACACGTTCAACGTGCCGAAGGACGACCAGTTCGTGCTGATCACCGAACACGAGGCCGGCAATCTGATCTACAACAGGCAGTATCTGGACATCGAGCGCAGCGACGATTTCGTCGTGATCCAGCTCACGGTGAGCAATACGCGCACGATCGACCAGAAGAAGGCGCTGTATCGGCGGATCGTCGACGAGCTGGCGGAGTCGCCGGGGCTGCGACGAGAGGATGTGTTCATCAATCTCGTCGAGGTGGAGAAGGAGAACTGGTCATTCGGCAACGGGATTGCGCAGTACGCGGTGTGAACGCCGCGAGGGTAGCGTGTTCTGCTAACGAAACGGCGGGGCGAGCATCGACAATGGTCGCGCCCGCCGCCCTCAGTTCCTCAGAAAAGCGCCCACCCGTCACGCAATCGTATCGACCACTCCGCCGTCCACGCGCAGCGCCGCGCCCGTGGTCGCCGAGGCCTGCGGCGAGCAGACGTACACGACCATGTTCGCCACTTCCTCAGTGGTGGCCGCCCGCTGGATGATCGAACTGCTGCGATGTTCCCGCACGAATTCAGTGGCGACCTGTTCGACGGTTTTGCCCTGCTCCTTCGCGGTGTCCTCGACCATCGCGCGCAAGCCGTCCGACAGTGTCGGTCCGGGCAGCACGGCATTCACCGTCACACCGCTGCCTGCCGCCTGCTTGGCGATGCCGCGCGCGATGCTCAACTGCGCCGTCTTCGAGAAACCGTACGCGAGCATGTCCGCCGGAATATTCAACCCCGACTCCGACGAGATGAACACGACGCGCCCCCACTTGCGCTCCATCATCCCCTTCAGGTAGTGGCGCGTGAGCCGCACGCCCGACATCACGTTAATCCGGAAGTAGCGCTCCCAGTCATCGTCCCCGGTGGAGAAAAGGTCGCCGGGTCCGAAAACGCCGAGGTTGTTCACGAGGATGTCCGCTTGCGGCACGGCTTGCGCCAGCGCGTCGCAGCCCTCGCGCGTGCCGAGGTCGCCGGCGAATCCCTGCAAGCTCGCCTGCGGCGCTGACTGGCGGATGGTTTCGATGGCGCGGTCCACCGCCTCCTGTTTGCGTCCGTTGACGATGGTCCGCGCGCCCGCTGCGGCAATGCCGGTGGCGATCGCCAGTCCGATGCCCGCCGTGGATGCGCTGACGATGGCGGTATTGCCCGATAGATCGATGTTCACTGTGCTGCTCCTTGTTGAAGTTGCGGCGAACCTGCCGCGGCCGGTCGTGCCGAAAAATGCAAAGGGCGAAGTGTTCGAAGCGTCGAGCTGAAAGTATCCCATCTATCCGTTTATCGGTTTTCGCAGCCGGCGACGCGCGGCGGGCGAGCGCGCGGTAGCTCGCGTTCGCGTCGTTATAATGATTCGCTGTCCTTTGCTGGATCTTCGAGCGCTTCTTGCCATGACATCCGACCACACCGATCCTCACAACGAATCCCTCGAACTCGGCGGCTCCGTCTGGTTTCAGGCCGGCGCGCGGACGCTCGGCGGCGCGTCGCGGATCGCGCTGCTCGCGGCGATCCGCGAGACCGGCTCGATCACCAGCGCGGCGAAAGCGGTCGGCATGAGCTACAAAGGCGCGTGGGACGCCGTCGACACGATGAACAACCTCGCCGGCGAGCCGCTCGTCGTGCGTCTGACCGGCGGCAAAGGCGGTGGCGGCACCACGCTCACGCCGCGCGCGGAGAAGTTGATCGAGACGTTTCGCGCGGTCGAGCGCGAGCATCGGCGTTTTCTCGAACGTGCGGGCGCGGCAATCGAAGGTTTCGCGACGGATTGGGATCTGATCGGCCGCATCGGCGTAAAGACCAGCGCGCGCAACCAGTTCTACGGCAAGGTGTCGACGATCACGCGCGGCACGGTCAACGACGAAGTCTCGCTGACGCTGCCCGGCGGCCACACGATCGTCGCCGTGCTCACGCATGAAAGCACCGAGACGCTGGGGCTCGTCGAAGGCGCGGCGGCATTCGCGTTGATCAAGGCGTCGTGGGTCGTGCTGCTCATCGAGGACGCAAGCGGCGCGCCGCTCAGGCTGTCGGCGCGCAACCAGTTGCGCGGCACCGTGCAGAGCGTGAAGCGCGGCGCTGTGAATGCCGAGGTATCGCTGGCGCTCGCAGGCGGCGCGGTCGTGACCGCGGTCGTCACCAATGAGAGTGTCGATGCGCTCGGTCTCGCGGAAGGCTCGAACGCTGTCGCCGCGTTCAAGGCGTCGAGCGTGATACTCGGGGTGAAGGACTGAGCGCTGGACAGACGCGGGCGGCATAAGCGGACGCCGACCAGCGCCGCGCGCCCGTCCAGGTCAGGGCGCGCTCGGCGCGTAGCCGGCGAACGGCTGATTCTCGCGCACGCAGCCATCGCTGACTTGCACGACCTGATCGCCGAACGCGGCGACATCCTCGGGATCGTGCGTGATCAACACCATCGGGATATCGAGCCGCGTTTGCAGCTCCGACAGCTCGTTGCGCATGCGCTGGCGCAATGCGCTGTCGAGTGCGGAAAAGGGTTCGTCCAGCAACAGCAGGCGGGGTTGCGCGACGAGCGCCCGCGCCAGCGCCACGCGCTGCTTCTGTCCGCCCGACAACTGCACCGGATGATTGCCCGCGACGCTCTTCAGTTCCAGCGCGTCGAGCCAGTAGTCGACTTGCGGATGCGCATGCCGCGTGCGCGGATTGAGCCAGCCTCGCTGCAAGCCAAAGCCGATGTTTTGCCGCACGTTCAGATGCGGAAACAGCGCGTAGTCCTGGAACAGGTAGGCGATCTTGCGCGCCTGCGGTTTCAGATCGACGCCGCGCACGCTGTCGAACAGCGCGTCGCCATGCAGCGTGATCGCGCCTTCGTCGGGGCGCAAGAGGCCGGCAATCGCCTGCAAGGTCAGGCTCTTGCCCGCGCCGGACGGCCCGAACAGCACGACGCGTTGCGTGGTCGCTCTGAACGAGACGTCGAGCGTGAAGCGGCGCTCGGCGCTCTCGAAGGTCTTGCGGATGTCGACGGCGAGCGGCATGTCAGCGCGAACTCAACAGCGTGTGCTGCGGCACCAGACGGCCCGCGAGCAGCAGGATCACGACGCACGTCACCGAGGTCACGAGCACGAGGAAATTCGCGGTGCTGTCGTCGCCGGCCTGCACGGCCGAATAGACCGCCACCGAGAGCGTCTGCGTACGGCCCGGCAGATTGCCCGCGATCATCAGCGTCGCGCCGAATTCGCCGAGCGCGCGCGCGAACGCCAGCAGGCCGCCGGCGAGAATGCCGCGCGTGGCGAGCGGCAGGGTCACGCGAAAGAACACCGCTGTTTCACTGACGCCGAGCGTGCGTGCGGCCCGCTCGAGTTGCGGATCGACGGATTCGAAGGCGGCGCGCGCCGATTTCAGCACCAAAGGAAACGCCACCACCGTCGACGCGATCACCGCGCCCTGCCACGTGAACACCAACTGGATATCGAAGCGGTCGAGCCACGCGCCGATCACGCCGCGCCGCCCGAGCAGCACGAGTAGGTAGTAGCCGAGCACCGTGGGCGGCAGCACGAGCGGCAGCATCAGCAGCGAATCGATTACGTCGCGCGCGCCGGAGCGCCAGCGCGACAAACCGAAGCCCGCCGCGACCCCGAACACCAGATTGAGCGCAGTGGCCCAGCCCGCCACTTTCAACGACAGAAGGAGCGGAATCCAGGCCTGTTGCATGAGCGTGCGCGATCCCGGTGACGTCAATGCGCGTTAGTGCGCGGGCTTGAAGCCGTAATTCGCGAGCACCGCCTGGCCAGCCGGCGAAAGCACGAAGTTCATGAACGCCTGGGCGTCGGCGGCGTGACGGCTGCCTTCGACCTGGGCGATCGGATACGTAATCGGCGTTTGCGTCGGCACGTTCAGCGCGACCTTGACCTTGTCCGGCATGACTGCGGCGTCGGTGCTGAACACGAAGCCGGCGTCGACCTCGCCGCGCGCCACGTAGTCGAGGCTCTGACGCACGTTCGACGCCAGCACGGCCTTCGCGCTCACCGCGTCCCACACGCCGGCGGCCTGCAGCGCGCCCTGCGTATAGCGGCCGACCGGCACCGAAGCCGGATCGCCGAACGCGACCCGTTTCACGTTCGCCGACGTCAGATCGCTCAGTCCAGCCGGTGCGAAATGGCTGTCGGCCGGTACGATCAGCACCAGCGAATTGGCGGCGAAGTCGCGGCGCGAGGCCGGCACGATTACCTTTTCGGCGGCGGCTTTGTCCATCGCCTTCTGATCCGCGGACGCGAATACATCGGCGGGCGCGCCTTTGACGATTTGCTGCATCAGCACGTCGGAGGCGCCGAAATTCAGCAGCACCTTGGTGCCCGGATGCTGCTGCTCGAAGACTTCGCTGGCCGCCTTGAACGCGTTGGTCAGGCTGGCGGCGGCGGAGACCACGAGTTCGTCGGCACGCGCATTCACGCTGAGGGCGACGGACAGCGCACTGGCGACGCACAGCGCGCTTTTAAGAAGGCGGCGGGAAAGGGTCATGAGGGCCTGGAAGGCCGGCATGGACCGGCGCGGCGGGTTAAAACGCCTATCGTAATATATGAAAGGATATAACGATACTCATGATGATTCAGCTACGCTAATGAAGCGTTCGTGAAGCAGCGCAAACGCGTCAGACTTTGGACGTTTGCGGCGGCGCGAGCGTATTGAGCGTCTGCGAGAGGGGCTCGATCGCGGCCGGGCGGACATCGCGCACCGCCTTCCATTTAGCGCGGATGAACGGCCTGTCGTGACCGGACACCTTCAGCGCGAGGTGCGTGACCCAGCGCTGGGTCGGCACGTGCACGCCGTGCATCAACACGGCAAGAACCAGCATGCTGACGGCGACGGGTAACGCCGACAGACGGCCCGGCTCGGTATTCCACGCCATGCGCACGAACAGCAATGCGGCCAGCGCACCGGTCAAGCAACCGGTGACGGCCTCGGACGGCGAGTGAGCGCTCAAAACGACGCGCGACAAACCCACGGCGATACCCGCAGCCAGCCCGAGCAAAACGCCGAGCAGACGAATCGGCGGACGCGCCGGCAGCAGCATCAGGAACAAAGCGACCGGATAGACGGCGGTAGACAGCATGGCATGGCCGCTGACGCCGGTGAAATCCAGCTCGCGCACGCCGACACCCCAGCCGAGAAACGCCAGCTTGGTCACGGTGACGATCCCGATGGCCGCGCCGAGCAGCAGCAGCCAGCCCGCCGCCATGCGCCACGAGTAGCCGAGCGCCAGCCAGAGGGCGATGGCGAACGCGAGCGGCAGCGTCATGCCGGCTCCGCCGAGACTCGTGATCGAATACCAGAGATGAAGAGGTAAATCGGGCATGGCAGGAGTAAATGCGACCCCAGGTCGCGTAGCATCAGGTTGGTGAAGAAATCAACGCGCGCACGGCGCGAAGCGTCGACTGCGTAGGCCCGCGCATCCATTGATTCAACCGCCAGTATAGACGGGTGTGGCACTGCGGTCTCGCCGCGCGCGACGCAATTTGGCCGCCGAGCCGGCCAGCAGACATTGGCTCGCGAACGGGCTTGCAGCCGTTTGACGTCACGGCAGCCTCGAGGCTCGCCCAGCGGAAATTTAGATTTGGGTGCCTTTCCAGGACGCCAGCATCGCATGCGGATTGATGTTATTGTGCATTGCACAAGAAACATCGCTGCGTATTTTATCGAACAACCCTGTCCCTTTTTGCGAGGTCATTCGCCGATGGCAAAAAGTCTATCGAAAATCTGGCTGCGCGGTCTGAAGCGCCTGCTCGCCATTCAAACCGAGCACGCCCAAAAAACCACCAAGCGCATCACGGCGCGGCCGCCGCGAGCCGCCACCATCAAGCCGTCCGCCAAGGTCCATCCGGTCAAGCCGGCGGCTGCGCTGCGCACCCCTGTGAAGCGCGAGGTGCCGCGCACCGCCGCCCGCGAGTCGCGGGTGCGCCCGCGCGCGTCGGCGTGGACCAACGGTTCGTGGACCCGCTCGTTCCATTCCGCGCCGGCAGCGCCGGGGCGGCTCGTCAATCATCTTCAATACGGTTTGTATGTCCCGTCGGGTCATGCGCTCGAGGCGATGCCGCTGGTCGTGATGCTCCACGGCTGCACGCAATCGATCGACGAATTTGCCGAAGGCACGCGGATGAACGTGCTGGCGGATCGCTACGGTTTTGCGGTGGTTTATCCGGAGCAGTCGAAACACGCGCACTCGCACCGCTGCTGGCACTGGTACGACGCGGGTGAAACCGCCGGCGGGGCCGAGGCGCTCGCGGTGGTGTCGCTGGTCGATGCGCTGGTGGCGGAGCACGGATTCGATCCCGAGCGCGTGTATGTCGCCGGAATTTCCGCCGGGGCGGGTCTGACGGGGCTTCTGGCCGTCAAATATCCGGGACATTTCGCCGCAGTCGCGCTGCATTCCGGCCCTGCTCTCGGCGAAGCCCGCTCGGGCATTACCGCGATGGACGTGATGCGACGCGGCGCTCGCCGCGAGCCGGTCGCGCTCGCCGACGAGGTGGTCGACGTGGCCAACTACCCCGGCATGCCGGCGCTCATCATCCACGGCGACGCCGATCACGTGGTCGCGCCGGTCAATGCGGACCAGTTGGCGGTGCAATTTCTCCGCCTGAATCGGATCGTCGACGCTAAGGGCGCCCGTAAATCCGGCGAAGTGCGGGAAGAACGCAAGGGCGGGGTGGTGACGCGCGATCACGTGCGCAGCGGGCGGCGCGTGGTGCGTCTGTGCCGCGTGCAGGGGCTCGCCCATGCCTGGAGCGGCGGCGACGACGCCGTGCCGTTTCACTCCGCCAAAGGTCCGGACGCCAGTGCGATGGTGTGGGAATTCTTCAAGCATCAACGCCGCACAGGCGCCAGCCGGACCGCTGAAAGCGCCGCCGCTGCGGCTTCTTGAGGCTGACGGCGAGATTGGAGCAACACTTCGAAATGAACAGTGGCGTGATACTAGGGTTTTCCCTATAATGCGGGTTATCCCTAGGCGTTAGCGCCTACATTCATTGCCGAGGTTCACCATGTACCTGCTTAGCCGCCTGTTTCTGCTTCTGACCAAGTCGCCCGACCAACTCGCGAAAGAACGCGCTGACGCCTACCTGGCCGAGGCTACCGATCTGTACGATCTCGAATTCCGCATGCGCAAGCTGGACCGTGACGTCAATGTCCGCCAACCGTCGTGGATGAGCCAGCACTAAGCTGAGCAAGCTAAGACATCGGCGCGTAGTGAAACGCCGGTGTTCGGGGCGATGCGCCCAAGCTGTCATCGAGAAGTGTTCACGCTGGCTTCAGAAAGCCGGATTCAATTGCCACAGGGCGTGTTTCAGCACTGCGGCGAACGCCACCCAAGCGACATAGGGCACCAGCAGTGCGCCTGCCCAGCGGTCCCGTCGCCAGAATGCAAACGTCAGCGCGACGATCAAAACCAGCTGGATGACGATATCGGCCGGCGCCACGCCAAGCCGATGCAGGCCGAAAAACAGCCACATCCCACGCTGCGTTGAACAGCAACTGAACGACCCACAAGACGATCGCGGCGCTCAGGCCTTTTCGTTTCCACACGCGCTACGCGGAAATCGCCATCAGCTCATAGAGCACTGCCCAAGCCGGGGAAAACACCCAGTTCGGCGGTTGAACGCGCGCTTTTGCAGGCGCCGTGTACCAGACATCTGGCAGAAAGGGGCTCGCGGCGAACGCGGCCGGCAGCGTCAAAAACAGAACACCAGCGGCGACGGCAAGCGGCGCCTTTTCATGTCTTCATTTCCTCTGACGTTTCCGATCAAATGAGGTAAGCGAGCGCTCACTTTCCGAAACGGGCCAGCGTGCGTGCGCGCGCTTCGGCGTGATCGACAATTGGCTCTGGATAGTCCTTACCCAACTCCACATCGAATTCCGCGAGCCGCTCGGCGCCGGCCAGCCACGGCGCGTGAATCCATTTGGCCGGCAGCTTCGCAAGTTCGGGCAAATAGCGTTTGATGAAGCGACCCTCGGGATCGAATTTCTCGGATTGCTTGATCGGGTTGAAGATCCGGAAATACGGCTGCGCGTCGCATCCCGTCGACGCCGCCCACTGCCAGCCACCGTTATTCGCCGAAAAGTCGAAGTCATTCAGTTGTTCGGCGAAGTAGCGCTCGCCGAGCCGCCAGTCCACGCCCAGATCCTTCACCAGAAAGCTCGCCGTCACCATCCGCAGACGGTTGTGCATATAGCCAGTGCGGTTCAGTTGCAGCATCGCGGCATCGACGAGCGGGTAGCCGGTGCGGCCATCGCACCACGCGGCGAATGCCTCGTCGGCCTCCGGGCCTCGTTCCCAGCGCAGCCGGTCGTACTCTTCCTTGAACGACGCGCCGCTCGCCAGGCGCGGATGGTGCGCGAGGATCATGAAGTAGAAATCCCGCCAGATGAGTTCCGACAGCCAGATGGCCGCACCATGTCCGTCGGGCTGCAACGACATCTCGTGGGCGAGGCGCGCGAGCGTGCGGATCGAAACCGTGCCAAAGCGCAGATGCATCGACAGATAGCTCGGGCCCCTGGCGGCGGGGAAGTCGCGCCGCTCCGCGTAGCTCTCGATGCGGGTGGTGAAGTCGTCGAGCAGACGTTGCGCGCCGCTCATGCCCGTGGGCATCTCCAACTCCGCGAGGTTGCTCGGCGCGAAGCCGAGTTGATCGAGCGTCGGCAACTGGCGGTTCAGCTTCGGCGGCGGAGCTTCCAGGTGCTTCGCGTAGGTTTCCACCGGATACGGCTTCAGATCGAAAGCTGTCACCTGCTTGAGCCACGCGTTCTTGTACGGGGTGAACACGGTGAACGGCTTGCCTTGGCCGGTCAATATTTCGTTGCGCTCGAAAATCACCTGATCTTTGAACGTCAGCCACTGGCGCCCGGCTTCGGCGAGCCGCTGATGCACTGTCTCGTCGCGCTCGATCGCGACCGGCTCGTAATCGTGATTCGCGAATACCGCTTCGACGCCGAGTTCATCGGCGAGCTTGGGCACGAGGTCGGCTGGATCGCCGTACAGCACGATCAGGCCGCCGCCGTTTGCGCGCAATGCGTCATCCAGTTCGCGCAGCGCCGCGAGAATGAATTCGATGCGGCGGTCCCGCACCTGGGTGTCCGGATGGCGGGCCTGCCAGGCGTCGACGAGCGGTTGCAGGATCGTCGTATCGAACACGAACGTGCACCAGACGCGCTCGCAATGTTTGAGCGCGTAGTAGAGCGCGGCGTGGTCCGTGCTGCGCAGGTCGCGGCGAAACCAGACCAGGCCGGTGTCGAAGGTGTCGTTCAGGCGTCGGACGCGTGTCATCGAGGGGGGCGGTGGGGTGAGGGGTTTGCCGCCGCAGGTTGCAGGATGCAAGCGATGGCGGTGCGGACCGGTGTCGCAGATTGCGTGCCGCGTCCACAAATGGACCAGCGCCCGCCCCTATTGTGCAGGGTCCGGGCGCTGGTCGCGGCGGGCGGCGGTTCTGCCGCGCCGCTGCGGCGATTCATCGGTGCTTCATCGACACTGCCGCTTACGCAACTTGCAGACGCACCGCGACGTTGTTGCGAGTCGCGTTCGAATACGGGCACACCTGATGCGCCGCGTCGACCAGTTCCTTGGCCGCGTCAGCGGGCAGGCCCGGCAGCGAGATGCGCAGGTCGATGTCGAGCGCGAAGCCGCCGTTGTCGTTCGGACCGATGCCCACGTCCGCGGTCACTTGGGTGTCGACCGGCAAAGTCTGCTTTTTCTGGCCGGCGACGAATTTCATCGCGCTCAGGAAACACGCCGAGTAGCCAGCCGCGAACAGCTGTTCCGGATTGGTGCCCGCTGCGCCGTTGCCGCCCAGTTCACGCGGTGCGGCCAGCTTGACGTCCAACGCATTGTCCGACGATACGGCGCGGCCGTCGCGGCCACCGGTGCTCGTTGCGCTTGCTTTGTAGAGGATGTTCATGGTGTTGCTCCTTGTCTGGGTTGTCCTGGATCGACTGCGGTTGTCAGGGTCTGCATGCTTGCCGCCGTTTGCTTGCCGCCGTTCTGGCGGTGCGCTATAGGAGCGGCATGTCGTTAAGATAGTACACAAATCATTTGTGTGCAAACTAATTTTTGTATCGGCACGATAGCTTGCTTTTTGCGGCAGGCCGGCCGGCTAGTGATCCATGTAGTCGTTGAGCGTGCCGCGCAGGCGGGTCAGGTCGTCGCGCAGACGCAGCAGGAATTCCGGCGTCTGCTGGGTTGCGCAGAGGATTTCCGCGGGCACTTCGCGCGCTTGGCGCTTGAGTGCCGTACCGGCCTTGGTGAGCCGGATATAGACGAGCCGCTCATCGTCGACGCCACGTACGCGCTCCAGCAGGCCTTGCGTTTCGAGGCGCTTGAGCAGCGGCGTGACCGTCGCCGAGTCGAGATTCAGGCGCGCGGCCATGTCCTTGACGGTGACGTCGTCGCCCTCCCACAGCACCAGCATCGTCAGATATTGCGGATACGTGAGGCCCAGTTTCTCGAGCAACGGCTTGTACGCTTTCGTCATGGCAAGCGAGGTCGAATAGAGGGCGAAACAGAGTTGCTCGTCGAGCGTGAAGGGCAAAGCGGGGCGCTGGGTCATGGTGCTTCTCGCATAAAAGAGCGTGCAAATGGATTGCGCACAAACCATTGTGCCGCAATTCACGGCGGCTTGACGAGCGCTAATGGGGATCGGGCGAAACGCGGACGGCGAGCGCCGTGCGTGAAAACGAGGGCGGGCGCCAGAAAGGCGCCCGCGCCTGAACAGCATTCAAGCAGCCGGCGTGGTCGGCAGATCCGGTGCCGTGGGCGTTTGTACGCCGAAGCAGCCGCGATAAGTCGCGTAGAACGAGCAGTACAGCATGGTCGTGACGATCATCGTGGCGGGCATCAGGATCGCGAACGCGAAGTCGGCCGCGCCTAGCGCCTGCATCAGCGCCGACAGGCCGATCGATACCGTTACCGCAACGGCGAACCACAGCGCGCCGAACACGACGAACGCGCCACGATTGCGCCAGCAACTGACGACGCTGAAGAACATCGCCTTCACGGGCGGTACTTCATGCCACGCGACGAGAATCGGCGAGAACCAGAAGATCATGGCCACCGGAATGTAGATCACGAGGGCCGTGATCACTGCGAGCGGAATATTGCTGTTGGCAATCGCCTCCTGATCCATCGCGCCGCCGCCGCCGAGCATCACCTTCAGCAGCATGCCGCCGTCGGCGAGCGCCGAGCCGGCCAGCACGAGCCCCATCGCGACCACATACAGCACGCCGAGCACCAGCAGCCGCCTCGCGACCACAGGGCCGTACGAGTGAAAGCCGTCCACCAGAATGGTCGGGAACACCGGCTTGCCGGCGATCGTGTTGCGGCACGCCGCCATAAAGCCGACTGCGACGCCCGGAATGAACGCCAGCGGCAGCACGCCGCCGATCACCGGAATCTGCGACACGAGCGTCATGACCAGCAGATAGGTGAAGAACAGCGTGAGGAATGCGAGCGGGTTCTTGCGGAACAGCCAGATACCCTGCCGGAACCACACGTAGCCGGTTTTCGCGGGGACTTCGATCAGTTGCATGGGGTATGGATGCCTGGATGTGCAACGCCGGACAGGCGTTCGCGCAGAATGCGCTCGAAATGGCCGGGGTCGTGCGGCTTGAGCAACTCGGCCGCGCGTGGCAAATGAAAATCATACAGGCGCGAGACCCAGAAGCGGTACGCGCCCGCTCGCAGCATATCGCCCCAATGGCGGTTCTCTTCGGGGGTGAACGGGCGCATGGTCTGATAGGCGCGCAGCATGGCCTCGGTGCGCGCATCGTCCAGCTTGCCGGTGGCGAGGTCGACACACCAGTCGTTGACCGTCACCGCGACGTCGAACAGCCACTTGTCGCAACCGGCGAAATAGAAGTCGAAGAATCCGCCGAGGCGCACCTCATGGCCGGTGTCCGGCGCGGCGTGCGCGAACATCGCGTTGTCGCGAAACAGATCGGCATGGCAGGGGCCCTCGGGCAGCGCGGCGTAATCGGCGGACGCGAAGAAGGCCTCCTGATGCGCAAGTTCGGACGACAGCAGGTCGCGCTGCGCGCCTTCCAGAAACGGCAGGATGGTCGGCACGGTTTCCTGCCACCACGGCAGGCTGCGCAGATTCGGCTGATAGCCCGTGTAGTCGCGCCCGGCGAGGTGCATGCGCGCCAGCATCTGCCCGACTTCGATGCAGTGCTCGACGCCGGGCGACAACTCCGGCGCGCCTTCCAGCTTGGTCACGATGGCCGCGGGCTTGCCGAGCAGCATGCCGAACAGCGCGCCGTCCTCGCGCGGCATCGGGTCCGGCACCGGCACGCGGTGCGCGGCCAGGTGGCGCATGAGGTTGAGGTAAAACGGCAGTTGCCCGGCAGTCAGCTTTTCGAAAATCGTCAGGACGTATTCGCCGCGCGTCGTCGTCAGAAAGAAGTTGCTGTTTTCAATGCCGGACGAGATGCCACGAAACTCGACGACATCGCCGAGATCGTAGTGACGCATCCATTCTGCTAGTTGGGGTTCGTTGACAGCGGTGAAGACAGCCATGCGGGAAACGTCGGATCAGGTTGGTCGGGCTGGCGCGATGCGGCCAGTGCGATATGTGGCAAATGCGGCGCTGAAAAACGGTGTTGAGCGCTGACGCTCAAGGCCGCGCAGCGAACGCGGCAGGGCGGGGCCGCATCGGGTGTGAAGCGCGGCGGCCACACCGGGCCGCCAACTCGACAGGCATCAATAGTGCAGATTCACCGACGGATAGCGCGTGCTTGGGTGACCGTTGTCGCGCACGGTGGGCGACGTGTCGAGCGGCGCGCTCATCTGGTAGCGCGTGCCGAGATTCGAATGCACGTTGATTTCAACCGGCTTGCCCTTGTCGCGGTATTCGGTGATTTCAGTGCCGTTGCCGCTGCGCTCGTAAAAGCTCGGCGTGCGCGGCACGTTGATTTCGACCTTCGAGCTGACCTGGGCGGCCGGACGATTGATCTTCTCCAGGTCGGGCAGACCGGCCCGTTCATTGGCGGACTGGGGCGCGTCGGCAGGCGGAGCGTCATCGACAGGCTGGGCAGCCATCGCGGCGTTGCCAAAGGCGAGGGCCAGTGCAACGGCGACGGGAAGGAGCGGCTTCATGGTGATTCTCCAATATGGTGCCCCGATTCTAGCAAATCCAGCCTGGTGATCGGGCGCGGCGGCCTTATTTTGCGCCGCTTTCACGCGAAGCGCCCGCAATCTTGCGAACAGTGTGGCGGCATGTGTTGCAGGCAACGCCAGGTGATTTGGCGAACCCGTGTTCCGTGGTAATGTCGTCTCATCAATAGGGGCGAATGACGATGAACGATACCAATCAACGCGCGGTGCAGACTCCCGCCAACAGCTTCCCAACCGAATCGTTCGACGACGCGACCGAGGCCGTCACCCGCCTCTCGGCGATCTACGAAGCGAACACCTCGTTTCTGCGCGATGCGTTTGCGCGCTATCGCCGCAACGAAAAGTTCGAGCGCCGCGTGCGCGCCTGCTATCCGTTCGTGCGCGTGTGCACCGAAGTCAACACGCATGTCGACTCACGCCGCTCCTACGGTTTCGTCGCGGGTCCGGGGGTGTTCGAGACGACCGTGACGCGGCCCGATCTGTTCGGCGACTACTATCGCGAGCAATTGCGTCTGCTGGCGAAGAACCATCATGTGCAAATCGAGGTCGGCGTGTCGGACCAGCCGATCCCGATTCATTTCGCGTTCGCCGAGGGCATTCATCTCGAAGGCGATCTGGACCGCGAGCGCCTGTTCCTGATGCGCGATGTGTTCGACACACCGGACCTCGCACTGCTCGACGACCGCATTGTCAACGGCACGTATGAGCCGGCGGCGGGCGAGCCGCATCCGCTCGCGCTGTTCACGGCGGCGCGGGTCGATTTCTCGCTGCATCGGCTGAAGCACTACACGGCTACTTCGCCCACGCATTGCCAGAATTACGTGCTGTACACGAACTACCAGTTCTATATCGACGAGTTCGTCAAACTCGGCCGCACGATGATGGCTCATACCGACGACGCCGAACTGCGCGCCTATCGCAGCGAGTACACGTCGTTCGTCGAGCCCGGCGACGTGGTCACGTACAACGAGAATCTCGGCGAACAGTCGCAGGAAGGCACGGCGCCGCCGCGTCTGCCGCAGATGCCCGCCTATCACCTGAAGCGCGCGGACGGCAGCGGCATCACGATGATCAACATCGGCGTCGGGCCGTCGAATGCGAAGACCATCACCGATCACATCGCCGTGCTGCGTCCGCATGCGTGGATCATGCTCGGCCACTGCGCGGGTCTGCGCAATACGCAGCGCCTGGGCGACTACGTGCTCGCGCACGGCTATGTGCGCGAGGACCACGTGCTCGATGCTGACCTGCCGCTGTGGGTGCCGATTCCGGCGCTCGCCGAAGTGCAGGTGGCGCTGGAGCGCGCGGTCGCGCAGGTCACGCGGCTGGACGGTGTCGAGTTGAAGCGCGTGATGCGCACGGGTACGGTGGCGAGCGTGGACAACCGCAACTGGGAGTTGCGCGATCATCGCGAGCCGGTGCAGCGGCTGTCACAAAGCCGCGCGGTCGCACTCGACATGGAAAGCGCGACGATCGCCGCGAACGGTTTTCGCTTCCGGGTGCCTTACGGCACCTTGCTATGCGTGTCGGACAAGCCTCTGCATGGCGAACTGAAGCTGCCGGGCATGGCGGATCAGTTCTATCGCGCGCAGGTCGATCAGCATCTGCAGATCGGCGTGAAGGCGATGGAGATATTGCGCACGAACGGGTTGCATCGGTTGCATAGCCGTAAGCTGCGCAGCTTCGCTGAAGTGGCGTTTCAGTAAGCGCGGCTTGGGCGGGCTGGCAAGGGCGAACGAAAGTTCGTTCGTGCCAGCCAAGGCGTTTGCGGACGGTCTTGCTTTGTCCGCCACGTTTTTGCCGCCGCGCTTCAGCGGCGTTGCATTGGACCTTCGCGTTAGAACTGCCCGAACCCCGTGAGCCCGATCAAACTGCCGGCAGCCAGCAGCCACAACGGATGAACCCGCGTCTTCAACGCCATGACGGCGGTGAACACGGTGATGGCCCACGCAATCGCGGTGGGGTTCGACGCCTCGGCGATCAACGCCGCGCTCGCCGCGACGATGCCGGCCGTCACCGGCATCAATCTCAATTGCGCGTAGCGTCGCCACGGACGGTCCTTGAAGCGGTCCCACGCATGCAGCGCGAAGATCGTCACGAGCGATGACGGTCCGAACTTGGCCACCGACGTCACCAGCATTCCCGCCCAGCCGGCCACATGCCAGCCGATCAGCGTGACGATCATCAGGTTCGGGCCGGGCGCGGCTTGCGCGAGCGCGAATAGCGCGCTGAATTCGCTGGCGGGCATCCAGTGATGCACGTCCACCACCTGACGTTGCATCTCCGGAAGAATCGTATTGCCGCCGCCGAACGCGAGCAGCGAAAGCTGACTGAAGATCGCGGCGAGCGAAACGAGCGTGTCGTTCATCGTGCGCTCCTCGCCGCGAGGTAGATGCTGAGCGGCGTCAGCACCAGCATGGTCGGCAGAAGCGGCAGCCGCAGGATTGCAATCGCGACGAAGCCGAGCGCGGCGATGAGTGCGGCGAGCGGCCTGTTGCGCAACGGCAGCACGATCCTGACGGCCATCGAGATCAACAGACCGGCCGCCGCCGCGGCGAGACCGGCGAACAGATGGCGCACGTGCGGGTCGTTTTGCGTGTGTTCGTATAGCACGCCAAGGCCGATCACCACCAGCGACGGCCCCGCGATCAACCCAAGCAAGCCGGCCAGCGCGCCGGGCACGCCGCGAAAGCGCATGCCCATCGCGACTGAAAGATTGATTACGTTGCCTCCCGGCAGGAATTGGCACAGGCCGAGCAGGTCGGTGAATTCCTCGGCGCTCAGCCAGCGGCGCTGTTCGACCAGCGTGCGACGCGCGAGCGGCAATGCGCCGCCGAATGAGATCAGCCCAAGGCCGAGAAAGCCGCCGAAGATTTCCCGCAGCGTCGGTGTGGGCGCGAGTGAGGCGTCGGAGGATGAAAGATTGTGGTCCATGTCGCTAACTAGCTTCCAGTTCAAGCTCAGGAGGTTAGCGCCGAACCGGCGGCGAGCAAAACGGTTTTTGAGCATGACCGCAAGCGCCATGCGAAAGGGCCGGTGAAGCGGATCGCTGAAGCGAATGCGGGCAGCCCGAAGGCTGCCCGCCAGAATCAACGCACCGGGTTTAGTGCATTGCGCGTACTCGCTTCGCGCCAGCGCGCGGAGCGAGCACGCAGCATCACATCACAGGTAGAACATCCGGTCCTCATCCGACTTGGCCGGATGCGGCTCGGCTTCTTCACGGTCTTCGTAGAACTTCAGCACCGCTTCGAGCACCTGGTCCGGATCGTCGATCACCTGCATCAGGTCCATGTCGGTCGGATTGATCAGGCCCATCGGCGTGAGCGAGTTCTTGAACCATGCAAGCAGGCCTTCCCAGAACTCCGCGCCGACCAGGATGATCGGCACGTGGCGCGACTTCTTGGTCTGGATCAGCGTGAGCACTTCGGCGAGTTCGTCCAGCGTGCCGAAGCCGCCCGGCATCACGATCACCGCGTCCGAGTTCTTCACGAACGTGACCTTGCGCGTGAAGAAGTGGCGAAAGCGCAGCGAGATGTCCTGCCACTGGTTGCCCGATTGCTCGTGCGGCAGTTCGATGTTCAGGCCGACCGAAGGCGCCTTGCCCGCATGCGCGCCCTTGTTGGCCGCTTCCATGATGCCGGGGCCGCCGCCGGAGATCACCGCGAAGCCCGCGTCCGACAGCTTGCGCGCAATTTGTGTGGCGAGTTTGTAGTACGGCGAGTTAGGTTTCAGGCGCGCCGAACCATAGATGCTGACAGCCGGGCGAATCTCCGAGAGGTACTCGGTCGCCTCGATAAACTCTGCCATAATCGTGAACATCTGCCACGATGCGCGGGCCTTCTTGGCCGTTGCGCGCTCTTGATCTGCGAGTGATCGCAGACTCGGAATCACTTTTCTCTTAGTCATAATGCCTGAAGAACGAAGCCTTGAAGGTAAGACCCTGCTATTGGTCGACGGTTCGAGTTATCTGTACCGGGCCTACCATGCGATGCCTGATCTGCGCGGCCCCGGGGGCGGTCCGACGGGTGCGCTCTACGGGATGATCAACATGCTGCGGCGCATGCGCAAGGAAGTCACAGCAGAGTATAGCGCGTGCGTGTTCGACGCCAAGGGCAAAACATTTCGCGACGACTGGTATCCCGACTACAAGGCGAATCGTCCGTCGATGCCGGACGACCTGTCGCGCCAGATCGAGCCGATTCATGTGGCCGTGCGCGCGCTCGGCTGGCCGCTTCTGATGATCGAAGGCGTCGAGGCCGATGACGTGATCGGCACGCTCAGCACCGCGGCGGAACAGCGCGGCATGAACGTGATCGTGTCGACTGGGGACAAGGATCTGGCGCAGCTCGTGTCGGATCATGTCACCCTCATCAATACGATGACCAACGAAAAGCTCGACCGCGCCGGCGTGATCGCCAAGTTCGGCGTGCCGCCGGAGCGCATCATCGACTACCTGTCGCTGATCGGCGATACCGTCGACAACGTGCCGGGCGTCGAGAAATGCGGGCCGAAAACCGCGCTCAAATGGCTGACGCAATTCGACTCGCTGGATGGCATCGTCGCACATGCGGACGAGATTAAAGGTGCGGTAGGAGACAATTTGCGGCGTGCGCTCGATTTCCTGCCGATGGCGCGCAAGCTCGTCACCGTCGAGCGCAATTGCGATCTGACCGACCATATCGTGTCGATCGAGGAAAGCCTGCCGAGCCGGCCCGAATCGCGCGAGGAACTGCGCGACGTGTTTACGCGCCATGGCTTTAAGACCTGGCTGCGCGAAGTGGAAATCGCGGACGCGGTGGAAGGCCCGGAAACCGACGTGCCGCCGGCACTGGCGGTGGATCACGAGCGGCACTACGACACCGTGCAGACGTGGGAGCAGTTCGACGCATGGCTCGAAAAAATCAACGCGGCTGAACTGACCTCGTTCGATACCGAGACCACCGCGCTCGATCCGATGACGGCGCAGATCGTGGGCCTTTCGTTGTCGGTGGAAGCCGGCCGCGCCGCTTATGTGCCGCTCGCGCATCGCGGCCCGGACGCCCCCGTGCAACTGCCGCGCGACGAAGTGCTCGCGAAGCTCAAGCCGTGGCTGGAAAGCGCCGCGCACAAGAAGGTCGGGCAGCATCTGAAGTACGACGAACAGGTGCTGGCGAACTACGGCATCGAAATGCGCGGTATCGAACACGACACGCTGCTGCAATCGTACGTGCTCGAATCGCATCGCACGCACGACATGGACAGCCTCGCGCTGCGTCATCTCGGCATCAAGACGATCAAGTACGAAGAGGTCGCGGGCAAGGGCGCGCAGCAGATCGGCTTCGACGAAGTGGCGTTGGACAAAGCCGCCGAATACGCGGCGGAAGACGCCGACATCACGTTGCGTTTGCATCAGGCCTTGTATCCGCAGGTGGCTGCGGAGAAGACGCTCGACTACGTCTACCGCGGGATCGAAGTGCCGACCTCGCGTGTGTTGCGCAAGATGGAGCGTACGGGCGTGCTGATCGATGCGGAAAAGCTGCGTCAGCAAAGCAGTGAAATCGCCACGCGTTTGATCCAGCTCGAGGGCGAGGCGTACACGCTGGCCGGCGGCGAATTCAATCTGGGCTCGCCCAAGCAGATCGGCCAGATTTTCTTCGAGAAGCTGGAGCTGCCGGTGGTGAAGAAGACCCCGAGCGGCGCGCCGTCCACCGACGAAGAAGTGCTGCAGAAGCTCGCCGAAGATTATCCGCTGCCGAAGATCCTGCTCGAGCACCGAGGTTTGTCGAAGCTGAAGTCGACCTATACGGACAAGCTGCCGCGCATGGTCAACGCGCAAACGGGCCGCGTGCATACGAACTACGCGCAGGCCGTCGCGGTGACTGGGCGTCTCGCGTCGAACGATCCGAACCTGCAGAACATTCCCGTGCGCACCGGCGAGGGCCGCCGGATTCGTGAAGCGTTCATTGCGCCGCCGGGGCACAAGCTCGTTTCGGCCGACTACTCGCAGATCGAATTGCGCATCATGGCGCACATTTCCGGCGACGAATCGTTGCTGCGCGCGTTCTCGCAAGGGGAAGACATCCACCGCGCGACGGCGGCGGAAATCTTCAGCGTGACACCACTCGAAGTGTCAAACGATCAACGGCGCGTGGCCAAGGTCATCAACTTCGGGCTGATCTACGGGATGAGCGCGTTCGGTCTCGCGTCGAATCTCGGCATTACGCGCGACGCGGCCAAGATGTATATCGACCGCTACTTCGCGCGTTACCCGGGTGTCGCGCGCTATATGGACGAAACGCGGCTGAGCGCGAAGGCGAAGGGCTACGTCGAAACGGTGTTCGGGCGCCGCCTGTGGCTGCCGGAGATCAACGGCGGCAACGGGCCGCGCCGCCAGGGCGCCGAGCGCGCCGCGATCAACGCGCCGATGCAAGGCACCGCCGCCGACCTCATCAAACTGTCGATGATCGCGGTGCAGAAGTGGATCGAAGACTCGAAGATCGGCACGCGCATGATCATGCAGGTGCACGACGAACTGATTCTCGAAGTGCCGGACGCCGAATTGTCCGATGTACGCAAGCGCCTGCCCGAGTTGATGTGCGGTGTCGCCGACCTGAAGGTGCCGCTGGTCGCCGAAGTGGGCGCCGGCCTGAACTGGGAGGAAGCGCATTGACACCCTGGTGACAACGCGCGATATCGTCGTGCGCATGTCACACATGCGAATTGATGGCTTGTGACAACCCGTGCTGCTCGCGGACAATCGCTGAATCACGGCGCGCTTGCTGCGCGCCGTTGCGACGCATAATTCATCGGCAAACACGGAGAGTGCAATGCATCGATTTATCGTCGTTGGCGGGGGCGCGGGAGGATTGGAACTGGCGACACGTCTGGGTGACCGCTATGGAGCCGAGAAAAAGAAGAGCGGCGCGCGGGCGCAGATCACGCTCGTCGACCGTTATCCCACGCATATCTGGAAGCCGCTGTTGCATGAAGTGGCGGCCGGCAGCATGGACCCGTTCACGCAGGAACTCGAATACGCGGCCCAAGCGCGCTGGCATGGCTTCGAGTTTCAGCAGGGCGAGCTGACCGGGCTCGATCGCACGAACCGGCGCCTGACGCTCGGCCCCGTGCTCGACGACGACGGCGCCGAACTGCTGCCCGAACGCGAGCTCGAATACGACACGCTGGTCATCGCAATCGGCAGCACCACGGCGTTCTTCGGTGTGAAAGGCGCAGCGGAATTCTCCCTTGCACTCGACACGGTCGGCCAGGCCGAGCGGTTCCGCAAGCGCCTGATCGCGGCCTGCATGCGCGCCGAGCATCAGGTGCATGAGCCTGTCGAATCGAGACCCGGACCCGGCACGTCGACATCCAGCGAGCCGCGCATCCAGGTGGCGATTGTCGGCGGCGGCGCTACGGGCGTCGAACTGTCGGCGGAATTGCGCAACACCGCGCAGGTGCTGTCTGCCTATGGCCTGCATAAGCTCGATCCCCGGCATGACGTCGGCATCGTGTTGATCGAAGCGGGGCCGCGTATTTTGCCGGCCTTGCAGGAGCGCGTCTCGACTGCTACCGCCGAGCTGCTCACCAAGCTCGGCGTGAAGCTGATGATCGGCGAAACGGTGGCCGAGGTCGCGCCGGGCATCATCCGCACCGCGAGCGGGCATACCGTGCGCGCGGATCTGACGGTGTGGGCGGCCGGCATCAAGGCGCCGCCCATCTTGGGCCAGCTCGACGGCCTGACGGTCAACCGGCTGGGCCAGCTCAACGTGCGCCGCACGCTGCAAACCGAAATCGACGACAACATCTTCGCGCTCGGCGATTGCGCCGCGTGTCCGTGGCCGGGCAACGAGCGCAACGTGCCGCCGCGCGCGCAGGCGGCGCATCAGCAGGCGAGCTTCTTGCTGAAAGCATTGGCGGCGCGCCTCGACAACAAGCCGCTGCCGGAATTCACCTACCGCGACTTCGGCTCGCTGGTGTCGCTCGGGCACTTCAGCGCGGTCGGCAATCTGATGGGCGGGGTGATCGGCGGCAACATGCTGATCGAGGGGCTGTTCGCGCGTTTCATGTACATGTCGCTGTACCGGCTGCATATCGCGGCGCTGCACGGCTACGCCCGCATGGTGCTCGATACCTTCGCGCACTGGCTGCGCCGCTCCACGCTGCCGCGCGTCAAGCTGCACTGACGGCGCAGGCGGCGGTTGATTCTGCAACAGGATGCGCGTCAGGCGTATCCTGTTGCCTCTAACAATCAACCGAGGAGCGCGCATGCTGAAACCCGAAATCGATAGCCTGGTTCCCCACGTTCCCTTCAATCGGCGCACCTTCATCAAGGCCGCGCTCGGCTCCGGTTTTGCGGCGGCCGTGCTGCCGGTCTCGGCGCAAACCATCCATACCGATAGCGACGGCCTCGAAGCCGGTGAAATTGCCGTGCGTTCAGGCGGCACGCTGGTGCCGGCGTATCGCGCGCAGCCCAAGGGCAAGACGCATCTGCCGGTGATCATCGTGATCCATGAGGCGTTCGGTGTGCACGAGCATATCGCCGACGTATGCCGTCGTTTTGCGAAGCTCGGCTATCTGGCGATTGCGCCGGATCTGTTTGTCCGCGAAGGCGATCCGATGGTGCTCCCGACCATCCAGCAGATCAGCACGCAGATCCTCGACAAGGTGCCTGACGAGCAGGCGCTGGCCGACCTCGACGCGACCGTCGCATGGGCGGGCGAGAATGGCGGCGATCTGAACCGGCTCGGCGTGAACGGTTTCTGTTGGGGCGGCCGCATCGCCTGGCTGTATGCGGAGCACAACCCGCGACTCAAGGCGGCGGTCGCATGGTACGGGCGCGTGGGCGGAGACCATACCGCGACCACGCCGGCGAATCCGCTCGATCGGGTTGGCGATCTGCATGCGCCGGTGCTGGGGCTCTACGGCTTGCAGGATCAGGGCATCCCGCAGGCCACCCTCGAGCAGATGAAACAGGCCATCGCGCAAGGTCCGCAGGCGGGCCGTGGCTCGCAGTTCGTCGTGTACGACGATGCCGGCCACGCGTTTTTCGCGGACTACCGGCCCAGCTATAAGAAGGCCGATGCCGAAGATGGCTGGCGCCGTACGTTGGTGTGGTTCAAGCAGCATGGGGTAGTTTGAGGCTGACAAACCTCAGCCCGATCGCTTGACGTTCGCGCAATAAAAAAGGCCGTTGCCGCCCGCGGGCGGCAACGGCCTTTTTTGCTTGGTCGCTTGCGAGGACCTCAGCCTGTGCTCAAGGATTCGGGCCCGTCGCAACCGGCCGCTTTGGATCGGAACTCCATTCGCTCCATGAGCCCGCATACAACGCCGCGCCGTGCAGGCCCGCAATCTCCATGGCCAGAACGTTCACGCACGCCGTCACGCCCGAGCCGCATTGCAGCACCACATGCTCCGGCGGTGTATCGCCCAGCAGCGCATGAAAATCCTCGCGCAGCGTATGAGCCGGCTTGAAGCGTTCATCGGCGGTGAAGTTGTCCTTGAAGTAGCGGTTGAGCGCGCCCGGGATGTGGCCGCCGACGCGATCGAGCGTCTCGTTCTCGCCGCGATAGCGGTCGGCTGCGCGTGCGTCGACCACCACGCGCTCCTTCGAGCCGAGATTGCGCTCGACCGTCTGCGCGTCCACCGTGACGGAGAGCGGCGCGCCGGCCTTGAAGTCGCCGGTATTCTGGGCCGGCACGTCTTGCGTCAACGGCTGACCGGCGGCTTGCCATGCGGGCAGGCCGCCGTCGAGCAGCGCCACGGCGTCGTGTCCGAGCCAGCGCAGCAGCCACCAAACGCGAGCGGCGTACATGCCGCCTTGCGCGTCATAAGCGACCACTTGCTGGCCCTGCTTCAGGCCGCGCGACTCCAGCGTCTCGACGAGGCGCGCACGATCCGGCAGCGGATGCCGGCCGTTCGCACCGTTCTTCGGGCCGGACAGATCGCGATCGAGATGCAGGTAATGCGCGCCCGGCAAATGCCCGGCCAGATAGGCTTTTTCGCCCGCTTCCGTGTCCGTCAGATCGAAGCGGCAATCGATCACGAACACGCTGCCCGGCGCGGCGGCGAGCCGTTCGGCGAGATTGGTCGCGGAGATCAGGGTGGTGTAGTGAGTGTGGGGCATGGTGTCTCCTCGATACGAGCGATGGCGGCTCCGTTCGGGCCTGTGATGCCGCGAACGGATGGCCGGGCTATCTTGTAAGTCTAAACAAAAAAAGACGGGCCGAAGCCCGTCTTTCCATGCGTCCATACAGCTTGTGCGAGAGTCGGGCCAGTGTCCGGCCGAGCGGATCGAGCGCGCTCAGATCGCGCCGAGCTCGCGCCGCAAAAACTCATGGAAGTGCTGCATGCCGTCTTCCATCGGGCTCTGATACGGGCCGACTTGCGATTCGCCGCGTTCCATCAGCGCACGGCGGCCGGCGTCCATACGCTCGGCGATCTCGTCGTCTTCGCGGGCCGTTTCCATATAGGCGGCGCGCTCGGCTTCGACGAAATCCCGCTCGAATAGCGCGATTTCCTCAGGGTAATAAAACTCGACCACGTTGGTGGTCTTCTGCGCGCCGCGCGGAATCAGCCACGACACCACCAGCACATGCGGATACCACTCGATCATGATGCCGGGGTAATACACCATCCAGATCGCGCCGAAGTCGGGCGGATTGCCGCCGCGGAAACGCAGCACCTCGTCGTGCCACTTGCGGTAGGTCGGGCTGCCCGGCTGCTCCAGATCCTTGTGCACGCCAACCGTCTGGACGCTGTACCACTCGCCGAACTCCCACGTCAGGTCGTCGCAATTGACGAAGCTGCCGAGGCCCGGATGGAACGGCGCGACGTGATAGTCCTCCAGATAGACCTCGATGAAGGTCTTCCAGTTGTAGTTGCACTCGTGCACTTCGACGTGATCGAACATGAAGCCCGAAAAATCGAAGTGTTTCCTGGTGCCGAGGCGCGCCAGATCGCGTGCGACGTCGCGGCCCTGCGCTTCGAACAGCAGACCTTGCCAGTTCTGCAGCGGCGTGGCGCCGAGATTCAGGCAGGGGTTGTCCGCGAAATGCGGTGCGCCGAGTAGCTGGCCGTTCAGATCGTACGTCCAGCGGTGCAGGGGGCAGACGATGTTCTCCGCCTGGCCGCGACCGTTGAGCATGATGGCTTGCCGGTGGCGGCACACGTTCGACAGCAGTTCGACTTGCGACTGCTGGTTACGGACGAGCACGCGCCCCTCGCTTTCGCTGGGCAAGGCAAAATAATCCCCCGCTTCGGGCACCATGAGATCGTGGCCGATGTAACGAGGACCTTTCTTGAAAAGGGTTTCGATTTCGCGCGTTAAAAGCGCTTCGTCAAAGTAAGCCGTGACTGGCAGCTGGCTGTGGATAGACCGCAACTGCAATGCATTGCTCAGATTGGACATTCCCACTCCCGTGAAGACGTGAAAGCAGTGAACAACCCAACCATCGAAGATTCGATTTAGGGAGCCCGCGATTATACCCGTTTCCCCTGTGTCGGGGCGCTTAAGTCCCTGATTCGGGTCAAAAATGTCAGGAAAGTTCGGGATTTTCGCCGCAGACCGTTCGTTTTTTTTCTGCGAGACTTCAGGGGCGGCGCGCGATGCGCACGTGCGACGCAGACCGGCGAGCGGATCGGAAATGTCGCTTTTGCCGTAGAATGTCCGACTTGTTTTAATTTTGCGACTATTCATGGCGAAGACCGCGTCAAAAGATCCTGCTGCCGCGCCAGCCGAAGGCGTCGATACCACGCCGCTGCCGGAGAACTACGAAGCCGCGCAGGCCGAGCTGGAAGGGCTGGTGGCACGCATGGAAGGCGGCAGCCTCAGTCTCGAGGAGTCGCTGACCGCGTACCGGCGCGGCGCGGCTCTGGTGGCGTTTTGCCAGCAACAGCTCGAAAAGGTCGAGCAGCAGGTGCGCGTGCTCGACGGCGAGACGCTCAAGCCGCTGCCCATGAATACCGCAGGCACAGCCGCTACTGAAAGCGGGGACGACCTATGACATTCGAACAATGGACGCGTGCGGTGCTCGAACGCGTCGAAGCGGCACTGGAACATTACCTGCCGGGCGCGGCCACCGAGCCCGCCAAACTGCATGAGGCGATGCGTTACGCGGTGCTGGGCGGCGGCAAGCGGGTCCGCCCGTTGCTGTGCCACGCCGCCGGCGAGCTGACCGGCGCGCGCGCCGAATGCCTCGACGCGGCAGCGGCGGCGCTGGAAATGATCCACGTGTACTCGCTCGTGCACGACGACATGCCGTGCATGGACGACGACGCATTGCGTCGCGGCAAGCCCACGGTGCACGTCCAATACGACGAAGCCACGGCGCTGCTGGTCGGCGACGCGCTGCAGTCGCAGGCTTTCGTCGCGCTGACTTCCGACGTGCTGGCCGCGCCACAACAAGCTTCGCTCGTGCGCGAGCTGGCGCTTGCAAGCGGCTCGATTGGCATGTGCGGCGGCCAGGCCATCGATCTGGCGAGCGTCGGCCACACGCTGACGCGCACGCAACTCGAAACGATGCACCGGATGAAAACCGGCGCGTTGTTGCGCGCCGCGGTGCGCATGGGCGCGCTGGCGGGCGAAGCGCCGGACGCGGACGCGATGCGTTCGCTCGACGCGTATGCGGGCGCTGTCGGTCTCGCGTTTCAGGTCGTCGACGACATACTCGACGTCACGACCGACTCTGCGACGCTCGGCAAGACCGCGGGTAAAGACGCGAAGGACGGCAAGCCGACCTATGTGTCGATTATCGGGCTCGACGCGTCGCGTGCGCTCGCGGCCCAGCTGCGCAGCGACGCTCACGCGGCGCTTGCGCCGTTCGGCGCGCGTGCGCAGCGTCTGGCCGAATTGGCCGACCTGGTGGTGAACCGGGTTAGCTGAACGCGAAAGCCCGCCGCCGCGCATCCTTTATCCCCGGGGTGCATGTATGAAGTGCGGGCGCGTAAGTTTTCCTACAATGGAACGACGATGTACGACTTGCTGAAAACCATCGACGACCCGGCAGCCTTGCGCCGCCTCGATCGCCGCCAATTGCAACCGCTTGCCGACGAGTTGCGTGCCTTCGTGCTCGACAGCGTATCGCAGACGGGCGGCCATCTTTCGTCCAACCTCGGCACGGTCGAGTTGACCATTGCTCTGCACTATGTGTTCGACACGCCGCATGACCGGATCGTCTGGGATGTCGGCCATCAAACCTATCCGCACAAGATCCTGACGGGCCGCCGCGACCAGATGCACACGCTGCGTCAACTGGGCGGCATCTCGGGCTTCCCGAAGCGTGACGAGTCCGAATACGACACCTTCGGCACCGCGCACTCCAGCACGTCGATCTCCGCTGCGCTCGGCATGGCGGTCGCGAGCAAGCTGCACGGCGACAACCGCATGGGCATCGCGGTGATCGGCGACGGCGCGATGACGGCCGGCATGGCCTTCGAGGCGATGAACAACGCCGGCGTCGAAGACGACGTGCCGCTGCTGGTGATCCTGAACGACAACGACATGTCGATTTCGCCGCCGGTCGGCGCGCTCAATCGCCATCTCGCGCGCCTGATGTCGGGCCGCTTCTATGCCGCCGCGCGCGCGGGTGTCGAACGCGTGCTGCGCGTCGCGCCGCCGATGCTCGACCTGGCTCGCAAGCTCGAAGAGCACGCGAAGGGCATGATCGTGCCGGCCACGCTGTTCGAGGAGTTCGGCTTCAACTACATCGGCCCGATCGACGGTCACGATCTCGATTCGCTGATCCCGACGCTGCAGAACATCAAGGAACTGCGCGGTCCGCAGTTCCTGCACGTCGTGACGAAGAAAGGCCAGGGCTACAAGCTTGCCGAAGCCGATCCGGTGCTGTACCACGGCCCGGGCAAGTTCAATCCGGCTGAAGGCATCAAGCCGGCCACCACGCCGTCGAAGAAGACCTACACGCAGGTGTTCGGCGAATGGCTGTGCGACGCCGCCGAACTCGACTCGCGCGTGATCGGCATCACGCCGGCCATGCGCGAAGGCTCGGGCATGGTCGAGTTCGAGAAGCGCTTCCCGGACCGTTATTTCGATGTCGGCATTGCCGAGCAGCACGCGGTGACGTTCGCCGGCGGCCTGGCCGCGGACGGCATGAAGCCGGTGGTGGCGATCTACTCGACCTTCCTGCAACGCGCGTACGATCAATTGATTCACGACGTCGCGCTGCAAAACCTGCCGGTGGTGTTCGCGATCGACCGCGCGGGTCTGGTCGGCGCGGATGGCGCAACGCACGCGGGTGCTTACGACCTCGCGTTCATGCGCTGCATCCCGAACATGACGGTGATGGCCCCGTCCGACGAAAACGAATGCCGGCAGATGCTGTACACCGCGCTGCAGCAGCCGAACCCGACGGCGGTGCGTTATCCGCGCGGCGCCGGCACGGGTGTCGCAACCGTCAAGCAAATGGCCGCCTTGCCGATCGGCAAGGGCGAGGTGCGTCGCGAAACGTCGCAGCCCGCGGGCAAGCGCATTGCGATTCTCGCGTTCGGTACGATGGTCGCGCCGTCGCTGGCGGCGGCCGAGCAACTGGACGCCACGGTCGCGAACATGCGCTTCGTGAAGCCGCTGGACGCCGCGCTGGTCCGTGAGCTCGCGGAGACGCACGACGCCATCGTCACGGTCGAAGAAGGCTGTGTGATGGGTGGCGCGGGCTCGGCATGCGTCGAAGCACTGCTCGAGGCCGGAATCATGCGACCCGTGTTGCAACTGGGCCTGCCCGACCGGTTCATCGATCATGGCGACCCGGCCAAACTGCTTGCCGCGTGCGGCCTCGACGCCACGGGCATCGTCAAGTCGATTCGCGAACGCTTTCTGGCAAATGGCGTGGTCGGCGGTCAATCGTCGGTGAAGCGCGTCGCGTAAGGCTTTGCTGTCCGTCATGCCGCCGTGATGCGATGGCGGCGGCCAGCACCATCCCCCACTTGAAGCGATGGGCCTTCGGGCCCGTCTTCCAACGCCGGCAGGGGCCGGCGTTCGCCGTTGCGTGCACTGATCCGCACGGCCGCCGCTGAGAGCTCCCAAAACCTGTCGCTGCGCGACAGCCCCCAAGGGGCAACTCCCCAATCCCCAAGGGACTTCCTTCGGGGCGGGGGCTTCCTTGGGAGCGGAAAACTTGGGACAGCCCGGCGTTTTCTTGAAAGGACAAAAAGATGAATCAAATGAATCCCGCCTTTGTGATGCCCGACGTGCAAAGCACGCCCGACACGCGTCAGATCCCGATCCAGCGGGTTGGCGTCAAGGGCGTGCGTCATCCGTTGACGGTGCGCACGCAAAGCGGCGAGGCGCAGCCGACGGTCGGCACGTGGAATCTCGACGTGCATCTGCCGGCTGAGCAGAAGGGCACGCACATGTCGCGTTTCGTCGCGCTGCTCGAAGAGAACAAGGCGCCCCTCGAAGTGGCCACGTTCCGCACCATGCTCGCCGCGATGCTCGAAAAGCTCGAAGCCGAGGCGGGCCGCATCGAGGTATCGTTCCCGTACTTCGTGAACAAGACCGCGCCGGTCTCGGGCGTGCAAAGCCTGCTCGACTACGAGGTCACGTTGACGGGCGACACCCGCAACGGGATGACGCGCCTGTTCCTGAAGGTGCTGGTGCCGGTCACGAGCCTGTGCCCGTGCTCGAAGAAGATCTCGCAGTACGGCGCGCACAACCAGCGTTCGCACGTGACAATCAACGTCGAGCTGGCTGGCGACGTGGCGGTGGAAGAACTGGTTCGGATCGCTGAGGAAGAAGCGTCGTGCGAGCTGTGGGGCTTGCTCAAGCGCCCGGACGAGAAGTTCGTCACCGAGCGTGCGTATGAGAATCCGAAGTTCGTCGAAGACCTCGTGCGCGACGTCGCGCAGCGTCTGAATGCGGACGAGCGGATCGCCGCGTATGTGCTCGAAGCCGAGAACTTCGAGTCGATTCACAATCACAGCGCGTATGCGGTGATCGAGCGGGATAAGCGCGCGGGTTGATACGCGCGCGCGTCGCCGGTCCGGTTCCGGTGATTGACGCCAATGAAAAGCCGCTTCGATAAGCGGCTTTTTTTACGGCTTCGGAATTTTCAGTTCAGCGCGCGAGAGAGGTTAGATCCCAGCGTGGCTTCACCGTGAAAGCGTAGTCCTTACCCGATTGCTCGGGCCAGCGCTGCAATCGCAACGCGCCGGCCAGCGCGATCATCGCGCCGTTGTCCGTGCAGAGCGACAAGTCCGGGTAGTGCACGTAGAAATTGCGCTTCTTCGCCGCGGCGGACAGCGCGTCGCGCAACTGCCGGTTCGCACCCACACCGCCGGCGACGACCAGCCGGTTGAGCTTGGTCCGCTTGAGCGCGGCCAGCGATTTCGCCGCCAGCACTTCCACCGCGGCGTCGACGAACCCGCGCGCCAGATCGGCTTTCGCCTGCTCGCAGATATTGGCGCCGCCGAGTTTTTTCGCGTGCGTGAGGACTGCGGTCTTCAGGCCGCTGAAGCTGAAATCGAGGTCGCCGGAATGCAGCATCGGGCGCGGCAGCAGCACCGCGCCGGGCGTGCCGAATTCCGCCATGCGCGAGACTTCCGGGCCGCCCGGATAGCCGAGGCCGAGCAGCTTGGCGGTTTTGTCGAACGCTTCGCCGGCGGCGTCGTCCAGCGTTTCGCCGAGTGTTTCGTAGACGCCCACGTCGGTCACGCGCATCAGTTGCGTGTGACCGCCGGACACCAGCAGCGCGACGAACGGAAACGGCGGCGGCTCATCCACCAGCAGCGGCGACAGCAAGTGCCCTTCGAGGTGATGGATGCCAATGGTCGGCTTGTCCCACGCCATCGCCAGCGAATTGGCGACGCTCGCGCCGACCAGCAGCGCGCCCGCGAGCCCCGGCCCTTGCGTGTAGGCAATAGCATCGATGTCGCTGCGCGCCGCGCTGGCGCGCTCCATCACCTCTTCGAGCAGCGGCAGCGCGCGCCGGATGTGGTCGCGCGACGCCAGCTCCGGCACGACCCCGCCGTACTCCCGATGCATCGCGATTTGCGAATGCAGCGCGTGTGCGAGCAGCCCGCGCTCAGTGTCGTAGAGAGCGAGACCGGTTTCGTCGCAGGAGCTTTCGATGCCGAGTACGAGCATGATGGGTGGGTTCGAGCGGACGCGCGAGTGACAGGCACTGCGGCGCCCCAAAATGAAAAGGCCAGCCTGAAAGTATAGCAGTGCGGGCAACGCGCCGCAGTCGCGCGGGTACAATGCGGCCCCATGGAATCCTTCGATATCGCGGTGATCGGCGCAGGCGCGGCCGGCATGATGTGCGCGGCGGTGGCCGGGCAGCTCGGCCGTCGCGTGGTGCTGATCGACCACTCGCAGCGTCTCGCGGAAAAGATCCGCATTTCCGGCGGCGGCCGTTGCAACTTCACGAACCTGTATGCGGGGCCGGCCAACTACCTGTCGGCGAATCCGCATTTCTGCCGCTCGGCGCTGGCGCGCTATACGCCGCGCGACTTCATGGCGCTGCTCAAGCGCCACCATGTGACGTGGCACGAGAAGCACAAGGGGCAGCTGTTCTGCGACCAGTCGAGCGATGCGGTCATCAATGTGCTGAAGCACGAGTGCGACGCTGGCCGCGTGGTCTGGCGCACGCCGCTGTCGGTCGAGGCGGTGCGTCAGGACGCGCAAGGCCGCTTCACGCTGGACACGCTGTCGGGTCCGATCACCACGCGCGCGCTCGTGATCGCCACGGGCGGGCTGTCGATTCCCAAGATCGGCGCCACGGATTTCGCCTACCGTCTTGCCAAGCAGTTCGGCCATAAGCTGATCGTCACCCGTCCCGCGCTGGTGCCGCTGACCTTCGCGCCGGCCGACTGGGCACCGTTCGCGGCGCTCTCCGGCGCGTCGCTCGAAGTGCAACTGGCAACCGGCAACAAGAAGACCGGTGCCGAATTCAACGAGGATCTGCTGCTCACGCACCGCGGCCTGTCGGGCCCGGGCGTGCTGCAGATCTCGACCTACTGGCAACCCGGCGAACCAATTCACATCAACCTGCTGCCGGAGCGCGACGCGACAGACGCGCTGCTGGCAGCGAAGACCGGCACGAAGCGCCAGATCGCCAATCTATTGTCCGAATGGGTGCCGCAACGGCTTGCCCACGTCTGGCTGGAGACCCACCAGATTCCCGCCGAAGCCCGCGTAGCCGATCTGCCGGACAAAACGCTGCGGCGCGTCGGCGAGGCGCTGTCGCGCTGGACCCTCACGCCGAACGGCACCGAAGGCTATCGCAAGGCCGAGGTGACGCGCGGTGGGGTGGATACGCGCGACCTGTCGTCGTCGACGATGATGAGCGCGCGCGCCCCGGGGCTGTATTTCATCGGCGAAGCGGTCGACGTGACCGGTTGGCTCGGCGGCTACAATTTCCAGTGGGCGTGGGCCTCGGGTGTGGCGGCCGGACAGGCGTCCGCGGAGTATGTCCAAGGGGCTTGACGGCGCAGTAGCTTTGTGAGAAAGCTCTGCTATACTCCTGAACCTTTACAAAGTCCCGTTATTGAAAAATGACGACCATCCGCGTAAAAGACAACGAGCCGTTTGAAGTTGCCATGCGCCGTTTCAAGCGCACCATGGAGAAAGCCGGCCTGCTGACCGAACTTCGCGCTCGCGAGTTTTACGAAAAGCCTACGGCCGAGCGCAAGCGCAAGAAGGCCGCTGCGGTGAAGCGTCATTTCAAGCGTCTGCGTGGCCAGATGCTGCCGAAGAAGTTCTATTGATTCTGGCGTTGCCGCGGTTCCGGTCGATCGGAGCGGCGACATCCAACCGGTGACGGCACGCGAGGTGCCATCACGGAAAACACGGCCCTTCGGGCCAGCCGGCAGGGTCGCATCCACTACGCACATTGCGCCAACCCGCTTGAGGAAGCAGTCCCCAAGCGGGTATTCGTGTTGACGCTGTCGACCCGGCCGCTTTTTCAACTTTCAACGCATTCAGGTGAGTGATGAGTCTCAAGGACCGGATCAACGACGATATGAAAGCCGCCATGCGGGCGCGCGAGACCGAGCGTCTCGGCACGATCCGCCTGCTGCTCGCCGCCATCAAGCAACGCGAAGTCGACGAGCGCGTGACCCTCGACGACACCGCGATCACCACGGTCGTCGACAAGATGATCAAGCAGCGCAAGGACTCGATCAGCCAGTTCGAAGCCGCCGGCCGCACGGATCTGGCCGACAAGGAAAAGGCCGAGCTAGCAATCCTGTCCGGTTACATGCCGGAACAGATGTCCGAAGCGGAAATCGTTGCCGAAGTCCAGGCAGCGGTTGCACAAACCGGCGCGGCCGGCCCGCAGGACATGGGTAAAGTGATGGGCGTGCTGAAGCCGAAGCTGGCTGGCCGTGCCGACATGACCGCGGTGTCGGCGCAAGTCAAAGCCGCGCTCGCGAAGTAATTTTCGTTTTGTCCGGCCTGCGCGCGCCGTCGCTCGACCGCGCGCGCAGCGTTGAGCTTTTTAGGTAGCGTCATTTACTGTGATTCCACCGTCATTCCTGCAGGACTTGCTCAACCGCGTCGATATCGTCGACGTGGTCGGCCGGTATGTGCAGCTGAAAAAGGGCGGCGCGAACTTCATGGGGCTGTGCCCGTTTCACAACGAGAAGAGCCCTTCGTTTACGGTTAGTCCGACTAAACAGTTTTACCACTGCTTCGGCTGCGGCGCGCATGGGACGGCGATCGGATTTTTGATGGAGCACGTGGGCTCGTCGTTTCCGGAGGCGGTCAATGAACTGGCGCAATCGGTAGGTTTGACTGTGCCCAACGAGCCGTCGCCGGGATACGGCGGTGGTTCCGGCGGCTATGCGCCGGCGGCTTCCAAGGCCGTCACCACGGCGCTTTCCGATGTGATGCAGACCGCCTGCGACTTTTACCGCAAGCAGTTGCGCTGTGCGCCGGCCGCGATCCAGTATCTGAAGAAGCGCGGCTTGACCGGCGAGATTGCGGCCCGTTTCGGCCTGGGTTATGCCCCGGACGGCTGGCAGAACCTCGAGGCGGCCTTTCCAAATTATCGCGACGATGCGCTGGTTGAGTCGGGTCTCGTAATCGTCAGCGAAAAGTCCGATGCGCAGGGGCAGAACCGCCGCTATGACCGCTTCCGCGAGCGGATCATGTTCCCGATACGCAACGTGAAGGGGCAGGTGATCGGCTTCGGCGGCCGCGTGCTGGACGGCGGCGAACCGAAATATTTGAATTCGCCCGAAACGCCTCTATTTAACAAGGGCAGCGAACTGTACGGGCTGTTCGAAGCGCGTCTGGCGATTCGCGAACAGCACTACGTGCTGGTGGTGGAAGGCTACATGGACGTGGTCGCGCTGGCCCAATTGGGGTTTCAGAACGCGGTCGCCACGCTCGGCACGGCCTGCACGCCGGTTCATGTGCAGAAACTGATGCGCCAGACCGACACGGTCATCTTCAGTTTCGACGGCGATTCGGCAGGCCGGCGCGCCGCGCGCCGCGCGCTGGATGCCTGCCTGCCGCACGCGGCGGACAACCGGACCATCCGCTTCCTGTTTTTGCCGTCCGAGCATGACCCGGACAGCTACGTGCGCGAGTTCGGCACCGAGGCGTTCGCCGAACAGGTCGAACGGGCGATGCCGCTGTCGCAGTTCATGCTCAACGAGGTGCTGACCGGCAAAGAGCTGGATCAGCCGGAAGGCAAGGCCCGCGCGCTGTTCGACGCCAAGCCGCTGCTGCAGGCGCTGCCGGCCAATGCGCTGCGCGCGCAGATCATGCATATGTTTGCCGACCGGCTCGATGTGCCGTTCGAAGAGGTCGCCGCGCTCTGCGAGGTGGATTCGCGCATCGCGGCCGCGGCGCGTCTCGCGCCGGCCCGCAAGGACCGCCGCAGCGTGACGGGGATCGAAGAAAAGACGTTGCGCAATCTTGTGATGTATCCGCGCACGGTGGCGGTGCTCGATGAGGACGCCGAACAGGCGCTGCTGAGCGTGACCCGCCACGGCGAGTTATTCGAAGAAGTGACGACGCACGCACGGGCGCTGGGCGATTCGGCGGAGTTTCAGTTGCTCTCCGACCTATTGCGAAACGGCGCAAACGCCCCAACTTTCGAGGAAATCTTTCGCAAAATTCTAGACTATGATGAAAATGTCCGGGATTTGCTGCTGAAAGACCCGGAGGACGCGGTCGTCATCGAGGAGCGGCGCGAGCAGGAACGGATCGTCGGCGAGGAATTGAAGGCCGCAATCCTCAAGATGCGGTACGACGCTTATTGCGATCGGCTTGAGCAGCTTTCGCGGCAATCCCGGCACACGCCGGAAGAGTTTGCGGAGCTTTCGGAATTGAATCGGAAACGGGCTGACATGAAGCGTCAGCTAGGTCTGTAAGGGAGAGGCCAGAAACCTGGGTGGTATAATAAAAGGTTTCTAGCGGTTTGTTTTTTAAGGGTTTTCCTAGCAAAGGCGAAAAGGCGATGCGATGGCAAAGACTACAGGCGGAAATCAGGCAACCGGCACACGCTCCAAGGAGCCGACCAGAAAGGTCACCGAGGCCAGGTTAGCTTCTTCCGCCCGAAAATCGTCTGCTGTCAGTGTTGCACCGATCGCCGGGAAGAAATCTTCGACCACTTCGGCGGTGAAAGAGGATTCGGTCGGGGCGGCGAAAGCCGTGTCGCCGGTTGCGAAGCGGTCAAGTGTCAGTAGCGCAAGGGAAGCGGCTGCCGCGCAGGACGATGCGGTAGTGCGCGAGACTCCAGTATCCACGGTTCTGCCGGCTGTTGTCCACCAGCCGCGAGTCGAGACTACAGCCGGTACGGCGAACTCCATGACGAAAAAGCTGAACGAAGTACCCGTCGATGACGATGCAACCCAGGCCGAAGACACTCCCGCCGCTGCACCGGGCAAAGTGGAAAAGGTCAAGGCTCGCGACCGTCGTGCAAAGGAAAAAGCGCTGCTGAAAGATGCGTTCGCGTCTTCGCAGCCGGGCACGGTGGAGGAACTCGAAGAGCGCCGCTCCAAACTGCGCGCGCTGATCAAGCTCGGCAAGGAGCGCGGCTTCCTCACGTACGCTGAAATCAACGACCACCTCCCGGACAATTTCACCGAGACCGAGGCGATCGAAGGCATCATCAGCACGTTCAACGACATGGGCGTGGCCGTCTACGAGCAGGCCCCCGACGCCGAAACGCTGCTGCTGAACGACAACGCGCCCGCCGCTTCGTCCGACGACGAAGTGGAAGAGGAAGCAGAAGTTGCGCTTTCCACGGTCGACTCCGAATTCGGTCGCACCACCGACCCGGTCCGCATGTACATGCGTGAAATGGGCACGGTCGAGCTGCTCACGCGCGAAGGCGAGATTGAAATCGCCAAGCGGATCGAAGACGGCCTGAAGCACATGGTGATGGCCATCTCCGCGTGTCCGACCACGATCGCCGACATCCTCGCGATGGCCGAGCGCGTCGCGAACGAGGAAATCCGCATCGACGAACTGGTCGACGGTCTGATCGACGCCAACGCGGAAGACGCGGACGGCTTCTCCGCGCAAGAGGCGGAAGCGATCGAGAGCGAGGACGAGGAAGTCGAGGAAGAGGACGAAGACGACGAGGAAGACGACGACGGCACCGCGCAAGCCACGGCCAACGCCGCGCAGATGGAAGCGCTCAAGCGCGCGTCGCTCGAAAAATTCGCGATGATCAGCGAATGGTTCGACAAGATGCGTCGCGCGTTCGAGAAGGAAGGCTACAAGTCCAAGTCGTACCTCAAGGCGCAGGAAACGATCCAGAACGAGCTGATGACGATTCGCTTCACCGCGCGTACGGTCGAGCGTCTGTGCGATACGCTGCGCGCGCAAGTGGACGAAGTGCGTCAGGTCGAGCGTCAGATCCTGCATACGGTGGTCGACAAGTGCGGCATGCCGCGTGCGGAATTCATCGCGCGTTTCCCGGGCAGCGAAACGGATCTCGAGTGGGCCGACAAGATCGTCGGTGAAGGACACGCGTATAGCGCGATCCTCACGCGCAACATTCCGGCGATCCGCGAACAGCAGCAACGTCTGCTGGATCTGCAAGCGCGTGTCGTGCTGCCGCTGAAGGACCTGAAGGAAACCAACCGCCAGATGGCGGCCGGCGAACTGAAGGCGCGCCAGGCGAAGCGCGAAATGACCGAGGCGAATTTGCGTCTCGTGATCTCGATCGCGAAGAAGTACACGAACCGCGGTCTGCAGTTCCTCGACCTGATTCAGGAAGGCAATATCGGCCTGATGAAGGCGGTGGACAAGTTCGAATATCGTCGCGGCTACAAGTTCTCCACGTATGCGACGTGGTGGATTCGCCAGGCCATTACGCGTTCGATCGCCGACCAGGCGCGCACGATCCGGATTCCGGTTCACATGATCGAAACGATCAACAAGATGAACCGCATCTCGCGGCAGATCCTGCAGGAAACCGGCCTCGAGCCGGATCCGGCAACGCTGGCCGAGAAGATGGAAATGCCGGAAGACAAGATCCGCAAGATCATGAAGATCGCGAAGGAGCCGATCTCGATGGAAACGCCGATCGGTGACGACGACGATTCGCATCTGGGCGACTTCATCGAAGACACGAACACCGTCGCTCCGGCCGACGCCGCGCTGCATGCCAGCATGCGAGATGTCGTGAAGGACGTGCTCGACTCGCTGACGCCGCGCGAAGCGAAAGTGCTGCGCATGCGCTTCGGCATCGAGATGAGCACCGACCATACGCTCGAAGAAGTCGGTAAGCAGTTCGACGTGACGCGTGAGCGGATTCGTCAGATCGAGGCCAAGGCGCTGCGCAAGCTGCGTCACCCGAGCCGGTCGGATAAGCTGAAGTCGTTCCTCGAAGGGAATTGATCGAGGCCAGGTCGTTCGTTGAGGATGATGTTGCGGTCGAAGGGGCTTCCCAGTTGTTTCGCGCAAGCGAAGCGGTTGCGGAGGTCCCTTTTTCGTGTAGTATGTCGGCCAACCAACGAATGGGCCCGGCCTTCACGACCGGGTCTTTTTCTTGGGCCGGACGCCGTGTTGGTTGCAGGCAGCGGACTCATAATCCGCCTCCGAAAGGACATCGTGGGTTCGAATCCCACCCGGCCCACCAAGGCTTGAAGAAAAGGGTTCCGAATATCCGGAACCCTTTTTGTTTGGCGTGAAGCCGTGTGGTTAATCTGTTTTGCCGAATTCAGATTGCGGCTATGTGAAGCGTATTCGTCATTGGATTGGCCGGGTTCAAAAGCGCGCCATCGTCATCTTCGCGGCGCAAACAGGTTTGTTAATCCAGCTGTCTCGCGCTCGACCCATATCGCGCTTTATTGTCTCGCCACGCCGCTAAAAATCTCCGCGATTTTAATCTTTTGTCTGCGGACATTTTCGCGGACAGTCCGGTACTTCCGCTTGTCCTTCGCGGTCGGTCGCACAGATCGCCGCCACGATGCGCGACTAAGCTCACCTGCAGTTGATCCGAACTTCGAGTCGCGGCAGTGGCACGTCGTTTGCGAAAGGCTGGCACGCCACATCAATAACGAGAACCATCATGCGATCCGACCATACCGCTACCGAGTTGGCCACGCCTCAACCACCGCTAGCCTCTCCGCTCGACGACGCTGGCGAGAGCGTGTCACATAGGGAAATCCGCGCATTGGCGCGGGTCACCTTCTGCTTTGCGTGGCTATTCGGACTGGAGCCGTTCCTGACCGGGACGGCCGACGATGTGCCGCGCTCGAAGTCCTGCCACCATTGACGCTTTCTCGCATCGCGCACCCGGCGAGGCGTAGCGGGGGACGTTGAAGGTTTTGTCGCGGAACGAAAGCAGTTTCTACAGTCGGGTGCCGCACGGCGAGATTGTCCAGCGCTGAGCGAGGAAACTGCCCCGACGCTCATGAAAATGGAAACCAGGGGAAACTCCGTGTAAAAAGGGGGCCGGCTGCGCCGTTAATTGGATACGGAAGGCAGTTCTGATGTTAGCCGTCCACTTTCAGCATGGGCTTTCGTCACGCGGCGGCTGGCGGCGCAGTTCACCTCCGGGCAATGCCTGCGCTGAAAGCATCCCCGTTCTACGAACGCGCGTCGCAAACGCTACGACCCGCCCAGGCGCATATCCGGGCAAGAATCCAAGCGGCCTGCAGACAGGTTGGGGCACAAAGCCCCGCCGCCACACGACCCGTGCGCCATATTCGCGAACAGGTAATTCAATACGGCAGCGAATTGAGTTAATCAGAATCTCAATATCAATCGCGGTCGCGCCGGAAACGGGAAGACCGCATTAACTCAATTAAGTTCCCAGTTTTCCAAAATAAATTTACTGCGCGTCCAGATAACGCCCGGTGCAATTGCCTTATTTCGAGCAATCAGCCGGCTTTCAGTCCCTAGTCGTTCCGACCCGATTACGGCATGCGTATTAAAACCTGTTGCATACGCACAACTTTATTATTGAAACGTTGCAAATATTTAATGGCGAGAGCAGGCGCGCAGCATCCTGAATGTTGCGATAAACGCCCGAAAAACAACGACTTAACGCCTTCGCAGCAAACATTGTTGCGGATTCCAAAAAAGCCTGTTGCGCAAATTGCGGACGCCGCTATTAGGGTGTCCCCCTACACTCACGCTTCGTTTGAAGGGTGCCCGGCTGTCCGAAACGGTTCGGCCAAAGGGCGGCAGCACGTGCGATGCATGCGCTGTCGAGGCAGTCCCGCTCCCCGTGTAAATTTATCGAACTGGAGTCCCACATGAAGAAGAGTCTCATCGTCGTTGCGGTCGCCGCATCGTTCGCATCCGTCGCTCACGCACAAAGCAGCGTGACCCTGTATGGTCTGTTGGACGCGGGCCTGACTTACACCAGCAACGTCAACCACAACTCCAAGTGGGCAGCAGGCAGCGGCGGCATCAACCAGAGCATGTTCGGTCTGCGCGGTTCGGAAGACCTGGGCGGTGGCCTGAAGGCAATCTTCACGTTGGAAAGCGGCTTCAACGTCAACAACGGCAAGTTCGCTAACAACAACGGCATGTTCAACCGTCAAGCGTTCGTCGGTCTGTCGAGCGCGCAATTCGGTACGGTCACGCTGGGCCGTCAATACGACGCAGCTCAAGACTACCTGGCACCGCTGACCGCAACGGGCAGCTGGGGCGGTACGTATTTCGCGCACCCGTTCAACAACGACAACCTGAACACGAACGGCGGCCTGTCGGTCAACAACTCGGTCAAGTACTCGAGCGCTAACTACGCTGGCTTCACGTTCGGCGGCACGTACGGCTTCTCGAACCAGGCTGGCGCATTCGCCAACAACCGCCAGTACAGCGTCGGTGCCGCATACCAGTGGCAAGGCCTGCACCTGGGCGCTGCTTACGCACAGCAGAACAACCCGGCTGCAAACACCAGCGGTGCTTCGGACGGCGTTCTCGCGAACACGTCGGGCATCATGACCGGCAACTTCCGTCAGCGTGAGTTCGGCGCAGCTGCTTCGTACTCGTTCGGCCCGGCTACTGTCGGTGCGGCATGGACGCAATCGCGTGTGGACAACCTGGTTGGCGCAGCGCCCGGCCAACGTCAAGGTCATTCGAACAACTACGAAGTCAACGGCAAGTACAACGTGACCCCGGCTCTGGGCCTGGGCGTCGCTTACACGTTCACGGATGCACATGGCTACGGTGTCAACGCTGACGGCAACGACATGAAGACCCGTTACCACCAGATCGGCCTGCAAGCTGACTACTCGCTGTCGCGTCGTACGGACGTCTACGCTCAAGCCGTGTACCAGCACGCAATGGGCGATGGCGGTGTCGCTTCGATCTACAGCGGCGACAACACGCAACTGCCGTCGTCGTCGAAGAACCAGACGGCTGCTACGGTCGGTCTGCGTCACCGCTTCTAAGCTTCAGCAGAAGCTGCCTGTAGTGCAAAAAGGTGCCGTTCGCGGCACCTTTTTTTATGGGCGCGGCAATTCGAATGCCGCGCGCGCTGGCGGGGCCCTCGCGGACCCCGCTCGCCATGCGATTTAGAAAATCGTACGCAGACCGAGTGCAACACCGGTCTGATTGTTGCGGCCCGGCAATTCGACCGAAGCGGCGCCCGACACCTTGTCGAAATCGACCGTGCCGTACACTTCGGTGCGCTTCGACAACGCGTATTCAGCCAGCGCCATGAACGTATAGCGATAGCCGCTACCCAGCTGACCGTTGCCGATCGCCGCGTTGGACATGTGGTCGTAGTACGCTGCGCCAGTCAGCGTGAGCGCGGGCGTGGCCTGCCAGGTGACGCCGGCAAACGGACCGTTGTCGACGCGGCCCGAGCCCTTCACGATATCGACGCCCGGCACGAGCGTTTGCTGTGCCAGTGCGCTATCGACGAAACCGGTGTCGTCCTTCGAATGCAGATAGCCGACATACACCTTCGTCGAACTGAAGACGTAGACCGCGTTCGCGTTGAAGATGGTCTGCTTGTGATTGCTGTTGTCGCTGTTCTGCTGCACGCCGGCCGCAACGCTCAACGGGCCGGCCACGTACGACAACGTAAAGCCGTACATATTGCCCGCACCGAGATGGCCTGGCACCTGCCCCGAGAAGCCATCCTCGCCGGTCGATTCCGAGTTCGTGCCGAACGAATACATCGCGGCGAGGGTCAAGCCTTTATACGTGCCCGTGTACTTCACGGCGTTGTCCGCGTAGAGCCCCGCGCCGAGCGCGCCCGGCAACCAGGAGTTCTCGGCGTAATCGCCGACTGTGAGCGGGTCGTAGGTGTCGCCGAGCAGGTCGAACAAAGGCGTCTTCTGACGGCCGAGCGTGACCGTGCCATACGGGCTGCTCAAGCCCACATACGCATTGCGGTTGAAGATGCGCTGGATGTCCGACGCCGAACCGTTCTGCAGGTTGATGCCGCTTTCCAGATCGAAGATCGCCTTCAGGCCGTTGCCGAGATCCTCCGAGCCGCGCAGCCCCCAGCGGCTATTGGTGATCGCGCCATTCGTCATGTACAGGCGGCCGTCGTTGTTCGCGTTCGAGTTCGCCAGATAGCGCACGCTTACGTCGGCGATGCCATACAGCGTGATCGAGCTTTGCGCGCAAGCCTGCTCCGAAGTCATGGCGAGGGCGGCGCCGCCCACGAATGGGGTGGTCTTGAGGAGTCTTATTTGTCTCACTGGAATTCCTGCGTGTGGAGTGGTGAATTTCTCTTTCGAGCGCGGCGTGCGCAGACGGGCCGCGCCGGGCGCGCCGATGATAGACCACGGCTTTCGTCACGCCATTAATCCGTTGTTGCAATAAGGCATTGCGCTTTTTGTCGATTGTGCTCGTCCGTTTGACAAGAATTGACTTTCGCGAATGCGAGCTTCGGTTAATCTCAAAAACACCGATCCAGAGACCTTAACTTCGCGGCGACGCCAGCACACGTGCTGCATGTGCGCGTTTTTACTGCATGAATACTTCCCCAGCCAACGCACCGGCTCATCGTCCGGCTATTCAGGATCTGACCGACGAGCAATGGCAGAACGTCGTGCCGCTGCTGCCGGAAATGCTGAGTCACGGAACTCGTCGCGGCCGTCCCAACATCGACATTCGTTGGGTGCTGGATAGTGTGATGTGGGTGCTGCATACACGCGAGCCCTGGAGCGCGATGCCCGCGCGCTATGTGCCGTATCAAACGGCGCATCGCTATTACTTGCGCTGGAAGAGATCGGGCGTGCTGGTCGAGATCACGCTGGCGCTGTTCAAGACCGATGAGATCCTGGAGCGGCGCGTCACCCGCAAGAGCGGTACGCGCGGGGGATAAGTCGTTAGAGAGCGCTGCTTTTCTTCGCGGCCACGGCTACATCCACGATCAAGGCCCACTTCGAAGCGCGCCACGCCGCCTGCTCCGCTAGATCTGCTCCCGCCCGTACGCGCCTAGGCGTTCGAGATCGAGCACCTCGATCTGGTTATACGAGAGGCGCAAGATCTCCAGTCTTTCGAGGTTTTGCAGCGCCTGGTTGATCCGCTGGCGCGACACGCCCGCCAGCAGTCCGACTTCTTCCTGCGAAATGGCAAGCGTGCGGCCTGTGTCCGGGTAGAGGTCCGGGTTGAACAACTGCGCGAGCGACTGCGCGACGCGCGCATCCACGTCCAGCAGCCGGCTATTCTGAATCGACGCGATGAACTCGCCCATGCGGTTGTTCAGTTGCCGGATCACGAAGCCAGTGAATGGCAGGCTGGACTCCAGCAGCGCATGGAAGGTCGACGACGGCACGAACATCACGAGCGAAGGCTGAATCGCGGCCACGTCGTATTTGCGCAATTCGCGCTTGATCACGCTGCCTTCGCCGAACCAGCCGCCGGGCGGCACGCCGGACAGCGTGCAACTGCGTCCCGAGGCGTTGTAGATGGCGAGCTTGATCAGCCCCGCATGCACGCCGATCCAATAGTCCGACGGTTCCTGGCGGCGCGCGATCCACGCTCCGCCTTCCAGATGCTGCGCGTGCGCGGTGGCAAGGACCAGCGCCTGATGCTCGGCGGTGAGCGCCCGAAACCACGCGCAGGTTGCGAATAGCCGCGCCAGCTCGGCGCGCGCGACCCGCTCCGGCCGCTCCGGGCGGGCGCCTGCGATGGAAGTGGAGGTGGCGTCGTTCATAAGTGGCCTGGGAGCGTGTCCGGCTAAAGTTTGAGCCCGATGCGCCACGGACGCACTACTCTGTCATTTGAATGACAGACAGTTCACCATGACCATTGCTAGGCTAGCTCATCAATCAATCAGAACAATCGACGGCGCGGTCCGCGCCTCAGGAGACGATCCCATGAAGCACATGTTCGACGAAGGTCTTGAGCGGCGCGAGGCCAACTATGTCCCGCTTACGCCGATCGACTTCATCGTGCGCGCAGCCGAAGTCTACGGTGACCGGCCGGCGGTCGTCCATGGGGAGATTCGCCGTAGCTGGCGCGAGACCTACGAGCGCGCGCTGCGCCTCGCCAGCGCGCTGCGGCAGGCGGGTATCGAACGCGGCGACACGGTGGCGGCGTTGCTGCCCAACATCCCGGCGATGGTGGAAGCGCACTTCGGCGTGCCGATGGCCGGCGCCGTGCTCAACACGCTCAATACGCGGCTCGACGTGTCGTCGCTGTTGTTCATGCTGCGCCACGGCGGGGCAAAGGCGCTGATCGTCGATACGGAATACGGTGAATTCGCGCATCGCGCCGCGCTGGAATTCCCCGGTTTGCGCGTGATCAGCGTAGCCGACGCGATGCCGGCCGACCCCGCGCAATTCATCCGCGCGACGGACTACGAAGCGTTCCTGCAGTCCGGCGACCCGGCCTTCGCATGGACACAGCCGGCCGACGAGTGGGACGCGATCGCGCTGAACTACACATCGGGCACGACCGGCGACCCGAAGGGCGTGGTCTACCATCATCGTGGCGCGCATCTGAATGCGCTCAGCAATATTCTCGAATGGGACATGCCGAAGCACGCGGTCTACCTGTGGACCCTGCCGATGTTCCACTGCAACGGCTGGTGTTTTCCGTGGACCGTTGCCGCGCGCGCGGGCGTCAACGTCTGCTTGCGCAAGTTCGACGCCAGGACGGTGTTCGAGCTGATTCGCCGCGAGGGCGTCACGCACTATTGCGGCGCGCCGATCGTGCAGAGCGCGCTCGCCAATGCGCCGGCTGAATGGCGCGAAGGCATCGCGCATCGCGTGTCGACGATGGTGGCGGGAGCGGCGCCCGCACCGGCGGTAATTGCGAAGATGAAGGAGATCGGCTTCGATCTGACGCACGTGTACGGGCTGACCGAAACCTACGGTCCCGCCGCGGTCTGCGCGAAACAGCAGGCGTGGGATGCGCTCGACGACAGCGCACGAGCCGAACTGAACGCGCGCCAAGGCGTGCGCTATCACCTGCAGGCGGCGGTGACCGTGCTCGATCCGGACACGCTCGCGCCAGTGCCCGACGACGGAGAAACGATCGGCGAGATCATGTTTCGCGGCAACATCTGCATGAAAGGCTATCTGAAGAACGAGCGCGCGACTGAAGCCACCTTCGGCGGCGGCTGGTTCCATACCGGCGATCTCGGCGTGCGGATGCCCGACGGCTATATCCGCATTCGCGATCGCAGCAAGGACATCATCATTTCAGGCGGCGAGAACATTTCGAGCATCGAGGTCGAGGACACGCTCTATCGTCACCCGGCGGTGTCGGTTGCGGCCGTGGTGGCGATGGCCGATCCGAAGTGGGGCGAGGTGCCCTGCGCGTTCGTCGAACTCAAGGAAGGCGCTCAGGTGACCGAAGCGGAAATCATCGCGCACTGTCGGCTGTTTCTTGCGGGCTATAAGTTGCCGAAGGCGGTACGCTTCGGCGAACTGCCCAAAACGTCGACTGGAAAGATTCAGAAGTTCGAACTGCGCGCGCGGATCAAGAGAGAGGAAAGTGACTCGCAATAGCGCGTGATCGCCATGGCACGCGGTTCGCCTGGCATGGCGGGCCGTGCTTAGCCGCGCGTGTCGACCCAGTGGTGCGCCCAGCGTGCCGAGTGCTGCAGCGCCTGCTCTTCGTTCGTGAAGTAGTCGAGCGAATAGAACTGGTAGCGGCCTTCGCTGCGTGCGCTGTCGGCGCGTTCGAGCAACAGGTTGGATGAAAAGCTGCCGTCGGGCAAACGATGTGCCGAGGGCTTGACGGCATAGCCGTTGTAATGATGAATATGTTTGTTTTGCATTTTATATTTTAATAATGTTCGAGTGCGCCCCGGCCGTATGAACCCGTTATACGGGTTGCACGGACGAGCTGATTCAAAGCCATTGCGAGCCGAATCCTGACGCAGTCGGGAAGCGAAAAAAATGGGCGTTGAAGCCGGAGGGGAGAATGAGGTGCAACGAGGCGTTTGGCGCTTGGGCAAGCTGCTCAATCAATGCAGCTAAAAGCGATCGCGCCAACTGTGGGAGACGAAGCTCCGCGAGGATGTCGCTGCAGCCCGATGTCCGTTGCCGGACACCGAGCCCTTCAAACTTACAGCGGCGTGATGTTAGCCGCTTGCAGACCCTTCGGGCCTTGCTTCGTTTCGAAGCTCACCTTCTGATTCTCAGCCAGCGTCTTGAAGCCGTCGCTGCGAATTTCAGAGAAGTGCGCGAACAGGTCGTCGCCGCCCTTGTCCGGGGTGATGAAGCCAAAGCCTTTGCTGTCGTTGAACCACTTAACGGTACCGGTATCCATGAAGAATCCTTGAGGAAAAAAATAAATGAAATTGCTCTAGAGGAGCGCTTGAAGCGTCAAGGAGGGAGAGGACAACGAATACCGCTGATGAGCGAGACATTGATGAACAGCAATCGAACTTCTTGAACTTCGGGTGCAACAGTAACCGTCGGGCATGCCAGCGTCAACATATAACTTGTAACTGTTTTGCCGGACGCGGCAAATCGTGGTCGATACGCGCGTTGCGATGGGGCCCTGGTTTGGTCATGCCGCGCTCGCTACGCGCGATGCGGCATGACGTTCAAGCGGTTTGTACCGTGCAGCAGGAAGTGAGGCGCACAGTGACGCATCCTTCAGATGCCCACTTTATGTGCGGTCAGAATCAGGCGCAATCCGAGCGCGGCCACCGCGCTCGCGGCAACGCGATCGATCCACGCTTTCCACTGCAGATAAATCTCGCGCGGCCGTTTGCTCGAGAAGCACAGCGCGACGATCGTGTACCAGCCGGCCTCGATCGCGAAGATTGCAGGCGGCAGCGCGAAGTAGCACCACACTGGCGGATGCTGCGGCAGCAGCGCCGCGAAAATACTGCCGTAATAGACGGCCGTTTTCGGATTGCTGAGTTGCGTGCTCAAGCCGATCCAGAAAGATTTCCGCGGATTGCCGAAAGCGCCCTGCGCCGCGTCGAACGCAAGCGGTTTGGCGGCGCCGCGCCAGATTTTCGACGCGAGGTAAATCAGATAGACGCCGCCGGCGACCTTCAGGCCGACATACAGCCATTCGACCGTTGCCAGCAGCGTGTAGAGTCCGAGCAGCGCGATGCCGCTGAAGAACACGCCGCCAATGCCCATGCCGAGCGCGGTGGCGAGACCGTCGCCGCGCGACAGTCCGATCGCATTACGAGCGACGATGACGAAGCTCGGTCCCGGGCTCATGGCGCCTAGCAGCAGCGCGGCCAGGATAGTGAGGATGGCGGTTGAGGCGGGCATCGTCGTGTCTCCAGTGCACAGAAGTTAATCGATGAAACATAACATGACGGCGCGAGTTGGAGGCTTTCGGCGGCCTTGAATCTTTTGCAGACGGCATTGACACAAGAATAAGCAATGAAAAAAGCTCGCGAAGCCAATAGGTACCCTTTGCGGGAAGCACAAGAAATTGAATGCTAGAATTGCCGCCCACACGCTGAAGCTCCCCGGAACACTGGTGCAAACCTCGGACGCAGCTCAAGCCGTGGGCTCACGAATTCTCTTTTGATCTCGTCTTTGACAGACATGTTTTCCAGATGCGGGTTTTGCGCATCGGGACAGACATCGTGAACTCGAATTGCACTCGATCCATTTGAATCACGCATGAACCTTCACGTTGTCTAGTGGGGTCTTTGTTTGTCTAACGCGAGCATGATTGGCTGAAACATCGGTACGCTATGAAAGAGCGAGAAGAACAACGGTTGTTCGACCCAGACGGGAATGCGCGTGAGCGCCTGATCGTGTGGATCCGCCGACGCATGGACGAATACGACATCACGATGGAAGCGCTCGCCGACTCGCTCGAAGCCGACGCGAACGCCGTCCGTGCAGTGATGTATCGCGACGCCTACGGCAATACGTGGGACGGTCACGGCGATAAACCCGACTGGCTCGCGCGCGCAATTTACGCCGGACAGAACATCGATCACTTCCGCTGTTAGTGTGTCGTTTGGCCGCGCGCAATACGAAGGGGCCGCGCTACGCAACCCGAAGCGCGGCATCCATCTGCATCACGAAGTAAGCGAAAGCCGAAAAAAAAGCCCGCACAAGGCGGGCTCAACTACTCGGAGTATCGCGATCCAGTCGCTGGACGGATCACGCTCAGTGTATGTGAAAGCTGTATGAAAGTGTTAAACATACACTTCACAGGTCGAAGAACACGGTTTCCTTGTCGCCCTGCATGTGGATGTCGAAGCGGTACACATTGGCGGTGTTCGGCTCGCGGCGCGCGATCAGCGTGCCGCGCCGGTCGGCCGGAACCGCTGCCAGCACCGGATCCTTTTCGTTCGCCTGCGCTTCGTCCTCGAAATAGATGCGCGTGAACGTGTGCAGCAGCATGCCGCGCATCGTCAGGATCACATTGACGTGCGGCGCCTGATCCGCGCTGACGCGGCCGGGCTTCACCGTTTCCACGTAAAAGCGCTTGTGCGGGTCCGTACCCGTGCCGACGCGCGCAAAGCCGTGAAAACCGGTCTTCAGGATTTCCTCACGCGACTCCGGATACTGGCCGGTCGAGTCCACTTGCGACATTTCGACCATCGCGTCGCCGATCACGTTGCCGTCGCCGTCGAACACCTGGCCGATGATCGTGATGTGCTCGCCGGCCGCTTCACGGTCGGCCAGAACGTGCGTGAACAGGCTCTTGTAGTCGAAGTCGTATTGCTGCGGGCAAAGACCGTAGGCGAAGTAGGGGCCAACGGTTTGCGACGGCGTTTGCTTGAGAGTGGTCATGGCTTAGCGCTCCATCGGGGTTTCGTTCGGGCCGCGCAACACGATGTCGAAATCGTAGCCGAGCGCGTAGGCCTCCTGCGTGGTGTCGAGCGAGAAGCTCGAGATCATGCGTTCGCGGGCATTCGCCGGCGTGCCTTGGTAAATCGGGTCGAAGGCCAGCAGCGGGTCGCCGGGAAAATACATCTGCGTCACGAGACGCGAGCCGAAGTGGTCGCCGAAGAGCGAGAAGTGGATGTGCTGGGGACGCCACGCGTTCGGGTGATTGCCCCACGGATAGGCGCCCGGCTTGATCGTCATGAAGCGATAGCGGCCTTCGGTGTCGGTGATGCAGCGGCCCGCGCCGAGGAAGTTGGGGTCGAGCGGCGCATCGTGCTGGTCGGCCTTGTGCACATAACGGCCGGCTGCATTGGCTTGCCAGATTTCGACCAGCGTATTGCGCACCGGGCGGCCGCCTTCGTCGAGCACACGGCCCGTCACGATGATGCGTTCGCCGAGCGGCTCGCCGTTGCGCACCGCGTTGCGCGTCAGGTCGTTGTCGAGCGGATCGAGGTCGTCCGTGCCGTAGACCGGTACGCGCTGATCGCGCAGTCTTTCCTTCAACGGAATCAGCGCACGCGTCGGGCCGCGTTTGACCGACGAACCGTAGCTCGGATAGATGTAGTCGGGGTGGGACGCGAAGTCACGCGGGGTAAGAAAGGAATCTTCCATCAGTGTCTCCTTGGGGAATTGTGGGGTGCGACGATATGAAGCGACTTTATCTAACCCAAGCGGTTATGCAAAATGACGTTTTCGCCCTTTTCGTATAACCTTCCGTTATGCAACGCAGTCTCGCGGACAGCCGCGTCAAATTCCGCCATCTCCAGTGCTTTCTGGCCGTCGCCCAGTTCGGCAGCGTCCAGCGGGCCGCCGACAGCCTGTCAATCACCCAGCCCGCGGTCTCCAAGACAGTCGCCGAACTCGAAGAGATTCTCGGCGTGAAGCTGTTCGAGCGCGGCCGTCACGGGGCCGTGCCGACCCGCGAGGGGCAACTGTTCATGCCCCACGCGAGCGCGTGCGTCAGCGCGCTGCGCCAGGGCGTCGACCTGCTGGCGCGCGCGGAAGGGGCCGCGGCGGCAACGCTGGAAGTCGGCATCCTGCCGACCGTCGCGGCGGCATTGATCCCGCCGGTGCTCAAACGGTTCGCGGCGCTTTGGCCGCGCGTGATCGTGCGTCTTGCAACCGGCGCCAACCCGGAATTGCTCGAGCGTCTGAAAGCGGGCACGATCGAATTCGCGATTGGACGTCTGGCCGATCCGGAGCGGATGGTCGGCCTCAGTTTCGAGCAGTTGTTCAGCGAGCCGCTGATCGCGGTGGTGCGCGCCGGGCATCCGTTGGCGCAAGGGCCGGGTTTGCCCGCTACGTCGCTGAACGATTTTCCGGTGGTGCTGCCGCCGTTCGGCACGTTGATCCGGCAATCGGCCGACAGTCTGTTAAATGCCTGGGGCGTGCAGCCGCTGTCGGCGTTCGTCGAAGTGTTGTCGGTATCGACGGGCCGCGCATTGACGCTGGAGAACGGCGCGGTGTGGTTCGTGCCGCTGAGCGCGGTGGACTACGAGCTGGCGCACGGCATGCTGGTGCGTCTGCCGCTGCCGTTCGCGGGCACCGGCGAGCCGGTCGGTTTGATCCGGCGCTCGGACACGCAGCCGTCGCCGGTGGGGCGCGCGTTTATCGAGGCGGTGCGCGAGGTCGCGCAACAACGCATGGCGGCCGCTGCGGATAAGCCTGTGCGCAAACGCAGCAGAAGCAAGGCATCGACGAGTTGATACGGGCTGCATGAGTCGTCGCGCAGGCGCGCCGGGTTGGCCGGAGCAGTGAGCGTAGTGACGGTAGCGGGAAGCAGGCAGTGCGTCGCTCCCGCCGATATGAACCATCCAGTACAAAATGAAGGTTGCGGACGCCCCGCTACCCGGTGTACAAACACGGTGCAAAAGCCGTGGTGGGCCGCGTTTGCTGTGGCACATCATGCTGCCGGCGCCACCGGCGGGCCGTCGACGGTTGCATCGAACATCGGACACACCCGGACCCAGCGCCGAAAGACTGTACAAGGAGATTGCCATGCCCAGCGACCTGCCCACTCCAGACGCCGCGCTGCGCGCCGTGTCGACGCCTGAGCACAATCCGCTCGGCACCGCCGGCCTCGAATTCGTGGAGTTCGCCGCACGCGACCCGCAGGCGCTCGGCGACACGTTCGCGAAGCTCGGCTTCAAAGCGGTCGCGCGACATATCAGCAAGGACGTCACGCTGTATCGACAGGGTGAGATGCAATTCCTGATCAACGCGGAGCCGGATTCGTTCGCCGCGCGCTACGCCGAGGAATACGGCGCGGGCATCTGCGCGATCGGCATTCGTGTGGCCGATGCGCAGCGCGCTTTCGACCGGGCGATCGAACTCGGCGCGTGGGCGTTCGAAGGCGAGAAAATCGGCGTCGGCGAACTGCTGATTCCGGCGATTCAGGGCATCGGCGATTCGCACATCTATTTCGTCGACCGCTGGCGCGGACGCGGCGGGCAGCGCGGCGGCCTCGGCGATATCTCGATCTTCGACATCGACTTCCGGCCGATCGAAATCGACACGGCCCACGCCGACCTCAGCCATGAGGGGATCGGCCTCGTCGCGGTCGACCATCTGACGCAAACCGTCGGCGAGGGGCGGATGCAGGAATGGCTCGATTTCTATCGGGACCTGCTCAACTTCCGCGAGATTCATGAACTGCACGCGAACTGGCATGTGTCGGCGGAGTCGCGCGTGATGGTGTCGCCGTGCGGCGCGATCCGCGTGCCGCTGTATGAAGAAGGCACGCGCCGCACCGACCTGATGCACGAGTACCTGCCGGACCATCCGGGCGAAGGCGTGCAGCATATCGCGCTCGCCACCGACGATATCTTCGCGTGCGTCGAGCGCCTGCTCGCGAACGGCGTCGAATTCGTCGAGCCGCCGCCGCGCTATTACGATCAGCTCGACGCGCGTCTGCCGGGCCACGGGCTCGATGTCGAGCGGCTCAAGCGCACGCACGTTCTGGTGGACGGCGAGATCGGCGCTGACGGCCTGCCGCAACTGTTTTTCCAGACCTTCGTGAGCCGTCGCACCGGCGAGATTTTCTTCGAGATCGTGCAGCGCCAGGGGCATCACGGTTTCGGCGAAGGCAATCTCGCCGCGCTCGCGCAGGCACGCGAGGCCGGCGTCTGATCGCTGTGGGCGAGCCTATTCGAATGCTCCGTCAATCGCGATCGGGCGTACCGGCCAGTTCGGGATAGACCGTGCGGTAGGCCGTAGCTTCCTGCAACAGCCATTCGCGGAAACTCGCGAGCGGCTTGCCGTGGCTCAGCTCAGTGGGATAGACGAGGTAGTACGCCGAATCGGCGACCGCCGGCGTGTCGAGCGGGATCACGAGCCCAAGCTGTTCGAGCTGCGTATCGACGAAAAAGCGCGGCACCAGCGCGATGCCGAGCCCAGCCGCCGCGGCGCTGATCAACATCGTGTGGAGTTCATAACGCACGCCCTGCATGGTCCGGTTATCGTCGACATCCAGGTTCGCGAACCATGCGGCCCAGCCGTCGGGCCGAGTGGTCGAGTGCAGCAGCGGATAGTCGAGCAGATCGGCTGCATGCTTCACGCGCCGCTTCAGCAGACTCGCGGCGCACACCGGCACCACCTCCTCGCAAAACAGAAAATCCGCCGACGTGCCAGGCCAGGTCGGCTTGCCGTAGTGAATCGCCGCTTCGAAATGGGTATCGGCGAACGGGAACGTACCGGTGCGCACTCCCATGTTTACGCGCACGTCCGGGTACTGCGCATTGAATGCCGCGAGCCGCGGAATCAGCCATTGCGATGCGAACGTCGGCAGCACGGCCAGCTCGAGATAACCGCCGCCGCTGCCATGCGCGATGATCGACAGCGTGTCGCGGTCGAGGTGTTCCAGCGAGCGCCGCACCTGCGCGCTATAGACCTTGCCCGCCTTCGTCAGCACCACGCGCTGTTTGACGCGCACGAATAGCCGCACGCCGAGGTTGCTTTCCAGCGTATTGATCTGCCGCGATACCGCGCTCTCGGTCAGGAACAGCTCACGCGCCGCATGCGTGAAGCTTTCGTGTCGCGCGGCAGCTTCGAAAGCGAGCAGCGCGCCCATGTTGGGGATCTTGAACTTTCGCATGTTGATTCCGAAAACGCATCAAGTGGCGAGTTTATCTCGCTTTACGGCGGCCTTGCGGATTCTGAATAATCTCGCCTTCAAGATGAGGCGCCGCCTTTGCGTGCACGCCTGCTGGTCACATCGAGCGCATCGGCAAGCGCTCGATGCGCTACGTGGAGAACCGATATGCGAAAGATCAAGAATGCGAATGTCGAACAACTGCTGCTGAAATTGCTGGGCGCCGACAAAACCGCGCGCCTGTTTGCGACGCTGAACCATCCGCGTGTGCTGAACGAATGGGAAGACGGCAGCGTCACACGCGCGGAACTCGCGCAGGCGATGAATATGGCGCTCTTCGAAGACCTGCTCGCGCGCTCAGCGCATGGCCGCCAGTACACCGAGGAGACAATCGCCGCCGGTGGCAGCGTGTACTTCGACCACGGCGCGCTGCGCACGGTGCGCTGGCCACACGGCGGCGCGCTGCCGCCTGGCGAAGCCGCGTTCGCGCGCATTCTGCGGCCGCTTGGCTTCAGCATCAACGGCCGCTATCCGCTCGACCGCCTCGGCATGACCGGCCGCGCGTGGGCGCATGACGATGCACCCGATGAGATCGCGCAATTCTTCGTCAGCGAGTTGCATCCGGAAAGGTTCTCTGTGGCGTTTCAACAGGCTGTGACGAATGTGATCGGCGCGTCGCGCGATCCGCTGACGCCGCGCGCGGCCGGCCGGTTGTGGGAGCTCGAACGCGACGGCGTGCTGCCGCTCGACGTGGCCCATGAATTGCTGCCGGTGATCGTCGGCGCGTTCGCGCGACAGCACGGCACGCCATGCGAAGCCGATTACGACATATTGTCGACGGAGTCGGCGGAAATGGCGTGGATCGCGACCGAAGGCAACGCGTTCAATCACGCCACCGATCGCGTCGAAGACGTATTCAAGCTGTCCGACGACGAGAAAGCCAAAGGCCGTCCGATGAAACCGGAAGTCGAACGCTCGCGCTCGGGCCGCGTGTTCCAGACCGCGTATCGCGCGGACACCGTGCGGCGCGAATTCCGCGCGGCCGACGGCAGCATCGTGACGCGCGAGGTGCCGGGGTCGTTCTACGAGTTCATCACCCGCAAGCGCAGTTTCGATCAGGACGCGCGCCGCTGGGAAACGGACCTGCGTTTCGACGCGGGCAATGCGCAGGGCATCTTCAAGATGACCGCAAGCCAGGCGGCCTGAGCGGAAGAGGCCGACGTAGAGGGACAGGTAGGCGGCATCGGAGACGAGGGGCGCAGTGGAAACGTCATTGGATGAAGAGCAGGGCGCGAGCGTGAATGCGTTGGACCACGGCGTGCCGCGCAAGTCGAACGAGCCGCGCCGCGCCACGCCTTTCGCGGGCACCACCGCCGTGATGCGGGCGCTCGAAAGCGATTTGCGCCGGCATGTGCGGGGCGAAGTGCGCTTCGATCAGGGTTCCAAAGCATTGTATGCGTCGGATGCGTCGAACTATCGGCAAGTCCCGCTCGCCGTCGTCGTGCCTGCGGATGTGGACGATCTGCTCGCCGCGCTCGGCGTCTGCCGCCGCAACGACGTGCCGTTTCTCGCACGCGGCGGCGGCACGTCGCAGAACGGCCAATGCGTGAACGTCGCGGTCGTGGCCGACGCGAGCAAGTATGTGAACCGCGTGGTGTCGGTCGATCCGGTTGCGCGTGTGGCGATCGTCGAACCGGGTGTGGTTTGCGACACGTTGCGCGACGCCGCCGAGCAACACGGTCTCACGTTCGCACCCGATCCGGCGACGCACAGCCGCTGCACCCTCGGCGGCATGATCGCCAACAATTCGTGCGGCGCGCATTCGGTGATGGCCGGCAAAACGGTTGAAAACGTCGAGGCGCTGGAGATCGCGACCTTCGACGGCGCGCGTTTCTGGGTCGGCCCCACGTCCGACGACGAACTCGCACGCATCATCGCCACAGGCGGCCGCCAGGGCGAAATCTACGCAGCGCTCAAGCAGCTGCGCGATACCTACGCCGATCAGATTCGCGCGAAATTCCCGCGCATCAAGCGGCGCGTGTCCGGCTTCAACCTCGATCAACTGCTGCCGGAAAACGGCTTTAACGTCGCGCGTGCGCTGGTCGGCACCGAAGGCACGTGCGCGCTGACGTTGCAGGCGAAAGTGCGTCTCGTGAAGAGTCCTGCCAAACGCGTGATCGTCGTGCTCGGCTTCACGGACATCTACACCGCGGCGGATGCCGTGCCGCATTTCATGCGCTGCGGTCCGATCGCGATCGAAGGACTCGACCGCGCGATCATTCGCGGCTTGCAGGCGCGCGGCTTGAAGAAGGACGAGATCGCGCTGCTGCCCGAAGGCGATGCGTGGGTCGTGCTCGAATTCGGCGCGGATACGCAAGACGCGGTGCTTCGCGACGCGCAGGCCGCGGCCGCGTATTTCTCGTCGGGCGAAGCGGGGCCGAACGTGTCGGCGACGCTCGTCGAAGACCGTGCGTTGCAGGCGAAGGTGTGGTCGATCCGCGAGACGGGAGCGTCGGCGGTGGCGTTGTCCGTCGAGTCGGGCAAGCCCGATCCGGTGGTCGGCTGGGAAGATGCGGCGGTCGATCCGCTGCGCCTCGGCGACTATCTGCGCGCGTTCCAGGCGCTGGTGGATCGCTATGGCTACGAGACGTGCCTGTACGGCCATTTCGGCGACGGCTGCGTGCACGCGCGCATCACCTTCGATCTGCGCAGCGCGCAAGGCGTGTCGACGTGGCGCAAGTTTCTGCGCGAGGCGGCGGAGCTGGTGGTCCAATTCGGCGGCTCGCTGTCGGGCGAACATGGCGACGGCCAGGCCAAGGCCGAGTTTCTGCCGATCATGTACGGCCCCGAACTGATGCGGGCGATGGAACAGTTCAAGGCGATCTGGGACCCGGCTAATCGACTGAATCCGGGCAAGGTGGTGCACGCGTATCGCGCCGACGAAAACCTGCGGATGGGCCCGGCCTACAAGCCGGTGACGCTGCAAACGAAACTCACGTTCGCGAGTCGCGAAGGCGACGGTTTCCAGCGCGAGATCGAGCGATGCATCGGCATGGGCAAGTGCCGCTCGCTTGCGGGCGGCACGATGTGCCCGAGTTATCGCGCGACGCGTGAAGAGAAGCATTCGACGCGCGGCCGCGCGCATCTGTTCTGGGAAATGCTGCAGGGCGACGTGATCGCCGATGGGTGGCAAAGCCGCGAGGTGAAAGCGGCGCTCGATACCTGCCTCGCGTGCAAGGGCTGCAAGTCCGATTGCCCGACGCATACGGATATGGCCTCATACAAGGCGGAATTTCTTTCGCATTACTACGAGACTCATCGCCGGCCGCGTCAGGCGCTGTTCATGGGGCGGATCGGCGAATGGGCGCCGTGGGCGGCGCGCTTTGCGCGCGTCGCCAATTTCATGACGACCGCGCCGGGGCTGGCTACGGTCGGCAAATGGATCGCCGGTGTGGCGCAAGCGCGCGCATTGCCGAAGTTCGCCGGGGCCACATACCGGCAGATCGCGCGGCGTTCGCCGCAAACGGCGCATGACGCTCGCAATGGCGACCGCGTGAAGAAAGTCATCCTGTGGGTGGATACCTTCAACGATCATTTCACGCCCGAGATCGCGCAAGCCGCCGCCGATGTGCTCGCGCAACTGGGTTGGCACGTCGTGCTGCCGAAGAACCGCTTGTGTTGCGGTCGTCCGCTGTATGACTACGGTTTGCTCGAACGTGCGCGCGAACTGCTCAAGCAGATTCTCGACGACCTCGCCGACGATATCGCCGCCGGCGTGGCGCTGGTCGGTCTGGAACCCGGTTGTTTGTCCGTGTTCAAGGACGAACTGCTGAAGCAACTGCCGGATCATCCGCTAGCGAAGCAGCTGTCCGCGCAAACGTTCCTGTTCTCCGACTTCGTCGCGCGTCAGCCGTTCGAGTGGCCTACGCTTGCCGCCGATGTGATCGTCCACGGGCATTGTCATCAGAAGGCGCTGTTCGGCATGCAAGGCGACAGCGCGCTGCTGAACAAGCTCGGCGTGAAGTGGAAACTGCTCGATACCGGATGTTGCGGGATGGCGGGATCGTTCGGCTTCAACGCGGAGCATCACGCGCTGTCGCTGAAAATCGGTGAAGACAAGCTGTTTCCGGCGGTACGTGAAGCGACCGCGGCGAACGCGGAGACGATCGTGCTGACGAACGGCTTCAGTTGCCGCGAGCAGATCGAGCAAGGGACGGGGCATCATGCGATGCATATCGCGCAACTGGCGCAGCGGGCGTTGGCGCGGAGATAAGGTCGGTCGCCAACACGCGCAGGCTCGCACCGACGCCCGGCGCGTCCGCTGCGTTATTTCTTCGCCGATTCGCCGTTTGCAGGCGCTTGCGGAAGGTCCGCGCTCGTCGCCATCCACAACACTTCCGCGTCTTCTTCGCTAGTGGAGACCGCGGCGTGGCCGGTGCGGCTGTCGAAGTACAGACTGTCGCCGGCGTTCAGATGCGTCGGCGCATACAACTCGGAATACAGGCAGACGCTGCCGCTGATCACGTACAAGAATTCTTCGCCTTCGTGGCGGCCCCAGTCGTCGAACGCGTCGAGCGTATGCGCGGAGATGCGGATGCGAAACGGCAGCATCGCCTTGTGCGCGAGGTCGGTGGCGAGCAACTCCATCTGATAGCCGCGATACGCGTGACGTTGGCCTTCGTTTTTGCGGGTCAGCGCGCGGCGCCCGCTCGCACTCACCTTCGGCGTGGAGCCGAACAGTTCGCCGATTTCGATCTTCAGCCCGAGGACGATTTTTTGCAGCACGTCGAAAGTAGGGGACATCAAGCCGTTTTCGACTTTGGATAGCGTCGAGCGTGAGACGCCGCACAGGCGGCTTGCGGTTTCGAGCGTCAGGTCCTGCGCCTGACGGGCGGCGCGCACGCGGCGGCCGAGGTCGGTGGTTGACGGGTCGGCGGGTTTGCTGAGATGGGTGTCCATGGGGTTTGCTGCTTTTTCGGGTACGCGCTTTATGGTGGCGAGTTGTGTTTCCGATAATAACATTTGGCGCGACGGCCGGATTTGCAGCAGCGGATGAGGCGAACAGCATGGGGCAGAGAAAGCGGCGGGAATGCCCGCGCGCTTTTCTCATCGGAAACCCCGGCATGGGGCAAGACCTTGCTAACCGCTATCCGACAGCCGCAACGCAATCGATCTCGATGTCGAAATGACCAGGCCACGCGGGCACGTTCACGAAGATCCGCACCGGTGGATCGACTGGAAAATAACGTTTGTAGACCGCGTTGACTGCGGCGAACTTCTCGACCGACGTGCAGTAGACATTGCACTTGAGCACCTGCTCCAGCGATGAACCGGCCGTTTCCAGGCACAGCTTCATCTGCTCCAGAACCAGTTCGGTCTGACGCTCGATCGGCGCGTCGATAATTTCGCCCGTCGCGGGATCGAAGGGCGGAAAGCCTGAAACATAGACGGTATCGCCGTGACGCGTCACCGCCGAAGTGGGCGCTTTCCAGTTGTCGAGGTAAGTCGACAGCGGTTCCACGCGAATGATTTCACGAGCCATGCTTATCTCCATCCAAACCGTCTAAACCGTCTAAAGGGGACGTGCGCGGGTGGGTCATCGGTTTTCACGCGCCGTTGCGGAACAACTCGTTGAGTTGCCCGCCGGAAGCCGCGCCCGCAAAGCCGTCGAAGCGCCCCTCGGTCAGCCCCTGCGCGGCCTGCATGAAGCCGCCCCATGCCGCGCGGGCCAGCGCACCGCCGACGCTGATGCGCCGCACGCCGAGCCCGGCAACATCCTGCAGCGTGAGAGTGGACGTGGAGCCGATCAACAGGTTGACGGGCTTCGGCGCCACGGCGGCGACCACGGCCTCGATCTGCTCGCGCGTCTGAATGCCCGGCGCGTACAGGCAATCGGCGCCGGCCGCGGCATAGGCTTTCAGGCGCGCGATCGCGTCATCGAGATCGGGCTTGCCGGCAAAGAAGTTCTCCGCCCGGCCGATCAGCAGCGTCTCGCCACCGGTTTCGTCGATCGCCCGGCGTGCTGCGCTAATCCTTTGCACGGCGACATCGATCGGAAACAGCGCGCCCGCGGGGTCGCCCGTGGCGTCTTCGATCGACAGGCCGGCAACACCGGTTGCGACGGCCAGCTTCACGCTTTCGGCGACGCCTGCCGGATCGTCGCCGAAGCCGTTCTCGAAGTCAGCGTTCACCGGCAGATCGGTCGCTTCGACGATATCGCGCAGGTGCGCGAGGATCGCCTCGCGAGGCAGCGTGTTGTCGGCGTGGCCGGTTGACCACGCAAAACCCGAACTCGTGGTGGCGAGAGCCTGGAAGCCGAGGGTTTGCAGATAGCGGGCGCTGCCCGCATCCCACGGATTGGGCAGCACGAAACAGCCGGACGTGTGCAGCGCGCGGAAGGCGGCGCGTTTTTCAGCGATGGTGCGGGGCATGGCGTGTCTCCTGGAAATGAGGGAGCCGAGACTCCCATGTTGATCAGGCAACTTCGGGATCGACCACTGGAAAGTCTATTTCCGTATCGGACGCATTGTTGACGAAATTCGTCAGCATGTACTGTGCGCTCAACGCGATGATTTCGACGATGTTCGCATCGTTGAATCCCGCCGCGCGCACTTTTCCAGATCGGCTTCGGAAATCTTGCCGCGCGTTTCCATCAGCGCACGCGCAAACGCGACCGCTGCGGCGGTTCGCGGATTGTCCGCTTGTCCGAGCCGGTTGCGGCGTATTTCGCCATCCGGGATATGCGCGAAGTTGCCGGCTATATACGTGGGAGCGGACAACGAGTTGCGAAGGCTCAATGAAAAGCGGCGCCTTGCGCCGGCATGAATCTGTCGATGCAAGGCGCCGATGAAAAGCGCGCTGGGAGTGTTAGACCGATCGTGCGAGGCGCGAGTAGCGAAAAACGTATTGCAGGATCGAGGGATTGCGAAAGCAGGGAGGGATTACTGCTACGGTAAGCGCGCCGTGAGTTTCGTCAAACGACTTTCCGACGCGCGAAGCGCTATCGTTCTACACCGCTCAATACACAAAAAAGAGCACATGCGTCGCCACGCATGTGCTCGCCCACACCACGTAACAACGGCCAGCTATTGCCCTGTATTCGCCCCAGCCGCACTGCCACCCGTTTGCGACGACCCCGTTGCCGTCGTCCCATATCCGGTGGTATCGGCCTGAGCAGTCGCGTTCTGTGCGGCGACGCGCGCTTCGGCAGCCTGGATGTCAGCGGGGTAAGTGGAGTCGCTCGACTTGGCCGGGTTATAGCCCGCCTGCTCGATCTGCTTCAATTGAGCCTTGACCTCCGCACGCGTGAGCGGCTGCTCGGTTTGTGCGAACGAAGCCACCGGCGCAACAAGAACAACGGCCAGTGCCACTGCTTTGATGAGTGATTTCATGATGCTTCCCTCCGAGATTGTCGTTTCCGGCACCGCAATCTCCGGCACCCATTGAAGGAGTCTAGGAAGCGATCAATCCAGGGGAAACCACCCGGACGTTAATTCAGTATTGCTGCAAATAATAAGTCGGCGTCATGTAATGTCGTTTGCAAGGAGGGTGTCAAACACCCTTGCGCACGTCGACCCGATAAGCCGTGACTTGCCGGTATGTATCGCCGGGTCGCAAGATGACCTCGTCCTGCCCGGCCATATTGACCTGGTTCGGAAAGCCGCCTGCTTCCAGACACAAACCCGCATAGCGTTGATACCTGATCCCGCCGCGTCCCGAGTCGCCATTCAGGAAGTTGCCGGTATAGAACTGTAAGCCGCGCTGATCGGTCGACACGGTCAATTCGCGTCCACTGCCGGGGTCGTACGCGCAGGCCACCTGGCGCAGCGGCTGCACGCTTTCGCTCGCGCCGGCGCCGGCTGCCTCGCGCAGCACGTAGCAATGATCGAAACCGCCAGCCCGCGCCAGTTGCGTGTGCGGCCAGTCCAGCCGCGCGCCGATCGGTGCGCTCTGGCGGAAGTCGAACGCATTGCCCGCCACCTCGGCCAGCTCGCACGGAATCATCGCGCCGTCGACTTCGAAGAACTGCTCGGCGTCTATCGACAGCATATGGCCGCGAATGTCGGTGGCCGCCCGGCCCGTCAGATTGAAGTACGGATGGCTCGTCAGATTGAGCGGCGTTGCCGCATCGGTGATCGCCTCGTACTCGATGGTCAACGTGCCGTCGTCGTCGAGCGAATAGCGCACTTGCGTGGTCACGTTGCCCGGAAAACCGGCGTCTCCCTCGGGCGACTCCAGACGCATCAGCAACGCGCCGTTGTCCTCGCTCACGTCCCACAGCGCGCGATGAAAACCCACGGTGCCGCCGTGCAGGAGGTTCGCGCCTTCGTTGCGGTCGAGCGTGTACTCGATACCGTCGAGCGTAAAGCGCGCATCGGCGATGCGGTTCGCCCAGCGGCCGATCAGGCCGCCCATGTAGGTGGTGGCCGCGACGTAGTCGGCGGGCGTGTCGTGGCCGAGCAGGATGTCGCCGAGGCGTCCGGCACGATCCGGAGCGTGCCACGAGACCAGCGTCGCGCCGAGGTCGCTGATGGCGACCTTCATGCCGTGCGCGTTGCGCAACGTATAGAGCCGGACGCGATCGCCACCGTGCAGTGTGCCCCACGCCTCAGAAGAAAGTTGTGCGATGCTGATCATGTAGTCAGTGGAAGGAAAAATGAAAAGGCATGTTCAGCCGGGCGTTGTCGTCGGATTCGCGCGCGCCTGGTATTCGCGCGGCGTACAGCCGAGTTCACGGCGAAACACCGCGTACATGTATTGCAACGACGTGAAGCCGCAACGAATCGCCACTTCCGCGCTCGACGCATCGCGTTTGGCGAGCAGCGCCTTCGCGACATCGAGTTTATGGCGCAGGATTTCCTGGTGCACGGTGCACTGCCGTTCGCGCCGGAAGTATTCTTCGAGCGACGAGCGCGACACGCCCACATAGTCGGCCACCTGCTCGGTGCGAATCCCCTGGCACGCGTACTGACGGATGAAGTGCCGCGCGCGCATCACATACGGACTCGCGAGCGGTTGATGCCGGGTCGATTCGAGCACATTGATACCGACCGGCGGCACGAGAATGCGCCGCCCCGGAAAACGGGCACCGTGCAGCATCTGATGCAAAACGTGCGCGGCGGTACGACCCATTTCCTCAGTGCCCTGAATCACCGAAGAAAGCGGAATACGCGTCAACGTGCGCGTCAGCGGGTCGTTGTCGATACCGATGATCGCGACTTCCTCGGGCACCGGAATGCCCGCGATCAGACACGCCTGCAGCAGATGCCGCGCCCGCGCATCGGTCACGGCGATGATGCCGACCGGCTTCGGCAGTTGCCGCAGCCACGCGGTGAGCTGCTCGGTCGCCTGGTTCCATGACGGCGCGCTGGTCGACAGGCCGCGATAGATCTCGCTGTCGAGTTGCGCGTCACTGCGTCCATCGGCGCGGCGCAAATGGGCGAACGCGAGTTCGCGCTGCTGCGCCCAACGGTTTTCCTGCGCCTGCGGCAGGCTATACAACGCGAAGTGTTCGAGGCCCGCGCCGATCAGATGCGTGTAGGCGAGCGACACGAGCTTGCTGTTGTCGGTCGCGATATAGGGTAAGTCCGGAGGGTAGTGCGCCGGGTCTTCGAACGACGACCCGACCGCGACCACCGGCAACGGACAGTCGCGCAGCGCTTCACCGACGGCGGGGTCGTCGAAGTCTGCGATGATGCCGTCGCCGTCGAAGCGCTCGATGCCGGTCAGCCGGCAGCGGAAATCTTCTTCGAGGAAGAGATCCCACGCGACTCGGGTTGACAGCAGGTAATTGCCGATGCCGGTGATGATCTCGCGGTCGTAAACCTTGTTCGCATTGAACAGCAGTGCGATCCGATGGGTCGTCTGGGGTGTTTGCGGACGGGGCATGACGGTGAGCGGCGTGCGGATCGTCGGACCCGCCGCGCCGTTGTCTCCTGTTTAGTGGCCGCTTGGTGCAGCGCCATTTTTAAGTGTCTGGTTATTCTAGGCCCCGAATCGGGCGCGGGTGCGAAACAAACACGCGGGCGGTAAGAAACATTAAGCGAGCTGCGCAATTTCGCAATTGCCGATGCTTCCCGCAAGCGGCAGCATGGCGTCACCTTGTAGACCGGCGTGACGAAGCGGCGCGAGTTGCGGTGCAACATACACAGGAGACGCTGATGTCTTACTTCGAACACATTCCCGAGATCCGCTATGAAGGTCCGCAATCGGAGAACCCGCTTGCGTACCGCCATTACGACAAAAGCAAGCGGGTACTCGGCAAGACACTCGAAGAACATCTGCGTATCGCGGTGTGCTACTGGCATACCTTCGTCTGGCCGGGCGTGGACATTTTCGGGCAAGGAACCTTCAAGCGTCCGTGGCAGCAAACCGGCGACGCGATGGAACGAGCGCTGCAAAAAGCCGATGCCGCATTCGAGTTCTTCTCGAAGCTCGGCACGCCGTACTACACGTTTCACGACACCGACGTCGCGCCCGAAGGCGCGAGCCTGAAGGAATACAGCGAGAACTTCTTGCGCGTCGCCGACTATCTGGCGCGCAAGCAGCAGGATAGCGGCATCAAACTGCTATGGGGCACGGCCAATCTGTTCTCGCATCCGCGTTACGCGGCGGGCGCCGCGACCAGCCCCGATCCGGAGATCTTCGCGTTTGCCGCGACCCAGGTGCGCCACGCGCTCGATGCGACGCAACGGCTCGGCGGCGAGAACTATGTGCTGTGGGGCGGCCGCGAAGGTTACGACACGCTGCTCAACACCGACCTCGTGCGCGAACGCGAACAACTCGCGCGCTTCCTGCACATGGTGGTCGATCACGCGCACAAGATCGGCTTCAAGGGCTCGCTGCTGATCGAGCCGAAGCCGCAGGAGCCGACCAAACATCAATACGACTACGACGTCGCGACCGTGCACGGCTTCCTGCGCCAATTCGGGCTGGAGAAAGAAATTCGCGTGAACATCGAGGCCAACCACGCGACGCTTGCGGGTCACTCGTTTCATCACGAGATCGCGACAGCCTACGCGCTGGGGATCTTCGGCAGCGTCGACGCGAATCGCGGCGACCCGCAAAACGGTTGGGATACCGATCAGTTTCCGAATAGCGTCGAAGAACTGACGCTGGCCTTCTACGAGATTCTCAGGCACGGCGGCTTCACGACGGGCGGCATGAACTTCGATTCGAAAGTGCGGCGCCAAAGCGTCGATCCCGAAGATCTGTTCTACGGCCACATCGGCGCAATCGACAATCTCGCGCTTGCCGTCGAGCGCGCGGCAGTGCTGGTCGAAAGCGATCGTCTCGAACAGTTCAAGCGTCAGCGCTACGCGGGCTGGAACGCGGAGTTCGGCCGCAAGATTCTTTCCGGCGACTATTCGCTGTCGGCCCTCGCGACGGATGCACTGGCGCGAGGCCTCAATCCGCAGCATGCGAGCGGTCAGCAGGAGAGGATGGAGAACATCGTCAATCAGGCGATTTATAGCGGACGCTGAAAGGCATCCGGGGTATGCAATAGAAACAGAGAGCATCACATAAGGATCGCGCGGCCACGTCGACCGCGCGAAGGGGAAGCTTTGGGTTGTCGCATGACCGGTTCTGGCGCTCGCAGCGCAGGCCGACCAATCCGGTATTCCGGCTAATACAAATAAACCATCTTTCATGGGACCGGAGTAAGTGCTGAAGCACTAACTAGTACAACGAAACCATATTTCATGGAACCGGAGTAAGTGCTGAAGCACTAACTAGTACAACGAAACCATATTTCATGGGACCGGAGTAAGTGCTGAAGCACTAACTCCGGTCGACAAAGGAGACAGACATGCAATTCAAAACGCGTCGTAACGTACTGAGTTCCCTCGTGTGCGGAGCGGTACTCGCCAGCCTTTCGCTTGCCGCGCCGCTCGCGCATGCCAGCAAGGATCACCCGGAAATCGGCTTCTGTATCGACGATCTGCGCGTCGAGCGCTGGTCGCGCGATCGTGACTATTTCGTCGCCGCAGCGGAAAAGCTCGGCGCGAAGGTGTCGGTGCAATCGGCCGACGCGAGCGAGGAGCGGCAAATCTCGCAGATCGAAAACCTGATCTCGCGCGGCGTGGATGTGATCGTGATCGTGCCGTTCAATTCGAAGACGCTCGGCAACGTGGTCGCCGAAGCGAAGAAGGCGGGCATCAAGGTGGTCTCGTATGACCGCCTGATTCTCGACGCCGACGTCGACGGCTATATCTCGTTCGACAACGAGAAGGTCGGCGAACTGCAGGCGCAAGGCGTCTATAACGCGCAGCCGAAGGGCAACTACTTCCTGCTCGGCGGCGCCCCGACCGACAACAACGCGAAGATGTTGCGCGAAGGCCAGCTCAAGGTACTGAAGCCCGCAATGGACAAGGGCGACATCAAGGTGGTCGGCCAGCAGTGGGTGCCTGAGTGGAGCGCTTCGACGGCGCTGCGCATCGTCGAAGATGCGCTGACCGCGAACAACAACAAGATCGACGCGATCGTCGCATCGAACGACGGCACCGCGGGCGGCGCGATTCAGGCGCTCGCCGCGCAGCACATGGCGGGCAAGGTGCCGGTGTCGGGCCAGGACGCGGACCTTGCGGCGGTCAAGCGTGTGATCGCCGGTACGCAGACCATGACCGTGTACAAGCCGCTGAAGCTGATTGCGGGCGAAGCGGCAAAACTCTCGGTCGCGCTGGCCAAGGGTGAGAAGCCCGCGTACAACGCGCAGTACGACAACGGCAAGAAGAAGGTCGACACGGTGCTGCTGCAACCCACGTTGCTCACCAAGAGCAATGTCGATGTGGTCGTCAAGGACGGCTTCTATACCCAGGCCCAGCTCGCGAGCCAATGAGCGTAACGCGCGCGCGGCGGACTCCGGTGCGTGCGATGCGCATCGAGGCCGCCGCGCGCCTTGCAGCGAGGCAGAGCGAATGACGCAACCTCTACTGACGATGCGCGGCATCGTCAAGGCGTTTTCTGGCGTGAAGGCACTCGACGGCATCGACCTGAAGGTCGCGCCGGGCGAGTGCGTCGGCTTGTGCGGCGAGAACGGCGCGGGCAAATCGACACTGATGAAAGTGCTCTCAGGTGTGTATCCGCACGGTACCTGGGAGGGCGAAATAAACTGGGAAGGCGCGCCGCTGAAGGCCGCCAACGTGCGCGACACCGAACGCGCCGGCATCATCATCATTCACCAGGAGTTGATGCTGGTGCCGGAGTTGTCGGTGGCGGAGAACATCTTTCTCGGCAACGAGATCACGCTGCCCGGCGGCCGCATGAACTACGCCGCGATGTACCAGCGCGCCGACGAATTGCTGCGCGAACTCGGCATCAGCGGCATCAATGCCGCGCAGCCGGTGATGAACTACGGCGGCGGCCATCAGCAGTTGATCGAGATCGCCAAGGCGCTGAACAAGCGTGCGAAGCTGCTGATTCTCGACGAGCCTTCGTCGTCGCTGACCACATCGGAAATCAGCATCCTGCTCGACATCGTGCGCGATCTGAAGCGGCGTGGTATTGCCTGCGTGTACATCTCGCACAAGCTCGACGAGGTGGCGGCGGTATGCGACACGATCAGCGTGATTCGCGACGGCCGTCATGTCGCGACGGAGCCGATGCACGCGCTCACCACCGACCGCATCATCGCGCTGATGGTGGGCCGCGAGATCAAGAACCTGTTTCCGCGCGAGCCGCATCCGATCGGCGACGTGATCTTCGAAGCGCGTAATGTCACCTGTTTCGACGTCACCAACCCGCGCCGCAAGCGCGTGAACGACGTGTCGTTCGCGTTGCGGCATGGCGAGATTCTCGGCGTGGCCGGACTGGTGGGCGCGGGCCGCACGGAGTTGATGCAGGCGATCTTCGGCGCGTATCCCGGTGTGAGCGAAGCGACCGTGCTGATGAACGGCAAGCCGCTGAAGATTCGCGCACCCATCGACGCGATTCGCGCGGGCATCGCGATGGTGCCGGAGGATCGCAAGCGCCACGGCATCGTGCCGGGCATGAGTGTCGGTCACAACATCACGCTCGCGGTGCTGGAGCGTTTCGCATCGGGCGGACGGATCGACTCGGCCGGCGAACTCGACACGATCCACACGGAGATGAAACGGCTTTCGGTGCGCGCCGCGCATCCGATGCTGTCGATCGCGAGCCTGTCCGGCGGCAATCAGCAGAAGGCGGTGCTCACGCGCATGCTGCTGACCGATCCGAAGGTGCTGATCCTCGACGAACCGACGCGCGGCGTCGACGTCGGCGCGAAGTACGAAATCTACAAGCTGATCTTCCAACTGGCGCAGCGCGGCATGTCGATCGTGATGGTGTCGTCGGAATTGCCCGAGGTGCTCGGCATCAGCGATCGCGTGCTGGTGATCGGCGAAGGCGAGCTGCGCGGCGACTTCGTCAACGACGGCCTCACGCAGGAGGACATCCTCAGCGCCGCGATCCGTCCCGTGCAGCGATTAACGAACCCTACCGCAGCGAGTGCAGCATGACGCCCGACGTTACTTCCCAACGCGCCGACAACACCGTGCCGCGAGGCGCGTTCGGCGGTCCGCAGCGTATTCAGCAACTGTTCGCGCGCTACAAGATTCTCGCGTTGCTGATCGCCGTGGCCGCGATCTGGATTTTCTTCTCCTTGCTCACGCATGGCGCGTTCGTCACGCCGCGCAATCTGTCGAACCTGCTGCGGCAAATGTCGATCACCGGCATGCTCGCATGCGGGATGGTGTTCGTGATCATCGCCGGTGAAATCGATCTGTCGGTCGGTTCGCTGCTCGGTTTGCTCGGCGGCGTGGCGGCGATACTCGACGTCAACCGGCACTGGCCGATCGGCGTCACCGTGCCGGTGGTGATGCTGCTCGGCTTGCTCGTCGGCATGTTCAACGGCTGGTGGTCGACCTACCGGCGCGTGCCTTCGTTCATCGTCGGCCTGGGCGGCATGCTCGCGTATCGCGGCATTCTGCTCGGCGTGACCGGCGGTTCGACGATCGCGCCGGTGTCGGACAGTTTCGTGTTCGTCGGCCAGGGGTATCTGCCGCGACTCGCGGGCGACACGCTCGCGGTCGTGCTGTTCCTGCTGCTCGCGTTTCTGACGATCCGGCAACGCGCGAATCGTCAGCGTTATCAGTTGCGGGTGGTGCCGTTCTGGCAGGACGTGGCGAAGGTGGTCGGCGCGGGCGCGATTCTGGCGGGCTTCGTCGCCACGCTGGATCGTTACGGCGGCATTCCGGTCCCGGTTCTGCTGCTGCTCGCGCTGCTCGGCATCTTCACGTGGATCGCGACACAAACCGTGTTCGGGCGGCGCATTTATGCAGTCGGTTCGAACCTCGAGGCGACGCGGCTCTCCGGCGTCAATACCAACCGCGTGAAGCTGGCGATCTTCGCGCTGATGGGGCTGATGTGCGCGTTCGCAGGGATCGTCAACACGGCGCGGCTCGCGGCCGGCTCGCCGTCGGCGGGCTCGATGGGCGAACTCGATGCGATCGCCGCGTGCTTTATCGGCGGCACGTCGATGCGCGGCGGCTCCGGCACCGTGTACGGCGCACTGATCGGCGCGCTGGTGATGGCGAGCCTGGATAACGGCATGTCGATGCTCGATGTCGATGCCTACTGGCAGATGATCGTGAAGGGCAGCATTCTCGTGCTGGCGGTGTGGATCGATGTCGTGTCGGGATCGAACCGGCGATGAGGTGAGACGCTAGTCCATTTATCGATATGCGGTCGCGCCGGGCCTGTCGCCCGGTTGCACCGCAACGCAGCGCAGGGCACCGCGCTTTTCCATGTATTTAATGAAACACCCCACGATTAACCCCGCCTCGTAGCAATCGCCTTATTCCCCGCCCCACGCCCGCCTGACTCGAGCAGACGAATTTAAGTCTCCCGTCCGCTCCTCCGTCTTATTACTATTCCGCAACAACACGTCAGGCGCCCCACGCGCTTTCGCAGCTTCCTTTGGTTATCATCGTGCAAGCTGATCGAGCCATGTCATGTTAAAGCGCAGAACCTTCCTGCTCGGCGGCGCCAGCGCGGTGGGCGCGTTGCTGGTCGGCTGGTCGGTGTTGCCGCCGCGTCAGCGCCTGACTACATCGACCCCGCTGCCGGCGGAAGGCTCGCAAGTCGCGCTCAACGGATGGGTCAAGATCGCCGCCGACAACAGCGTGACGATCATCATGTGCAAGGCGGAGATGGGCCAGGGCATCCACACCGGCCTTGCGATGGTGCTCGCCGAGGAACTCGACGCCGACTGGTCGCACGTGCGGGTGGAAGAAGGGCCGATCGACAAGATCTACAACAGCGTGCAGAACATCATCGACGACTTGCCGTTTCGCCCCGACGACGACAGCGTCGTGAAACGCACCACAGTCTGGTTCACGCGCAAGCTGGTGCGCGAGGGCGGCACGATGATGACGGGTGGTTCATCGAGCATCAACGATCTGTGGACGCCGATGCGCGAAGCCGGCGCCTCGGCGCGCGCGATGCTGATCGGCGCGGCGGCTTCGCAATGGAACGTGCCGCCCGGCGAATGCCGCGTTGAAAGCGGCCACGTGCTGCACGCGTCGGGCCATAAGGCGAGCTTCGGCGAACTGTCGTCGCTGGCCGCACGGCAGGCGCTGCCGCGCAAGGTGACGCTGAAAAATCCCGCCGAGTTCAAACTGATCGGCCAACCGGTGCGGCGTATCGAAGCCGCGTCGAAGATCAACGGCACGGCGCGCTTTGGCATTGACGCGCTTCCCGATGGCCTGCTGTACGCCAGCGTCGTGATGTGTCCGACGCTCGGCGGCACGGTCGCGCATTTCGACGCGACGCCCGCGCAAAAAATGCCGGGCTTCATCAAGGCGTTCGCGGTCGCGCCGTATGCCGGCGGCACCGGCGGCGTCGCCGTGATCGCGGAGAATCCGTTTCGCGCGATGAACGCGGCCAGCGCGATCGACGTGACCTGGCAGGACGGCGACGCCGCGACGCTGTCGAGCGAGGACACGCAGGCGCGGCTCGCGCGCGCGCTCGATGACAGCGACGGTTACGCGTACTTTAGTCGCGGCAATGTCGACGCCGCGATGAGCGTCGCGAAGCAGACCGTCAGCGCTGAGTATCACGCGCCGTATCTCGCGCATGGCGCGGTCGAGCCGGTCAACTGCACTGTGCAGGTCGCGGACGGCGCGGCCACTGTGTGGGTCTCCACGCAGATGCCCGCACTCGCGCGGGCGCACGTCGCAAAAGTGCTGGACCTCGACGCCGACAAGGTCGACGTACAGACGCAATTGCTCGGCGGCGCGTTCGGGCGGCGGCTCGAACTCGACTTCATCGCGCAGGCCGCGGCAATTGCGCGCGAGGGCGGCGGGCGTCCTGTGCAAACCATCTGGTCGCGCGCGGAGGACTTCACGCACGACTTCTATCGGCCGGCGTGCGTGTCGCGGCTGAAGGCCGGCCTCGACGCGCACGGCAAGCTGGTCGCATGGCACAGCATGTCGGCGGGTCAGGCGATCGTGCCGGACTCGCTCAAGCGCTACTACGGCGTGCCGCGCATTCCGCTCGACAAGACCACTTGCGAAGGCGCGTTCGATCAACCGTACGAATGGCCTGCCGCGCGCGTCGCGCACAAGGTCGTCGACTTGCCGGTGCCGGTCGGCTTCTGGCGCTCGGTCGGCCATTCGCATCAGGCGTTCTTCACCGAGAGTTTCACCGACGAAGTCGCCGCCGCCGCCGGCCAGGACCCGATCGCGTTTCGCGCCGCGCTGCTCGTAGAGCATCCGCGCCATCTGGCGGTGCTAAAGCGCGTCGCCGTGTTGTCGGATTGGGGGCATCCGTTGAAGCGTGCCGCCGACGGCGCGCCGTGCGCGCGCGGTGTCGCGCTGCATGAGGCGTTCGGTAGTGTCGTCGCGCAGGTGGCCGAAGTGTCGATTGGGCCGAAGCGGCAGATTCGCGTGCATCGGGTGGTGTGCGTGATCGATTGCGGCTTGCCGGTGAACCCGAACCTGATCCGTCAGCAGATGGAAGGCGGGATCGTGTTCGGTTTGTCGGCCGCGTTGCAGGATGAGATCACGATCAAGAAGGGCCAGGTGCAGCAGAAGAACTTTGTCGATTTCCCGGTCGTGCGGATCGACGATTGTCCGGTGATCGAAACCGACATCATGCCGAGCCAGATGCATCCGCAAGGCGTCGGCGAACCGGGCGTGCCGCCGATTGCGCCCGCAGTGGCGAATGCGGTGTTCGCGCTAACCGGCGCGCGTCTGCGCACGTTGCCGTTGCGGCTGGCGTGACGCACGGCGCTACGGAACCTGATGCACGGCGACGCCAGAACGCGGCGACTCGGAGGCAAGCAAGCATGGGATCACTGAACATCAACGGCCGTGCGATAGCGGTGCAGGCGGAACCGGATATGCCGCTGCTGTGGGTGCTGCGCTGCGAACTCGGCATGACGGGCACCAAGTTCGGCTGCGGCGTGGGCATTTGCGGCGCGTGCACGATTCATCTGGACGGCGCGGCGTGCCTTGCGTGTCAGACGCCGATGTCGAGCCTGCACACGCAGAAGATCACGACCATCGAAGGCGTGCAAGGCGCTGAAGCGCAAGCGTTGAAGGCGGCGTGGATCGATCTCGACGTGGTGCAGTGCGGCTATTGTCAAAGCGCGCAACTGATGGCGGCCTGCGCGCTGCTCAAACACAAGCCCGATCCGACTGACGCCGATATCGACGCGGCGATGTCGAACATTGTGTGTCGTTGCGGTACGTATCCGCGCGTGCGGGCGGCGATTCATCAGGCGGCGAAGCGCCCGGGGGCCTTGAAGCCGTAGCGGCGCTTGTTCGGCAAAGCCAGGCCCGTGCTGTCAAACGCCGCAGGGCCTTAGTTCGCCAGCATCTCCACGACGGTGACCACCACCGTGAAAATGCCGATGCATCCGCCCAATGTGACTACGCCTTGCATGAATGGCGACATACGTGACCCCGTAACGTGTGGTTGGTGTCGCCTATTTAACCGGAAATGAAAGGTAAAAGAAAGCTTGTCAAAAATAAATCGTAAGCATCAGGGGGTTTTTGCGGCGGTCGCCGTTGCCGCGGTCGGCACGGCCTTCGCCGCGCTCGGTGCGATCTTTGCGGGTGCCCCGGCATGCGGCGCGGCAGCCCCACCCGTGCCAGGCGCGCTCTGCGCATCGGTTTCCCAACCGCCGCCTAGCGCGAGGAACAGGTTGACCTGATCGATCGCCACCTGGCCTTCCGCTGCCGCCACCTGGGACTTCGTCGACGTCAGCGTGCGCGTTGCATCCAGATCGGAGATGAACGACTCGCGCCCGCCTCGATACAGCCGATGCGTTTCATCCGCCGACTCGGTCGCCGACTTCAACGCGGCGCGCAACGAGTCCGCGCGCGCGTAATCCGATGCATAAGTCGCGAGATTGGTTTCGGTCTCGCGCAGCGCGGTCAGCACCACGCCGTCGAACTTGGCGAGCGCCACCTGGCTCGACGCCTGCGCTTCGCGCACGCGGCCACGCGCGCCGTTGGTCGGGAAGGTCCAGCTGATCAGCGGACCGAAGCCCCAACGCTGCGTGGGCGCCGTGCCGAGGTCTTCGAGGACCCCGGTCAGGCCCGCCGATGCCCCGATGCTCACCGTCGGATACAGCGCGCCGGTAGCGACGCCGATGCGCGCGGTCGAAGCCGCCAACTGACGCTCGGCCTCGCGCACGTCCGGGCGGCGCTTGAGCAGCGCGGCGCCGTCGCCGACCGGAATCGGCTGGCGGATTTGCGGCAGCCGGTCGCAGGCCAGCACAGCCGGCGGCAGGTCGGACGGCGCGCGCGCGAGCAGCGCCGCGAGCCGGTACTGCGCGATCTTGCGGCGCCCCGTGTAGCGCGGAATATCCGCCGACAACGTATCCACCTGGGTCTGCCCGCGCGTCACGTCGGTCTGATTGCCGCGGCCCGCGTCGCGTAGACGGCGTGACACGTCCACCCGCTGCTTTTGCAACGCCAGCGATTGCTGCGCGATCCTGAGTTCTTCGGCGGCCGAACATTGCTCGACATAGGAGCGCACCACGTCCGCCACCACGGTGATCCGCGCGAGATCGCCGGCGGCCTCGACCGACTCGGTGTCCGCTTGCGCCGCTTCGACGCCGCGCCGCAGCTTGCCGAACAGATCGAGTTCATACGCGATGCTGATGCCGATGTCGCCTTCATTGACGACCGGTATTTTCTCCGTGAGCAGAAACTGCTCGGCCGATTCCTGGGCGCGCTCGACCGTCGCCGAGGCTTTGCCGGAGAAGCCGCCCTGCGCCTGGGCGACGCCCAGCGCTTCACGCGAGCGCGCGAGATTCGCCGCGGCGACGCGCAAGTCGGAGTTCGATTGCAGCGCCTCGTCGACGAGACCGTTGAGCACCGGATCGTCGTACAGCTTCCACCACACGGCGGGCACGTTGCCGGTCGAGGTCAACGCGGGGTCGGCGCCTTCGATCGGCGCGTTGGCGAGCGGTGCGTTGACGAGCGCCTGCTGCGGCAGCGAGTAGTTGGGGCCGACATTCATGCAGCCGTCGAGCGCGAGGGCAAGCGGCAACAAAGGCAACAGCGGCAGGAAGGGCAGGGTCCGCGACAGCTTCATTGCGAGGCGCCCGACGAAACCGCGACCGACGCCGGCTGTGCAGCCGACGCATTCTGAGCCGCCGACACCGCCGCAGCGGAAGCCGGAGCCGAAGCGGACGGAGAGGCCGAAGCCGCCGACGCAGCAACAGCGCCCGATGCCCCCGCCGCCTGACGCCTTCTCACCGGCGACAGATCACGCACCGACACCGTCGCGGTGCGCCCGGCGATCATGCGGAAGTCGGCGGGCACTTCGTCGAGCGCGACGCGCACCGGAATGCGCTGCGCGAGCCGCACCCAGCTGAACGCCGGATTGACGTTTGGCAGCAGGTTCGAGCCTTGTGTGCGGTCGCGGTCCTCAATGCCGGCGACGATGCTTTGCACGTGGCCGCGCAGCGGAGTCGCCTCGCCCATCACCGTGATGTCGACTGGCTGGCCGATGTCGATCCCGCCCAGCTTGGTTTCCTCGAAATAGCCGTCGACGCGGAACGAGTGCATGTCGACCACCGCGAGCACCGGCCGCCCCGCCGTGACGAATTCGCCGGCGCGCGGCGCGCGATCGTTCAGATAACCATCGACCGGGCTCATGATCGTCGCGCGTTGCAGGTTCAGCCTCGCGGTGTCGATCGCCACGTTCGCATCGGCCAGCGCGGCTTCGCCCGCCTCGACGCGCGAGCGGCTTTCTTCCGCGACTTCGGCGGCGACCAGGTTGCCGAGCTTGCGGTTGCGCGCATCTTCGCGGCGCGCCTGATCGAGCGTCGCGCGGCGTTGCAGCGCGGTCGCCTGCGCCTGGCGCAGCGCGAGCGTGTAGCGGGCCTGATCGATCACGAACAGGACCTGGCCTTGCTTGACCTGCTGGTTGTCCACCACCTCGACCGACGACACCAGCCCCGAGATATCCGGCGCGACCTGGATCACGTCGGCGCGCACATGTCCGTCGCGGGTCCACGGCGCGAACATGTAATAGGCGACCAGCTTCCACAGCACGAACGCTGCAATCACGACGACGATCAGGGTCAGCAGGATTTGACCGACGGAGAACCAGGTTTTTTTCACGTTATTAGCTTGTGCGAAACGACAACGACAAGGCCCAGCACTAGCACGTAGATGCCGAGATCGAAGATGGAGCGATGCCAGACGAGGCGGTAGAAGCCCACGCGTGCGAGAACCGTGCGGATGACCAGGTTGATCAGATACGCGACCAGCATCAGCACGAGCACGGCCGGCACGAACACGCCGAAGATGTCTATTTCACCGATCATCGCGGGAAGTCAGAAAGAGGGAGGACGGGGTGCGGGACGGGCGCATCAGGCGGCGGCCTCCGGTTCGGGCGGCGTCGGTGTCATCAGCGTCGCCGGAAACAGCGAAAGACGCAAGCCGACCAGCGCGTGCAGCGCGTCGCGCAACTGGCGCGCCGAGGTTTGCGAAGTGGGGCTGGGCGCGCTGGCGTTGGCGAGCCCGAGCGCGATCACGCGCGCGACGGCGGCGTCGATCGACGTCATCAGGCTCTCCGGCACCGGCCCGCGCTTGCGGTGGTCGACGCACTCCTCGTAGTAAGTGCGTACTCCGTCGAGAACATGGTTGATCGCGGCCGGCGCTTCGCCGGCGAGCTTGTGGGTCAGGCGGCGCAGGTCGAGCGCATTGAACGCGATGCGCAGATCACGGAAGCTTTCGATCGACGGATGACGGTGATCGTCGGTGGCGGCCAGGCGCGGGATCAGCTGCATCAGGCGGTCGAGCATGCGCGCGGCGAGGTTGCGCTGGTCCTCGATCGGCCGTGCGGTCGTGGCGGTGAGCGCGACATCGGCCCAGCTCGAACGCAGCAGGCGCGACGCCGCGAGTTCGGCGCCGAACGGGCGTGTCACGCGGGTCCACAGATACGCGTAGAGCAGACCGGAGAGGCCCGCGAGATTGCTGTTCAGGAACGTGAGGAAGTTGGCGTCGTACGCGTCCTGGATGCTGATGAAGGTGGCCGTGTTCACCGCGACCAGCACCGTCGCCATGTTGAACTGCGGACGCGGGATCAGCGTGCCGACGAAGATGAACGGCACCGCGAACAGGATGACCAGCATCGGGAAGTCGTGCACGTGCGGCAGCACCGCGAACAGATAGATGCCCGCCGCCACCACGCTGACGCCGGTCGCCAGGAAGAAGCGGAACACCATCGGCGCGGGTTCGTCGAGCGCGGCGAAGAAGCAGCAGGCCACTGCCGCCAGCGTCACCGCGCTGGCGCCGTCGTTCCAGCCCGAACTGATCCACAGGCTGCACGCGAGAACGACCGCCGCGGCCGCCGAGGTGGTGGAGAACAGCATGATGCCGCGATCGTAGAAGCGCTCGGTGCCGCCCAGGCGCCAGTGGCGAAAGCGCGGCCGCCACGCGCCTTCTTCGCGCGTGATGATGATGCGCAGCGAGCGGCAGTCCTGCCAAACGTCGATGACCTGCTTCATCCGCCACAGCACGTTCGACAGCAGCGCGCCGTCCCAGTTGGCGAGCGCGGCGGCCGGCGGGCGCATAGCCGCGATGCGCTCGCGCAGCGCGTTGGCGGTCGGGTCGGGGTGATAGCCCTCGCTCACGGCGGGCAGCGGCTCCTCGAACCACTTGATGACATCGGCGAGCAGCGCTTCGAGACCCTCGGGCCAGCTCTGACGGCCGCTGTTATAGAGCGCGATCAGCGGATCGGCGAGCGCCGAGATGATCGGCAGCAGCAGTTGCATGCGTCCGCGCAGTTCATGCGCGCGCGCCACCAGGTCCGGCCGCGTGTGATCGTAGGCGAGCTGGCTCAGCAGCAATTCCAGACCGTTGATGGTGGCCGCGAGCCGCTGCCGCGCGCTCGAGATCGCCGAGCCGGCAATCCGTCCGGACAGCGTTTCCGTCGCATAGAACGCGGCGTCGCGAAACCACGCGTCGGTGCGCTCGATGATGGTGGGCGCGAGCCGGCTCGGAAACAGCGCCCCGCCGACGATGCTCGCACAGACGATGCCGAGCGTGATTTCCTCGGTGCGGCTGACCGCCAGATCGAACACGCCGGCCGGATTGGTCACCGAGGGCAGCGCGATGATCGGCATCGTATAGCCGGCCAGCATGAACACGTAGCTGCGCGCGGTGCGGTCGGACACGGCGAGGTACAGCAGTATGCCTGTCCATAACGCGACGATCACGCTGAACAGATACGGCGACTCGACGAATGGCGGCACCAGCAGCACCGCGCCTGCCGCGCCGAGCGCGGTGCCCAGCGCCCGGTACAGCGCCTTCGAGCGGGTCGCGCCGACGAACGGATTCGACACGATGTAGACGGTGGCCATCGCCCAGTACGGCCGCGGCAGTTCGAACGCGAGACCGATGTACAGGGCGAGCATCGCGGCGGCAAAGGTCTTGACCGAGAACAGCCAGTCGCGCAGGGTGGGATAGACCATAAAGCGTTATGCCGGATCGCCGGTGTGATGCGGCGCCGCTGCTTTTGCTTCGCCCTTGTTGGAGCTGGGCGCCTTGGCGGCTTTACGGGTCTTGCCAGTGGCCGGCGCGGCCTCGGCGGGTTCGGCGCCGCTTTGCTCGGCGCGCCCGGCGGCGTCCGCCGTGAAGGCGTTCAGCACGCGCAAGGCCGCTTCGAGATCGCTGCGCGATACGCCTTTGAGCGCCTGGGCCCGCAGCGTGACCAGTTCTTCTTCCATTTTCGCGGTGACGGCGCGGCCTTCGTCGGTGAGCGCCACGGTTTTCGCGCGGCGGTCTTCGGGATCTTCTTCGCGGCGCATCAGGCCCGCGGCGCACAGTTGATCGAGCAGCCGCACGAGCGACGGCCCCTCGATGCCGACGTGATCGGCCAGCGTGACCTGGCGCACCGCCGAGCCGAGCCGGCTGGCAGTCAGCAGCGGCGTGGCGCACGCCTCGGAGACGTTGAAGGCCGCCAGCACGCCATGGCTCGTGCGCCGCCACTTTCTGGCAGCGACAACCAGGGTGCTGCTGACGGTGCGGCGCAGGGCATCGAGATTTGGCATGGCCGGTATTGTATTTCCAAAATATTCGTTAGCAAACTATTGAATTGGAAATTGTTGCCGGGCCGGGACAGTCTGCGGGAGGAATGTGACAACGGTTCTACGGCCGGCGGGCTTGGGTGGCGGCGGCGCGCGGCTGGTCATTGGCCTCGCCGTTCGGCTGGCCGGTGATGATGGGTTAAGCGATGCGAGCCTGAAAGGCTGGGCGCGTCAAGCCGCCAGCCCTAGCCGCACAGTGCGCGCCAGATCGTCGAACTGAAAGGGTTTGCGCAGGATCGTGCAGCGCTTCACCGCCAATCCGGAGATGTCCACGTCCGCGTAACCGGTCGCGAGAATCACCGGCAAATCCTCGCGCAGCTTGCGCGCCTCGGCAATCACGTCGATCCCGTTCATGCCCGGCATCGCGAAGTCGACCATCAGCAGGTCCGGCTTGTCGTCCTGCAAGCGGTTCAGGCCGGCTTGTCCGTCGGCCGCTTCGGTCACGGTGTAGCCGAGCATGCGCAGCGACTCGACCAGCATCGCCCGCACCTCGCCATCGTCCTCCACCACCAGCACGCGTTTTTCGCCGACCGCGTTCGCTTCCGCATCGGACGCGGTTTCGGTCTGCGGGACCGCGCTTTCGCGCAACGGCAGCCAGATCTCCACGGTGGTGCCCGCGCCTTCTTCGCTGAAAAGCCGCGCGGTGCCCCCCGCCTGGGTCGCGATGCCGTAGACCTGGCTCAGCCCGAGGCCGGTGCCCTTGCCGATCGGCTTGGTGGTGAAGAACGGGTCGAACACGCGCGACACGACTTCGGGCGGCACGCCCGAACCGGTATCGGCGACTTCGACCACCACGTAACGCCCGTCCTTGAGCAACTGATCGGGCGCCGCGCGCTCCTTCACCCGAATACCGAGCTGTCCGCCGGCCGGCATCGCGTCGCGGGCGTTGATCGCGAGATTGAGGATGGCCAGTTCGAGCTGGTTGGCGTCCGCTCGGGTCCACATCTCGGTGCGGTCGAACTCGTTGGTGTAGCGGATGCTCGAGCCGAGCGACACCGTAATGATGTCGCGCATGCCTTGCAGCAACGCGACCACGTCTATCGCTTTCAGATCGAGGTTGCTGTTGCGCGAGAAGGTCAGCAACTGGCCGGTCAGTTTCGCGCCGCGTTCGGTTGCGCGTTTGACGGTGGCGGCCATGCCGCAAATGCGTTCGTCGCCGCTGACCCGCCCGATCAGCTCGGCGTTGACCATGATCACGTTCAGCAGGTTGTTGAAGTCGTGCGCGATGCCGCCGGTGAGCTGACCGAGCGCTTCCATCTTCTGCGATTGCACCAGCACCGCCTGCACCTTGGCGCGCTCGTGAATCTCCATCATCAGGCGGTTGTTCGCGGACGCGAGCTCCTGCGTGCGTGCGGCGATGCGGCTTTCCAGCGAGTCGTTCAATTGCACGAGGGCGGCCTGCGCCTCGATCCGGTCCGCCAGATGGCGGCGCGATTCGTATTGCCGCGCGCGCGCCCGCAGCGACGACGCCACCGCGCGGCGCAGCGTTTCCGAGTTCAGCGGACGTTCGAGCACGACCACGTTGCCGAGCCGTTCGAGCACTTCGAGGCTACGCGCCGAGCGCTGCCCGACGCGCGACGCGGCGAGCAGAATGAACGGAAAATCGGACCATGCGGGCTGCTTTTCGAGCCACGCGAACAGACGCGACGCATGCTCGCCCGCGAGCGCCTCCTCGGCGATCAGCGCGGCGCCCGCGCCGGCGTCGAGCGCGGCGGAAAGCGCATCGGCGTCGCGAAACGCCACGCACGCGCGCTCGTCCTTATGCAGGACTTCGGCGATCACATCGGCGTCGCGGCCGAACGGCGCGAGAATCAGGACGCGTTGCTCCATGACCTTACTGCCCGGGCGTGGCGATGATGCGGTCGGTCGCGCCGAGCAGGGCAGTGCTGCCGCGATAGGACGGCAGGCCGGACAGCACACCCTCGAAGTCGCGCAGCGCTTCACCCACTTCGACGCCGCCGCTGCCGAGCCGGAACTGGCGGATCGAGCGCTCGTGGGCATTCGCGCGGCTCTTCACGGCGGTCACCGCGGTCAGCACTTCGCCGTGATGCTCGAAGTAGCGGAACAGCACGACGACGTCGCTCAGATAACTGATGTCGATATCGTTCTGCACCTCGCCGATGATGCCGTGCTGGCCCAGCACCAGCATCGTGATGATGCCTTGCTGGTTCAGATAGCCGAGCAGCTCGTGCATTTGCAGCAGCAGGTAGCGCTCGCCGGGCATCGCCTGGAGATAGGCGTTCAGACTGTCGATCGCGACATAGCGCACGCCCTTCGTCTCGACCGAGTTGCGCACGTCGCTCGCGAATTCGCCCGGCGAGATTTCCGCCGGGTCGATCTGGCGCAGCGTCAGCAGACCGCTCTCGACGTGCGGCGCGAGATGGATGCCGAGCGTGGCGCAGCGGATCATCAGCGTGGTGAGGGTTTCATCGAACACGTAGTACACGCAGCGCTCGCCGCGCGAGAGCGCCGCGAGCAGACACGAGACCACGGTGGTGGTCTTGCCGACGCCCGATGGTCCGATCATCAGTGCATTGGTGCCGGGGATCAGGCCGCCGCCGAGCAGTGCGTCCAGACCCGGCGTGCCGGTGCTGACCACTTGCGCGTCGAATTGCGTGTGATGCTCGGCCGCGACGAGGCGGGGATACACATGGATGCCGCCCGTGTCGAGGGTGAAGTCGTGATAGCCCTCGCGGAACTTGATGCCGCGCATCTTCGTGACGCGCGCGCGGCGGCGGTTGCCGCCGTAGTCGTGCGTGAGGTTGGAGAGGCTGATCACGCCGTGCGCGATGCTGTGCAGCTGCACGTCGCCGGGCTCGGACGAGTTGTCGTCGAGCAGCAACACCGTGCATTCGCGGGTCGCGAAAAAGCGTTTGAGCGCGAGAATCTGCCGCCGGTAGCGCAACGGGTTCTGCGACAGCAGGCGCAACTCGGAGAGACTGTCGAGCACGATGCGCGCGGGTTTGAGCTCGTCGACCCGTTTGATTACGTCGCGCACGGTCTCACCCAGTTCGACTTCGGCGGGATGCAGCACCGACTGCTCGTATTGCGGGTCGAGGCCTTCGTCGGAGAGCAGCTCGAGGATCGCGAAGCGGCTCACGTCCCAGCCATGGCTCTCGCCGACCGCGAGCAATTCGTCGCGGGTTTCGGACAGCGTGATGTACAGGCCGACCTGTCCTTCCTCAACGCCCTTGAGTAGGAATTGCAAGGCCAGGGTGGTTTTACCTGTACCCGGTGCGCCTTCCACGAGGTACATGCGACGAGGCGTGAGGCCGCCGCCCAGGATGTCGTCGATTCCTTCGATTCCGGAAGACAGGCGCTTCGGCGCGTCTGCGGCAGGTGTGTTTGGCATGGTGTAGCGTTGCGCATCGAATTGAGTGGCGGCCGATCGCTCAGCCGGTACGGCGCAAGTGCAATTTGTGTGCCACTGGGTTGTTCAGGGGTGCGGGTTCACGCGGGGATGACGCGCGTGGGAGCGCTGAGGAGTTGATGCAGTGCTTTGGGCAGAGGCACGGGGCGGGTGTCGGCGAGCGACGTGGCAATGCCTTGGCATGGAGCGTGCTGTCACGGCAAAGCCACGCTGGTTGCGCCGGTTGGTGCCAATGCCACCCGTTGGCTTCTGCGAAGGACCACGCCCGAAATGAACAAGACCCGACTACTCGCCACCGCACTTGCCGTTGCAACGCTCGGTGCGCTGCTGCCGTGCAGCGCCGCCTATGCCGACGATGCAGCCAGCCCGTGCGCGTCGCTCAAACGGATCGTGGCGGCAGCGCCGGACGGCCTCGCCTCGTTGAACCCGGACGACGGCAAAGGCGTCGCGCAACCGTATGGCGACGACGCGCAATGTTCCGCGAGCCATCGCAGCTTTCAATGCATGTGGACGCCGCATCACGATGTCGGCTCGACTGAGGACGCGCTGCAAGCGGTGGCGGCAGACATCGCGTCGTGTTTGCCGGACGCGACGCACGATCAGAACGCGCCGGGCCGGCAGCATTTTTATCTAGGCGGGAAGGGCCGGCGCACCGGTATCACGCTGACGCCCGCAGGGTCGAACAGGTTGCGGTTGGTGGTGTCGGGCCAGTGAGGCGGGAGGCGGCCACGGGTGCGCATCATTCAGATCGATGCAGGTGATGCCGGCCACCATGTCCAGCCGCGTTGTGAATGACGCAATTCGATCACCGACAACGGGCCGATCTCGATACGGGGAAACACCGCAGGCGATGCCCCGAGCGCATGCACGACCGCTGCCCGCAGCAGCGTCGCGTGTGTGATGGCGACGACGTGCGGTGCGCGGTTCGTGTTCGAAAGGCTGCTCGCCGTGCCCATGATCGCAGCGTGCCGCGCGTCGAGCCATGTCCCCATGCGCTTCACTAATTGACTGAACGACTCGCCGCCGTGCGGCGCCGCGTCAGGATCGCGCGTCCATGCGGCTAGCGCCTCTGGCGCCTCAGCGACGAGATCGGCGAGGCGCCGGCCTTGCCAGCTACCGTAGTTCAGATCCGCCAGAGTATCGTCGATCGTCGCGGCGAGGCCGAGTGCCAAGGCAGTTTCGCGCGCGCAAGCGGCCGGGCTGACGAAGACCGCCGCGTCGTCGGGAAGCGCGACGCGCGTGCGTGCGGCCTCAGCTTCCGCGTGGCCGCGGGCGTCGAGCGGATCGTCGGCGGGAAAGCGGCCGGCGCGTTGCGCGGCTGTCGATGCGTGGCTGACCAGTAAGAGTCGCGCGTCCATTCTGTTTGTTTCCATTGATGCCACGTCGGTGCCTATCGCGTGGATACGCCGGCTTTGCGTGCCTTCGCATTCACGAAGGCCGAAGTTTAGCGCGTAGAATAGCGGGACTGCGAAGCACGGAAGCCGGTGAGAGCCCGGCGCGGTCGCGCCACTGTAATCGGCACCTAGAGCCGAAAGCCAGACCTGAGCTTCGCACCATTCCTCTGCAATCTGCTTTCGGGGCGCGCTACCCCAGGAGATGTCCATCATGACTGACGCTGTCTTCGATCACGCTTCCCAGCCCGTTGCTCAACCCGCGCCGATTCCGCTGCGCGAATTGCTGCCCTGGGTCGTGTTCGGCGGGTTGCTGCTGTTGCTCGCGCTTTACTTCGTTGGGGCGGAACAGGGCGCCACGTCGCTGGTGCCCGGCATGTACGTGCATGAGTTCGTGCACGACGGCCGCCATCTGCTCGGCTTTCCCTGCCACTAACGGAGTCCAACATGGTTGGTAAATTGTTGGTACGCGGGATGCTTGCAGGCATCGCCGCGGGATTGCTCACGTTCGGCTTCGCCAGATTGGTGGGCGAGCCGCAGGTCGATCAGGCGATCTCATTGGAAGAGAAGGCCGACTCCGCTAAAGGCGAGGCGCCCGAGCCCGAACTGGTAAGCCGCGAGACGCAAGCGGGCCTGGGATTGCTGACTGGCGTGGTGACTTATGGCGCGGCATTCGGCGGTTTGTTCTCGCTGGTGTTCGCTTACGCGTATGGACGGGTGGGAGCGCTGAGTGTGCGCACGCTGTCCGCCTGGCTCGCGCTCGGGGCATTCATCGCGCTGGTGATCGTGCCGAACATCAAGTATCCGGCGAATCCGCCTTCGGTCGGCGATCCTGAAACGATCGGCACGCGCACCGGGCTGTTCTTTCTGATGATCGCGATTTCGCTGGCCGCGATGGTGTTTTCGCTGAAGGTGCGGCGCCGGGCGGTGATGAAGCTCGGTGCATGGAACGGCTCGATCGTGGCGGGGATGGTGTTCGTCGCGATTATCGCGGCAGTGCAGTTGTCGATGCCGGCCGTCAACGAAGTGCCGGCGGCTTTCCCGGCGGTGCTGCTTTGGAAATTCCGCGTCGCGGCGATCGGCATGCAGGCGATCATGTGGACGACGATCGGGCTGCTGTTCGGCGCGCTGGTCGAGCGGAGTGCTTTCGTGCATTCGAATGGGCGCGGGGTGGTGAAGTCCGCGTGAGGTTTGTCTGGAGCTGGCTTGGCCGCGCAACCGCGCAGGCGGTCGTGCGGCGCGTGCAAAGCCCGACATCGTATTTGTATCAAGGACTTGGACGTGTTGTGGAACGGTTGTCCACAAGCTTGTGCCCAAAAATTGGGGATAACCTTGACGGAGCGCGAAGTCGGAATGGGTGCGAGTTCTGAATTGGAACGCCCGCTAGAGGCTGTCGGGGAGCGGGTGCAGTCAGGATAGCGAGAGACGGCCCCGATATTTTGCTTGTCCTTTACTGGACTCATTTGCGGCTCTTCGCCCGAAGTAGCGGCGCGTTGCCCACTATTGGTTGCGGCAAGCGAACCTCGCTATAGCGCATTCGATTCAAATTCCCGATCGACTCTACCAGGCCTTTCTCGGCCATTAGCCTGACACGCCGCGCGTAGAGCACGTCGATGAAGTCGGGATAGGAACTTCCGCCAGAACCCATGGCAAGTGAAACGATCGTGGCAACCTTCCGGAAGTCTTGGCTCTAGTAGTGAATCATTTGGCTAACAGTGTAAGCACGCGCTCTTGTCGCATCCTGGGAAACATCTGACGGTGTTCCTCAGGAATCAAAACGCGTCACATCGGGCTCGAATGAATGCGCCAGGTTTGAGAGTGTCGAGCTCTTGGCGCGAGCGTGTATATCCCCAGTCTTCCAGAAATCGATAGCCAATCGTCAAAGGTGGCGATCCGAAAAATACGACGTCTCACGAAACGTACAGTTATATCGGATGCCTAACTAGTTCGGGATCGTCGCTACAGTGCTCAATTTTTAATCTTCTCAACTTTCTGAAAATAATTGCGCGAAGGGGGTTGACGGGGTGCGGGCTGCATCGCATAATTCGCCTCCCGTTTGATGACGGACGCGAAGAAAGCAGAGCTTCTGAGCGAGTGATCTTTAAAAACTAACAGCCGATAAGTGTGGGCGCTTGATGCGAGATGCGAGGCGGGTTCTTAGGAATCTGCCATAAAGCAAAAGTATCAAGTCTCACACAGTAATGAAAGGAAGGTTTGGCCGTTGAAAGATGGTTGAACACTTCGTCAGTACGTTGAGTGAGCGACCGGTCTCGAAAGAGACCGAAAACAGTAACAGGTTTGAACTGAAGAGTTTGATCCTGGCTCAGATTGAACGCTGGCGGCATGCCTTACACATGCAAGTCGAACGGCAGCACGGACTTCGGTCTGGTGGCGAGTGGCGAACGGGTGAGTAATACATCGGAACGTGTCCTGGAGTGGGGGATAGCCCGGCGAAAGCCGGATTAATACCGCATACGCTCTATGGAGGAAAGCGGGGGATCGCAAGACCTCGCGCTCAAGGGGCGGCCGATGGCAGATTAGCTAGTTGGTGGGGTAAAGGCCTACCAAGGCGACGATCTGTAGCTGGTCTGAGAGGACGACCAGC
>NZ_VTUZ01000079.1 GCF_008369935.1 Paraburkholderia panacisoli | reverse complement strand
TCCCTCGGTCTTCCATCACTGCGTCCCTAGCCGATCAACCGATCCGAACCGCCGTGTACGGACCCGTACGCACGGTGGTGTGGGAGGGGTCGGGCCGCGAGGCCTGCCCCTATCCCGATCCCGGAATTCCGGCATCACGTGAAACCAGCCGAGCACGGCGACGTTGTCAGCTGTACGTACGCACTGGCTGACAGGACCGCGGTCAGGATCGCCAGACAGATTTTCTTCCTGAATATTTCGATTTCTGGAATTAATTACCGGAAATCGACTGGCGCCACGATTCTGATTTTTTAATAGACACGGGCTAATACTGATTTAATTGGCGGGAGAACTTAAATGGCGGAATTTAAAAACAAAAAAAGCCGGTCTATGAAGACCGGCTCTCCCGTGGATCGACGGCGAATTGCCGTCGCTTTCTAAATCGGCTTAGCGCTTCAAGCCGCTTTCTTCTTCCGCGCCGATGGCGAGGTTCATGCATTGGATCGCCGCGCCCGACGCGCCCTTGCCCAGGTTGTCCAGACGCGCGACGGTCACGAAGCGCTCTTCGTTGCCGAACACGAACAGGTCGACGCGGTTGGTGTCGTTGTTCGCCTGCACGTCGAAGAAGCCGCTGTCCAGATTGGCTTCGGCATCGAACGGCGCGACGCGCACGAACGCTTCGCCCGCGTAGTACTCGGCGAACAGCGCCTGCACGTCTTGCGGCGTCGCCTTCTTCGCCAGCTGTTTCGGCGAGAAGAATGTGGTGACCGCGAGCCCCTTGTAGAAGTCGCCGACGATCGGCGTGAAAACCGGCGCCGAGGTCAGACCCGTGTGCGCGGCCATTTCGGGCAGATGCTTGTGCGTAAGGCCGAGCGCATAAGGACGTGGGCTCTTGAGCTTGTCGTTGCCGCCGGCTTCGTAGTCGGCAATCATCTTCTTGCCGCCGCCGCTGTAGCCGGTGATCGAATAAGCGTGCGCGGCGAAGTCAGGCGCCACCACGCCGGCTTCGACGAGCGGACGCATGGCGAGCACGAACGCCGACGCGTGGCAGCCCGGCACGGCGATGCGTTTGGCCGTACGCAGACGTTCACGCTGCGAGCGCGCCAGTTCGGGCAGACCGTAGGCCCAGTCGGCGGAAGTGCGGAACGCGGTGCTCGCGTCGATCAGCACGGTGCGATCGTTGTCGACCAGCGAAGCGGATTCGCGCGAAGCGACATCCGGCAGGCACAGGAACGTGACGTCCGACGCATTGATGAGACGGCGGCGCTCTTCGAGGTCTTTGCGCTTCGCTTCCTCGATGCGCAGGATCTCCACGTCGGCGCGTTGCGACAGGTATTCAAAAATCTTCAGGCCGGTCGTGCCTTCCTGTCCGTCGACAAAAACTTTCGTGCTCATCTGGATCTCACTCGCTTGCAAAAGACGGGGGCGCGACGCCGCGCCGGAACGCTATTTTAAGACGTCATGGCCGGCGGCGTGCAAAACGGGATGAAAAAACGACGATGCGCGCTGAAAGTGACACCGGCGTGACCTGATGCACGGGAGATGCAAGCTAATGCAGGCTGGTTCGCGACAGAGCGCAGCCACAAACTCGCGCGCTACCCCCGACCCGCAATCCACCGCGCCGTGACGCCCGCGACGCGCGCGCCGAACATCCGCGCCGTTTCCAGATCGCCCTCAGGCGGCGCTTCTTCCGGCGACGCGTCGGCCGGCGACTGCGTAAGCAGCCCCGTGAAGCCGCCCACGTAGTTCAGATCGTTGCGGGTCGCTGCCTTGGTATTCGACGGCATCATGCCGGTGCCCGCCCAGATCATGCTGTGCTGCATGGCCAGCGTGACGAAGTACTGGATGGTCGAGAACTTGTCGCCGTTCATGGTCGCCGAGTTGGTGAAGCCGGCCGCGATCTTGTCTTTCCACACCTGGCCGAACCACGGCTTCGAACTCGCGTCGGCGAATTTCTTGAAGTCGGCCGATGGGCCGCCCATGTAAGTCGGGGCACCGAAGACGATCGCGTCGGCCGCGGCCAGCTCGGCCCAGCTCGCGTCGTCGATGTCGCTGACCGGCATGAGCCGCGCCTCGGCGCCGGCTTCGAGGATGCCGGCGACCACGGCTTCGGCGACTTTCTTCGTGTGGCCGTAGCCGCTGTGATAAACGATGACGATCTTCGACATGACACCCTCTGCGGACGTGAATCAGAATGGATTAGGCTCGGCAATGGTGCGCATGGGCAGCGGCGCCGCACCGACTCGCATTGCGCACAGCGCTGCGCCGCACATTAGCGTGCGCGGATGACAGAAATTCCGCGCGAACCGCAAGGCCGTGCAAGCCGCACGCCACGCCGATGTGTGTGCTTCAGTCGGCTCGACAGCCGAAGCTACCGCCCGTAATTAACCACCATCTTTGCACTGCCGAGCGTAGCGGTGCCGATCTCGTGATCGAACATCAGCGCCGGACGTCCTTGCGCGAGGCGCAGGTCGGCGGTGCCGAGCGCATACACGGTGATGATGTAGCGATGTGGTTTGCCCGGCGGCGGACAAGGGCCGCCGTAGCCGTCGGTATCGAAGTCGTTGCGCGCCTGCACCGCGCCGAGTTTCGTGAGGAAGCCGGAGGCGCTCGCGTTGTCCGGCAAGCTGTCGACCTTCGCCGGAATGCCGGCGACCGCCCAATGCCACCAGCCGCGTCCGGGCGCATCCTGATCGAACATGGTGATGGCGAAGCTGCGCGTGCCGGCCGGCGCGTCGCGCCACGTCAATTGCGGCGAGCGATTGCCGCCTTTGCAGTCGTCCTGATTGAAAACCTGCGCGTTATCCACGGTGCCGCCCGGATGGAAACTGGCGCTGGTCAGCGTGAACGTGCCTTCTGCCAACGCGCGCGGACTATGCGCTGTAAATAGCGCAAGAGTGAGCATTGCGCAGGTGAACAACGGCTTACGGCACGACAGTAAAGCAAGCGAAACGACCAGGCAACGCGAGCGCATGTGCCGGTTCTCCTGTCAGGGCGCGAGGCGTTTGTCCTCGCGATGGTTATTGTCCTTAATTGAGCCCCAAGGTTGGACCAAGTCTAACATTAGCTATGCGATGCATCATTGTTGCGATGCCCGAGGATTTGCGGATGGGAAATCGGCTATAGTCAGAGGAATCGTCCGCGCGACCCCGGCCCGCGCTTCCCATTCGTTTCAATATCCCGCATAGAAAGACATGGTAGAAGTTGTGGAGAGTGGCTCATCAATCGAGAGGAGAGCGATGCAAGATCCACTCAGGGTCGGGGTCGCCGACGACCATCCGGTCATCCTGTTCGGCGCGGAACACGCACTGCTCAAATTTCCCGGTCTGCAGATCGTCGGACGAGCGCGGCAGTCCACTGAACTGGTCAAGATGCTGCAAACCGGCGCTTGCGACGTGCTCGTCACGGATCTGGCGATGCCCGGCGGCCAATACGGCGACGGCCTGCAACTGATTGGCTATTTGCGCCGCAATTTCCCCGACCTTCCCATAGTCGTACTCACCATGCTGGAGAACGCTGCGTTGCTCAAGCGGCTGCGCGAGCTTGGCGTGACCTCGGTCGTCAATAAGTCGGACGATCTGAGCCATATCGGGCTCGCCGTGCAGCACGTGAGTCGCAAGCTCGAGTACATGAGTCCGTCGGTCAAGGCGGCGCTTGATGCTCTGCGCATGAATTCCGGCGGCAAGGGCGACGAAGTGATGTTGTCCAGGCGCGAACTCGAGGTCGTGCGTCTGTTCGTGTCGGGTATGACGATCAAGGAAATCTCGGAGCAACTGAACCGCAGCATCAAGACCATCAGCACGCAGAAGAACACAGCCATGCGCAAGCTGGGCATCGATCGCGATTCCGAGTTATTCCAGTACGCGCAGAGCAATGGTTTGCTGAATCTGTCGTCGCGTGCGCCGGATGATGCGGGCGACGTGGCTTGACGTCGCGTCGCGCGCGTAGTGGGCAAATGCCGGGCAAATGCCCGGGCGGAAAAAAAGCCGCCTGTCGTGAAGACAGGCGGCTTTTTCAATTCAAATTCGCTAAAAACGGCTGCGCTTACTGCGGCGTCGAGGTTGCGCCGCCATGCGCCGCCGACCATTCAGCCGGTGCGTGCAGGAATTTTTCCACTTCGTCGAGCGTCTTGGTGTCGAAGTACTTGTTTTCCTTGGCGACGCGCAAGACGTCCCACCACGTGGCCAGCGCGTGCAGATCGACGTCGATGTCTTTCAGCACCGACACGCTTTCCTTGAAGATGTTGTAGTGGAACAGCACGAAGCAGTGGTTCACCGTCGCGCCGGCCGTGCGCAGCGCGTTGATGAAGTTGATCTTGCTGCGGCTGTCCGTGGTCAGGTCCTCGACCAGCAGCACGCGCTGACCTTCGGTCAGCAGGCCTTCGATCTGCGCGTTACGGCCGAAACCCTTCGGCTTCTTGCGCACGTATTGCATCGGCACCATCAGGCGGTCGGACAGCCATGCCGCGAACGGAATGCCGGCGGTTTCGCCGCCGGCGACGGCGTCGATCTGCTCATAGCCGACATCGCGCAGGATGGTGGTCTCGGCCATTTCCATCAGGCCGCGGCGCACGCGCGGATACGAGATCAGCTTGCGGCAGTCGATATAAACCGGGCTCGCCCAGCCGGACGTGAAAATGTACGGTTTCTCCGCATTGAAGTGCACTGCTTGCACTTCAAGCAGCATTTTGGCGGTCGTGTCGGAGATCGTCTGGCGATCGAAGCCTGTCATGGGCGGATCCTTGGGTGTGAGCGGGGAGAAGCGGGCGCGGGGCCCGGTGGCGCAGCAAACGGGGTATGCCGCGCCATGTTGGGCGGAATACGCTGCCGGTCAGTGGAGTGCAGGCCGGTTTTTGCTGCGCGCGTAGGCCGACATTTTACCCGAAACCGACCCTTCAGACGAGGCTGACGTGCGCGGCGATCGCGAATGGCGGGCCTACCGGGCCCGCTGCGCCCGTTTCGCGGGCCGCGCCGATGCGGAGTTCGGGCAGGAATCGTGACGCACTTCTGGCTGGCTTGTTAGCAGCCAGGGGCGCCTTTACACTCACGCGAATTTCTCGGGCGCCGCCACGCGCGGCCGCCCAACTCAACTACGGAATGCCTTCAATGACTGCCGCTTCTCCCGCCACCGACACCCGTGCATCCGCCAAAAATGGCTACGCGGGCCGCGCGTTGCTCGCGTCGGTGCTCGGTTACGCGATGGACGGTTTCGATCTGCTGATTCTCGGTTTCATGCTGCCGGTCATCGCCGCCGACCTGCATCTGAGTTCGACGCAAGCCGGCTCGCTGGTCACGTGGACGCTGATCGGCGCGGTCGCGGGCGGCGTGATTTTCGGCGTGCTGAGTGACTATTTCGGGCGCGTGCGGATGCTGACCTGGACGATCCTGATCTTCGCCGTCTTCACCGGGCTGTGCGCGCTCGCGCAAGGCTACACGGACCTGCTGATCTATCGGACCATCGCCGGCATTGGACTGGGCGGCGAATTCGGCATCGGCATGACGCTGGTGGCTGAGGCGTGGCCGGCGTCGCAGCGGGCGCGCGCGTCGTCGTATGTCGGGCTCGGCTGGCAGCTCGGCGTGCTGGCCGCCGCGTTGCTGACGCCGCTGTTGTTGCCGGTGATCGGCTGGCGCGGCATGTTCGCGCTCGGACTGCTGCCCGCGGTCGTGTCGTTTTTCGTGCGGCGCCGGGTCGAGGAGCCAGCGCTGTTCAACGAACGTGTGGCGCGCGGTATGCGCAAGCTGCCGTTCAAATTGCTGGTGGCTGACGGTCGCACCACGCGCGCGAGCATCGGCGTGGCGATTCTCTGCTCGGTGCAGAACTTCGGCTATTACGGCCTGATGATCTGGCTGCCGAGCTATCTGTCGAAGACCTTCGGCTATTCGCTGACCAAATCCGGCCTGTGGACCGCGGCGACGATTCTCGGCATGGCGTGCGGCATCTGGCTGTTCGGCATCGCCGCCGACCGCTTCGGCCGCAAGCCGGCTTTTCTGTTCTACCAGGCCGGCGCGGTGGTGATGGTATTCGTCTACGCACATCTGAGCACGCCGACGGCGCTGCTGATCGGCGGCGCGGCAATGGGCGTGTTCGTCAACGGGATGATCGGCGGGTACGGGGCACTGATCTCCGAACTTTATCCCACCGATGCGCGCGCCACCGCGCAGAACGTGCTGTTCAATGTCGGCCGGGCGGTCGGCGGTTTCGGGCCAGTGGCGGTGGGCGCGTTGGCCGCGCGCTATTCGTTCGGCGCCGCGCTCGCGTTGCTCGCGTCGATCTACCTGCTCGACATCCTCGCGACACTTTTTCTGATTCCTGAACGCCGCGGCGCTGAGCTCGAATGAGGCACCTCGCTTGCGCGTGACTTGGGTGTGACAAACGATACAACGGCAGACACAACTGCGGCACGATGCCGCAATGCAACAGCGCGGACTCCTCGGGCTCCTGTTTCGCTGATGGCGAGTCCTGTTAACCACTCAGTGCATCGACGCATGTGGGGTGTACACTAATCGGCCCGCGAAGCACTCCGCATTGTCCTCGCATCGTCCTGCTTGTCGTCGCGGTTCAACGCCGCGCCCCATTCGGTGTATGCGCAAAGCCGCCTCGGCCGGCGCATCAATCGACCGAGGCAGGCGACGCTAGCTGTGCGGCGTGCCGGGCCCAATTACTTACGTCTCGCAGGCCAAAAAATGGACGAACAACTTAAGCAAAGCGCTCTCGCATACCACCAGAATCCGAAGCCCGGCAAGATTTCGGTGACGCCCACCAAGCCGCTATCGAATCAGCTCGATCTGTCGCTCGCGTATTCGCCGGGTGTCGCCGCAGCCTGTATGGCGATCTACGACGAACCGCTCGACGCGCAGAAGTACACGTCGCGCGGCAACCTGGTCGGCGTGATCACGAACGGCACGGCCGTGCTGGGCCTCGGCAACATCGGCCCGCTCGCGGCGAAGCCGGTGATGGAAGGCAAGGGTTGTTTGTTCAAGAAGTTCGCGGGCATCGACGTGTTCGACATCGAACTTTCCGAATCCGATCCGGACAAGCTGGTCGAAGCCATCGCGATGCTCGAGCCCACGCTGGGCGGCATCAATCTCGAAGACATCAAGGCGCCCGAGTGCTTCTACATCGAGAAGAAGCTGCGCGAGCGCATGAAGATTCCCGTCTTCCACGACGATCAGCACGGCACTGCGATCATCGCGTCGGCGGCGATCCTGAACGGCCTGAAAGTGGTCAGCAAGAAGCTCGACGAAGTGAAGCTGGTGTGTTCGGGCGCGGGCGCGGCTGCCATCGCGTGTCTGGATCTGCTGGTGAACCTGGGTCTGTCGAAGCAGAACATTCTCGTCACCGATTCCAAGGGCGTGATCTACGAAGGCCGCGGCAACCTCGATCCGTCGAAGGAACGCTACGCGGCGAACACCGAAGCGCGCACGCTCGCTGACGCGATTCGCGGCGCCGATGTGTTCCTCGGCTGCTCGAGCGCCGGCGTGCTGAAGCCGGAAATGGTCGCCGAAATGGGCACCCAGCCGCTGATTCTCGCGCTGGCGAATCCGGAGCCGGAAATTCGCCCGGAAGAAGCGCGCAAGGTTCGCCCGGACTGCATCATCGCGACCGGCCGTTCGGACTATCCGAACCAGGTTAACAACGTGCTCTGCTTCCCGTTCATCTTCCGCGGCGCGCTGGATGTCGGCGCGACCACGATCACCGAAGAAATGAAGCTCGCGTGCGTGCGCGCGATCGCCGAACTGGCCGAAGAAACCGATCAGGGCGATGAAGTCGCGAAAGCCTACGAAGGCCACTCGCTGGAATTCGGTCCGGAATACCTGATTCCGAAGCCGTTCGATCCACGCCTGATCATCAAGATCGCGCCGGCCGTCGCGCAGGCGGCGATGGACTCGGGCGTCGCGACCCGTCCGATCAAAGACATGGACGCGTACCGCGAAGAACTCGGCACCACGGTGTATCGCACCGGCATGGTGATGCGTCCGGTGTTCGCCGCCGCGAAGTCGGAACCGGCGCGCATTGTGTTCGCCGAAGGTGAAGACGAGCGCGTGCTGCGCGCCGCGCAATTCGTGCTGCTGGAAAAGATCGCCAAGCCGATTCTGGTCGGCCGTCCGTCGGTGATCGAGATGCGTCTGAAGAAGATGGGCTCGAAGCTCAAGTGCGGCGAGGACGTCGAGATCGTCAATCCGGAAGACGATCCGCGCTATCAGAAGAGCTGGCAGGCATACCACGAACTCGGCGCGCGCCAGGGCGTCACGCCGGACGTCGCGAAGGCCGCGATGCGCAAGTTCAATACGCTGATCGGCGCGATCCTCGTGCATCTCGGCGACGCGGACGGCATGATCTGCGGGATGATCGGCCAGTACCACATGCATCTGGACTTCATCGAGCAGGTGTTGGGCAAGGCGGACAACGTGGAGAACTTCGCCGCGATGAACCTGCTGATGCTGCCGGGCCGCAATCTGTTCATCTGCGACACCTACGTGAACGAAACACCGACCGCCGAACAACTGTCCGACATGACGATGCTGGCTGCGCGTGAGATCGAGAAGTTCGGTATCACGCCGAAGGTCGCGTTGCTGTCGAGTTCGAACTTCGGCAGCGCGCCGTCGTCGTCGTCGCAACGGATGGCCGCGGCTCGCAAGCTGATTACCCAACGTGCGCCGACGCTCGAGATCGACGGTGAAATGCACGGCGACGCGGCATTGTCGGAATTGGTCCGCAAAGCTGCGTTCCCGGGCACGACGCTGTCCGGCGAAGCGAACCTGCTGATCATGCCGAATGTCGAAGCGGCGAACATCGCGTACAACCTGCTGAAGATGGTCGGCGGCGAAGGCGTGACGGTCGGTCCGTTCCTGCTGGGTGCGGAAAAGCCGGTGCACATCCTGACGCCGGCTGCGACCGTGCGCCGGATCATCAATATGACGGCGGTGGCGTCGGCAAACGCACGCAAGCACGCGAACGCGAAGTAATGCGGATGGCTTGAGGTTGACGCGGCGCTGCCTCAACGCGTGCGCCGTCGAGCCAACGAGAGAACGCCACGGAAGTGATTCCGTGGCGTTTTCTTATAGCTGGAAAAAAAGCGGCTGTCCGTGAGGACAGCCGCTTTGCCGTTTCACAGCGCTTTTTACGCCGCGTGTTGCGTCTTGCCCGCCTCTGGCGAACGCCAGCGCGTCAGCAACTCGTTCCACTTGATCCGCACGCCCTTCAGGTTGTTTTCCTTCACGTGCCCATAACCACGGATGCCGTCCGGCAGATTTGCCAGTTCTAGCGCCAGTTCACGGTTTTGCGCGCTCAGCCCGCCGATCAGTTCACGCACCAGCGCTTCATACTCGACGATCAACGCGCGTTCCGTGCGACGCTCCTCCGTCTTGCCAAAGACGTCGAACGCCGTGCCCCGCAGGAACTTGAATCTGGCGAGCACATGCATGGCGCTGAAAACCCAGGGGCCGTACTTCTTTTTCACCAGATGGCCCTGAGCGTCCTTTTTCGAGAACGTCGGCGGCGCGAGGTGGATGTGCAGCTTCCAGTCCCCTTCGAAACTTCCCTTCAGCTTTTCGATGAACGCCGGGTCGCTATACAGCCGGGCGACTTCGTACTCGTCCTTGTATGCCATCAGCTTGTGCAAGTTCTTCGCGACCGCTTCGGTCAACGGCAACTGGCCGTCGATTGAATCGAGCGCCGATTCCGCTGCACGTACTTGCGACACCAGCCCGCGGTAACGCTCCGCATACGCGCGGTTTTGCCACGCGGCGAGGTAGTCGGCACGTTTGTCGATCAGCGTGTCGAGCGCCTTCGGCGTGTGCAGCGCGATGATCTTGCTGCTCGCCGAATCCGCTGCGGCGGCGCGTGCCGGCGCCTGCGCGAGCTTGCGCACCGCGGCCGGATCGTGTGCGGCGCGGCGGCCCCATTCGAACGCCGCGCGGTTCTTCTCGATCTGCACGTCGTTCAACTCGATCGCGCGCATCAGCGACTGATACGTCAACGGCACCCAGCCGCGCTGCCATGCGTAACCGAGCACGAACGGATTCGTGTAGATCGCGTCGCCGAGCAGCGCGACCGCGAATTGATTCGCGTCGACCGTATCGACGTTCTCGTCGCCCGCGCCGGCGCGCACGTCGGCTTCCGTGCTGCTGCCCGGAAAGCGCCAGTTCGGATTCTTGATGAGCTCGGCAGTCGGTGTATGCGCACTGTTCAGCACCACCCGCGTGCGGCCCGCCTGCATCCGCGACACGCATTCGTCGCTGGCGGTGACGATCGCATCGCAGCCGATCACGAGGCTCGCTTCGCCCATCGCGATGCGGGTCGCGTGGATGTCGGCCGGTTGCGCCGCGATCTGCACGTGGCTCATCACGGCGCCGCCTTTTTGCGCGAGGCCCGTGACGTCGAGCACCGTGACGCCCTTGTTCTCCAGATGCGCGGCCATGCCGAGCAGCGCGCCGATCGTCACGACGCCCGTGCCGCCGACGCCCGTGACCAGCACGCCGTACGGACGGTCGATCGACGGCAGCTCCGGTTCCGGCACCGGCGGCATCGCGTCGCCGGCGACGCCCGAGGCCGCCTTCGGCTTGCGCAACTGACCGCCTTCAACAGAGACGAAGCTCGGACAGAAGCCGTTCACGCACGAATAATCCTTGTTGCAGGTCGACTGATTGATCTGGCGTTTGGTGCCGTACTCGGTGTCGAGCGGCTCGACCGACAGGCAGTTCGACTTCACCGAGCAATCGCCGCAGCCTTCGCACACGGCCTCGTTGATGACGATGCGCCGCGCCGGGTCCGGATACGTGCCGCGTTTCCTGCGACGGCGCTTCTCGGTCGCGCAGGTCTGGTCGTAGATCAGGATCGTGGTGCCGGATATCTCGCGCAGTTGGCGCTGCACCTCGTCGAGCTTGTCGCGATGGTGAATGTCGATGCCCGGCGCGAGGCCGACGTTGGTCGAGTACTTTTCCGGTTCGTCGGTGACGATCACGATTTTCGACGCACCTTCGGCAGCTAGCTGATGCGTGATCTGCGGCACGGTCAGCACGCCGTCGACCGGTTGGCCGCCGGTCATCGCGACCGCGTCGTTGTAAAGCAGCTTGTAGGTGATGTTCGCCTTCGAGGCGATCGCCGCGCGAATCGCCAGCAGCCCCGAATGGAAGTACGTGCCGTCGCCGAGATTGGCGAACACGTGCTTGTCGTTGGTGAACGGCGCCTGGCCGATCCACGCGACGCCTTCGCCGCCCATCTGGCTGAAGGTGCTGGTGCTGCGGTCCATCCACACCGTCATGTAATGGCAGCCGATGCCGGCCATCGCGCGCGAGCCTTCCGGCACATTGGTCGACGTGTTGTGCGGGCAGCCCGAGCAGAACCACGGCTTGCGCTCAGCTTCCACGCGCGGGCGCGCGAGCGCCTTTTCCTTTGCTTCGATCACGGCGATGCGCATCGCGATGCGGGCGCGCACGTCCGACGGGAGATCGAACTTGTCGAGCCGCGTCGCGATCGCCTTGGCGATGATCGCCGGCGAGAGTTCGTAGTGCGCCGGCAGCAGCCAGTTGCCCATTGGCACCGACCATTCGCCGCCTGCGCCGTCCTTCTCGTCGAACTTGCCGAACACGCGCGGACGCTGCGCGTCGGGCCAGTTGTACAACTCTTCCTTGATGGCGTATTCGAGAATCTGGCGCTTTTCCTCGACCACGAGGATTTCGTCGAGACCCTTCGCGAAGCTGTGCGCGCCTTGTGCTTCGAGCGGCCAGACGCAGCCGACCTTGTAGAGCCGGATGCCGATGCGCGCACAGGTTTCGTCGTCGAGACCGAGGTCGGTCAAGGCCTGGCGTACGTCGAGATAGGCCTTGCCGCCGGTCATGATGCCGAAGCGCGCATGCGGCGAATCGATTTCGACGCGGTCGAGTTTGTTGGCGCGCACGTAGGCAAGCGCGGCGTACCACTTGTAGTCGAGCAGACGCGCTTCCTGCACCAGCGGCGGATCGGGCCAGCGGATATTCAGGCCGCCTTCGGGCATCGCGAAGTCTTCCGGCAGGATGATCTTCGTGCGATGCGGATCGATGTCCACCGAAGCAGACGACTCGACCACATCGGTCACGCACTTCATTGCCACCCATAGGCCGGAATAGCGGCTCATCGCCCAGCCGTGCAAACCGAAGTCGAGATATTCCTGCACGTTCGACGGGAACAGCACCGGCAGGCCGCACGCCTTGAAGATGTGCTCCGACTGATGGGCGAGCGTCGAGGATTTGGCCGCGTGGTCATCGCCGGCGAGCACGAGAACGCCGCCCTGCGGCGACGAGCCGGCCGAGTTGCCGTGCTTGAAGACGTCACCGGAACGGTCGACGCCAGGGCCCTTGCCGTACCACATCGAGAACACGCCGTCGTATTTGGCGCTGGGGTACAGATTGACCTGTTGCGAACCCCAGACGGCGGTAGCCGCGAGGTCTTCGTTGACGCCGGGCTGGAACACGACCTGATGCGCGGCGAGATGCTTCTTCGCCTTCCACAGAGATTGGTCGAGTCCGCCGAGTGGCGATCCACGGTAGCCGGAGATGAAGCCGGCGGTATTGAGCCCGGCGGCCTGGTCGCGTTCCTGTTGCAGCATCGGCAGACGCACCAGCGCCTGGATGCCGCTCATGTACGCGCGGCCGCGTTCGAGCGTGTATTTGTCGTCGAGCGTGACGGAAGACAACGCGGCTTCAAGCGAGGCTCGCTGACCTGCGTCTAGCGGGGCATTCATTATGTGTACTCCTCCACTCAGTTTGGGATCGCCAAAACTTTTTTGGGCCGTAGCATCTTGTGAATGCGTGAGGCCGGGGCCGTCATATTGACGTGTTTTAAGTGATGGTAGCACTGGTGGAAACCCGCCGCAGTGCGTTCAATAAGGTTGCGCTGCCGCGGTTTTGTGCGCCAATCGACGCCCCTTGCCATGCGGCTCGGGTCGCTTGGCAAGGGGGCCTGTAACAAGCTGTAAAAGCTAAAAATTCGCGGAACCGTAGAGCAAATCCCTGTCTAACCCGGCACCTGTGAGCAATGTCTACGCAACGCTCCGCATTCGGCGGAGCTTCATGACAACAGGGCAGTTAGAAAAGGAGTACGCATGAACACCAGAAACATCCAGACCTTCCTGATGGTCTCTGCCGCATTTTTCGCCATGAGCGCGCCTATGCGCTCGAACCCGGGCAGTGCAGGGGCGCTCTCGAACGCCGTCATCCGGACAGCGCAGGTCGCGCCCGCACGCATCGCCATGGAGCGTGTCTCGCGTGCCACCCAGGCGGACGAGGAAAGCCAGAATTCGTGATGTGCCGCTGAGGCGGTGCGTCGGTTGATAACCGGCCGTTGGTTCTACTCAAGGCAACGGCGCCAGTGAGGAGGGCGGGGATCTTGCGATCCTCGCCCTTTTCATTTTGGTTTCATGCGCTCAGTTTCGGCGAAACCGGCAGCCGCTTTTCGTCAGACTTTGTCCTGCACTACACCGCGGCGAATCTGATCCAGTTCAATCGATTCGAACAGCGCCTTGAAGTTGCCCTCGCCGAAGCCCTGGTTGCCCTTGCGCTGAATGATCTCGAAGAAGATCGGACCGATCTGGTTTTCGGTGAAGATCTGCAGCAACAGGTCGTCCGGCGCGCCGTCGATCAGAATCTTGCGCTTGCGCAGTTCCTCCAGCGGCTCACCATGGTTCGGCACGCGGCGGTCGACCAGTTCGTAGTAAGTGTCGATCGTGTCGAGCAGCGAAATGTTCGCCGTGCGCAAACCGTCCACCGTGCGATAGATGTCCTGAGTGCCGAGCGCGATGTGCTGAATCCCTTCGCCGTGATACGCGTCCAGATATTCCTGAATCTGGCCGGCGGTCTCCGAGCCTTCTTCGTTGATCGGAATGCGGATCTTTCCGCACGGCGAGGTCATTGCCTTCGACTTCACGCCCGTCACCTTGCCCTCGATGTCGAAGTAACGCACTTCGCGGAAGTTGAACAGGCGCTCATAGAACTCCGCCCATTCCCGCATGCGGCCGCGATGCACGTTGTGCGTCAGGTGGTCGATGTAAGTCAGGCCGTGGCCGACCGGATTGGGGTTCGCGCCCGCGATGGGTTCGAAGTCGACATCGTAAATGTCGATGTTGCCGATGCTGTGCGGTTCGGCACCGTTCTTGCCGCGCCAGCGGTCGACGAAATAGATCAGCGAATCGCCGATGCCCTTGATCGCCGGGATGTTCAGTTCCATCGGGCCGGTCTTGTTGTCGAAGCCCCACGCGCCTTTTTCCAACGCCTGCTTGTAGGCCTTGGCCGCGTCCTGGACGCGGAACGCGATCGCGCAGATCGACGGACCGTGCAAACGCGCGAAGCGTTGCGCGAAGGAATCCTGTTCCCCGTTGACGATGAAGTTGATCTCCCCCTGGCGATACAGCGTCACGTTTTTATGACGATGCCGCGCGACGGCGGTGAAGCCCATCTGTTCGAACAGCTTGCCGAGCGCTTTCGGGTCCGGTGCGGTGTATTCGATGAATTCGAAGCCGTCGGTGCCGACCGGGTTTTCCCAAGTTGAAACCTGCATGTGTGTCTCCTGTTGTGCGCCGGCGAAAGCGCGAGCGGGATGGCGATTAAGCGCGGCCTGGTGACGCAAAGTTTAAAGTCCGGGCTGGGACGAAAACTTGCGAACTTAATCGTGCACCGCTACGCTTGCGCTATTTTCTAGCTCAAATTTCACTACGGACGGCAGAAGATGGCGAACGCAGAGATCGACGCGATCGACAGGCGCATTCTGGCAATCCTTCAGGAGAATGGGCGGCTCTCCAATCAGGAGATCGCCGAGCGCGTCAGTCTGTCGCCGAGTCCGTGCCTACGGCGGATTCGTCGGCTGGAAGAGAGCGGCGTGATTCGCGGCTATGTCGCGCTGCTCGACGCGCAGCGCCTCGGACTAGACCTGCTCGCCTATGTCAATGTGCGGCTGGAGAAGGGGGGCGGTTGGGCGCTCAGCCCGCGTTCGGGCGAAGCCACGCACGCCGATCTGTTTCGCGCGGCGGTGCAGACCTGGCCGGAGGTGGTCGCGTGCCACGCGATGACCGGCGAGATGGACTACCTGCTGCGGGTCCAGGTGGAGGACATGGCTCACTTTTCGCGCTTCATGCAGGATCACTTGCTGCACCATCCGTCGGTGATCGACGTGAAAACCAGTTTCTCGCTGGAAAAGATCAAGGAGACGACCGCGTTGCCAATCTCGTGAATACCGGCAAGGGGCAAGTAGGGAACAAAGAAAAAGGCAGCCTCACGGCTGCCCTTCATCATTTCCCCGTAGCGTTTTTTCAGGCTGCCGCGGCCGTCGGCATGAACGACTCGAACAGCTTCGACGCCTGCCGCGCCTGGCGTTTGAGCGCGTAGTCGAATACGGCGGCCTGCTCCTGGAGCATCTCGGCAATGATGCTCGATTGGTCCGCCGGCGGCAGCGTCAGGTAAGCGTCGGCTTCGCCATACGCGTATTCGATCTTCATGCCGGCCTTCTTCGCAATGTGCATCATCGTCGAGTTGCGCGACAGGCAGTGCATGTAAAGCATCGTGACGTGCGTGTTGCGGCTGCGGATCGCGGCGCGCTCGAAGAGCTTCGAGCCGATACCCTGGCCGCGAACGCTTTCCAGCACCGACACGCCGAATTCGGCCGTGCGCTTGTCGCCTTCAGCAGGCAGATAGGCAAGGTGACCGACGCCGGTGAGTTCCAGTTTGCTGTTGAACACGCCGAAGACGGTGTCGCGCGTGAAGTCGATCGCCCGGACGTAGTTTTCGATGACGCGGTTCGGCACGATCTGGCCGAAGCGCAACAGGCGGTCGTCTTCGTCGAGCGCGAGGAAGTGGGTCAGCAACCGTTCACGGTCGACAGCGGTGAGTTCACGGACCAGAGCGGGTGCGCGACCAGTTGGCTGCGACAAGCCATCGTGCGGGACGATCGGTTGGGCGGCGTGTAGGTGCATCAGTTTCATGGTCGGGTTCTCCTTTTAATCGAGCGGCGTGTTGCACCGCAAAAGCGATTTTAGCGGAAACCGCAGTCGATCACTAGGGAAAACCCGTATCAAAATTTGAAGAGAATACCTAAAACACTCGCGCCCTGTTTTTAATTAATTGATTTTTAAAGATAAAGAAAATTGAACGAGCGTTCTCGACGTGACGCTATCTGTCGCTAAACGCGAATGCGGCATGGGTCCTTCTATTGTTGCTCTGCGTCATTTGAGCGCACCACGCTCAACCCATGTTCCACCATGTCGACCACCTGTTCGGCGAACTCGCGGTAACCCATCCGGCCGTCCGGCTTGAGCCAGGTGAACGTCCAGTTGATCATGCCGAACACCATCATGGTGAGGGCGGTCTGATTTTCGCGGGTCGCGCGCTCCGGATATGCGCGCGACAGCTGTCGCGCGAAAGCCGCGACGACATCGCGCTGGCGGTTGAGGATCACCTCCCGCTGGGTGTCGACCAGATATTTCACGTCGTTCAACAGCGCGACGTGCCGGCTATGCGACGTTTCATACTCGGACAGAAAGGCCCGGATCAGCTCGGCGAAGGTCTCCCGCTCGCTGAGGCCGCGCCGCTGACTCGCGCCCTCCACCTCGGCGATGATCAGCATCAGCCGCTTCGTGTAGCGGTCCAGCAAGTCGAACAGGATCGCTTCCTTGCTCGCGTAGTAGTGGTACAGGCGCGCCTTCGACGTGCCGCTGGCGGCGGCCAGATCGGCCATCGAGGTGCTGGGATAGCTGGTCTGGGCGAATTTCGCCGCCGCCAGCTCGAGAATCTGCTCGCGTTGAGTTTCGTGGTCGGGGGCTCGGGTACGGGCCATAGTCGTTGTTTTGCAGTGTTATTAGTTTGGGCAGGGGGCAAGCGCCGCGCACAGTTCCAGCGTGCGCCATGCGCTGACGTCACCGCGTAATCTGATGCGCCGGCTCGCGGCCATTTCGCGCAGGCGCCATAGCACGACGATGTCGCTGACCAGAAACCCCAGTTCGGCTGTCATCAACTTCGCGGCCACGCGCGCTGCGGGTTGCCAGTGTTCGGTCGCGTGTTCGAGAAGCTGCGCGTCCAGCTCGGCAAAACTGCCGCTCGTGAAAGTGTTGTCGCGCCAGCGCCGGGTCTCGCCGTTCGCCTGTTTGACTTCCTGCCATTCGAGCGCGAGCCGGCTGATGCGCAGCACGGAAATTGGCGCGGCTTCCGGCAAATGCGTCTGCAACACCGCAGGCGCGAACATGCCGACCGACGTCGCGCGATCCCGGCGGCTGTGCGCCCATGCGCCCGGATCAGTGAGGTCGCGAATCGACAGGCGGACCTCGTTCAGGCGCTGCGGGCTGTTGCGCAGGTGATAGCACACCCGGCGCAGCATCAATTGATCTGCTGCGCTTTCCCCGTGCCAGACCACCAGATTCGATTCGCCGCGTGCGATATTGTCGAGCGCCGCCGCCTGGTCGCGGAATTCCCGCAGGAAATTCCGCCGGGTATCCGTAGCGACACGATCCCAGAAGTCCGCGCGCACGTCCGGCGCGTCGTCGATGCCGCGTAACGGCCCGACTGCCAGATCGTCGCGCAGCGCATGCACGCGATCGTCGCGGCCCGCTGCGTGGAGCGCGGCGCGCAATGACTCGGCGGCGACATCGCCGTTAGTAAGGTGAATCGTGCTCATTGGCTGTGGCTTGCAGTGGCAATGACAAAAGGGGCCGCTCGGCGACCGGAACCGAAGTCCGATCGCGAGCGGCCCCTAGTGTAAGCGGATCGCGATGCTGCCGAAAGCGTTGCCGGTGTGACGCCAAGCCAGCTGGCGCGGGCGGCTCAGCGTTCGTCGTAGCTCACCACCACGCGGTCGCTGACCGGATGGCATTGGCACGTCAACACGAAACCGTCGCGGATTTCGTGTTCTTCGAGCGTGTAGTTCTTTTCCATCTTCACTTCGCCTTCGAGCACCTTCGCGCGGCACGTGCAGCAAACACCGCCCTTGCACGCGTACGGCAGCGCGAGGCCGGCTCGCAGGCCGACGTCGAGCACGCTCACGCCCTGATACGGCAGACGCAGCTTGCGCCGTTTTCCGTCGAGTACGATTTCGAGGTCGGCGGCCGGCGTATCCTCGGTGATTTCGACCGGCGGCACGCCCGCTTGCGGCAACGGCGAGCCGAAGCGCTCCACGTGCACCTTTTCGGGCGGCACGCCGGCAGCTTTCAACGCCGCTTCGGCGGCGTCCATCATCGGACCGGGGCCGCAGATGAAGGCTTCGTCGATCGCGTCGGCGGGCAACAGGTTGTCGATGAAGGCCGCGCACTTTTGCTGGTCGAGCACACCGTTGAAGAGCTCCACGTCCTGCAGATCGTCGGACAGCACGTGATAGAGCACGAAGCGGTTCATGAAGCGGTTCTTCAGATCTTCGAGCTCTTCCGCGAACATGATCTGATCGACACTACGGTTGCCGTATATGAGCGTGAAGGTGCTGCGCGGCTCGACTTCGAGCGTCGTCTTGATGATCGCCAGCACGGGCGTAATGCCCGAGCCGCCCGAAAACGCAAGGTACTGCTGACCCTGCTCGGCGTTTAAATGGGTGAAAAAGCGGCCGTCCGGCGTCATCACGTCGATCGTGTGACCGGGCTGCAGCGTGTCGAACGCGAAGTTCGAGAAGCGCCCGCCGCGCACGCGCTTGATGCCGATGCGCAGTTCGCCGTCGCGATCGTAGTCCGTGACGCCGACGCAGATCGAATATGAACGGCGCGTTTCCTCGCCGTCGATGTGCGTCTTCAGCGTGACGAACTGGCCTTGCGTGAAGCGATACTGGTCGCGCAGCTCGACCGGGACTTCAAAGGCGACCGAGACCGCGTCGGCGGTTTCGGGCCGCACTTCGCGGATACGCAGCGGGTGAAATTGCGGGGTAGCCATATCAGTATGGTTTGAAGTAGTCGAAGGGTTCGTGGCAGTCGAGACAGCGGTACAAGGCCTTGCAGGCGGTCGAGCCGAATTGCGCGACACGCTCGGTACGCGCGGAGCCGCAACGAGGACAGGACGGCGCCGGCAGTGCCCGCGGCATGAAGCGCAGCACTTTTTCCTGCGACGGCGCGGCCGAACCGCAATTGCCCGTGGGCGGCGCGATGCCGTAGGCACGCAGCTTCTCGCGGGCGTCGGCGGTCATCCAGTCCGTGGTCCACGCCGGCGCGAGCACCGTGGCGATCCGATACGGCTTGAGTTCCGCCACGTCGAGCGCGTGCGCGACATCCTCGGCAATCTGCGACATCGCGGGACAACCGGAATAGGTCGGCGTGATCACGACCTCGAGCGTGCCGTCGGCGGTGCGACGCACGTCGCGCAGGATGCCGAGCTCACGGATCGACACCACGGGGATCTCCGGGTCGGGCACCGTTTCGAGTACAGTCCAAGCGCGTTCGAGCGCAGCGTCGGCCTTGTGTGTGGCAGTCGAAGTCGTCATCGTCGGATTACCAGGTGGCGCCGGGATGCTGGCGCGCGACGCTCTGCATTTCAGCCAGCACGAAGCCCATGTGCTCGGAATGTTCGCCGTGTTTGCCGGTCGTGATGTGCTTGACCGCTTCGGGCAGCGTCAGCGTGGCTTCGTCGAGCGTGGCGCGCACGTCGTCGAGCCATGCTGCCTCCAGATCGGACGTACGTGGTCCGATGCCGGCCGCGGCGATCGTCTCTTCCACGCTGTCCGTGCTGAAAAACTCGCGCGTGTATGGCAGCAGGTAGTTCAGCGCGTCTTGTGCGCGGCGGTGCGATTCCTCCGTGCCGTCGCCGAAACGGATCAGCCACTCGCTCGCGTGATGCACGTGATAGCTGGTTTCCTTGATCGACTTCGACGCGATGGCCGCCAGTTGCTCGTCCGTGGATGTCGTCAGCGCGGTCCAGAGATGCGCCATCAACGTCGAATACAGAAAATTGCGCACGATCGTGACCGCGTAATCCTTTTCGGCTTGCGCGGTGCCGCACAGCGGGCCGTAATGCGGCAATTCGGCCAGCGTGTAGTTAGCGAACTCGCGTTCGGCGCGAAAGTACGCGTAGTCGTCTTCTGTACGGCTCCTGCCGGTGAGCTGCTGTTCGAGCGACGCGGCGTGCGTATACAGCAGGCGCGCCTGGCCTATCAGATCGAGGCTCATGTTCGACAGTGCGATGTCCTCTTCGAGGATCGGGCCGTGGCCGCACCACTCGGTATTACGCTGACCGAGGATCAGCGCGGTATCCGCGAGGCGCAGCACGTATTGGAGATGTTGGGGCGTGATGTCCATGGCCGCGCTTACATGTGGTTGACTTCGTCGGGGAGCGTGTAGAACGTCGGGTGGCGGTAGATCTTGTCACCGGCCGGTTCGAACAGTTCTGCCTTGTCTTCCGGCGCGGACGCCGTGATTGCCGACGACGGCACCACCCAGATGCTCACGCCTTCCTGGCGGCGCGTGTAGACGTCGCGCGCCATGCGCAGCGCCATCGGCGCGTCGGCGGCGTGTAGACTGCCGCAGTGTTTATGGTCGAGTCCCTGCTTGCTGCGCACGAAGACTTCCCAAATCGGCCATTCCTTGTTCATTGCTGATCTCCTGTGTCGACCGGAGTTAGCGCTTCAGCGCTTACTCCGGTCCCATGAAAGATGGTTGCTGTTTTTTCCTGACGCGCCTTGTCCGTCAGGCGGCGTGCTGTTGTGCGCGCTCGCGCTGCTTTTCGGCGTGGGCGAGGGCGGCTTCGCGTACCCAGGTGCCGTCGTCATGGGCTTTGACGCGGGTGGCGAGGCGTTCGCGATTGCAAGGGCCGTCGCCGTTCACGACACGCCAGAATTCTTCCCAGTCGATGTCGCCGTAGTCATGATGGCCGCGCGCTTCATTCCATTTCAGGTCCGGGTCGGGCAGCGTGACGCCGAGCACCTTGGCCTGGTCGACCGTGGCGTCGACGAATTTCTGACGCAGATCGTCGTTGGAAATGCGCTTGATGCCCCATTTCGACGACTGATTGCTATGGATCGAATCCTTGTCGCTCGGGCCGAACATCATCAGCACCGGCCACCACCAGCGATTCACCGCTTGCTGGACCAGTTCACGCTGCGCTTCGGTGCCGGACATCATCGACATCAGCGCGTCGAAACCCTGGCGCTGGTGAAACGACTCTTCCTTGCAGATGCGGATCATCGCGCGGGCGTACGGGCCGTAGGTGCAACGGCACAGCGGGATCTGGTTCATGATCGCCGCGCCGTCGACCAGCCAGCCGATCACGCCGACGTCGGCCCACGTGGGCGTCGGATAATTGAAGATGCTCGAATATTTGGCCTTGCCCGAATGCAGCGCGGCGATCAACTGGTCGCGCGACACGCCGAGCGTTTCGGCCGCGCTATACAGATAGAGGCCGTGACCGGCTTCGTCCTGGACTTTGGCGAGCAGGATTGCTTTGCGTTTCAGGCTCGGTGCGCGCGTGATCCAGTTGCCCTCCGGCAGCATGCCGACGATTTCCGAATGCGCGTGTTGCGAAATTTGCCGCACCAGCGTCTTGCGGTACGCGTCAGGCATCCAGTCTTGAGCCTCGATCTTGCCGTCGGCGGCCATGACCGCGTCGAACTGTGCCTGTGCGGGCGAACTTGCGTCCGCATCGAGCGGGGCGACATTGCCGGGAATATCCAGGGATTGCGTGTACATGGGGACGCTCTCTGCGGAAGTTGTCTGGGTTTGCGTAGTATAAACCAACCGACCGGTCGGTTAATAAATTTTTTGACGATGATCGATCGCGCCGATAGGGGCTGGTTCGAGGTCGTCGCGACGGCGATTCGTCAGCGTCGCCGCCCCTTGCTGACGCTTAACCTATAAAATTGCGAATTGGCCGCGATTTGCGGCCCACCTGCATCCCCCGGTACTCATGTTACGTCTAAGCGAAATCAAACTCCCGCTCGATCATCCCGAAAGCGCCCTCGAAGCCGCCGTCCGCGCGCGCCTCGCGGAACTTGGTGTGGCCGGGGACGGGCTCATCCGATACACCGTGTTTCGCCGCGCGCACGACGCGCGCAAACGCGCCGACATCAAGCTCACTTACATCGTGGATGTCGAGGTAACGGATGAAGGCACGGCGTCCAAGCGGCTCGCCGACGTGCCGCACTGCGGCGTGACGCCTGACATGACGTACCGGTTCGTCGCCAAGGCGCCCGCGCAATCGGCCACGCCTCGGCCGGTCGTGATCGGCATGGGGCCGTGCGGGCTGTTCGCCGGATTGATCCTCGCGCAGATGGGCTTCCGGCCGATCATCCTTGAACGCGGCAAGGCCGTGCGCGAGCGCACCAAAGACACTTTCGGGCTGTGGCGCAAGTCGGTGCTCAATCCGGAGTCGAACGTGCAGTTCGGCGAGGGCGGCGCCGGCACGTTCTCGGACGGCAAGCTATACAGCCAGATCAAGGACCCGAAGCACTACGGCCGCAAGGTGCTCGACGAATTCGTCCGTGCTGGCGCGCCGGAGGACATTCTGTATCTGAGCCGCCCGCATATCGGCACGTTCCGTCTAGTCAGCATGGTCGAAAAGATGCGCGCGACCATTCACGAGCTGGGCGGCGAGGTGCGGTTCGAGACACGCGTCGACGATATCGACATCGACGGGGGTAAGGTGCGCGGTCTGAAGCTGTCGACCGGCGAGACGTTGCGCTGCGATCATGTCGTGCTGGCGGTCGGCCACAGCGCGCGCGATACCTTCCAGATGCTGCATGACCGCGGCGTCTATATTGAGGCGAAGCCGTTTTCGCTCGGTTTTCGGATCGAGCATCCGCAGGGTTTGATCGATCGCAGCCGTTTCGGCAAATTTGCCGGCCATAAACAGCTGGGCGCCGCCGACTATAAGGTGGTGCATCACTGCAGCAACGGACGCGCGGTTTATAGCTTCTGCATGTGTCCGGGCGGCACCGTAGTGGCGGCGACTTCGGAGCCCGGGCGCGTAGTTACCAATGGTATGAGCCAGTATTCGCGGGCGGAGCGCAATGCCAATGCGGGGATTGTGGTCGGCATTACACCGGACGACTATCCGGGCGGTCCGCTCGCCGGTATCGCTTTCCAGCGTCAATGGGAAGAGCGGGCGTTCGAACTGGGCGGCGGCAACTATATGGCGCCAGGCCAACTGGTTGGTGACTTTATCGCCGGCCGCCCGTCTACGTCGTTGGGTTCGGTCGTGCCGTCCTACAAGCCCGGCGTGCATCCGACCGACCTCAGCACCGCGCTGCCCGACTACGTGATCGAGGCAATTCGTGAAGCGCTGCCGCAGATGGACAAAAAAATCGCGGGTTTCGCGATGCATGACGCGGTGCTCACCGGAGTGGAAACGCGAACGTCGTCGCCGGTTCGTGTGCGTCGCCGGGATGACTTTCAGAGCATGAACGTCGAGGGTTTGTATCCGGCGGGCGAGGGTGCAGGGTATGCCGGCGGGATCTATTCGGCGGCCATCGACGGGATCGAGGTCGCTGAAGCGCTTGCGTTGAAGATGACTGGCGCGCAGGCGGCCTGATTTGGGCAGCGGCGGTCGCGGCCGCCGACTGTTGCCGTTGTGATCGGGCACAATGCGCGTTTGGCCTCGAACCCTTCACCCGAATGACCATTCGCTCCCTGGCTGCCGCATGTGGCGCGGCGCTGCTTGTCCAATTTTCTATTGCCCCAGCGGTTTTCGCTGCCGACGCCCCAGCGCATTGGGTCGCCGCATGGGCGACGGCGTTGCAACCCATCCCGCAGCGGTCCGACTTGCCGCCGTTGTACCGTGCGCCGGAAGTGGCCGGGCGCACCGTCCGGCAGATCGTTTATCCGACGCTGTCCGGAAAATCTGTCCGCGTTCACCTGAGCAACGAATACGGCAAGATGCCGCTTGTCATTGAAGACTTGCGTATCGCGCGTTCGACGGGCGGCGCGGCTGCGGCCGGTGACGGCGCGGCGCGCGTGACTTTTGGTGGCAAGAGCGCCGTCAGTATTCCGGCCGGCGCGGAGTTGGACAGCGACCCGGTTGCTATGGATGTCGCAGAAGGCGCGCCGTACGCAATCAGCGCTTTTATGGGACCGGAACAGCGGATTGCCGCGTGGCACCGCGTGTCGAACCAGGTCAACTACGTTTCCACGCCAGGCAATCATGCAGCCGACGCCTCCGCGCAAGCTTTTCGCGGCCGGTTTACACAGTATGTTTGGGTGACCGGGTTATCGGTGGAGGCGGCCTCTTCAACGGCGGCGGTTGCGGCGATCGGCGATTCGATCACCGATGGCATGCGTTCCAGCTTGAACCAGAATCGTCGCTGGCCGGACGCGCTGGCTCGGCGGTTAGCCGGCGCAGGCGATCGTTCGACCGCGATCGTCAATCTCGGCATCAGCGGCAATCGACTGTTGAGCGACTCCCCATGCTACGGCGATGCGCTCGCGAGCCGCTTCGACCGCGACGTTCTCCGGCGCCCCGGCGTCAAGACGGCGATCCTGTTGATCGGCATCAACGACATCAACTTCGCGGCGATGCCGGCTCATAGCGGTCTCGATTGCGACTTCCCGCATACCTCGATCACTGCCGCTGATCTGATCGCCGGCTACCAGCGGGTGATCGCCGCCGCGCGGCACGCTGGCGTGAAGGTGTTTGTCGCAACGTTGACGCCGGCGTCATTGCCGCCGGAGCGGGAGAGCATCCGGCTCGTCGTCAACCAGTGGATCCGCACCAGTCACGCTTTCGACGGCGTAGTGGATTTCGACGCCGCGCTGCGGGACCGGACCCAGCCGGACCGCCTGCAACGCGCTTTCGACAGCGGCGACCATATCCATCCCAGCGATGCCGGCTATGCCGCAATGGCTGCGGCGGTTCCAGTGGACGCCGTTGTGAACTCGACCCGTAAGTGAGTTGCCAAAAAGATTTCGTCAAAAGCTTGTCACAAAGGCGAGGCTCACCTATCATTCGGCCTCTCGTTTGCGAACGAGGGCCGCGGTAGAAACCAGCGGCTGTGGCGTCAGCAAGTTTTTAAGCGAAAGCGCAAAAATGTTGTTGACGAAACGAAAAAGAGCCTTCATAATCTCGTTTCTCTGCTGCTGATGCAGCGACGCAGAACGGAAGCGGTGCCGGGTAGGTGAAACGGGCGCCGCGAACGTGAAGCGGATCGATCTTTAAAAACTAACAGCCGATAAGTGTGG
>NZ_VTUZ01000078.1 GCF_008369935.1 Paraburkholderia panacisoli | reverse complement strand
GATCGCGGGCACTACATCTGTTACCTGAACCGGCAGCATTTGCCGACGCGCATTCGCGTGTTCATCGACTTCATGACCGAGCAGATCCGTGCACTTGAACTGAATTGCCTGACCGGATTTAACGCGGATGCCAACGGGCATTCGACAGATGGGATGGCGGCATGAATCTCGTTTCATGCCTTGGAAACGTCACCCCTCCTTCCGCTCCTGATTGACTAACGTGACCTACTGATCATCGTGCATACTATCCAGATCCTGCTTCAAACGACCATCCCACCTGTCGGCGACAACTGGTCGATCGCGCGGTTCAGCCGCTTGACAGAATTACTGCAGACACATCGAGATCCCGCCGAGCGCGTGATGTTCAACGTCGTTGCTCGGGACCGCGAACGGCTCGGGCAGCCGGACTCGATTCTTTCTCGACTCGATGAAACCGAGTTCGACGAGTTGTGGTTGTTCGCCGTTGACGAAGGGGACGGCCTGACCGCCGAGGACTGCGCTGGCATCTCGCGATTCCGACAGGCAGGTCGCGGGCTGTTCGTCACCCGGGATCACATGGATCTGGGCAGTTCGCTGTGCAGTTTAAGCGGGGTGGGTAAGGCACATCACTTTCACACGCGAAACGTGGACCCCGACCCATCCAGACGTGTGACCGACGATCCGCTCTCAAGTCACATTTCCTGGCCCAATTTTCACTCGGGAGCAAATGGAGACTTTCAGGAAGTCGCGATCGTCGAACCTAGACATCCAGTATTAGCCGACTCTACCTCTCCCACCGGCGCGATCCGATTCCTGCCGGCACACCCGCACGAGGGCGCCGTGGACGCCCCTGACGACGAACCGGCACGAGTGATCGCACGAGGTAAAAGCAAGGTAAGCGGCAAGAGTTTCAATCTTGCCGTCGCTTTCGAACCCTCAGTCCGAGGGGGCCGCGCAATCGCCCAAAGTACCTTTCACCATTTTGCCGACTACAACTGGGACACGCGATTGGGCTGTCCGAGCTTTGTGACTGATCCTCCTGGCAACGGGATGCAGACCGGGCAGCAAGCCCTGCGGGACACCCGCCGATATGCTGTCAACGTTGCGCTGTGGTTAGCGGGAGTGATTTGAAGGATCCTGCTCACGAGCGTGCTTTCACGTACGACTGACGCGCTGACTTCGAGGCCGCCAGGCATTGCGCTAAAGGTCAGGTCACATTGGCGCAATTCGTCTGAACATCGGCATATGGGGATGGGTCGGTTCGTCGATTGAGACCGACGTTCACAGGAAAACCGTGGCGGCGTTGCGCGACCGGGAGCGGGAACTCTCGCTGCTCGTGGACAGGGTCCCAGAGCCATCTCTGGCGGCTGACCCCCGACGGTGAACCGACCTTCTTCAACAAGCACATGGTCGATTTTCCAGGCCTGGACGTGGCGGACATGGACAGACCGGGAACGACCCGGCTGGCGGCGATGATCGAGGCCGCGGTCCATCCTGACGACGCGACAGCGTTTGGAGACACGTTGACTCGCTGTATTTCCACCGGCGAGCGCTTTTTCATGAGGTATCGGCTACGGCGTGCCGACGGCGCGTATCGCTGGATATCGAGCCGCGCGGAACCGATGCGGGATCAGAGTGGACGCATCGTCGAGTGGTACGGACTTTGCCATGACATCGACGATCAGATGCCGGCGGAGGATGCGCTTCGGCAGAGCGAGAGACAGCTTCAGCAGATGATCGACGCCGTGCCGATCCGCATCTGGAGCGCAGCGTCTACGGGCGGGCCGGTCTACTTCAACAAGAGATACCGGGGCTACCTCCGCTGCGTTGTCGCGCAGCCTGGAGATCTCGAGGACCCGCGTATCGACAAGTTGCTGCAAGAGCTCGTTCATCCCGAAGATGCGCCCGAGGTGCAGCGCACGTTGAGAGATTGTTTTGAAACTGGCGGTGCCGGCGCAATGCGCTTTCGTTGGCGTGAAAGAGATGGCTCCTACCGCTGGGTGGAGTGCAGGTTGGAACCTCGGCGCGATCAAGGCGGAGCGATCGTGCAATGGTACGGAGTCTCTCTCGCGCAGGAGACGTTGCGTGACCGCGAGCGGGAGCTCTCGCAGTTCGTCGATATGGTCCCGGTCTTCCTCTGGCGGCTGACTCCGGATGGCGAGCCGAACTTCTTCAACAAGCGCCTGATAGATTTTCTCGGCTTGGATGTAGCGCATGCGGACAGGCCCGACACGAGCCGACTGGCGGCCTTCATAGAGATCGCCGTCCATCCCGATGATGCCGCGAGCTTAGGCCAGGCGCTCCACCGCTGCTTCGTCACAGGCGAGCGCTTCTCCATGAAGTATCGCCTGCGTCGCGCAGGCGGCGTGTATCGCTGGATGAAGGGTAGCGCGGAGCCGATGCGTGATCAGTGCGGACCGCCTCGACTTATCACAGTGCGGGCGGCAGGAGCTTCCGGTCTATGAAAGACTGGAGCGCGTCGCAAAATGCATCCCGGGTGTCGACGGCCGCATTGAATCCCGCTTTGCGAAGCTTGATGGTGCTGACGAAAGCAACCGGGCCCGCCGGTGCGCCGTATGCAAACGCAAAGTCCGCATGCTGATCGCCCTGTCCGACGAACGCGTGAAGATCGCCACTCGCAAGGCCGTACTTGTCGACGATCTTCGCCCACACGTCGGCGTTGTCGCGAATGTACTGCGCGATGCTGACAGGCTCATCTGCTCCGACGTTCACGCCCAGCGTCTTCGCCATCGCCGGCCACACGCTCCGCCATTCGAAGACATCGCCGTTGGTGACGTTGAAGATCTCGTTCGCGGCTTGTGGAGATTGCGCCGCCCAAACCGTCACCTGGCCGACGAGATCGGCGTCGGCCATTTCCCACACGAACGATGGGCCGCCCGGAAAGCCGAATGCTTCGCCCTTTTCGCGGCGGATAGCCGCGTAGACGCCAATGGCCGGCAGCACGTTGAGCGCGCCAGCTGTCTTCCCGGTGACGAGTTGCGGGCGCAGCACAGTGTACGTGAAGCCGTGCTTTTGACCCTCGTCGTGGACGTAATCCTGTTGGTCGAAGAAGAAGTTCGCGTGATTGTCGCGGGGATCGCTCTCGCGTGCTGGGATAGCGATAGGGTGAAGGTGGACGCCGTATGCCTTCGTCCCCTGCAGGATGGATACGTGCTTAAGTGTCGACTTCCCTGAAACGAGAGGCTCGATGACGTTGCGCAGCATCGCATTGTTGATTTCGATCTGATCGGCGTTCGACCAGCCGCTCACCAGATCATCCGCGTTCTCGTAGATTGCTGCATACGCAACGTGCGTGATGTCGTCAAGCGCAGATAGCGCTTCACGGGCGGCGTTCTCGTTGCGCAGGTCCACCGGGATAAATTCGAAGTCGCGGCCGCTCGGCAGCTCCGGCTTGCGCCTGGAAATGCCGACAACATCCCAACCTGCTGAGAGGAAGCCTTCGATAGCGGCTACGCCAATGAGTCCGCTCGCACCCGCCACCAGAACCTTGCTGCTCTTGCCCATTCCATTTCTCCAATTCGATCATTTCTGTACCAGCTCAAAGCTTTCGCGCCGCATATCGCGCGATATATTTGAGTGACCTTCCGACGTCCCAGTCGGTTGGACGAAATTTAGTCATTAACAGGAGTTGGCAGTAGTAGATGGCGCGGAATTCCGGTTATTCCATTGAGTAATGGGTTCCGCCGATACGACTCGCTATTACGCCCGAGCGAGTGCCTCTTCGACGAATTCAACGAATGCGCTCGCTCTCGCCGTCACCAGCCGCCCTGCTGGAAAGACGGCCCACGGATCGAGCGCGCGCAAAGTCCAGCCGGTCAACACAGCCTCGACCTTGCCCGACGCCAGTTCGGGAGAAAACCTCCCGCGACGCGACGGCGAGCCCCATTCCGCTGAGGACCGCCGTCCGCATTCCTTCGGCCGCGCTCACGCGCAGCTTGCCGGACAGGCTATCGGCCGCGTGACGGACGACCTGCTCGGCCTCGTCGGCCTCCCTGATCGCGAGCTTCGCAGGTTCGTAGAAACGCTGGCCGGCGTCCGTCAGCGTTCAGCGTCGATTGCGAACATCCGACCCCTGTTCCGTTCGATGACCCGACGTGCCGATCATGTCTGCATATCCCGCTTTGCAGCAGGCGCGTATCGGGCATCGCTGACATTCCGCTCAGGCATGGTGGTCTGGTCGCGGTTCACGACATGCTCGCACGGAATGACAGTTATCGCTGGCAGCGCTCTTCTGCACCGCCGCTATGGCGGCCATGATTCGCTCATCGTCAACGCTCCCCAGAGGGATCAACGAATGAACAAGCTCTTCAGCCGTACCCATATCGGACCTTTCGAACTCAATCACCGTGTCGTGCTCGCCCCGCTCACGCGGATGCGTACCGAGGAAGGCAATGTCCCCGGCGACCTGATGGTCGACTACTATGCGCAGCGCGCTTCTGAAGGCGGCCTGCTGATTACCGATGCAACCGCAGTCTCGCCGCTTGGCATTGCATACGTCGACGCGCCCGGCATCTACACGGACGCTCAGGTAGAGGGTTGGAAACGCGTGATCGATGCCGCCCATGCCAAGGGCGCCCGCATTTTCCTTCAGATGTGGCACGCCGGACGCCAGGCGCACCCGGCCAACACGGGCGGGATGACGCCCGTTGCCCCTTCCGCGTTACGCTCGCTCGAACACGCAGCCATTCGCGACGAGGACGGTAACATCACCGAAGCCGAACTGGTCGTACCGCGCGCGCTCGAGCTCAGCGAGATTCCGGGCATTGTCGAGCAGTTCCGCCGCAGCGCCGTTCTTGCGAAAGAAGCGGGCTTCGACGGAGTCGAGCTCCACGGCGCCAACGGATACCTGTTCGAGCAGTTCCTGCTGGATGGAACGAACGACCGCACTGATGCGTACGGCGGTCCGATCGAAAACCGTGCGCGATTCCTGTTCGAAACACTCGACGCAGTCGTCTCAGTGTGGGGCCGCAGTCGTGTCGCCCTTCGCCTGTCACCCAGTGGCACATACGGCACGATGTCCGACAGCGATCCGCATGCCACGTTTGGTTATGTGGCCGAGCATCTGAACAGCTACGACCTCGCCTACCTGCATGTGATTGAGCCACGCATTCGCGGCATCGTCGAGCGGGAGACGAGCGCATCGGACGTTACGTCCAAGGACATGCGCCGCATTTACCAAGGCAAGATTATCGCCGCGGGTGGCTTTACGGGGGAAAGCGCCGAACAGATCGTTGCCGACGGCCATGCGGACCTCGTCGCGTTTGGGCGCATGTTTATTTCGAACCCCGACCTGCCCGAACGTCTGCGCGCAGGCAAGCCACTCACTCGCTATGATCGCTCAACGTTCTACGGCGGCGATGCACGCGGCTATACGGACTACGCCTCTCATGCCGAGGTCGTTGCTGCGTAACCGCGCTTCGAAAAGTGCTGGCCAAAACGGGCTCAAGCACCGTTTTGGCCGACTGGCCTTTCACATCACACCCATCTCTTTCCCCAACACTCGTTGGAGAGCATCATGGATCGACTCACGAACAAGACGGCCGTCATGACGGGCGGTAGCAGCGGCCATCGGCCTTGCCACCGCGCAACGGCTTCGTCACGGGTATCGAACTGTTCGTCGACGGCTCAATGTCTGCTTCGGTCAGCACCGGGAATATCTGGTCGTAGCGCGGATTGCTTCGTGGGGTCTGTTTCTCCTCCAGCGCAGAGTCACCGGTGCCTTCTGGCCCGGCTTCCGGTTTGCCCTCCGGCGCACCACCCGGAGAAGTAGCGTCATTGGTCATTGCAAGCCTCTTGGCCGCGTGCCTGAACACGGGATCGGATCGCAATCGTGGCGGACGTCATCGCGGCGAACAACGCCCGCACAAGCAGCTTATTACATCGTCGCAAGGAAGAGTTAGGTAGTCGTTTATAACGGTCCCGGCGTCTCCTACGAGCTGATGCCAATGACAAACCGGTTTGGCACGGCTCGGCCACGCTATGCCAGCAAGGAATGATTCATATGCGCCTACGCCGTCTTCCCCGTAAGCGCTTCAACGCGCACCATCTACTCTCGCGCCGCTGCACTGCGCTCAGCCGGGTTGGTGAACGCGACGCGCGTCGGCCAATGGCAATTTTTCAAGCGCGACGAGGCTGCCATTCAAGCGTTTATCAATTCGTTGCGCCGAACCCTTTGAATGTTCAATGGCTCCCACACTCATCTGTATTTCGGAGTTTGCAAATGGAGACTAACCGCAAAATTGCACTGGTGACAAACGCCGCCGACTACGCCGGGCCGCCTGCAGTGACTGCCCTCTCAGAAGCCGGTTTTCGGGTGCTGGTTCATGACGATACGTTCGAAGATCGGGATGCGTGGCACGAGTACTCGGATTCACATCCGAATGCGGTACGCATCGGTGGCGCGACGCCGAAGGCACTCATTGAGAACGCGTGGAATGTATCCGGTCATGTCAACGTTGTCGTCAGCAATGACCACTTTCCAGCCGTCCATGGAGAGTTGTCGCACGCAGTGCTGGACGACCTGCGTCAGACGCTGGAAAAACTCGTGGTTACGCCATTTGCGTTGCTGAAGGAATCCATCCCGTTCTTCCAGAGGCAAGGCGGCGGCAACGTCGTTATGATCACTTCTTGCCGCACAAAACTTCCAATGTACGGAGGCGCTATTCCAGATGCCGGCAGAGCCGCGGCAAATGCTCTCGTTCGCTCGCTTGCGATTGAACTCGCCGGTTTGAACATCGCCGTCAACGCAATTGCACCAAACTTCCTGTACAGCGATGCGTACTACCCTCGCGACATCTTCGTGGATGATCCGGCTGGAAGCGCGTACGTGCGATCGGAGGTTCCCGTAGGCAGACTGGGCCGTCCTGAAGAAATCGGGGAATTAATTCGCTTTCTCGCATCGACCGAATCGCGTTTCCTGACTGGTAGCGTTATTGACTTTTCTGGCGGCTGGCCGGCGGGGAAGCCGCGTCCATGGCGCTGACCATATTGCGACGATTGCAAATCTCGCATGTAGAAGTTTCGGGAGGCAATAATTGCTAACACGAGAATCCATAAGCACCGGCAGATACCTCGAATGGTTCCGCGACGTTCCGAGGGAGATGCTTTGGACGCGAGATCGCATCGAGGAATCGCTTCGCGCAACGATGCGCCTTCGTCCCGACACTGCCGATGTATGGCTATTTGCCTATGGGTCGCTGATCTGGAACCCTCTTCTATACGTCAGCGACAGCATACCTGCAGAGCTTCACGGTTGGCATCGCAGCTTCTGCCTGAGGCTTATCGCCGGACGGGGTAGCGCCATGACTCCTGGCCGGATGCTGTCGCTGGAACCGGGCGGCAAAACTGCGGGTTTGGCACTGCGGCTCCATGCAGCTGACCTGGAGGAGGAGCTCCGGCTGCTATGGAGGCGCGAAATGCTGACAGGTGCGTATGTTCCGACGTGGGTGCAGTTGAAACTTCACGATGAGCGGCACGTTTGGGCGATAGCGTTTGTCGCGGATCCGGCACATCGCCTTTACGAAGCTGACGCGTCCGTTGGCTCGGTAGCCCGGCTTGTGGCCCATGCATCAGGACCGCTGGGAACGAACGTAGATTATGTATTCAGGCTTGAACACGCGCTGCAACGACACGGACTGTCGGATGCCTATGTCGACGGTGTCGTGTCAGCGATGCAGCGGCATGACATAGCGGTGATACCGCCCGAAGGGCAACCGAGTTCAAAGTAGCGGTCTCCTATCGATTTGATAGATGCAGTGTTTAACGCCATCGCCATGCTCCGTTGCTTTGCTGAAAGTGCTTCTGGTCAGAGAGGTCCGCAATCAGGCCGGGGCCGTGGGGTTCCCACGCAAGAACTCGCAGGGCATGCTGGCCGCTTACCGTCTGGTCGAGCGCCAGTGCGTCAGCAAATGGCCCAAGCGATTTGCGAGCATCGACTCTCACACTGCCGGTCTGGCGGACCATGCCGGCAAGCATGCCGAAGATGCCGCCGCCGTAGCCGTGCACCATCGCCGGCCTGAGGATCACCGAGGCAATCGAGCGGCGTGCTGCCAGCGCCTGCACGTGTTGACGGCACAAAAAAACGCCAGCCCAGCGGCTACCCCGCGAAATGCCTGCCTTACCCAAAGGTTTCCGGCCCCGGGGCGCCCCTGCATAGGCAGCGCCACGCAGCAGATTCCATCGCCACGTTGCGATCGGAACTCGCCGCAGCCCTGCTGGCCAGCTTCGAAAGGTGTCCATGCCACGGTCGACGAAACGAGCATTTGTTAACACAGTCGTACTAGTCGACCAACCGGTTCCTAGACGCCGCCCTCTTCCAGCACCAGCAAATTCTCGTGCGAGAAACCCAGCGAGACGGGCTGCCCCCGTTCAGGCAAACCGCGATTCGGGTCGTTGAACACGTCGAGCGAAATCACCGCGTCTTTCACGCGCGTTCTGATGCGCACAACCGCGCCGAGGAAATTCACCTCTTCGACGGTCGCCTTCAGCGTGTTGCGGCCGGGCGAGGCCGGCTCCAGCACGATCGCCTCGGGCCGCAGCGCGAGCAGACGCCGCTTGCCCGCGTCGTCCGCCGGCAGTGCCTGAGTGGTGGTCAACTCCTGACCGTCCACCGCCATCCTGCCGGTCGCCGGATCGACCACGTGCCCGGCCAGAATGTTCAGCGTGCCGACAAACGACGCGACAAAGCGCGTGCGCGGATAGTTGTAGATCTCGGACGGCGAGCCGATCTGTTCGACGCGGCCCTCGTTCATCACGACGATGCGGTCGGAAATCGACAGCGCCTCTTCCTGATCGTGCGTGACGAAAATCGACGTGATGCCGAGTTCGCGCTGCAGCGCGCGAATGTCCTGACGCAACGAGATGCGAATCTTCGCGTCGAGCGCCGACAGCGGTTCGTCGAGCAGCAGCACTTGCGGCCTGCCGGCCAGCGCGCGCGCCAATGCTACGCGCTGCTGCTGGCCGCCCGACAGCTGCCACGGATAACGTTCGCCGAGCTGCGGCAGTTTGATCAGTTCCAGCATCTCATGGACGCGCCTGCTGATCTCCGCCTGCGGCCGATGCGCAATCTTCAGCCCGAAGCCGATGTTGTCGGCGACGGTCATGTTCGGAAACAGCGCATACGCCTGAAACACCATGCCGACTTTGCGCTGCCGCGTGCGAAGGTGCGTGACGTCCTGGTCGTCCATCCGGATGATGCCGCGCGTCGGCGTTTCGAAGCCGGCGATCATCCGCAGCACGGTGGTCTTGCCGCAACCGGATGGCCCGAGGAACGTGACGAACTCGCCGCGTTCGATCTGCATGTCGAAGTGATGCAGCGCCGTGTTCGCCCCGAACGACTTGTTCAGGCTTTCGATCTCAAGGAATGCCATGATTCGCTGCCTCAGTGCGTCAAACTCAGTGCGTCAAATGTTCTGGCCGCTCAACGCGCGGGCTGAGCCGAATACCTGAATCAAACCCATCGACGCCCACGTGATCGCGAACGCAATGATCGCGAGCGCCGACGGTTCATAGGCGCGGTTCGCACCGATCAATTGCAGATACGGGCCGAACGCGGGCCGGTCGAGCAGGCTCGCCAACGTGAACTCGCCGATCACCACGGCAAAGGTGAGAAACGCGCCTGACAGAATGCCCGAGCGGATATTCGGGAAAATCACCTTGAACAGAATGGTCGGCCAGTTCGCGCCGAGGCACTCCGCCGCTTCGGTGAGCGAGCGCACGTCGACTGCACGCAGGCCGGCGTCGACCGCGCGGTACATGTAGGGCAGCGACAGCGTCACGTAGCCGAACACCAGCAGCAGATCGGTCGCGCGCTCATTGCCGGTGAACGGCAGAATCGAACTGCTGTTATAGATGCGCAGATAGCCGAACACGATCACGATCGCCGGCACCACCAGCGGCAACAGCGTGATGAATTCGACGACCGGCCGCAGCTTCGGCAAACGCAACTGGACCCAGTAAGCGGTCGGCACCACCAGCAACACGCCGACGACGATCGTCAGGATTGCCATCAGAATCGAGTAGCCGAACGAAGCCTGAAAATGCGGATCGGCCAGCACGACGCGATACGCCTCGAAGCTGTACGTGCCGCGCTTCATCCGCAAGCTGAACTCGAACGTCGCGATCAACGGAATCAGGAAGTACAGCGAACCGACGATCACCGCGGTCCATGCTCCCACCCGCGACTGGCTTTTCATCGGCGCCCCCTTTCAGCGTGCGAACGCAGCCAGATGTAACCGCCATTCGACAGGCCGGTCACGAGCACCATCCCGAGCGCGAGCGCGTAGCCGAGGTTCTGGTTGTGCATCACGTCACCGCGAATCTGTGCGAACAGCAGGATCGTGACGATATTCAGCGAACTGCCGGTCAGCGCGTAAGCCGTGGCGACCGCGCCGAACGCATTGGCGAATAGCAGCAGCGTCGCGCCGAGCACGCTCGGCCACAACACTGGCAGCGCGACGTAGCGCCAGTATTGATACGGAGTACCGCCGAGGCAATCGCAGGCCTCGCGCCATTCGCGCCTCAAGCCGTCGAGCGCGGGCGTGACGATCAGCACCATCAACGGAATCTGGAAGTACAGGTAGGTCAGCGTCAGACCGGAGAAACTCAGAATGCTGAATCCCGTCGCGTACAGATTGACGCCGAGGTACTTCTTCAGCAGTACCGTGACGAGCCCAACCCGCCCCAGCGTACAGATGAACGCGAACGCGAGTGGCACGCCGGCAAAATTCGACGCGACGCCCGAAAACGTCATCAAGGTCGGACGAATCCAGCCCGGCAGTTTGCCCTGCACCGCCGCCCACGCGAGCAGCGAACCGATCAACGCGCCGCCGAGCGCGGACGCGGCGCTCACCTTGAAGCTGATCCAGTAAGCGTCCATCACAGTCGGCTGGAACAGCTCGCGGAAATTGGCGAGCGTGAAGTGGCCTTGCGCGTCCTGGAACGCGCCGACCATCAGAAAGCCGGTCGGCAGAATCAGGAACATCAGCGCAAACGTGAAGAACGGCATCACGCCGATCCACGCAAGCCACTGCGACGCGCGGCCCGGACCGTCGACGCGAGGCGTTGGCGTAAGCGCTGGTGGAACCAGCAATTCCGGCTGCACCGACCCGGCATCCGATGAAGCGCTCATAGCTCACCCTTGGGGCTTTCTGGATAACGCAACGCGCCACCCGGAATGAGCGGCGCGCGACGGCACAACTTTTCGCTACGGTTCGACGTCGCGGCGCATACGCTCCAGAGCCGCGACGACTTCAGCCACGCCGCTTACTTGACGTTCGCGCCGACCGCGTCGTTCCAGTGCTTCGTGATGGTGTCCTTGGAGGCGTCCTGTTGGGGCAGCGTCGGAAACACCACATTCTTATACGACGACGGCGGCGGGAGCTTGTCGAGCAGCGCTTGCGGCACCTTCTTCGCGGCCACCAGTTCGTTGTAGCGCATCGGGTGGCAGTAGCCCGCCAGCCAGCCGATCTGGCCTTCGTCCGAGTACAGATATTCCATCCACAGCTTGGCCGCATTCGGATGCGGCGCGTACGCGCTGATTGCCTGAACGTACACGCCGGCGACCACGCCTGTTTTCGGAATCACCACCTGTACCTTCGGATTGCCCTTCAGCGTGTCGCGGTCGGCGAGCGCGTTGTAGTCCCAGCGCACGATGATCGGCGTAGTGCCTTGCGCGAGCGATGCGGCCTTGCCGATCACCGGCACGAAGTTGCCGCTCTTGTTCAGGTCGGCGAAGAATTTGAGGCCGGCCTGGTCGGCTTTGCTGGCGTCCCCCTTGCTTTGGGACAAGCCGGCTGCATACACGGCCTGGATCGCCTGATTGGCCGAGCGCGGGTCGCCCGCCAGCGAGACGGCGTTCTTGTAGTCGGACTTGAGCAGATCGCTCCAGTCGGACGGCGCCTTGTCGATCATGTCGGCGTTCACTTCAAACGACAGCACGCCGTAATAATCGCCGTACCAGTAGCCGTCGGCATCTTTCGACTCCGCGGGGATCGCGTTCCACGTTGCGACCTTGTACGGCTGCAGCAACCCCGCAGCCTTCGCGGACGGACCGAACGACAGGCCCACGTCGATCACGTCCGGCGCTTGCGGACCTTTGTTGCCCTTGTTCGCCTTGATGGCTTCGATTTCGTCGCCTGAGCCCGCATCCGGATTCAGCTCATTGATCTTGATGCCGTACTTCTTCTGGAAGCCCGCGACCAGTTGCCCGTAGTTGCACCAGTCGTGCGGCAATGCGATCACGGTAAGCTGGCCTTCCTGCTTCGCAGCGGCGATCAGTGCGTCGGGTGGCGCGGCCGAAGCGCTGCCGACGCCCGCCGCGGCGACACCCGCGACGGCTGACATCGAAAGTAAACGAGCTAACGCGGTGCGGTTCATAGTCTTCCCCATCCTCTGCCGAAATTGCCACGTTTGGAAACTTTCAATTCGAGCTCCAACGCACGCGCCAGCGCAGGGCCGCACTCGCGCACCCGCGTCGTGCTCAGGCCGGGTTCACCGGCATGGACAACATGTCGTGTTGCAGTCTGTCGATGCGATCCGTGCAAATCATGTCGACGCCCCATTGCGCGAGCAGTTGTGCACGCGCGGAATCGTTCACCGTGTAGGCCAGCACGCGCAGCCCGGCCGCGCGAATCTGCGCGACCAGCGGCTCGCTCAGATACCGGTGGCTCGCGTGCAGCGACACGCAGTCCAGTTCACGCACGATGCGCAGCCAGTCCGCTGGCACCTCTTCGAACAGCATGCCGCGTTGCAGCAACGGCGCGGCGTCACGCGCGGCGGCAAGCGCCTCGAACGAAAACGACGACAGCAGCGGCGGGGTCTGCCCTTGCCACAACGTCAGCGCGCCCTTTGCCACCAGCGTCCCGGTGAGCGCTTCGCGCCCCGGACAAGGTTTGATTTCGATGTTGGCGGCAATGCCGTCGCGCGCGCAGCGCTGCGCCGCGTCGGCGAGGGACGGCAGACGCGTACCGGCGAATTGCGGCCCGTGCCAGGCGCCGGCGTCGAGCGTGGCCAGTTGCTGCCAAGTGTGCCCGGCGGCGGCGCCATGGCCGTTGGTGGTGCGATCGAGCGTGTCGTCGTGGAGCAGGAAAAGCTGGTTGTCGGCGGACAGCTTCGCGTCGAATTCGACCATGCGGTAGCCATAGCGCACGCAGGCGTCAAAACCGGCCAGCGTGTTCTCCGGTGCCAGCGTGCCACCGCAGCGATGCGCGACCAGTCGCGGATAAGGCCATTCTGCGGATAAACCGTGATCAATCGCGTTTGCCACGTCCCGTTACCTTCCAGATAGAGCGGTTGAGTTGCTCTCGACACGTTTGCGACCGCCGCTGCCTCCATGGCCGCCACGATGCACGCTGCGCTGCGTGCCCGACTTCACGCGCCAGTCCCGTGCGTAGTATCGCGCTTAGGCAAACGCGGCGATAGTCCGGCGTATCGCGCGTGCATCGGCCGCTTCTGGCGTTGCAAAATCTTTGTCAGGATGACGAAGCGCGCAGCATTCCAACCCGGTAAGACGCCGCTTGCGAATCGTGCAGCCGGCCCATCCCAAGATTCATTATGGCCGGCACAGGCCAATCGGATCGCCAAAAAATGCCGCGAAATGCGCGAAGCCAGACATTTCAATTCCTTTTCGAACATTGGATGTTCGAAACAGGCGCGGCACCTTGATTTGCGAAGGCTAAGTTGAAATACACAAAGTTGCAAGCTACCAAAAAAATACAACACAATCCGGCTAAAGTAGTAGGCTTGACATCGTCCGGACACACATCCGTGCCCACGATGTCACCGTGGATTCCAGCACTCACCGCGCGCTCATCCAGGGAAAAATGCATGTGGCAGGAAGACCGTCATCAGAGAATTCGCGCGTTGCTGTCCACGCTACAGCGCGTGTCGACCGAACGGATCATGGCGGACCTCGGGGTATCGCGCGAAACCGTACGGCGCGATCTGCTCGACCTTGAAGCGCTGGGTGAACTCCGGCGCGTGCACGGCGGCGCGATCAAGCCCGCCGACGAAGCACCGATTGCCGAGCGCGCCCACCTGCGCGTCAAATCCAAAACCGCGATCGCGAAGGCGGCCGTCGGTTTGATCGCGAGCGGCCAGACGCTTTTCATCGACGCGGGCACGACCACCGCGGCGCTTGCCGAAGAGCTGGCGAAACTGGCGAACCTGACGGTCGTCACCAACTCGATCGACGTCGCGCTAAAAATGCGCGGCGCGGTGGAGCAAGCCGACGCCGCGAACGAAGTCATCCTGCTCGGCGGCTCGATCAGCGACCGCGCAATGGCGACCACCGGCGCCACCACCGTGCTCGACATCCAGCGCTATCGCGCGGACCTGGCGCTGCTGTCTCCGGTCGGCATCGACCACCGCCATGGCGCGACCAATTACGATCACGCGGAAACCGAAGTGGCGCGCGCGATGGTCGCCAACGCGGACCGCGTGGCGATCCTCGCCGACTACAGCAAGATCGGCCAGCGCAGCCGCATCTCGTACTGCCCGGTCGAGCGGATCGACGTGCTCGTCACCAACAAAAAGGCGGCCGAAGCCACCGGCTTTGCCGCGCTGAAAAAGAAGCTGGAAGAGATCGTTCTGGCGTAGGCGTGGCGTCTATTCCTTCACATGCATCGTATCGAGCGCGCGCTTGCGCAAGCGCGTGTCGTGCAGCGCGCCGGCGGCGTCGAGCACCGGATAGGCGGTCGAGCAGAACAGCGAATTGAGCCGCTTCATGTCGCTGATCAGATCCAGATGCAATGCACTGGTCTCGATGCTGCGCAGGGTTTGCCCGGCAAGCCGGTCCAGATGATGGTACGAATACGCGCGCTCCAGATCTCGGAAGCGCTCCTTCTCGGCCAGCAGGCGTTCGGCGCAACGCAGGTCGTTGTTCAGAAACACCGACAGGCCCAGTTGCAGATTGCTGACGAGCCGCGCCTGCAAGTCGTCCAGTTCACCCAGCCCTTCTTCCGAGAACGACAGACGGTGAGCGATCTTCTTTTCCTCGATGTCCCCGACGATCCGCTCGATGATGTCTCCCGCATGTTCGAGGTTGATCGTCAGCGAGATGATGTCGGTCCAGCGGCGGCTGTCGGCTTCGTCGAGTTGCTCGCGCGAGATCAGCGTCAGATAGGTTTTGACCGCGGCGTAGAGTTCGTCCACGTCGTCGTCCATACGGACCGTTTCGCGCGCTTTGTCAAGATTGTTGTGATGGATCAGGTCCGCGACGTTGTCGAGCATCGTGCGCACGATATCGCCGATACGCAGCACCTCGCGCGCGGCATGCGCGAGCGCGAGCGTCGGCGTGGGCAGCGCGGCGGCATCCAGATGCAGCGGCCGCAGCCCGCCGTTCGGCTGCGGCCGGTCAGGCAACACGCGAGCGCAAATGCGCGCCACGGGATCGATCAGCGACAGACACGCGCAGCACCGCAGCGTGTTGTAGATCAGGTGGAAGCCGACCGTGGCGTCACGCGGATTCGCGATCAGCACCGGCAGCCCGCGCGCGAGCAGCGGCGCAAACGGCAGGATCAGCAGCGCGCCGGCCAGCTTGAACGCAAAGCTGCCCAATGCGAGACGCCGCGCCGCAGCGTTCTGCGCGACTGTGCCGAGCAGCGCCAGCAAGCCGCTGCCGAGATTCGCGCCGATCACGAGGCACAACGCGACCTGCAGTGAAATCACGCCGGACGAAGCGAGCGTCGCGGTCAGCAGGACCGCGGCGAGGCTCGAATAGGACAGGATTGCGAACGCGGCACCGACCAGCGCGTCGAGCATCTTGTCGCCGGTCAACACGCCGAACATCACGCGTACGCCTGCGCCTTGCATCATCGGCTGCGCGGCTTCGACGATCAGATGCAGCGCCAACAGTATCAGGCCGAGCCCGATCAGCGTACGGCCGACCTGGCCGATGCGCGTCTGCTTGCGCGACAGGAAGAGCGGCACGCCGACCAGGACCAGGATCGGCGACAACCATGACAGATCGAGTGTGAGCACCCGCGCCATCAACGCGGTGCCGACGTCGGCGCCGAGCATGATCGCGAGACCGGCGGTGAGCGGCAGGAGCCCCTGCGCCGCGAACGACGTGACGATCACCGCGGTGGCGTTACTGCTCTGCACGAGACTCGTCACACCGACGCCCGAGAGGAACGCCCGCCAGCGGCTACTGGTGCTACGGCCCAACACGCCGCGCAGATCGGCGCCGAGCACGCGCAGGATACCGGTGCGCACGATGTGAGAACCCCACACGAGGAGCGCGACGCCGGCCAGAAGGTTAAGGAGAATTAGCATAAAGCACTGCGCATCCGTTCCTGCTGCCATAACCCGAACCGCATGCCGCGCGAACTGGCACCCGGGGCGTATATGACAGTAGTGTTGCACATTTCTGCCTTATTGTAATTTTGTGCTTTTAAATATCGCTCGTGCAAACTGGCCATTCGGCGGTTTGACCATGGCTTGTCCGTAGCGGGATGATCTTCGCGTTACCCACGCTTCGCATTCCTTGGTCGCCCCTCTTAGCCGCTTGAGCTGGTTTGCATCTGATCGAGGCGATGGAGCGCTTGATGGGAAGATAGGCAGGCAATGAATGGCATTCCGGCGTCCGTCCCGGCTCCGTCCGCTATGGCAATCATGAAATCGCGAATGCGTCGATTATGTTCGACCGGGTTGATGACTGCGCGATAGGCAGCACGCTATCCGACCTTCGACAGGTCGGCCGAGGCTGGCTCGCCATGCGTTTGCTCATCACCCTGCGATAGAAATATCCGCCTGTACAGATCTTCCCCATAGCTGGTCTGCAAAGGCTCGGCCTCTGTCAGTCTGAATGTGTGCTCTCCGTCTGGCCGCCGCTCCGCTCTCAGGAACATCATGGCCTGCGTCTTCTGCTCATACAGCCCGTGAGCCAGCGCATACAGGTGCGTCACGAATACGATTTTCACGCGTTTCTGCAACAACGCCACGATGACAGTGCGTCAGTCAGCGTTGTCGAGCTGAATATCTCATTCATGATGATGACGCTGCGCGACGTGGCGTGCTTCATGATGTGATGAACGCGCATCAGGTCGTCCTGCAGCTTGCCGCGCAGATCTTTAGTATTCTCTTCGCGTTCGAAATGCGTAAACAGCCGGTCGTACAGAAAGAGCGCGGCATTGCTGCCAGGGACCGGACAACCGATCCTCGCCAGATAATGCAGTTGGCCAAAGGTGCGAGCAAAGGTCGTTTTCCCGCCGTTGTTGGGACCCGATACGACAATCAGGCGTTCTTCGTCATCGAGATGAAAATCATTTTTGACGACGCACCCGTTTTCGCTTATGAGCTTGTGCGCGAGTGCCAGATCGAACGTCTCGTCGCAGCACACGGCTTTGTTGCTGGATGACACGCGCGGGTAGCAAAAGCACAGGTCCGCAGCTTTGCAGATATTGATGTAGCCGCGGTACGCGAAGTAGAACTGAACTTCGCGGTCGAACGTCCGGATCGTGGCATCGAGATAGCTCGCGTTGTTCGCGCAGTATTTGGCGAGTTCCATGAACTCCTGCGGGTACAGTTGCGCGACACAAGTTCGTCCCGCAAGAAGTGCTGCTTGACCGACCATCACAGCATTCGCTTCATTCGCATTTCAGTGCCCCTTCGGGAGCGTTGCCTGAAGTTCTCGGACGTCCGTTCCAGCATCGCGAACAGTCCCGGAACGAGTTGGCTTCTTCCCAATGGATGCGCTAATGAGCTGTTGGCCGACGGCCAACAAACCACGCACACACGTTGGCGTTTATCCGGCGATCACTCGGCTTAACCGGCTCCAGGCACTTCAGCCGTGATCGCGATCCATCGTGGAATACTGCGTCGCGACAGGTGGCTACGCTCTGGCTGGGAGAGCGCGCAGGCGCTGGCACGCAGGTTGCGGTTACTTGTATGAGGAGGCGGCGTGCGCCTCATTCAAAGCCCACAAACTCTTCAGCGAGGTAAGCAATCATGTCTGACGTCAAAATCAAAGATCTGCCACCGGTCCCGTTTTTCGCGCATTTTCTGGAAGGTCAGTTCTCCAGGGATCTCACGGGGGAGGAGATGAAAGCTTTACGCGGCGGCTCAGCCGTGACGATGGCTGCCCCTTCCGACCAGGAGGGCGTTCCGATCGGGGAGTTGCCCGATATTCAGGGACTGCTCCGGAGTGGGCTTGCTCCCATTCGGACTAACCTTCTCGCGCCACACCCGGTGACGATGGCGTATCCCTCAGACGGGGAAGTCGCCCCCGCCCCCTTCCAGTCTCCATGAATCTGTGGCGAGACTGAACCTGGCGTTAAGTGTCCGGAACGACGTTCTCGCGTCGGACACTTGATCCAGTCAACCGCTCCGGTGTTAGTTAAGCATCCGAAGCAAAGACAACCCTTTAGCAGAGCGCCTACAGTATGTCCGATCGGCATCGACGGCCGGTGATTCTGATAATCACCCATGGCAACGACAACGAAAGTATTCCGCTGGTGATGGATGCCGTAGCGGAACAAGGTGGCATCGCCTATCGGTTCGATACCGATGGATTTCCGACCGACATTCAACTTAGCAACCGGTACAGTGGCGACCAGGAACACCTGGTGCTCACGTGCGACCACTACGAGCTGGACCTCGACACCGTATCCGCTGTGTGGTACCGGCGCGTGGCCATCGGTCGGCGCATCCCTGAGACGATGGACCTGCAACTGAGACGGGCTGCGATCGATGAATCGCGAGCCGCGGTACAAGGTATGATCGCCAGCCTCGACGCCTTTCATCTCGATCCTGTCTACCGTCTGCGGCGCGCCGAAAACAAGCAGCTCCAGTTAAAGATCGCCAGAGAGGTCGGACTGGAGATTCCACGCACCGTGATCACGAATGAGCCAGAGGCGGTGCGTCTGTTCGCACGCGAATGCAGCCAGGGAATCGTCATGAAAACGCTGTCCTCGTTTGCCATCTATGAACGAGGCGAACAGAAGGTGGTCTTTACCAACGCTGTCCAAACCAAGGACCTCGAACACCTTTCCGATCTCCGTTACTGCCCGGCCATATTCCAGGAACACGTTCCCAAGACCCTGGAGCTCAGGGCCACAATTGTCGGTGCCCGGGTGTTTACCGCCTCCATCGATTCCCAGCGTTCGGAAAAATCTAGTATCGATTGGCGCCGTGACGGTTTTGGACTCATCGATGAATGGGAACCGTATGAGCTTCCAGCCGAGGTCGAGGAACGACTTCTGCAGCTCATGCGTTTCTTGGACCTCAACTATGGCGCAGCAGATTTCATCCTCACCCCCGATGGTCATCACGTCTTTCTGGAGGTCAACCCGGTGGGCGAATTCTTCTGGCTGGAGAAATATCGAGGACTGCCGCTCTCCGGCGCGATCGCGCAGCTGCTTGTTTCGAACCAAAGAGGTCGGTGACACACACGCCTGAAGGCGATCGCGAACCGTCACCGACTTGACCTCTCGCCTCCGGGGAACGGAACGAGAAGTACGCAGCGGGACTACAAGTACAACACCGCCCCCACAGCGCAGGTCCCGCGCTGTGGCCTTCCAGTCATCGCAACATTGCGAATGGCTGCTTCCAGATTCCATTCGGTGGGCGTGGCTCGGCAATACTGCGGGCAGTTGGGCAAGCAGGATAACTGTCAGGTTGCCGTGAGTCTGTCGGTCGCTACGGGGGAGGCGAGCCTGCCCATCGCCTGGCAGCTTTATCTGCCGCAGGAATGGGCGGACGATCCAAAAAGACGGCAGCAGACCGGTGTGCCCGAGGAAATTGCGTTTGCGACCAAGCCGCAGGTCAAAAAAACTTCGAAATCCGCAGTGCACCTGCCTTACCCGCAGACTTCGTCCTACATCCGCCGCGCAGGTTTGGTTCGTGTCGATTTGATGCCGAGCGTGCTTAATTCAGGTGGAACCAATGCCGTCTTCTTGCCGATTTGCACTTCTACGCCGCTCTGCCCGCAAGCGTACGCATGCGCGTGAGGTTGTAGTAGGCCGCCTGCGTCAGGAGGAACAACTGCTCAACCCGCGTGCGGCCACGATACATCGCCTGACGAATCCGGTCGACCGTCTTGCTACAGCCGAAGACCTGCTCGATGCATTTGCGCTTGCGCTGGCTGATGGCGTGGCCGGCCCAGCGTGTCGTGCGGCCGTCAATCGCCGAGCCACCTCCGCGGCCGTCGTTTTGCGCCACATGCGGCGTCACACGATTGGCGCGGCAACTCGCCACGAAGCCCGCCGTGTCATAGTTCTTGTCGGCCCCAACAGGATCCCGATCCTCGAAACCTGGCGCCTGCGGAATTGTAAACACAGCAGAGGGCCAGGCGGGTAGGATGCGGGTTGTTGTACTGCTTGCCAGTTCACGATTCATCTCCAATTTTCTGAAGACGGACGACCTTCACGGTTTTGTGACTTCCAGACAGGGCTACAGAGCAGACCATGGACACGATGAACTCGATTTCTGACAGTTTCCGATTCTCTCTCGTCCTCATCAAGCCGACCCATTACGACGACGACGGCTACCCGATCCAATGGCTCCGCTCGGTCATGCCTTCCAATACACTCGCCTGTATGTATGCGCTCGCTGATGACGCGCGAAAGCGAAACCTGCTGGGCCCCGGCGTCCATTTTGAGATCGAAACATGCGACGAAACCAACCAGCGGGTGTGGCCAGAGCGCATCATTCGTGACCTGAAGGCAAAGGGCGGGAGATCGATGATTGGTCTGGTCGGTGTCCAGTCGAACCAGTACCCGCGCGCACTCGACCTCGCCCGCCAGTTCCGTGCCGCAGGCTTGCCGGTTGCGATCGGTGGCTTCCACGTTTCTGGCTGCATCTCCATGCTGCCCGAGATGCCCGATGAGCTCAAGGAAGCGCAAGCAATGGGTGTGGCGCTCTTCGCTGGGGAGGCCGAGGAACGGCGTCTTGATGAAGTCCTTCTCGACGCGTGGAATGGTGCAATGAAGCCCTTGTACAATTTCATGGACGCGTTACCCTCGCTCGAAGGTGCTCCCCAGCCCTTCTTGCCGCGCAAGCATATCGAACGCACGGCGGGTACCTATACCTCGGTTGACCTCGGTCGTGGTTGCCCGTATCAGTGCTCGTTTTGTACCATCATCAACGTGCAGGGACACAAGAGTCGCTTTCGCACCCCCGACGATCTCGAGACGATCATCCGCGAGAACGCAACGCAGGGCATCGACCGGTTCTTCGTCACGGACGATAATTTCGCCCGCAATCACGACTGGGAAATCCTTCTCGACCGCGTCATCGAACTTCGGGAAAAGGAAGGCATTCACTGCGGCTTCACGATCCAGGTCGACACGCTCTGTCACAAGATTCCAAACTTCATCGAGAAGGCAACGCGCGCGGGTGTGCGTCGCGTGTTCATCGGGCTTGAGAATATCAATCCCGAGAATCTGATCGCGGCCAAGAAGCGGCAGAACAAGATCACCGAATACCGCGCCATGCTGCAGAAGTGGCGCGCCCACGGCGCGATTACCTACGCTGGCTATATCATCGGATTCCCGGCGGACACGAAAGAATCGATCCTGCGCGACATCGAGATCATCAAGCGTGAATTGCCAATCGACATTCTCGAATTCTTCATGCTCACCCCGCTTCCGGGCTCCGAGGATCATCAGACGATGGTAAGGAACGGTGAATGGATGGACCCGGACATCAACAAATACGACACCAACCACCGGGTTACGCACCACCCGAAAATGTCGGACGCTGATTGGGAAGAAGCGTATCGGTGCGCCTGGAGCGCGTTCTACTCGTACGAGCACATCCGCACGATCGTCAAGCGGGCAGCGCAGATCCCGAACGGCCGACCGAAGACGATCATGCGCACAATCGCCTGGTTCAGACTGATGATCGAACACGAGGGTGTGCATCCGCTCGAAGGGGGAGCCCTGCGGATGAAACACCGCCGTGACCGCCGTTGGGGGCTACCGGTCGAATCGCCGCTTCGCTTCTATCCGCGCTACTGGAGTGAGACCGCTGTCAAGGTGACAAAATATCTGCGCTTCTACCTCAGGACAGAGGCTATCCTCAGGAAAGTCATCAAGGCACCGGAACGTTACGCCTACACGGATATCGCCATCACGCCGCTGCAGGAAGAGGAGTTCGAGCAGCTTGGACTCTTTCACGCCACGAGCGGCGGCGAGGCAGCGCTGGCTGTCCACCACCGGCGTATTGCCATCCGGTCATCGGGCCCGTCTGCAGCGTGATATTGTTGACAATGTCATCCAGTTTTCCTAGGAAACTACCTATTTTCTGATCTAGGCCAGAAACCTTCCGTCGAACTGGCCATTCGCCGACTACAGCTTGCAGCCCAAACAATGGGACCGGATAGGCCGACCAACCGTCCGACTTGATCCCGACGCGAGGGCCTGTTCGTCGAGTGGGGGCGGACGCCTGAATGGCCGACCGAGCCCGAGATCGAATGGCAGAAACTGGCTTGACTGCCGGCAGATGCGGTCGGCTCTCATCGACCCCTTTGCTGCCGATCGCCATGTTGCGCCCAGTGCGGCGTGTTTCGAATGTACAGCGGGCGCTCAAGCGTCGGTCAACATGTCGGCCGCCGCCGGCTGAGCCGAATACACTGCGTTGGAATGCGTCAAGGCCCTGACATGATGCTTTGACAGACTACATTCCGGTACTGGACCAGCATTAAGCAGTTTTGTAGCCGCCTCGAATCCATTCCAGAATCGCCGTCGCGTACTCTTTCGAGTTGTCCTCCCACACGAAATGGCCACTTTCGAGCATCAGTGAGCGCGTTCTTGGCAACGCCCGGTCGAGGATCTTGGCGTTTTCAAGGGGCACGAGCGGATCATGCGTTCCCCAAATGCTCAAAGTGGGGGTGCGAATGCTGGGAAGCACGGCCTGCAGGGTCGGAAGATCGACGGCATAGGCACGCACGTAAGCCATCGCCTCGGCGAAACGCCGTCGGGCCGAAGATGCTCAATAGTCGTCGAGCACCTGTTGGCCCGGATTGATCCGCATCACCTGTTCGATGGCGCCGATGGCGATCTCCTCGCCATTTTCTTCGAAGGGGATTGTCGATGGAGCGTTGATCAAGTCCTTCAATGCCCCTGCCGTGAGCGCGGCGTCGGTGGCACCGCTTCCGACTACCAGGCTTTCGAACAAGTCGGAACGGGCGTAGGCCGCGAAGAGAAGCGCGGAGGTACCAACGTCGGGCCCAATGGCATGGACACGGTCGAGGCCGAACGCAGTGAGCATCTTCGGAATGAACTCCCCCATTGTTCGGGGCGACATCAATTCCGACCTGCTTTCCGATTGCCCAAAACCTGGAAGGTCGACTGAGATAAGAGAAGCTTCGGCACCGAGGCTCGACCAGATTCGATTATAGGCATACAAACTTTCCTGCCAAGGACTCGTCAGCACCAAGGGGATTCCGGTTCCGCCCCGGTTGCGTCGGAAGCGGATCTTCAACCATCGATTTCGATGAATTCAACGCTCTCCATGCCTGGCGGTTCAGTCATGTCAGGTCCTTGCATCCGATGTTGTTGTGAAGGGGGCACTTTGTTTCATTCGATCCCATCTTCCGCAAGCGCTCAGAACATCGTATTCGTGTTGTTGGCCGTTTCCGGCACCGGCTGCAAAACATCCCAGTGCTCGACGATCTTTCCATCGGCATCGAAACGGAAGATGTCGACGCCCGCAGTTTCCTTGCCGCCCCAGTCCAGATAGCGCACGTGAATGAAAGCAAGGTCACCGTCGATCGCAGTGCGCTTGACCTCGCACGACACCTTGCCGACCTGCTTTATATAGCCGGAGATGAAATCGGTGCCATCAGGAAACATCGGGTTGTGCTGAATATACGGACCAGCGACGAGGCCCGGTAGCAGTTCGGACTCGCCCTTGTTGAAAACGCGCGCGTAAATGGTATCGATTGCGGCTTGAATCTGTTCTCTGTTCATGGTCTCGCCTTTGGGGGTTGCCTCTCTTCCATTAAAGTCGCTCCGATGAAGACGATCAATATCAATCCATCCAGAATGCATGTCGATTCGTCTCATTCTGCTATGATGAAGTCATGGAAGCATTGAACGGGTGGTTGAAAGCGGTCCGCGCTGATGGCCTTGTGCTGGTACGGACGCGCGTGGCTGGGCCGTGGGGATTCGCGGTGAAATCTCGCGATGCCGTGGTGTTCCATTTCGCGGCGGAAGGTCATGCTTTCGTTCGTCAATCTGGCGCTGAAGCGATGGAATTACGCGCAGGTGAATTGGTCCTATTCCCGCGTGGCAGTGCGCATGAAGTCGTGCATTCGAAACGAGGCAAGGCCATTCCGCTCGATACGTTTCTGGCCAGGCACGATGGTGTCGTTGACCCTGATCCCAAAGCAACCACGCTCATTTGCGGCCAGTTCAACTTGAATCAGCATTTGGCGCTCCCCGCATTGCGGGCGCTTCCGCAGGCTGTATTGCTCCGCGCCGGGATGGAACCCGGACATTCCCCACTGAGCGATACGCTGCGCATGCTACGTAATGAAGTTGAGACACCGAACTTTGGCAACCATATCGTAGTGCGGAATCTGCTTTCTTCCCTGTTCGTCTACTTGATGCGCGAATGGGCGGATGCTGCTTCTCCTGCAGATAATGATTGGTTTTCGGCGTTGCGATCGCCGCAAATGACGAGGGTCCTTGCGCGGATACACGAATCACCCGAACGTGCCTGGACACTGGCGGAACTTGCCAAAGAAGCCACGTTGTCGCGTGCTGCATTCGCCCGCAATTTCTGCGCCTTGGTGGGCGAACCGCCTCATCAGTATCTGACGCGTTGGCGCATGGGCATTGCTGCACAGTTGCTGGAGGAAACCGAGCTTCGCCTTGGTGAAATCGCGTCGCGCGTTGGCTATGGGTCGGAATTCTCTTTCAGCCGCGCATTCAAGTCGGCACGTGGCGTCTCGCCGATCCAATACCGCCGTGAACGGCAAGGCTACATGGCAACTGGCGAGCACGAGCTTGGATCGGTTGCGCCGTAGTTGATCGGCGCAATGCATGAGTCTCGGTCCTTCAGGCAAAATCAGCAGAAGGTCTGCTGTCTGGTGGCGGATTCAACCGGTGGATGCAATAGTTTGCTGGAATCGTTCGGCGGGCGTCTCGTAGTCCAGTGTCTTTCTCGGACGCTCGTTCAATCGTCTTGCCACGGCATTGAGTTTGGCCTGCGAA
>NZ_VTUZ01000077.1 GCF_008369935.1 Paraburkholderia panacisoli | reverse complement strand
CGGACGAGGCCGCGAGGCGGCCCCTGGCGAAGCTCCAACATGTCGTTCATGGCTTCCGCGATGTGCGTGACCCCCTGGTGACAGTTCTCGAAGAACCGCTGGCCTTCGTGCGTCAGTTGCGTGTTGCGGGTGGTGCGCAGAAACAGGCGCGTACTCAGTTGCATTTCCAGCTTCTGGACGTTCCGGCTCACGGCTGATCTGCCCACGCCCAGACGTTCACCGGCCTTGGCGAAACTGCCCTCGCTCGCCACCGCCATGAATGCCATGATGCCCGCATAGCTCGCGGCGATGCTTGTGGACAGCGCGTCAGCGCGATTCGGCAAGCCAAGGCGAAAGCAGCGTTCCGATGTGTCCGATTGATTCATTTTGTTCCCTCAAGACGAAATCCAATGCGACCCTGGTCCCCGTGCACTGCCGCATCCCTGCGGCCGCCATGTACGTTCCAGGTGTTTCTTCCAACTGATTTTGAGATCTCTAGGTAGTACTGCAAACTCCCTATGTAGGACGCGTTCCGCGGAGTCGGATTACCATGCTGCAGCGTTCGCACAACACCGGCATTTGCAGCCACGGATGTCTCCGCAACACTCTCCCTTCCGCCAACACGTCCGGCGATGAACCGGGACATGCGGCCGCCACGCTAGTCGCCGCCTGGTACTTGCGTATCAGGTGCAAGCAGCGTCCTTCGCACTCTTGAGAGGCCACTAACGGCTTGATTGCACTGTGCCCCCTCAGCTCGCCATCACGACGGCTAGATAGCTCTCGCGACTCGAAACCGAGGAGGGCTGCTTGAAGGAAAAATGGATGGAGGAGTTGGCCGCATCGCCCAATGAATCAACGCGGGACGTACGTTTTGCAGCCGTATTCACACTTTGGTTTCACTACGCAATCGCTCGTGCTTTCGTTGATGGTTGTTCGTGCGCATCGCAAGCAAGGTCTGGACGACGCTCGCGTCACTGTTTTGGGGGACCCTTGCGCGAAGATACCTTGGAGTCGGGTCACGTCTGAGCTACCGTCCGAACGTTCAAAATCTCGCGGTAGTCGTGTGAGAAGTTGCACCGTGGCACGCATTTCCTTCGGCTCGCGTCGCGTCGCATATCAGATTCTTGCGACCGGCGCCACGTGCCACCTAGTAGGCCGGCGGTTCAAATCAACGTTGATCGGGCGGCAGCAGCGTGTGATCGTCTATTGAAACATTCATCGCCGCTGCCGCACGTGGCGGACCCGCTTCGTCGGTCACTGCAACACCTTGGACGGTGCTGGCAGGTCAGCCGTAGGAAGCTTGCGGGTTACCCGCTGCCAAGGCCTCGGTACGATTTGGCGCTGGCGGGTATATCCACTGCGTGTTGATTATCTGTTTGCGCGCCTTACCCTCGGCGTTGGTGAGTTTGATCCGCCGATCCCAGCCCTCCGAATAGATAGCGCCCCATTCGCCAAGGTCGACGCAAGTGGCATAGAACGGCTGTCTATATGCCAGGGTCGGGACACCGATCAGATCTGCGGCCACATTGTGTCCGCCGAATTGCCCCATGACGATGGCGTGCTGGCAGGACATCAACGCGTATCGCCCGTCATCGTCGCACAACGCTCGCGCCACATCGCCCGCAACAAATACATCGGGTGCTTCTGGCACGCGAAGGTCCGATGCCACCTCGACACGTCCCAGCGAATCAAGACGCGAGGAAACTTGCGCAGCCAGTGAACTGGCACGCATGCCTCCCGCCCAGATCACCGTGCTGGCTTCAATGCAGTTTCCCGACGCAGTGCGGACCCCGTCCACATCGACCGACACCACGCCAGCGCCAAGTACGGCCTCAACGCCCAGAGAGTCGAATGCTTCAGATACATACGGGCGAGGATTAGGTCCGAGATCAGGACCGATATCGGGCTGCGAGCCGACAACGACGACCCTGATCGCGGCATCGGGGCCAAACACCTTGCGCAGTCGCCCGGGCAGTTCAGTCGCGACCTCGATGCCCGTAAATCCGCATCCCACTACCGCCACCGTGTTGCGGGCATCCGAATCCGGCAGTTTCGCCAACGCTTCCAGGTGGCGTTCGAGTACGACGGCATCCTCAATGCGATCGACGGAGAAAGCATGCTCGGCAAGCCCCGGAATGGGTGGCCTGTTCAGTTTGCTGCCGCTTGTCAATAGCAGTCGGTCGTATGCGAGCGTACGCTGCTGGCCATTTGCGGCCATCACAGTCACGGTCTTGTCATGAACGGAAATCGCTTCAACAGTGCCCTCGAGAAAATTCACGCCGACGGCCTCAAGTAGTGGCAATAGCGGAGCAGCCATACGCTGCGGCTCGTTTTCGTACAGCCGCGGCCGGATCTGCAACTCAGGCTTCGGCGAAATCAGGGTGATTTCAACGTCACTCGTCGTTACGGCCGCACCATCGAGTACGCGAGCGGCGCCTAGCGCACCCCATACCCCGGCGAAGCCGGCACCCACTATCAGTATCTTCTGCGACATGATCCTTGCCTTCCGTTAGAAAATTACCAGTTCAACGACATGTATCGAATTTACGACGACCGATACCTTGCTTCACTACGCCAGGGATTTGTCCTTATTCAGGAGGTGGTTCAGCGTGCAGCGTCGTGAATGATCGCCGCATGTCTTGATCCGGCTTCCAGAAAGGTAATTGGGCCACTTTCTAAATTGCTGAACGAAACCGACCGAATGAAGAGATTTGCGATATGGTCAGCAGCCGGCACCGCCCCGGCCAGGCGGTCAATGACCGGGGTTGGTTGGTCGGTCCTCCAGGGCCGGGCCATGTTGCTCGTACACGCCTGGGAGAATCCATCTCCGGGGTCAAGATGCGGGCCCGAAACCGAATAGGGTCTTTTTCGCGCAACGAGTTCGTGTGGCACTGTGCAACGAATACTGAGTGCGTCAGCGATGTCCGAAGAGGTCACCGTGCGGCGTCACTGAAGCACGGCGTCCTGATTGAGACGAGCCGGGGGGCACGCCGCCACGGCTATGCTGCGTATCAGCGGCGTCGCGGGGTTCGGCGACGCGCTGCGACGTCGGTGCACCAACCGAGGGCTGATAGAAAGGTGCCGGGCCGTAGCCGCTGGCGAACGCAGGCGCGGCCAGGGAAGCGGAGAGTGCGCCGAGCAGTGCGGCGAGAAGTCTGGTACCCATGGTGGAACTCCTGGAATAGGTGGCGAGTTGAATTAGAGGCGGGACGGTGATCTTCGTCTTGGCGGCCGCAGGCTCCATCGCGGCGATGAGACGGAGGGACCAGTCGGCGGCAAACACCGCGCGCTGCGAGGCGACGAAAGCTTGATGTCAGCAGGGCGACCCTCGGAGCTGAAGACCCTACCGTCCCCGGCTAACGGCCGAGGTGCGGGTCTTTCCTGCGTGGAGGACTTTTCGATCTGAGTCATGGCGCATTCCATGGGCACGGCACGCCGAGAAGACACGAATGCGGATGCTAGCCGCAAGCCAAAACGGCAAAGCCAATGCACTCCCGTACGAAGAGTCTTACTTCTCTGGCACGAGAACAGGCGCGCCCTTGTCCTTCAAAAGAAGCACGACGAACTTGGCAGGTTTGGTCTGGCTTGCGTTGCGCCCGACCGTGTGAACATCGTCTGGGCCTTCATAGAAGGTCTGTCCAGGCGTCAGCGTAACTTCCTTGCCACCCTTGACCTGCATCACTATTGAACCCTCCAGCACATAAACAAAGGCGTGCGCGTGATGTCGATGGACGGGATCGACGGAACCTGGCGGATAGGTCACGGTGATCATCAGGGCTTCCTTGCCCGGATAATCGTTGAGGGGCTGGGTGAATAACGGGGTGACGACGGCTTCGGGAGCCGCGGCACGAGCCGTGCCGACTAGCACGCCTGCGGCGGCGAATATGGCGATTGCGGTGTTCTTCAGGCGAGACATGATGTGCATTCCAAATAACGTGAGCCGCACGCGGGACGATGATCAAGAGAAACAGAAAATCTGGCGTGTTCAGGCGAGGTTCGCCTTGTTCTCCTCGCGACGACGGCGGAAACCCGCGCTTGGCGGATGTCGGCAGCGGCGATGGCGGCGATGCGCCGCATGAAGGGATCGTAGGTGGACTCGGCACAGTGCGCTAGATACGCAAAAGGGCTCACGGTGTTGTCCCTTTGGCACCAATCAAAAGCAAGCGGCTGCACCACTGGTGCCGACACGGAAACGGTGGGTGTCCTGATACGTATCTACTGGGGCAGGGATTCGGCACCTATCATTCCAACATGGCAGCGCGGTGACTCGACTAAGTTGACGGGGCATCGAGGTCGCTAGTGGAGGGCGCCATGTTTCGTCTCGGACCTTTGTGGATGCTAGTTGGCTGGATCACGATATGTGCGATCAATGTCGGACTCGCAATTGCACTTTCGTTCAGCGGCATTCTCTGAAGTCGGAAGCCCGGCTTCTAAATCGCGGTCTTGTTTCACAACCGCACAAATCTGTCTGAGGGCGAGACCGCGCCGTTCCGCCTTCCTGGTGGCCCATTTGTCCGCGCTGGCGCGTGAATGTAATTCGACTGTGATTTAGTGGCCGATTTTCCCGAGAGAAGTCGCCTCGGAGGGACTCGCTTTGCCTTCGGCTTTGGAAAGCGTGACTAGCTCTTCCATGTGTTTATGCGTAGGGCGTTTCAATGGCATTGAATTCATCGCAGGTACGACATTGGCGGTTCGTCATGGACACTTCATACGTTGATTGCCTCGCAACTTCGCCGGCGTTGGCCCGCACGGAACGCGCTATCGAAATCGGTGCGCATCTTGTTAGTGAGCGGGACGGCTATACACACCATGGCATATATGCAGGGAATGGGCAGGTGATTCACTACGGGGGCTTTCACCATTCCGCTAAACGACATCCCATTGAATATATTCCGTTGCGCGACTTTGCGGCAGGGAAAGGTATAAAAGTTCATTCTGAACCGGACGCCATATATACCGGAGTCGATGCCGTAGAGAGGGCGAGGGCACGCCTCGGCGAAGACCGATATAGGTTGCTGACCAATAACTGCGAACACTTCTGCACATGGTGTGTGTTAGGTGCCGGGCATAGTCAGCAGGTACGTCGATGCCTGAGGAATCCATGGACAGGTATCAAGACGCTGTTTGCGCTTGCAAGGGACACTTTCCGCGACTTCGCGAGGCCGATCCTTCGGCAGCGTCACCCACCAGGTTGCACCACGTGTCGCCAACGTCGCACTGGACTGGTCTCACACTTTTCCGCGCAGAACTTCTTACTCAGCTATTTAATGGGCCAGAGAATGAGCATTCGGTCAAACAACAGACGACGCGCATCTGGCGCATTGAAAGCGGGTGTCCCGGTGATGTTTGCCGCGGCACTGTCGGCATGCGTGAACTATGCCGGCATTCACAGCGACGCGAAAACGGCCGAGCCACAGCAGTTCGCGACACAGCACAGCCTTCCCGCTGAACAAGGCCATTGGCCTGCCGGCAACTGGGCCGACCAGTTCGGCGATGTGCAACTGAAGGCGCTGATCGACGAAGCGTTGAAGAGCAACCCGACGCTCGACCAGGCGCACGCCCGCGTTGCGGCCGCCGCAGCATACAGCGAAACGGCGAAGGCGAGCACGATGCCGCGTGTCGACGCGAGCTATTCCCTGATGCGCCAACAGTTCTCGAATACAACGTTCGTGCCGCCTCCGTTCGGCGGCTCGTGGCAGACGGAGAACAAGGGCGTGCTGAGCGCTTCCTATGATCTCGATCTGTGGGGCAAGAACCGCGAAGCGCTGAAAGCGGCCATCTCGCAGCAGCAGGCGAGCCAGGTCGACGCGGAAGTCGTCAAGCTGACGCTGACGACGTCGATTGCCCGCACGTACAACCAGCTTGCGCGTCTATATGTGTTACGCGACATCGCGCAAGAGGAAATCGCGCAACGCGAGCAGATCGACCGCATCACGGCGGGCCGTATTGCGACAGGGCTGGACACGGAGGTCGAGCGCAAGACCGCACAGGCCAATCTCGCGACGAGCCGCGCTTCTCTGAAATCGCTCGACGGACAGACTCTGACGACGCGCTATCAGATCGCCGCGCTGCTCGGCGCAGGTCCTGACCGTGGTTTGCAGATCACGCGCCCAACGCTCGGTATGGGCGACGAAGTGCGCCTGCCCGACAACCTGCCCGCCGATCTCGTGAGTCGGCGCCCGGAAATCGTTGCCGCGCGCTGGCGCGTCGATGCGATGGTGCACGATGTGAAAGAAGCGAAGGCCGAGTTCTATCCCGACATCAACTTGAGCGCGGCAATCGGACTCGACGCTTTTGGCTTCGGCCGCTTTCTGACGGCGGCAAGCCGCACCGCGGCGGTCGGTCCGGCAATCCACCTGCCCATCTTCGACGCAGGCGAACTGCGCGCGCAGTTGAAGGGCCGCTACGCCGACTTCGACTATGCCGTCGCGACCTACAACGAGACGCTGGTGACTGCGTTGAGTGAAGTCGCCATACAGCTTGCGGACGTGCATTCCACGGATGACCAGCTTGCCGATTCGCAAACCGCGCAGGACGCCGCCCGTAAAGCCGACGAACTCGCGCTCGTACAGTACAAGGCTGGTCTCACGAATCAACTGACCGTATTGAACGCCGACGTCAATGCGCTTTCCGCCGATCAGGCCGTGGCGAATCTGCGCATGAATCGCCGCGATCAGCAGATTGCACTGGCCGCAGCGCTGGGCGGCGGGTTCGTTGATGCGTCGAACGCAGACTCCGTGGCAGCGCCGCGCGCTGATGCATCCGCACCCAACAAGCCATTCGTCGCAGCGCGCTGAGCCGTCGACCACCGAATCTGCCAGGAGAATTGAAGTGAGCGAAATCAACACATCGGAGCACCGGGAGTCCAGCGCGGCGCGTGCGAAACATGATGCAGCACCTACAAAAGCTTCTGTTGAAAGCGCGTCCAACACACGCAAGCGCAAGGTGCTGCTTGCGCTGCTCGGCGTGGCTGTCGTCGTGGCGGCGGCCGCCTATGGCACGTACTACATGACCTATGCGCGCTATCACGAATCGACCGACGACGCTTACGTCAGCGGTAATCTCGTGCAACTGACGCCGCAAGTGACGGGCACTGTCGTCGCGGTGAATGCCGACGACACACAAATCGTGAGGGCAGGCGACGCGGTCGTCACGCTCGACAATGCCGATGCGAAAGTCGCGCTCGGTAACGCAGAAGCGACCTTGGGCCAGACCGTGCGGCAAGTGAGCAGCCTGTACGTGAATAACGATTTCTATGCCGCGAACGTCGCGCAGAAGCAGTCCGATCTGGCTCGCGCTCAAGACGATTTGCGCCGCCGCCGGGACGTCGCCGGTACGGGCGCCGTGTCGGCCGAAGATATCGCACACGCTCGCGACGCCGCGACGGCAGCAAAGGCCGCGCTCGACGCCGCGCGTGAACAGGCCGAAGCCAACCGGGCGCTGACCGACCGCACGACGGTCGAACAGCATCCGAACGTGCAGGCCGCCGCGTCGAAAGTGCGCGATGCGTATCTTGCGTATGCGCGCAACACGTTGCCCGCGCCCGTCACCGGCTACGTCGCGAAACGTTCGGTACAGGTCGGCCAGCGCGTGTCGCCAGGCTCGCCGCTGATGGCGATCGTCCCGCTCGACGGCGTGTGGGTCGATGCAAACTACAAGGAAAGCCAGTTGCGCAATATGCGCATTGGTCAACCCGTCGTGCTGACGGCCGATGTGTATGGTGGCAAGGTTAAGTATCACGGCCGCGTAGTTGGCTTCTCGGCGGGCACGGGCAGTGCGTTCGCGACCTTGCCCGCGCAGAATGCGACCGGCAACTGGATCAAAATCGTGCAGCGCCTGCCCGCGCGCATCCAGCTCGATCAGAAGGAACTCGAAGCGCATCCGCTGCGTATTGGCCTTTCGATGGAAGTGGAAGTGGATACGCGCAACGACACGGGTCCGCAACTCGGCGCGGCCATGAACACGTCGTATCGCACGGATGTGTTTGCCCAATACGGGGCGCAGGCAGATGCCGAGATCGCGAATACCATCGCGCGGAATATGGTCCCGTTGCATATGGGGCCAGCAGGCAACGTCATATCGTTGATGCCTTCCGCAAGGCGCGACGCAAGCGGCAAGAGCGGCACTAAACAGCGCGCAGGCTGAATAGCACCCAGGGGCGCACCTCGCTGTCGCCTACGGTCGATCAGACAAATACGCCAGACTTGTCGAAAAATTCAAACTGGAACAGACATGAATCCCACGCCACTTGCACCGCCTCCGCTGACAGGCGGAAAGCTGGTCCTCGCAACACTCGCGGTTGCGCTCGCGACGTTCATGAACGTGCTCGATTCATCCATTGCCAATGTTGCAATTCCAACTATCTCGGGCAACCTCGGCGTGTCCGTCGACGAGGGCACGTGGGTGATCACGCTCTTCTCGGCGGCAAATGCCATCGCGATTCCGCTGACGGGCTGGCTCACGCAGCGCGTCGGCCAGATCAAGCTGTTCGTGGCCGCGATTCTCCTGTTTGCGTTTTCGTCGTGGCTATGCGGCGTTGCGCCGAACCTGATCGTGCTGCTCGCTTCGCGCGTGTTGCAGGGTGCCGTTGCGGGTCCGCTGATCCCGCTTTCGCAGGCCATTCTGCTCGGCTCGTACCCAAAGGAAAGAAGTTCGACAGCGCTGTCGCTATGGGCAATGACGGCGACGGTCGGCCCGATTGCGGGCCCCGCGCTGGGCGGCTGGATCACCGATAGCTATAGCTGGTCGTGGATCTTCTATATCAACATTCCCGTGGGCCTGTTTGCCGCCGCCGTGACATGGGTGATTTACCGCGACCGCGAATCGCCGACGCGCAAGATGCCGATTGACAAGATCGGTCTGCTGTCGCTGATTGCATGGGTCGCGTCGCTGCAGATCATGCTCGACAAGGGCAAGGATCTCGACTGGTTCAATTCGCCTGTGATCTGCACGCTCGCCGTCATTGCGGCAATCAGCTTTCTGTTCTTCCTGGTCTGGGAGCTTACGGAGAAGAGTCCGATCGTCGATCTCCGCCTTTTTGCGGCGCGTAATTTCCGCAACGGCACGATTGCGATCTCCGTCTCTTACGCGGTGTTCTTCTCGAATCTCGTGATCTTGCCGCAATGGATTCAGGGTTATCTCGGCTATCGTTCGGTGGATGCCGGTCTCGTGACGGCGCCGCTCGGTATTTTCGCCGTGCTGCTTGCGCCCGTGATGGCCAAGATCATGCCGAAGTCCGATGCACGCGTGCTCGCCACGCTCGCCTTCGTCGGCTATGCGGGTGTGTTCTTCATGCGCTCGCAATACACGACGGACGTGGATCAATGGACGCTGATTCTGCCGACGTTGCTGCAAGGTATTCCGACAGCGCTCTTCTTCGTGCCTTTGACGGCAATCATCCTGTCGGGATTGCCGGCCGAAAAGCTGCCTGCCGCAGCGGGTCTCTCCAACTTCGTGCGCGTTTTCGCGGGTGGCGTCGGCACGTCATTGATCACGACGGGCTGGAACAACCGGACGATCCTGCACCATGCGCAACTTACCGAACAGACAGGCGTGAACAACCCCGGCTATATGAGCGCCATAGCGAACCTTCACGCGACGCTCGGCGGCAGCGCGGATCAGGCTGTGGCGCTCTTCGAACGTTCGCTGAATGCGCAGGCCGCGATGCTCGGGCTGAACGATATCTTCTGGGTCTCATCGATGATTTTCATCGCGATCATTCCGCTGATCTGGCTGACGAGGCCAGGCAAGGGAGAGGGGGGCGCGGTGGCAGCCGGTGCGCACTGAGGTCTTTGCAGCTGCCGCTGGTATTAGCGATGGCGCCCAGCACCGGAATGAAAAATTGAGAGTTTCCCGATCATCGGTTGCCGTCTGGTGTACCACGCTGCTAACAACGTCCGCCCACAGGTTGGCTTGCCAAGTCCCAAATTCCAAGGGGCCGTTAACTCCAATTCTGGCAATTTTTCTTGCACCCGACTCTCTATGCACCTGGGAAAATCGTACAAGTTGTCTGAGTTCCTGATCTGGACCAGAAGGCAGATCTATGGGCTTCTGCTCTGGGGATCTGTACCGGTTGTTCTGTATAAAATGCTGGGCTTAACCTGGCTATCCGTACCGCTGTCCGTTGTCGTCCTGCTCGGCACTGCCACGTCGTTCATTGTGGGATTCAAAAATGTCCAGACATACAATCGGGCTATCGAAGCGCAGCAAATCTGGACATCGATCCTGAGCGCGAGTCGGCGTTGGGGCGTTATAGCTCGGGATTTCCCCGCGGAAGCGGAGGTTTCGAAAGAACTGGTGTACCGGCATTTAGCGTGGCTCACAGCTTTACGTTATGAGCTCAGGCAGCCGCGTGTCTGGGAAAGTACTGACAAACCGTTCAATGCCGAATATCAACGTTTCTACAGTATTCCAGAGCGCGAGATCGGGATCCAGGAACTGCTGCCCTTGTACCTGTCCGCTGAGGAGACGAGGCAGGTGCTGTCAAGTGCAAACAAGCCAATGCAGGTTTTGAGCATGCAAGGTGCGGCAATCAGCCGGTTGTGCGGTTCCGGGAAGATCAGCGGCAGCTTTTACATGGAACTGGAAAGTACGATCCGGCAGTTGATTGACCAACAAGCTAATGCCGAGCGACTCAAAAACTTTCCTTACCCACGTCAGTACGCAACGATTAACACGTTGTTCGTGCGGTTCTTTTGTCTGCTTTTTCCTTTTGGCTTGCTGCAGGAGTTCAACAAACTCAACGACAGCGTTACTGGATTCATGCAAGGCAACATGGTTTGGCTCGTCATCCCTTTTAGCGTCGTCGTCTCGTGGATGTACACCTCGCTCGAGCAGGTCGGGGAGAGCACTGAAAACCCATTTGAAGGAGGCGCCAACGATGTGCCAATTTCGATGCTCTGTCGGACTGTCGAACGCGAACTAAGGGAGATGCTCGGCGATGCCGAAATGGCTCCCACGTCTGACCGGGAGACTGACGTCGTACTTTAGTCCGGGAGAAAAAACTTGACGGGACGTCGGCATGGTTTCACCAGTCCGTGTTGAAATACGAGGAGTATTACCGTGTTTGATCCAAGATCCAAACGAGTCTTATCCAACGCCATGCGCGTCCTCGTATGTGCGTTGATGCTGGTGGAAGTCAGAACACAGGCAAATGCGGCCGCGGTAATGCGTGCGGCGGACATTGAGGCCTCTTATGTTGCAAATTCATCGTCCGGGCACCCTTTCGTAGGCGACGATCCAGTTGCCACTCGGGATTGGATGGTGAATGAACACACGAGTTCCCGGTCACCTTCCTTTGGGGATCGCGTCCGGACTCTGGTCCGCATTCCCACCAGTAAGCAGCGCTCAAATTCCGACGTGACGGAAGCCAATTTCGCTCAAAATCTCACTTTTGTTGTGCCTGTCCCGTACGGGATAAGGTATCAGGCAGAGAAACACCGGTTGACAGTAAACGTGGATCTGTCGGGAGACGACAACCAGACAGGCATTCTGCTCAAAAAGACGATAAGTGGACCAAGCGGTCGAAAGCTTGTGATACGGCAGGAAGCAAAGTCGAAAGGATTCATCCAGCACGTCGACATAATCGAACTCGAAGATGGTGAAAGTAAGAAGACCACGGTTCACGGACGCGTGACGCTCTCACCGGCTGCGTACGCAGAAGCAAATGGGGACTACGCAATTGTCCTTACCGGTCACCTGGTGCCACCCTATTTCAACGACAGGATCGATCACAGTGATCCTACGGATGACGAGCCTACTGACATCACGACCAGAACCTTCAAGTTATACGTCGATATCAACGCCGTCTGGCTGATTAGCCCGCAGCGAGGCGTAATACTGTCGAAGGCGCTGCATCTGTCGAGGTAGCTCAAACTGGCAGGTCCATGTCGCACTGTTTTATCGATCGAGATACGAAGTCGCGGGTTTGAGCCAGAAGGTTAGTTCATTTTCGTGATGTCTTTGATTGTTGCGACCGCGACAACACGATGGGTTCCTTGGCGGGGCTACTGCCGTTCGGCGACGGCGCATACGATTTGTCCTGACGGTGGCCGCGACAGCTACCTGAAGCGAATCAGGGAAACACGACATCGTAAGAACCGTGCGAAAACCCTTAACGGTTTTCATTGCTTCACGTGACCCCGATTCTGGTCGCGACAAAGGAAGCTGTTGCCGTACTTCTTACGCAAAACACACCAACCGAGACTCGATCCATGACAGAAGAAGATATCCGCAAGAGTGCCTTTGCGATGCCGTTTCACAATCCGGCATATCCGCGTCCGCCCTTCCGTTTCGTCAATCGGGAGTACTTTATCATCTCGTATGAGACAGACATGGATGCGCTTAAGGCCGTGGTTCCAGAACCCCTGACGGTTGAAAAAGCGATCGTTCATTACGAATTCATTCGTATGCCTGATTCTTCGGGATTCGGAGACTACACAGAAAGCGGACAGGTAATCTCAGTTCTCGATGCTGATGGAAATCGCGCCAACTTCACGCACGCAATGTTTCTGGACGACGAAGGTCCGATCGCGGGCGGACGGGAAATATGGGGCTTTCCGAAGAAGCTCGCTTCGCCGGTACTGTGCGTTGACGGCAAGGATACGCTGCTCGGAACGCTCGACTACGGGACACAGCGTATCGCCACTGGGACGATGGGCTACAAGTATCGCGCACTCGATACGGCCGCCGAGCGCCGCAAGCTCGCCGACACACCTAACTATCTGCTCAAGGTCATTCCGCATGTCGATGGCACGGTCCGAATCTGCGAGCTAGTGCGTTTCTTTTTGCGTGATGTCGATGTGATTGGCGCGTGGGAAGGGCCCGCGACGCTCGAACTGCATCCGCATGCACTTGCATCGGTCGCTGAATTGCCGGTTCGCAAGATCATCGGCGCACGTCACGTCATTGCAAATCTCACGCTTGATGTCGGCGAGGTGGCTTATGACTATCTTGCCCCCGCCGAGCCAATGAAACTCGCAGTCAACCAGTAAGCATTCACGGAGGCGGTATGACATCAAAAGATAAGGTCGCACTGGTTACGGGTGCGGCAAGCGGAATCGGTGAGCAGTGCGCACGCAAGCTCGCGGCCGACGGAGCGAAGGTCGTGATTGCGGACTTGAATCTGGCGAACGCCCAACGGGTCGCCGAAGACATTGCGGCGACCGGCGGTAAAGCACTGGCGATAGCGATGGACGTGACCAGCGAAGAAGCGGTCAATGCGGGCGTGGATGAAACGGTGAGCCGGCTAGGCGGCATCGACGTTCTCGTATCGAATGCGGGCATTCAGATCGTGAACCGGATTGAAGACTATGCATTTTCCGATTGGAAGAAGATGCTGGCCATTCATCTGGATGGCGCATTTCTCACGACCAAGGCCGAGGATACGCTCGTCTTCCAGGTCGATCTGTGGAGCTCGCGAGGGAAACTGCCGGGCGACTTTCTGGACGTCAGCGAGCGTACCAAAGATATTCAGTATTCAAGCCGTACGCGAGCGATCACTGCCTTCATGTCGCAGAACCAAAAGCACGCGCAGATGATCAAGGCGCTGCTCGAGCATATTCCAGAAAAGCTCCGGCTTGTCCACCCGGTACTACGGGCGGCACAGAAAGTGGCGGACGGCGGAGCAGTGAACGTCGTCCACCTGATCTACAAGAACAAAGCGTTCGAGGGACATTACAAGGACTATGAGTTCAGCGAGGGTACGATGCGCGAGCATTGGACGAGCGGCCTCGAAGATATTCGTCGGTCCTTCGCACACCCCGAGTGGTTCGATATTCCCAGTCGCGAAATCGGCTTTGTCACGCGGGACGTTCACCGCTATCGGCAGGAAGCTAACGATACCATGGGCCCGGTCAAGGAACTTTCCCCGCAATCGAAACGCTCGCTAGAGGAAAAACTGCCGGGCGCGAAGTAGCACATATCGAATTCCACCGCAGGGTCATTCTGGTTTGTCCAGTCAGAGAAAAATGAATCAAACATCCAAACCTCGACTGCACCTTGACGCGGCATCATTGCAAACCAGATCAGAAACGGTCGGATGCCGTAGAGCGCCCGGGACCATGGTGTCTTATGCATCACGGTAGTCGTATCAGGACTTCACTCAGTTAGTCCCCGATGCCGCCGTGGCGTTGCTGAATACTCCGTTTTCGACGCTGAAAAAACGCTTGACGAATGCCTCATCGCGCTTCCTGATTTGCGCGACTTCGCATATCAACGGCGGTTTGTTGTGCGTTCAGCATCATCTTCGCCGTGCCCTTGAGGCAGGGGTGCCCGCGGTAAAGGTGGAGCACATCGGCGCATGGCGTCGCGCCGGCGTGTTTTCCGTGTGTGAGCAAAGCGGTGCTTTCCTGGGCAGAACATCTGGCGGGCGTGTCCCGACAGTCTGTTCCTTACGCTGTGTGGCCGAGCTTGCAAGGGTACGTCAGCGATATGCAGATCTCGGCATTGTTTATGTACTGGAATTGTAGCGAATTGTGGTCGGGCAATGACATTCTTCGTTGCTGCGCCGTCAGGATGCCGGTCAGCGCTGGGCCTGCTGCGGGCAGCCCGATCCCGGCAAAGCGATGAACGATCTTCAGGAGGAGTACGCGTAAGCCAGAAGGAGAGGATTATGTTATCTCATGAAGTGATCGCGCGGTACGGCGTGTTAGTCGTATTCCTGAATGTGGCGGGTTCTTCGCTTGGCCTGCCATTACCCGTCATACCGACATTGATTACGATTGGCGCAGGCATTGCGCTTACCACACATGTTGCATCGTCCACGTTGTTGCATTTCGCGACGATAATCGGCGCCGCTATGATGGGTGGCCTGCTTGGGGACCTCGTCTGGTTTCAGGGCGGCAAGCGATACGGCGAAAGCACGCTTCATATCGTTTGCAAACTGTCGCTGTCACGCGAAACGTGCGTCAGGAAGACCGAGCGCTTCTTTGGTCGCTGGGGCGTTCGCGTGCTGCTCGTTGCGCGGTTTCTGCCCGGCTTGTCCCTCGTTGCCGTGCCGCTGTGTGGTGCGATGGCAGTCAGGTTGCGTTCTTTTATCTTGCACGATTCCGCAGGTGTTGCGCTGTGGGCATCGGTTGGATTGACTATCAGTGCAGTATTCGCGTCGCAGATCGACGGAGTTTTCGCGCTTATGGCTCATCTTGGCTGGCATACATTGATCGTGATCGGCATCACACTGGCGCTTTACGTGTCGTATCGGTACTGTCGGAGAATCCTGCTGGCGAAAGCGCTCGAAAAGGCGAGGATCAGCGTGGGCGAGTTGCATGCATTGCTGGCGAACAATCCCCGGCCAGTCGTGTTCGATATTCGCTCCGCCGAACGGAGAATTCTCGATCCGTTTGTTATTCCAGGCGCAGTGCTTGCGGATGAACGGAAACTTCAGCGGATCGTCGAGTACTACGGTGCAAACCGGACGCTCGTTATCTATTGTTCTTGTCCAAATGATGTCTCTGCGGCGTGGATGGCCAAGCGGTTGCGACGGGCCGGCGTCAAACTTGCATTGCCGCTTTCCGGGGGCATCGGTGCGTGGCGCGCAGCGGGTTTCGACGTCGAACCGGTGATAGCGGCGAACGACGCTGCCATCGGCGGAGAAGGGAGGCAGCTTTTCGCCCAATAATTGACAGCCACCGAGGCGGTCTGCGGGAGGCGTTTCGTAGGAAACGCCTGCTCGTATAGTCAAACCGTCCGCTGATTTTCAGGCGGCCTCAATTCGGCAATTGATGCCTCGCGGACAACACTGCGAGTCCGTTTACATAGCTACCGTAATACGCCGCGCCGACCTACGATGACTTGTACGGCTCATTGCCGCTAACGGTGCCCGCATAGCCGGGTGGTCACATCATGTCGCCAGGAGAAGTTATGACGCAACGTATCAACTATTTTCAGCAATCACCGTCATTGGTGAAGAAGTTTGTTGAGCTCAACGAGTTGCTGAAAGAAAGCGCAATCGAACAATCAATCCGTGACCTTGTGTCAATCCGGGCGTCGCAACTCAATGGTTGTGGATTTTGTCTGGACATGCACGTGAAGGAAGCGCGCATTCACGGCGAGCGCGAACTGCGCATCCATCATGTTGTGGTGTGGCGCGAGTCGACGCTCTTCGCACCACGGGAGCGGGCCGCTCTTGCCTGGACGGAGGTGCTGACGAAGCTTCCGGAACACGGCGTGCCGGACGATATCTATGAGGGCGTGCGTGCCCAGTTCTCCGAAAAAGAGCTTTCGGATCTGACGTTCGATGTGATGTCCATCAACGCGTGGAACCGTGCGAATGTCGCGTTCCGGCCGGTGCCGGGTTCGTTCGACAAGGCATTCGGTCTGGACAAGGCGAACCTCGGCTGAGTGGAAGGGCTGGTTCGTTCCGGCAGCTTGGGCCCGCGCGGGCGGGCCATATCACTTTTGAAAGCGCGACCATGGCTGGTTTGAAAGTACTGCTCTTGCCGTATTCGTCGCCATAGGGGCGTCGGTGAGCATGGGCCGTGCCGCGGCTCCCGCCGTGGACCCTGTCACGAATTGCAGCGCTGGTACGTCTAACCGATATAACCATCACGATTCGCGCGTCCATGTCAGACCACCCATCGCACTTCGCCAAGCGCGGCGTCGAGGTTGTCAGGCGGCCTCTGAGGGGCGATCGGTGTTCCCGCCATCGGGTTCCTCGCCATCGGATTCTCGCTAGGCCCATTCGCGCGGCGCATCGTCTTGCGCAGATAGCGTGAGGCCCGCGACGGGGAGTGGCAACGCCGTCTTGTAGCGCACCTGCTTGAGCGCGAAGCTCGAGCGGATGTTTGAGACGCCCGGAATCTTCGTGAGCCACTGCACGATGAAGCGCTCCAGACTCTGCATGTCGGGGACGACGACGCGCAGCAGATAGTCGGCGTCGCCCGTCATCAGATAGCACTCCATCACCTCGGGCCGCTCGCCGACTTCCTGTTCGAAGCGGCGCAGCGCGTCTTCGACCTGTTTTTCGAGGCTCACCTGAATGAACACGTTGATGCGCAAGCCGAGCGCTTCGGCGTCGAGCAGCGTGACCTGCTGACGAAAGAGACCCAGTTTTTCGAGTGCGCGCACGCGGTTGAAGCAGGGCGTCGGCGACAGGTTGACGGCGCGTGCCAGTTCCGCGTTCGTGATGCGCGCGTTCTGCTGAAGCTGCTGGAGAATTGCGATATCGATACGATCGAGTCGTCGCGAGGCGGGCCTGGCTTCGGATGTCATAGTGTAAATATTCCTTGCGATGCCGGTTTTCGAGAATCGATACACTATATGAAAGCGCCGAGGCAAGCAAAAGAGACGCACATTCTGCGCCTCCATGGGTAAGCTGATTGAACGTCTTCCATGTTTCCACGTTCTCTTCCTGCCGGAGTCGCGCCATGACGGATTTATCGAGCGGTGCTCAACCAGTTCTTGCCCTCACGAAAGCGCGCGTCGACGGCGATCCGCAGGAAACGGCAGAATGGCTCGCCGCGCTCGATGGCGTCGTCCAGCATGTCGGGCTCGAGCGTGCGCAATATCTGTTCGACCGGCTCGCCGCACATGCGCTGTCGAACGGCGTCGCGACGGCCCGCGCGAACGTCACGCCGTACGCGAACACGATTCCTGTTTCTCAACAGCCAGCGTATCCGGGAGACCTCTACACTGAAGAAAAGCTCGCCGCCGCATTGCGGTGGAACGCGCTCGCGATGGTGGTCCGCGCCAACCGCGCCTATGGCGAACTGGGGGGCCACATTGCGAGCTACGCATCGGCGGCCGATCTGTTCGAAGTCGGCTTCAATCATTTCTTTCGCGGCGCGAACGCTACGCATGGCGGCGATCTCGTCTATTTCCAGCCGCATTCGTCGCCGGGCGTCTATGCGCGCGCGTTTCTCGAAGGCTTCCTGGACGAGACGCATCTCGAGCATTACCGGCGCGAGATCGCGGGACCGGGCTTGTGTTCGTATCCGCATCCGTGGCTGATGCCGGACTTTTGGCAGTTCCCGACGGGCTCGATGGGCATCGGGCCCATCAACGCGATCTACCAGGCGCGCTTCATGCGCTACCTGCAGAACCGTGGATTGCTGAAGACGGAAGGCCGCAAGGTGTGGGGCTTTTTCGGCGACGGCGAGATGGACGAGCCGGAATCGATCGGCGCGTTGTCGCTGGCGGCGCGCGAAGGGCTCGACAACCTGGTGTTCGTGATCAACTGCAATCTGCAGCGGCTCGATGGCCCCGTGCGGAGCAACGGACGCATCATCGACGAACTCGAAGCACAATTCACCGGCGCGGGCTGGAACGTCATCAAGGTACTGTGGGGCTCGGACTGGGATGCGCTCTTTGCGGGCGATCGGACGGGCGCTCTGCTGCGCGCGTTTGCGCATACCGTCGACGGTCAGTTCCAGACCTTCTCCGCCAACGACGGCGCATACAACCGCGAGCGCTTCTTCGGCCAGAACCCCGAGCTTGCCGCGCTCGCCGCGCATCTGAGCAACGACGACATCGACCGCTTGCGGCGCGGCGGCCACGACGTGCGCAAGCTGCATGCTGCGTATGACAAGGCGCTGAAGCACGGCGGCCAGCCGACCGTGATTCTCGCGAAGACGATGAAGGGCTTCGGCATGGGCTCGATCGGCCAGGGGCGCATGACGACGCATCAGCAGAAGAAGCTCGACGTCGAGCAGCTGAAGGCGTTTCGCGACCGCTTCCGCCTGCCGTTGTCCGATGAGGACGTCGAGCAGCTCAAGTTCTACAAGCCAGCGGAAAACAGCCCGGAAATGCGCTACCTGCATGCACGCCGGGCTGCGCTCGGAGGCTATCTGCCCAGAAGGCGGAGCGCCGCATCGCAGACACCGACCGTGCCCGCGATGCCCTCCTGGGGCCAGTTTGCGCTGGAGTCGAACGGCAAGGAAATGTCGACGACGATGGCGATCGTGCGCATGCTCGGCAGCCTGCTGAAGGACGCGTCGCTCGGGCCGCGCATCGTGCCTGTGGTCGCCGACGAGGCGCGCACGTTCGGTATGGCGAACCTGTTCCGCCAGGTCGGCATCTATTCGCCGCTCGGCCAGCTGTACGAGCCGGAAGACATGGGCTCGATGCTCTACTACCGCGAAGACACCGGCGGCCAGATCCTCGAAGAGGGCATCTCGGAGGCGGGCGCGGTGTCCTCGTGGATCGCGGCGGCCACGTCGTACAGCGTGCACGATCTGACGATGCTGCCGTTCTACATCTACTACTCGATGTTCGGCTTCCAGCGCATCGGCGACCTGATCTGGGCCGCTGCCGATCAGCGCGCACGCGGCTTCCTGATCGGCGCGACGGCGGGCCGGACGACGCTCGGTGGCGAGGGCTTGCAACATCAGGACGGCACGAGCCATCTGGCAGCATCGACGGTGCCGAACTGCCGCGCGTACGATCCCGCGTTCGCATACGAGGTCGCGATGATCGTCGACGAAGGCATGCGCGAGATGATCGAGCGTCAGCACGACGTGTTCTATTACCTCACTGTGACGAACGAGAACTACGCGCAACCGTCGCCGCCTTCTTCCGACGTCGACAGCGTGCGCGACGGCGTGCTGAAGGGCATGTATCCACTCGATGTGGCGGCGCTGGAAACGGCACAGGTTCAACTGCTCGGCTCGGGCGCGATTTTGGGCGAAGTGCAGGCGGCGGCGCGTATGCTGAAGGACGACTGGCACATCGAAGCGGCCGTGTGGAGCGTGACGAGCTTCACCGAACTGCATCGCGACGGCGTGTCGTCGGAACGTGCGGAGCGCCTGTTCGATGCCGATGAGACGACGCCTTATGTGACGTCGGCGCTCGCCGCATCGCGCGGCCCCGTCATCGCGGCGACCGATTACGTGCGCGCCGTGCCCGAGCTGATTCGCGCCTATGTGCCGCGCCGCTACGTAACGCTCGGCACGGATGGTTTCGGGCGCAGCGACACGCGCGCTGCGCTGCGCGCGTTCTTCGAGGTCGATCGCGCGTCGATTGCGATCGCGGCGCTGAAATCGCTGGCTGACGAGGGCGTCGTTTCGCGCGACACCGTAAGGCAGGCACTCGGACTCTACGGTAGGCTCGACGCGGATCGGTGCCCGCCGTGGGAGAAGTGAGGCCTATGTACGGGGTAAATCGCGATTGAATACCCAGCTCGATACGCAAAGGCGCGCAGTTTGGTCGCAAGTCCGAGCGACTGTAAACATCGCCGACAGCTTCCAAGGAACGTAGTAGACATTTCCGAGCCGCCACTACCGATTGGAGCGTCGGATAAACAGGTCGCGCATGCCATGACCCAACCGAGCAGACTGTGCCTCTCAGCCGGTCGAAGCGCCGAAGCAGCGGCCGCACGAACGCACCTGGCCCAGTCGCAGGCGCCCGGCACTCACTGTCGCCTCACCACCGCAGTCGCATCGGCAAACCCACAAACCATCGCCAAGGTACCGATCGGTCGTCAGTTGGCCGAACACCTCACCGCCCCGCAGCGCAGGTGAGCCCGGTCGGGAACGCCACACACGACGCTGCTCACGGCAGCCGCAATCCCGTGTTCGGCCGTTCTCTACCGCCTCCAACCCGGCAGTCACGTGGGCGCCGCACCGGCACTTCCAGAGCCACACGTCCGCGCCGCGATATTGAAGCGCGACAAGATCGCCGAAGGTGCGACCAGCGACATCGCGACTCGGCGGAAAGGGCCATTCAGGCGGCAAGGAGGGACGGATACGCTGGTTCACAAAAGGTAAATGGGCTTCGGCATCCTATTCTCAAGGCATAACTGGCGGCCTTCGATTCGCGGGCGCGGCTCAGGAAGGCGGGGACAGAGCGGCCCCATACTGTCGCCGCCTCGTTATGAAGAGCGCGTGCGCAATTTGGCACCTCGTGCACATGCCAATGATAGTTCGTGGACATCCTCTTCGGTGAGTGATGAACCGCTGAGACGGCGCCTTGAAGACGGTTTCCAACGGACGCATGTCGTTCGATGCCTGCCAGCACGCGCCGTGGCGCTCTCGCATGCTTGCGGACATGGCAGGCATCGAGCAACCCTTTACGAACGCGGACGGTCTTGCCTGAAAACTCTCGGGGGCCGCGTTTGCCGCACAGGCGAATGCGAATGTCGCATCCGCCAGCGACGAGATCAGAATTGCCAGAAGAGGAAGTGTCGATGGCGTCGTGCACGGACCGTGCGAGGAGGCCGGGTCTCGGGGTTGAACTGCGCGCGCGGATCGATGACTCTCGACCGTAGCGCCATGTCGTAGAACGCGCCCACCATCGGCAGGGCGCTGTGCGCGCCCTCTCCCCAATAGTCGTTGCCGAGTGTCACACGTGCATCGTCGAAACCCACCCATGCGCCCGCGACCAGTTGCGGATGCATCAGAATGAACCAGCTATCGGTGTTGCCCTGCGTCGTGCCTGTCTTGCCAGCCACATCGGCGCGAATGCCAAAGCGGTTCCGGATGCCCGCGCCGGTGCCTCTGTTCACGACGTCGCGCATCACGTCGACGAGCGTTTGCGCCGCGCCGGCGGGCAGTGCCTGTTCCGGCGATGCGCTCGCGAATTCGGCGAGCACCTTGCCGTCGTGATCCTCGATCCTCGTGACCATGCGCGGTTCGATATAGGCGCCGCGATTCGCGATCGTGCTGTATGCCGAAACCATTTCCTTGAGCGTGACCGGGCTCGTGCCGAGCGCGAGCGACGGCACCGCTTCGAGCGGACTCTCGCGCACGCCCATCGCGCGCGCGAGCCGGGCAACCTTCTCGGAGCCTTCCTTTTGCATGAGTTGAGCGGTGACACGGTTGCGCGAATACGCGAGCGCGTCGCGCAGAGTCATCGGTCGGCCGGTGGGCGGTTCCGCGTCGGTAGGCCGCCAGATCGCATGCTCACTCAATGGAATGGCGACGTTCCGGTCGACGATCGTATCGCCCGGCCGCGCACCGTCCGCAAAGGCCGCGCCGTAGACGAACGGCTTGAATGTCGAACCGGGCTGGCGCCGCGCCTGCTGCACGTGGTCGAACGGTTCGTCGCTGAAGTTGCGGCTGCCGACCCAGGCCTTGATATCCCCGTTGCGGGGATCGATTGCGACAAAACCCGCCTGGATCTGTGTCTTGCTCCGGCAGAGCGTGCGGACGAACGTCGGGTTCGTGCCGAGCTTCGTGAGCGCGGCCTGATCGGATTGACCCGCATCGCGAGCGGCGCGGTAGTCGGACGTCTGCCGGATGAATGTCTGGAACAGGTCATTGCCCGGCCCGCAGCCGGTTCGTTCGTTCCATGTGTCGTTTGCGATCCATTGCAACTGGTTCGTCTGCCAGTCGATCGCCTGCGTCGCCATCGCCTGCAGACGGGAATCGATGGTCGTGTGCACGACGAGCCCGTCGGCATAGATGTTGTAGCCGCTGCGATCGGCCCATGCGATCAGCCATTTGCGCAATTGCGCCGAGAAATGCGGCGCGGCGCCCGGCGACGTGGTCTGCAATTCGAAATCGACGTTTAAGGGTTGGCGTTTCAACCAGCCGTAGGCATCGGGCTTGAGCTTGCCGTACTTGGTCATCTGCCCGAGCACGGTGTTTCGCCGCTGCAATGCGCGCTCGGGATTGAGCACCGGGTTGTAGACGCTGTTGGCCTTCAGCATGCCGACGAGTGTTGCGCTTTCGAGGATGTCGAGCTGATCGGCCGATTTGCCGAAATAGGTGCGTGCGGCCATTTCCACGCCGTACGCGTTGTAGAGGAACGGCACGGTGTTCAGATACGTTTCGAGGATCTGATCCTTGCTGTACACGGCCTCGATCTTGAAGGCCGTGATCGCTTCCTTCAGCTTGCGCGTCAGGGTCGGCGCGCGGCCGATATCGTCCGGATACAGGTTGCGCGCGAGCTGCTGAGTGATCGTCGAGCCGCCTTGCCGGTCGCCGGAGAACGTATGCAGCGCGGCCGACGCGGTACGCCTCCAGTCGATGCCGTGATGCTCATAGAAGCGGCGGTCTTCGGTCGCGACCAATGCATCCACCATGTACGGCGAGATCTGCTTGAGCGACACCCACTCGCGATTGACCGGTTTAAATTCTGCGAGCAGTTTGCCGTCGGCCGACATGATCAACGCCGGTCGATCGACGCGGGCTTTGCGGATGTCGCCGATGCCCGGCGTAAACGGCATGAGCGCAAGCACGTATATTAGGAACAGCGCCGGCAACGCGGCGAGCGTCAGCGCGATGCCGTGTCGCGTCGGGTGACGAAGGCGACGCAGCGCGCTGTTAAAGACGAGCCTGGCCTTCATGCTGCCGGCGGCAGCCTGCGGTTGGATGCGGGCGAGCCACCGTGCGCAATGCTCACGAAACAACGATAAATATCGGCGATTCAAGGTGGCGGGCCGCTGGCGGAAAAGCCCGGATCGTACCAAAACGGAAGGGCGCTGCTGTCGTTAAAACAGCGCTGTGGCACGCGGCATTAACAGACGATTACATTTGTTTCGTGTGGACACCGTTCGCGGCCTGTGGTCCCGGTTTTGCGGCGGCCGTTTGCGCGCGCTCGGGGCGCGGTAAAAATGGTCGAACTCGCTTGGACAGCGTCGAAGTGCTGCGCCTCGTGAGTGCGTGAGGCGCGAAGACGCAGGCACGCCACAATAGGACGGAACGCGTGATGGCCTGCGGCTGCAGCAAACCGGGTGAATCCGCCGGTTACGGCGGTCCTTCGTTAGATGTGGAATATGCTTTCGCGTGGGAGTTTTTCCGCCATTATTTTGATGAAACAACCGTCGTTCTTTAGAGTCAATCGTCGTAACCCATCGCCTGGCGCCTTGATTTCATTGCCATCTGCAACGTCGTCTCGGGACTGACATCTCGAACAATTTCGATCCTGGCTGCCGGATTCGGCTGACGCCATGCGTTGTATTGTTGCTCGACGAACCGAAAGTGTCGCTGGTGAATGCGTCCATTGGAGGACGTGTCATTCATGATACTTTCACTAGTGAACGGCTCCTTGTTATAGATGCTCGAATCGTAGGTGTGACCAAAATTCTTGTGCGAGATCGTCCAGTATTCATCCGGACAGCCGATCATATGTCCAAATTCGTGAATGACCGCCTGCGAATCCACATGAGCCCAATCTTCCATATGCGGCGTGCCGGCTCTGGCCCACATGGCCCGCCCATCCCTTGGATTCACCCCCGGAAATTGCGCCACGTAAGCGGTCTCGTCCGGCGGCGGATTCTTTACATTCACCACGTAAGCATCCGCAATGCTATCGGTGAAATTCAAGCGAAATTGAAGATCATAGCGGGCTCCACGCTCGATGATCGTGGCTATATTCCACGCACGCTCAATGTGCAACGCCCAGAACTTCTGGACGCTATCCAATAGCGCCAGATTTCCAATTACGGGCTTGATATGAACCACCACTTCGACCACCGTGCCACGCTGGATCATGTCGAACCGAACCCACCATTTATAAGTAACTGGAGGGGTACGTCGTTGCACCTGCTCGACCTCCTTCGACACATGATAAATCGTTGATTCCTGACGAGCGATACGGGTTTGAGCGGCGCGTGCTGCGTGTTGCAGCACCATACCGTGGTTCATCAAGCGGAGTTTCTCGTCTACGAACGAAGCGAGTTTTTCAACCGCACCGCCCAGGTTCCGACTGCTCGCTCTCCAGTCATCCTTCGAGTTCTGCCAATCGCCCAAGGCATTTTTCAGAATGACCAGATCCGTGACTGACTTGCTGTTTGAATAGTTCTTTAAAGCCACGTCCACAGTGCGAAGGTGTCCACTGCGCATACCGAAGGCTCGCGACGTTTTCGATATCCATTCACTATATTGCATGCTTTACCCTCTGGTTTTTGTTTGACTTCGTGTTTATCGACGCAAACCTCGAGTGGCGCGACGGCCCGGATCTACGGCCACCGCAACCGCAAATATTTTGAACAAAGAGCCCGCAACGATAGGCGCAATCTACATCATTCTGAATCCTTTATACAATCGGTTCTCAGTGTAACCCCGGAAAATCCGGCGCTGCTCCCGCAGATCCAGCGTAACAACCGGCATTGGAAGTGCGGCGGTCGTGAGGAGCAGTATGGCCCGCGCCTCCGTCGCCGTGTTCTCCGCGCTGCGCTTTAACGAATCCCAAGGCAAGCCATTTCTCATGGAAGCCGATGCGCTCGTGGGCGGCTATAGTGTGGGACGAAGTATCGTCGATGACCTGTTCATTTCGTAACCCAGCGCCCAGATGGCCATGCCGGGCAGGAAACCTGGCAGTCGTCGATCCGATTCCCCGATGCTCCAAATAGCCGACATGGCGGCGGATTCAACCGGTGGATGCAACACACTTAAGACTGCGCAAGCAGTGGGAGTGTTGCAGATGAAACAGCGACGCCGGATTTATTACAGCGAGACGCAGAAGGCGCTGATGTGGGAGCGCTGGCAGAAAGGGGAATCTCTCCAGAAGATTGCC
>NZ_VTUZ01000076.1 GCF_008369935.1 Paraburkholderia panacisoli | reverse complement strand
ACGCGCTTGCCGACACACCGTGCCGCCGACATCACGCAACTGCTTCCTCATCGCTGGACGCCGACCACGGCTTGATCGTTTCAGCGATTGCCCTTGTCAAGATGCCTTCCCCGGGTGCTTACGGTAGATATAGCCTTCAGGTAGTAGTTGTTGAAGTCCATAAAAACTGCCGACGTACGCTTCGACTCGCATCCGTCTCCGGTGCCGTGAGGGGCGTCCCTGGATGGGGCGCTTGCGTGTCCGGTCATTCCGCTGTTTGGCATGACGATTTTGCGTTGCCTTCATCTCAGTGAAGATTCTATCTTCCGTATTGACATATGTATCAATATTGAGTTTAATGTCATCATTCTGAGGTCCCAACGGAGGGTGCTGACATGTACGCAGCCACGCGGCTGTCGCGCAGTCGGGGAGTTGCCACGAACATCATGCCCGTACTGCAAAAGCGTGTACGGGGCGTGCTCGCGTCGTATGAGAAACGATTGTGCAGAGCCCTCCATACGGGGCTCAATCGCGGCCATGGCGTCAGGCCGTTCGTGGCGTCACTCATTCCCTGGAGTAGTTCGCACGAGGCCGCTGAACTCGCGCAGCGGTCCCTCCCTTTCCGGGACACTCGCCGTGCGCCCCCCGTGCGGGCTTCGCTCGACTTACCTCGGTGCGCTGGTCGACGCGACCTCCAGTCGGCGCCCGAGGTGAGCTCGTGCGTCGTCGACCGACGGCATTTTTACGCCTTCGAATACCTTGGCAGAAAGCCGGGCCGCATCAAACCTAGTAGGTTGATAGAGCTCGCCGAGGCAACTCGATGAACGCAACGTTCCTATCGGCAATGGCGGCACTGTTCGGTGCATCGATCGCTGGCCTGACATCCGTTGTCACGCAACGAACGCAGGCCAGGGCAGAGTGGCTTGCACAGGACCGCCTCCGGCGGCAGGACCTCTATAAGGAGTTCATCGAGGAGGCGTCGCATTGCTATGTCCACGCGCTTCAGCACGATGAACCGGACGTTGCTGCTCTCGTCAGTCTGTTCGCGAAGATAAGCCGTATGCGTGTCCAATCCTCGACAGGGGTTGCGAACGAAGCGGACCAGGTTGGACGGAAGATTGTCGACACCTATCACGCCCCCAAAAAGACGTTCCTTCAGTTGCGCGAAATGCTCGCCGACGGTTCGATCGACATCCTCGGCCGATTCAGTGACGTTTGCCGCGCCGAATTCGATTCGCTGCGCGCGCAGCAATTCTGAGTGAAGAAGCAACCCGGATTTCGGGCGATCCGTCGGGGTTGGGGCCGGACATTGTCAACTCCCTTGTCGAGTGAATTGTTGCGCAACCGGTCATCCGCCACGCGCGCGCATGTGATGGCGCCGCAGATGTTGACCTGACCAGAACGTTATGCCATGAAGCGGAAACGCCTGACACACGCACAGCGCAGGGAGCAGACGCGAGAGCGCCTGCTTGAGGCTGCGCGAAAGATGTTCATCAAAAAGGGATTGGCCGCCACAAGCGTGGAGGACATCGCCGAGGCGGCCGGCTACACGCGCGGCGCGTTCTACTCGAACTTCGACAGTAAGCCGGAACTACTGCTTGAGCTGCTGCACCGGGACCAAGATAGCGCGAAGATCAAGCTGCGGGCGATCATGGAGGAAGGCGGCACGCTCGCGGAAACGCAGGCGCGCGCCCTTACGTATTACAGCCAGTATTTTCGTGATCAAGACTTCTTTCTGGTTTGGGTCGAAGCGAAACTTCTCGCGTATCGGGACACGGGGTTTCAGGAGCGCTTTAACGCGTTCCAGCACGAAAAGCTCGGCCAGATCAGCGCCTGCATCCGCACGTTGTCGGAGCGCGAGGGCAGTCCATTGCCCCTGCAACCGTACGCGCTCGCGCTCGGCTTGGTGAGCCTGTGCGATGGTATGCAGTTTTCCAGAATGTGCGATCCGCAGACGGCGAGCGACGAGGTGATGCAGACCGTGCTTGCCGGATTTTTTTCGTGCGTGTTGTGGCGGCAATCGGAAGAAATATAGCTCGCCGAACATCGCGGGGGCGTGCGCGGCTGCGGGCGTCGGACGCCCATCGCGGGCGCCAACAATATCCGTGACCAAATCCAGCGGATGAAATTGAAGACAACTGCTTGGGCAACGTGCCGGGGGTAGTTGTGTATGTCAAGCTGTCAAAGGAGATAACCATGTTTTACGACCACACGAATTTCCAGAATATCGATCACCGACGCGGTAAGAATGATCGGAGCGACGTGGGTTCGCCGTCGAACCATGACGTTGAGGTGATCAACCCCACTCCGGCAAGGAACTGGGCATGGGCGCACCACAGCGACTCATACGACTGGATGGACTGGCACAATCCATTTCCTGCAACAGACCCGTCGGAGAACGCGGTATGACGGCGCTATCGCTGAGGCGAAGCAACCGCTCGGGAGGTTCGAACCAGGGTAACACGCGAGACGCCTGATGGCGCTGTCGTGGCCAACAATGGCAGCCCATTTTTAGTCACGGCGCGCGCATTAGTCGAACGGCTGGCGCGGCAGCGAAGCTGTCTGAGAGTGAACGCAAGCAACTGGCCGTTCAGGCGTCGCGGGATTGGAAACGATCAGCGAACTGTCGGCGAGGCTAGGCGTGAGTCGCACCTTCGTCTACGCGCAGCGGGCAAGGCGAGCGATGCGCTCAATGACGCCTTCTCTCCGGCGCTTCCCGATGACGAGGCACTGTTCCAGTTGCCGTCGCCCGGACCCTGGTCGCGTCAGGTGCCACTTCACGCCGTTGCACGCGAGCTGGGTCAATCAGATCGAACTGTGGTTTGCCCGCTACACGCGTCGGATGCTGCGCCATGCAAACCATATCAGCACCGCGCGCCTGCGCGAGCGCACCGAGCAGTTTATCCGCGCGCACAATCAGGCGGCACGCCCGTTCAATTGGAGTTTCCGGGCCATCCGCTGCAAGCCGGCGCATCGTAATCGAGAGACCGACATGCCAGCTTTGCCCTCCAAACCTGCGTTCGTTGATTCCCTGCCAAGGAGACTCGTTCAAATGAACAACGTTGCTCTCACATGCGTGGTAGTTCTAGGGCTTCTACTTTTCGGCCTCGGATTGTCCATCTCGGTAATGCGTTTTCGCGAGGGCACCAGCTCAGGCTGCGAGCCGGATCCCGCGAACCGACTCCGCAAACTTGTCCGTGCTCATGCCAACACGGCCGAATACGTCCCGTTCCTCGCATTGCTGTTTCTCTATCTTGGCGCGCGATCGCCTTCGACGGCGACAGTGTCGCTGATCGTCGCGGCAACCGTGTGCCGCTGTTTGCTCGTCGTCGGACTGGTCGCATGGCCAACGATGGCAAAACCCAACTCTTTCCGGTTCGTCGGCGCACTCGGGACCTACCTGGCCGGTATGGCGCTATGTGCGATGCTGCTGCATTGAGATGCGACGGACAGACGAGATCGCGTGGGTTTCCGGGGCTATCCGCGGCAAACCGGCGCATCGCAATCGAGAGACCGACATGCCAGCTTTGCCCACCAAACACTACGCCGCCGAACACCAGCGTCAACTGCGCAGCCTCCTCGGTCACGAGCAGATTGTCACGCAATGCCGCGCTGCAGGACAGCAATCTGTCTATTAGCTGCCGCAGCGCCTCCGATCGACACATTTCCTGGCGAAGTTGGGGAGCGTTAAAAAACCTAGGGATATTGGGTTTGGTGTTCGCTCGAAGAGCTTGATAAACTCCGCGGCATCGTCCGATAGCGGTGGCTCCGGCTTCTTGTATTTGGCGAGTCTCTCGACGAGGTCACCGTTGATCATCGCACATTGCAACTGAGCCAGGAGGTGAACTCCTTGCGGTGACCAACACATCTGTCGTCGCTTGCACATACGCTGATTGATCACCTGGTTGACCGCTAACTCCGCCGTCGATACAGGTCCTGACGATGTCGCGCTCCATAGTTGATTGTCGATCCTTGATTTGCTTCTACATAGGCGACAAGCTTTCTCGCGGGGTAATCAAGTTGTGCGAGACTTTCTGCAGCCCCCGGTGTCTCGATTATCAGCACACGGCAAATGATCAAGATCCCTTTCATCCATTCGATCGCCTGCGCCGGTTTGCCATGCCAGAAACGCCAGCGTAATTTCTCGATACGGGAGACCAGTACGCGTCGCGCAGCCTTTTCCGATTCTGTCGTCACACGCATACCCTTGACGATCTGCTCAAGGTATCGCACGCGCATCGGAATGTGAAACCAGTCGAGCACGGAGTTCGAAGAAAACGGCAAGCTCTGAGCTATCGACTGCAATCCGTTGGCTCCATCAGCGATCACGCATAAACGCGGACTGCAGGAGCCGGTCGCCGCTTCATCGAGGGAGGGGAGACGAGCGGCAATGTCTGGTAATTCATTTCGAACAAATGCGAATGTGCGGGACATCTGGCCTTTGGCGAACAGCGGCCCTGTCAGCAAGTCGAAGCTCGAACATTCAGATTGACGCCGACCCCGGACGACTCCGCCGTCAATGGTCAGAGTCCATTCGGTATCGTAGTCGAAGCTGGTGGTCTGCGTTGCTGGTTGCACGGCCTCAACGCGAGCTCCGGCGCGTAACGCCCTGTTCCGAATGGTCACGTGATTCAGGGTGCTCCTTACCGGTAAGAACTCGCGTATTGTTGCGGCCGCCTGCCGACACGGCATCTGTGCCGAGAGCTTCGCTTCCAGAGCAATCAGCTCACCGGTCGCGCGCTCAGGGACATATTCTGTCATCGGACTATATGGCGTCTCCAGCTGGCAAAAAATCTCGCACGGGCACGATACGATTCTGGCACTTCGTGTTGAAGTCCGTAGTAACTGCTAATCGTGTCCGTAGATTACGCAAATGCAAGACTGCAATTTGGCCCCCAAAATAAGGCATATCAGCGGTTTCTCACGCCTTTCTACGCGTTGCGTTTCAGGAACAGGTGCACGCTTGGATGTCCGTTGATTTTGCCAACGCATTTGTCGTGTCCGCTAATTGAGCGGAGCAGCCGCTTGAGTGACCATGCGCGCCGACAATGGCTAACGACGGAAACTGGCCCAGCTACGGCCGTTGGCCAGCGCGACAACTCGTCCGCACCAACATTTCATTGAGCTTATCAACCGACACTTGGTGTCGCGGTCTGCGCTCGCCTGATCGGGGTTCGAAGCCGCTTACAGCCTCATGGGAAAATTAACGCTTCGTTCTCTTCAGTGAAACGCTCAAACCCTCTTCGACTTCTGACGGTATAGATCAGCATTACGAGTAAATAAGGTTTCGAGTCCTCGCTCAGTGCCCGATAGAAACGTGCTGGAGGATCGGGCTTGGCATAACCCGTGCTTGGTAGCTGCGGGCGCAACGACGAACGGTTCGTGCTTTCACCGCGGCGTCAGCAATATTGCTCACATTCCAAGGGAAATGCGTTGTTCGTTTGAGCATCTTTGTCAGCGCCGGCTGGCCCTTTTACCTCTTCCCATCAACGTTGAATAGCGCGCCGAAAATGGACCTGAGATGGGTGCATCGAGTATTCAACAAACGTATCGTTATGAAGACAAAATTTGCCGTCACTCTGTTAGTCGCAAGCGCTGCCTCGTTGGCTGCTCCCGCATTCTCGAGCGGGTACGGCCCTGCACCCTTCTATCGCCCCGACGTTGGCGAGCCAGCGCAACGCAGTCAAAGCGCTCAGACGTTGGCCGGGGAAGTAAGCCCGGGAAGCGTGGTCGACGAAAACCATAGTGGCGTCGGCGGTGACGAATCGGTCAGATCGCAGTCTGGCGGGCGTGCCCCGGCTGATAGCGTCGGCTTGATTTATCGCGGCAATTGATGAGCCCGGTCGCGGGGCGCGAGTCAGCCAGCGCTCTGCGACCGAACCATCGCTTCCAAGCCGATAGGGGCGCAGGCCTCGACGTCAGAAGAAACCCTTGGAGCGGCCTTCGAGCTATCGTATCCGTCGCTGACCTCGCCACATGGGCTTTGCCGCGTCAAGGTAAGGGAAGCGCCCTCGGTCGCGACCGACTGGCGACTCTCGACCCACGCACAGGTGGTCTGCTCGAGAACATTCATTCTTCCGCTATGAGTTGCGCAGTGGCACCGACACTCGCCGCGAAGCCCAAGGATATGGCGGACTGCGAGGGGACCCCGCAACATGGAACGAAGGTCTGCATCTGTCCGCGGCGAGGCAAGAGCTATTTCACGTGAACGATGACCGAGCCCTCCGTTACTTTCGGCGCGGCCGCACCTGCATCTGCCGCGTTCTTCGCAATCCAGTCCTTTGCCTTTTGAACGCTCTCGTCGACTCCTGCTTTGTCGTTGCATACAGTCACTGAAAATCCGCCATCGTCGCTGCGGGTCAGCGTGTAGCCTACAAATCCTTTGACGCTACGCAGTAGCTCTTCGACTTCTGCCGCTCGCTTCTCCAGCACGTCAAATAACTCTTTGGCACCCTTTCCGGAATATGTTCTTAAAACGGCTTGCATGATCGTCTCCTGCCTCTTGATTAAGAGGGTATTGAACATCCCGCACGAACAGTGCGTGCGGACTGGTGGGCTGCCTCACCTGGCAACGCGTATGCACGAGAAGGAGTTGGGGAAACCGAGGTGCGGCAGACCGGCTTCCCAATAGTGCTATCAAGTGTAGTCACTATTCGGGGATTCTTAACGCATATCGCCGGCAATGCGAAGAGCCGTTGTAAGACAAATGGCCGCTTACAAGGACATGTACTGCGGTAATTTCGGCGACCTATGCCAAGCTGCGGGAAACCGCCCCGGAGGACCGATCCGGGTCTGTGTGAGCCGCCGGCTACGAGTCTGAAGGTCGAATGTCTCGTTATGGTCGACTGCAAAAGTTCGGCATCACACCGAACCCGGCCAAACAGAAGCGGCCCTTCGAGTCTAGCGTCCCGTTTCACGCTGGATCGAAAGCTCTTCTGCGCCTTATGGTCTTCAACAAGGCGACAGGCATGAAGGTCAGCACCTCACAATTCAATCCGCCTACCGAAGGCCTCGACCGCCCGACTCACAGTACCTTTCCATCGCACAACAGGAACTGTTGAGGCGCACCCGCACCGGCATTTCGTGGAAGGCCCCTTTCCTCAAAAACTATAGCCTCGAGTTGCTGGTCATTAGCCGATTCCTCCAGCGAGGTGTGATGATTCGGGCAGCGATTTCAATCGCAGCATTGCCAGCACGCCCAAAGCGGGCCCAGGTGCCAAAAATGCAAATGCCCACCGCCACCCGAAGGTACCTGCGAGCAACGGGACGAGCCAGATCGTTGCCACCGTGAGGATGAAGCCGATCGCAAGCTGCAGTGTCAGGGCTGTTCCTACATATGATTGGTCCGCAAGCTCTGTCACCATCGCAGAAAACTGCGCCGAGTCCGCGACCACCGTAAAGCCCCACACCAGGCCCACACAGAGAAGCAGCCACGTGGACGAGTCGAACAGCAACCCGATGAGCACGCAGCAACTGCCGGAAATAGTCATCATGAGCGCGGTCGTCCTGGTCCTGCCCCACCGATCTCCGAGGATGCCACCGGCCCAACAGCCCAACCCGCCGACGGCGATAACTGCGAATGTCGCGTAGGCCGCGGCCGGGCCGGCTGCGATTCCCCTGGCAGCCAATGCTTCCGAGAAAAACACCAAAAACCACGCATACATTGCAAACAATTCCCACATGTGGCCGAAGTAACCGAACGAAGCGAGCCTGACGCCCCGATTCGCGAACACGCGCCACACCTGCGTGGGATCGAACCTCGCCTTGGGGAAGGGGAAAGGGCCTTCCGTCACCGCGAACACGGTGATCAAGCCTCCCGCGAGGGTCAGCACGCAGGTTACGTAGATGACCACCCGCCAGCTAAGTCCGCCGAGACCGTTGATGAGATGGGGCATCGCCTGTCCGACGACTATCGCCCCAACGAGAATCCCGAGTGCAATCCCGCGGCCCTTGCGGAACCACGTGCACATCAGCTTGAGCGCCGGCGGGTAGACGCCAGCGAGGAAAAAACCAGTTGCGAAACGTAATGCTATTCCGACGCCTGCTCCGCTTGCGACCTCCAGCAGTCCGTTCGCGGTGGCGGCGCCGATCGCTCCGCCCACGATCACATGCTTCGGCGACACGACATCGGAGATGTTCAGCAGGCTCGAGGTCAGTGCCCCGCACACAAAGCCGAGTTGAACCGCGATCGTTAGCCACGCGGCGGCACTTACGGAGAGAGCCCATTCCGCCCGCAATTGAGGAATCACCGCAGCGGCCGAGAACCACGGTGTCATGGACAGGACGAGCGTGACGGCGAGCACCGCCAGTGCACGCCAACGGTCGGGATCTTGCACTTGGAGGACCTCCCCGCTCATTCTCGTACTCCACGCTGAAACGTTGATCGGCACCGGCGCGGCTGCGCAGATGTTCTAACCGGTGCTCATCCACCGTCTACATCGGCCACGTGCGTGATCCAACGCCGCTGGCATCCCGGCCGGGTATTACCTGATACTACGTCTATCGACAGGGCGGACGCGCTGTCGAATTTGTTTCAACGCTTTGCAACTCCAGACCGATCGAGCTCCCCACGCCTTGCTGCATTGCAGCCGACAACGCTGGCCTGCATGCACGGCAGCACTTGGCGCGGCGATGGCGCGGCCTTGTTGCGCGCGCTCGCCGAAAGCGTCGAACGCGCTAGGCTCTACGCTGAAGGGTATGGGACAGCGTCGGACAATAGTTGCGGTTCGCACAACACAGAAGGCCGTCATTCTAATGACCGCGCAGCCATTGATTGGGCGCTTGGCTCTGCACTGGCCTTCTGCTATACATCTAGACGTCGTTACGCAGGAGGTGCCCATGCCGCTCGTTGTCCGACCTGCAAACGCTGACGAACTGGCACGCGCCGAAGAACTGGTTGCCCGCAGCATCAACGATCTGACCGTCCGCCACGGTTTCGGGCCGATCGCTACGTCGCGGCCTTCGGATTTTCAGGCGTTCTGCCTTCGAGACGATCCACGCGGAGTGTGGCTGGCCGAAGATGATGGCGAAATTGTCGGTTTCGCCCTGAGCTGGGTTTGCGGTCGGCTCTGGTTCCTGGCGGAACTGTTCGTTGCACCCGGCCGGCAGGAACAGGGCATCGGCAACGAACTGCTGGACCGCACCATGCGGCATGCGAGCCAGGCCGGTGCGACCGAAAAGAGCCTGATCACGTTCGCCTTCAACGTCGTGTCCCAGGGGCTGTACGTGCGGCACGGCTTGTTTCCGCGCGTGCCCATCCATTTGTGCAGCGCCGAACGTGAATCATTGCGTCAGGCGCATGGTCCCGCGCTTTGCGCGACCCCCATCCGGACGGCTGCCGTCGATCTCGAGATGCTGCGGCAGATCGACGTGGCAACCTTGGGTGTTTCGCGAGAGAAGCATCACCGGTACCTGCTGGGCGATCCCAGGATGAAAGGTGTTTTCCTCGAAGAAGGGAGCGAGCTTGTCGGCTACGCGTACGTTGCAGCAACGGGCCACGTGGGTCCCCTGGCGGTCATGCGCGCGCATGCGATGCCTGGTGCATTCCGGGCGGCACTGGCAATGGCCGTCGCGGGGGATGCAAAGCAGATCTCCGTGTTCGTTCCCGGGACGAGCGATGCACTGGCGATCGCGGCCAGCCAAGGCATGCGATTCGCACTTCCGATGGTGCTGATGTCGACGCGCGACTGCGGCGACTGGACGCGCTATCTCCCGCGAAACCCGGGCTTCATGTGATGTCGCTTCGGGCACCGGGACCCCGGGCTGGAATATTCGCAACGGGTCGAACAGACACTTTCGGGGGAGCGACGCGGAGGCACGGGTGCGGACCTCGCGTGAGCATTCGCGGCGCGCTTCGCTGACCTGCGCTGCTAATAGCGGGCGGGAACAATGCTTGCGCGTCGCAAGGCAGATCAAACCGAAGGATCCCAGACGTCTGATCCTTCTCGCCGGGTTTGTGCTGTTCGGCCATGTCACGCTCCTAGGTATCAACCGGCAGCAAGATGGCATCGTCACGGGCGCGGCGGCATGCCACCGGGCCGGCTGCCGCCATCGTAGGGAAGGACAGGTACTATGAGAGGGGCGCCAGGAACACGGTCAATATTTCCCGCTCTGGTGCTTTTGCTTGCCGGCTGTGCCGCGGGCGGCAGGCCGTATGCCGGGCCGCACCTCAGTCCAACAGAGTGCCGCGACCTGGCGGCGCTCAGGACCAACGCACCCCCTACGATGGCGCAACACCATAGCGAACTGGCTGCCCTGAGGAAAGCGGGCTACGACCCGTCACCGTGGTATGACGATCCATACTACCCGGATGACCTACAAGCGGCACAGCGCCTGGTCGACTACTGGTTCCAAACGGAGTGCCAGCAACCTCAACCGGCTGAGAAGCCAAGGTGAATGCGAACCACTCCAGGCTCAGCGGCGCGTACTAACTGCACGTCGCATCGCGGCCGTGATCCTTTGGCGGGTGCGGTGGAAATCATCCAAGGGTCCGCGCCCAACGAGTCCATCCGATGCGGCACGGTTTTGATGGTCCACTGATCCGCCCTGTCAATATCGTCGAGTTGAGACGGTCTCATCAAGTCCGTTTTTCCAGTCTCGCGACAGTTCGCATTACGGCTTTCGCATCCCTGCTGCGATCAGCGATCGATCGAGGTCCGCATCGGACCGGGTTCGGCCCTAGCGAAAAGCCGCCGTTCATTTTTCCGACGACGCACTGCCGTGCTCATTGGAGGGAAGCAAACTGAACCTTGAAGTTTCCTGAAGACGGACGGTCGCCATATGGAAGCCGCCGCCGTGTCCCCTCCATAAGCTCGCTCAGGCGTCGGCATGTGCGAGCAGATATGTGGGTTGCTCGCTGCCAGAACTGACGATGCATACGCGAGGCACTATGAGCTCAGATTCGACACAGTCTTCTGAATGCCGGGAGATCGAAGTCCGCAAAGGCCAGGTCACCGATAAAATGCCGCGTGACGCGTTCCGCGAACGTTTTCTGGCCCGCTTCTACGATCCCGCGTTTCGCACCGAAAATGAATCGCTCGCGCGGCTTGAAGCCATCGCGTGGGATGCCTATTCCAATGCTCCGCTGGACAACTTAAGGACAAGTTATGCACAGATTTGTGAACAGATTTTGTGGATAACTCGTGCTTCCAGCAATGCAGGTGGATAAGTCCTTTCTGACATGGATGCGCAACGCTGGCCATCGATACCTCGAGCTTTCAGGGTGGATTCTCGATTTTCTCTCGACAGTTTTCTTCTCAGGACTGCTCGGCCGCCCGTCGTGATACCAGTTTGCCTCGAGTAGAACCGCGCCACTTGCAATGCCGGGTGACGCCCGGCACGGGCATACTCGTTGCGCTTATAACGTTCTCCACTTAACTCTCCGGAGAAGATCATGAGCACATCGGACCCGCACGTCAGCGCAGCCAGCGGTGGCGCGCAAATTATTGGCAGTGGCACGGGCGACGGGGCCGGCCCCGACGTGATGGCCGCGTCGACACTCAAAGCTACGATGGTTGTTTCATCGGACGGTGGGGAGGTCGGCAAGATTTCGGACATCATGCTCGATGTACGCGCCGGCAGAATCGGATACGCAGTGCTCTCAGAGGGTGGATTTCTTGGAACGGGCACACATCTGCACGCCATTCCGTGGAACGCGCTGACGCTTGATACCGATGCAGAATGCTTTCACGTCAGTATCTCCGCACAGCAAATCAAGGACGACCCGGGCTTTGACAAGGACCATTGGCCCCCGATGGCGGACGCCTCCTGGCGTACCGCGGTGCATCAGTATTACAACTGCGACCCGTACTGGTCAGGTGCGAGAGGCGTGGGTGAATCTGGCCGCAATGATATCTGACGGCGTTGCTTCGGCCATTGGCGCGCGGACCGCTCTCGCGGGAGCAGGCAGTTGTCGCTGGGCAACTCCTTGGCGTTCATTGGACGACGGTATACCATCTGCGCCGAAGATTCCTGGCGGACCCCGTCGCGAACTCCGTGGCTCCGTATCGCCGAGGGCCGGCGCTGGGCGGCGGTCGGCTGGGGGATGAAGTTGACAAGGTGATCGATGAAGTCGTGCATGTCTGGCTTCCACGGCAACGACAACTGGCCCATCCTGCGACGGATCCTGTACTGGAGGTTCGACGCAGACGTGCGCTCGATGGACTCCAACTGCCGAGTCGATCGACGATCGGACGGCGATGGGCGAGGCATCCTGAGTTGGACGCTTTGAAGCGCGCGGCGCTTCCTGATGCCCTGAAGGTGCCGGGATCGCTCGTCGCCAAATATCCCCTTGAGATAGTCCAGGTCGCCCACACACAAGCGGATGTGCTTCTGGTAAGCGAGTACGACAGCCGGATGATCGGCCGTCCCTGGCTCACCATTGCCCTGGACGTTGCGACCAGGTGCGTATTGAGTTTCTACGTGAGCATCGACCGCCCTGGGGCGGCAACGATGGGTTTGCTCATGACCAGAGCGGCGCTGTGCAAGAGGTCATGGCTTGAAAAGATTGAGGTGGACGCGGAATGGCTAATGCGAGGAATTCCACAAGTCCTGCATCTCGAGAATGTTGCCGAGTTCAAAAGTTGGGCGCTCCGCAGCGACTGCCGGGAATACGGCATCCACCTGATGTATCGTCCTGTGCGGCGTCCCCATTTCGGTGGACATATCGAGCGCTTTAACCGGACCCTAATGGAACGGGTGCGGGGTCTGCCGGGGGAAACTGGGTCGTCTCCCAAAGGATGCAAAGCGCGACAGTCCGAAAAGACGGCGGCTTTGACGCCACGGGAGTTTGAGCAATAGCTTACGGTCGAGATTGGCAAACGATACCACCACGCCGCACATAGCGGGCTGCTCGGCGCGACGCCGGCCGACACGTGGCGAATGTGGGCGGGCGGTGCGGAGTCGCGACAATTGCCCGCAACTGAAGGCGCTGAGCTACGGTTTTTGATCCGGTTCTTGCCTGCCGCGCCGAGGACGATACAGGCGTATGGATTCACGCTCTTCCATACCGGCCGTTAAAATGAAGCGTCGACGGTAATCACTCATTCCGCGTTCGCAAGAATCGCCGTACTTCGGCTGCTGATCGCGATTGCCGGCGCGATAGACCGATCATAACGGTCGGGGATTAGCAGTGCTGTCGGCGTCGTACGCCGCAATTCGCGGTTCATAGAAGATGTTGGGACACACCGCTCGCCAACTTGCGCAGTTCGTCGAACTGCGTCACGATTTCGAGGCACAGAATAAAGGCCAGCATCGCTGAAGGTCCCGGATAGCGTTCGATCCATCGAAGCACACAAGTCGCGTAGCGCGTGCGGATCGCATCTCGCGTCATTATGAAGGTAATCACGATTCCCACGGCGGCGCCCACCAGCAAATCGGTTGGGTAGTGAAAGCCGAGCCACGCGCGCGGAAGGCAAACGACCAGCGCGGCATAGAGAATCGCTAGCACACCGATGCCCCGCCACACGAGGAAGATGCCGGTGGCGACCGCCATCCATAGCATCGCGTGGTCGCTCGGGAAGGAACTCCAGCCTGACAGTTGTGCGTCGTTGGTCGCGCCACTTGGAAAGTGCAGATGCAGTTCGGTGCTATAGATGGGGCGCACTCTGAACGGCAACCAGTGAGTCATCACTCTTCCTGCGAAAAGCGCGACGAGGCCGCTGAGAACCGTCGCGAGAACCATCTCTCGCCGCCATTCGCGGCGCTCGTCTTGCCGAAACCACATCCACCACAGCACGGGAATGAGTACGAGGCCTTTGAAGGTGTACCAGTCGGTGATGGCTTCTATGGACTGGGTCGCGAAATGACCGAAGTGAATGTTGGACAGATATGTTTCGATGGACGAATCGAAGCTGTTCATTTGTTTGCAACAAATATGTGATAGTCGCGAAGAGGCTCAGCATAATCCAAGCAAGCGACAAAGAAATGCGGCTTAGCTCACAAAACTTTCACTGACTTTATTTGCTGTCGGCGCATCCGATCATCGGCAGCGCGGTCCGTTCGCCGACGCGAAAGGTGAACGATGCGAAAAGGCGGTGCAGCGATTGTTTCCCGCCGCCGACGTGATGGCCCATCTTGAACCTGCGGGGGATCGATGACGAACGCCTGGACGATCTTGTCAAATAGGCTAGCCGGCCGCCAGCCTGGAACACAATACCGAGGATAATTACAAGAATCTTTCCGGCATTTTTTCCGATGAAATCAATCTGCGTGCGGCGCACGGCCAGGATTTCGGCTCATCCTGTACTCGTAACGTACCGTCTGACGGCGCACGTTACGAGGCTCGAACACCTCTGTGTTGGACAGTATGACAACACAAAAGAGTGTTGTCATACTGTCCAACATGAAAGCAACTCTTTTGCTCAAAGAGCGTCACACCGTAGACCGGGAAGCGTTTGCTGAATTGCTGGTCTGGAAGGTGCCTGCACCGGTACGCGGAAGCACGCACTCTTTCAAGTACAGTCTCGCGTTTGTCGTGAGCGGACTTTGTGTCTTGCGATACGGCAACGAACAAGGCAAGGGTGATCACCGGCACGTCGGAAAGTCTGAAACGCCCTATGAGTTTTCATCGCCCGAGCAGCTAATCGCTGATTTTTTGGGCAGACATAGATAGCTGGAGGTCGCAGTGAAAACAGTCACTCTTGGCGTTGCTTCTCGCGATGCTGTCACGAAGCGTTTCCTTGCCGCCATGAATGGCAAAGCACAAGGAGCGTTCATAACCTTCGATTCACCGGAACTGCTGTTTCAAACACTCACGCAATTGCGCTGGAACATCATTCAAACGATTACCGGAGCAGGACCGCTTTCCATCAGGGAAATCTCGCGACGCGTTGATCGGGATGTCAAAGCCGTACACCGGGACGTGCATGCGTTGCTGAGCGTTGGTGTTCTGGAGCGCAACGCGGACGGCGCGATTGAGTTTCCATATGACGCCGTGCACGTCGATTTCATGCTCAAGGCAGCGTGAAGGTCTAACAGTTGATCAGACAACGGAAAGGCCATATGAAACTCATCCCGATTGCGCTATCCCTGATCCTCCTTGGCTGCGGCCAAGCATCGCGTGATACATCGCCCACGGCAGCAGGCCACTACCAGCTGGCTGTAGATAGCGGCGGCAATGCGTGGAGATTAGATACGAACACAGGCGAAATGAAGCGTTGTTGGCAAGGAACCCCTCCAGCAAAAACGGCGCCGAGTTGCTATACCGCGACTCAGGAGTGACGCGATCGCCGCGCGCCTAACGCAAGGAAACGCCAGGCAGAATCGTCGTAGCAGCGCGAAACTTATCATGGACAGGGAAAACACGAATCGATCGATCATCGTTGTCGCGGTGATGCTTGCCGGATGTGCATCACCGGCGGTTTTTCGTGACCCCAAGAAGGGTCAAAGTGGCTCAATGCAATGCAACGACGCCGGGAATTTTTCCGATCATCGCTCAACACGAGATTGACGATTGCGCAGGAGCTTATGGGCGCATGGGCTGGCAGAAGCAGTAGAGCGTGAATCTGGAGCATGGAAAAGCCTTGGCGATCGTGAGTTAAATGACGCGGCCCAGCAGCAGGACTCGGGTATCACGAAAGAGGACAGGCATGGCATTCAAGATCAAAGCCGCCGATCAGAAGCGCATCGATGCCGCGTTCGGCGAACTGACGGCGCAGCGGAGTACGTTGGAAGAGTCTGTGCGTGTGTTCAATGAGGCGGTTGCGGCTGCACGTGCGAAGCTGGAACCAGACGTGGAGGCATATAACGAAAAGGTCGATGCGGCGCGGGGCATGCTCGATGACGTGCATCGTGAGCTTGAAGATGAATTCGATGATAGGTCGGCGAACTGGCAGAACGGCGACAAGGGAATCGCGACGAAGGAATGGATCGATTCAATCAGCGCGTTGGCCGAGGAATTAACCGAGGCGGCGCTCGACGTCTTCCCCGAATCGCTCGAATTTGAGGATGTGATCGGCGATGACCCCGCCGAGGGCTACAACGAACTGGACAAGGAAGCGCCAGGCGCAGAGTGATCGGCGACGGCCTGGCATACCGAGGAAAAGCAAACCATGTCGAAATTGACCCCAGCACTCGCACTGCGGGCTGCGATTAACCTGCTACGTGACTCAGCCGAGTCGCGCAGGATGCCATCAGGCGAGCCGTTAAATGACGCCGTCGTGCAACTGCACCTGGACGCAGCGGATACGCTCGAAGAGTCGTTAGCCGACCTTCGGGACCACGAGCAGGAAAAGCGAACGGCTGCTTCGGGTCCGCCGCGAAATGGTCTCCAAGAAGCTCACGGGGTCCTGCTGCTGGAATCATCGATACCGGGAGGGAGGTCTAAATGCGCAAGTCGATCAGTTCCGTCGGAACGCTTCGGCATTTTCACGTCCATCCGGACCATCAATTTGAATGATATGAGCCAGACGATCGTCCGCAAGAACTGTTCGCCGGGGCTGACGCCCGTGTCATTGTGCCCTACTGATGGCTGGAATCGTTCGTACGCTTTATGCGTTCATTCGCGAGATCTGCTCGCTCGAACTGTGGAGCGATCGTGTGCGGTATGCGGTGGGTAAGATGCGAGCTTTGAACGGAGACTTTTATGACGGCTATGACCTACAGCTACACATTTGTCCTGGATACCGAAAACGAGGATGAGGGAGCGATGGTGCAGCAGATCACAAGGCCCGGCCCGATGCCGCTTGCGAGCGGCGACTTCGTGACGCTCGGCCCGGATAAGCAACATGGCGTTCTTTACCAGGTCCAGGCCGTGTTTCTGAATATGTTCGAGAACACGCCCGCTGATATGGTCGACTATTGGGTGTCGGTCGTTGAAATGGACATGTGAGGAGGGTACTCCCCGCGTCAATTGAGTCGTGGTCCAGGGCGGTGACCAGTATCGCAAATTGGCTGTACTGGATATCAGTTTGGATCTTTCAGAAACATTTTCTCCCCTGGATAGCATTCACTTTGATAGATGCGGGCGAAGGGGAGTCCTACTTCCCCAAAGGCACCGACCAGTCAGTGTATTCGTAGGCAAAACTCAATGCCGTGGCAAAACGATTGAACGAGCGTCCGAGAAAGGCACTGAACTACGAGACGCCCGCCGAACGATTTCAGCAAACTATTGCATCCACCGGTTGAATCCGCCGGCCAATGCGGACATTGGGATAGGGTGGGTACTACGTCAGCGATATGGCGGATTGCTGACGTCAGCGGCATCGAGCCGCTGGGCGTCAGCTTCCTGCATCAGCGAACTCACACTCCCGACCCGATTCAGCCAGTCGCCCGGTTGCGACCTGCGCGGCTCGTCTCCGAGAGCAGCGGACATTCGTGAGGCGAAATCGTTGGCGTGTTCGCGGCCTTTGCGGACGCGTGCCTTGACGCAGATTCGTGGGCAAGATCATCCCGCGTCGAAAGCTCGCGAACAGCCCTACTGACTGACTCCGCGTGTGTCATTGCGCCAGTTGCCAGCGCAGCACCGGATGCGTCGCGCCAGCGGGCATCGCCCATACCCCTGTCGGACCGAAGTCGTACCCCACGAACGAGGCCGGCGTGCTCATCTGAGCGGTGGTCAGCTCGTTCGCCGCGGGAATCGGCGTACCATATTTGACGCCGATTGTGGCGCCCGTGGTGTTGGTATCCCAGTACACGTCGTTCGTAATCGTGCCTGAATTGGACCGCGCGATGCCGATCGGTCCATACAACGGCTGGTTCACCGGACCGGTTGCGAATGACTGGGTGATTGTTCCTGAGTTATCGACGACGAGGGCGGCCCCGCCACATTGCGAACCGGCGCGGCAGCCCGGAAACGATGTAGAGCCGGTTGCATAAGACTGGCTGATCGTGCCACTGTTAGAGCCGACGAGGCCGCCACCGCCCCTCGCGACATAACCCGACGATGCGACAGCTCCCGTGGCGAACGACTGGCTGACCAGGCCGCTATTCGCGCCCGCCAGTCCACCGAGCACCCCGCCCGAGCTTACGTCGGCGCTGCTCGAAGAACGCAGGATCGAGCCGGCGTTGACGCCCACGAGCCCACCGGCTATCGAAAAGTCGACCGGAAGGCTCGCGCTGGGATTCCTGGTCGCCACCGTGCCGGCCGTGTTCACGCGCACGACAGTACCGTTGTTCAGGCCGGCGAGTATGCCCATATCGAAGCTCGGGAACCCTACAAGCCCGCTCACGTTAGCCGAGTTCGCCGTGCCCGAAATGCCGAGGTTGCGTACGACGCCCTGGGTACCGATCGCGCCGAACATGCCCACTAGTGGCTGTGGCTGATCGTCCGCGTATACCAAATACCCGCCCAGCGTGAGCGAGGCGATCGCCTTGCCTTGTCCGTCGAACTGCCCAGTGAACGGTGTGTCGACGTTGCCAATTGGAGCGAAGGGGCTGCTGCTCGTCGCGCTCGCATCGATGTTCCTGCCGAGCGCGTAGTTACCGCTGAGATCCTTGGCGACGTTCGTCAGATCGGTCACGGAGTTCACAAGCTTGTACGCGGTGATCTGCTTAACCAGGCCGCTGAATGCGGGGGGCACCCATGCCGCGTTGCTCAGCTGGGTACCGGCAACGTAGCTGCCGTTCATGTCGTAGAAAGCGCTCAGCGTACCGGTGCTCTTCGACCAGTCGAGCGTGCCGTGGTTGGTGACGCTGCCGTCGTTGTTGATGCCGGTTGCGTCGGCGCGCAAGCTGAGATTGCCAGCGCCCTGGTTCGCGATCTTCGCGCCGCTCCCGATCGACACGTCGCGGTACGCGGCGAGCGTCAGCGAAGCGGGACCGCTCCAGCTCAGGTTCGATGCGACGCCGATGTCTCCCGTCGCGCCTGTCGCGTGTGTCGTGGTCACAGCGACGGAAGTGCCCGAATTCAGGCTGCCGCCCAGTGCGCGTGCAGCGGATTGGTCGATCGTGAAGGCGGGCGTCGAGAGATTCCATTCGCCCGCATGCACGGCTGCCGTGGCGCCGAACGCCGTTTGCGCCGCGTCGGTATCGACCGTTCCGCCTCTGCCGTCCGCGTTGGTGGCCATGATCACGCCCGACTGCTCGACCCGACCTCTGTCGGCGACGAGCCACACATGGCCGTCGCGATTCGCCGTGCCCGTCGCCCGAATGCGCGTGCCACCGCCGGCGAGCGCAAACACGTTGCCATCGGCGGCCTGCAGGCTGATCTGCGCGGCTGCGATGCTTCCGCCGTTGACGACCGTACCCTTGCTGCCGGTCTGCACAAGCACCTGTTTGCTGCTGGCCGAGTCCTGCAGCAGCACCTGTTCGCCGGCGGCCAGTTCGGCCGTGCCGTTCGGCGCTGTGATAGTGCCAGCGTTGATCACGGCGCGTCGCGAGATCAGGAATATGTCGCCGCCGGTCGAACCGATCTTGCCGAGGTTGATCACGCTTGCGTCCGAATTGCCCGACAGAATAAGCGCGCCGCCGTTCATGAACGCGCTGTCGCGTGCGTCCAGTGTGGATGCAACGAAGCGTCCGCCCGTCGTCACCGTACCGGATGGCCCCACGACGACGCCCTGCGGATTGATCACATACAGGCTGCCCGTTGCGCTGAGCCTGCCGAGGATGGCGGAGGGTGAACCACCCGTCACCCGGTTCAGCGTCGCGCCAGTGCCGTTATTGAACGTCACGCTGTTGTTCCCGCCGATCGAGAAGCTGTTCCAGTCGATCACACCGCGTGTCGAACCGGGTTGTGTGATCACCAGTCCGTTGCTCGCGCCCACTATCGTACCGGTGCCGGCGACGTAACGGCCGCCCGTTGGTAGGACGCCCCCCGCGCAGGCCAGTTGCATCGAGTAGAGTTCAGCGAGCGAAATGCCGATCGCGAGCCAGATGCGTCCGGCTGAATGCTGACGATGCGGTATGCGTCGCGGGGGCCGAGATAGTCCTGGACGTGTCATACACTCCCCTTTCCGCGTGGGCGCGGACGAGTTGCCAACAACCCGCAGCGCCGCCCGGAACTTTCCTATTGAACACGTGTAAAGATCCCGCATGGGCGCGGCTTTGACGGCGTCGATTACTTGAGGCGGCACATCCTCAGCGCGGGACTGAAGCCAGTCAGGGTTCCTATCCCAAGTCTTCAATGCATAACCGGCTGCTCTCCGAACTTCAGCGGATGACACCTTAGCCATTTTTGCTCCCCGTCAAACAGAGATTTCCGCGGTGGATAAAATCTTTCGCACTGCGCGGCGGTCATCCAACACTAGGCGACATCTTCTAAGCTGGCCGGTTATTCTCGCATTCGAAATGTGAGCTTCCGAACGGACAACAAGTTTTCATAATTTGATTCGCATAATTGTGCTCAAGTTTTCTTAACCCGGAAGCTTTCTAAACAATTAGGTCGCTGGCTAAAGTCAACTGGCCCATTGCTCATCTCGCCTTGCGATGGTCCGTTATCTAGTTGAAAGCAGTCGCCGAGGTGTCACGTCGGCGGTCAAAACGAACGACGGTTTGTGGCCGCGAGACGCCGCACGTCCCTGCTTTTACTCCAACCAAACGGCTGGCCATGCAGCGACACGTGTCGCAAGGGCGGGAAATTGGTAACGGGACGGGGCCGTCAGCGTACTCTAAACGGCGTTAAACCTGGCTAACCGAGCCGTGTGAAAAGGGGTATCGTGAAGAAATTATCGAACGCCAGGCTCATCCGCGCCGCGCCTGAGCGTGAAACGTCTCCCTAGCCAGGCGGTCTTGCCATGATCCTGTATCACACCGAGCCCGATTCCCCTGTCATCGAAATTTCCGTCGAAGGCAAAATCACCGACCACGATCTGCGCGAAGCCATCGAGTGCATGCGTGGTGATCTCGAACTGAACGGCAAGACCCGCGTGCTCGAACGCATCGAGCATTTCACCGGCATCGAGCCGAAGGCGCTGTGGACCGATATAACGCTCGGCGTTTCCGTGGCCCGCAAGGTCACGCGCGCCGCCGTGGTGGCCGATGCGGGCTGGATCCGTGCCTCAATGCATCTAGCGCGGTTCTTTACGAAAGCCGAAGTCAAGGCGTTTCACGTCAACGAACTGGAGCAGGCGCGCGTCTGGATCAACACCTGAGTGCCGCCTGGCGAAGTTCGTAGCAGTCCGGCTGCACGTCAGAGCGCGATTGACCTGCGCAATCAAGATGCCATTGGCATTCGCGCTCTAGCTTGCACTGGCGGCTAAGGGGGCGTGAGCGCCTGTTCGATTTTTTCTGAGACCCGGTCACTGACTGACGGCGATCGGCGGCACGCGACCCAGAGTGTGTGAAAACGCATTGATCGCCTAAACTGAATCAACGCACTCAGACCGGGCGACACATGAAGCGATTCGTTGAAGGCGATGACCGCAAGCAGGTCGCACTACTTCCCGAATGTGTCGATGACTACATCGGACCAGACAACGCGGTCAGAGTCATAGACGCCTTTGTCGACGAGTTGGACCTTGCGGACTTGGTTTCAACGGTACCACGCCAGCGATCACGGGCCGCCCGTCCTATCATCCAGGTGTGATGCTCAAGATCTATATCTACGGCTACCTGAATCGGATTCCTTCGAGCCGGCGTCTCGAGCGTGAATGTTAGCGCAACGTCGAACTGATGTGGCTAACGGAACGTCTGGCTCCGGACTTCAAGACGATCGCCGACTTTCGCCGTGACAGCGGCGCAGCCATTCGCAACGTATGCCGGCGTTTCGTCGAACTGTGTCGCGGCCTGAAACTGCTATCCAGTGACATGGTGGCCATCGACGGTAGCAAGTTCAAGGCGTCAAACAGCCGTGACAGGAACTACACGGCAAGCAAGATCGACAAGCGTCAGCAGCAGATCGAGGAAAGCGTACAGCGATATCTCGACCTGATTGAAACCGAAGACCGGACCAGTCCAACAGGTTTCGATGTGAAGACCGTTCGCCTGTACGAGAAGATCGCCCGCTTGCGCCAGCAGATGCGTGAGCTCGCACAGGTCAGGAAGCAGTTAGAAAAGCAACCGGACAAACAGCTGTCGATGACGGATCCGGACGCACGGTCCATGGCAACCAGCGGAAGAGGCTCCGGCATAGTGGGCTACAACGTTCAGGCCGCCGTAGACACTAAACATCACCTGATCGTTGAGCACGAGGTAACTAACTTCGGAAACGATCACGGACAACTCGGCAGAATGGCGCTGTCTGCGAAGGACGCGATGGGCAGATCGAAGCTGAAGGTTGTTGCTGATCGAGGTTACTTCAGCGGCCCCGAGATACGGGCATGTGATCTGAACGGCATCAGTGCATACGTTCCCAAGCCACTCACCTCCGCATCGCGGAAGAAAGGTCTGTTCACCAAGGCCGACTTTGTCTACGTGGCAAAAAGCGATGTGTATCGATGTCCTGCTGGCGAGCGAGCCATCCTTCGATTTACTACCGTTGAGCATGATCTGAATTTGCGGGTTTACTGGCCCAGCGCCTGCCCGCGTTGAGCGATGTTCACCCAGTTCACCCAGCGACTATCGCCGCATCCGAAGATGGGAGCACGAAAACATACTGGAAGCCATGCAGCGGCGGCTCGACCGGAAACCCGATGTAATGACCATCCGCCGAAGTACTGTCGAACATGTCTTCGGTACACTCAAGCACTGGATGGGTCCCGCACACTTCCTGACCAGGACGCTCGGACGCGTGAGTACGGAGATGAGCCTTCAGGTGTTGGCCTACAACCTGAAGCGGGTCATGAACATACTTGGCGTTGCGGGAACGATGAAGGCCATGAAGATGGCTGGAAGCTAAAGCCCCGAGGGGCTTTGTTGTGCTAGCGATGTTTGATTAGTGCATGCTCGACGTATCAAACTCGATCGATCCGACCAGCAATCGCGCGCTCAGCGGCAAAAATGGAGTTTCCACACACTCTGGGTCGCGTGCGGCCGATTGCTGTCAGGCAGAGGTCGGCCAAGCGCAGTCTGTTGGCATTTATGCTCCGAAGTAGTCGAGTTCGGGCGTCACGCGCTGAAGATCTGCGACCGAGAGTGTTATGCGCTCGCCTGTTGCAGATGCTGCTCCAAATTGTTGCACGGTCCTTAGAATTCGGCGTTTGTTCAATTCGAACGCGAGTCGCACCTGCTGTACAGTCTCATTGCGAGCGCCAAGCTCTTCGCAAACGACTTCAAATGGCAGCGCGAAGGCGCAGTATCCCCAGCCGAACCCATAGGCGGAAAACCAGACCGCCGAGTCGGCGCAAAGAATGGGGGCGGTAATGACAGTACGTGGCTGATCCATCGCATTCACCTGCTTCGACGATAGGGTGACATCAAAGTGTTGCACAGCGACCTTACAAACGCAGGGGTCCGCCGGCACGACGTTACCACTCCGCCGAGATGATTGTCTTGTAGCGGAGGTGTGATTTTTGCGAATCGGGACTGACTCGAACGGGTCGTGTCCTGCGGATCCCAACAGGCAAGACCCGGCTGGCCATCTGTGGACGGTGGCGTGGGCGATCGCATAGAGATCCGAACGTCTGCGTCTCCTCCCCAGGCAGCAGACCGTCGTCGATAACCAGACCCTTGCTAACCTTCCGTTGCGATGAATCTGGCAACCGCGGCTGCTGAAGCGCGAACGGCTAGAAAGCACCCCATAGCCGCCTCGCCAGCGCCGACATCTGAGTGTCGGCAACGGGACGATTTCGGGCGACCCCGTAAGGCAGCGGTCGGGCCAGGAAGAGACGTTCAACACACTCGTCTAGTTCGTCAACAATTCTGCAGATTACCTAAGTGGCCTCTAATTCTGCTGCATTTTTTGGGCATATAGCCCATGACGTCTGCCGCCGAAACCTATCTCGAAGATTCATGCGCGCCAGATCGGCAGTACCCGCAGAGCCTTTGAATGTCATCCAGCATGAGATTGAGGCCACAAGTCTCAGCAAACAGGGGGCGTAGCGGTTCAAGAGTCGGACAAAAACCTATCGCAGACTCTCGTGGCTGACTTGGTACAAGTGGCAAAACGTCGGCGCTCTGAAAACGCGTTGTGCAGACGTTCCTTAGGTTCATCCTCTACGCCGCGGAGCCCATCAAGCGATTGGGGTAGTCAGCATACGTCTGATTGAAAGCGGAATTTTGCTAGGGTCGCGATAAAAACCCGCTTCATCCCTAAATGCCGTTAAGCGGGTGCCGCAACGATCAGGTGTGCATGGACATTATTTTGGTAGGTTTATCGCGATTAAGCTTGACCGGTCGCTGGGGTTGCAAAACGAAATAGCAAGTTGAGAGCCCGGTTTCATTAGAGACATCACTGTCGAATCGGCCGAAAACGATGACATGGCCAGAAAAGCTGCTGATCAGCACCATGCTCCCGTCGGACTCAATTGCGACATTCCCCATTTCCCGGCTAGCGCGCATCGCATACTCTGAATAGACCGGCCCATATTTCGCAAGCAAGGTATTCATGAGCGGCATTCGGGAATGCAGGTGCGCACGAAGGAACGTCTCGCGGCCGCGTCTGCCTAGCGTCCCATCCACATCAAAAAGTGCTGCCTCCACGGGGTCCGGTGCTGGATTTTGCAAATCGGCTATTGTTAGACTTATGTTCAAAGCACCCCACCAAAACACTGCTTCCTCGGGAAATGCCAGGGAAGAATTACATACATGTTTCTTAAAATGCTCCTCATAATTTTCCTGAGGAGTCGCGTGATTTCCTGGGCCCCAGCGTGTAAACCCAGTAAATAACCATCCCGGGTATTTCTTAACTATTCGGATCAAGTCAGGCATTGATGTTGGAAGTAGACGACCCAATCGTGTAGTCGCTAGAACTCGTGCTGTCGGAGCTATCGGAGCCCCTGGCAACTGTGCTGTCATCTCGTCCAATACGTCGAGTACGTCCGACGCCCCGTTACCTGGGAAAAGCTCGATTATGCGAGTAGCGCGTTCGATTTCCGCGAGAGGATGAACGAGTTGCGCGGCAACGAAAAACGCCTGAATGCGCTGAAGGTCAGCAATCGGGAGCCGCCTTAGTTGTAGACACTTATTAGTTAGGTGTGGAGAAGTCAACAAGCGACTGACGTCATCTATGCGCGCAAGGCGCAGATTGAAGATATGATTGACCGCCATCAAGATATCTCCGCGTTGATACATGGGATATCCCTTGTCGAGGAATTGAAGCAATTCTCGCATGCGAGTGAATCGGTTGTTGATGGCATTTGCCATGACGGCTTGATTCCTCAGCACGTAATTGGCCGTCGCAACATTGATGGGCGCCAGATGGGCTGGATGGACGGCATCATTAAATACAAAATTGATAAGAAAATTTTGTGCGTCAAGTAAATTCATCAACAACTCCTATAGGTTATTTAATGGTTCCCGCGTGTAGCCCTGAAAAATTGCTCGGGAGACCTTTCACATCGAGCACCGCAGACCTCTGCTACAAGCGCGCCATTTGTCTGAACGCGTCGATTCGATTGCCAATTTGCTCAATGTGTACAGCAATCTCCTTTTCATAATATCCAGTTCGGATATTTCACCACATGTTCAAAAATTGCTCGTCTACTACTTCATTATTTTCAGTCATGATCTTATTCGCGGCGCATAAAAATCGCGATGAGTCGGATTTGTACGCATGGATGTTAACGGTTAAGCGATGCAGATCTTAACGGAACGAGTCCACAGATGTTTCGTAAAACAAAGAATTTGAGGGCGTTGATGAAATGCAAATGGGATATTTCGTAGGTACAGCAGATGCATATGCATATGCACAAGAGATGGCCTCTGTGGTTTGATGCCAACGAGAAAGGAATTGCCCGCTGGAAATGCATCGTGACGTGACGCTGCTTTTATGTGTGGATCCGACGCTTCAACGACTGAGCAACGGTGCGAGCGAATGACGCTTCCCGACCGAAAATGCCAATTCGACAGCGCTCTACGAAGCGGTCGTTGAGATCCTCAATGGCAGCTCACTGGCACCTAACGTGAACAGGAACTACCGGCCAGAAGCAGCCGGTCGCCGAGATACCATAGATTGTTGACGATCGCGGTTCGGGCTGCCCGTATGGAACATGCAGGGCCACGACTGCACAATGCGCTTTAATTGTCAGTTGAAGATCGGCAACATAAGAAACCCTTTGATTACCAATGCGTTGACGATATCGATAAAGAAAGCCCCGGTCATAGGGACGATCAGAAACGCCACGTGGGAATGCCCGAACCGCGTGGTGACAGCCTGCATGTTGGCGATGGCGGTTGGAGTTGCACCTAGCCCTATGCCGCAATGAGCGGCCGACAGGACGACCGCGTCGTAGTCGCGGCCCATGACCGGGAAGGTCACGAAGACGGCGTAGGCAATCATCAGGACCGTCTGCGCAGCGAGGATAACGATAACAGGCAACGCGAGTGCAGCGAGTCCCCAAAGGTCAAGGGTCATCAGCGCCATGCCGAGAAAAAGCGCCAGACTGACATTGCCCAGCAATGCGATTGCGTGTTGTGCGGGCCGTATTCCCGCTAATGCCAGAACATTGTTCAGGAAGACACCGACAAATAGCACGCAAACGAAAGGGGGCAATTCAAAAGACGTTCCGGCCAGCAGTCCATAGACGAATTCGCCCGCGACGAGACATACTGAAATCATTGCGAGCGTAGCGATGAAGGCCCCCGGTGTGGTCGGCTGTTCCGCCTTCGGCTCTTCGAATACGACCGCTTGCGTTGGTTGATCGCCTTCTTGCGCCGGTTCAGTGGTGCGGACACGGCGCATGAGCAGCCGGGCAACCGGTCCACCGAGTACGCCGCCCATG
>NZ_VTUZ01000075.1 GCF_008369935.1 Paraburkholderia panacisoli | reverse complement strand
ACGCCGATGATAGTGCGGATTGCCCGTGTGAAAGTAGGTAATCGTCAGGCTCCCCCGCAGTGAACAGAAACCCCACCCCCAAAAGGTGGGGTTTCTGCGTTTGGGGCGCCCGAATCCGGTGGGTGCAACGGCAGAAAACGGCTGCGAAACTGCGCTCCATCCTCTCCCCGCACGTCACGGCTTCCCGGTCCGCAGCGCGTTAGCATAACCGGTCTCCAGATAGCCCCGGCCCACCACCGACGCGCCGTCGCGACTCACCCGCAGCGCACCGTCCCGGTACACCGCGTGCGGACCAACTTCCCAAAACGCCCCCGCGCCCATCTAACTAAGCCCGTTTGCGCACCAACGTCTGCTCAGGCACACCCGCGATAAAACGGTCGAGCCGCGCGCTCGCATCCGTGATTGCCCAAAGAGGCGCGCTGTGTAGTTGCCGGTCGTAACTCGTCGCGATCGGCGCAAAAAGCGCGACCCCTGTATCGTCCAACCTCCACTTACCGGTCTCCCGGCCGATATCGAACACCGCTGCCACAGCGCGGTCCGCCGCTTCGAGTTTCTCACCGCTCACCGAACCGAAGCCCAACTCAGCCAGAAAGCCGGTCAGCAGCATGGTCTGCGTGAGGGTCTGCGCGTCGGTCTTGCTGCCGGCGCCCCGGCGCAAGATGTCGAGCGCCAGATGCACCCGTAGCGCGAGGTCGTCGGCGATTTGCCGTGCGATGGGCAACAGCATGGCCTTCGTATGCCGCGCGCGTGCAACTCCAGCGTTGCGTGAAAAGGGAATAGGTTGTGCCATGAAGGTCCAATGTTTATACCGGTGCAGATGCAATAACGGCGCGCCTCGGAAAAGATTGAGCCCTCGTTGTCCATACCGCAAATGCACAGGCCGAAACGCCGGCTGGCGGCTGTTTCCACGTCAATTGCAGCCGTTTTCCATCACAGCCCCTCCTTTCTTCATCCGGGCGACGCCTATCGGCCGCCCTTCATGACAGCGGGCGCGTCATCAACAGACCTACTGCCACAAGTGACCACGACATGGCGAAGACGTGGCCCAAAAAGCCGCGCCAGCAAGCACGCCACGTCTACGCAAGCGAGACGCCGACAGCATTCGACCCATCCCCGAAACCCGGCGCTCGTCGCACACCAAAACCGACACTCGTCAAAACCGATTCACTCCTCACCACTCTCATCCGACGGCGCAACACTACGCGCCCGCATCCGTCGACGGATCTCCGAATCCAGGATCAAACGCCCCCGCAACTTCCCCTTCATGCGTTTCACATAACGCGGCGCTTCGGTCATGTGGATCACCATCAACTCCCGCACCTTCTCCACGTCACGCTCACGCGCTGCCTTCGTAATCGCCTTGTGAATCTTGACGTTCGCCTGACCGAACCGCTCATGTTCGGATTGCGGCGTGTCGTTACGAAACTCGATGAGCTGCCGAATCATTTCATTGATCAACTCGCAGCTGAAACGCAAAAACGGATTCGGATTCGCGGCCGCCAGAATGTCATGAAAGTTCACGTCTTCTTGACGTTGCCGCACGATGTCCTGGCCGCCATGCGCGGACGCCGGTCGATCGCAGCACGCAATGCTTGCTTCGAGCGCGTCGAAGTCCTGCTCCGTCAGATGCGGGACGGCGCCCGCCGCGAGCTCCGGCTCCAGCAATTTGCGCACGGTGTAAATGTCGTCGATCGAGACGTCCTTGAAGAACAGATAGTTTTGCAAAAGCTGCAACGTGCGATCGAGCGGCACTTCCACCACCATGCCGCCGCCGCTCGGACCAGTGGTCACCTTGATCAGGCCTTGCACTTCGAGCGACTTCAACGCCTCGCGGATCGTGCTCTTGCTCACTGAAAAGAGCTGCTGCAGTTCCACTTCACGCGGCAGGCGATCGCCCGGCTTCAGGTCTTTCTCCGTAATGAGCCGCTTGATTTCCTCGGCGACCAGATCGCCGCGCTTTTGCTGTTTGATTTCAATCGCGGCGCCAGCCTTGGCTCGGTCGATGGCCATATTCGATGCTCCCAGTTTGTCCCGCACGATCCTCGATCAATCCACGCGCCGCGTCACGGCCTGAAACGTCTCCGGATACCGCCAGGAATTTTGCCGTATTGACACTCGAATTTATTGTACCTACGATCGAGTCCAACCTATTTATCATGATAAATAGAACAAAGCCGACGGGGTAGAAAACTTCAAGGCGGCCAGTAAGCTCAAGTAGTCGTTCGCGTCATGCGTGCGCAGTTTCGTAGCCGGTCAGTGCGTGTCTCTTTGCTAAGGAGCGTCATTTTGAATCGCCGAAATATGTTGAAGCTGGCCGCGCTGTCGGCCGTTCCGGGGACGTTGGGCTCGCTGGCCGCGCGCAGCGCGTTCGCGCAGGCTGGCGCCGTGCAGTTCGCGTGTCCGGTGCCGATGTCGGGGCCTTTCGCCGCGAACGGCAAATACGCCGACCTCGGTATGAAGCTCGCCATCGAACAATACGGCAAGGTCCTCGGTCAGCCGCTCGCCTATACGACGCTCGACACGGAAGGCAAGCCTGCGACGGCAGTGCGTCGCGTGCAGGAAATCGCGCAGCAGAAGAACGCACGCTTCTTTGCCGGCGGTATTTTGTCCTCCGAAGCATTGGCGATGGGCAAGGAAGTGCAGAAAGCCAGTGGTATTTTCATCACGACAGCAGGTGCGGATGAAATCACCGGCAAGGACTGCGACGCCGCAACGTTCCGCTGGTCGGTGCCGACCTACGGCGCAATCGAACAGACAGTGCGTCCCCTGATCCAGACTTTGCCCAAAGCAAAACGCTGGTACACCATCACGCCGCAATACGTGTTCGGCGACGGATTGTTGTCGGCGGCCAAGGCGATCTTCAAGGAGAAAGGCATCGAGCATGTGGGCAACAGCTACCACTCGCTCAACGAGAAGGAGTTCAGCGGCTATCTGACGAACGCCGTCGCTGCGAAGCCCGACGTTCTGCTGATTCTCAACTTCGGATCGCAATCGTCGGATACGTTGCGCCAGGCGGTGAGCTTCGGCATGAAGAACAATTGCACGATTCTGATGGCATGGGCGTCCGGTCTCGAGCAATTCGAATCGCTCGGTGCGGATCTTTGCGAAGGCGTCTATTTCGGCGCGCAGTATTGGCACGGCATCGATTCACCGCTCAACCGTGATCTCGTCAAGCGCGCTAATGCGACGTTCAAGGCGAACCCCAACTACAGCCTCGCGGGTTCCTATGTCTGCACGAAGATCCTGCTCGACGGCATCATCAAGGCGGGCACGATCGATCCGAAGAAGGTGATCGCCGCGCTCGAAGGCATGAAATACGACGGCTTGACGGGCCCGGAGGAGGTCCGCGCAGGCGATCACCAGGTGCTAAAGAACTATTATCTGTTGAAGGGCAAGGCGAAGAACAAGATGAAAAGCGCCGACGACTACGCGGATATCGTGAGTTCCGGCCAATCCTTCCTGCCGCTCGAGAAGACTGGCTGCAAGATGACGTGACGCCTGCGTGCCGCACGCAAGCGCGGCACCTTCATCGCGAACACGAGGCCGGATCGCGACACCTCTTTGCCACACCATCAGACGGACGCCATGAACGTTTATCTCCTGCAGATCGTCAACGGCATCGGAGTGGGGATGCTGTATTTCCTGCTCGCAGTCGGCTTGTCGATCGTATTCGGCCTGTTGCGTTTCGTGAACTTCGCGCATGGCGCGTTCTATCTGCTTGGCGCCTACTTCTGCTATCAGGCGATGCAGTGGTCGATGAGTTTCTGGACTGCGCTCATCGTCGTGCCGATCGTGGTGGGCGCGCTGGCATGGGTCGTCGAGAAACTGATTCTGCGGCATGTCTACGCGCAGCAGCATGAGTTTCATATCCTCGTGACCGTCGGCCTCGCACTCGTCGTGCAGGAATGCGCGATCCTGATCTGGGGCCCGCTCGGCGATAACGTCGCGATCCCCGACATACTGAACGGCGTGGTGATCTGGGGCAGTTTCGTTTATCCGAAGTACCGACTGTTCGTGATCGGTTTCACCGCCGTGCTGGCCGCGCTTTTGTGGTGGGTGCTGGAAGGCACGCGCCTCGGCAGCGCGGTGCGCGCGGGCAGTGAATCGACCGAGATGGTGTCGCTGCTCGGCATCAACGTATCGCGCGTTTTCAGCCTCGTGTTCGCGCTCGGGGCCGCGACTGCCGCGCTGGCTGGCGTCCTCGCCGCGCCGATTCGCGGCGTCGATCCGTTCATGGGCATCGAGGCGCTCAGCGTCGCGTTCGTCGTGGTCGTGGTCGGTGGGATGGGCAACTTTCTCGGTGCGCTCGTCGGCGGCCTGCTGGTGGGCGTCGTGCAAAGCGTGATGAGTACTTTGTGGCCCGAAGGCGCGCGGCTGATGATCTACGTCGCGATGGCGGCGGTTCTTCTGCTGCGTCCGAACGGCTTGCTCGGGAGGGCCGCATGATCGACACCTCGAAGCCCGCGATGCAAAGCGTTCGCTCTTCATCCACTCGACAGGGCGTCAAGCACTCGCTGCATCGCTATCGCTTCCTGCTGCTTGCGCTGCTGGTCGTGTGCTTGTTGCCGCTGACGCTGCGCTCCGGATCGCTCGCGACTGAAGTGCTGGTGTTCGCGCTGGCCGCGCTCGGCTGCAATCTTCTGCTCGGGCACACGGGCTTGTTATCGTTCGGGCAGGGCATTTTCTTCGGACTCGGCAGCTATTGCGCGGGGCTGGTGCTGACTAAAACCGCATTCCCGCTGCCAGTGGCGTTGTTTGCATCGATCGTGACGGGCGCCGTTGCCGCGGCGCTGGTGGGCTGGTTTTCGATTCGCCAGCGCGGCACGTACTTCGTGATGCTGACGCTCGCGTTCGGCCAGCTATTCTATTTTCTCGCCTACACGACGCCCGATCTGACCGGCGGCGACAACGGCCTGCTCGACATTCCGCGCCCCGCGCTGAGCGTGTTGGGTAAAACACTCGTGCCGCTGACCTCGCCGTGGCAATACTACGGCTTCGTCGCGGGGCTATTTCTCGTGGTGTTCTGGTTGCTGATGCGCGTGTCCCATTCGGTATTCGGCCGGACCTTGCTGGCGATTCGCGACAACGAAGCACGGGCCGCCGCCGTCGGCTACGACGTCAAGCGCTTCAAGCTGATGGCGTTCGTGATCTCAGGCGCGGTCACGGGACTCGCCGGCGCGCTGCATGCGCTGATGACCGGTATCGCGCCCCTCTCCAACATCGACTACCACACGAGCGAGATGATCCTCGTGATGACGGTGATCGGCGGCACCGGCAATCTGTTCGCATCGGTGTTGGGCGCGGCGTTTTACGTGCTGTTCGCCGATTGGCTCTCGACGTTGTGGCCGCGCTGGCTGTTGCTGCTCGGCATCGTGCTGATCGCGGTCAGCCTGTTCATGCAACGCGGACTCTGGGGATTAGGGGAGCGCATCTGGCAAACACTGTGCCGCAAGCCATCTCCGGAATCGGACAACGATGCGGACAAAGACGCCGACAAGGAGGCCGCATGAACGGACCCATTCTGCGAGCGAGCGGTGTAGTAAAACGCTACGGCAAATTCACTGCGCTCTCCGACGTGAATCTGAGCATCAAACCGCGCACCGTGCATTCGGTGATCGGTCCGAACGGCGCGGGCAAGACCACACTCTTCCACGTGCTGACCGGCACGCTGCCGATTACCGAAGGCAAGATCGTCTTCGACGGCCACGACGTCACGCACGAGCCGGACCATAAGCGCGTGCGCCGCGGCGTCGCGCGATCGTTTCAGGTGACGAGTCTGTTCGCCAATCTGAGCGTGCGCGAAAACCTGCGCCTCGCCGCGCAAGGTGTCGACGCCGTGCGTGCGTTGAATGCGTGGACGCCGCCGCACGGTGCGCTCGCGCATGTGGACACGGTCGACAGCGTGCTTGAACGGCTCGCGCTGCAGCGCTTCAGCGACGTATCGGCGGGCGCGCTCTCGCACGGTCAGCAGCGGCGGCTCGAAGTCGGCATGGCGCTTGCGGCGCGGCCCAAGGCGATCTTTCTGGACGAGCCGACCTCGGGCATGGGCATCGACGACCTCGACGACATGAAGCAACTGATCCACGGCCTGCGCGACGCATACACGGTCGTGCTGATCGAACACAACATGGGCATCGTGATGGATATCTCCGACACGATCACCGTGATGCAACAAGGCCGCGTGCTGGTGGAAGGGCGGCCCGACGACATTCGCGGCGACGAGCGCGTGCGCAGCGCCTATCTCGGCAACATGATCACCGGAGGCCGCGCATGATTCTCGACGTGCAGCAGATTCACGGCTTCTATGGCAAGAGCCACATCCTGCAAGGCGTTTCGTTGCAGATCGACGATGGCGAGACGGTCTCGCTGCTGGGCCGCAACGGCGCCGGCAAATCGACGACGCTCAAAGCGATTGCCGGCGTCGTCACACCGCGGCGCGGCACGGTGACATTGAACGGCGCGAAGGTCGGCGGCATGCCGCCGCACAAGATCGCGTCGCGCGGCGTGTGCTTCGTGCCCGAGCATCGCGGCATTTTCCGGCTGCTCACGGTCGAAGAGAACTTGCGGCTCGGCGCGCGCAAAGACTCGCCATGGCAACTCGACGACATCTACCGCATCTTTCCGCGTCTGAAGGAGCGGCGCACGAACGGTGGCGCGCAACTGTCCGGCGGCGAACAGCAGATGCTCGCGATCGGCCGGGCGCTGATGAATCATCCGCGTTTGCTGATGCTCGACGAACCGGTCGAGGGTCTCGCGCCGGTGATCGTCGAAGAAATCGTCGCGCAGCTCAAGCTGATTCGCGAAGCGGGCGTCGCGATTCTGCTGGTCGAGCAGAACCTCGAAGTCTGCACGCAACTCGCGGACCGCCACTACATCATCGAACAAGGCGTGATCGTTTATGCGGGCGATAACGCGTCATTTTCCGCGGACGAGTCGATCAAGGACCGTTATCTCGGCGTGGGCGTCGTTTGACGCTTGCGCAGTCTTCAATACGAGGAAGCATCGATGCAAGTTCATGAATCAACAACCGTCGCGGCGCATGCCGATCTGCGAGTCGACGGCGCGCGGCTCTGGGACAGTCTCATGCAACTCGCGCGGATCGGCGCCACCGACAAAGGCGGTGTGTGCCGGCTCGCATTGACGGACCTGGACCGCGAGGCGCGTGAGCTTTTCATCGCGTGGGCGAAGGCGATCGGCTGCAGCGTGCGGATCGACGCGATCGGCAATATCTTCGCGCGCCGCGCCGGCTTGCGCGACGACCTGCCGCCGGTGATGACCGGCAGCCACATCGACACGCAGCCGACGGGCGGCAAGTTCGACGGCAACTACGGCGTGCTGGCCGGTCTCGAAGTGCTGCGCACGCTCGCCGATGCCAACGTGCAAACGCTCGCGCCGCTGGAAGTCGCAGTGTGGACCAACGAGGAAGGTTCGCGCTTCGTGCCGGTGATGATGGGCTCGGGCGTGTTCGCCGGTGCGTTCTCGCTGGAGCATGCGTTGGCGCAACGCGATCGCGAGGGCGTGTCGGTGCGCGACGCGCTGGCGGCGATCGGCTATGCCGGCGAGAGCGGAAAGCCGCATGACGTCGGTGCGTATTTCGAGGCGCATATCGAACAGGGGCCGGTGCTGGAGGCGCACGATAAAACCATCGGGGTGGTGCAAGGCGCGCTTGGTCAACGCTGGTACGACGTGACCGTGCACGGGATGGAAGCGCATGCAGGACCGACGCCGATGGCGTTGCGCCGCGACGCGCTGCTCGTCGCCGCGGATCTGATTCACGCGGTCAACCGCATCGCACTCGATTACGCGCCGCATGGCCGCGGCACGGTGGGCTGGCTCGACGTGCATCCGAATTCGCGCAACGTGATTCCGGGCCGCGTGACGCTCACGGTCGATCTGCGTGCCGCCGACGACACCACGCTCACCGCGATGGACCGCGCGTTGCACGCAGCCTGCTCGGCGGCGGGCGAGCAGAGCGGCATCGCCGTCGAAGTGGAACAGGTGGTGTATTTCCCGCCACAGCCGTTCGCTGCGGAACTGGTCGCCGCCGTGAAGCAGGGTGCGGATATGCTCGGCTTTTCGTCGATGGACGTGATCAGCGGGGCGGGCCACGACGCCGTCTATCTGGCGCGAGTCGCGCCCGCCGCGATGATCTTCGTGCCGTGCAAGGACGGCATCAGTCACAACGAAATCGAGGACGCGCGCGCCGATCATCTGGAAGCCGGCTGCAACGTGCTGTTGCAGGCGATGCTGGACGCGGCGCAGAAGGTAGGGAGTGCCAACGCATGAAAATCCTGATCGCGCGGATGAATCACGAGACCAACACGTTCTCGCCGGTGGCGACGCCGCTCGCCGCATTCGGCCGCAACGGCCCGAGCTATGGTGAGGACGCGTTCAACGAAAACAAAGGCATGCAAACGGCGATGGCCGCGTTCATCGACGCCGCCGAGCGCGAGCACGCCGAGATCGTGACGCCGGTATCGGCGGCGGCGAATCCGAGCGGACCGGTCGAGGCCGCCGCTTACGCTGCGATCTGCGACGCGATCGTGGCGGCGGCGAGCGGCTGCGACGCGGTGATGCTCGATCTGCACGGCGCGATGGTCGCCGAGAATTCGAACGACGGTGAAGGCGATCTGCTCGAACGCGTGCGCGCATTGCTGCCGGATGCGCCAATCGCGGTCGCGCTCGATCTGCACGGCAACGTCACGCAGAAGATGATCGACAACGCGGATGTGATCGTCAGCTTCAAGACCTATCCGCATGTCGACATGTACGAGACTGGCGCGCACGCGGCGCGTCTGATGTTCGACCTCGTGCATGGCAAAACGAAGCCAGTGATCGCGTGGCGTCAGCCGCCGCTGCTCACGCACACGCTGCGCAGCGCGACCGCCGAAGGCGCGATGAAGCGCGCAGTGGACGCCGCGCGCGCGGCCGAAGCGGGCGGCATGCTGGCGGTGTCGGTGTTGTCCGGCTTCTCGCTGGCCGATATTGCCGCGCCGTGCATCAGTGTCGTCGTGGTGGGCAATGGCGAGCGCGCTGAAGCCGAAGCGGTGGCGGAGCGCATCGCGCGGCAGATCTGGGACGAGCGCGATGATTTCGTGTATCGCAGCGCGCCGCTCGCGGAGTCGGTCGCGCACGCCGCGTCGCTCGCGCAGGGCGCCGACAAACCGGTGCTGTTGCTCGATCACGGCGACAACTGCATGTCGGGCGGCACCTGCGACACAATGGACCTGCTCGAAGAAGCGTTGCGGCAGAAGCTCGAAGGCATCGTCAGCGGACCGTTGTGCGATCCGCAGGCGGTCGCGGCGTTGATGTCGGCGGGCGTCGGCAGCACGGTGACGGTGACGATCGGCAACAAGGTCGCGAGCAATGCATTGACGCCGCGTCCGCCGCTCGCGGTGACCGGCGTGGTGCGCGCGTTGACCGATGGCGAGTACGTGATCAGCGGCCCGACCTACACTGGCCAGCGTGCGTTCATGGGACGCGCCGCCGTCCTCGATACGGGCACAGTGAAGCTCGTGATGACCGAGCGTACGCACGAGCCGTGGGACCTCGGCGTGTTCGAGAGCGTCGGCATCGATCCGCGTCGCGCGCGTTTCCTGCTGCTCAAATCGCGCATGTACTGCCGCCCGGTATTCGTGCCGATCGCCGCTGCGTTGGTGGAATGCGATAGCCGTGGCGTGACGAGTTCCGACTACGGGCTGTTCGCATTCGAGCACGTGAAGCGGCCGGTTTATCCGCTGGACACACGCACCGAGTGGGCGTCGACGAATTGAACGAAGCATGCGCGTCGGCATAAATAGCGATCGGGGCTTGTGCTGTTCGCGCGGAGTCTCTATAATTCGCGCCTCTAAAGGCTCGTAGCTCAGTTGGTTAGAGCACCACCTTGACATGGTGGGGGTCGTTGGTTCGAATCCAATCGAGCCTACCAACGCATCAGTGACGTAGACGAAAGCGGTTCCGCTTTCGTCTACTGTCCTGTCAGTTTTTCTCTTCCGCATTGCTTCCCGTTCATTGCCATTCGACTCCTCCGCGAGTTCCATTGCGCGTTCACGCTTGCCGGATCGCATCGGCGTTCTCGAATGCGCGGTACAGTTGAGTCTTCCGCTTTCGCAACTGAAGCAACTGCCGTCAGCGCGCGACGCGACGCTGCGCCGGCAGCCAAAAAAGGCGCTGGCGCAATGAAGAAGCTCATCAACGACGTCCGCGCCGTCGTCCCCGACATGCTCGATGGACTCGCGGCGCTCAATCCCAATCTCTCGCTGTTGCAAGGCGGCACGATCGTCGTGCGGGCCGATGCCGAGGCCGTTGCAGCACGCGGCGAAGTCGCGCTGATCTCGGGCGGCGGCTCGGGCCATGAGCCCGCGCATGGCGGCTATGTGGGCCACGGCATGCTGAGCGCAGCGGTGGCGGGCGAGGTCTTCACCTCGCCGTCCACCGACGCGGTGCTCGACGCGATCCGCGCGGTCGCCGGTGCGGCAGGCGTATTGCTGATCGTGAAGAACTACACGGGCGACCGCTTCAACTTCGGCCTCGCCGCCGAGATCGCTCGCGCCGAGGGCATTCCCACCGAGATGGTGATCGTCGCCGACGACGTCGCGCTGGTCGCGAGCGGCGACCATGCGGGCCGTCGCGGGCTTGCGGGGACCGTGCTGGTCCACAAGATCGCCGGTGCCGCGGCCGCCGGCGGCCGGCCGTTGGCCGAGGTCGCGCGGATCGCGCGCGAGGTCGCCGCTTCGCTCGGCACGATGGGCGTGGCGCTCACGCCGTGCACGGTGCCCGCAGCGGGCAAGCCGGGGTTCGAGCTTGCCGATGGCGAAATCGAATGGGGGCTCGGCATTCATGGCGAACCCGGTGTGGAGCGTGGCGCGATGGAGCCGGCCGACGCGATCGTCGGCAAGCTGCTGGCAAAGATCGTCAGCGACCTGTCGCTGCAAGCCGGAGAGCGGGTGGCGCTGCTGGTGAACAATCTCGGCGGCACGCCGTCGAGTGAATTGAGCATCGTGGCCGGGTCCGCGTTGCGCAATCTGGCCGCATGCGGCATCAAGGTGGAGCGCGCGTGGGCCGGCACGTTCCTGAGCGCGCTGGAAATGGCGGGCGTCTCGTTGACGCTACTGTGCGTGGACGACGAGCGGGTCGCCTGGCTCGACGCCGTCGCGCACACCAGCGCGTGGCCTTCGTTGAGCGGCCGCGTCGCGCAGGTTTCCGTGCGTCCCGCGCCCGTCACGCCGGAGCGCGCAAGCGGCGCGGCGCTCGCGCGTGAAGCGCCCCTGCGCCGTGCGATCGAAGCCGTTTGCGCGTGCTTGCTGACAGCGGAGCCGATCTTGACCGAGATGGATCAACGCGTCGGCGATGGCGATCTCGGCATCAGCCTGTCGCGTGGCGCGCGTGCCGTGCTCGATGAACTCGACTCGTATCCTTCGTCGCCGGGCGGCATATTGCGCGGCATGTCGGCGACGCTGCGACGCGTGGTCGGCGGCACTTCGGGCCCGCTGTACGCGGTGATGCTATTGCGTGCCGCCGTCGCGCTCGAACATTCAGGCGGCTCGACGGCGAAGGAATGGGCGGCGGCATTCGGTGCGGGCGTCGACGGATTGATGGAGCTGGGCGGTGCGCAGCCGGGCGATCGCACGATGGTCGATGCGCTGAAGCCTGCCGCCGATGCGTTGCAGTCCGCCCTCGCTCGTTCGGAGCGAACTGGACTCGCGTTGCAGGCAGTTGTCGATGCGGCCACCGAAGGGACGGCTCGCACGGCGTCGATGCATCCACGGCGAGGGCGTTCGAGCTATGTCGGCGATCGCGCGCTCGGTCATGCGGACCCCGGCGCGCATGCGGTGGCGTTGTGGCTTGCTGCGATTCGCGACGCGTTAGCGGATTGAGCGGCGTTGCGCGAGCGTGCTCGTGCTCGTTCCCGTGCCCGAAAAGAAAACGGCTAACAGCAACAACGCTGTTAGCCGTGTGACCTTGTAGTCGACATCAAGTCTCTACAAACAGCACTCGCCGTCGAAATAAGCCTTGCGCCAGCGGGTAATCGTCACCCGCTCGAAAAGGTGGACCAACGAAAACGGATCGGCCGCAATAAACTTCGCGGCTTCCTTGCGCGTTTCCGCGATCAGGCCGCCGTCAGGGGCGCAGCAGATCGAAGGCGGCCAGCACCACGATCCCGCTGAGGGCGATCAGCGCCACCGAGTGCTGTCCGACATAAAGCAGGCCTGCAGCCGACCAGCTCGTCAGAGCGAATGCGGCGATACGTTTCATACTTGATAAACCCGGATTCAGAAGCCCAAAGCAACGGCCAGCAAGCCGCTGACCACGCCGCATACCACCACCGCCAGCGGCACCACCGTCAGCACACGCCTCGGGAACGAGCGGCCGAGCATGGCCATCGACGGCACGCTGATCAGCGGCAGCGTCAGCAGCAATGCGCCAGCGGGACCGGTTGCCATGCCGAACGACAGCATCGCCTGAATGATCGGCACTTCGCCGGCGGTCGGAATCACGAACAGCGTGCCCGCGATCGACAACGCGATGATCCACACCAGGCTGTTGTCGATGTTCGGTCCGATGTGCGGAAACAGCCACGCGCGCGCCGCGCCGAGAATCAGCACCAGCACGATGTATTCGGGCACGAGGCGCAGCGTCATCCTGCCCAGGATTTTCACCCAGCGCGTGAAAGCGGTGCCGGGGTCGTCGGCGGACACCAGTAGCGAGAGGGCTTCGCGCGACGCTTCGGCTTCTTTCGGCGTGACCATGCGGTTCACCAGATAGCCGAGGCCGAACACCATCACGATGCTGAGCGCGAGCCGCAAGCCCATCCACTGCCAGCCGAGCACGAAGCCCATGAAGATCAGCGTGGCCGGATTCAGCGCAGTGTTGCCGAGCCAGAACGCGATCGCCGCGCCCGGCGCCGCCTGGCGCGCGCGCAAACCGGCGACGACCGGGGCCGCACAGCAAGTGCACATCATGCCCGGCAACGACAGCAAGCCGCCCTTCACCACACTGCTGAAATCGGTGCGGCCGAGCGCGCGCGCAACCCATTGCGGCGGAATCAGCGCCTGTACCGCCGAGCCGAGCAGCAGGCCGAGCACCATGGCTTGCCAGATCGCTTTGCCGTACGCGAGCGCGTAATCGATCGCGGCTTGCCACGAGGCCTCCGGCGCGCTCGCCGACGTGCCCATCAGGATCGACTTGCCGATGGAGTGCTGGTTCGCGGCGACGAATGCGCGGTTGTAGTACGGGAACCACTTCACATAGAAGAGGCCGACCACGGCGATCAGCAGGAATACGACCCAGCCAAGCGCGACACGAGGTTGCCGAACAGTTGTTTGCATATTGGTTTCAAGCGATGGTTTTGATCAGATGACAGCGGGCGCGCGGTTGTCGAGCCGCGCAAGCAGTGTTCTCGCCTGTTCGACGAGATCGGCGTCGTTGGGGCGGAAAGTCATTTGCAGCGCGTGCGGCAACTGCGCGAAATGCTGATGGCTGCTGCGCGCATAGGCCGGATCGTAGTGCCGCTCGATCAGCTGGTGGGCCAGTTCGGCGCGCTGGTTTTCGTCGACGAGCCGCTGCCAGCCCGCGACGCGCTCGCGGCTATGCAAGCCGATCATCCGTTGCAGTTGCGCTTTCAGCGCTTCGGGGTCGTCGAACAGGTGCGCGTAGTCGTGCAGCAGAAACGCCGCGCGATCTTCGCGGCTCGACAGCACCTTCACGCACGCACCCTGTTGAAACGCTTCCAGCAGCGCGAGCGGCAGCGCCACCGAACCGATGCGCCGGCTCTCCGCTTCGACGAACACCGGCCGGCCTGGATCGAACTCGCGCAGCGCGCTGACGAGCAGCGTGTCGAAACGCTTTTGCGAGGGCTGCGGCACGCCCGCCCATGCGCCGAGCAGCGAGCCGCGATGCGCGGCCAGCGCTTCGAGGTCGAGCGTCTGCGCGCCGGCCTGGTGCAGGGCCGACAGCAGACGCGTCTTGCCGCTGCCGGTCGGGCCGACCAGCGCGATGTAGGCGAACGCTTTCGGCAGCGTGTCGAGCGCCGCGAGCGTGGCGCGCCGGTAGCTCTTGTAGCCGCCGTCCAGCTGGCGCGCCTGCCAGCCGATCATGTTGAACAGCGTCGTGACCGAGCCCGAGCGCTTGCCGCCGCGCCAGCAGTAGATCAGCGGCCGCCAGTTGCGCGGCCGGTCGGCGAAGGTCGTTTCCAGATGATGCGCGATGTTGCGCGCGACCAGCGCCGCGCCGATCCGCGTGGCTTCGAACGCCGACACCTGCTTGTACGTCGTGCCGACCAGCACGCGTTCTTCGTTGCTCAGTACCGGCGCGTTGAGCGCGCCCGGAATGTGGTCTTCCGCAAACTCGAGAGGCGTGCGCACATCGATGATTTCATCGAAATCACCTACTTTTTCGAGGCTGACGAGAAGGTTTTTCAAGGGAAGAAGACAAAACGGGTCGGCGGGAGGAATGAAATTATCGCATGCGCGGCCAAGGCGGGCCGCCGACGCGCGCGGCCGGGGCTCCTGCGTTACGCGCGCTTCGTCCCATGCTTCGGCCCGTGCCTTGAGCGCGGCGTCCGCTCGTGCGTCAAACGACTTCGACGCGCCTTTCTCCGGTGACCATTTCGCCGATCACGCGCGCGTCGCCGAACCCGTCGGCATGGAACAGCGCAAGCACTTCGTCGACCGTTTCGGGCGCGCACGAAACCAGCAGGCCGCCCGAGGTTTGCGGGTCGGTCAGCAGCGCGCGCGCCGTCGCCGGCAGTGTCGCGGGTAGCGCGATATCTTTACCGTAGGCGTCCCAGTTGCGCCCCGATGCGCCGGTAAAAATACCCGCTTCCGCGAGGCCGAGCACGTTCGGCAGCCACGGCAGGTCCGTGTAACGCACGCGGGCAGTCAGATTCGAGCCGCGCGCCAGTTCGAGCGTATGCCCGAGCAGCCCGAAACCGGTGATGTCCGTCAGCGCATGCACGCCGTCCAGCCTCGCCAACTCCGCACCGGGGCGGTTGAGTTTGGTCGTCGCGCCGATCATCGCCGCGTAGCCGGCGGCGTCCAGTTGGTCCTTCTTCAGCGCCGCCGAGAGAATGCCGACGCCGAGCGGCTTGCCGAGAACCAGCACGTCGCCGGCTCGAGCCCCCGCATTGCGTTTGACGCGCTTCGGATCGACCACGCCGAGTGCGACGAGTCCATAGATCGGCTCGACCGAATCGATCGAATGGCCGCCGGCGAGCGGAATGCCGGCCTCGGCGCACACGGACTCGCCGCCCTTCAACACGGCCGCGATCACGTCGTGCGGCAGCACGTTGATCGGCATGCCGACGATGGCGAGTGCCATGATCGGCTTGCCTCCCATCGCGTAGACATCGGACAGCGCGTTGGTCGCGGCGATCCGGCCGAAGTCGAACGGATCGTCGACGATCGGCATGAAGAAGTCGGTGGTAGCGACGATGGCCTGCTCGTCGTTGAGCTTGTAGACGGCGGCGTCGTCGGCGGTGTCGTTGCCGACCAGCAGATCGGGAAAGAACGGCAGCGGCGCGCTGCGCTTGAGCAGGTCGGCAAGGAGGCCGGGGGCGATCTTGCAGCCGCAGCCGCCGCCGTGCGACAGGCTGGTGAGTCGGGGCGATTGACGGGTCGGGGCGTGGGTGTCGGTCATGATGGCGCGATTCTCGGGCTTCGGATGACCGCAATTATGATGGTTGTTCGTGTGTGGCGCTGCGCACGCGCAGTTTTCCGCAGACAAGTCCTGATAAGAAAGCAAAGGTGCAGTCGGCCGCCGATCCCAAATAGGTGGGGCACCGCAGATTGAATGAATGGCTAAAACAACACCCGGGCGAAATATGTTCCGCCAGGCTGCGACAAATTGTCCGCGTCCGCAATCGTTATTTGTTGCTGCCGGCACCCGTTCCGTACAAGCCATTGTCGAATCCGCCCGCGCCGTGCGTCTTCTGATCCTTGCCCCCGGTCTTGCCGCGCGAGGTCGCCGAGCCGCCGTCGCGAGTTTGCGGCTTATGCGATTCATGGATTGCCGAGGCGGCCGGATCGGGCTCGGAGCCCATCGCGGAAGTACGATTTTCTTGCTGTGATGTGCCGCTGCCTTGGGGAATTTGCGCAATGCCGCACGGGCTTGCGGCGAGCATCGCGGTCCCGAGTGCCAGTGACGCCCAACCCTTCGACGCGCGCCGGGTCGCTACAAAGCAAAGATTTTGTCTCATGAAAATAAGCCTGTCATTGATGGGTGATAGGACGAAGCGCGATCACCGCATAAAGGTGGATGAATTGCTCTTAAGGATGCAGCAGAAACAATGCCCGGAATTGTTAAAGAACAGGCTGTGACGCTTCATATTTATCGCATGGCGGGATCGAGTATTTATCTCACTGCATCACTTAATACGGGCACCTATAATCACTATCAGTATCCCGAAAAGAGCCGAGGCCATTAATGACCCACATGTCCCGGCGACAATTCATGAAGGTTTCCGCCACCACGCTCGCCGGATCGAGTCTAGCCCTGATGGGCTTCTCGCCGACCCCCGCGTTAGCGGAAGTCCGTCAGTACAAATTGTCGCGCACAACCGAAACCCGCAATACCTGTCCGTACTGTTCGGTGGGTTGCGGCATCCTGATGTATGGACTGGGCGACAACGCCAAGAACGCGAAGTCCAGCATCATCCACATCGAAGGCGATCCTGACCATCCGGTCAATCGCGGCACGCTTTGCCCGAAAGGCGCGAGCCTGATCGACTTCATTCATAGCCCGAGCCGGTTGAGACACCCCGAGTACCGCGCGGCGGGATCGAATGAATGGAAACGCATCTCGTGGGAAGACGCGCTCGACCGTATCGCCAGACTGATGAAGGAGGACCGCGATGCCAACTTTGTCGAGACGACGGAAGACGGCAAGAAGGTCAATCGCTGGCTGACCACCGGCATGCTGGCCGCCTCTGCCGGTAGCAACGAAGTAGGCTATTTGACGCACAAGACTGTCCGCAGTCTTGGCATGCTCGCATTCGACAATCAAGCACGTGTCTGACACGGCCCGACGGTGGCAGGTCTTGCCCCGACGTTTGGCCGTGGAGCGATGACGAACCATTGGGTCGACATCAAGAACGCGGATGTGATTCTCGTGATGGGCGGCAATGCGGCCGAGGCGCACCCATGCGGTTTCAAGTGGGTCACGGAAGCCAAGGCGCATCGCAAGGCGCGCTTGATCGTGGTCGACCCGCGCTTTACGCGCACGGCGTCGGTGGCGGACTATTACGCGCAGATCCGGACCGGCTCGGACATCGTGTTCCTGGGCGGGGTGATCAACTATCTGCTCACCAACGACAAGATCCAGCACGAGTACGTGAAGAACTACACGGACATGTCGTTCATCGTCCGTGAAGACTTTTCGTTTACCGACGGTCTGTACTCCGGCTACAACGCCGAAAAGCGCAGCTACGACAAGACCTCGTGGGACTACGAGCGCGGCGACGACGGCTTCGTCAAGGTCGATCCGACGCTGCAAGACCCGCGCTGCGTCTATCAGCTGATGAAGCAGCACTATTCGCGCTATACGCCCGAGCAGGTCGAGAAAGCCTGCGGCACGCCGAAGGAGAAGTTCCTGCACGTGTGCGAGATGCTGGCATCGACGGCGGTCCCCGGGCGCGCCGGCACGATCCTGTACGCGCTCGGCTGGACGCATCACTCGGTCGGCTCGCAGATCATCCGCACCGGCGCGATGGTGCAGCTGCTGCTGGGCAACATCGGCATCGCGGGCGGCGGCATGAACGCGTTGCGCGGCCACTCGAACATCCAGGGCCTGACCGACCTCGGCCTGATGTCGAACCTGCTGCCGGGCTACATGACGCTGCCGGTGGAAGCGGAGCAGGACTTCGACGCGTACATCACGAAGCGCGCCGCGCAGCCGCTGCGGCCGAACCAGTTGAGCTACTGGCGCAACTATCGCGCGTTCCACGTCAGCTTCATGAAGTCGTGGTGGGGCGACAACGCAACGGCCGAGAACAACTTCGGCTTCGACTACCTGCCGAAGCTGGATAAGTCATACGACATGCTGCAGGTCTTCGAGCTGATGAATCAAGGCAAGATGACCGGCTACATCGCGCAGGGCTTCAACCCGCTCGCCGCGGCGCCGAACAAGGCGAAGATCGGCGCGAGTCTGGCCAAGCTGAAGTGGCTCGTCATCATGGACCCGCTCGCCACCGAAACTTCCGAGTTCTGGAAGAACCACGGCGCTTTCAACGACGTCGATACGGCGTCGATCCAGACTGAAGTGTTCCGTCTGCCGACCACCTGCTTCGCGGAAGAGCGCGGCTCGCTGGTCAGTTCGAGCCGCGTGCTGCAGTGGCACTGGCAGGGTGCGGAAGGCCCGGGCGAAGCGAAGAGCGATCTCGAGATCATGTCGGGGCTGTGGTTGCGCATTCGCGATGCTTATAGAAAGGACGGCGGCAAGTATCCCGATCCGATTCTCAACATGAGCTGGCCGTATTCCAATCCGGAAAGCCCTACGCCCGAAGAACTCGCAATGGAGTTCAACGGGAAGGCCCTCGCCGACGTCACCGATCCGACCGACAAAACCAAGGTGCTCGCGAAGCGGGGCGAACAGCTGGCGAGCTTCGCACAGTTGCGCGACGACGGGAGCACCGCGAGCGGCTGCTGGATCTTCTGCGGATCGTGGACCCAGGCGGGCAATCAGATGGGCCGCCGCGACAACTCCGACCCGACCGGCATCGGCAATACGCTGAACTGGGCGTGGGCATGGCCGGCGAACCGGCGGATTCTGTACAACCGGGCGTCGTGCGACGTCAGCGGCAAGCCGTTCGATCCGAAGCGCAAGCTGATCGCGTGGAACGGCCGCGCGTGGGCGGGTGCCGACGTCCCCGACTTCAAGGTCGATGAACCGCCCGAGAACGGCATGAATCCGTTCATCATGAATCCGGAGGGCGTGGCGCGCTTCTTTGCACGTGACGGTTTGGTCGAAGGGCCATTCCCCGAGCACTACGAACCGTTCGAGACGCCGCTCGGCTACAACCCGCTGCATCCGGACAACAAGGCGGCCGTCAGCAATCCGGCGGCGCGCGTGTTCCCTGGCGACCGGGCGGCGTTCGGCACGCACGAGAACTTCCCGCATACGGCGACCACGTATCGTCTGACCGAGCATTTCCACTACTGGACCAAGCATGCGCATCTGAACGCGATCATTCAGCCGGAACAGTTCGTGGAGATCGGCGAGGATCTGGCGAAAGAGGTCGGCGTGGTGGCGGGGGACCGCATCAAGGTGTCGTCCAATCGCGGGCACGTCATTGCCGTGGCGCTCGTCACCAAGCGGATCAAAACGCTGACAATTGAAGGAAAGAAAGTACAGACGGTCGGCTTGCCGTTGCATTGGGGCTTCAAGGGAATCACCAGGCCGGGCTATCTCATCAATACGCTGACGCCTTCCGTGGGCGATGGGAATTCGCAAACACCGGAATTCAAGTCGTTCCTCGTCAAGGTCGAAAAGGCATAAGGAAAAGAGATGGCACTGCAATCACTGGATATCAAACGCATCTCGGCCACGACCGTGCCCGCGCCGCAAGCGCGTGAGCCGGCCACGGGCACGGTCGCCAAGCTCATCGACGTGTCGAAGTGCATTGGCTGCAAGGCATGTCAGACCGCCTGCATGGAGTGGAACGACCTGCGCGATGAAGTCGGCGTGAACGTCGGCGTGTACGACAACCCGGCCGATCTGAGCGAGCATTCGTGGACCGTCATGCGTTTCTCCGAGTACGAGAACGCGCAAGGCGATCTGGAGTGGCTGATCCGCAAGGACGGCTGCATGCACTGCGAGGATCCTGGCTGTCTGAAGGCCTGTCCGTCGCCTGGCGCGATCGTGCAGTACACGAACGGCATCGTGGATTTCCACGAGGAAAACTGCATTGGCTGCGGCTATTGCATCACCGGCTGCCCGTTCAACGTGCCGCGCATTTCGAAGAAGGACCACCGCGCATACAAGTGCACGCTGTGTTCGGATCGTGTGGCGGTGGGTCAGGAACCGGCTTGCGTGAAGACCTGCCCGACCGGCGCGATCATGTTCGGCACCAAGGAGGACATGCATCAGCAGGCCGCGGACCGGATCGTGGATCTGAAGGAACGGGGTTTCCAGAACGCCGGCCTGTACGATCCCGCGGGGGTGGGCGGCACGCACGTGATGTACGTGCTGCATCATGCCGATCGTCCGTCGCTGTATCACGGCTTGCCGGAGAATCCGAAAATCAGCGCGATGGTTTCGCTGTGGAAGGGGCTGGCGAAGCCACTGGCGTTGGCGGGCATCGCGTTCGCGGCGGTGGCCGGTTTCTTCCACTACACGCGTGTCGGTCCGAACGAGGTGACGGAAGAGGACGAAGCCGTAGCCCAGCGCGAAGCCGACGAAGCACGCCGTTCGAGGGAGGCATCCAATGAAGCACCCTGAGCATACCGAGCTGAAGGACGTGAAGGGCAACAGCCTGATCGTGCGCTACACGCCGAACGAGCGCACGAATCACTGGATCACCGCGATCTCGTTTGTATTGCTGGCGATCTCCGGCCTCGCCATGTTTCATCCGGCGATGTCGTGGCTCTACGCGATTCTCGGCGGCGGGCAATGGACGCGGATTCTGCATCCGTTCATCGGCTGCGTGATGTTCGTGTCGTTCCTGATTCTTGCGTTGCGCTTCTGGCATCACAACTATCTCGACAACGCCGACCTGCAGTGGATGCGGCAGATCGACGACGTGCTCAACAATCGCGAGGAAAAGCTCCCCGCGATCGGCAAGTACAACGCCGGTCAGAAGCTGCTGTTCTTCACGATGGTAGTCTGTCTCGTGTTGCTGCTCGCAAGCGGTATTGTGATCTGGCGGCGCTACTTCTCGTTCTATTTCCCGATCGGGATCATCCGGCTCGCGGCAGTGGTGCATGCGGCCGCGGCGTTCGTGCTGATGGTCGGCATCGTCGTGCATATCTATGCGGCGTTGTGGGTCAAGGGCTCGATCGGCGCGATGACGCGCGGCACCGTGACTTACGGCTGGGCGAGAAAGCATCATCCGAACTGGTTCAAGGAAATCATCGGCAAGTAACAGCAGCGCGTTTGCCAGCGTACTGCACACCGAGCCGCCGCCCTTGTTCGATGAAGCGCGGCGGCTCTTCAGTTTCCGGCGCGGTTTTCAGCGCAGTTTTCAGAGGTCGATACTGTGGTTCAACGCATTCTCGAAGCCGGCGATATCGAGTCGCTCGATCACTCGGCGATACCCCGCATCCGCACGCCCGAGCGGCTCGCGGTGTTCGCGCCGCGCGCCGCGCGCCTGCGCCAGCTCGCGGCCCTCGACAATCCGATCGCCGGCTATCTACGCCTGATGGCCGTGCTCGCCGACGCGCAGCAAGCGGTGATCACGAGCTTCAAGGCGCAGCCGCCCAGCCCTGAGTTGATCGCGAGCGCGCAACAGCATTCGATGCCGCTGATTCCTGCGCTCTCCGGCGTGCGCGATCCGGCGTGGCGCGACGTGCTGCGCCAGCTGCTCGACAGGATCGAAGGCGCGGGCCCGCTCACGCCGCCGCTCGAAGCGCTGGTGGCCCGCTTGCGCACGCTCGACACCGCCACGCTCGAAGCGCAGGCCGACGCGCTCTTCGCGCAGCGCTTCGAAGAAATCGATCCGGCCAGCGCGCCGTTCATCATGGCCGCGTTGCAGGTGGTCTGGACCGATCTCGCCGCCGACATCGACAAGCGCGAAGTGCCGTACATCGAAACGCTCGGCCTGTGTCCCGTGTGCGGATCGCATCCGGTGGCAAGCACGGTGCGCGTGGGCGGCGTGTATGACAATTACCGCTACCTGCAATGCGGCTTGTGCTCGACCGAGTGGCACATGGTGCGCTCGAAATGCTCGAACTGCGATTCGACCAAGGGCATTGCGTATCACGCGGTCGGCTCGCCGGACGCCGACGACGCCACGCGGCAAGCGGAAGCGAAAAACGCCGCGCTGAAGGCGGAGTCGTGCGACGAATGCCATACTTACCGGAAGATCGGCATTCAGTCGAAGGACTACGACTTCGATCCGTTCGCGGACGATCTCGCTAGCCTCACGCTGGATCTGCTGATGGGGGCGGAGGGTTATCGGCGCGCGTCGCCGCATCCGTGGCTGTGGCCCGAGCAGGCCGGCGGCGCGGAGGAGCCCGCCGACGAGGCCGGGTCCGATTAGACCCGGCCGGACGCGCCTACCGGACACGACTAAAAAGGATTGCTTCGTGAGCGATGTGAGCGGCTCGGAATTGCGCGCGCTGATGGCGCGCGTGCCGTCGGTGGAAAAAGTCATGGCGTCGGCGGAGTTTGCGGCGCTCATCAGCGAATATGGGCGCACGCAGGTGCTGGACACCGTGCGCGCGGCGCTCGACGCCTGGCGCGCGAGCGCGCAAGCGGGCGGCGCGTCGGTCGGCGCGCTCGACAGCCGGCAACTGCACGCGACGGTCGAAGCCGTACTGCGCCGGCGCAACGAATCGCGCTTGCGCAGCGTATTCAATCTGACCGGCACCGTGCTGCACACCAATCTCGGCCGCGCGCTCTTGCCCGACGAGGCGGTGCAGGCCGTGATGAAAGCGCTCACGCAACCCGCCAACCTCGAGTTCGATCTCGGCACCGGCAAGCGCGGCGACCGCGACGATCTGATCGACGAACTCATCTGCGAACTGACCGGGGCCGAAGCGGCAACCGTGGTCAACAACAACGCCGCCGCGGTGCTGCTCACGCTGTCCGCGCTGGCGTCGAAGAAGGAAGTCGTCGTGTCGCGCGGCGAGCTGGTCGAGATCGGCGGCGCGTTTCGCATTCCTGACATCATGAGCCGCGCGGGCGCCCGGCTGCGCGAAGTCGGCACGACCAATCGCACGCATCTGAAGGACTATGACGACGCCATCGGCCCGCAAACCGCGCTGCTGATGAAGGTCCACGCGAGCAATTACGCGATCCACGGATTCACCAAAGAGGTCGGCCTCGACGAAATTGCGCCGCTTGCGCATGCGCGCGGCCTCGCGGTCGTCGTGGACCTCGGCAGCGGCACGCTGGTCGATCTGAGTCAATGGGGCCTGCCGCGCGAGCCGACCGTGCGCGAAACCGTCGAAGCCGGCGCCGACCTCGTCACGTTCAGCGGCGACAAGCTGCTCGGCGGTCCGCAAGCCGGGTTGATCGTCGGGCGGCGCGATCTGATCGCGAAGATCAAGAAGCATCCGCTCAAGCGCGCGCTGCGCGTCGGCAAGCTCACGCTCGCGGCGCTGGAGCCCGTGCTTCAGCTATATCGCGCGCCGGAAAAGCTGGTGGAACGGCTGACCACGCTGCGTCTGCTCACGCGTCCCACCGACGACATCCGCCTTGCCGCAGAGCGCGTGCAGCCTGCGTTGCAACGCGCGGTCGGCGAGCAGTATGCGGTGCTCGCCGAGCCGATGTTCAGCCAGATCGGCAGCGGCGCGTTGCCCGTCGACGTGCTGCCGAGCTACGGCCTCGTCGTCAGAATGGCCGACGGCAAGCGTGGCGGCCGTCACCTGCTCACGCTGGAAAAGCTGCTGCGCGAGATGGCGCGGCCGGTGATCGGCCGTATCGCAGATGACGCATTGCGCCTCGATCTGCGCTGCCTCGAAGCCGCCGATGAAGCGCAACTGATCGGGCAACTGCTCGAACGACCGAAGGACACGCACGCATGATCGTCGGTACGGCGGGACATATCGACCACGGTAAGACGAGCCTGGTGAAGGCTTTGTCGGGCGTCGATACGGATCGTCTCAAGGAAGAGAAAGCGCGCGGCATTTCGATCGAGCTCGGTTACGCGTATGTGCCGCTCGAGAATGGCGACGTGCTCGGTCTGATCGACGTGCCGGGCCACGAAAAGCTCGTGCACACGATGACCGCTGGCGCGAGCGGAATCGATTTCGCGCTCCTCGTGATCGCCGCCGACGACGGCGTGATGCCGCAAACGCGCGAGCATCTGGCGATCGTGGAACTGCTCGGCATTCAGCGCGGCGCGATCGCGTTGACCAAGGTGGATCGCGTGGACGCGCAGCGGTTGCGCGAAGTGCGCGACGAGGTGAGCGCGTTTCTGAGCGACAGCGTGCTGCACGATGCGCCGGTGTTCGAGACCTGTGCGACGCGCGGCGACGATCCCGGCGTGGCCGCGCTGAAAGCGCATCTGCACCAGACGGCCGCGGCCTGGCATAGAAAGCGTGCTGACGGCCTGTTCCGTCTTGCGATCGATCGCGTCTTCACGCTCGCGGGGCAGGGCACGATCGTCACGGGCACGGTGGTCTCCGGTAGCGTGAGCGTCGGCGAGACGATGCTGCTCGCGCCGAAGAATCAGTCGGTGCGCGTGCGCAGCATCCATGCGCAGAATCGCCCCGCCGCGACTGGACGCGCTGGCGAGCGCTGCGCGTTGAACCTCGCGGGCATCGAGAAGAGCGCGATCGAGCGCGGCGACTGGGTGCTCGATCCGCGTCTGTCGCAAGCGTCGGAGCGGGTCGACGTGATGCTGACGCTGCTCGCCGACGCGCCGTTCACGCTGGAGCATTGGACACCGCTGCACGTGCACCTGGGCACGCAGCATCAGGTTGCGCATGTGGCGTTGCTCGAGGGTGAAACGCTCGGCGCAGGTCGGCGTGCGCGCGTGCAACTCGCGTTCGAGCGGGCGGTGTGCGCGGTGCCGGGCGACCGCTTCGTCGTACGAAATGCCCAGGCCAATCGCACGGTGGGTGGCGGCCATGTGCTCGATCCGTTCGCGCCGTCGCGCAAGCGGCGCTCGCCTGAGCGGCTAGCGTGGCTCGATGCGATGCAGACGATGCTCGACACCGGTGCGCTCGACGCGATGTTCGCGAGGGCGCCACACGGTCTTTCGCGCGCGTTGCTGGAAAGATTGACGGGCATGCCGGCGGCCGCGCTCGCGTTGCCGTCCGACACGCGCGTTGTCGATCTGCCCGGTCACGATGCGTTGCTCGTTGCCGATGCGTTATGGCAGGCCTTGACCACGCGGCTGACCGGGACGCTCGCGCAGTACCACGAGCGCTCGCCTGACGAACTGGGGCCCGACGTTTCGCGCTTGCGGCGGATTGCCGCGCCTCTGGTGGACGATGCGTTGTGGCGCGCGTTAGTCGACGATGCCGCTGCGCGCGGCGAGATCGTCAAACGCGGGCCCTGGCTGCATTTGCCCGGTCACACCGTGACGCTCGACGACGCCGACCGGGCGCTCGCGGCGGCGCTGCTGCCTGAAGTCAAGGCGGGGCGTTTCGATCCGCCGTGGGTGCGCGATCTGGCAAACGCGCATGGCGTGCCCGAGGAGCGCATGCGTCAATTGATGCGCAAACTTGCGCGGCAGGGCGAGCTTTTCCAGGTCGTGAAGGACCTCTTTTATCACCAGGAGGTGATTCGCGAACTGGCGTCGATCGCGGCAGCCGAGGCACGGAAGAACGCGGGCACGGTAGCGGCTGCGCCGTTTCGCGATGTCACCGGACTGGGGCGCAAACGCGCGATTCAGCTTTTGGAGTTCTTCGACCGGGTTGGGTATACTCGCTTCCACCGTGGGCTGCATCTGATGCGCGCGGATAGTCGTTGGCTCGATCTGCTCTGATCGTTGATCGGCGTCGTGTTGTTTAATCACCGTAGGAAGGCATTCGTATCCGGTGGTGCGGCTGGGCTTCAAACCCAGTAGGGGGTGTCAGACACTCCCTGGTCGGTTCGACTCCGGCTGCCTTCCGCCGCCGTTTGACAAGGGTTTGCGGGTAATTCGACGACGAAATCCTTTCATTTTAGTTTTATGCCCCTCTGTGCCCCCCGAATTCCCCGCAGGAATGACACAGGCATGCCACAACTATTCCTTGGTGTCGAACATTGCTACCGCGCGTAATCCTGCACCACGGTCGGCTTCCGGCATCCAGCGCCCATAGACACGATAGATCATCGTCTGGTCCGCGTGTCCCATCTGCTTTGACACCCACATCGGCGGCTCGCCGGCGGAGAGCATCATTGATGCATAGGTGTGGCGGGTCTGATAGGGGTTGCGATAGCGGATGCCGTGCAGCTTGTTGGCCTTGCGCATGATGACCTGCCATACGTCATATATCTTGCCATGGCCCGCCCATCGCTTGCCGGTGCGCGGGTCGTGAAAGATCGCTTTGTGCGCCTTATCCGTGTGTTCCTTTTGTGCATTCAGCGCCGCGACCGCCGGTGGCAACAGCTTGACCTGACGCCTGCCGGACACCGTCTTGGTTGTTTCGACCTTGCCATTGGCCTCGCGCGTCATGGCCTTCCAAACCTTCACGACACCCGCGTCCCAATCGATGTCCGACCAAGTGAGTGCGACGAGTTCGCTTGTACGCAAGCCCGTCCAGAAGGCGAACTTCAGATAGTTGCGCATCTGCGGGTCTGCGAGCGCGAGAATCTGCGCTTGTTCTTCGGATGAAAAGGGATCGACGGGGGCCTTTGTTAGAAGCTCGCAGACGTTCACTTCCTCTACCCGCACGCTGATCTTGCGCGAGTAGGTAAAGGCGCCCAGAGGGTTGATGTCGACGAGATGCTGATCGAGCGCTGCAGCAAGCGCTTGCCGGACTACCGTCTGAATGTTGGCTAATCGCTTGTTCGAGATGGGTTTTGGCCGTTGCTGATCAAGTGACTTGAGCCACGCCACAGCGGCTCGATCTGCTTCGCGTCATACCAGCGATAGCCCATAAGCAAGCCCTCGTTGTACGGCACGTTGAGATCGCTTGACGAGATGACGGGCTGCGGTAAATCGGAGTCCTGTTTCGGAAACGAGATTGGCAGCTTGCCGGACGGATTTGCGTCGCCGAACAGCATATCGGCAATGGCCCGTCCGCCCTGTCCGCCCGGATACCAGGTCTCGAGGACCGCGTGCGACTCGGCTTACCCTGAAGCTGGACGTGGCAATTGGTGCGTGACTACGGCTGACCACCGCCTCGGATAGGGAGCCGACGGCTATCGGCTGCTTGAATCCGCCGCCCGGAAGGGGACGGAGGGCGGTCATGGAGCGTGGGAACAGTCATCCAAGGCGAGATGTCTTTGTCTTTGCGTGCGCGGCGCCTCACACGAAGTCACCTCATGCATGACGCGCATGGGTCGACCAGGTGCTCTCCACCGCATCTCTGGCGCAACGCGGTCAGCTGTTCCCGCAACAGCAGCAGTTCGGTGATTCGCGTATTAACGTGCTCGATGTGGTCCTCGACAGCGATTTGATGGCACCACAATTGGAGCAATTGCCGTCATTGGCATTAAGCAGCTCTCGCACCTTCATCTTGGGTCATGTCGAGCGCCCGGCAGTTACGAATGAACCGCAGTCGCGCCGTGCTCGGGTCATGGGCTCGGTGGCGGAGAGCTTCGCTATTATGCAGGGCATAGTGTGCGGTTCCCGGCGCTCCGCGTGCTTGGCTCAAGCGGCTCGAGCATTTGGCTCGTCTTGGCGTTGAGCGATTGAACTGCGGCCACCTTCAAAGTCCGAGTTCTCTCACTGGTATCTCAATGGAAACTGAAACTAAAGTAACTGTTCTTCGCCAAATTCCGTGGACCGTCTGGATGCTCGGCTGCGTCAGCTTGTTCATGGACGTTTTGTCCGAAATCATCCACAGCCTGCTGCCCAGGTTCCTCATGGCAAGCCTTGGCGCCGCGCGACCAAGATTGGTGGATAGCGTCAAGCAGGAAGTCCGGTTTACCGACAAACATCTTGGCCGGTCGACCGAGGTGATTGTCGCTGCGTCAGGGGGTCATGGTTGTCGCTCCGTTCGGGGTGTCAGTGGGTAATTGACGGCGGCGCTCTTTCTGTTTGTCGCTGGCTGTGCGGCGCCGATAGCTTTCGACA
>NZ_VTUZ01000074.1 GCF_008369935.1 Paraburkholderia panacisoli | reverse complement strand
CCTGCGCCACGCGGAAGTGGCCGCGAAGAAGTACGGCCTGAAGACGGTCGACATCCTGGTCGAGTTGGGCAAGCGCCGCATGGTCGGCGGCCAGGAGGACATGATCGTCGACGTGGCGCTGGATCTGAACAAACGCGCAGTGGCCTGATCTCGCTGCACGCAGAGTTGTTTGTTCGGTATTTTCGAATGTGTCGTTTGGCTTTGCTGTCTTTTTCTGACCGCAGCGCTGCAATACAGTTTGCAATACTAATCATGCGATGGCGTGAAAGCGCTCATCGACAACACCGTGGCTATCGGACGCCAGTCCGATCAAGGAGGAGAGCAATGGCTGCATTGACCGAAACAGGAACCAGCAAGTTCGCACGGATCAACGAGGGCGACCTTGATCTGCAGGTTCACTACAACGACGCGGGCGAGGGTGAGACCGTCGTGATGATGCACGGCTCAGGGCCGGGCGCATCGGGTTGGAGCAACTTTCACCGCAACGTCGGCGCGTTCGTCGACGCAGGCTACCGGGTGATCCTTCTCGATTCGCCAGGCTGGAACAAGAGCGATCCCATCGTGTGCACGCGCGGTTCGCGCTCGGAGTTGAACGCGCGCGCACTCAAGGGGCTGCTCGACGTGCTCGACATCGAACGCGTCCATATCCTCGGCAATTCGATGGGTGGCGTGAACGCGCTGTCGTTTGCGCTGAATTTTCCCGAGCGTCTCGGCAAGATGGTGATCATGGGTGGCGGCGGCGTCGGCCCGAGCCTGTTCCAGCCGATGCCGCTCGAAGGCATCAAGATGCTGTTCGGCGCGTACAAGACGCCGACGATGGAGAGTCTGCGCCGAATGCTGGACGTGTTCGTCTTCGATCCATCGACGATCACCGAGGAGCTGATTGAAGGCCGCTTCACGAACATGATGGCGCATCGCGACCACCTGGAAAACTTCATCAAGAGCCTCGAAGCCAATCCGAACCAGTTTCCCGATCTGAGCGGCCGCCTCGTTGAAATCAGCGCGCCGACGCTCGTGACGTGGGGCCGCGACGACCGCTTCGTGCCGCTCGACAACGGCCTGCGCATGGTGTGGGGCCTGCGTGACGCGCAATTCCATGTGTTCAGCCGCTGCGGCCACTGGGCGCAATGGGAGCACGCGGACAAATTCAATCGGCTGGTGATTGATTTTCTGAAGCACTAAGACGGTTCGCGGGGAGGTTCGGTGGTTCCGCCGCGGATCTTCACAAGCATGCCCAACGCGGCGGAATCACCGCTAGCTCGCAACCGGAAGCGCTTTCCGGTTGCGGCACACATGACATACGACAAAAAAGATTGGAGACACGGTGAAAGCGAAAATCATGACATGCGCGATGGCCACGCTGATGGCCGGCGCGGCCCATGCCCAGTCGAGCGTCACGCTGTTCGGCGCGATCGACGCGGGGTTGACCTGGGTGTCGAACGCGGGCGGCCACTCGAATACATTCATGCAGGGCGGGATCTCGAACAACACAGGGTTCGGCATCTCCGCCATCGAGGACCTGGGCGGAGGAACCCGGGCCATCGCCAAGCTGCTCAACACGTTCGATATTGGCACAGGCTCGCTCTATAGCCCGGACCAGATGTTCCGGTATTCATACGTGGGCCTCGACAACGAATCGTTCGGCCGATTGACGATGGGTCTGCAGACCGACTTCATGTTCAACTACATGACGATCGATCGCTGGGGGCCGATGCTCGCATCGCTCGAACCGACTTTCACTCAGGCCGGCCCGTTCCCGCGACTCGGCGCGCCCGTGTTCGGATCGATGGACTTTCTACGTACCGCCGATCTGTACTCCACGCCCAACGCGGTCACTTACGAAAGCCCGCGCATCGGCGGCTTCAAGTTTGGCGCGATGTACGGCTTCGGAGGTCAGGCTGGCGCATTCAGCCAGAACAGCACGCAAAGCTTCGGCGCGAGCTACAACACAGGTCCGATTGCAATCGACGCCGCGTACACATACACGAAGTTTCCTACCATCGACAACGGCAACAGCGGACTGCGCGACTGGGGTGTGGGTGGCCGTATGGCGATCGGTAACGGTTTCGCAGCGGTGATGGTCGCGCAGGCGACCAACACCGACATCAACGCCCGCGTGATGGTGTACGACTTCGCCGCCACGTATTCGCTCACACCCGCCGCGATCATCGGCTTCGACTATCAGTTCAACGACGGCAACCACGTCCTCGACGACGTGAAGATGCATCAGGTCGGCCTGAACCTCGCTTACTACCTGTCCAAACGCACGAGCGTGTATGGATTTGCCGTGTATCAGCACGCATCGAACAGCGCACCTGCACTCATCCCGGGCGCGGGCGCGTTCTCGACGTCCAACAATCAGACGATGGTGCGTATCGGCATGATGCACACCTGGTGAGACCACGCGTGCGGCGCACAAGGGCCGCGCACATGAGCATCGGCATAACAAAACATTGGAGACATCCGTCATGGAAACAACGGTTGCCGCCCCTAACGGGCGCGCTGTCTGGAGTCTGCGTTACGAGGTCAAGGCGGTATTCCTGCTCGCATTGGGGTACGGTCTCGTGGGACTCGACCGCAACATTATCTACCCGCTCTTTCCGGTGATCGCCAAAGAGCTTGGAATGAACTATCAGGATCTCGGCCTGATTTCCGCTGTGCTTTCGCTGTGCTGGGGCCTCGCCTCGATTCTCACCGGACGGCTTTCCGACCGGATTGGCTGCAAGCGCGTAATCGTGCCGGCGGTGATCGCGTTCTCGCTGCTCGTCGGCGGCAGCGGCCTGGCAGCGGGGATGCTGAGCATGGTGTTGCTGCGCGCGCTGATGGGGATCGCGGAAGGCGCCTATGTGCCGGCGAGTATCGTTGCGACGGTCGAAGCATCGAAGCCCAGCCGTATCGGACTGAACGTGGGTCTGCAGCAGATGTCCGCGCCACTGGTGGGGCTGGGGCTTGGGCCGCTGATCGCGATCGCCATGCTGAAGGTTGTGCCCAACTGGCACTGGATCTTCGCGATCGTCGCGGTGCCGGGCTTCGTGATCGCCGCGCTGCTCGCGAAGTCGCTGCGTGCGGATGCGCCGGCCGGGCCGGCTAATGCCGCGCGAAGCTCGTCGTGGTTTGACGTGCTGCGCTACCGCAACGTCATTTCGGGCACGCTGCTGATGCTCTGCGCGCTCTCCGGCCTTGTGGTGCTCTCCGCTTTTCTGCCTAGCTATCTGACCGATCATCTGCATCTCAGCATGGATTCGATGGGTCTCGTGCTCTCGGCACTTGGCGTCGGCTGCTGCCTCGGCGTCGTGGTGCTGCCCGCGCTGTCGGACCGCTTCGGCTGCAAGCCGGTGATCGTGACCGCGCTCGGGTTCGAAGTGGTCGGCCTGTGGCTTCTCACACAGACCGGGGCCGATCCGATGAAGCTTTTCATCCTGCTTGCTTTCGTGACGTTTTTGATAGCAGGCGTCATCGGCATCGTCGTGGGGCCGTTCGCGAGCGAATCGGTGCCGCCCGAGTTGGGCGCGACGGCGACGGGCATGATCGTGGGCCTCGGCGAGATCATCGGCGGTGCGGTAGCGCCTGCGGTGACGGGCGGCATCGCGCAGCACGCCGGCATTTCGGTGATTCTGCAGATCGCACTAGGATCGGCAATTTTGGGGCTGCTGATCGCGGCGTTCGGAACGCGGGAGCCGAAGCGCGATTTCGCTGCCCGGCGTGCCGAAGCGGGTTGAGCGCAGCGCGTTGTCGCGCCTCGCGAGCGGGGCGCGTACCAGAACGAGATCAACAACCGACAAGAACGGAGACAACAAGATGAAGAAATTCCAGGCTGCAACGCTCGCCACGCTAGTTACGATGACATTTGCTATGTCGGGTGCGATTGCCCAGCCACAACCTGCCGACGAACCTGGCAATGCTGTCGCGGCGGCCAGTCAACCGAACCCTGCATCAATGACGAAGGCGCAGAAGAAGGCGGCGCGTAAGGCCGTCCGCAAGGAGGCACGCGCTAACCGGAATGCTGAGTTGAAGACGCTGGAGAGTGCGGGCTATAAGCCGGGCGGGTACGACCCGAACTATCCGGAGAATGCGCAAGGTGCAGAGAAGAAGGCGGGAGTCGCGCCGCCACAGCAGTGATGGGACGAGAGAATCAGAACGGGCTGAACGAGCACGCCATCTTGAGGACACTGTCAGGTTAATCGGGGCGGCGGTGAAATGAAGTATTGTGATCGCCGCCGATCTCGCCAGCGTTATCCGCCGCTCATCTGGACCACTTGCGCTAGCGCAGACACAAAAGCGTCCATATCGCTCTTGAGCATGTAGATGTGCGGTGATACGCGGAGTCCTTCGATGTGCCGCACCTGACGATACTTCACATGTATCTGATAGCGTTGCCGAAGCTCCTGCTCGATCTTCCTTGAATCGACATCGTCGATAGAGAATAGGCTGACCGCTCCCAGGTCCGCGTTCAACGGCGTGTGTAGCGTGAAGCCAGGTATATCGCGGGCGAGTTCGATCCAGTAACGGCTAAGCTCCTTTAACCGCGCGTGGATTTTTGCGGGCCCGATCTCTTGATGAAATTTCAGCGCTGGTGCAATGCCAGCCTGTAACGCCGAATTGTAGGTGCCGAGATTCCAGTGATCGAACTTATCGATGCGCAGCGGTGCCGGGTCAAAGGGAGCCAGAAGCGGCCATGTTTCACCGATGCGGCTTTCCCTGACGATCAACATGCCGTTGCCGACCGGCGCACATAGCCACTTATGAAGACTGGTGATGAAGAAGTCGCAATCGAGATCACGGAAGCTGACTGGCATTTGTGCAAACGTCTGCGCGCCGTCGACGATGGTGATGATCTCCCTCTCGCGCGCCAATTTGCATATGCGTTTGACCGGCATGAGCCGACCTGTCCAGTGCAACATATGGGTGAGCAATATCACGCGCGTGCTGGAAGTGATCGCTTCTTCATACGCCCTGACGATCTCGTCGTCACTGCCCATCACATCGAAGTCCACGCTCGCGACTGTGATGTGCTCCCTCTGCTGGCGCTGTATCCAGGCGGCACGCGCACTCGGATAATCCCACTCGGAAATTAACACCTGATCGCCTGCCGACAACGGCAGGCCGAAGATAACCGTCGACAAGCCCTCTGATGAGTTGCGATTCAGGGCAATCTCGTCCGGACTACAATCCGCCAATGCGGCGAGTTGCTGCTTGATCGACGGCAGGGCGGCGTCCAGCTTGCTCCACATATTGACGTCAGGATTCCGGCTGACGAGCCGGTAGGCATCAATGGTGGCCTGTTCAACGACAACGGGCGGCGGACTCACTGCCGCATTGTTCAAATTCATCAATGGTTGCTGCGTTGGGTAGGCAGCTCGGACCTTTTCCCAGAATTGTTCACCTGAGAGATCGCTGCTTGACGTCGTTCCCACGTTCATTCGCAAATCTCCATTGCACTCGTTTCCGCGAGGACTAATCCAGGCCGCCCTGGCACACATACTTGATCGCCAGATAGTCGTCGAGCCCGTACTTCGAGCCTTCACGGCCATACCCCGATTCCTTGACGCCGCCAAAAGGCGCCGCCTCGCTCGATATCGCGCCTTCATTGATACCTAATACGCCGGCCTCGAGCTGCCCGGCAACACGGTTGATGCGCCGCAAGTCCTGCGTGTAAAAATAAGCGGCGAGGCCGTATGGTGTGTCATTTGCGAGGCGGACCGCTTCAGCTTCGTCGTCGAAGCGAATCAGCGGCGCGATCGGGCCGAAGGTCTCCTCGCTGCCGAACAGCATGTCGTCGCTAGCGTCTGTTAGCACGGTCGGCGCGTAGAAGTTCGCGCCGAGTTCCGTTAGACGCTTGCCGCCCACCAGCACGCTCGCACCGCGATGGACGGCCTCTTCGACATGATGGGCGATCTTGTCGATGGCACGCGCGTTGATCATCGGACCGATCTGCGCGCCCGGCTCCGTTGCGGGCCCAACCTCCAGGCCGGCGACGCGCTTTGCCAGCAGGTTGGCGAACTCTGTGTAGACGCCAGCCTGCACATAGATGCGATTCGGGCACACACATGTCTGGCCGCCATTGCGGAATTTCGCCGCCATCAATCCGGTAACTGCTGCGTCCAGGTCGGCATCGTCGAAGACGATGAAGGGAGCGTTGCCGCCGAGTTCCAGTGAAAGCCGCTTCAATGTGCCGGCGGCTTCGCGCGCGAGATGCTTGCCCACCGGCGTGGACCCGGTGAATGTGATTTTGCGCACACGCGGGTCGGCGAGCCAGTCGGCGACGGCAATCACGCCTTGCTTGCGCGACGCCGACAGGATGTTCAGCACGCCATCGGGTAGGCCGGCTTCCTGCGCGAGCGCTGCAAGTGCGAGCGCGGTGAGCGGCGTGTCCTCGGCGGGTTTGGCGACTATGGTGCAACCGGCCGCGAGCGCGGGCGCGATCTTGCGAGCGATCATCGCCAACGGGAAATTCCACGGCGTGATCGCGGCGACCACGCCGACCGGCTCCTTCACCGCGGTCATGCGCTTGCCGCGTTGCTGCTGCGGAATCAGATCGCCGTAGATGCGCGTTGCTTCGTCGGCGAACCAGGCGACGTAAGACGCGCCGTATGCCACTTCGCCGCGGCTTTCCGCGAGCGGCTTGCCTTGCTCCATCGACATCAGTCTGGCGAGGTCTTCGGTGTTGGCAACGATCGACGCATGCCAGCGCCGTAAAATCTCCGCGCGCTCGCGTGGAAGCCTGTCCCGCCACGCAGGAAACGCGCGCGCTGCGGCGTCGGTGGCGGCCCGTGCGTCGACGCTGCCGCTGTCGGCCACCTCGGCAATGATTTTGCCGGTGGCCGGATTGCTGACCGTGAAGCACGCGCCGTCGAACGCGCCGGTCCATTGTCCGTCAACGAAATTTTGCCGGCGAATCAGATCAGTGCGGGTGAGTGCGAGAGACATCGAACGACTCCTTCATAGGGCCCTGGACAAGCCGGGCCATGCAGCGGCGCGCAGGCCGAGGCAGGGGTGAATGAATGACGTGACGGGCCTGACGGATCAATGCTACGCGTGCGACGCCGCCGATTAAATCAACGAATAGCGGTTCACCGCGAGCGCGTCACTTATTTTTGACGTGCTACAGCATTTTCTGCTGCGCACTGGCGATGACGACCCCGGAGCGCGTCACTGGCCTTCAGAAGATCACGTAGACCTTGCGCATCGTTTCCTCGACTTCCCAAAGCCCTTCGGTATTGGCTTCGAAGAAGAGCGTGTCGCCGCTCTCGAAGTGGATGGTCTCCTCGTTATCGGGCGTGAAGCGTCCGCGCCCCGCGATAAAATGCATCACCTCGGCCTGCTTGATCGAGCGGCGGTAAGTGCCGGCGGTGCATTCGAAAATGCCGGTATCGATGGATTCACTGCCCTTGATGAGGCGCTGCATGCCCGACACCTGAATCGGCGTCGTGCCGGGCAGTCCAACCTTGCCCCAGTCTTCGAGATTCTGCAGATTCACGCTTTGCTTGAGCTGCTGTACCTTCATCTTCACGTTGCCTTTTGAGTGTGCACGGACTGCTTCAATCACCGCTGGTTTCGGTGCTGGTCACCGTCTGCTCGATCTTGCCCAGCCGCACTACGGTCACGCCGGGTCGAAGTTGCCGCAGCGAAGGCATGACGAGCATGCAGTTGTCGTAGGGCGTGATGACCGCCTCGCCGTTGGACCAGCCGATTACGGCGCCGGCCTCGGCGAAGATCTCCAGACCCGTGTACGGCGCCGCGAAACGAAAATCCATGCTGGTGGCCACTACCGGCTGCGTCACCCGGACGATGTGCTGCACGGGCGGCAACGGCGCGATCCACCAGGCCGGCAGGTCCGCTTCGTCGATCACGCCGGCCAGCAACAGGAAGCGCGCAGTGGTGTCGCGCGCGACCGCAACCGCGCTCTGCTCCCAATGCTGTCCGCATTCGATCAGCAGCGCGTTCTTCGGACTGGCAGGGTTGCCGAAGCCTTCGTAGTCGCGCATGCGGCGGCCTTCCGGATGGCCTTCGTCGCAGATCACGGTGGCGGGTGTGCCGAGTCGCACAGCGAGATCGGTGCCTTTTTGCAGCGGTCCCGCCACGATCAGCGGTTTGCTCTTCTCGTGCATGGAGTGCAGATCGAGCAGGGCGTCGACGCTGTCGATCACCGGCCGCATCGCGCGCGCCCGCGCCAGTTCGCTGGACGTGCGGGAGGTGTCGTCGAGCACCGCGGCCATCCACACGCGATTGAAATCCTGATCGACGAAGCGGGCCGCATCGGGTTGAGCGGGATCGAACCGCTGATACGCAGCGACGTTGGCGAACGCCAGCGTGAGGCGCCCGCGCCGCGGCCGCAACCCGCGGCGCAGCAATGCGTCGACGACGATCGCACCGCACACCTCGTTGCCGTGCGTGAGCGCGTTGATCATCACGTGCGGACCCGGTGCGCCCGAGTCGAACGTATGGACGTAGGCAACGCCGGAGGTCGATTGTTCGTGAACCGAAATATCGGGGAATTCGACTTCGATGGGGTAGGCTTCCATGCTCATGCGAGAGTGTCCTGACAGAGAGTGAGCGAGCGGCTCAGGCGAGTCTTGCCGCGATCGCCTGGCCGACTTCGGTGGTGTTCGCCTTGCCGCCGAGGTCGCCGGTATGCGGGCCTTCCACCAGCGTGGCTTCGATCGCCGCGAGTATCGCGTCGTGCGCGTCGCGTTCCTTGCCCGTGGAATTGCCGAGGAAGTCGAGCATCATCGCGGCCGACCAGATCATCGCGATCGGATTGGCGATGTTCTTGCCGGCGATGTCGGGCGCCGAGCCGTGCACCGGTTCGAACAGCGACGGAAACTTGCGGTCCGGGTTCAGGTTGCCCGATGGCGCGAGGCCGATCGTGCCGGTGCAGGCCGGCCCGAGATCGGACAGGATGTCGCCGAACAGATTGGTCGCCACCACCACGTCGAAGCGATCCGGGTTCAGCACGAAGCGCGCGCAGAGAATGTCGATGTGCTGCTTGTCCCACTTCACGTCGGGGTACTGCGCCGCGATGCCGGCCGCGCATTTGTCCCACCACGGCATGCTGATCGCGATGCCGTTGCTCTTCGTGGCGACGGTGATCTGCTTGCGCTCGCGGCGTTGCGCGAGATCGAACGCGAACTTCAGCACGCGCTCGCTGCCGTGGCGCGTGAACACCGACTCCTGCAGCACGAATTCGCGCTCGGTGCCTTCGAACATCACGCCGCCCACCGACGAATACTCGCCCTCGGTGTTTTCACGCACGATCCAGAAGTCGATGTCGCCCGGCTTGCGGCCCGCCAGCGGCGACGGCACGCCGGCGAAGAGCCGTGCAGGGCGCAGGTTGATGTACTGGTCGAATTCGCGGCGGAACTTCAGCAGCGAGCCCCACAGGGAAATATGGTCGGGCACCGTGTCCGGCCAGCCGACTGCGCCGAACAGGATCGCGTCGGCCGATTGCAACTGGGTCTTCCAGTCGTCCGGCATCATCTTGCCGTGCTTCGCGTAGTAGTCGCAGCTCGCCCATTCGATGTGCTGATACTCGAGTTCGATGCCGAAGCGCTGTTTCACCGCGTCCAGCACGCGAATGGCTTCCGGCATGACTTCGACGCCGATGCCGTCGCCGGGAATGACTGCGATCCGATATTTCTTCGACATGGTGTGCTCCTCCGTTGGGTCTTCTGGACGATTCGATAACGGCTATTTTATTCCTGCTGTTTGAGACTAAAATGGTCGCTTTAGTTAAGCCACTGTGCACGATTCGTGTACAAACTCCGCTGCCTCCATCGATCTATGAGCGCCGTCCCATCACCCGATCTCGGCGATTTGCGCGTGTTTTGCGAAGTGGCGCGCAAATCGAGTTTCAGCGCGGCGGCGGAGGCCCTGTCGGTGTCCGCGGCCTACGTCAGCAAGCGCATCAACGTGCTGGAGACTACGCTCGGTACGCGTTTGTTGCACCGTTCCACGCGCCGGGTCGCGATCACGGAAGCGGGCGAGCGTGTGTACACGTGGGCGGAAAAGATTCTCGACGATGTCGATCAGCTCGTGGAAGACGTCTCCACCACGCGCCGCATTCCCGGCGGCAAGCTGCGCATTTCCAGCAGCTTCGGCTTCGGCCGGCGCTTCGTCGCGCCGGCGCTTGCGCGCTTCTCCGAGCGCTATCCACAGTTGAGCGTGCGGCTCGATCTGTTCGATCGTCTCGTTGACGTGGGCGGCGAAGGCTTCGACCTGGATGTGCGCATCGGCGACGAGATCGCACCACATCTGATCGCGCGGCGGCTCGCGTCGAATCATCGTGTGCTGTGCGCGTCGCCCGGCTACCTCGCGCGGCATGGCGCGCCGCGCCAGCTTGCGGAGCTTTCATCGCATGCGTGTCTTGCGATCAAGGAGCGCGACCATCCATTCGGTCTGTGGCGTTTGACCGTGCGCGGCGAGCCGGTCTCGATCAAGGTCACGGGGCCGTTGTCCACCAATCACGGCGAAGTGGCGGTTCAGTGGGCGCTCGCCGGACGCGGCATCGTACTGCGCTCCATGTGGGATGTAGGGCCGCTGCTCGCAAGCGGCCAGTTGCAGCAGGTGCTGCCCGAGGTCACGCAGCCGGCGAATCTGTGGGCGGTCTATCCGGCGAGGCTCGCGCAGTCGGCGAAGGTGCGGGTGTGCGTGGACTTTCTGAGCGAGGAATTCGCGCAGTGGAGTCCGCCGGCCGAGGGGGCGGCCGGCGGGGACATGGCCGGAGTTGCCAGGCGTTAACCACGTCGCGCGACGTCGCGAGCGTCGCTCGCCAAAGTCTGAGCGGCAAGATCCGGCGGCTCGGAGAGCAGGCAACGCCTAGTGGTGATTCTGCGAGAACAGCGTTTCGAGCGGGTAATGGCTCTTCACGAACGGCGACTTGATGATCACGTAGCTGAAGTACTTCTCGATACCGATGTCGCGTTCCAGCAGACCTTCCACGATGCTCTGGTAGTGGCTCACGCTGCGCGTCACGAACTTCAGCAGGTAGTCGTAGCCGCCGCTTGCCAGATGGCACTCGACGATCTCGTCGACGTCGCGAATCGCATTCACGAACTTGATGAAGTCTTCCCGCCGATGATCGGCGAGCGTGACTTCGGTGAAGACGATCTGCACGTCGCCGAGCTTTTCGAGCTGGATCTGCGCACCATAGCCGATGATGTAGCCGGCTTTCTCCAGACGCTTGACCCGGATCAGGCAGGGACTGGGCGACAGCCCGACCGCGTCGGCAAGCTCGACGTTGGTTATGCGGCCTTTTTTCTGCAACTGGGAAAGTATGCGCAGGTCAATCCGGTCTAGCTTGCAGTCGCTGCTCATCGTAACGTCGTCGCTCCGGCGATGGATGTAAGGGGGCTGGGATGGTCCTCTACTCTAGCATGCAGCCGCATGAGTTTTGACCTTCAACGCGGCGCGCACGTCGGGTTGTGCGAGAACGTCGTCCAGGGTCTTTGCGAGCCGTTCGAACAGCAGATCGAACTCGGCCTCGGTGTACGAGAGCGCCGGTGCGAAGCCGAGAATGTTGTCGCCGAAGGCGCGGAAAATCAGGCGGTTTTCATACGCAGCGGCGGCGATCCGTTCGGACAGTTTCAACGCCGGATCGAAGCGCGCCTTGCTGTCCTTGTCGGCGACGAGTTCGAGCGCGCCGAGCAGGCCGCGGTGGCGCGAGTCGCCCACCAGCGGATGCGCGAGCAGCGCGTCGAGCCCGCGCGCGAAACGCGGCGCGCGCGCCACGCCGTTCGCGAGTAGCCCGCCTTCGTGATACAGGCGCAGCACCTCGAGGCCGATGGCCGCGCTCACCGGATGCGCCGAATAGGTATGGCCGTGGCCGACGACCGCCTCGGCGTCGCCGTCCGCAATGCCCTGGTAAATTTCGTCCGACATCAGCACGGCGCCCATCGGCGCATAGCCCGCGGTCAGGCCTTTGGCCACCGTCATCAGATCGGGCTCGACGTTTTCGCCCTGGCAGGCGAACAGCGGACCCGTGCGGCCGAATCCGGTGATCACCTCATCAGCGACGAACAGAACGCCCAGCTTACGGCAGCTTTCACGCATCGCCTTGAGCCAGCCGACCGGCGGCACGATCACGCCGCCCGAGCCCTGAATCGGTTCGCAGAAGAACGCGGCGACGTTGTCGGCGCCGAGCTCGGCCACCTTTGCTTCGAGCGCGGCCACCGAGGCGGCGATCAATGCGGCGTCACTGGCGAAGTCATTGCGGTACGCGTACGGCGACGGCAGATGATGCTGGTTGGGCAACGGCAGATCGAAGTTGCGGTGAAACGCGGGCAGGGCGGTGAGCCCGGCGCCCATGGTCGACGAGCCGTGATAGCCGCGTTGCAGCGCGATGATGTGCTTCCTGGACGGGCGGCCCGTCGCGTTGAAGTAATGCGTGATGAAACGCAGCGCCGAGTCCACCGCATCTGAACCGCCGAGCGTGAAGTACACGTGTTGCAGCGAAGCGGGCGACACCTCGACCAGCTTTTGCGCGAGTTCGATGGCCGGCTCCGAGCCGAAATGGAAATAGCCGGTCGCATAGGGCAGCTTCTGCATCTGCGCGGTGGCCGCGTCGACGATGCTCTGCTGGCCGTAGCCGACATTCACGCACCAGAGTCCGGAGAACGCGTCGAGCAGTTCGTTGCCGGCCGCGTCGCGCAGAAACGCGCCGCTGGCGGATTCGAGGATGGTGACGCCGCGTGCTTCGTGCGCGCGGTAGTTGATGACGGGGTGAATCAGATGCTTGCGGTCGGCTTCGATAAGCGATTGAATCGGCATGATGGTTTCTCGTCGCGGGAAGGGGCTGTTGACCGTTCCATACTACTGATCAGCGGCGATCGCCTGCTCACCTAAACAATTGCCTGAAAAGCGCGCACGACGCGTTTTGATGCGCGGCCTCAGCATTTTCTGCTGCGGACGCTGAAAAGCGGCGTCGTGCGGGCGTTTCGCGCGGTGCCGCCCTCAATAGCCTTGCGCGCGGTCGATCTGGCCAAGCATCGGCAAGCCGTCGCGATGGCGGCGCAGGTTCTCCAGCACCACTTCAACGGCGGTTTCGGGCCGCGTCGCGCTGGCGATATGCGGCGTGATGCGCACGCGCGGATGCGTCCACAGCGCATGCCCAGCGGGCAGCGGCTCGGGATCGGTCACGTCGAGAATGGCGTAGTGCAACTGACCGCTTGCGAGGGCCGCCAGCAGATCCTGCTGGTTCAGATGCGGGCCACGACCCGTTTGAATCAGCGACGCGCCGCGCGGCAGCTTCGCGAATAACTCCGCGTCGAGCAGCCCGCGGGTGGCGGGTGTGAGCGGCAGCAGGCAGATCAGAATATCGGTGCGCGCGAGAAACGCATCCAATGCGCCTTCGCCCGCATAACAGTCCACGCCCTCGATCTCGCGAGCCGAACGGCTCCATCCCGCGCAGGCGAAGGCGAACAGGCGCAGCCTTTCCAGCACGGCAGTGCCCAGCACGCCGAGCCCGAGCACGCCGATGCGGCGGCCACTGGCCGGCTTGAGCGGCAGTTCGCGCCAGACCTGCTGCTGTTGCTGAAGCCGGTAGTCGAACAGATCGCGATGAATCGTCAGCACGGCCTGCGTGACATATTCGACCATCCCTTCGACGATCCCCGGCTCGATCATGCGTACGACGGGCACATGCACCGGCACGCCCGACAGATCGAACTGATCGATGCCGGCGCCGACCGAGAACACGACTTCCAGATTGGGGAAAGTGCGGGTGGGATCTTCAGGCGGCTGCCAGGCGGCGAGATAGCGGATCGCGGCCGGATCGCCGAGATCGGGCCAGATATGAAACGGCAGATCCGGCGCCTTCTGCGCGAAGAATTTCGCCCACTCGGCGCCGCGCGCCGGGTCGGCTTTATAGAGGAAGGCCATGGCGGTTAGAAGATTGCCTGGTTGATGATGCCGTATTGCAGGTAATGCGCATCCTGTCCGCCGCTCGCGGGTTCGCCCGGCGTGACGGGGCGGACCATTTTGAGGACCGTGTCCACGCGCGGCAAGCCCAGCTGTTCCAGCCACTCGGTCAGACCGCTTTCGCCCGGTGTATCGATACGCACGAACACGCCTTCATTCAGCGCCAGCCAGTGGCTGATCAGCGCCTTGGCGCGGCTCGAATCTTCCGAAGCGGGCGCGACCACCGGACCGATCGCAAAGCCGCGTCCGAAGCGGCGAAACAGCGCGAAGCCGATCAGTTCGCCGTCGCGGTCGAGCGCGATGCCGTCGGCGGCGCCTAGCAGCGCGGGCAGGACTTCGCCGCGGTCCAGACCGCTCGCCCGCGAGGCCAGTTCAATGAGGCGCGCGGTATCGCTCGAACCGAGCGGGCGCAAACGCTCGCCCGGCGGCAGCGACACGAGCGGCGGCTGAAATGCCGCGCCCTGATGCTGGTCGAGCGTGCCGGCCGCGCGAAAGCCGAGCTTTTCATACAGCGGCTGGCCGGCGGTGGTGGCGTGCAGGAAGGTGATGCGGCCGCCGAGTTCTTCCAGCACCAGGTCCATCAACTTTCTGCCGATGCCGCGCCCTTGGTGCGCCGGCGACACGATCACCATGCCGAGCGAGGCGCGCTCGGTGCCGTATTTCCAGCACAGGGCGGTGCCGATCACGCCGCTCGCGTCTTGCGCGACAAAACCGACGCCCAGAAGCGCGACGAATCTCCAGTCGTCCGCGCGATGCGGCCATTTAAGTTCGACCGTCAACGCGTGCGCGGCGGCAATGTCGTCGAGGGTGAAGCGTCTGTAGGTAATCGAATCGGACACGCCGTGCTCCCTGGTTGACTGAAGGCTTACGCCGTCACTTTGTCACCCGGTGCGCGGTGTGACTAGGACGATCTTTTTATTGCGTGCCCCGGAATGGGCCGCATCGAAATTCGATGCAAAACGCCAGGTCTGGGCACGCATTACAGGTGAGTTCTGCTGCGTGGCGATTTTTGTCGGCGACATATGCCAGGCCCGCGGCTCTACGATTTTGTCATGGCGGCGTCTTCGAAACGCGCCGCACGGACCACCAGCCAGTCACACAGGAACCCATTCTCATGGACAGCTTCAATCCGGACGACGTCGCGATTCGCAGCGGCCATTACATCGGCGGTGAATATGTGGAAGCGGGCGAGCGTCGCATCGAGGTGGCGCGGCCGTCGGACGGTGTGGTGTATGCGTGCGTGCCGCTCGCCGATGCCGCCATGGTGGACCGCGCGGTCGAGAACGCCTGGCAGGCTTTCAAACACAGTGGCTGGGCGCGCATGGCGCCGCGTGAGCGCGCGAAGATCCTACGCCGTTTCGCCGAGCTGGTCGAAGACGATGCGCCCATGCTCGGCCGCCTGGAAGCGCTCGGCTCGACGCGTCCGATTGCACAGGCGATCGGCTGGGACGTGCCGTTCACCGCCGAGGGCATTCGCTTCTACGCTGAGTTCGCCGACAAGCTCGGCGGCGACGTGGCGGCTACCGACCACGATCATCTCGGCATGACGATCGCCGAGCCGTATGGGGTGATCGGCGCGATCGCGCCGTGGAATTTCCCGCTGGTCATGGCCTCGTGGAAGATCGCCCCGGCGCTGGCGGCGGGCAATGCCGTGGTGCTCAAACCTTCGGAGATGACGCCGTTCTCGGTCTTGCGGCTCGCCGAGCTGGCCGTGCGGGCAGGCGTGCCCGCGGGCATCTTCAACGTGGTCCAGGGCGATGGCAGAGTGACCGGCGACGAGCTGGTGCGTCATCCGAAGATCAGCAAGGTCACGTTCACGGGCTCCACGAGGACCGGCGCGTCGATCATGGCCGCGTGCGCGAACAGCGGCACCAAGCCGGTCACGCTCGAACTGGGCGGCAAGAGCCCGCAAATCGTATTCGCCGACGCGCCGCGTCTGGACGACGTGGCGCGCCGCATCGCCGGTGCGATCACGGGCAACGCGGGACAAGTGTGCGTGGCGGGCTCGCGTCTGCTGGTCGAGCGAAGCCTCGCCGAACCGATTGCCGAGCGCATCGGCAAGGTCTTCGCCGAGTTGAAGCCCGGTGCGACGTGGGCCGCCGGGACCACGCTTTCGCCGATCATCTCGGCACCGCAGGCAGCGCGCATCGAAGGCATTGTGGGACGCACGCTGGACGCCGGCGCGACGCTGCGCTACGGCGGCGTCCGGGCTGATGGCGGCGCTGACGGCGCGTTCTACACCCCGACCTTGCTCACGGACGTCACGGCCCACTCCGAAGCCGTGCGTGAAGAAGTCTTCGGTCCGGTGCTGACGCTGCAGACCTTCGATACCGAAGAAGAAGCGCTCGCGCTCGCGCTGCATCCCGAGTACGGCCTCGCAGCCGGTGTGCATACCGCCGACCTGGGGCGGGCGCTGCGTTTTGTGCGCGGGCTCGAAGCGGGCACGGTGTGGGTCAACCGCTATGGCCGCACTTCGGACTTCATGATTCCCACGGGCGGCTACAAGCGCTCGGGCATCGGCAAGGACCTGGGCCGCCAGGCCTACGAGGCGAACCTGCGTTTCAAAAGCGTGTTGATCGATCTGCGCGCCTGACTGCATGCCGGCTGCAAACCCAGCACGGACAAGGCTTTCAGCCCGATCGCCGCATTCTGTGCTGTCAGCAGCCTCAAAACGCATGGTTTGTGTCACCAGCAACGCCCTAATCAGGAACATCTATGTTTTTGCGCTGATTAAATCTTTTACAGGAATGAGCTTTTGTCGACCGGAGTTGGCGCTTTAGCAGTTACTCCGGTCCCACGCAAAGCGGTTTTCGCCAATGAACTCCGACCGCGAGTTCACCATCACGATAGGACTGCACCATGATCGAATTCGAACCGAAATACATCACCTTCGATTGCTACGGCACGCTGACCAAATTCCGCATGGCCGACATGACCCGCGAGATGTTCGGGCATCTGCTGAATACCGAAGACCTGGAAAAGCTCGTCGCGTTCTATGCGGGCTATCGCCGCGACGAAGTGCTCGGCGCATGGAAGCCGTATCGCGATGTCGTGGTCAATGCGCTGCGCCGCGCCTGCAAGCGCATGAATGTCGAATTCAATGAAGTGGAAGCCGAGAAGATCTACAAGGCGGTGCCGACCTGGGGTCCGCATCCGGACGTGCCGGAAGGCCTCTCGCGTCTGGCGAAGAAGTACAAGCTGGTGATTCTCTCGAACGCTTCGAACGACCAGATCCAGAGCAACGTCGACAAGCTCGGCGCGCCGTTCCACGCGGTCTTCACGGCGGAGCAGGCGCAGTCGTACAAGCCGCGCATGCAAGGCTTCGAATACATGTTCGACCAGTTGAACTGCAATCCGGAAGACGTGCTGCACGTGTCGTCGAGCCTGCGCTACGACCTGATGACCGTGCACGACATGGGAGTCAAACACAAGGCCTTCGTCAAGCGCGGCCACGAGCCGTCGACGCCGTACTACCAGTACTACGAGGTCAATGACATTCCACATCTGGCCGCGGAACTCGGCCTGTAAGAGCCGGTTGTTTCTCGTAGTGAAGACTGCTCGTCGCCTCGCTCATTGCTTATCTCAAGGACTGACCGGATGAAGCTCGATTCCTATTGGCTCGACACTGCGCCGCCCCTGCTTTCGGCGTGCGAGGGTCCGGTCGACGGCCAGACCGATGTGGTGGTGATCGGCGGCGGCTTCACCGGACTGTCGGCCGCGCAGGCGCTGGGCAAGCGCGGCGCGACGGTGACCGTGCTCGACGCGGGCCGCATCGGCGGTGGCGCGTCCGGACGCAACGGCGGGCAGGTCAATACCGGGGTCGCGCAGGACTTCGTCGCGCTGGTCGCGCAACTCGGCGTCGAGCGCGCGAGCGCCTGCTACCGCGCGTTTTCGGATGCCGTCGATACGGTCGAGCGGCTGATTCGCGAGGAAAGCATCGATTGCAATTACATCGCGACCGGCAAGCTGAAGCTGGCGTCCAAGCCGCATCATTTCGCGCATCTGGAGAAGACGGCCGAGGCGATTCGCCGTGAAGTGGATACGGATATTGAACTGATCGACCGCAGCCGTATCCGCGGCGAAATCCAGTCCGACAGTTTTTACGGTGGACTGCTGCAACGGCACGGCGGCCAGATGCATATGGGCAAGTTCGCGGTCGGTCTCGCCGAGGCCGCCGTGCGGCGTGGCGCGAAGCTGTACGAGAACGCGGCGGTGACCGCGATCGTGAAAGACGGCGGCGGCTTCCGGATCACCACGGCGCGCGGCGAAGTGCGCGCGAAGCAGGTGCTGATCGCGACCGGCCCGTCGCGGCATGGTCCGTTCGGCTGGTATCGGCGGCGCCTCGCACCGGTCGGTTCGTTCATCGTCGTGACGGAACCCGTGTCGCCGGATTTGCTGGCGCAAGTGTTCCCGAACCGGCGCGCATACACCACCACGCGTTTGATGCACAACTACTTCCGCGTGACGCCCGATTCGCGTTTGCTGTTCGGCGGACGCGCGCGCTTCACGGCGTCCGAACGGCCGTCCGATGAGAAGAGCGGACGCATCCTGCAGGCAGGCCTCGCCACGATGTTTCCGATGCTCGCGAGCGCACGCATCGACTATTGCTGGGGCGGTCTGGTGGACATGAGCGCCGACCGTCTGCCGCACGCCGGCCAACACGACGGCATCTATTTTTCGATGGGCTACAGCGGCCACGGCACGCAGATGTCCACACACATGGGCCAGGTGATGGCCGACGTGATGGAAGGCCACGAAGACCGGAATCCGTGGCGCGAGTCCGAGTGGCCAGCGATTCCCGGCCATACCGGCAAACCCTGGTTCCTGCCGCTCGTGGGGACGTACTACCGCATCAAAGACATTTTTTATTGATCGTTCGTTGTTCGATTGGCAGTCAAACCCACGCAGCCACGCCTGCTCAACCTCGTTGCTCACCCTCGCGGAGAAGTTCGATGAAGAAGGAAAACTCGCAACATGGCGCTCTTGAACTCGGCACCGGGTTGGAGCGATTGACGGCCAGGGGCGCCTCGCGGCGCGACGTGCTGCGCGCGATGGCCGCGGCCGGCATGATGTCGGTCACGGGCGCTGGTTTGCTGAGCGCGAGCGGTGCGGCCTTGGCGCAGGCACAGCCGAAGCAGGGCGGCAAGATCCGCGTGGCGACGCAGTCCGCCTCCGCGGCCGATACGCTCGATCCCGCGAAGGGCGCGCTCAGCACCGATTACGTTCGTGGTTTCATGTTCTACAACTGCCTGACCGAGCTCGACTCGCACCTCGGCGCGAAGATGTCGCTGGCGACATCGCTCGAGACGAAGGACGCCACCGTGTGGGTCGTCAAGCTGCGCAGCGGCGTGCAGTTCCACGACGGCAAGGTGCTCGCGCCGGCCGACGTGGTGTACTCGATCATGCGCCACAAGGATCCGGCAACCGCGTCGAAAGCAAAGACGCTGGCCGACCAGATCAAGGAAGTGAAGGCCACCGGTCCGAATGAAGTGACCATCACGCTGGAAGGTCCGAACGCCGATCTGCCGGTGATTCTTGCCACCTCGCATTTCCAGATCATCAAGGACGGCACCAAGGACTTCAAAACCGCGGTGGGCACCGGCCCGTTCAAGGTCAAGGAATTCTCGCCGGGCGTGCGCACCGTCGGCGTGAGAAACGAGAAGTACTGGAAGCCGGGCATGCCGCACCTCGACGAAGTCGAACTGATTGGCATTGGCGACGAATCGGCGCGCGTGAACGCGCTGCTTTCGGGCGACGTGCAGCTGATCAACGCGCTGACCCCGCGTTCGACCACGCAGATCAAAGGTGCGGGTGGTTTCTCCGTGCTGGAGACGAAGACCGGCTTGTACACTGACCTGATCGTGCGCGACGAAGGCGGCATTACCGGCAACGACGATTTTCGTCGAGGCATGATGTACCTGCAGGACCGCGAGCAGATGCGCCGGGCGATCTTCCAGGGCTACGGCACGATCGGCAACGACCAGCCGATCGATCCGACCAACAAGTACTACCTGGCCGGCTTGCCGCAGCGTGCGTTCGATCCGGACAAGGCGAAGTTTCATTTCCAGAAGGCCAAGATCGGCAGCGCGCCGATCCAGATTTTCGCGTCGCCGGCCGCGGATGGGTCGGTTGAAATGGCGATGTTCCTTCAGCAGGTCGCGCCGCAAGCCGGTCTGAATCTGCAGGTGTCGCGCGTGCCGGCCGACGGTTACTGGTCGAACCACTGGATGAAGCATCCGCTGGGCTTTGGCAACGTCAACGCGCGTCCGAGCGCCGACGTGATTTTCACGCAGTTCTTCAAGTCGGACGCACCGTGGAACGAAGCGAACTGGAAAAGCCCGAAGTTCGACCAGATGCTGGTGGCTGCGCGGGGCGAACCGGACGACGCCAAGCGCAAGAAGATCTACGGCGATATGCAGGTGCTGGTGCATGAAAACGGCGGCATCGGTATTCCGCTGTTTCAGAGTTCGCTCGATGCGTATACGAACAAGCTCAAGGGCCTGGGTTCGATTCCGCTCGCCGGGCTGATGGGCTTCATGTTTGCGGAAAACGTCTGGCTCGAAACCTGAGCCGGGTCGGTTGGGCAGTCCTGGAGGGTGTCCGGTCTGACGCAGTGGAGAGTCACATCGGCAACACGCGCCGCTGATTGAGCGGCGGGGGGCTTCAGCCGCAATTATGTTGCAGGGGACCAGAGTAGGTGCTGAAGCCAACTCTGGTCGACAGCTCTGCATGGGACCTGAGTAGGTGCTAAAGCGCCAACTCAGGTCGACACATGAGGTGACTCGATGAAAGCACATGCGCAACGTCTCATCGCCGCGCGACTCGGCCTCGCGCTGCTCACGCTGCTGCTGGTGTCGGCGGTCGTGTTCGCCATCACCGGGCTGCTCCCCGGCGACGCGGCCCAGCAGGCGCTCGGCCAGGCGGCGACCCCCGAAGCCGTGGCCGCCTTGCGCCATCAGTTCGGCCTCGACCAGCCCGCGCTGCAACGCTACTTCGTGTGGCTCCTTCATGTGGTCAGCGGCAACTTCGGCACGTCGCTGTCGAACAATCTGCCCGTCAGCCAACTGATCGCGACGCGCCTGCCGAACTCGCTGGTGCTGGCCGGTCTCACGGCGCTGGTCTCGGTGCCGGTGGCGCTGTTGATCGGCATCTCGTCGGCGATGTTTCGCGGCTCGCTGCTCGACCGCACGCTCAATGTGCTGACGCTCTCCACAGTGGCCGTGCCGGAATTCCTGATCGCGACGATCGCGGTGCTGATCTTCGCCGTCAAGCTGCGCTGGCTGCCGGCGCTGTCGTATCTGTCGGAAGTGCATTCGTTCGGCGCGCTGCTGCGTATCTACGCGATGCCGGTGATGACGCTGTGCTGCGTGCTCGTCGCGCAGATGGCGCGCATGACGCGCGCCGCGGTGCTCGACCAGCTCAACGCGTCGTATGTGGAAATGGCCTTGCTCAAGGGCGCCTCACCGGTGCGCGTGGTGTGGCGGCATGTGTTGCCGAACACCATCGGCCCGATTGCCAACGCCGTGGCGCTAAGCCTGTCGTATCTGTTCGGCGGCGTGGTGATCGTCGAGTCGATCTTCAACTATCCCGGTCTCGCGAGCCTGATGGTGGACGCGGTGACCAACCGCGACATGCCGCTCGTGCAGGGCTGCGTGATGGTGTTCTGCGCGGCGTATCTCGCGCTCGTGCTGATCGCCGACCTGTGTCAAATCGTATCCAACCCGAGGCTGCGTCGATGATGAGCCAATCTACCAATCCGCATCACCTACCGCATCACGTTCCTCACGCCACCACGGAGCTGTACGACGTGCGCCGTGACGAAGTGATCGTCGAGCCGGCGCCCGTGGAAGCGGCGGCGCTGAAACACAGCATGCTCAAACGCCTCGTGCACCGCTTCTCCGTGCTCGGTTTGATCGGTCTGCTGATGGTGGCGTTCTGGCTGCTGGTCGCGTTCATCGGACCATTGGTCGCGCCGTACAAAGGCGGCACGCTGACCTCGACGGAAATTTTCGGCCGCTACAGCGCGGCCTATCCGCTCGGCACCGACTATCTCGGCCGCGACATGCTCAGCAGAATTCTCTACGGCGCGCGCTACACGGTCGGCCTCGCGCTCGCCGCGGCGGTGCTTGCCAGCGTGATCGGCACGTTCTTCGGCCTCCTCGCGGCGGTGTCGGGCCGTTGGGTCGATGAAATCCTGAGCCGTCTGTTCGACGCGCTCATTTCGATCCCGAGCAAGGTGCTCGCGCTCGTCGTGATCGCCGCGTTCGGTTCGTCGATTCCGATGCTGACCACGGTCGCCGCATTGGCCTACATTCCCGGCGCGTTCCGCATTTCGCGCTCGCTCGCGGTGAACGTGATGGGCCTCGAATACGTGCAGGTGGCGAGGGCGCGCGGCGAAGGCATCTTCTATATCGCGCGGGTCGAAGTGCTGCCCAACATGATTCATCCGATGCTCGCCGATTTCGGCCTGCGCTTCGTGTTCATCGTACTGCTGCTGAGCGGGCTGAGCTTCCTCGGTCTCGGCGTGCAGCCGCCGAACGCCGACTGGGGTTCGCTCGTGCGCGAGAACATCGGCGGCCTGTCGGAAGGCGCGCCTGCCGTGCTGATGCCGGCTGTTGCGATCGCGACGCTGACCATCGGCATGAACCTGCTGATCGACAACCTGCGGCGTCGCAGCCGTAGCCACGGAGGTGCGTGATGGCTGATCGGGACATGATCGAAGTAAAGGGCCTGAGAGTTGTCGCGGGGGCGGCGCCGGGGCCGGTGACGGAGATCGTCAAGGGGGTCGATTTTTCGGTGAAGAAGGGCGAAGTGCTCGCGCTGATCGGCGAGTCCGGTTCGGGCAAGACCACCATCGCGCTGTCGCTGCTCGGCTATGCGCGCTCGGGCTGCACGATCAGCGGGGGCTCGGTGCGCATCGGCGAGCTCGACGTGTTGTCGCTCGACGCGAAGGGGCGCCGCGCGTTGCGGGCGCGCACCGTCGCGTATGTCGCACAGAGCGCGGCGGCCGGTTTCAATCCCGCGCGCACGATCATGGATCAGGTCACTGAACCGGCGCTACTGCATCACGTCATGACGAAAGAGGCCGCGCGCGCCAAAGCGATCGGACTGTTCCGCTCGCTTGCGCTGCCCGCGCCTGAAACGATCGGCGAGCGTTATCCGCACCAGGTGTCGGGCGGCCAGTTGCAGCGTTTGATGGCGGCGATGGCGTTGATCACCGACCCGGCCGTCGTGGTGTTCGACGAGCCGACCACCGCGCTCGACGTCACCACACAGATCGAAGTGCTCGCGGCCTTCAAGAAGGTGGTGCGCGAACTCGGCACCACGGCCGTGTACGTGTCGCACGATCTGGCGGTGGTCGCGCAGATGGCGGACCGCATCGTCGTGTTGAACGGCGGCGCGGTGAAGGAGAACGGCGCGGTCGCGCAAGTGCTCGACGCGCCCGTGGATGGGTACACGCGCCAGTTGCTGGCCGCTACTCGCCGCCCCGAAGCCGCGCTGGAGTTGCCGCAGAACCTCGGCAAAAACGTGCTGCCGCTGCTGGAGATTCGCGGACTGTCCGCGGGTTATGGCCGCATCGACCGCCAGGGTGCGCCCGCCGTGCGCGTGCTGGACGACGTCAGTCTGTCCATCCCGCGCGGCAGCACGCTCGGCGTGATCGGCGAGTCCGGCTCCGGCAAGACCACGCTCGCGCGCGTGGTGGCGGGTCTGGTCGACCGGACGCGCGGCGAGGTGCTGTTCAACGGCGAGCCGCTGCCGGCGCAAATCTCGCGCCGCACGCCGGAGCAGTATCGGCAGATCCAGATCGTGTTCCAGAACGCCGACACGGCGCTCAATCCGAGTCATTCGATCGCCGATATCCTCGGACGGCCGCTCGCGTTCTATCACCATCTGCGTGGCCCGGCAGCGAAGAAACGCATGCTGGAACTGCTCGATCTGGTGAAGCTGCCGGCGTCCATCGCCACGCGCATGCCGGCCGGACTGTCGGGCGGGCAGAAGCAGCGCGTGAATCTGGCGCGTGCGCTGGCCGCCGATCCCGCCTTGATTCTGTGCGACGAAGTGACCTCCGCGCTCGACACGGTGGTGGGCGCCGCGATCCTCGATCTGCTCGCCGAGTTGCGGCGCGAACTGGGCGTGTCGTACATGTTCATCAGCCACGATATTTCCACCGTGCGCGCGATCTGCGACGAAGTGATCGTGCTGTACGCGGGACATCGGGTCGAAGCGGGCCAGCGCGACGTGCTCGCAGCGCCGCCGTATCACCCGTACACCGGCTTGCTGGTCGATTCGGTGCCCGCGCTGAAACCCGGCTGGCTCGACGCGCGTCGCGACATCGTCGCCACTGCGTTGCCGGCGATGGGCGAGAGCGCCGACGTTGCCGAGTTGTGCTCGTTCCGCGCGCGCTGTCCGGTGCGTATCGACGGCAAGTGCAACATGACGCCGCCTTCGTTGAAGAAGCTGCCCTCGGGCGCGGAGATTCTGTGCCACCATCCGGCCGCCGAACTGAGCCGTTTGCAGACCGTGGAGGCGACCCCGGCATGAGCGGACGATTTGTGCGCCTCGCGGAAAGGGGTCGCAAGACCTTTCCGATTACCGTGGACGGCGTGGTGCGCGAGGCCGCCGAAGGCGACACGCTGATGGTCGCGTTGCTCACCGGCACGGGCACGCTGCGCGATTCCGAATTCGGCGACGGCCGGCGCGCAGGATTCTGTCTGATGGGCGCCTGCCAGGACTGCTGGGTGTGGACCGCGCAAGGCGAGCGTGTGCGTGCGTGCACTACGCCGGCGATGCCCGGCATGTCGATCGTTACCAGGCTGGCGCAAGCCCCGGAGGGTATATGGCCCCGCGCGTAGTCATCATCGGGGCCGGGCCCGCGGGCGTGCGCGCCGCGCAGGCGCTCGTCGAAGCCGGGCTGCGGCCTGCCGTGATCGACGAAGGGCGGCGCGACGGCGGGCAGATCTATCGACGTCAGCCGGATGGTTTTTCGCGCAGCTACGAGACGCTCTATGGCACCGAGGCGGAGCGCGCGGCGTCGTTGCATCAGAGCTTCGACGCGCTGAAGAGCCGGATCGACTATCTGCCGGAAACGCTGGTCTGGAACATCTCGCCGAACACTGTGCATCTGGTGAGCGGCACGCGATACCACACCCTTGCGTTCGATGCACTGATCGTCTGCAGCGGCGCGACGGACCGGCTGATGCCCGTCAAGGGCTGGCAACATGCCGGTACCTATAGCCTCGGCGGCGCGCAGGTCGCGTTGAAATCGCAAGGCTGCGCGATCGGCTCGCGCATCGTCATGATGGGCAGCGGCCCGCTCCTGTACCTCGTGGCCGCGCAGTACGTGAAGGCGGGCGCGCAGGTTGCCGCGGTGCTCGACACTTCGACGTTCATGCAACGCGTGGCCGCGTTGCCGCGCCTGCTGGCGATTCCCGTCGCGCTCAGAAAAGGCATCGTGTTGATGCGCATACTGGCTGACGCACGCGTGCCGGTTCATCGCGGCGTGCAACCGCTCGAAATCAAAGGCTCGCCGCAAGACGGCGTAAGTGCGGTCGAGGTCGCGTTAACGGGCGGCAAGCGCCTCGAATTGACGTGCGATGCGGTCGCGCTCGGCTATCACCTGCGACCCGAGACGCAACTCGCGGACCTCGCGGGTTGCCGCTTCCTGTTCGACGAGAACACGCAACAGTGGCTTCCCCAAATCGACGCCGACGGCCGCAGCAGTCTCAAGGGCGTCTATCTGGCGGGCGACGGCGCGCGCGTGCGCGGCGCCGACGCGGCGGAACGCTCCGGCCGTCTTGCGGCGCTCGCCGCCTTGCAGGATCAAGGCATACCGGTCAAGGGCGTGGAGGGCCTGCGCGCTGAACTCGCGCGCTTCACGCGTTTTGCTGCGGGCTTGCGCAAAGCCTTTCCGTGGCCGGCGAAATTTGCCGCGTCGCTGCCGGACGAAACGATTGTCTGCCGTTGCGAATCGATCACGGCCGGCGAACTGCGCGGCGTGGTGCATGCGAGCGGCGCCAAGGAAGCCAATCGCGCGAAGGCGTTTTCGCGCGTCGGCATGGGCCGCTGCCAGGGACGCTATTGCGGCCACGCCGGCGCAGAGATCATCGCGGCGGCCGCGTGCGTGCCGCTATCATCGGTGGGGCGGCTGCGCGGCCAGGCGCCGGTCAAACCGCTGCCCGTGGCGCTGACCGAAGAGGTGAGCGAATGAGCGCGACGGCCCGCAACGAAGCCGATGTGATCGTGATCGGCGGCGGCATCATGGGAACGACGACGGCGTTCTTCCTGCGCCAGCGCAACCGCTCGGTGATTCTGCTCGAACGCGGACTCACCGGACAGCAGGCGAGCGGCGTGAACTTCGGCGGCATTCGCCGGCAAGGCCGCGCGCTGCCGCAACTGGCGATGGCGAACCGCGCACTGTGCACGTGGCAACGCTCGGCGGAACTGCTCGGCGAGGACATCGAGTTCCTGCCGTCGGGCCACACGCGCGTGTGCTACCACCAGAAAGATGCGGAGAATTTCGACCAGTACGCACTCGATGCGCGCGCCTACGGTCTCGAACTCGAAGTGCTGCACGGCGAAGCCATGTTCAGGCGTTTTCCGTTTCTCGGCCGAGAGGTGCTGGCGGCCTCGATCTCGCCGCTCGACGGCCACGCCAACCCGCGTCTCGCCGCGCCCGCATTCGGCCGCGCGGCGGCGCGGCGCGGCGCGCAGGTGATCGAGGACACGGAGATCGTGCGCGTCGAAAAAGACGCTGGGCGATTTCGCGTGGAAAGCGCGCGGGGCGATGTGTACTGGGCGGCGCAACTCGTGATCTGCGCCGGCGCATGGGCGAGCCGGCTAACCGAACAGTTCGGCGAAACGGCGCCGCTTACCGCGCGCGGCCCGCAAATGTGCGTGACCGAGCCGGTGCCTTACGTGTTCAAGTCATCGATGGGCGTGTTCACGTCGGTCAAGGAAGAGAGCATTTACTTCCGCCAGATTCCACGCGGCAACATCATCGTCGGCGGCGGTCCAGCCGGTCCCGCCGATGCTGTGACGAGCCGCGCCTCGGTATTGCCCGTCAATACCGTGCGGCAACTGGCGCAGATGCGCCGGCTCGTGCCCGCGTTGGCGCCGCTGCATGTCATTCGCGTGTGGAGTGGCGTGGAAAGCTATCTGCCTGACAACGAACCGGTAATCGGTCCAAGCAGGCAGGTCGACGGTTTGTTCTACGCGTTCGGCTTCAGCGGCTCGGGTTTTCAGATCGGCCCGGGCGTCGGCGAGACGCTGGCGGAACTCGTCGACACGGGCAGCACGGCGATTCCTCTCGACGCGTTTTCCATCCGGCGTTTCGCGAAACAGCCGGCGGCCCGCTCGACCATCGTGACGTCATGAAACAGTCCATCAGCCTGAATGCCGCCCGCGCCTTCATCGAAGCTCATTTCGACGAACCGGTGACGCTCGCCCAACTCGCCGCGCTGTCCGCGCTCAGCGTGTCGCATTTCGCCACGGTGTTCCGGCAGCAATACGGATCGTCGCCGTATCGCTATCTGTGCAGGCTGCGGATTCAGCGCGCACAGACGCTTTTGCTCGAAGGCGTGCCGGGATCGGTGGTCGCGACGGAGGTGGGCTTTTTCGACCAGAGCCATTTCGGCCGCCATTTCAAGCGATGCTGTGGAATGACCCCCAGTACGTTTATGAAACGCGCGGCGGCAAATGCTGGCCATACGGACGAGTGCGGTAGTGCTGTGCATGCTCGGCTTCGCTAACACGTGGAACAGAACACCAGCCCGCTATCACTGCCCGGCGTTCGGGCCACCTTCCAGGATCCGCACAAGCTATTCGGGGCTGGCCGGTTTTGGACTGATGGCAGCATGTTTCCAGTTGACTTTAAGTTTTAACTGGAAAGACAACGTATCACTTTCTCTTTTGTTGGAGTCCGGCGAATATCGAAGCGGCCTCAACGGTCGCAACCTGCGCAAGCGCGCGCTCATGAAGGTCGGCACGCCGCCCGAGCTCATCGACCCGGCGAGCCAGCCCGAGTTCGCCACCTCGGTCGTCACCAGCAACACGCTGATGTCCAAACGCGTCATGCAACTGCAGGACGAATTCCATCCACAGCTCGCGGCCCACATGCGTATCCTTGTCATGAATACGGCCGAGACGATGGCTGACCTGAAGCAGATCCTGCGGGATAACTTCACGAAGATCAAGGTCAGCAAGGAGGACCGGCAGGATGCAAGACGCTGGTCCAATCATCGACCTGATCGCAAGGCTGAAGTACCCGTTGTGACCGACAGGCCAGTTGGCGATAAAAATGTGGGAGAGGAGCAGAAGGAATATCTCGTTGAGCAGATCCTCGTGGAATTCCTGATGAACGTCGAGGTGTCGCTGCCGCGGCCGAACTCGTCGACGCTGGAAATCAGGTCACAGCGCTCGAGACCTACACCAAGGCGCTTGAGGCAGGGCTGGAGGCGTGGCCCTCTGAAAAGTTCTTCAACGTGGATACGGCTGGCGACGTGGCCGCGAAGATCGAAACCCTGAAGGAGGTGGCCAAGGCCTATTTCATCCGTCTGTACATGATCGAGAACGGTATGCTGCCCGAGCTCGCGCAGCTGACCACGATGGATGAGGACGGCAAGCCACTCGTCGATGTCTACAGGATGCAGACCGAGCATATCGAACAGCTGCAGAAGGCGTTCGGCGATTTCTTCAAGGACCTGTTGCCGATCACAAACCTGGCCAACGAGAAGTTCAAGGCGGTCCAGGCCAAGAGCACGACGGAAGCCACCGACAGTTACTCCTCCAGCTCTGACACATCAGGCGGCGGCGAATACGGCTTTGGGGAGGCGGCGAAGGGCACATGGGTGGCGGCGGGATGCCCGACTTTGGCGGTGCAGGCTTCGGTGGCATGGAGACGGGTGAGGGCGAGGGCGAGGGCGAGACCGCGCCAGCGCCGTCGGAATTCGGCAGCGGCGTTGAACGCAGCGAGGCCGCGCCGCATGAGCCGGAACCGCCAAGGAAGAAAGAAGAGGAGGAAAACCCGGAAGAGGGTGAAGAAGGTCCGGAATCCTGACTGGATTGACGTGCCGTGACGACGCTCCCTGTTATAGGAGCACCGCCACGCCAAAACGACAGATCAGCAGCCCGCTCGCCGCCACCAGTTTCGGATAGCCAGCCTGCCGGGAGTCGATCACGTTCACACAGTTTCCAGGTTGCAGCTCCAGGACACTGTCGACTTCGCGCATCGAACCATCCTTCAACTGCACGCTGTACCGGTAGACGCGCACCGGTTCATCGGGATGTTTCTGGAACAGACGCGTGATATCAAAACTCAGGCCTGCCCCAAGACCCACGCCGCTGCTGATCCCGCTGCCGCCAATGGCCCCGACGCCTACGGCGGCAGTCGGTGACGCTGAGGCGGGTGGTGGGAGCGTCGTGAGATCCTGCCTGGCCGCAATTTTGCCGGCATTCAACTGTATGCGATCCACGAACGACGCCCTTCAGAGTAAGGTGGCAGAGCGCTTGAGGTGTGGTAGCGATGCAGGTCAGCGGGGTTCGGAGGGCATCTTCCAGGGAAGCAGCGCGTCGTAGTCATCGA
>NZ_VTUZ01000073.1 GCF_008369935.1 Paraburkholderia panacisoli | reverse complement strand
TATGCGTCGCGCCAGTACCTCGACGCCAAGATCAGGACGTTCGTGGATTTCTTGCGCGAGGCCGTCCCCAAGGCACTGGCGGAGGATGAAGCGGCTCTGTGTCCGTCCGCTCGACCGTAGCCCGGTTCTTAAAGAAGGCGCACGGCGCAGGGTGACCGTTGTCGAGTCCAGTGCTGTGCGAGCTGGTTGTGAGGCCGCTTGCACCGAGCTGCCGCATCGTCCACCCGATGCCGACGTGACCGATCTGCCGCCGTCCAACTACACCCGCCAAGGGCAGGCAAAGGCGCAGCCACAGACGAGGTGACACACCGAACACGTCTTGATCGTCATCTGCCGGCCGGTACGCTGATTACTTCCCTGCAGACATCGCCGGGCGATACCGACCGTCGCGATGCGTATACGCACGCCCATCATTGAGGCGTCTAAGGCCAGTCGCGTGGACATCGACCGACTGATCGCTTCAACGCGCCGCCTTACGCAAAGAGCACCGACGACTACGAGGCGCTGTTGCCCCGGAAACTGGGCAAACACGAGCGCGACGTTCCGACGTGAGTCGAGCCGCCGTCAAGGACGTGCTTGATAGTCCGTATACGAAATGGGCGTGATTATCCGGCAGCACCTGACAGTCTTTCCATTCGCGACAGGTTTATCCCGGCACCCGTCGGGGATATCTTCACTCCTACTTGATGACCCACAACAATACTTGGAGGAACGCGATGCAATCTGCCTACGGACACCAAACCCCACCAGCCGCTTCTGAACTGACCAGCGTCGAGCCGGGGAGCCCAATGGGCGAGTTGCTGCGGCGCTACTGGCAACCTGTCTGCACTTCGGATGAACTGACGGACCGGCCGCGCAAGGAAAAGCTGCTCTGCGAGGAGATCGTGCTGTTCCGCGACGGCGCAGGGAAAGTCGGTGCCTTGCAGCCGCATTGCTCGCATCGCGGCACCTCGCTCGAATGGGGGCGGGTCGAGGACAGGGGGTTGCGATGCTGCTTTCACGGCTGGCTCTACGACACCGATGGCCGCTGTCTGGAAATGCCGTGCGAGACCGAGGAGTTTCGCGAGCGGATGAATGTCTGGCAGCCGGCTTATCCGACCCTCGAGTTTGGCGGGCTCGTCTTCATCTATATGGGCCCGCCCGGCACCGAGCCAATATTCCCGATCTACGACATCATCGACCAGAACGTGGTGGGCGAGGTCGAACTGCGCGGCATGCGGCTCTGGGGCGACCAGGGGATCGGCTACGTCAAGGACTGCAACTGGCTGCAGCATTATGAGAACGTCGTCGATCCGTGGCACCTGATCATGTTGCATCAGGTGATCAGCGGCAACCAGGGGCATAACATGCTCGAGGGCCTGACGGCGGGCACAATGGCGCGGGACATGGCCAAGATCGACTTCGAGAAGACGCCATTAGGGGTGCGTTTCAACATGGTGCGCGAGCTGCCGAACGGCAACTACTTCATTCGGCATGCTGAATGTATCCTGCCTAACGCGTTTTTGGTCCCCGCCGTCTACGACAGCGGCGCTCGCAAGACACGCGCCACGGAACTGTCCTGGACGGTGCCGGTAGATAACGAGCATGTTCGCGGCATCAGCATCGTCGCCTGGCCGTTGGAGGGGGGCGTGCCGAAAGCCGACTGGCGCCCAGGGACCGACATCAGCGACGCGGTCCGGCCGGGCGCGGCGTTGGAGCGCAGCTACGAGGAGCGCCAGCGCAAGCCCGACGATCGCGAAGCGCAGGAGGGCCAGCGCACGACTGCCGTGCATGCGCTCGAAAACCTTGGCACCTCCGACACCGGCGTCGTGTTGTTGCGACGCATGCTGCGCGACCAGTTGAAGCGGCTGGAACAAGGACTCGACCCGCTGAACGTCGTGCGCGACAAGGACGCCGCGCGCGGCATTCCGACGGGAACGTGGAACGCGGTCCTTACCTCCGACGAAGCCGCGGCGCTCGGCCCGAATGTGGGACGCCTCGCCTGATTTGCCGGAGTCACGTCCCTGGCGCCCGGCGCCCGGGATGTGCGGGCCGCGACCCTCGACGGCATCGTCCGAACCGCCGCCGAGGGTGGCGGCTCGGCGATATGCGCCACCCGCCACGTCTATGCCGTGGAAGGTGATCCCGGCTGCATCCCAACATGGAGCGAAAACGAGATGCTCGAATTTATCGTCTGCGAGCGCGGACCGAACGACCGCCTGTCCTGCCAATGGGTGGCGTCGCCAGCGAAGGGCGTCGTCGGGCGCCTGATGGAGACGCGGGCATGAGGCCGAACTCGACGGTCGTCATTCTCGGCGCGGGTCAGGCCGGCTTCCAGGCGGCCACCTCGCTGCGCCAGGCGGGGTTCGACGGCAGGATTCGGTTGGTCGGCGATGAGCCCTGCGTCCCCTACGAGCGCCCACCCCTGTCGAAATCCTATCTCGCAGGCGAGACCGGGCTCGACAGCCTATGGCTGCGGCCGGAGACGTTCTACCAAAAGGAACGGATCGAGCTGGAGCTGGGCGAGACCGCGATCGCGATTGACCGGCAGACGCGGCATGTGGAGCTCGCCTCTGGCCGCAAGGTTGGCTACGACCGTTTGGTGCTGGCGACGGGTGCCCGCTTCCGCCCGTTGTCGGTCCCGGGCGCCGAGCTGGACGGCGTTTTGCCGCTGCGCACGCTCGCTGACGCCGATGCTTTGCGGCCGCGGCTCGCAGTGGCACGCGAGGTTGTCGTCATCGGTGCCGGCTTCATCGGACTTGAATTTGCCGCCGTTGCTCGCAAGGCTGGGGTTGGCGTACACATCATCGAGATGACGCAGCGGCCGATGGGACGCGTTGTCTCCGAACAGACGTCCCACTTCTACACCAGGGCGCACCGCGGCTGGGGCTCAGAGGTTCTGCTCGGGACCGGCGTCGCCCGTATTCTTGGCAACGGGCGGGTCAGCGGGGTTGAGACTAGCGATGGCCGCAGACTGCGGGCCGACCTCGTATTGATCAGTATCGGCGTCCTGCCGAATACCGAGATCGCTGCGGCAGCGGGGCTGGCTGTCGACAACGGCATCGTCGTCGACCAGAGCCTGGCGAGCACCGACCCGACGATCTTCGCGATCGGCGATTGTGCCAACTTCCCCAGCCGCTTCGGCCGCTGTCGCCTCGAGTCGATCCAGAATGCCGTCGACCAGGGCCAGGCTGTCGCTGCGGCGATCATCGGCGAGTCGATACGTTACGACAAGGTGCCATGGTTCTGGACCGACCAGGCCGATTTGAAACTGCAGATCGCCGGCATCACCGCCGGCCACGACCGTGCGGTGTTGCGCGGCGATCCAGAGAGCCGCAGCTTTTCGGTGTTCTTCTTCCTCGACGGCACCTTGACGGGTGTCGAATCGATCAACCGGCCGACCGATCACGTGGTCGCGCGCCGGCTGCTGCTCGCCGACCCGCGGCTGTCGCCGGAGCAGGCCGTCGACCCTGAGTTCGATCTGCGGGCGTACGCCACCCGCCTTTCGCGACGTGAGGCAGCGCAAACATAACGGTCGAGCCGGCAGGTACAAGCATTGGTCGCGTGGCCGCTGAGGTCGAAGCCGCGTTGGGCCAGCGCGTCCTGTAGCACAAGCGTATTTCCAATCTCGGCTTGCCATTGGGTGGCGACCGAACAACAGGGAGGGCGATGAATATGGCAGGAGAAACGGCACATTTCGGATTACGCAACTGGCCGCCAGCGCCGGCGATCCGACCATTCGAGTTGACGCCGCGCCAGCAGAAGCTGGTCGATATGGCACGGGCCGGCCTGGCCGAGCCGTTCCGCGGAATAAGCGGCACCGGCTCGGTCGCCGAGGGGGTATTCCCGTCCGCTGCCACTGGCGTCTCGCTCGCCCCGCTGCTAGAGGCGGCGCGCGCCTTTCTCGCTAGCCTTGACACCACGCAACGGCGCGCCGCCTGCCTGGCAATCGACGACGAGGCGTGGCGGCAGTGGTCCAACTTTCATCCCTGGCTGATGCCGCGCAATGGGATCTGTCTCGCCGACCTCAGCGACGGCCAGCGCGAGGCAGCGCTGGCACTGCTGCGCGAGACGATGAGCGAGGCGGGTTATCGGACCACGCGCGACGTCATGCGACTCAACGAGCACGCCCTGGAAATAACGGGCAAGCCCGAGGAGTACAGCGAGTGGTACTACTGGATCAGCATTTTCGGGACGCCGTCGCCGAACGAACCTTGGGGTTGGCAGATCGATGGCCACCACCTCAACGTCAATTGCTTCGTGCTCGGCGACCAGCTCGTCACGACGCCGATCCTTTTGGGTTCGGAGCCGGTGTTGGCGCGGTTCGGCAAATATAGCGGTCTGCGTGTGTTTGCTGCCGAGGAGGAACAAGGCCATGCGCTGATGAGCGCACTGTCGGCCGAGGCGCGGCAACAAGCGACGATCGGCACTGACCTGCCGTGGGAAGTGTTCGCTGGTGCTTACAACGATAACCGGCATATCGAGCCAGGCGGCATCCGTTACGCGGACCTGCCGCAGGAAGGCCGTGAGCGTCTCGAGACGCTGCTGGCGACCTATATCGGGTACGTCCGCCCCGGTCAGGCCGAACTGCGTTGGGCCGAGGCCAAACGCCACCTCGGTGATACGCAATTCGCCTGGATCGGGCCGTTCGACGATACCAGTCCGTTCTACTACCGCATCTTGAGCCCGGTGATCCTGGTCGAGTTCGACCATCAGCCCGGCATCGTGTTCGACAACGATAAGCCGTCCCGCGATCACATCCACACGCTCGTGCGCACGCCGAATGGCAAGGACTATGGCAAGGATCTGCTGCGCCAGCATTACCTTCAGTGGCACACAGATGACCACGGAGGCCATACGCACTCGCACACCGACCAGTCGCACGCGCGCAGCACGGCTGAGCCCGCTGGCCGGGGTGCAGCCGAAACGCCGAAATGACTGCGTGGCCGACGTGCGGGCACTACCGAATCTGCAAGACTCAGCCCACGCAAGCTCACGATTTTTTCGAATTGCCTGAAGGTCTATCAAGATTGAGGGGAGTTATCTGGTCAGGGAAAAGGTTTATCTTGCAGTCAATGCAGACGGGGGACACGTTGATCCAACCCGGTTGCGTCAGGTGAAATCAGATGGAAAAGGTGAAGCATGGACAAAGGTGAGGATGTTTGTGGCGTCGCGGAGTTGAAGCCAGGCGACATGAAATGTGTGTTCCTGGGAGCCACGCGGGTTCTGCTCTCTAACGTGGACGGCAAGGTGTATGCGACCAGTGATGTCTGTTCGCACGCGTTGGCGTATCTCTCGGATGGCTGGCTGGAGGGCCCGGTGGTCGAATGTCCGCTCCATGGTGCGCAATTCGATGTCACCACGGGAAAGGCGTTGTCGGCGCTGGCAAACGGGGACATTGAAACCTACGAGGTCACGGTGGCCGATGGCAGGATCTTTGTAGCCTCTGCACAGCTGGCGTCTGCGAAAAGCTGAGGCGACCCCATGGACTCGATGAGCGCCCGAAGCGGGTGCGGAGAATAACTGATATGCCTTTTGAAACAGCGTTGACCAAAGCACTCGATTTGCGGGTGCCGGTTTTGGCGGGTCCTCTCGGGCGAGGCACGAGCGCGGAATTTCTCGCAGCGGTAGCCGCGAGTGGCAGCTTCGGCTTTACTGCGCTGATGCATATGCCGGAAGAGACGGTAAGCGACGAGCTTGCAAAGATGAGTCGTGCCACGAACGGTCGGTTTGGTGCAAATCTGACGTTGGTCGTCGACCAGCGCAAGAGGCTGGCGGCCGCATTGGAAGCGGGGGTGCGCGTATTCTCGATGTGGCAGGGAGATCTCGAGCCCTATGTCCGTATCATCAAGGATGCGGGCGGGCTTGTGTTCTGGACCGTGGGCACCCCCGAAGAGGCGGCGCGGGCAAAGGATATTGGCGTCGACTTTATCGTGTCGCAGGGACGGGAATCCGGCGGTCATCTGGTAGGAAGCGCGCCGACGATGTCGCTGCTGCCTTCTATCGTTGACGCCGCCAGGGGGGTGCCTGTGGTAGCGGCGGGCGGTATTGCAGAGGGGCGGGGCCTGGTTGCTGCGATGGCGCTGGGTGCTTGCGGAGTCTGGATGGGAACGCGTTTTGTGGCGAGCAGGGAATCGGCCAACCATCGCGGTTACAAGGAGCGGGTTGTTGCAGCGCGCGCGACGGACCTTGTCGAGACCCGGCTCTTCGATGCGGGGTGGCAGGAGTCTCCGCATCAGGTGATACGCAATTCGACGTTCACCAGATGGGAGGAAGCCGGTCGTCCAGCGAGCGGCCAGCGACCCGGGGAAGGCGAGGCCATATCGCGCTTTCCGAATGGAAAGCCACTCTATCGCTATGACGTGGCGGCGGCGTGGGACGCGATGGAGGGAGATTGGGAGGCAAGTCCGCTGTATGCCGGTGCCACGGTTGAACTGATACACGATGTGAAGTCGGTAGCAGAGATCGTAGGGGAAATCGAGGCAACGGCGGAGGCGGCGCTCGCCAGGGTCGCGGATTTGCGGAGCGGTCGCTAGACAGACCGGGGCCCCGAGCGCCTTGCTTTGAATGAGAACAAACAGGCTCCCCGTACTGGTCGATCCCGTGGCGAAACGGGGTGATCTGGATGGCGGCAACTCGTACGGATGCGTACGCCGCCTTCGATCGTTTCGTCACGGTCTATACGATCAAGTATCCAAAGGCCACTGAGACGCTGAAGAAGGACTGGGAAAACCTGCTGCTCTTCTACGAATTCCCAGTCGAGCATCGGTAACACCTGAAGAAAACCAACACGATCGAGTCGACCTTCGGGACGGCGCGTCACCGTAGTACCCGCACACGCAGCTGCGTGTCGCGACCCATCTTCGTGGAGCTGGCAGTCAAGCTGACGGCATCAATCCGAACCCAATTTCGTATCTAAAAAGCGTTATCGCAGAGACATGCACGATCTCGAATGAGCCGCGATCAAGAGATTGCTGCTGTGAGCGGCTTTGGATGGGCGCTGTGGTTAGTACGATCTGTTCGTGGTCTCTCCGGCTGATGCGCCGATGCGTAATTCGCGCTCTGCACGAAGCGTTGCTACTGCTTGACCGTAACCGGGGCAGCGAGCAGAACCATAAATGTTAGCAATACATAATAAATAAATGTCGATAGGAGAATTTCCGAGGTGATTTAAAAATTAAATGAAGATCAGGAGACTAAATGAAGCTGCGTATCAAATTGCGTGGTGTGGCCGCATTGTCTGTGCTGGCTAACGCCGTGCATGCGCAATCCTCCCTCACCTTATACGGTGCGATCGATAACGGACTTTTGTATCAGAGTACTTCGGCTTCGTCTTTTTCACCAAAAGCACCTAACAACGGGGCGATATGGCAAGACAAAGACGCGGGATTATATGCCAGTTATTGGGGGTTGAAAGGAATTGAGGACATCGGCGGCGGATACGAGGTCAACTTCAAACTGCAGGGCGCCTTTAGCAGTAGCAGCGGCAAGTTCCAGTTATCCGATACGACAGGGGTGACAGCGATCTTCAATCAGGTAGCAGCCATCGGCATCTTAGGTCCATTTGGTACCGTTGACGTTGGGCGGCAGTACGCGCCTATGATTTACGCGATGGTAGACACGGACGTTCGAGCGGGAGAGTATTTTGGAAGCATTTTAACGGCATGGCTCTCGATAAATCAGGCCGCGGGCTGGTCGGGGGCAAATTCAAATTTGCCGATCGGCGCATTGTTCGACAGTAACGCTCTTGTTTACCAGTCGCCTAAATTCTATGGCGCATCGTTCGCACTCGAGTATGCGCCAGGCGGGGTTGCGGGTCAGGTACAGGGCGGTACTCGTGAATCCGCTGTCATCAGGTACTCAAATTATGGATTGAATGTATCTGCGGTCTATTATAACGGCCACGATACGAACCCGACGTCTACGAGTGTGCCGACGGGTCTCGGTAACAACCGGTTTTACTACCTTGGTGCCATGTACCGATACCGGGCAATGTCCGCTTCCGCGTCGTACAGTGTCGGAAAAAATCCATCGAATTCAACCCATGTCGATATCGAGATGATCTCGGGCGGACTTGGGTATCAATTTACTCCGTGGCTTTCGGTGACATCCGGTTACTATCACCTGCGGGATCGTAACAATTCGGCTAATCACTCAAGCGAATATTCGGTCGGAGCGAGCTATTTTCTGTCGAAACGGACCACTGCATACTTGCAGGTTGGCTATGTCGACAACAAGGGGACGATGAGCCAATGGATCGCCTATGGTGCGCCTGTCGCCCCAGGAGTATCGACGACCGCGGCGATGATAGGGATAAGGCACTCCTTCTGATTGACATATTCGATTGAACGGATAATTACCATGAGTAGCCAGGTGATATCAAAAGCGCTGTTAATTGTATTATTCCCTGCCGTATCGGCTAGCGTGTGGTCACAAACCAGTGGAAATCGCGAGGTCTCAGCAGATCATGTCGAAGCTGTTTCCCAAAAGCTGATCGTCAAATCAGACAGGCTCGCAGATCGCGCATTGAGAAGGCGCATCTATAAGGCGCTGGCAAAGCACACAGAGGTAGACGCCGGCAATATCAGCATTGTGGCGAAGAACGGTCAGGTTACGCTAGACGGGACGGTGAGGGATGCAGGCCAGATCGACACGGTGGAAAAGGTCACAAGGAGTGACCCGGGTGTCCTGGCGGTGACAAACAAGCTGGCGGTGCAGCGTCCGTTTGAAGAGTAAGTTAGAGGCGCGGCGACCGTTTGTAGACTTCGCAACTTGTTAGCGCCGATGTAAAACTTTTCAATCGGCGTTGACACTTAGCGATCAGGCATCGCATCAAGCCAGCGCTGCTCGTCGACGAACCGCTCGACCAGCATATCGAGGAGCAGTCGGACCTTGGTACTTAACTGTCGCCGATGGGGGTAGAGCGCGACGACCTCCAACTGCTGTGTCCGGTAGTCGGGCAGCAGCGGCACCAGCACGCCGGAGGCGAGAAGATCAGAAACGACAAACGGGGGGCACAGACATAATCCCAGTCCGGCAGCGGCAGCCTCGCGCATGACGGTAATGCTGGCGGTGACCAGGTTGCCCGACACGCGAGTGCTTGTTGGATTGCCGGCAGGATCGACGAAACGAAACTCGTCGCGGTAGACCGCATGGGCGTAAAGCAGGCAGTTATGGTCGGCCAGGTCGGCCGGGCTGTGGGGCGTGGAATGCGTTTCGAGATACGCGGGCGCACAGCACAACAGGTAGTGCCATTTCGCCAGGGTCCGTCTGATGAGGGTCGAGTCGGGAGGTGATGCCGGCATGATCGACAGGTCGAATCCCTCCCGTACGGGGTCGACGGGGTCGATCATGGTGTCTGTCTGGAAATCCAGCGAGACTTCGGGGTAATCGCGCGAGAAGCGGGTAGCGACCGGCGCGACGAACCGCTCCAGTGCCTGGTGGCAACGCAGGCGCAGCCGGCCGCGCGGAGTGCTCTGCAACGCGCTGGTAATCTCGTCTGCCTCTGCCAGCTCCAGCAAGATTTGTGAGCAGCGCTCGTAATACTCGCGGCCGATCTCGGTTAGACCCACACGGCGTGTGGTGCGATTCAACAGACGGACGCCGAGGCCGTCTTCGAGCGCCTGAACGTGGTTGCTGACCGTCGTCGTCGACAGGTCGAGGCGGCGCGCCGCCGCGGTAAAGCCGCCGCTCTCGACGACGCGGACAAAGGCAGTGAGACTGGACATCCGATCCATGCATTCCACCAATTATCAAGTCACAGTTGAGAGTCACTCTGATGCTGGAGCGCGAGGCTGGCGTCGGTCAACGCAATTGTCGCGTCGCATCAGGCGAATTGCTTAAACTTTTCCGGCTGTGCCCGCTCGCGATTCAGCCAGATTTCATCTATATCAATCGGAATGCTTACTATTTGATGGACGGTCCAACTCATTGTCTTGTTGCGGCTCGACGCCACGGCTACTACGTCTGCACCGTAATCCACGTCTCTCTGGCCGGCGCCGACACCGGCGCATTTTCTGGCGGCATCCTGCGACCCGCCAGCGCTTCTTTTCTTTCCAGTGGTTAGGGTTTTCACTCACCCTGATCTATCGCTCCTTAGCAGCGGTTGAAGACAGTCTAGTGAGGTAACGATCGAGTTCTGTTGTCAAACTTGATAATTGATTGTTGCCGAGATTGCATCAACGTTGGATGGCTTGCGCTCGTGCAAACCCACGGCAATTTTTTCGAACTGCCTGAAGGTCTATCAAGATTGAGGGGAGTTATCCGGTCAGCAAAAAAGGCTTATCTTGCAGTCAATACAGACGGGGGAACACGTTGATCTAACCCGGTCTAATCCGCAGATTGGAAAAACGTCAGGCGAAATCACGCGGAACAAGAACTCGCGTTTTTATGTTCGACACAACAAGGAGCTTCAATGTATTTCGCTATCGTAGCCATCGACCGACCCGGGACCACCGACGTCAGAACCAGCACGCGCCCGGCACACCGCGAATACCTGCGTACCCCCTATCCTGGTGTGACCTACAGGCTGGGCGGACCACTTCTGGCGCGTGACGGTGCGACGATGATCGGTTCGTTGATTGTGATCGAGGCGCCAGACCTTGCGGCCGCCGAACAGTTTTCGGCCGGTGACCCCTACAGAAAGGCGGATCTGTTCGCGGAGGTCGCGGTCAGGCCTTGGGATTGGACGTCGGGCAATCCGGACAAGTGATGAGGCATGACTGCCGACGCCTCGCAAGGTGTCCGTCATGCTCGAGGACTTCAGCCTCTCTTTATGAGGTGCATTCCGTGAACATCACGACGCGGTTTTAAATGCGCGGCTCGATGCGTCGCCGTACCTCAATGGCGATTCGTTCAGCCTCGCGGATATCGCGACCCCGTCCTTGATTCGTACGCTACGAGCTTCATGAGGACTGGGACCGCGCTGCCCGTCTGCCGATGGTTCGACGCGGTCGGCGCCAGACCCGCCGTTCGGCCGGGCATGCATGTGCCGGCAACTACTGTCTGAGGTGGGTGACGATTCGTATTCTCGGGCGCTGTAGTTCATCGGTAGCACAAATAGTTCTCTGGTGCCTGGCAAAGCTGAATGTAATGTTCGCTCAAACGGCACATCGGCGGTCTTATAACCGCAAAGTGCTTCAGATGCTTTCGCTTTTTTAAAGTGTGCGGGAACCTTCCATGAATACGTATGACTTTGACCTGTTCGTTATAGGCGGTGGATCCGGCGGCGTCCGTGCAAGTCGTACAGCGGCGGGATATGGTGCGAAGGTCGCTGTCGCGGAAGAGTACAGGCTCGGCGGCACATGCGTGATTCGTGGGTGTGTGCCGAAAAAGCTGTTGATGTACGCATCTCAATTCGGATTCGCACTCGAGGACAGCAAGGGGTTTGGCTGGCGGGTATCAGAAGCGTCACACCAGTGGCAGAACCTGATCCACGCGAAGAACATAGAGATTGCCCGTTTGGAGCAGGTATATGAGGAGCTACTCGGCAAGGCCAGTGTCGATGTGATAAAGGGAAAAGCAACCATTGTTGGCGCACACGAGGTTCGCGTGAACGATGTGAACTTTACGGCGGGTCACATATTGATCGCCACTGGAGCGACGCCAGAGGTGCCCGAGATTCCCGGCGCAGAACTAATGGTGACATCCAACGACGTGTTAGCCATGGAGCACGCTCCAGAAAGGATCGCGATTGTTGGGGGCGGATATATAGCGTGCGAATTTGCGGGCATTTTCAAAGGGCTTGGATCAAGGGTGTGGATGGTCCATCGCGGATCAAGGCTGCTACGCGGATTCGACGAGCAGGTCCGGGTGCATATTGGAAGTGAGCTTGCCGCGAACGATATTCAGATGCGACTGGCGACCACAGTCACTGCGGTTGAGCGAAAGCGCAACGCATATCTGCTTTACCTCGGTTCCGGCGAGATTCTGGAGGTGGATCTAGTGATGGCTGCGACAGGGAGACGGCCGAACACAGGCGGTCTGGGCCTTGAAAGTGTCGGCGTTCATGTCGACGCAGACGGAGCGATCCCTGTGAACAGCTATTCGCGCACATCGTCCGATCACGTCTACGCGGTGGGTGACGTCACAAACCGTCTTAACCTGACGCCTGTCGCGATCCACGAAGGTCATGCTTTCGCTGACACCGTTTTCGGAGACTTGCCCCGTCGAACAGGCCATGAAGGTGTTCCATTTGCCGTATTTAGTCAGCCGCAGGTCGCCGCGGTAGGCCTCACCGAGGAGGAAGCTTGTGCGATACACGGCGGTGTCCGGGTGTACAGCAGTGTTTTTCGCCCAATGCGCGCTGCACTCTCCGGTCGAAATGAGCGCGTCCTGGTGAAGCTCATTGCGGACGCAACGACTGAACGAATCCTGGGTGCGCACATCGTGGCGCCGGATGCCGCCGAGATCATTCAAGGGATTGCTGTTGCACTCAAGGCGGGAGCAACGAAGGCGGACTTTGACGCCACACTGGGTGTGCACCCGAGCGTCGCGGAAGAGTTCGTGACACTGAGAAATGCAAGATATGCAACTCGGACGCAGTCTTGATTCAAGTATCGGTGCGGCGGAATCGCCCGACGTGCCTCTATAAGAGAAAATGCATCGCAGGAGAGAAAACATGATTGATCTGTATGCTTGGGGAACACCAAACGCAAGGAAAATTTCCATAGCTTTAGAAGAACTATGGCTCCCCTTTAAGGTACATATGGTGGATATCACAAAGGGTGAACAATTTGACAATAGCTTTCTCGCCTTGAATCCGAACAACAAGATCCCTGTGATTGTCGACCCGAAAGGTCCGCAAGGGACGAAGATCACTTTGTTCGAATCAGGGGCGATTTTGATTTACCTCGCAGATAAGACAGGAAAGTTGCTACCACCCTCCGGCGTCGAGCGTCACCAGACAATACAGTGGCTAATGTTCCAGATGGGCGGCATTGGCCCAATGTTCGGGCAGACGCATCATTTCCGCCGGTCCGCGCCGCAGGAGACATATGGCCTTGAGCGCTACACGGCAGAAACGCATCGGTTGTACAGGGTGTTAGATGGACGCCTCGGACAATCGGAATATGTCGCAGGTAGTGAATACTCCATCGCCGATATCGCAATCTACCCTTGGGTAGCACGTTTTGGATTGCATCAAATCGATTGGGAGGATGTTCCTAATGTCAAACGTTGGTACGATTCGGTCGGTTCGAGGCCCGCTGTGCAGCGAGGCATGGAGGTTTTGCCATGACGAACAATAATGCTTTGACGGTTCTCGGGAGGAGCAATTCCTCTAACGTGCAGAAAGTCATGTGGTTACTTGATGAGATCGAGCAACCATGCCTGCGCGTGGACATGGGTGGCCAGTTCGGTGGTAACAAAGATGCCGACTATCTCGCCAAAAACCCGAATGGCGTCGTTCCCACCCTGATTCACGAAGACGTCGTGGTGTGGGAATCCAACACGATACTCCGATATCTCGCCAATCATTTTCGCGCGGACGGGTTGTATCCAGCTGACTCTGTTGCGCGTTCCTGGGTCGATCGCTGGATGGACTGGCAGTTGTCCTCCTTAGGGCCGGCGAACCGGGATCTCTTTATGAGGATTATCCGAACGCCGGCCGATCAGCGTCGCCAGGAGGCAATTGATGAATCCCGCGACCGAAATGCGGAATTGTTCCGTTTGCTCGATCGGTTTCTGGAGCGATCGAAATATCTGGGAGGCGCGTCCTTTTCGATTGCCGATATCGCGGTAGGGCCGTTGGCATACCGTTGGCTAACGCTGCCTGTGGAACGCCCTCACTACGGCAATGTGCAACGATGGTACGACTTGCTTTGCGAACGTAAGGCCTTCCGGAAGCACGTAACAGAGATAGGGTTGAGTTAAGCCCACCGTCAAGGACGTGCTTGATGGACCGCAGACGAAGCAGGCGGTGATTATCCGGCGGCGCCTGAGAGACTTTCCAGCCGTGAGATGTTTATTCCGGCGCCCGTCAAGGATATCGTTACCCCTACTTTGATAACGCTACAGCAATCACGGGGAGAAGACGTCATTAGGGGTGAACCTAAACGTGATGCGCGAGTCACCGAAAGTAAACCACTTAATTCAGCATGCAGAATGTATTGCGAAGAATGCATTCGTGGACCAGACCGTCAACGGCTTCGCCAGCTTTGAAGGCGAGGGCAGCCGTGCGGTGATATACGCCACCTGCCACATCTATGCCGCGGAAGGCGTTCCTGGCTGCACCGCTGAATGAAGCGAAAACGAGCTGTTCGAATTCACTGCCTGCTGGCGCTGTCCGAACGGCCGCAGATGCCGACACTATCCAATTTGCAAGACTTATCCAACTGAAGGAGACGACTGATGCACCATGCCATCCGCATTCGCGAGACCGGTGGGCCCGAAAAGCTTGTCTGGGATGAAATTTCAGTGGGCGATCCCGGACCGGGACAAGTGCGCCTTCGCCAGACGGCAGTCGGCGTGAACTTCATCGACATCTACTTCCGCAGCGGCCTGTACCCGCTGCCGCTGCCCTTCATTCCGGGGCGCGAAGCCGTCGGCGTAGTCGATGCAATCGGGCCTGAGGTCACTTCGCTGAAGCCGGGCGACCGTGTCGTGTATAGCGGCGTGCAAGGCGCCTACGCCCAGGTCCGGCTCGTGCCGGCCGATCGTCTGGTCAAACTCCCCGACGGCATCAGCGACGAGGTCGGTGCGGCGATGATGCAGAAGGGCATGACCGCCCAGTTCCTGTGCCGCCAGACCTACCGGGTCGGCAAGGGCGACACGATCCTCGTGCATGCCGCCGCGGGCGGCGTCGGCCTTGTGCTGTGCCAGTGGGCCAAACATCTGGGCGCAACCGTCATCGGCACCGTGTCGACCGAGGAAAAGGCGAAGCTCGTGGAGGCGCACGGCTGCGACCATGCGCTGGTGCACGGCAAGGACGACTTCGTCAAGGCGGTGAAGGAGATCACGGGGGGCGTTGGCGTGCCCGTCGTCTATGACTCGATCGGCAAGGATACCTTCATGGGCTCGCTCGACTGCCTCAGGCCGCGCGGCCTGATGGTGCTGTTCGGCCAGTCCTCCGGCCCGGTGCCGCCGCTCGACATCAGCATTCTTGACAAGAAGGGCTCGCTGTTCCTGACCCGCCCTACGCAGAATGCCTACCTGCCGACCCGCGCCGCGGTCGAGGAGGGTGCGCAGGAGGTGTTCGATGTCGTGCAGTCGGGGGCAGTGAAGGTTCACATCAACCAGCGCTTCCCGCTCAAGGACGCTGCGGAGGCGCATCGTGCGATGGAGTCCCGCAAGACGACCGGCTCGCTGGTGCTGCTGCCCTGAAGCGAAGCGCCGCCGGCATCTCGAAGCCGGCATTGCCTTTCAGAAGGATTTTTACCCTGCCTGGGCCGACAGTCCCGGGCAAGGTTTTGCTTCGCGATGACCAAGTGCGCGGGTCCGATCATCGGCAAGCTGAAAACAACCAAGTTCGAAATGTAAGGACTCTATTGATGGCACACGTCAACCTGGATATGGATGCGGTTAGAAGCGAAATCGGCCCGTACGCAGATACACAAACGCCTCTCGCTGAACGCGAGCAGGCCTACAAGGACCTCGTCGGCTTCGTGCCGCCACGCATTGCTGCCCGACTGGCCGTGACGGGCGCGCTCGATCCTGAACTGCTGGGTCTCCAGGAGGAGCTTCGCCATCGCGCGTTGTATCCGGCGTGTTTCGATACGAAAACTTCGCAGCTCATGGTGTTTGGCATGCTGCTCTCCAGGCTGCTCGACGCAGCCATGTTGCATGCCCGCGCGGCACGCCGGGCTGGCGCCACCTGGGAAGAGATGCAAGCCGTCGTTAGTCTGGCTTATCTCTATGGCGGGATCCCGTGCGCAAACCGCGGCGCAGAGATCATCGCTCAGTTGGCCGAGTCAGAGAGAAACGACCGAACCGAACGATAGATCCCGGGGGCTCGGCACGATGCAGAAAGCAGGGAGATCAGGGGATCGAGCGTGATCATATTTTGGTCATGCTTATCAACGCTGTGTCTCAACAGAAGAAGGATCGAGAAAAATGTCGCGACTTTATTCCAATCTTATCGCCGGAGAATTCGTTGAAGGGGCGAATATCTCTCGCAACATCAACCCATCCGATACGAACGATGTTGTCGGCGAGTATGCCCAGGGTTCCGCGACGGAGGTTAATCATGCGGTGGCGGCGGCTAAGGCCGCCCTCCCGGCATGGAGCCGCACAACGCCACAGGAGCGCTTCGACATCCTGAGAAAGGCCTCTGACGAGATTCTCGCCCGCAAGGACGAACTCGGTCGGCTTCTCTCGCGCGAGGAAGGCAAGACACTCGCCGAAGGCATCGGGGAGGTGGTCCGTGCCGGGCAGATCTTCGCGTTCGTCGCCGGCGAATGCCTGCGTACGGGTGGTGAGGCAATTCCTTCCGTGCGCGCGGGTGTCGGTGTCGAGATTACCCGCGAGCCGGTGGGGATCGTCGGGATGATCACGCCCTGGAACTTCCCGATTGCAATCCCGGCGTGGAAGATCGCGCCGGCTCTTGCCTGGGGCAACTGCGTCGTCATCAAGCCGGCCGACCTTGTCCCGGGCTCGGCGTGGGCTCTCGTCGACATTATCCAACGCGCCGGCCTGCCCAAGGGCGTGCTCAATCTTGTCATGGGCCGCGGTTCGGTGGTTGGCCAGGCGCTGCTCGAACACAAGGACGTACATGCGATCTCCTTTACCGGCTCGGTCGCGACCGGTCGCAAGGTCGCGGCCACCTGCATCGCCTCGAACCCGATGAAAAAGGTCCAACTCGAGATGGGGGGCAAGAATCCGCTTGTCGTACTTGACGATGCGGACCTCAACACGGCGGTCGAAGTTGCCGTCAACGGTGCCTTCTTCTCCACCGGTCAGCGCTGCACGGCGTCTTCGCGCCTGATCGTCCAGGCCGGCATTCATGATCGCTTCGTCGAGGCCTGCATCGAGCGGCTGAAGGGCCTCGTCGTCGACGATGCGCTGAAGCAAGGCACGCAGATGGGCCCGGTGGTCGACCAGAGCCAGCTTGACCAGAACCTCAAATACATCCAGATCGCCAAGGACGAGGGCGGCAAGCTGGTCTTCGGTGGCGACCTTTTGAAGCGTGCGACGCCCGGCTTCTATCTCCAGCCGGCGCTCTTCACCGAAACGACTAATGCAATGCGGATCTCGCGCGAGGAGGTCTTCGGCCCGGTCGCCAATATCGTGCGCGTCAGGGACTACGACGAAGCGCTCGCGGTGGCCAACGACACCGAGTTCGGCCTTTCCGCTGGTATCTGCACGACCTCGCTGAAGTATGCGACGCATTTCAAGCGCAACAGCGAGGCAGGCATGTTGATGGTCAACCTGCCAACAGCGGGTGTCGACTATCACGTGCCGTTCGGTGGTCGGAAGGGCTCGAGTTATGGCTCTCGTGAGCAAGGGACGTACGCCAGGGAGCACTACACGACAGTCAAGACGGCCTACACGCTGGCTGGATAGCGAATGTAGAAATTCGGCGCCTGTACAGGCAGCACGAAGACAACCCACTCATGACGGATCGGGCGAGGAAGACCGTAAGCAAGAGGTCGCGTCGCCCACCGTCGAGTAACAGGTCGTATCGCTGGCGAGGAGAGCAAATCTGGCGATGCAATCGATCAATGATAAGGGGGCTTGAGAGATGGAAGAATTCTTCGATGTCGTGGTGGTCGGCGGCGGACCAGTCGGTCTTTGGCTGGCCTGCGAGCTGCGACTGGCCGACCTGAATGTGGCAGTAATCGAGCGCCGCGAAGAAGGAGTCCCTCAATCGCGCGCGGGGACGATGCACAGCCGCACATTGGAGATGTTCGACCTGCGAGGTCTGGCCAACAGGTTTCTCGCGTGCGGGAAGTGGCAGCCTTCCTGGCACTATGGGATGCTCGACACACAACTCGACTACTCGCGCCTCGACAGTCGGTTCCCCCAGACGCTCAGGATTCCCCAAGCGACGACCGAGAAACTGATCAGGGAGCGCGCGATGGAGCTTGGCGTCGAATACCACGCTGGGCATCAGGCCGAAACGATCAGGCAGGATCACTCGGGAGTCACGGTTGAAGGCATAACGGACAAGGGGCCGTTCCAGCTACGTGGCCGCTACCTCGTCGGCTGCGACGGTGCACGCAGTCTCACGCGTCAACAGGCGGGCATCGGATTCTCGGGACACGAGGCGTCGCACTCGTGGCTGTTGGGCGATGTCAGGCTGGACCTGCCGGATAGCAAACTGATGATCACGGAGTACAACGAGAACGGCGGCCTCCTGATTGCGCCGCCTGGCGAAGACGGTCGGCGCCGCATCGTTGTGACGACACCCGACGAAAGCGATCCTGCCCTGCTCAGGCAGCCGCCGACGTTGGAGGAACTGAGCGGCATGACGCGAAAGATCCTCGGTGCCGACTTCAATATGCGCGACCCGTTCTGGCTTTCGCGCTTCTCAAACGAAACCCGACTCGCCGACAGTTATCGAAGTGGCCGGATATTCCTGGCCGGCGACTCCTCGCACATCCACGCTCCATTTGGTGGGCAGGGGTTGAATGTCGGCCTGCAGGATGCGTTTAATCTGGGGTGGAAGCTCGCCGCTGTTATCAAGGGCGAGGCCGATGAAGCGCTGCTCGACAGCTACGAGGCGGAGCGCCGTCCGATCGGCAAACAGCTCAACGACAGCACCCTGACGCAAAACGTGCTGATGACGTCGTTCAGCCGCGGCGGTTTGGGCCTTCGCAAGATGGTCTCTGATTGCCTGGCGTTTCCGGAGGTTAACGAGAAGGTCGCCGGACAGATCTCTGGTTTTAGCGTCGGCTACGAGGATGTGGGAGCGATGCGTGCCTTCTCCGATGCGCCTTGCTCTGCGGGCGCCGGCATTCGCGCGCCCGATCGTAGAGTTCGTCGGGCAGATGGGTCGGAAGTTTCCGTGTACGAACTGCTTGCTTCAGGCAGGTGGCTCCATCTGTCGTTCGGAACGGGTGCGATGGTTCCGCTCGCCGATGCACTGCCACAAGAGGCGGTCGTCCAGGTATGCAGCTCCGAGCGTCCCCATGGATTCTTCGAAGGTGCCGCGGCCGTGCTGATCCGCCCAGACGGCTATTCTGCAGGGGTAGTTTGATGCCGGACCCACAATGGATTGACGGGCGCCGCGCAGGTTGAACATAAGTAATCCTCTGTGATTGAATTGTGCTTGCCAAGCCATAACGCCTGTCGGTCAAACTCCGTTTATACGTGACTCAAATTCAATTGCCTGCCAGGGGCGTATACCATGCCAAAAGTCGTCAAGATTGAAAGCTTCGGCGATGCCGAAGTCATGCAGATCCACGAAGAAGAAATCGCCCAGCTCAAGGCCGGGGAGGCACGGGTCGATCATATCGCGGTCGGACTAAACTACCTCGATATAAGTCACCGACAGGGGCACTATCCATTGCCCTTGCCGACCGGTCTTGGGGTTGCTGGTTGCGGGGTTATTCGAGAGATACGATCGGAAAGTGCAGAATTGGCCGTCGGCGATCTTGTCACTTATGCGGGCGTTCCGCCGGGCAGCTATGCAGAACAGCGGATCGTTGAGGCTGACCGACTAGTGAAACTTCCCCCCGACATCGAGCCAACGGTCGCAGCCGCGGCTCTCCAGCACGGAATTACAGCCGCATTCCTGATCGGCGATGTTTTTGCGGTCGCGCGCGGACATCTCGTGCTTGTTTATGCTGCTGCTGGTGGGGTGGGGACGATTCTTTGTCAGTGGGCAAAGTCGCTCGGCGCCACCGTCATTGGCACAGTAGGGAGTCAGGGGAAGGTCTCCCATGCTCTCGCACATGGTTGCGACCACGTTATCGTTTCCACAGCCGAGAACGTCGCAGAGCGTGTGCGTGCAATAACCTCTGAGCGTGGCGTCGATGTGGCTTACGATTCTGTGGGTGCGGATACTTTTGAAGCTTCGCTTAACAGTCTCGCATTTCGAGGCACGCTTGTAAGCTTTGGTTCAGCATCCGGAGAGCCGCCGCCCGTTCCCGTCGGTGACCTGGCCAAGTTCGGCTCACTCTATATGACACGGCCTCGCTTTATTCACTACACGCGGACCAGACCAGATCTGTTGCGCTATTCGACGGCTTTCTTCGAAAGGATACGCGCCGGCCTAAAAGTGTCGATTGGGCAAAGCTACCATTTCAACGAAATCGTCCGGGCTCACAAAGATATCGAAAGCAGGCAAACCAAGGGATCGAGCGTGATCACCTTTTAGGGAAACACCGATTTATGCGGCCCGGCAGTCTTCGCAGACATAGCAGGCCGTCGAAGCGCCGTGATCCGGAAATGCATCAAATGAGGAATGGCAATGAATGGCTCTTCGGAGGGCACACATTGACGTCGATGCGGATTCTGGATGGTTCATGGCCTGGTCGGTACGTCCGCTAACGATGCCGAAGATTGCGTTTCGTCTACCTTGTGAAGCATAGGAAACACTTGCATGACATTCGACATTGAAATGCTCTTTGTGGACTCCGTCGATGGAGCCGAGCGCGTAGCCACATCCATCACGCACAAGGACATCGTGACGGGCTTGTCTGCGGCGCTGGCCCCACAGACCGTCGCCGTGCTGCATATGTTGTACCCCCGTACGGACGCGCGCACGCACGCGAGCCTCGACTCGCTAGTTGAGGCGCTGAACCGCCACAGCATGCATCAGGTCGCTCGCCTCGTTGCTGAAAAAGCGCACTATGTGTTGTTTCGCAACCCCATAAAAGCGTGGCGGGTGCTTCACGAGATCCGCAACGATTCGCTTGCCATCGGCGTTCACGTCTACTACAAGGGGCTCGCAGGCGGTGCGGCCGAGCAAATGCTCGATGCCGATGCCCGTGACATGCGCCGGCGCTAGAAGCCAGACCGACCATTCACCGTCTGGTTGCCGCGCAGGCTTAAGTCGGCCTGCAGGATGCGATTGATCTCGGGTGGAAGCTCGCCGGCGTCCCGGCTTGGCTAGCCGAGCCAGGACACCTTCCGCAGGCCGCTGAGCGGCTTGACGGGATCGTGGAGAAAGCGACTACTCCCGTTTTACCGATCAGGCATGGCATCAAGCCAGCGCTGTTCGTCGACGAAGCGCTCGACCAGCATATCGAGAAGCAGTCGCACCTTGGTGCTTAACTGCCGCCGTTGAGGATAGAGCGCGACGACCTCCAGCTCCTGTGTCCGGTAGTCGGGCAGCAGCGGCACCAGCATGCCGGAGGCGAGAAGATCAGAAACGACAAACGGGGGGCACAGACACAATCCGAGTCCGGCAGTGGCAGCCTCGCGCATGACGGTAATGCTGGCGGTGACCAGGTTACCCGACACGCGAGTGTTCGTTGCATTGCCGGCAGGATCGACGAAATGAAACTCGTCGCGGTAGACCGCATGGGCGTAAAGCAGGCAGTTATGGTTAGCCAGGTCGGCCGGGCTGTGGGGCGTGGAATGCGATTCGAGGTAGGCGGGCGCACAGCACAACAGGTAGTGCCATTTCGCCAGGGTCCGTCTGATGAGGATCGAGTCGGGAGGTGATGCCGGCATGATCGACAGGTCGAATCCCTCCCGTACGGGGTCGACGGGGTCGATCATGGTGTCTGTCTGGAAATCCAGCGAGACTTCGGGGTAATCGCGCGAGAAGCGGGTAGCGACCGGCGCGATGAACCGCTCCAGTGCCTGGTGGCAACGCAGGCGAAGGCGGCCGCGTGGCGTCACCTGAAACGCACTGGTAATCTCTTCCGCTTCTGCCAGATCCTGCAATATTTGTGAGCAGCGCTCGTAATACTCGCGGCCGATCTCGGTTAGACCCACACGGCGTGTGGTGCGATTCAACAGACGGACGCCAAGACCGTCTTCGAGCGCCTGAACGTGGTTGCTGATCGTCGTCGTCGACAGGTCGAGGCGGCGCGCCGCCGCGGTAAAGCCGCCGCTCTCGACGACGCGGACAAAGGCAGTGAGACTGGCCAGCCGATCCATGCGTTCCACCAATTATCAAGTCGCAGTTGAAACTCACTCTAATGCTGGAGCGCGAGGCTGGCGTCGGTCAACGCAATTGTCGCGTCGCATCAGGCGAATTGCTTAAACTTTTCCGGCTGTGCCCGCTCGCGATTCAGCCGGACTTCATCCTCCAATTTCCAATCGCGCGTCGCTCGTGATCAACGCCGGGGATAGCGCGCCTTGGCTTGTGCATATGCGGCACGGACTGCTGCGTCTCGGCGCGCACTTCCTCCAGATTGCGAAGGATTGCGCGGATAGTGTGACAGATATTTGGATATGCGAAATAAAGATTTTACTGATGGGTCACAAAATGCTTCCAGCACGTTCGCGATTTTTTCGAATTGCCTGAAGGTCTATCAAGATTGAGGGTAGTTATCTGGTCAGGGAAAAGGTTTATCTTGCAGTCAATGCAGACGGGGACACGTTGATCCAACCCGGTTGCGTCAGGTGAAATCAGATGGAAAAGGTGAAGCATGGACAAAGGTGAGGATGTTTGTGGCGTCGCGGAGTTGAAGCCAGGCGACATGAAATGTGTGTTCCTGGGAGCCACGCGGGTTCTGCTCTCTAACGTGGACGGCAAGGTGTATGCGACCAGTGATGTCTGTTCGCACGCGTTGGCGTATCTCTCGGACGGCTGGCTGGAGGGCCCGGTGGTCGAATGTCCGCTCCATGGTGCGCAATTCGATGTCACCACGGGAAAGGCGTTGTCGGCGCTGGCAAACGGGGACATTGAAACCTACGAGGTCACGGTGGCCGATGGCAGGATCTTTGTAGCCTCTGCACAGCTGGCGTCCGCGAAAAGCTGAGGCGAGCCCATGGACTCGATGAGCGCCCGAAGCGGGCGCGGAGAATAACTGATATGCCTTTTGAAACAGCGTTGACCAAAGCACTCGATTTGCGGGTGCCGGTTTTGGCGGGTCCTCTCGGGCGAGGCACGAGCGCGGAATTTCTCGCAGCGGTAGCCGCGAGTGGCAGCTTCGGCTTTACTGCGCTGATGCATATGCCGGAAGAGACGGTAAGCGGCGAGCTTGCAAAGATGAGTCGTGCCACGAACGGTCGGTTTGGTGCAAATCTGACGTTGGTCGTCGACCAGCGCAAGAGGCTGGCGGCCGCATTGGAAGCGGGGGTGCGCGTATTCTCGATGTGGCAGGGAGATCTCGAGCCCTATGTCCGTATCATCAAGGATGCGGGCGGGCTTGTGTTCTGGACCGTGGGCACCCCCGAAGAGGCGGCGCGGGCAAAGGATATTGGCGTCGACTTTATCGTGTCGCAGGGACGGGAATCCGGCGGTCATCTGGTAGGAAGCGCGCCGACGATGTCGCTGCTGCCTTCTATCGTTGACGCCGCCAGGGGGGTGCCTGTGGTAGCGGCGGGCGGTATTGCAGAGGGGCGGGGCCTGGTTGCTGCGATGGCGCTGGGTGCTTGCGGAGTCTGGATGGGAACGCGTTTTGTGGCGAGTAGGGAATCGGCCAACCATCGCGGTTACAAGGAGCGGGTTGTTGCAGCGCGCGCGACGGACCTTGTCGAGACCCGGCTCTTCGATGCGGGGTGGCAGGAGTCTCCGCATCAGGTGATACGCAATTCGACGTTCACCAGATGGGAGGAAGCCGGTCGTCCAGCGAGCGGCCAGCGACCCGGGGAAGGCGAGGCCATATCGCGCTTTCCGAATGGAAAGCCACTCTATCGCTATGACGTCGCGGCGGCGTGGGACGCGATGGAGGGAGATTGGGAGGCAAGTCCGCTGTATGCCGGTGCCACGGTTGAACTGATACACGATGTGAAGTCGGTAGCAGAGATCGTAGGGGAAATCGAGGCAACGGCGGAGGCGGCGCTCGCCAGGGTCGCGGATTTGCGGAGCGGTCGCTAGACAGGCCGGGGCGGTCAAGGAGAAATCAGAACGGGCATGCGAATGCCGTTGATGAACGGCTTCAGCACTCAGGCCGGGATCTTGACCGAAGGTGTCGGCCTCTTTGATACGTATTTAGGACCACATATAAAACGTGCGTATCGGGAGTTAGAGGGCAGTGTCGACGGGTTGAACGAGGCCCTGGTCTGGCGGGGCGGCGCAAGCGCACATAAGCGCCTCTCGAAGAGAAGAAGCTTGCGCCGCCGGCAGGCCGCTCCGAGGCGTTGAAGATGGATCTCACGATGCCGTACACGGGAACCGTACCGGGTCATTAGAACACCGGGGGAGTGCGAGCATATGCGTTAATTCAATTCTCACTTGTTTCGTTAATCTAACGGACTACATTTAACATGCACATCGGAATTCCCGCGGAAACACGGGCAAACGAAACGCGCGTGGGCGCGACGCCGGAGACGGTCAAGAAGTACGTCTCGCAGGGTCATCGCGTCACGGTCCAGAGCGGCGCCGGCGCGGCCGCAAGCTTTTCCGACGAGGCGTACCAGGCGGTGGGCGCGGAACTCGCCGACGCGGAGATGGCCTTCGGCGCGGATCTTGTGCTGAAGGTCCAGTCGCCGACGGTAAGCGAGCTGCCACTCATGAAGCGCGGCGCGGTGCTGGTCGGCATGCTCGATCCATTCAATGAGGAAAACGCGCAGAAGCTCGCCGAAGCGGGCGTGACAGCTTTCGCGCTCGAGGCTGCACCGCGCACCACACGAGCGCAGAGCCTCGATGTGCTGTCCTCGCAGGCCAACATTGCCGGCTACAAGGCGGTGCTGCTGGCTTCGAACCTCTATCCGCGCTTCATGCCGATGCTGATGACCCCCGCCGGAACGGTCAAGGCCGCGCGCGTGCTCATTCTCGGCGCGGGCGTCGCGGGCCTGCAGGCAATCGCGACGGCCAAGCGCCTCGGTGCCGTGATCGAGGCATCTGACGTGCGTCCGGCTGTAAAGGAGCAGATCGAATCGCTCGGCGCGAAGTTCCTCGACGTGCCTTACGAAACGCAGGAGGAACGCGACGCGGCGGTGGGCATGGGCGGCTACGCGCGGCCGATGCCACCGTCCTGGCTCACGCGCCAGTCCGCACTCGTGCACGAGCGCGCGAAGCAGGCCGACATCGTGATTTCGACCGCACTGATCCCGGGCCGCGACGCGCCCACACTGCTGCCCGTCGAAACCGTGCATGCGATGAAGCCAGGCTCCGTGGTGATTGACCTCGCGGCAGGGCGCGGACCCGTCGCCGATCCGGCCACAGGGCGGCGCGGCGGCAACTGTCCGCTGACGGAAGCCGACAAGATAGTCATCAGGCACGGCGTGACGATTGTTGGCTACTCGAACCTGGCATCAATGGTGCCCGCCGACGCGTCGGCGCTCTATGCGCGCAACCTGCTCGACTTCCTGAAGCTGATTGTCACGAAAGAAGGCGAGTTGCACCTCGATAAGGCCGACGAAATCGTCGCAGCGACACTCCTTACACGTGATAGCGAAGTCGCGTGCGAGGTAGAACGATAAAGGAGAACGGCGTTGGAAATCGTCAACCATACCGTCATTGATCTAATCATCTTCGTGCTTGCGGTGTACGTCGGCTATCACGTTGTCTGGAATGTCACGCCGGCGTTGCACACGCCGCTGATGGCCGTGACCAATGCGATCTCGGCGATCGTGATTGTCGGTGCGATGCTCGCCACTGGCCTGACCATCGGCAGTTCGGGCAAGTTCTTCGGCACGTTCGCCGTGTTGCTCGCGGCCGTCAACGTGTCCGGCGGGTTCCTCGTCACGCGCCGCATGCTCGAGATGTTCCGCAAGAAGGAACCGAAGAAGGCTGCCGTGAAGGAGGGCGCATAAATGAGCATGAGCGTTGTTACATTACTTTATCTGGTGGCTTCGATCTGCTTTATCCAGGCGCTCAAAGGCCTGTCGAACCCAAAGAGTGCGCGCGCCGGCAACGTGTTCGGCATAATCGGCATGGTGATTGCGATCCTGACTACGTTGGCGCTGATCGTCAAGGAGTCCGCCCAGTTTGGCTCGAATCTCGGGCTGGGTCTCGGGCTGCTTTTGGGCGCGCTCGTGATCGGCGGCGGCCTCGGTGCCTATGTCGCCATGCGCGTCGAGATGACCAGGATGCCTGAGCTGGTCGCAGCGATGCACTCGTTGATCGGTCTGGCGGCGGTGTGCATCGCGTATGCGGTGGTATCGGAGCCGGCCGCATTCGGCCTCATTGCCGTGGATGCGCCGTATCCGGGCTTCATTCCGTACGGCAATCGTGTCGAACTCTTCATCGGCACGTTCGTGGGCGCGATCACCTTCAGCGGCTCGGTGATCGCCTTCGGCAAGCTCTCCGGGAAGTACAGGTTGCGGCTCTTCCAGGGCGCACCTGTGGTCTACGGGGGGCAGCATCTGATCAACCTGGTGCTGGCACTGTGCATGATCGGCTCCGGCGTCGTGTTCTACATCACGCAATCGTGGCTGCCGTTCATCATCATGACGTTGATCGCGTTTGCGCTGGGCGTGCTGATCATCATCCCGATCGGCGGCGCGGACATGCCCGTCGTCGTGTCGATGCTGAACTCGTACTCGGGCTGGGCGGCGGCGGGCATCGGCTTCTCGCTGAACAACGCGATGCTGATCATTGCCGGATCGCTGGTGGGTTCGTCGGGTGCGATCCTTTCGTACATCATGTGTCACGCGATGAACCGCTCGTTCTTCAACGTGCTGCTGGGCGGTTTCGGTGCTGAAAGCGGTGGCGCGGCAGCGGGTGGCACGCTGGAGCAGCGGCCCGTGAAGTCGGGCTCGGCCGAGGACGCCGCGTTCATGCTCGGCAACGCGGAATCGGTGGTGATCGTGCCGGGGTACGGTCTTGCCGTGGCTCGGGCCCAGCACGCGCTCAAGGAACTGACCGACAAACTCGTGGAGAAGGGCGTGGACGTGCGCTACGCGATCCATCCGGTGGCGGGCCGCATGCCGGGGCACATGAACGTGCTGCTCGCGGAAGCCGAAGTGCCCTATGACCTCGTGTTCGAGATGGAGGACATCAATAACGAGTTCGGCCAGACCGACGTGGTGCTCGTTTTGGGCGCGAATGACGTGGTGAACCCGGCGGCGAAGAACGACCCGAAGTCGCCGATCGCGGGCATGCCGATCATCGAGGCGTACAAGGCACGTACGATCATCGTCAACAAACGGTCGATGGCGGCTGGCTACGCGGGGCTCGACAACGACTTGTTCTACTTGGACAAGACGATGATGGTGTTCGGCGACGCGAAGAAGGTCATCGAGGAGATGGTGAAAGCTGCGGCGTGATGAGCGGCGCGGAAGCGCTGGCGGTGCTGAGACTTCGGGAGGGGATCGGACCGTCGGCGTGCACCGTCGCGCGGCGAACGTGTCCATCTGTTGCTGCCTGAACCGGCTGTCGACCGGGTCGGTGTTGGCGTTCACACGCTACAGAAAAAATACGCTTCCACCGACGCTATAGTGAGCGAGCATTGATGGATCTGGTTGCCGAAGAGCGCAAGGAGGGGGCCGCCTTCCCCGCCGTTAAATGCGTCGCTCCCGTTCCCTGCTTGACACAAGAACTGGCTATTTTCGATGTGGTCTCGTGCCTCCGCCCTGATGCCGCATACGGGCAGAGCGCTTACGCTTCGTGACCGGATGAAGCGATTTATGGAAGGGGAAATCGTAGGTAGGCGCGACGCGTATTGGCGCAACGCGCTCTCACCTGCATCGGACCAGTGGTATGGAAGTTCTTTCGACCATCAGCTTGTCGACTGGCGCCCCAATTGCGTGCGAGCGCTCAATGCTCCGCATTCGTCGGAGGCAAAAGGAGTGTGGCAACACGCCGGCCCGCGCGCCACCCGCCATCTCATGCGCGACCGACCGCGGCAATCGCAGCACACTCGGCTTCTTTGCCCGAGGATGTCGTCGCTGTTTCAATACCCGAGCCTCGCTTCAATGTTTAACGGAAATGCATAAACCGACAACAATGAATTGCTCTGTTTGTGACCACATCTGAGCGGTTGCCGTTCTAGAGTGCATCAACCGAGGCCGCTAAAGGCTGCGCGCGAAACACTCCCTGGAGAAAATTTATGAAACTCGTTCAGTTCATCGTCGCTGTGTCTTCGTTCGTTCAGTCGACGCTGCTGGCGATGAATGATGACGTTAGGGTACAACTAGCTCAAGAAAAGATGACTTGCCGATATTCAGATTCCAGCGATCGGGAGCAGGCTTCAATAAGTTATGCTAAACAGAATGCGCTGCTGCCGCATCGGATAACCGGGATGGATTTGGGTCGTTACTCGCTATCAGTAGTCCGCCCTTCGTTCTAATATTGTCGATGACTACTGTGATGGGCGCTGTGGTGTCAGTGGCAACCGATGGAACGCAGTGAGACTCACTTTTCTATCATGCTGTTCTCGTGAGCTTCAAGGGGCTGTCTCGTGAAACTGTCGAGGTCGAACCGTTACAGACGGCAGCCCGACAAAATGCAGTCGAGTCAATCTCGGATGCATCCCTTTCTCCGCTACGCGTTTCCGGTCAAGCATGAACGGAGGCTTCACGGCGGCTATCGGTGGCTCAATGACCGGGTCACTCCGTAACCTGCCGGATACTCTCGATGAGAGCATATCGGCCAAAGCCGACATTGGGCTGTCCTTGGTCGCACGTCAGCAATGGAGGGACTGCCGACGGTGACGGCATCAAGCAGCTGGACGGCAGCTTCCTGCATCCGCGAGCTGACACTTTCGACCCGAAGCGGACTTCTGGGATAACCATGCAGCGGCGGCGCTTCCCGAGGTGAAGCGGCCATTCTCGGACCGGCGGCTTAGGGCCTAAGCGTTCTCCACGAATGCGGGCGTTTGAATTGGTGTCACTACACGTTCACGCCATCGGCCAACCCACCTGCTAGCACGTCGACGGTTTAGGTCAAGTGCACTCCTCAGCCGATATTGGAAGGGGGTTATTCGCTATCGCCCTGTCACTCGCAAGCCATCCCCGGATTTGCCTTATTTCCGCGTCAAGGTTGAGTAGGTTCACAAATAGATCATTCTCTTCCATCTTTTCCCAGTTCGATCCGCGCCTCGCTTGGCGCGGATCCTGTTGGATCGTGTATGCCCATGCTATGTCCACGATCTCACAATTCCATTGGGGTTCGGCCTATCAGGCGCAGGGAATGCGCCACCTACGCCGGGTCGTCACCGACTGTGGAGTCATCGTGGAAAAGCACGCCGGAGGATTCCGGCCACCCGTCAGGATCGGCCACGAAGATGGCGGGCGTTTTCATACTCACGGGCTTACGATAGAAAACTTGGTACACCGCTCGCATTGCCGTGGCGGAACCAGGGCGAACACGCCGAACCGCGGCTCATTTCGATGAGCACTCCGCAAGCGGACGGCACATGAACGTAGTGAATGGAAGGATAAGACGAAACTTTCGGAAGCGTGTTGGAATGTTCAGACAGGCCAAGCTTACGCATTCGGGTGCAGGTAGCCCGGATGCGGACATCAAGACCGCACCGCCTTCGCGGGGCAGACGCCTCGCGCTGTGGGTTGCGTCGGCAAGCGCATTGGCTGCCGGGGTCTTGGGTATCGTCGCGCATGGCGATTGGTTCGACGATGATCAGGCGCTCGGGATCATCGGACCCACGTCGCCAGCGCCGCACACGTCTTGGTCCGGTCATGTCGCGCTACCATCGTCGCCTCCCGCTGGCGGAACCGCGGTTGCCAGTGCTGAGCTCGCCCCGCCTGCGTCTTCCGCTCCGCTCGATCAACGCACTGGACCTACTCCGGATTCTGGTGCGCCGCAGTCGGTTACACGAGGGCCCGATCAACCAAGCTATGCCGTCACACAGAATCGCCGCCATGCGGCGCCGCACGTGAGAGCAATCGCGCGGCATGCGCCCGAGATCACCCGACCTACATCGCCAACGGAACAAGCGTCTTCGTCCGATCATGTCGCGAGATCATCGTCACCTCCTGCGCGGGGAGCTGCAATTGGCAGTGCTGAACTCGCCCCGCCCGTGTCTTCCGCTTCGTTCGATCACCGCGGTGCACCTTCTCCGAATTCTGCTTCACTAAAGCTGGCTCAAGGACAGCCTGCAGGCGGTCACGGGGGAGGTGGTTCGGTTGCAGGCGCAGGCGGTTTGGGTGCAGGCGCGGCCGGTTCAGGCGCAGGCGCGGCCGGTTCGGGTGCAGGCGCGGCCGGTTCGGGCGCAGGTGGTTCGGGCGCCGGCGGTGCGGGCGCGGGCGCGGCCGGTTCAGGCGCAGGCGCGGCCGGTTCGGGTGCAGGCGCGGCCGGTTCGGGCGCAGGCGCGGCCGGTTCGGGCGCAGGCGCGGCCGGTTCGGGCGCAGGCGCGGCCGGTTCGGGCGCAGGCGCGGCCGGTTCGGGCGCAGGCGCGGCCGGTTCGGGCGCAGGCGCGGCCGGTTCGGGCGCAGGCGCGGCCGGTTCGGGCGCAGGCGCGGCCGGTTCG
>NZ_VTUZ01000072.1 GCF_008369935.1 Paraburkholderia panacisoli | reverse complement strand
GGCTGTCACTGCGACGGCTCGCAAGGTAGCAGTGTTGTTCTACAACACGTTGCGCTACGGGATGGAGTACGTTGATCCCGGCGCCGAATATTACGAAGAGCGCTACCGACAACGGGTCCTGAACAATCTCAGCCGACGAGCCGAATCGATGGGTTATGTCCTTCAGGAAAAGCCATCTGAATAGATCGAGTTTCTCAGGAAAGGACTGGGCGTCGGTCCGCAACTCCTGAGCAACCGGGAGAAGACGATGCTGGTTGATGCCCTGAAACAGACCTACGCGCTGACAGAGCTGTTCGCCGTATTGGGTCTTCCCCGCAGTTCCTACTTCTATCACCGCGCGCGTCTGCTTGTCGCTGACAAGTATGCTGGCGCGCGTCGCGTCATCGCAGACGTCTTCGAGCTCAATCACCGTTGCTATGGCTATCGTCGAATACGCGCAGCGCTGGTCAGGCACCAGGTATCCCTATCGGAGAAAGTCGTGCGGCGTTTGATGAGGCAGGAAGGCCTGGTCGCTGCCACTGCCAAGCGACGTCGCTACGGCTCCTATCTGGGAGAAATAAGCCCTGCGCCAGAGAACCTTATCGATCGCGACTTCCGGGCAGCAGCTCCGAATGAAAAGTGGCTCACCGACATCACCGAGTTCCAGATCCCGGCTGGCAAGGTCTATCTGTCGCCGTTGATCGACTGTTTCGATGGACTTGTTGTCAGTTGGACAATCGGCACGCGGCCAGACGCCGACCTTGTGAATACCATGTTGGACGTAGCCATCGAAACGGTGGGCAGCAGCACGAATCGGCCCGTGGTCCACTCCGATCGTGGTGCGCACTATCGCTGGCCAGGATGGCTTTCGCGGATGCGCGATGCCAGGCTGGTTCGCTCGATGTCACGCAAAGGATGCTCGCCCGATAATGCGGCCTGCGAAGGCTTCTTCGGGCGACTAAAGATAGAATTGTTTTATTCCCGGGACTGGCGGGATACGACCGTTGAGCAATTCATTGAGGTAGTTGACTCTTACATCCGCTGGTATAACGCCAAGCGGATCAAGGTCTCTCTCGGCTCGCTCAGCCCGCTCGAATACAGGCAGAGTCTCGGAATTGCAGCATAAACCAGTCCAAGATTTTAGCCGCACCCCCACCGGGTCAATTTCAGAACGGCATCATCGCATCCAGCCATGACTCGAAACCCTAACGCGCTGTAGCCGCCACATTTGCCCGCGCCTTATGCAATTTTTTGTAACTGTCGATCAAGCGGTCGTGCCTATCGAGACCCTCCAGTTTCATACTCGTTGGCGTTAAACCATAGAACCGCACGCTGCCGTCTACCGACCCCATTACCGCGTCCATCCGAGCGTTGCCAAACATCCGACGGAAGTTGACCGTGTAGTCGTCCAGTTCCAGGTCGTCATTGAGCAGCACCTCTAGCACCACATTCAAGGCCTGGTAAAACAATCCGCGCTCAACCGTGTTGTCGTTGTACTGCAGGAAGGCTCCCACCAGCTCTTGCGCCGCCTCAAATTGCTGCAGGGCGAGATGAATCAGCAGCTTCAACTCGAGAACTGTTAGCTGCCCCCAGTCCGTATTCTCGTCAAATTCGATGCCGATCAAAGTGGCAATATCGGAGTACTCATCTAGTTCACTGTTATCCAACCGCCCAAGCATTGCTGCCAGGCCCGCATCGTCCAGGTGATGCAAGTTCAAAATATCGGCGCGGAACAACAGCGCCTTGTTTGTGTTATCCCAGATCAAATCTTCTACCGGGTAAACTTCTGAATAACCGGGCACTAAAATCCGGCAGGCTACGGCGCCCAGTTGGTCATACACCGCCATGTACACCTCTTTGCCCATGTCTTCGAGAATTCCGAACAACGTTGAGGCTTCCTCGGCATTGGAGTTTTCACCCTGGCCAGAAAAATCCCACTCAACAAACTCGAAATTCGCTTTGGCGCTGAAAAAGCGCCACGACACTACACCGCTGGAATCAATGAAGTGCTCAACAAAGTTATTTGATTCAGTCACGGCGTTACTGACAAAGGTGGGCTGAGGTAAATCGTTCAGGCCTTCAAAACTGCGCCCCTGTAGCAATTCCGTAAGACTCCGTTCCAGCGCCACCTCGAAGCTTGGGTGCGCGCCGAACGAGGCAAAGACACCGCCTGTCCGCGGGTTCATCAATGTGACGCACATCACCGGGCAGGTCCCACCCAGCGACGCATCCTTTACCAGCACCGGGAAGCCCTGCTCTTCCAACCCCTGAATCCCAGCCAGAATGCCAGGGTATTTCGCCAGCACTTCGTGCGGCACATCAGGCAATGCGATTTCACCTTCCAGAATTTCACGTTTTACCGCCCGTTCGAAAATTTCGGACAGACATTGCACCTGCGCTTCGGCCAGCGTATTACCGGCACTCATGCCATTGCTGACGAATAGGTTTTCGATCAGGTTGGACGGAAAATACACCACTTCGCCGTCCGACTGCCGCACATACGGCAGCGAACAGATACCGCGCTGCACATTGCCGGAGTTGGTGTCGTACAGATGCGAGCCATACAACTCGCCATCGGGATTATAAATTTGCAGGCAGTACGCATCCAGAATTTCAGCCGGCAGCGCATCCTCAGGGCCAGGCTTGAACCAGCACTCGTTCGGGTAATGTACAAACGCCGCATTGGCGATGTCTTCGCCCCAAAATGCGCCGCCATAGAAATGGTTGCAATTCAGGCGCTCGATAAACTCCCCCAACGCCGACGCCAAGGCGCTTTCTTTGGTTGCTCCCTTGCCATTGGTAAAACACATCGGCGAGTGCGCATCGCGGATATGCAGCGACCACACATTGGGAACGATATTGCGCCACGAAGCGATTTCAATCTTCATGCCCAAGCCCGCCAAACTGCCTGACATATTGGCGATGGTTTGCTCCAACGGCAGATCCTTGCCCGCAATATAGGTGCTGGCGTCAGAAGCCGGCTTCAACGTCAGCAACGACTGAGCATCGGCATCCAGGTTATCTACCTCTTCAATTACAAACTCGGGTCCGGCTTGCACCACTTTTTTCACCGTACAACGCTCAATAGAGCGCAAAATACCTCGGCGGTCTGCTTCCAGGATATCCGACGGCAACTCAACCTGAATCTTGAAAATCTGTTGGTACCGGTTTTCCGGATCAACAATATTATTCTGCGACAGGCGGATATTTTCGGTAGGAATATTGCGAGTTACGCAGTACAACTTCACAAAGTAAGCTGCACACAAGGCCGATGAGGCCAGAAAATAATCGAAGGGACCCGGCGCCGAGCCATCGCCCTTATAACGGATAGGCTGGTCGGCCACTACCGTGAAGTCATCGAACCTGGCTTCAAGACGTAGCTTATCGAGAAAGTTGACTTTAATTTCCATGGTGGAATCCTAAAAATAGCGCTCAAAATGATGTAGCCGCTATTATCCGTCGCCAAGTGCAGTTGCACCAAACCGAAACGCCACGAGTTCCTCCCACATTCTCAGAATGCGAGAACTTCCAAGCGACAATCCAAAATATAAAGTCCTGTAAAAAACAGGGCTTTAATAGTCAATCAACTAGCAAATAATGGTTCCCGACGAAAAATCTGCTCCCACTCGATTGTCAATCCAGTGGCTGCACCCTTGCGGGAACGGGGTTGCTGCCAGCGTGTGTATCGACGATACCGTCACCGATACCGCAAAACCCAATCGGCAGCATCAGCCTTCGACATAACTGCGTCGGAGAATCAACTTGCGTTTTCGCTGAACGATCATAAACACTGGGCATTTGAGCACGATTTCTGCGGGGTTGCACTTTTCCTTATGTTTGCTCCCGGCTTTGGACACACCGACACGGCATTGAAAATCATCTAGCGGGCCTCCCCACCGCCGCCCTGACGGGCGACCGGGTTAAAGTGAGTTTGCCAAACCGCTCATACAACAGCGGGTCGAATTGCCGGACAACTGGGATTGCGGGCGGCGTCGGTGCGGGCTGCGCGCCGACGTTGCGAAGTAGGCTGACCGTCACGCTCGACACCCGCACCTCGCGCCGCGCCTGTTGGCGAAGCTTCTTCGCAGCACACCTCGATTTCAAAGGTATGCACACCGGGACGTCGCGCGCGTCATCCAGCAGCCGGCGGACGGCCTCGAGCGGGTCGACAGTATGCTCGTCTACGTCCTCCACAGGATCCGCCGGCACAACGTCGAGCGGATTGCTGACGGAATACGGCGAGGTGATGGGCAAGGGTCAGGGTGCACTCGACAAGGCGATGCCAGACGTGCTGGAGAGGTTGGTCGATCGCCTGCCGACGATCCTAATCGACACGCTGCGCGAACAGTGGAACGGTCTGACGAATCTTGATAAGCAAATTGCTGAAATCGAACGGCGTCGACAGGCATGGCTGGCATGTAGGGCGATCGCGGCGATACCGGGTGTCGGCCTGCTGACAGCGACGGCCGCAGTCGCGACGATGGGGGACGCCAAAACATTTAGATCCGGGCGCGAATTTGCAGCGTGGCTCGGCTTGGTACCGGCGCAAACCGGTTCAGGTGGCAAGGTCCAGTCGCTGGGCATCAGCAGGCGCGGCGACATCTATCTGCGCACGTTGCTGATTCACGGCGCGCGTAGTGTGCTCTTCCATACGAAAGAGCCAGGACCGTGGCTTGAGCAGATCCAGAAGCGGCGACCACTGAATGTGGCAATCGTGGCACAGGCAAACAAGATAGCCGGCACGATCTGGGCGATCCTGGCGTATGACCGACAGTATGACAAGGATCACGTGAGCGTGAAGCCGGCCTGACCGGCAATCACTCTGTACAAGTTCAACGTTTGCAGGATGACACGTCGAAAGGTTGCGCTGGCAATCGTATGTGATGACAAGACAGGTCGGACCGGGACTCGCTAAACCTGAATCTGTCCAAGAGCTTCGAGCTCGGGCGAAAAATGAGGTGCGGGTCAGCGGATTTCATAGTGGGCCGCAGCGTATCAGGCTGCAATAAGCCCGAATATAGAGCTGCAACCCATCCTGTCGCAGTCGTAGCACACGAAAAACCGTCGCAAACGGGAGGCGTTCATATAACGGACAGATGAGCTCGATTGCGACCACCTACACTTATTTTGCGGTGGCGTCGTCTTCGTTGACCCTGGCGCAAATGAGTTCATGGAAAACGTTGTTGTGAACATTAAGGAGACGGCCATGCAACTTTTTATTTCTCGCAATCGGATAGGTTGGATCGCTTTGGGCGTCGTTTTTGTCCTCAGCGCCAACGCTCAAGAGGTACAAACCCCGACCAAAATCGCGAACGGCGCAAGATGCGCCGCTGCACGGCCACCCACGGCAGACGTTTCACGCGAAAGCAACCTGTGCCAATCCGGCCGTTGCATGCCAGGACCAGGGAACTCTGGCGCAAACGTCGCGTGGTATTGCACAAGCTCCGGAATGAACTGTGCGCAGCCTGGCGGTGATGGAGCCGTATTTGGAACAACGATGTCTGCCGCTGGCGTGCCATACACCTGTCGGCACGGTGACGGCGTGGATGTTGAGGGACCGTCAAGGTTTGCCCCGTAGATTCAGAAACTGGTGTCCGCTTGGCGGAGGCTTGTGTCGATGACCGTTGAGCGCCGCCGGCGCAGATTCGCAGTAGGCCGGCCTAGAAGTCGGCCGTCTCTGTTGCCGGCGCTACGCCGAGCCCGAAACGGGCACCCGGATTCCCGCGTCGCTCCGACAGCTCGCGTAGCCGCGCGAGGACCGCGCGCTGCACGCCGCGATCGGCCTTCCCGACCTCATCGATGATGACTTCGTACAGCTCCTCGAGCCTCGCCTGATTAAAGATGGCCTCCCGGTGCTTGACGACCAAACTGGCCGTCTGTGCGAGTGCAGCGTGCCCCGCCGTCAAGAGCAGCGGATTTTTCAGACGCCCTCGTCGACCCGTCTCCGGATCAATCGGCCACGCGTAGTCGATCAACGCACGGGCCGCCGGGTCCATCTCAGCGATGCGATGATCGAATTCAAACCCGCGCAGCTCGCGACGTCTGCCGCGATCGGCGTAACCGGCGTGAGCGGACGCGTGACGACCGCGACAGCCTCCGCCGGCTGTTCGACGTCGGTGCGCTCGCCAAGGCGAACCAGCCGGCACCAACTTTCCCAAGTCGGCTTCCCGATGTTCGGAAAGAGCTTTCTCGCAGCTCGTTACCCCTCGACCGTGCCGAGGCGTCCGACGTGCTCGCGGATCGCGATTAGGGCGTTGGTGCGGTCTGGATGTGCTTCACGGGGCATTTTGTGCGCATGTATAGGTATTCATGCGCATAGTATGGAATCACGACCGAGGGCCTAGGCCTGCCGGGCTTCGCGGGACGACTGCTCACATATTAAGCAGGCCGATTTTCTGCAAACGGCGCCTGTTTGGCCGCCTGCACGCCATCTTTCATCACCTTCCAGCCCTTCAACGCGATCACCGCACTGCAGCACTGCAGTCCACACCCGCACCCCCAGACCTGCAGACTTTTTGCAGACTCGCGTACGGCGGCGTCCCGTCCGACAATGGAACCAGTACGCCAACGCGCGTGCTCGTGATAGGGGAGATCGCCATGCAAATGACTCACGAATCCGCCGACGCTGAACTCGCCAAGCTGCTCCGCGACAAGCCGCGCGGCACGACAGCCGACCTGACCGACTTTGCCGTCGCCTACTGGAACGGCGAGCGCGTGGTCTACACGTTTTTGCACGAGGACGGGCACGGCGCGCCGGATGATGAATTCGACCTAACTGATTACGCCCTCGAGCTGTGGCACGATGAATTTGCCGCCTGGTTCGCCGCGCATCACTTCACCGAGGCACGCCCGGAAGTGCTCGACTGGATCAAAGCCGCCCTGCCCTCGTCGACGTCATCCTGATCACCTGCGAGCCGCGCCGCACGCCCGCAAATCACGTCATCTGTCGTCGACCCGCTCTCCGGTCAAAGCCGCAAACTGAACTCGCAGCTTTTCAACCTTTCGGCGCATCTCCGCCGATGCGTGGTGGCCCTCTTCTTCGAGCGCCCCGATGTCCTCCTCGATTTCCTCAATCGTCGACTTCATTTGCTCGAAGGCTCCGACTGGGGCCTTTTCGTATCGGTCTTTCATCTGCTTCCTCCACCAAGTGGATGCCACACCACGCGCCTCGCCATGCCGCCCGCGCCATACGCACCTATCTTGCGCTCACCCGAACGCCAGCAGGAACGCCAGCGCATAAATGGGGGCCACTCGCGTATAAGCTGGGGCGGCCGCCGGGTCTAAATCCCGCTCCACCGTATGAGAGGGCGCCGCTGTGAACGGGTTGCCCGTCTTGACCGCATGGATGCCGACGCAACAGGCGTCGCATTCCTCCGGCAGTCATCTCCGGCAGTTATCAGACGGCTGTTGCATGGAAGAAGGCGGCCTCGGATGCGTACAAGATCGCCACTTCCAAGTCACCGACGCTCACAAAGCTGGTCGACGCACGGAATGCAATGAACGTTGCAGCGCGTGTGGCATGACTGTCGCCGAATTGATCGAGGAGCTGGGCAAGTTCCCGCCGCATCACGTCGATTGTGTGACTCACCCGGACGGCGAATGCGGTGGTGAGGACGGGCTGAGCATTCTTCCTGCCGTCAGCGAGTCGTACATCGTTGAGGTACGCGCGGCCGGTGCCTGCGAAGTCGCAATTGACGTCACGCCGAACTTTTGATGCTCGCCAATGAGAACGCAACCGGCATTACTCGCAGTCACGGCGACCGCTACTGCTGCGTGCCTATCCATCGTCGCAGGCTGGCAGCGCGGCGGGTGGGTAGCAGAGCGCGCGCTGTGGATCGCCGTCGGCGTCGTGCTGGTTGTCGCCGCTCACCTGCTCCCTGCCCTGTGCCGTCCGCATGGATGGCGTATTCGGGTGATCGGCGCCGCGCTGTGGCTCGCCTGCATGGCTGCCACCTGCTACGGGCATGCGGTGTTTTTCGTGATGGCGCAGAAGCATGCCGGCGAGCTGCGCGCCGCGCCGCCGGCAGTCGTCACTCACGGTCGCGGCCCGGCTGAGATTGCAGCCGACCGCGCTGATGCTGTCGCGAAATTGGCTTGAGTTACGGAGCGCCGCTGCGGTGAGCACTGCGCGACCGTCCGGGTTGAGCGCGCAACTCTGACCGCGCGCCTCGAAGCGCTCGCCGTCGAGGCAGCAGAAGCGAAGCGCGCCGACGCCGCACAAGACAGCGGCACCGCCGCGCGCCGCAGCGATGGCTGACCCGGTGACCGGCGCGCTGACCGCATTTGGTTTGCCGGTGGCGCACGCCGACCTGATCGCGGGCCTAGCGTTCGCCGCCGTGCTCGAAGGTGTCGCCTGCTTCGCCTGGCTGCTCGCGCTGCGCCCCACTGACGTGACTGAAGTCGCGGTAACGCCCGCCCAGTACGCCAGTCACGCCGCGCCAGTCACGGAAGTAACGGACGCCAGTAGGCCGGTCGCGGCGATCCAGTCACCGGCCACCGAGCAGCCAGACGACGTTACCCGCGTCATGACGGCCATCGGCGCCGGCCAGTTGCGCGGGACGGTCATGGAGATCCGGAAGTTTCTCGGATGCTCTCGAGCCACGGCGGCGGCAGTGCGCAAGCAGATCGAGACTCCGACCGGATAGCCTGGTAGATGGGTGCACAGCGAACAAACGAATAAACGGCGTTTATGCGCGACACGAATAAAAAGAGGAAGAAGTGAGCGATTCCGGAAACCGGTTCGAGTTGCACCTTGGCGGCTGCCGAGAAACGATGCGCGCGATGATCGCCGACGGCCTTAAAGGTATGCGGTCAAACGTGCGGCAGATCGTCAATGCATTTTTCGACATGAGAGCCAGGGACATCCGTGTCAATCCCGTCGTGTCCGTCGGTGTGCGCGACAGACACAATTTTTGGCCCCAGATACCGTGTGCCGCCAAGCGTAAAAAGGGACCAAACAGCATCTCCCCGACGGATCGCGGCGACGACTTCGACCACCCCGACAATTGACGTGGGGGACAACCAGTCACGCGTCGACGGGTCGACGGGAGCCCAACGCACGTGGGTAATCCTGTCGTTCGCCGGGTTGATGCGAACGGCGTCTATAGCAAAAGTAGTCACATCTACCTCCATCGTCCTGACAAAGGGATTTCACCACTATGCGCCGCTTCTTTTGCCTGGGATCAGGAGGATCGATCGTGAGCGCCGTTATCAGCCCCTGCGGCACATATCGCTATCGCCTGACGCGTGCCGCTGAATCGCTTGGGTTGAGCATGACGAACAGGGCCGTCGACTTCGCCGGCGCCAACGAGAACGGCCACTACGACGGCGACGTGGCCGGAACAACGCTCATTGGGTGCACTTCGACGGAATCTTGACAAAGCCGAGTTGGCATCGCGAAGGCTATGCGGACGCCGAGAAGCCTGCGGCATGGTGAAGGTCAGCAAGAAGGCGGCCGGCCGCCAGCTAGACGGCCGCACGCATGACGAATATCCGGAGGCGACCGTATGAGACTGGGCTTATCACGGGCCGAATGCGCCGGAGGCCAAATCCTGCTCGAATTCCACCGTCCAAACAGTGCCATGACCGGCGTCGTAGACCTTGCTTGTATTGTTGATCAACCGAGTCACTGTGACTTGTCGGCGAATCGGCCCGACAGTTTTGCGAGGGGGATACAACTCTTCGTCAGAAATCGTGAATTCGCCGATGTCGAACCCTTCAGCAGCCGCAGCCGCTGTCACATCTTCTTGTTCGTCCTGCGGAAACTCATGAAACACGTGCGTTGTCATGTGCGCCTCCCGATGACCAGAGAAATCCTAGCATGAAGGAACGCCCGATCCTTTTCAGCGGCGCAATGGTGCGCGCGCTGCTCGATGGCAGCAAGACGCAGACGCGGCGCCTTATGACCCTGCAACCGGTACCGGCCGAGGCACGATGGGCATGGCGCGGTTATTCGTGGGCCTGCGATATGAAGCACCCCATTGATGTCTATACCGGTAGCGCTCTGCAACCCTGCCCGTGCGGCAGTGTCGGCGATCGACTCTATGTGCGCGAAACGTGGGCTCAGCCGACAACGCTCGATCCGGGACCGACGCTTTACCGAGCGGATTACCCCGCATGCGTGCCAGCCAGCTTCGAGAACATTCCGGCGGCAGACGAAATCACGTGGAAGCCGTCGATCCACATGCCACAGGCAATGTCGCGCATCACGCTCGAGGTGACCGGCGTGCGCATCGAGCGGCTGCAGGACATCTCGAACCGCGATTCGCTTGCTGAGGGGCTGATGAACGTCGGCGGTGTCGGCGCGAAGTATGGCGTCCATGGAACAACGTTCTGGAGCGACGATCCGCGAGAAGCTTATCGTCGACTTTGGGACAGTCTCAACGCCGCGCGCGGCTACGGGTGGGACGTCCCTCCGTGGGGTGTGGGTGGTCGAGTTTCGAAAGGTTGAATCGCGAAATCACCCCTTTTGACCTGCTTTATCCACGAGATTGTCGATATAGGCGCGCGCTGCCTTCTCTCCATGGGCGATTGCTTCGTTCGGCGAGTTGAACAACACACTTGCGCCGATATTGATCTCACCCCACCTGCCATGGGCGTAGAGGAACATCACTGGTATGAAATTTTCGCCGGAAGGCTGAAGCTCTCGGGCCTCGACGGCAAAGGTATGTCCTTTGTATGGCTGGCCGAATTTTGTCGTCATTTTCGCCCCCTGGTGATTTTCGAGGAATCGTAGCATGCAATACCTGACTGATACGGATCTCGCAGGGGAGCGCGGCGCGCACATCAGCGACTGTGGCGCGTACCGGTATCGCCTTTGGCGCGAGTGGGACCGCAGCAAGCCGACACTAGCGTTTCTGATGCTGAACCCGTCGACGGCCGACCATTTGTCCGACGGGTATTGTCAAGTTGTCGAACGGCACGCGCTCGAACACGCCGTCTGTAAGTATGCCTAATTTAAGCGGCGAGTCGCTCCCGCATCGGAGCGCCCGTCACGCTTTCCCAAGCCTCGAAGGCCAGGGTGCGAAGCACCCGCTTCTGTTTTGCGTCGGTGTGGTAACGGCAATGCATGAACAGATTGCCCACCTGATCATGGACCGAAGCGAAACGTTGCAGGTGACGCGCTGATTTGAAGCGGCGCATCACCTTCTCGCGCACCCGTGTCGGCTGGTGCGAGTTTTCCGCCCGGTTGTTCAGCCCCTTGTGCTGGCGATGTTCGACGTTGAGCCCCAGATCCCCGTTCGCCGCCGCGTAGCTCCTGAGCTTGTCAGTGACAAGTACACGCGGCGCGCGCCCATGTTTCTTGAGCAGCTTGCGCATCAAGCGCCGGGCCGCGTGCCGGTCGCGCCGGCTTTGCACCAGCACGTCAAGCGCCGCGCCATGCTGGTCCATCGCACGCCACAGCCAGTGCTTCCTGCCATTGATCGTGACGACCATTTCATCGAGGTGCCACTTGTCGCCTCGCGCCAGCTCGGTGGACCGGATACGCCGGGCAATCCCCAGCCCGAACTTTACCGACCAGCGTCGCACTGTCTCGTAGGTCAGATCGATGCCACGGGCGGCCAGCAGTTCCTCGACCATGCGCAGGCTCAGCGGGAAACGGTAGTACAGCCACACCGCGTAGCTGATCACATCGGGCGGAAACCGGTAGCCGGCGTAGGAAATGGTGTCGGTGGCTGGCGCGGGCTGCGGCAAAGTGGTCCGTTTCATGTCCGCGATTGTCGCCGCTTCTCCCTCAACCCGCCAACAACGCGACGATACCCTTCAAACACCATGACATCCACGCGAAACAGTTGGAGGTCACCATTGATGTCGGCCTCGAACTCGACGTCCTCGTCTTCGTAATGGGGAATAGTTCCCTCAGCGATTTCCGCGGCCATGTCCGCCTCCATCAACCCTTTCCAGGAATCGCGGCATGCGCCATGGCAACCAATTGCCCGGTGCCCTCCAGGCAGGCGGGAGGGTCAAATTTGCTGAGGAAAAAGGCTGGTAAACCATGCACGCGCGCAATGAACGCTATCTGATCTGCACGAGGCCGTTCAACCCTCAGCGCACCGTCCTCTACACGACCGGCGACTGGGTGGATGAGATTCGTGGCCCGGACAACGTTGTCTTTAGTATGGGCTTGAAACACACAGCCAATGCGAAGAACAGCTGACAGATCTGACCGATGTCAGCGGCACCTGGATTTCATGGCGCCGTCGCATCAGACTCAATGTCGACAAGGTGATGGGATGAGATCAGCCGTTTAGGACCTCGTGGCCATCGCTTTTCCCGTCGATCACGTCTCTCGCAAGGCACGTCAAGGCATCCAGCGCAGCGGCTTCATCAGTCTCCTCCCTGAGCCACTTGGGGGTGAATTGTCGATCGGCGTCTGCTTCCCCTTCGTTACGCGTGGTCAAGAAGGTGCCGGCGTAGATCCCGCGGCTGTCAGGGCCGCACACGGCCACACTGATGCTGCAATCCTTGTACGCCGAGTTTTCGGTTGTCGTACCGACCTCCATCGTGATTGTCGAGGAATCCCCGGCATGAGCGAAAGACCGAACGTGACGTCAATCCGAGTTTTCGTCGCGCCACTCAATGGCCCACGCCTTCGCGCAAGAGATTGCATCGGTCCCGTTGACGAACGAATCGATGTCGCCCGAATCGTGCGTTTCGCTGAATCGTCGCTGGGCCGGCCCGCAGGTGATTCTGGCAACGGCAACGTAGTGGTCATCCTTAACGTGCCTCGCCCAGCAATCGATGTGAAACACCTTGTAGTCGACCTGCATGGCCGTCTCCTGATATTTGGAGGAATCCTGGCATGATGCTATCCGACCTCCTCCGCGCCGTCGGCGACGAGAACGTCGAATCGCAAAACCTCGACGAAGCGACGACCCACATACAGGCGACCAGGGGCAAAGTACGCGTCACCTTCGGCACGCAGGTCATCTCTGCAGCCGACTTCGTCGGCCCAGCGTTCGGCAAAAGGATGCGTTTGGCCTTCTGGCTGCCGCGCGACAAGGTGGATGCTGCGATCGCTCAACAGGAGAACAACAATGGATCGCGCGGCCGCACAAGATCTAGCTGGCGCCAAACACACCTGCTGCCAAATCGTGCTCGAATTGGGCAAGCCACGCTGTGCCGTGGCCAGCATCGTAGATGCAGACCTTGTCGTTGCTCAATCGGGTAATCGTGACCTGTCGGTGGATCGGCCCGACCAGACCGCCTGCGGGATACTCGTCTGCGTCGCTGATGTCGAAGTCGTGAATGTCGAAACCATGGCTTGCTGCAGCCGCCTTCGCGTCCTCCTTATCGGAACGTTTTCGGGTCTTTCAGCGGACGCTTACCGTCGATGATCGCCTTCGCTTCGTCAACCGCTGCATCCAACGCCCAGTCTTCTTGACGATATCCCTCTTCCTCGAGGCATTGAACGGGTATTTGCATGGGTTGCTCTGCATCAAATTCGCGCGGGATAAGCACGAAACCGTTGAATCCGAATATCTGCAACTGCTCGCCCCCGACGCCCTGTTTCGCAAGCGTTCGAACCAGGTACTGAAATCCGTTGTACGTATTCTCAGCGTGGGCCATGTCAATCTCCATCATCATTGAGCAGGACGCGCAGCATGAACATTGACACGAACAAGCTGCATGAGATTGCCGAACGCGCGACGCCGGGTCCGTTGAAATGGTGGACTAGCAATAGCGCTAAGCGCCAAACTGCGGGACGCGGCCCCGACGGCGGCATACTGCATGCAACTATGGTACGCCGAGACTACGCCGACGTTGCTTGCGGCGCTGCTGACGTGGACCACATATCAGCTGTCGACCCTACAACGGTCCTGGCCCTGCTCGATCAGGTCGAAAAGCTGCAGCGTGAGAATGCGCCACTGTCGACGCTCATCAACATGCCAGAGTTGCACGCCTTCGCGAAGACGGTCGTGCTCGAGACCACTCATCAGCGCGAACGCTGGGGATCAGCGGACGACTCGTCAGCCATTGCCGTCCTCCCATTGATTTTCGAGGAATCCTGGCATGAAGGAACGCCCTATTCTTTCCAGTGGCGCGTTAGTGCATGCGCTGCCCGACGGTCAAGCGACGGACTATCGAAGATGTGCCGCAGGATCAGGATGTGCCTCCCGCACTAACCTGGCGGTCAATTGCTGTCCTCATACGATCAAACGACGCGTCGAATGCATTTTCCAGACTCCGGAAGCGGCCTGCGGCGATGCCGTCAATCGGCACGTTGATCCGGTTTGCCTGCGTGGTCTCCCTGATCCATTGCAGGGCGACGCAGAACCCGTTGGTCGAGTCCCCGCTGACACCGGAAGTCATCTCGAAACCCATGTACTCGTAGCTGCGCTTATCTTCCATGAACTCGGCTCCTATTGTCTCGGAGAAGTTCCAGCATGAGGGGTCAATTCGGTGACCGGCGGACGAATGATGGCAGTCTGAGGGCGCGGATCGTGTAAATTGATCGTGTCTGTGCCTGCCTGCGTTTGCAGATAGTAGACGCCGCTCAGAAAATTGTTGGGATGTCTGTGCGTGGCGTGTGACGCACCTGGACCCAGCACGTTGACCCAGCACCCCGTGATGCGGAACGGGGCATCGGCTTCCTTGATAAACGCGAGCGCGTTGCGCACCGCTGCTTCTGATGTTGTTTGTGCCCGGATTGCCCAGTGCCACCTGTGCGTGGTTCCCCTACCACCGCGCATCCAGGTTTCGACACACGCCAGCAGATCCCTGGTTAAGTGGTTCATAGCACGCTGGTTCGAGGCGGCTCTGGCACACGAAGGTTGGGAACAGGCGTACGACGTCCAGAGTTGGGGCTGCACGACCGTTTACGCGATGCGCTGACAAGGGAACACAGATCTGTACTATAGCCGCGAAGTCAGGATGCAGATGGCCGGACGCCTCATAACAGGTGGGCGTGGTTCAAACGAGGGTTATACGCGAAGCGCGGGATGACGCTGCCCAGACGGATTCCGCTCGCCTGCGTGTGACCCGAAAACGGCGGGTTTCGAGCCGCGCCGGCAAGGCTGAATTCGACCGATGAAGGTCGTTCCGCCGTTTAATTCCGGGACGGCACGCCTGCCACCTCAAGCTCGACCTCGGCATAGTGGTCGAACTCCATGGAATATAGCCCGCGGCCCTGGGTGACCGAGCGCAATTCAGTAACGTAGCCAAACATTTCGGCGAGAGGCACTTGGCCGGCAATCGCTTCCACACCCCCCGGGCGCGGTGCCACCGCTTCAATCTCGGCGCGGCGGGCGCCGAGCTGCGCCAGCGCGGCCCCGGTGTACTCAGTCGGCACCAGCACCTCGATGCGGAACATCGGTTCAAGCAGCACCATCCGCCCCTTGCCGAACGCCGCGCGGCATGCCTGGATGGCTGCGGCGCGGTAAGCGAATTCGCTCGAATCGACGGAATGGCTGGAGCCGCCTTCGAGACGCACGTCGATGTCGGTGACGGGATAGCCTGCCAGCGCTCCGATTTCGGCGGCATCGCGCACACCCTGCTCCACCGCCGGGATGAACTGGCGCGGCACAGCCCCGCCGGTGACGGCGTTTTCAAAGCGTATGCCCGAGCCGCGCGCGCCGGGGTGCAGCGAAAGAATCACATGGCCGTATTGGCCATGTCCGCCAGTCTGGTGGACGAAACGCCCCTCCTCGGCCGCCACTTCGCGCGTGATGGTTTCCTTGTAGGCCACGCGCGGCCGCCCCATTTTCGCCGCTACACCGTATTCGCGCTCCAACCTGTCCAGCAAGATTTCGAGGTGGAGTTCGCCCATGGCGGCAATCAGCAACTGGCCGCTGTCTTCATCGAGGCTCAGTTGCAGGGTCGGATCCTCGTCGGTCAACTGGCGTAACGCCTCGGCCATGCGGCCATGTTCGGCGAGCGTTTTCGGTTCTACCGTGGCCCGCAGGACCGGCTCCGGGAAAGTGATCGTTTCCAGCGTTACCGGGTGTTCCGCGTGGCACAGCGTATCGCCCGTATAGGTCTGATTCAGGCCTAGAAACGCACCGATTTCCCCGGCGTGCAGCGCCTCGACGTTTTCGCGGTGATTGGCATACATGCGCAACAGGCGCCCGGCCCGCTCCTTGCGGTTACGGGTGGCATTGTGCAGCGTCATGCCGGCGCTGACCATGCCCGAATAGATACGCGCATAGGCCAGGTGGCCGACGTAGGGATCGTTGACGATCTTGAAGACCAGCGCCGCGAGCGGTTCTTCGTCGCGCGGCGCGAGGCAGATCGTGAGGCCGCTGTCGGGATCGGTCCCCTGTACCTCGCCGATATCGAGCGGTGATGGCAGAAAATCGACCACGCAGTCCAGCAGCGGTTGCACGCCGATATCCCGTAACGCGGCGCCACAGCAAACCGGAAACAGGCGATTGGCGAGCGTGGCACGGCGCAGCGCCGCGCGTAACGGCTCCGTCCCGACGTCGCCGCCGGTCACGTAAAGCGAGAGCAGTTCATCGTCAGCCTCGGCGACGGACTCGATCAGGCGCTGCCGCGCGGCCTCGGCCGCCGCACGATATTCAGCCGGTATGGGACCGCATTCCGGCTTGCCCTCCTGCGCAGCCCCCCAGCGCAGCGCCTGCATCGACAGCAGATCGACCTCGCCCTCGAACGTCGCTTCGTGGCCGACAGGCATTTGCAGGCACGCCACCGGCGCACCGAGGCGCTCACGCACGCTGGCCACCGCGCGCTCGAAGTCGGCCCCGATGCGATCCATTTTGTTGATGAAGCACAGCCGCGGCACCCGGTAGCGATCGGCCTGCCGCCATACCGTCTCGCTTTGCGGCTGTACGCCGTGCACGGCATCGAATACCACCACGGCGCCATCCAGCACCCGTAGCGAGCGCTGCACTTCGGCGGTGAAATCGATATGGCCCGGGGTATCGATCAGGTTGATCATGCAGTCGCGCCACCGCGCGCTGATGGCCGCCGCCACGATCGTGATCCCCCGTTCGCGCTCCTGGGCCATCCAGTCGGTCACCGTCGTGCCGCTGTCGACCGAACCCAGGCGATGGGTGCGTCCCGTGTGAAAGAGAATCCGGTCGGTAATGGTGGTCTTGCCAGCGTCGATGTGAGCAATGACGCCGATGTTGCGGATGCCGGCGATCGGCGCGGGGGTTGCAGCCACAGGTCATCTCCTAGTACGACTGCGTTAACAAATGTTCGTTTCGTCGACCGCAGCATGGGCACCTTCGAAGCAAGCCAGCAGGGCTGCGGCGAGTTCCAATCGCAACGTGGCGATGGAATCTGCTACATGACGCTGCTTACGCAGGGGCGCCCCGGGGGCCGGAAGCAGCGCAAAAATCCCGCGGGATACCAACGAACGCCGCAACGCGGCCCGTCTCGCCCCACCCGATGGATGCTGAACTGGCCGACAGAATCCGGCAGCCAGCGATCAAACTCTACGCCAAGCGATTCGAACGAAATTGAGCGTTGAGCAGCTCGAGCAATTTCTCTTGCCGCATCTGAGCACGGGTCGGCGCGGACCGGCACCGACGCTGGGGTTACACAGGATCTTCAACTACATCCTCCAACTGCTGTACATGGGCTGTCAGTGGAAGGCGCTGCCGATCGAGAAGAATGACGAAGGTCGTCCTGAAATCCCACTACCCGCGCATCTATCGGGCACTGCGGCGGTGGCAGGCCGATGACTGCATCGACAGGATTTTTGCCGGCTCGGTGCACAAGCTTCACCAGCAAGGGCCGCTCGACCACAAGGTCATTCACGGCGACGGCACGACCGCTGCCGATTCGATCAGCGACGTCTCGAAGAGGGGACCGCATGTACCAGGGCCACCAGTCGAGGTGGTAAAACCACAGCCACGCTCCGCTGTACCCCTTAAGCCACTCCCGGCGGATTCCGTCTGTCGGGAAGCTCTCAAGGGGGCGGTGCCCAAGCGAGACGACGCCAATCGTCATCCAGGCGAAAGCGATCACCAAGGTTGGAAGCGATAAGACGCAGGCCGCGACAAACAGGACAAGCGGCAGGCAGATCTCGATTGCCGAACGCGTCTTCACTCCCAGTTCTCCTCGTGAAAATCGAACTGGCTTTCAGCTTACTCCACCGCGCAGGATGCAAAGGACCAGGTCTGTCACCTCCCCCACCCCCCAGTTGACATCCGAGACGCGCCACCTGAGGTCCAACGGGCACGAAAAGCGAAGCGTACGCTATACGTAACCGTGAGCGGCAGTGACACACGGATGTCTGGTGAAGTCATCAGCACACGTTCGCGTTGTGACTGCGAATGGCGTTTCATGGACTCTGAAGAGTTATTCGCCATTGCCGAAAACAGACATGAAAGGCGCGTGCGCCGGCCGACATTGCCGCGCTAGTTTAACGGCTTCAACACGCGGCACCATGTCTTCTTTGCTGACGTGGGGCCTCACCTAACTGCACAGCCCAGCAACGAAATTGCGAGGTGCAGGCGGTTCGCCCCGGTCAAAATAGGGACGCGTTCTGCCAGTGTGCCTACTCGTGGCATCGTGGAGCTCTTCTTCCGACACATCGGCATTCCGCAACCGGATGACGTACGGCGGGCGTCGCAGCAGGTGGACCGGGTGACCCCATGAGCCGCACTTATCACTATCACGGATTCGACATTGAAGTGGCCGTTGAGACTGACTTTAGTTGGAAGGCCGGTCCCAGCGCGACAACCAGCGTCGGATTTGTGGCGGTCTTGAGGATCAGCAAGGCCGATGCCTCCATCGCCGTGTTCTCCCCGCTGCGTTTTGGCGAATCGCAAGGCAAGCCATTTCTCAGTGAAGCCGATGCGCTCATGGGCGGCTATAGTACGGGACGACGTATTGTCGATGACTTGTTCAGTTCGTAACCTCGTGCCCTGATGCCGATGCCGCGCAGGAAACTTGGCAGTGATCTATCTGATTCTCCGACGCTCTGGATGGCTGCCATTGCGTCAGGACCGGCCATTCGGCAGCGCCCGGACGACTCTTCGTGGCCGAAGCCGGCACCCGTGAGTCCTGACCGCTGGCCGGCGTGCCGCTGTGATGTTCTCGCTCAATGTGGTTCATGGGCGATGTGATTGGACTGCTCTCAAATAATGTGGGCCCGTTTTCACGTAGTGGGGTCCCGGGCGCTCGGATATTTTCAGCTATTGTGGTCCCGAAACCACCGAGGTAATCGGTCCCGACCACTTATGTAATCGGGCCGCTACAGATAGCCTGCGTCGGCTTTATCGACCTATTCTGGAAGCATTCGCCGTGCGTCACGATTGATCGCGGGCAAGGGGGCATCATGAATGTACAGGATGGTTTCACCGCCTGCATTGGCAACACGCCGCTGATCCGGCTTGCAAAGCTCAGCGCGGAGACCGGGTGCGAAATTCTCGGCAAGGCGGAGTTCCTTAATCCGGGCGGATCGGTGAAAGACCGCGCAGCGCTCTATATCATCCAGGACGCCGAGCGGCGTGGCGTGCTCAAGGCGGGCGGCACGGTGGTGGAAGGCACCGCCGGCAATACCGGGATCGGGCTGGCGCATATCTGCGCCGCGCGCGGTTATCGTTGCGTGATCGTCATTCCGGAGACCCAGTCGCAGGAAAAAATGGACCTGCTGCGCGTACTTGGCGCGCAGGTGCGTCCGGTGCCGGCGGTGCCGTACAAGGATCCCAACAACTACCAGAAGATCGCCGGCCGTCTGGCGCAGGAGATCAAGAACGCTATCTGGGCCAACCAGTTCGATAACCTCGTCAACCGGCAGGCCCACTATGAAACCACCGGACCGGAAATCTGGCGCGACACGGCTGGCACGGTGGATGCTTTCGTGTGTGCCACCGGGACCGGCGGCACGCTCGCAGGCGTTGCGCGTTTCCTCAAGGAACAGAATCCGGCAGTTAGAACCGTGCTTGCCGACCCGCACGGCAGCGGGCTGTACAGTTTCGTGAAAACGCGCGACATCAGGGCGGAAGGCACCTCGATCACGGAGGGCATTGGCTCCAGCCGTGTCACCGCCAACCTCGAGGGCACGCCTATCGACGACGCGGTGCGCATCGATGACCAGAGTTGCGTCACGATGGTGTATCGCCTGCTGCGGGAAGAGGGGCTGTTCGTGGGCGGTTCCAGCGGCATCAATGTGGCGGCGGCCGTCTGGCTGGCGCGGCAGAAGGGGCCGGGCCACACTATCGTCACGTTGCTGTGCGATCGTGGGGACCTGTATTTTGCCCGGCTATTCAATCCCGCCTGGCTGATGGAAAAAGGACTGGTGCCGCCCTGAGGAGGCGGCTTCACGTTACCGCATCACCCGCGAACCCGCGGCGTGTCCCGCTAGCCCATGAGAGCGCGCCCCCTTTTCGGCCGGAACGTAATCAGAAAACTGGCCGGTGTGCTGCCGTAGACGTGCAGCGGCAGCAGAACGGATTGGTCCAGCGCGGTCGATGCAGTGTTGTCTGATTGCGGGTTACCGCTCGAACCCTGCACCGAGGCGCTCAGCACAGATCCGTTCGGCGCGCATGTCACCGCGCCGACTGCCGACGGGTTGCCCTCGATGTCGGTCGGCGCCACGAGTTTCGGCGCGCCCGGCACCTCGCCTGGTCGGCGTAAACCCGCGACGCCGTGGAGCCGCTGTTACGCTTGGCTAAAGCGTTATCCAGCAGATTTTTCGCTGCCATTACTTGCACCGCAGCGAGGTGTCGCTCGTGTCGGCGATTGGCCGCCCCGTCTGGCCCGGGGCTCGGTATGACGGTGGCCGCCATTGATCGGCTCGTGCATCACTCGACAATCTTCGAGCTGAATGTCGAAAGCTACCGATTCCGCAACGCGGACAAGATAATCGCCGCCCAACGCGTCTGGCCAAGACAGCCGATCTCCTCGCATGTGCGCCACACGCGATCGCACGGCGACGTGTCGCGTTCGAAGCCCTCGGCCTGGGTGTCCGCCTCGCTGACGTCCTGCAGACGCTCGACGCGTACGGCGGTCACTTCAAGCGTAATGCGCGACGCGGCGCGCGGCATATGTATGGAGGGCACCCAGCGTAGACCCATTGCCGCAGATCCGGTCGGCGGCTTCCCACAGCGTGATCAGTGCCGTACGGACTTCATCTACGTAACATGCATGCGGACCGGGCTTTGGCTTCGGCGGGTGAAGTGCACGACTCAATATACGGGTCGCGTGCTTGCGGTGATAGCCTGTCAGCTTCAAAAACGCGTCCAGGATCTGCCGCTTCTCATGTCGGTTAGAACCTGGCTTCAGATGACCCACTATTCTGTTCGCAGAATGCGGTTCTGCGGGCGATTCAGCAGCACAGGTTCTTTTGGGGGCAATCGCGATTTTCGTGCAATTTCTGACGGCTTGACCCTGAAAATCCTTATTGATCAACGTTTTGCACATTCTCCGATTGCGCGAAAGCCGTGGAGCCGCCGAGCCTTGCTGCAAGCGGCTCTGCATGCGACTACCGCCAGATTTCGCACGATTCGAACGATTACCCCATTACGCCGGTCATCCGCGGCTCGATTGCGCCGGTCCGTGACAGCGTCCCCTGCGTCTCCTCAATGTCCTTGGGCCAAGCCTGATGATCGCCGACGGGTCCGGCTTCGAGTGCGAATCGAAACTGGGTCGACCGAGTTCGACTCCCTTGCATCAAGGTACTGAACGCGCGCCTCGCCGCCACGGCGTCGAGGCTTGTGCTAACTTGGAAACGTCGAGCGTTCGATAGGGGGCGCCAAATGTCAGTGATCGCGCCGGACGAAAAAGCGGATTATGTTGCCATCTTGCACCGTCACCAGCTTGCCGAGACCGACTTTATGCTTCAGGAAACCGACACGACCGACGTCGTGGACGAGGTCTACCCTCTTCAGGGCCGTGTCACCATCATTCGCAAGTCGACGCTCAAGGAAAGGGAATACCAAATCGGACATGGCACCGCATGGACGGTCGAATTTGAGAAAGACCTGACGCAGGGTGCGTTCGGGTGAACCGAATCAACTCAGCCAGCAATGCGGCTGGCGATCGGGATGCTACTAGACTGGCGTAGCGCAACGGCCACATTTCATTCAACGGCGTGGAAATATGCCGGTGAAAGCAACCGCAGCACGAAACTTCCGTGGGTCGTCATTTCGACGCTGATGGCGATTGACTGCGCGCCGGACCATGGCGTGCTGAACGCCAGGATTGTGCGTCCGAGCGGCAATTCGGGGTGTGACAACGCAGCGGCGCGCGCCGTGCAGAAGTCCGATCCGATGCGGCTCGGGCATTCACGAATCGTTTTCTGAATGACTGCACCTGGCCCGATTCCTGACTATCATTCCAGGCTCAACAGGACGTCGTAACCGCGGCGTGAAACAGGGTGGCCAAGGAGTCCATGGACGATAAGCGAGCGGTCGGTGGTGAAGCTTCCCCGGTCTAATCAGGCCTTTCGCCAACCCGAACCGACGTAGCGGACCATGCCGCCTGCACTTCTGCAGTCAGTGCTGCCGAGCGCCCTTCGTAACGCGGCGAAAAGTGGAACGGTACCACCGCCCGAGCGCCGATCCGGCGCGCGATCAGACCGGCCTGGCGGGCCGTCAGATGATTCTTGCGCAGGCCATGGGCCTTGTCCTCATCAAGAAAAACGCTCTCGATAAACAGCAGGTCCACGTCGTACATCAACTCCGACAGGGTCTCTACGTTCGGTTCCGTATAGCGCAAGTCCGTTACATAGCCAATGCGCTGTCCAGGAACGATGTCGACGATCAGGTGACGCAGTTCGCCGACCTGCCGGGTCATGGCGTGCTCGCCATGACGGTCGCGCCACTGAACCTGAATGGTCGCCTCGTCAGGGGCGCCGGTCAGCACCGCATGTTTCAGTTCGCGCAGCCATGCACCCGTCGACACCCCCAGTGCAGCGAGCCGGTCCTTCGCGACCTTGACGCGGGCCTTCTCCTCGAGCACGTACGCAACGCACGGGATGTCATGATCGACAAACCGGCCGCGCACGCGAAAGGTTGCTTCGTTGTGCACCACGTCGTCAGATCGTTCAAAGGATGGGCTGGCTTCGCGGGCGAACCGTCTCCGACTTGAAAAGAGTGCGCGCTGCCCGCTACCGTCCACTCCGATTTCGCGCGCGTCGATCTCCAGCTCGACGTCGTAACGATGCACCACGTTCCAGGTATAGGCGCTCAGCTTGTGTTCGATTTGTGTAAGAAAGTTGGGGCCGCCAAACATCACGATGCCAGCCTTGCGCCCGAGCATCACGCGCAAGAGACGATCGAAGCCGGAAAAATGGTCCATGTGCGTATGGGTAACAAACACCTGTGACAAACGCAGCAGTTGGCGCGGCAACAACCTGGAGATATCGCCAGGATCGAAAAGGAGGGCACGCCGTTCTTCGCAAAAGTCTACGTATAGACCTGGGTCGCCAAACGCGTCATTGACAAGCCATGGTTTGAAAAGGGCGTGCATGAATCTGTCAGGGCGGCGTACGAATGGCTGTTGTGGATGAACGCAGTTTGGATATTCTTCGTGCTATGGCAAAAATCAGAACCGTCCGGAGCCTCAGTCCGGGCTCGTAAAGACCGTCAATACGCCGGTGTAGCCGTAAAGGTGATTCCTTGCAATCTCGCCGCCGGCGAAGAATCCCACCAGCGGTACGTCGCCTAGGGCATTTCGCACCGTCTGCAACTCCGCGTGCCGCGCTCCGAAGTGCGGGCCGCCCCGTCCCGAGCAACTGACATACAGGGCGCCCGACATGTGCCCCGCCGTGCCGCTTTCCAGTTCCGCGCGGATTTCCGTTGCAATGCGCACCAGATCGCCCCGGGCAGCCTCGGGGTTGCGCGTGCAAAAGGCCAGATGCATGCCGGGCTCGACCCGATCCGCAATCGCCAGGACCCGGTGCTGGGTATCCACGCCCACCAGGTGCCGCACGAGTGTATCCGCGCCGAACTTGCCAGGCCATTTCGGCACGTCCTCGGCGCCGGTGCTCAAGCCCGCCAGGGTGGTAGACAGCGCCTGCGACAACGCCTCGATTGGCAGATCCCGGTCGAGTCCAAGATCTTGCAACACGCAATCGAGTGCGGGCTTGCCGTCCAGCGTGCCCACCAGATTGTGTTGGGCCTGGGTGATGGTGCGTACCGGCCCGATGGGCTGGCAGCCCTGCGTCACGCGTGAGATCAGACCGACCTCGGGGCCGAAGAGCACGCCGGACATTCCCCCGGTGAACACGCCATCCGCCATGTGCAGCGGACGGTTTCGCGCCGAGGATAGGCCGCCGAAGAGATAACCCGTGGTCGTGCGGGCGCTCAGTTCGTGCAGCAATTCCTGCACGTCCGGCGTGCTGCCCTCGGCATGGACCAGCGCGGTATGGGCCACAAACCCGGAGGATGTCGCCGGCAGTGGCTGCAGGCCGGAGAATAGCCGGAACGATTCCCGTGACAGCGGCGCGACCATCAGCACCAGAGCCGGTTCGTCGATGTATTCGATGCCGCTGGCGGCCACACCGACACCGACCGTACCGACCCAGGCGACGCCTGGCTGACCCCGGTGCAGTTCGTCGAGGATCGCCTCGGACGCGGGTGCGTAATAGTCGCTCACGTAACACCAGCCGAGCGTGAACGGAGCGGATTCGTCAAGCTGCGCCGCACGGGCCGCAATTTGGGTTTGAATTTGCCTCTGGCACTCGGCCAGGGCCACCCGCCAATCGGCGTGGGCGGCGTGAGCGTGGACAAACGAAGCGCGGGACATGGCCCAACCCTGTCGAAGACAACAATAAGTTGGACCTCCACTGGCAAGGCTTGTTCAGCCGGCCGTTGAGAAACCCGCGCTCAGACCGGCCGCCGGCGCTTGCGGTTCATGAGTACAACCCGTGATGTCCGCGACCGGCGCTTGCCGACCCGTTGCGGACCGTCGACCCGGCGTGACATCTATGTCGGCTTTCAAAGGTGGAACGGTCGTTCGTTGACATGCATGGCCAGGTGCGGCATCGCCCGCCAATGTGACAACGCCATGAAAATGCCAATGTATGCAATCGCACACTTCTGCTCGGTTTCGTCTTCGGGCTTCGTGCCCAGAGCACTACTTTTCAGAAGCACGTCCCTCGACTGATACAACCGGCGCGGAACGTACCGGCCTGTTCGGCCCGCCGATTCGATTGCGCCGGACTGCATCCTTACTTGCCAGCCGCCTCAGTGAAAAAGCCATCCGGTCTCCTGATGGCGGCCGTCGCACGTGGTGCAAATGGGGAGACGTCATGAAACGAATCTGTGCCGCATTCCTTGCGGCAGTGCTGAGCGCGACTATTGCGTCGGAATGTCAGGGGCAGTACACGACTGACTGGATAGCGAATACGTTTGGGACTAACGCCACGCACGTAGGTAACGCCGCGCGTTCGATGTGGGTCGCACCAGAAGGCACCATCTACACTGCTTCCATGTGGGATGAGAACCAAGGTGGCATTGCGATCTACAAGAACGGTGCTAATGCGGGCAGCATCGGCGCGCACGGCGAGTCGCAGGGCTCGGCGATTACCGGCAATGCGACTTACCTTTGGGCTCCCCGCCAATTTGGCCGTGTCAACGGCGTCTTCGTGAACGGGACGGTCTTCCGCTATATCCGCGCGACTGGTGCGAACGACCAGCAGATTCAGGTCAGCGCTGACACCACCGAGCGGCGCGCGGACGTCATCACCGGCATCGCCACGTGGGGCCAATACTGGGCCGCATCTGATCATCCAGGCAACCGCGTCCGCCTCTACAAAACCGACGGCACCTGGGTCCTCGACATCGCCGTGACTGATCCTGGCGCCATTGCCTTTGACCGCAACGGCAACCTGATCATCGCGCAAGAGACCGAAGGCGCGCTCCAGCGCTTCAACCGCTCCGGCCAGCCCCTCGGCACAGTCACCCTCGCCGCAGGCGTCCAGCCCCACGCCCTCTACTTCGACCCGACTACCCAGTACCTGTGGATCGGCGACGCCGGGCCAGACCAACAGGTCAAGATCTACGACACGCGCACTTATACGCAGGTCTCAACCTTCGGCATCAAGGGTGGGTACCTGGACGCAACCACTGGAACCAAAGGCCAGGTAGGCAGCTTGCGTTTTGCTCGAATCGATGGCATTGGGCGAGACTCTGCGGGCAACACCTACATCCTCTCCCAGCCTTGGGGCGGCAGCTGGGACAACGGACGAACAGGAGGCACGGACATCTATGCGTACGGTTCGACTGGAGCACTTAAGTACAGGTTGCTGGCGCTGAATTTTGAAGCCATTGGAGCGCCGGACCCAGCGGCAGATGCTGGAATTTTCTACAGTGGCGTCAACGTCTACAGTGGTACGGGTGGTGCAAACTGGTCCTTCGTCGCTAATACGGTTGATCCGTTCACCTACCCCGACGATCAGCGACTGAACTCGACCACCTACCCCGGCCGCGGCCTGCACTTCGGCATGATTGCGAGCGCAGGAACAAACAAGGTGCTGGTCGCCACTGACCAGAACCCCGACGGCTTCTATTTCTTCCACTTCGACCCAGCCCAAGGCTATATCGCCGTTCCGGACGGGGCATTGCCGGGGACGCAATTTAATGCCACTGCGCGGGTCCGCAACGGCTTCTGCCTCGACAGCAGGGGCGACGTGTGGGCGGGCCTGGACAAGACGAACCAGATCTGGCACTGGTCCCTCACCGGGTTCGATGCGAACGGCACACCGTCATGGGGAGCGCCTGTGACTGTGGCAACTCCTGCGTCGATCGGCGACCTGAGCCGCATCATTTACCTGCCAGAAAGCGACACGATGATTCTCGGGCAGCGCATCACGGGCAGCACGGACTGGACCGGCATCGGAACCCGCGTAGAGGTCTATCACGGGTGGCTCGCCGGCAACACGACCAACCCCAATCCGGTAATCACGCTCACCAGTGCGAACCCGAAGTCCCTCACCGCTGCCGGCAACTACCTGTTCGTTGGCTACGTCCACACCGTGCCCAACATCGATGCCTTCAATCTGACGTCGGGCAGCCTGGACAACACATTCACCAACAGCAACCCCAGCAACGTGAGCGTCGGCAATGACGTGGATTCAATGTACGGGCTGAGATCGGTGCTGCGTTCGAACGGTGAGTATGTTGTGACCAAGGACAACTACAACGGCACCAGCATCGTTGTTTATCGTTGGACTCCCTGATCACCCGTGCCCGTCGCGAAACGGACAACAATCGTGCCGTTAATGAAACGAGCGAATGATGCCCGGTTCCCGGGCGATGGAGGAACCTATGTATTTCTTGTTGCAATATTGGGGCCAGACTCCGACGCGCCCGTGAGCGCGGAAGCATACTCATTGGGTAATGATGGTCAGGCAGCCGGAACCACATTTGTGAACTACGAGGGGCAATCGTGGCCGGTTGGCGCACAGTGGCTAAACGGTGCGCTTACCTCTACGCTTCCGCCTCCGAATCACACGACCTTCTGGGGTATCAAGGACGGCCTTGTCGCTGTCGGCAGCATGACAACGAACAACTACACAACCGAGTCCGCCATCGTCGTCGACACGGGGAGTGTGACTGACCTCTCGGCCCTGGTCGGCCCGAACTCATGGGCGGCCGATGTTAACGATCAGGGACTCGTTTGCGGCGGCAGCACTAACGGAGAGGGTTTCCTGTACAGCGTGCCCGCAAACCGTCTCGTTACCACCGTTTCGACGCTTAATCTTGCTGCAGCCTGCACGTTGTAGCCAACCGTCCCCGTGTGGCGCGTGTCTTCCCGCAAAGTTCCGTGAACCAACGTGCAAGACTAGCCTGGCTTGCCTTCGTGTTCGTCAACCGCAGCGCGAAGCCAATTGAACCCGTCTGCGAATGCAGCCGACGCATCACGGAATCGGGCAATTGGCATCGGAACGTTGCGTGCGCCGCCGATCGCCGCGAGATGTATCGTCTGCGCTGCGATATAGAACCCGGTAAGTGCGTCACCATCGACTGCGACGTCCAGTTTACATTCCCTATATAGCTCGTTGCGTCGCAGCATGCCACTCTCCATCGTGTTTTTCGAAGCACCGCTGTCACGCCTTCTCGGGCCAAGCTAGCTGATGCTCGCCCATCACCCACTCGTTAGGAGGGGTGCCATCAGCTGTATTCTGGTACAGCCAGCTTCCGCAGACCGTGCAATTCCAGTTGCTGCTGATTTTCGTCGCGTGGCTCGGCGGCCCGATTGCACTAACGCCGGAATCGGCGAGATCACCATGCGGGGGAACGCTAGATGGCTTTCCAACCAATTTGAGACAGGCATTGCAAGGCTGCATAACTGCCTCCAAGGATCTGTTTTGAGGAATCCGTGCGCGCGGCCTATTCGGAGTTCGCGTCGCACCACTGGATCGCCCAACGCTGCGCCGCCTCGACAGCGTCCGCGTCGGAGGGATAGTCGCCGAGGTCGCCTGAATACTTCACTTCAACGGCATCGTCACCCTTCGGGGCGCGCCGGTGGATCTTGGCGCGGGCGTACTAGTGGCCGCCGTCATCAAGAGGCGACGCGTCGATGTGGAACTCCTTGTAGTCGAACTTCATGACCGTCCCCGCGGGCTACGCTACTCGCCGTCGCGCTGGAAAAGCCGTGGGCACCACGCCGCGTCTCGACCTATGTCCACCGGCTTGTTCCGGTAGTCGCAGTTGCAAGAAAAAACAAATCCTTCCTCGTCGATTTGGGGTTCGACCCATCGAAGGCGAACCGCGCACTGCAGTTTCGGCAAGTCCACATCGCTGTCTCCGGCGCCGTTTTCGACCTTTCGCCAATTGTCCAGGTTCGGATGGTCGACGCGACAATTCAGAGCTCACGTTGTTTGAGCAACTTGCTGGCAAGAGCGCGCGCGGCATCTCGCGCCTGATCCTCACGCGCAAAATCCGGTTCAGTCTGGTGTGGATCGTCCGACTCAGGTTCAGCTCCCACTCGTCGCAGATGCACGAATCCGCGATAAGAACCCGTCACAGTTTTCATCACGCGAACTCGCGCCACATGCGTGTGAGTTGCGTAGACCTCATCTTCCACAGCGATCTCCCTTCTACTTCCCTCGGAATCGTAGCATGCAATAACGGCGCGAGCGGCAATCCCGCGACATGAGCATTCGCTGTTGCAAAACTCGTCTCGCGGGGCTCGCTCTATAACGCGTCCACGCTAGTTGTTGTGCGCTTTGAGAGGTCGATGGGCTGGAATCGCCTCCAACCCGTAACCAACGGTTGACGGCTAAAAAAAGGGGGTACCAACACCATGGCTATTGGTTCAGCGCACATTGAAGAAAACGGTGCAATCAGAGATTTGCTAACGAAAGCCGGCCTACCCGCATCCGACATATCTGAGACGACGACATCGCCTTCTTCATTTTTGAAAGCGATGGACACGTGGTTACTGTGTGCGTCTGGCTCGTGGCAAATGGCAAAGCCGGTTTGATTCGCTCGCTTGCTGTAAATCCGGCTGCCCGAAATGCGGGAATCGGCCGCGTCCTCGTTTCGAACCTCGAAGAGGCCGTGGCGCTTCAGAAGATAGACCAGTCGTATCAACTTACCACGACCGGTGTCTGCGCGGTGCCGACGTTCGAACGTCGAACCTGGCTGCCCGCGGTGGACATGGTGCCTGGAAGGCTACACATCCCGTTTCATTAGGGCCGGTGGTGACGAGGGAGGCAGCACCAAAGTAGAAACCTTGCCGTCGTTTTCGATATCGACAAAACCGACTCTCCTGTACCAGTCATGAGCAGTTCGGTTGGATACCAGGACATTCAGGTACAGGGGTTTTTCCAGAACGCTGCACAACGATATGACCTTGGCGAGTGCTTGACTGCCGATCGATTTGCTTTGCATCTCCGGTACGATACAGAGCATCCTCAGCCACAGGAGATCTGGTCCGACGTCCCAGTGCACAAATCCGCACCGGTCGCCTTCGCAGGTAATTAATTGGCAAGTGCCTTGACGAAGGCTTTTTGCGAATCCTGCTTGTTGCAGGGCCTCGTTCCAGCCAAACGCCAAGGTAACGAAATCCTTCATCGTTCGCCGGTACGTGTCAAATAGCCATTCCGAGTCTCCGGGTACGGCCTGTCTAAAATCCAGATTCATAACAACAGCCCATCGCGTGAGGCAAGTCTTCGCCAGAGTAACGGATACAATGGATTGGACTCAACCCGTCAGGTCCGGCGAACGTCAACTGATGCCTATTGCCGTTAAACGGGCGGCTCCGTTAATCATCCGCCGATGCGTGCTGCCTGACCCCGCCTCAAGTGTTCGCCCAGCAAGACGACAAGCCCCTCCACTTGACCTCATTTCAATCCCACCGCTCGTCACGCACCTGAACGATGCCCGCCTCGATCCGTACCGGAAACACCACGACATCCTCATAAGCCGGCGGCGCCAACACCTTCCCCGTCCTGATGCAAAACCGCGCACCGTGGCGCGGACAGATAACCACGTCGCCTTCCACCGCACCGCCTGTCAGGATGCCGCCGTCGTGCGGGCAGATATCCTCGATTGCATAGCAAGTGCCGTCGACATTGAACACGGCAACCTGCGCGCCATCGACCTCGACGCTGCGAACACCGCCGACCGGGAAATCCTCAACCGCGGCGACATCGACCCAGTCAGACATATCAAAGCATCCCCAATTGCAGGCGTGCCGCGTCCGACATTCGCTCTCTTGACCACGGCGGATCCCACACCAGCTCGACGTGCACGTCGTTCACACCGTTCACAGAAAACACCGCATCCTCAACCGTCGCCGGGAAGGTCTGCGCGACCGGACAGCCAGGTGCGGTCAATGTCATGCGGATTTCGACGCGGCCTTCGGCTTCGTCCACGTCAAGACCATAGACAAGCCCCAGGTCGTAGATGTTGACCGGAATCTCCGGGTCGAACACGGTGCGCAGCGCGTCCATCACGCGTTCTTCAAGACGTTCTGTTGTTGCGCCACTGCCAGGTTGTGCGGCCTCGGCGCGCTTCAGCCAGTCGAATGTACTCATCGTCTGCCTCACTCTGTCGATACGGGGCGGGCCTCGTCGTGCAGCGCGGCATGCAGCGTATGCCACGCAAGCGTCGCACACTTCACGCGCGCGGGAAATTCGCGCACGCCGGACAGCACCGTCAGCTTGCC
>NZ_VTUZ01000071.1 GCF_008369935.1 Paraburkholderia panacisoli | reverse complement strand
CGCGCGCACTGTCGCCGGTACGCCAAACCGCTGCATCACCGGCATCGCGCAGTGATGGCCCGCTCGCACGGCGACGCCGTGATCATCGAGAATCGTGCCGACATCATGCGCATGCACGCCGTCGAGCACGAATGACAGGATGCTCGCCTTGTCGCGTGCGGTACCGATAAGACGCAAGCCCGGTATCACCCGCAATGCATCCGTTGCATAAGCAAGCAGGCCGGCCTCGTGCGCGGCGATGACTTCCATGCCGATGCGGTCGACATAGTCGAGCGCCGCGCCCAGCGCAATCGCGCCGGCAATGTTCGGCGTGCCTGCCTCGAACTTCCACGGAATCGCGTTATATTCCGTTTTCTCGAACGTCACCGAACGGATCATGTCGCCGCCGCCCTGCCACGGCGGCATCGCCTCAAGCAACGCAGCCCTGGCGTACAGCACGCCGATACCAGTCGGCCCGTAAGCCTTATGCCCGGAGAACGCGTAGAAATCGCAATCGAGTGCCCGGACGTCGACCGGCAGATGCGAGATCGCCTGTGCGCCATCCAGCAGCACCGGTACGCCCTTCGCGTGCGCCACTGCAACGATCAGCTCTACCGGATTGATGCTGCCGAGCGCGTTAGCCAGATGCGTAATCGCGACCAGCCGCGTACGGTCGTTCAACAAGCGCTCGTACGCGCCGGCATCAAGTGCGCCCGTATCGTCAATCGGCACGACTTTCAGCACCGCCCCGGTTTGCTCGCAGACCATCTGCCACGGCACGATATTCGAATGGTGCTCCATCGCGCTGATCAGGATTTCGTCGCCAGGCTTGAGCTGCGGGCGCGCAAAGCTCTGGGCCACGAGATTGATCGCTTCGGTCGTGCCACGTACAAACACGATCTCCTCCGGACGCAGCGCGTTGATGAAGCGTGCGATCTTCGCGCGTGCTGCTTCGAACGCATCGGTCGCACGCTGCGACAGCAGATGCACGCCGCGGTGCACGTTGGCGTTGCTATGCCGGTAGTAGGCGTTTTCCGTGTAGATGACCGAGGCCGGTTTTTGCGTAGTCGCGCCGTTGTCGAGATAGACCAATGGCCGGCCATGCACGCGCTCGCCCAGAATCGGAAAATCGGCCCGCCAGTGCTCGACATTGCGCGGATCTGGCGCCTGCATCTGTTCAATCGGTTTCATAGCAACTCCCTGATGCGCTCGCCTTCCGGGGTGCGCGCGAGCAGCAGCCGTTCTAGCCGACCGCGGAGCGATTCGATGCGCACACGTTCGACAATGTCGCGCGCAAATGCGTATGTCAGTAGCGCCCGCGCCGTACGTTCCTCGACGCCGCGCGCACGCAGATAGAACAGCTGGTTCTCGTCCAGTTGACCAACCGTCGCTCCATGTGTGCATTTCACATCGTCGGCGTAGATCTCGAGCTGTGGCTTCGTGTCGATTTCCGCATCGCGCGACAGCAGCAGGTTGTAATTCGCCTGATGCGTGTCCGTTTTCTGCGCATCGCGATGCACGATAACGCGCCCATTGAACACGCCGCGCGCGGCACCGTCGAGCACGCCGCGGTAGTATTCGCGACTCGTGCCATGCGGCTCTGCGTGATCGATGCGCGTGTGGTGATCGACGTGCTGCCGGCCGCCAGCGATATAGAGCCCGTTCAACGTAGCTTGCGCGTTTTCGGCGTTCAGGCTCGTGCCGATGCCCGTGCGCGACAACGCACCGCCGAAGGCGAACGCATGCGATGCAAAGGAACTGGCGCGTTGCTGCGCAACAGCGACCGACGCGATATGAAACGCCTTCGAGCCTTCCTGCTGCAACCGGTAGTGCTGCACGTCCGCCTGTTCGTCTGCGACGATGCGGGTAACCGCATTGGTCCAATACGCGTCGTCGCCCACCCCTACGAAGTGCTCGACGATCGTGCAGCCGGAACGTGCTCCTGCACGCACGACATTGAACGGCTGCACCGCAAGACCCGCTTCGTCAGTCAGGAATAGCATGTGCAACGGTTGATCGATGACCTCGCCAGGCGGTAGTAAGACGGCAAAGCCGTCCGTCAGAAACGCCGTGTTTAGTGCGGCAAAGCCATCGGCATGCGTTTGTGTGGCAATCGCCGCTTCGAGTCGTTGCGGCATTTCTCTTAACGCCCGTGCGAGCGAGCCCACAAATACCCCATGCGGCAAGCCATTCAGTTTCGACAGCCGCGGCACATTCCGACCGTTGACAAATACCAGTCGATGCCCGCCGGGGTCCAGCACGAGTTCACCGATGACGTGCCGCACGTCACTATCGTCGGTGCGTTGTGCCCTGAAATGCCAGAGGCGTTTCCCGATAGTCGATACATTCGTGTACTTCCAGTCCTCGTGGCGCGTGGTCGGAAGACCGAGCGCGTCGAACTGTTCGAAGGCGCTTCGGCGCGCGGTACGGAGCCACGGCAACTCAGCGCCGGGCAACGTCTTCGCGAGTTGTCCAAAAGCCTGGTGGAAGAAGTCGAGCGATTCGTTTTTCATGAGTGCCCCGCACTTGCTACACTGAGTGCGCTGGCTGATTGCACGGCCTCATCCTCGATCCAGCCATAGCCCTTGCGTTCCAGCTCCAGGGCCAGATCACGCGACCCCGACTTTACGATCCGGCCGTTCGCCAGCACATGCACGCGATCCGGGACGACGTAATCCAGCAGTCGTTGATAGTGCGTAACCAGCACAATCGCCCGTTCTGGACTGCGCATGCTGTTGACGCCCTGCGCAACGATCTGTAGCGCATCGATATCGAGTCCGGAATCCGTTTCGTCGAGAATGGCGAGCCGGGGTTCCAGCACCGCCATCTGCAGGATCTCGTTGCGCTTCTTTTCTCCGCCGGAAAAGCCTTCGTTGACTGCGCGGTACAACAGGGTCTCGTCCATCTGCATCAGCGTCATTTTGTCCTTGACCAGTTGCAGAAACTCCATCGCGTCGAGTTCCGGCTCGCCACGATGCCGGCGCTGCGCGTTCAACGCTGCCTTCAGCAGATAAACATTGCTCACACCGGGTATCTCAACGGGATACTGGAACGCGAGAAACAGACCTGCGTGCGCACGCTCTTCAGGCGCGAGCGCCAGCAGATCGCGACCGAGATACGAGACCGTGCCGTCGGTGACAACAACGTCCTCGCGCCCCGCCAGCACGTTGGCAAGCGTGCTCTTGCCCGAGCCATTGGGGCCCATGATCGCGTGCACCTCGCCGGTCTTCACGCTCAGATCGATGCCGCGCAGAATTTTCTTGCCGTCGACTTCGGCTTGCAGGTTACTGATTTCAAGCATGATTCCAATCCCTCGCTAATCACCGTGGGCCAGGTGCTAACGGTTAGCCCACACTGCCCTCCAGGCTGACACCGAGCAGCTTCTGCGCCTCGACAGCGAACTCCATCGGGAGCTCCTTGAAGACTTCCTTGCAGAAGCCGTTCACAATCATCGACACCGCATCTTCCGCTGACAGCCCGCGCTGCCGGCAATAGAACAGCTGGTCTTCGCCGATGCGTGATGTCGACGCTTCGTGCTCGACCTTCGCGGTCGGGTTCTTGACCTCGATATAGGGGAACGTGTGTGCGCTGCAACGGTCGCCGAGCAACAACGAATCGCACTGTGTGTAATTGCGCGCACCTTCGGCCGCACGGCCGACCTTCACGAGGCCGCGATACGCATTCTTTCCGCGGCCCGCTGAAATGCCTTTCGACAGAATCGTGCTGCGCGTATTGCGACCGAGGTGAATCATCTTCGTCCCGGTATCGGCCTGTTGATAGTGGTTGGTCAGCGCCACCGAATAGAATTCACCGACCGAGTTATCGCCCTGCAGGACCACGCTCGGGTACTTCCACGTGATCGCCGAACCGGTTTCCACCTGGGTCCACGAAATCTTCGAATTCGCCTCGCGGCAATCGCCACGCTTGGTCACGAAGTTGTAGATGCCGCCCTTGCCGGAAGCATCGCCCGGATACCAGTTCTGCACGGTCGAATAGCGGATCTGTGCCCCTTCCGCACGGTCGAATAGCGGATCTGTGCCCCTTCCAGCGCAATCAGCTCGACCACCGCGGCATGCAGCTGATTTTCGTCGCGCATCGGTGCAGTGCAGCCTTCCAGGTAGCTCACATACGCACCCTTGTCCGCGATGATCAGTGTGCGCTCGAACTGCCCGGTGTTCTGCGCGTTGATGCGGAAGTAGGTAGACAGCTCCATCGGGCAGCGCACGCCCGGCGGGATGTAGCAGAACGAGCCGTCGCTGAACACGGCGGAATTCAGCGCAGCAAAGAAATTGTCGGTATGCGGCACCACCGAGCCGAGATACTTCTGCACCAGTTCGGGATGATGCTGCACGGCATCCGAGAACGAACAGAACACAATGCCGAGTTCCGCAAGCTTTTCGCGGAACGTCGTGGCGACCGAGACGCTGTCGAATACCGCATCCACCGCAACGCCTGCCAGGAGTTCGCGTTCTTCCAGCGGTACACCCAGCTTTTCGTAAGTACGCAGCAGTTCCGGATCGACTTCATCGAGACTCTTCGGACGATTCCTCTGCGCCATCGGTGCGGAATAATAGACGATGCTCTGGTAGTCGATCGGCGGATGCCGGACCGTCGCCCAATGCGGCTCGGCCATCGTGAGCCAGTGCCGATAGGCCGCGAGCCGCCATTCGAGCATGAACGCAGGCTCGTTTTTTTTCGCGGAAATGAGCCGGATCACATCCTCGCTCAGCCCGCTCGGCAACGTGTCGGCCTCCAGGTCAGTCACGAAACCATGCTGGTATTCGCGACTGATCAGTTCTTCGAAACCGGTTGTAGATGCGCTCATGCGCGGCCTCCGTCAGTCGTTTTGCGCGGCAGTGGCGTCGCGTCCGTGCGGCGGCTGGGAATGCTGCGCGCGCGGATCGCGCTGATATCGACCGCGCGCAAGGTCGGTCCCGCCATGTCCGCCAGCGTGACCTGCTGTAACGCCTCGTAGATCACGCGATTGACCTTCTGCCAGTTGGCGCGCACCGCGCACACCGCCTCCTGGATGCACAGGCCTGGCTGCGTGCTGCATTCGGTGATCCCGATCGGGCCGTCGACCGCGGCGATCACCTCCGCCAGCGTGATCCGCTCGGGCGGCCGCGGCAGCAGGTAACCACCATTCGTGCCGCGCAGCGACTCCACGAGACCGCCCCGCGTCAGGACTTTCAGCATCTTTGACACGGTGGGCATCGCGACGCCGGTCGCCTCCGCGATGCTGCTCGCGCTATGGACGGCGTCCGGGTCGCGCGCCATCGCGGTCATGATCACCGTGCTGTAGTCGGCGAGTTTGCTCATGCGCAACATCGGAATACCTCCCGTCTCAATCAGGACCCCTTTAGTCCTGATTTGACCGAAATGGAATCGGCACGTTTGTAGTGAAGGACACCGTCCTGCGTGGGGGTTTCTGGCCGCATCGCCAAACGCGTTCCGTTTCGGGAGAGGCATTTCGCCATACGACGCAACACTCGTTTCATTCTAGACCTGTATGCAAGACCTTGTCAGTGCATAGGTCTTCGTAACGGACGGCTCCGGAGAGACACGCCCCATCGCCCCCGAATACCCACGCGCCCCCCAGACACCAATTGTTTGACACCTTAAATATCGACCAGATTAAATGCCAGAATCCACACGCGGAACGGGCATGCGTATCGTCTGTATCGGGGGAGGCCCAGCCCGCCTGTAGTTTGAACTGTCGACGAACGCGTATTGTCGCTTGACCCCAAGAGCCGAGGTCATCGCCGGGCTGTGGCCGCCGTGGCTCGCAAACTTGCCGTTCTTCTGCACAAGATGTGGGTAGATGGCTCCGATTTCCGATGCGGGTCGATGGACGCGACGGCATGATGCAAACCGCTCACCAGAACTGAACCTTACTGGAAGAGTCCGAAGCGTTGGACGATGGTCCGGAAGCAGCCGCAACCGACTGCCGCGCCCCGCGCGCGCCCTGGAGCGAGGGCTCCCCATCTCTGTCCGACCAATGCGTGCAGCGTGCCGTTGCGCCTACGGGCCGACTGCGGAAAGAAGCGTGACCCGCGCCCAAGACGTTTCCAAGGCCAACCCACCGGAGATCGACCTTTGACATCACCGCCGTAATGGCAGCGAAAACTCTGTTGGATAACGCTTTAGCCGGGCGTAACAACGGCTCAACAGCGTCACGGGTTTACGCCGACTAGGCGACGTGCCGGGTGCGTCCGAAACTCGTGGCGTCGAGCGACATCGAGGGCAAGCAAATAAAGCCCGATTCTGTCCCCACATACGGAGATCTCCATGCAGCGAATGGTCGAATATCGTGGATTCGAAATTCACGTTGAGTTGGTATCCACGTCGAAGGACATGTTCGACGTCTGGTTTCGCATCGAAGGCGTCAACAAACCTGCGGGCGTCGCGGCAATCGGCGAGCGCATAAAAGTTCGTGGCGGGCCGCTCTCTCGTCGCTGGGCTTATTTTGTTGCAGAGATAGTCGGCCAAGCTGCTATCGATGTAATTCTCGGCGTCACTGAAGAGGGACTGATCGCAGAGCCGTCTAGTGCGCGCGGCGAGCTCGTTGCGCGCCTTGGCTCTAATGCATTGGTAGCGGCCCGCGATTCCGCGAAAGAAAGCTCAGTGGAAATGGACATGGCGAAAGGCAAAGAAGTATTCGCGTCTCATAAGGGCTTCGTGATTCGTGTCCTCGCGGTTCCCGAATATTCTTCACACCCTCTGGGTGTACCTTTCGGGTACGTTGGGTACGTCGCTCGTCCCGAAACAGACATTCGCGTGGCCGGGCAAAGAATGAACTTTTCTCACCCTGTAGCCGAGTATCTGTCGGCCGAAGCGGCAGAACAGGCTGGCTTTGTAGAAGGGCGATCGATCATTGAGGGCATCCATCCCGACGGACTTACGACGGACGGCCTTTAATGAGTGACTGGCCGGGAGCTTCGTGATAACCATGAAGCGGGATTACGTTTCGTGGATGCCCACGCCGGATGCGCGGACGGCGCTGCAAAATCCGACCATCGCCTTCGGGTCCATCTCAGTAGAACCATTGCATTGCTTTTCCTCGGTATGTCAGGCCGCCGCAGATTACTCTGCGCCCGGCGCTTCCTTGTCCAGTTCGTTGTAGCCTTCGGCGGGGTCATCGCCGATCACATCCTCAAATTCGAGCGATTCGGGGAAGACGTCGAGCGCCGCCTCGGTTAATTCCTCGGCCAACGCGCTGACCGAATCGATCCATTCCTTCGTCGCGATTCCCTTGTCACCGTTTTGCCAGCTCGCCGACCTATCATCGAATTCATCTTCAAGCTCGCGATGCACGTCATCGAGCATGCCCCGCGCCGCATCGACCTTTTCGTTATATGCGTCCACGTCTAGTTCCAGCTTCGCACGTGCAGCCGCAACCGCCTCATTGAACACACGCACAGACTCTTCCAACGTGCTCCGCTGCGCCGTCAGTTCGCCGAACGCTGCATCGATGCGCTTCTGATCGGCGGCTTTGATCTTGAATGCCATGCTTGTCCTCTTTCGTGATACCCGAGTCCTGCTGCTGGGCCGCGTCATTTAACTCACGATCGCCAAGGCTTTTCCATGCTCCAGTCCGCTCTACTGCTTCTGCCAGTCCATGCGCCCATAAGCTGCTGCGCAATCGTCAATCTCGCGTTGAGCGATGATCGGAAAAATTCCCGGCGTCGTTGCATTGCATTGAGCCACTTGACCCGTCTTGAGGTCACGAAAAACCGCCGGTGATGCACATCCGGCAAGCATCAGCGCGACAACGATGATTGATCGATTCATTTTTTCCCTGTCGATGGTAGCTTTCGTGCTGCTACGACGATTCTGCCTCGGGTTTCCGTGCGTCACGCGCGTGGCAATCGCGTCACTCCTGAGTCGCGGTATAGCAACTCGGCGCCGTTTTTGCTGGTGGGGTGCCTTGCCAACAACGCTTCATTTCGCCCGTGTTCGTATCTAATCTCCACGCATTGCCGCCGCTATCCACAGCGAGTTGGTAGTGGCCTGCTGCCGTGGGCGAAGCATCATGCGATGCTTGGCCGCAGCCAATGAGGATCAGGGATAGCGCAATAGGGATGAGTTTCATATGGATTTTCCTACGCGTTGCACGGCGTCGCGACGCGGGTCAGTTGTTCGGTCTACCGGCCCGACCAGATGCCGGCAAGAAGGCAAATCACGAAAGACAGGACCACCCCAATAGTGCGATTTCTTCAACTCCTACGACGGCGTTGCTTCGACTCGTTGAGCGCTGCCGTGAATGCAGCATCATCAATATCAAACGCTCGCTTTCTCTTCGCTGCTGGCGCTGCTGCTCTTTCAGGCTCCGCTTTCGGGGTTCGCTCCTGCGGAAATTCCGCTTCCTGCTGCACGTGCTGCCCGGCGGCTTCCACCGCATTCGCCACTATGGCCTGCTCGCCAATCCGGTGCGACGGGCGAACCTGACGAGAATACGCGCGCTGCTGCACGCTCCTGCAGTCATTAACGCCAGCGACGACGCGTCGCCGGACGCCATGTCGCCAACCTTCGTGTGCCGGCACTGCGGTGCGCCGATGATCATCATCGACATCCTCCTGCGCAGCCAGCCGATTCGTGCACCACCCACATCCCGAGGCAACGCATGAGCGTCAATGGCCCGGAATGTTCAATCCGACTGTCGGCTCTCCGGCAACGGGCGCCAACAGGAGACGCCGCGAGTGCCGCTCCGGGCAGACCTTGCCGCTGCTCGCGGCACCGCCACAACATGGCAGACAACAGCTTCGAAACCACGTTCGAGCCCATCCCGACCCAGGTTCGCTTCAACATCCTGTGGCACCGCCGACGGCGAGCCCCCTTCAATCCCCATAGAGACTCAACGCCCGGGCCGCGTCGGTCCACTCCGCGGTTTCCTCCCTCGAGGCTTGTCCAACGCCTGCCCACATGCGCGGTCGCGCACTCACGCGGCTGCAGACAAGGGCAGGCGTCGAACAGGTCTTACCTGAAAACTCCCGGGGCCGGGTACAGCCACGCGATGCTCACTATAAAACTGTTTGCGCTGTCCCTGACGATACGACACGGAGGCAGATTCCTACCTGTGCGGAAGGTTCCCTGTCAGGCATCGTTCGCCGTCGGCTTGACCGGTCACCGCGCCCCCGTAGACTGGTCGGTCCATTTTGTGTTGACCACGTCGAGCATGCCGATATCCGGCACGCTGCCCAGCAATGACAGCGAATGCTTGGCGAGCTCCCGAGGAACATGACCCGTCAAGTGCGCAAACCGACCGCCGTTGTCGGGGAAGACGTCAAAGATGCCGAAGTGACCGTCGTCAAGGCGGATGGCAAACCAGGCAACGGTCTTGGGTTCCTGCTCCACGAGTGCTTGCGCGTCGCGAAGGAACTGCGCGACCTGTGACTCATGACCCGCCTTTGCCTTGAACGTGAGGAGCAGCGCCTTCGTGACCGGCTCGCCCGATGACGTTGCAGGCAACTTGTCGGCCAGGACGTCGAACTCCTGAATCAGCGGCGCCCCGGCAAACACGCTGCCGCCGGCATCCAACAGTGCTTGTGTAACTGGCCCCGCCAGATGCGCCTCGCGGCCGGCATCGTCTGCGAACACGTCGAAGATGCCGTACTCCAATCGCCCGAATCTGATCGCGAACCACGCGGTGGTTGCGGCTTCCGCCCGGCCCATCGCGAGAGCCGAGCGCAGGACGTCTTCCGCCATGGCGTCGTCGTTGCCGGCCTTGACTTCCAACCTGACCAGCAGACCTTTAGTGCCCATGAGACACCTCCATTCGTGATCGACCGACCGTGAGCGCGTCGAGCGTGCAGTCCGTCGACGCTAACAAGCCAGCAGCGCCGCGCAGTAGAGCCAGTGCCCTCCCTCCAGAGCACACCTTCGGTCCTGCGATCGTCGCCGGCGGCATTGGGCGAGACATCTCGCCCGGCGATCCTGGGCGTGCGCAATACACGTCAACTGACACGATAGTGGATTTCGCCTCGCCGTTCCAGGCGGGTCCGCTGGAACCGGCTTGCCCTGATGACTCTGGCATCTGCAGTTACACGAACTCGCTCGCGGCACGTCTGCAAGTCAGGAGCCGGAGCCTGCCGCCGTGCGGTGTTGGCCGGACCCGGTTCCAGGCTGGCGCGGCGGTGGTGACTCCAGTTTGCTGCGCCGGCCCCCCCGAAGTGAAACCGGTGCGAGGCGGCAGTGGGCATGCTAAACGTGCTTCGGCGAGATGACGGAGGGCTCCGCCACTTTTTGGGGCGCGGAGCTCCTCTTCGCACCAACCGATCCCGGACAGGATTATCGCCACGTCGGTACCATCGAACCGCTCTGGGACCTGTTTGACCTCCTCACCCCCGAGGGACGTGAATCCGAGTGGGATGAGCAGCTGAGCTACTCATGCTGCGCCGCAAATTATGTAAGAGCCCCGCACGCCGGGTGAGCCGCGCAAGCTCGAACTCCCCTCTAGCCTGGCGCCCCCGATCAGGGACCCGTCTGCAGTATGAGCCGTCGGGAGCCCGGTGACCCGCGGAACTGTGGTCTGACGAGGCTCCGACTGTCTTGGCTAGAGCAATGCCAACAGGCGTTGAACGACCGCTGCTACCATAGCTGAAGATCAGAGCCTACGTGTTGCGCCCGCGGCGATGCGGTTTCAAGGGCGTCAGGTCGGTAACATGGCTTTCTACCAAAGCCTGTTCGTCGGCAGCAAGCCCTCAGGAGCACGCGATGATCGTCGAGCGCATCTGGACTGGCAATGCCTACCGCAACTTCAACTACCTGATTGCATGTCCGGAAACCGGCGAAGCACTTGCCATTGACCCGCTGGACCATGAAAAGTGCCTCGCCGCCGCGAAGGCCAAGGGTTGGCAGATCACCCAGATCCTCAACACCCACGAACACCGGGACCACACCGGCGGCAACGAAGCGATGGTCGCGGCCACGGGCGCCAGGCTGCTCGCTCATTTCAAGGCCGGCGCTCGCATCGCGGGGGTGGATCGCGGTGTCAAGGCCGGAGACGTCATCAAAGTCGGGAAGCGGATCGAACTCGAATGTATGGACACGCCGGGTCATACCATGTGTCACATCTGCCTGCGATCACGTACCGACCAGCCGGCGCTGTTTTCCGGCGACACCCTTTTCAATGCGGGCGCCGGCAATTGCCACAACGGAGGCGATCCGAGCGAGCTGTATGCCACGTTTGCGGGCCAGCTCGCCAAACTGCCGGATGACACGCGGATCTACCCCGGGCATGACTACATCGAGAACAATCTGAGGTTCACGTTGTCGCTCGAGCCGGAAAACGCCGCTGCCCGGGCCCTGCTTCCCCGCGTGGCCGGTCATGACCCGAAGACCTCGATCGTCACCACGCTCAAGGATGAAGAGCAATTCAACACTTTCTTCCGGCTCACAAGCACGAGCGTGATCGCCAGGTTGCGAGAAAGCTTCTCGGATCTCCCGGAAGAACCCGATGCCAGGACGGTGTTTCTCAAGCTTCGCGAGTTGCGCAACAGGTGGTGATGCAGCAGGGCGCGGAGCGTTGTCGCTCACCGCATCGGGCCATTTCTGTGTAGACGGCATCATCGAAGATAGAGGGGGCCGAACTTCCGGGTCTCAACCTCTATAGGGTAGTCACGGATCAATTCAGTTCACCCGGGGAGGTGCGCCGGGCCGGCGATCTGGAGGAACGCGTTGGCAGCGCCGGGCCAGGCGCCGTCGCCGGAGTGTGTCGTGGTCACGAGCGGCGCGCAGCATGGCATCTATGCGGTGCTCTCGAGCCTGATGGGCCATGACGGCGTGATCCTCACGGACCGGCTGACGTACTACGGCCTGAAGGCGCTTGCGCCCCTGTTCCAGTTCGAGATCATCGGCATCCCGAGCGACGACGAGGGCCTGTTACCGGACCAGCTCGACGACGCGTGCCGCCGGATGCGCGTGAAGGCGATCTTCACGGTGCCGAATCTGCAGAACCCCACCGTCGTGACGATGAGCCTCGCGCGGCGCGCGGCGCTGGTCAACATCGCTCGCCGGCATCACATCGCGATCATCGAGGACGATGTCTACGGGCCATTGTTGCGCACGCGCTTACCGACCATCGCGAGCCTGTGTCCGGAGCTGACGTTTCATGTCGCGTCGACGTCGAAGATCCTCGCGCCCGGACTGCGTCTCGGCTATCTGCTGACGCCGCCCAATGGCGCCGCGCTCGCGGCCGAGGCTGTACGCACCACCGCGTGGATGCCGGCGCCGCTGTCGATGCTCGTGACGACGCGCTGGATCGAGGACGGCACAGCACAGACCATTCTCGAGGCTCAGCGCACCGAGTTGCTTGCGCGGCAGGAACTCGCGCGCGAACTGTTGCCGAAGGAGCACTTGAAGAGCGACCCGGCATGTATGTTCGTCTGGCTGCGGGTGCCGGCGCCGTGGCGCTCGGATGACTTCGCGGCGAATGCGCTCGCGCGCGGCGTCAACACGATGCCGGCATCGGCGTTCGCCGTGGACCGCTCGACGATCGAGCACGGCGTGCGGATCAACCTTGCGTGCGCAGCGTCGCGTGAGCAGTTGGTGAACGCATTGCGGATCGTCGCGCAGACGCTACGCGACAGGCCACGAGCATTGTTCGGCACGATCTAGGGCGACCGTGCGGCGCGCTGGGCAAGACGATCGGGACCTTCGACTTCGTCCGGCTGCCAAAACTGAACCGTGCGCGCATCGCTGCTGCAGGACGGCGATGTGTACGGCACCGACTGGGCCAACGCACGTGACGTGCCGCTTGCCGCAGGCCGCTTCGGACTCGACGACTATGTGCTTGCGGTCGAACGCTTTATGCGACAACTGGGCTGCGCGCATACGGAGACCGCGCCAAAGCGGGGGCTCTACGCCGCGATATGGTGAGCGCTATTGTTGGCCGCGAGCACCGGATAGGGGTATTCGTACCTTTCGTGCAGTGCGCGCCCTCATGCCCAGAGTAGTGGTAATGGAGGCGTGTAGCACTGCTCACCACTGGGCACGACGTTTCCAGTCGCTCGGCATCGAGGTCCACCTGATCAGCCGTAGTATGTCACCCCGTTCGTCAAGACGAACAAGAACGATCGCAACGATTCAGAGGCGATTGTGGAAGCCGCGAGCCGACCGACCATGCGCTTTGTAAGCATCAAGTCGGTTGAACAGCAGGATATCAAGGCAGCGCACCGGATGCGAGCCATCCTGATTCGCCACCGCACCGCGCTGATCAACCAGACGCGTGGCCTGCTCGGAGAACTTGGCTCCGCAATAGCCCGGTCGCCGGAAGCCTTCAGGCGCGCAATCCCGGAACTGCCGCGCACGGCTGCCGACGAGTTGACCGCGTTCTGCTCGACGCTGCTGACCGAAATGCTGCAGCACCTGACTGCGATCGAGGAGCGCATTCATTTCCTCGACACGTCAATCCAGACGTTCATGAAGCATTCCGCCTTATGCAAGAAGATCGCCGCTGTCCCAGGCATCGGCCCCATCACTGCCACGGCAGTCGTCGGCGCCGTTGGCGATGCCACGCAATTCAGGATTTGGCGGCATGTTGCAGCGTGGCTTGGTCTGGTGCCACGCCAGTACTCCTCAGGCGGCAAATCGCGGTTGCAGGGGATCAGTCGGCGCGGTGACCCTACCTGCGCACGCTGTTAATCCACGGCGCGCGAGCGGTCCTGAGGTATGTGAAGGGCAAGACCGATCCACATAGTGTCTGGCTGCAACAGATGATCGCCCGACGCGGGCACAATTGCACCGCAGTTGCGCTAGCCGACGAGAACGCAAGAATCATCCAGCCGCTGCTCAGCGGCGAGACCAGTTACGTTTCGCCAGGCGCCGCGGCATAGGACACCAGTTCTTAACGGAGTGCATCACCCACGTTGGTTTGCGAAGCTTCTCAAAAGCGATGACGAAACTGGTTGAACCAGCATCCTGAAGCCTGTTTTTTGTGCCGGCTGCGCTTTTAGGCAAGCCGCGATTTTGCTAAGGACAGGGTGCGCGGATCTCATCGAGGCTGCGGGCGTGCTTCGGCTATCGTCCAACTGCAAGCCGGATACATGCATGCAGACCGTTTCGACATCACGAATAAGAAGCTTGCAAAATGCGTTGGGTCCATACATGCACGAAAGGTACGAATACCCCTAGCTGGACGCGGGTAACCGCGCCCAGCTACCCGACAGAACCCGAAACACTACTTCCGCAGGCAGAGCCTCGCGTTTTCCCGTTCAGGATGGCGCAGCCTGCCCGCTGTCTTCCAATACTTGCAGAAACGTCGAACTCCACCAGTGCACATCGAACTTGCGGATCCGTCCAAGAAGTGATTCGTGCCGCTTGATCCGCTCATCAAGCGACATCGTCAGAGCCCGCTGAATTGCCTGCGCTGTGCCTTGCGTATCGTATGGATTGACCAGCAGCGCTTCTTTCAATTGCTCCGCGGCGCCGGCAAAACGTGAAAGCACCAGCATGCCGGGGTCAGCAGGATCCTGCGCGGCGACGAATTCCTTCGCAACCAGGTTCATGCCGTCCCGCAATGGTGTAACGAGCGCCACGCGACTCGCGCGATAGAGGCCCGGCAGACGCTTGCGGGCCACGTTGCGATGAATGTAGCGCACCGGCATCCAGTCCAGTTCACCGAAGTCGCCATTGATTGCGCCACACAGGCTATCCATCTGACGTCGCAGATCATCGTAGGCTCCAACGTCCTCGCGGCTCGGGGAAGCAATCTGGATCAGCGTCGCGCTATTGCGATTTTCCGGGTAGTACGTCAGCAGTTCACGGAAAGCATGGACGCGTTGCGGCAGCCCCTTTGAGTAGTCGAGCCGGTCGACGCCCAACAGCAAACGCCGCCGGGAATACTCGTCGCGCATCCGGGCAAACATGTCGCGTCCCTCCTTCGAGTCGGCAAGACGAATGAAGTCGCCGACATCAATGCCGATGGGATACGCGCCGACCCGCAGCGTGCGATTGAACGCCCGAAGGCGGTCCGGACTCAACCGTTGCGCCTGCGCTTCGGATTCAACGTAGTGAGAAAAGTGCGTCAAGTCCGCTTCGCTCTGGAAGCCGACCAGATCGTATGCAAAGAGCGAGCGCATCAGCCATTCGTGTTCCGGAATCGCTGCCATGATCAGCGGCGGCGGCATCGGAATATGCAGGAAGAAGCCGATGCGGTTGGTACACCCTATTGCGCGCAACTCGGCCGCAAGCGGGATCAGATGGTAGTCGTGAACCCAGATGAGATCGTCCGGCTTCAACAGCGGCAGCAACTTGTGCGCGAACAACTGGTTCACCCGGCGGTAGCCCGCTGCGAATCGCGTGTCGAAATTGGCAAGGTCCAGCCGGTAGTGGAACACCGGCCACAAGACACCGTTCGCGTAACCCAGATAATACGTGTCGTGATCTTCCCGGCTCAGGTCAAGTGTCGCAAGCGTTACGTTCCCAGCCGTTTGGACCTGAAGTTCACCTTGGCCGGCTTTTGCGCTGTCCCCTGCTTTCCGGATCTTGCCGCTCCAGCCAAACCAGAGCCCGCCCGTCTGTTGCAGGCTCTCCCGTACCGCCACGGCGAGTCCACCGGCAGCAGGCTTGCGAGGATCGGCAGTGCGATTTGAAACGACGACGAGACGGCTCATGAAGGCCTTATGCTGTTGCGTTCAGGCGGCGGTATCCAACGCCCCAAATAGGGAAATCACGTCCCCAGCCGGCACTCGACGAACGTGATCCGCGTTTGCCGGGGTAAGCGCCGCAACGGCGGAACCATACTCGTTCCTCTCTGAAACCTCAAGCTCGCGGTGCGACCAGTCATGCCGGGTAAGGATCACATTCTGATCGAACCAGTTTAATACTTCGCTTACGCACGCTCGCGCCCGCGCTTCACCTGCATACGTTGCCCGCTCAAATGCGGCGTCGCCATGGCGAAAAATGACCAGGACTTGAAGTTTTGCTTCAGAAACGCCGTGATCGGGCCGCGGCGAAACGGTTCTTGAAACGCGCACTGGAGGCTTGTTCAGAGGTACCGGGCAAGATCGTCACCGACCGGTTGCGCGGCTACCCAGCAGCGAAAGCCGAGATTCCCGAGTTCGCGCCCGTCGGGCACGTGTTCGTCAGAGCCTGCGCTCGCGTCAATAACTGCGCCGAAAATAGTCCTCAGCCCTCGCGCGAACGCCGCACGCGGAGCTTCCGCCTGCTCGTGCCCACCCACGCATTCCTGCCGGGCTTCGGCGTGAACCGGCAGCATTTCGCCATCAAGCGACATCTGCCACGAAGCAAGAGCGTCGCTGCGGCGCTGCGTCCGATTTATGCAGCGCAAGCGAACAGGCCGCACTGCAGGCGCTGCAGTCCTTCGCCGAAGGACCATGGGGCACGAAGTATCCGACCATCGTGCAATCCTGGCAGCGCGCGTGGGAACACGTCACGCCATTCTTCGTGTTCCCGACGGAGATACGCCGGGTCGTCTACACCACCAATGCCATCGAGAGTCTGAACATGCAACTGCGCAAGATCATCAAGACCCGGCGACACTTCCCCAACGACGAGGCCGCCATCAAGCTGCTCCGGCTCGCGCTGCGCAATGTGCTGGCGAAGTCCGTGCGGGCAACTTTCGACTGGAAATCAGCCATGAACCAGTTTGCTATCCTGTTTGGCGAGCGGTTTACGCTCGCCTGCGGCTAGAAATTTTCAAACCGCTTTCCAGCGGGCGCCTGCAGAGGCGGTCATGCACCAGCACCATGCGGGCCATGTGCCTGTTCGCCCGCCCCGCTCACCGGTTCCACGAGCGCGGCGGGGAGAGCGCCGTGCCCCGCCCTCGCCACTGGTTCCGGGGCGTGGCAGCGCAGTCTTGGCCGAACCATGGTGAAGTGATGCTCGCATCACTGCTTGGCAACCTGTTCGCGCAATTCGCATGACGTGTATCGTTGCTTGTCCTGTCCCGAGGGAAATCAAACACAGGACCGCCCTTCCACCCAGTTCGTGAGGCGAAGAGCAGTCTTGAGTCGCGTTCGGCATCCTCGAGCACCTAAAAAGACCGGTCAGCAACGCCACAACCGACTTTGACCCTGGAAGGCCGACCGCACCAAATATCGACTCGCCGGCTACCCGGACTGGCCCCATGTTTTTGCGCCGCTCGGGAAAGCGGCGCTACGCATTGGGCTCGGTCAGGCGAAGAACACGAACGGCAATGTCAGCATCAGGTAAATCGCAAGTCCGGTGGCTGGCAGGCCGGTGGCGATCGCGATTGCGGCGACCGCGCTTCCGATTAGCGCGAGCGCAACCAGCCGGCGTGAGGCAGCTTGCTGAGCGCTGACGCCTGCGCGTGGGCTTGTATCGACGCGATGTTCGTTGTGCGGTGCCATGCATTTTCGGATGTGCGGGTCAAACATGGCTATTACCCTCAACACATATTCGTAGTCTCACGTACGGCGTCCGCTCGTGGCATCGGACTGGAACGTCAAGAGCGTCTGCGGATGCAATCGATGTCGATGCTCTCATAATAGCCGTCCGCGCACCTGAAAGTTAGAAGGGCGCGAGCCTGGCGATCTGCAATCAGCTAATGCAAGCCCTGCGGAGAGAAGCAAAGCGGGCTAGGACTCGGTCGGCCCGCCAGGGCGGTAGCACGTGCTGGTCGCAACAGAACGGAACTGGCCGCGCTTGCGCTGCATTGGGTGCCTGTTTCCGAGACGATTGGTTTCGCGGAAGCGTAGCCTGCGGATCGCACACCGCGAACTGATCGTTGGGTCCAAGCTCATCCACGTAGAAGACAAGATTTACGCCGTCCGGCGACAGGCGTGACCGGAACAGGATCCCTTTCCCGCCAGTTGCAATTACCTCGTCACCGATTGTCCAGATCGGAGGCTCAATGCGCTGGTTGAACCAGCAGGCACGCCAGTCACAATAAAAATCCTCCCACAGATCAGACCAAGTGCTGCTCTGGTATCCGCTGGTGAAATCCACGATTGCGTGAACGGTCAACTGTTAACTGACAAGCGCGCCATGCGGCATCAATGGGGAAACCTGTTGATACTCCAGCACGGCGGTGTTGACGTCGAGCGCGAGGTACAGGGCATTGAGACCAATGCGGTTAGCTCGACCGCCATGCCTTCCGGCGCCAGCGCCGCTAGTCGGTGCATGCCGTCAGTCGTCGTTCCGGAACCGGTTTGATGCCGACCAGTGCAGGGTCGTACGCACAGCGCAGGCACGGCACTGACGGGTGCGGCGCGGAACCACGGGCATCTGTTCCGCGCCGGGAGAGAGAACATGTTCAAGCATCTGCTCGTGCCGACCGATGGGTCGCCACTGGCCGTGGAGGCCATCCACATGACCGTGGGGCTCGCCAGGCAGTCCGAGGCGAAGATCACCGGGATTCACGTCATCCCGGAATTCCATCTGTTGACGTACGACACCGAGACGCTGGCCGACACCAAGGCCCAATACTCACTGCACGCCAAGCACCATGCCGAGCAATACCTGGCCTTCATCGAGCGGGCTGCCATGGACGCAGCCGTGCTATGTGATACCACCTCGGTCGTGAGCGATCATCCGTACGACGCGATCATCAACACCGCACAGGACCGACATTGCGACCTGATTGCGATGGCGTCGCACGGCCGGCGCGGGATGCGCGCGTTGCTATTCGGCATGCTATTCGGCAGCGAAACCCAGAAGGTGCTGATGCATAGCACAGATTCCTGTGCTCGTCGTCCGGCAGCAAGCGCAAGCAATACGGGTGTCATGCCGACGCAAAGCGTTCGTCGAGCCAGCCATTGATCGCCGCCCAGGCTTTGCTGCCGGGAGCCGTGCGTTTTGCACGGCACGGGCGCAGGAGATCGTCCTGATCTGTTGTTTTCGACGACAAGCTAACGGTCGCGTCTGCCACTAGAATTGATGGGGACATCATTGATTTCGTCATGCGCCGCCGGCTCGCCCGAAGTATCTTGATCGCGATCAATAGGGCGGCATCCGACAGTAAGACGTCGCCTCGGGTTTACCTGCCAGCCCGACGCACGCGCCCGTCGGCCTCGTTTCAAGGTCGCGAGCCCGACGCGTTCCCCAAGTTGCGCAGCGCCAGAGCGAAGACTGCGCGCAATTCGCCACTATCGCGCGACAGACGTGGATCAAAGCCCGCCGCGGCGTGCCCTCCCGTGCCCTCCAAGAGGGGATGTCTTCTTAAGAGTCCGTAATGCCATGACCGATCATATCGACACTCTGGAAGGGGCTATGGCGCCTCGCCTGCTCAAGCTGATTGCGGCGTTCTGCGCCGAGATCAACCCGTGCGCACCGGTGCCTGCGATCACGCCCGACAGCCGGTTCGACAGCGATCTGGGACTGGACAGTCTCGCTCGCAGCGAGCTGATGAGCCGCATCGAAAAGACGTTCCACGAGCATTTCCCAATCGAGTTGTTCAGTGGCGCCGCGACACCGGCCGATGTGTTGCGTCTGCTCGCCGCGAGCGGCAATGTGTCGATGCGCATGCCGCAAGCGCTTGCCGATTTCGCCCCGCCGCCAGACCAGCTCGATCCGCCCGCGCACGCGCAGACGCTCGTTGACGCGCTGCGCTGGCACGCAACGCGGCGGCCATCGCAAAGGCACATTGTGTTCGCCGACGATCCGTCGCACGCGCAGACCATGACCTATGAAGCGCTGTATCGGTCTGCGCGCCGTGTTGCGCACGGCCTGCGCGCACTCGGTGTTGCGCCGGGCGACACGGTCGCACTGATGCTGCCGACCGGTCGCGACTATTTCGCCTGCTTTGCGGGAATCCTGCTTGCCGGCGCGATTGCGGTGCCGGTGTATCCACCCGCGCATGCGGCCCGGCTCGCCGACCACCTGCGCCGGCATGTCGCAATTCTCGTGAATGCAGCGGTGCGCACGATGATCGTGCCGGAAGGCACCGAGATGGCCGTGGCACTGGTCAGGGCGTGGGCGCCTGCGCTGGAGCGGGTCATCGCACCGGGCGCACTGATGGGACCCGAAATCGGGGAGTCGTACGAGGCGCGCGCTGCCGACATCGCTTTGCTGCAGTACACCTCTGGCAGCACGGGCACGCCAAAGGGCGTGGTGCTCACGCATGCGAATCTGCTCGCCAACATCCGCACGATGGGTCGCTCGATCGATGTCGGTCGGCACGACGTAGTCGTAAGCTGGCTGCCGCTTTACCATGACATGGGTCTGATCGGCGCGTGGCTCGCGCCCCTGTACTTCGGCATCCCGCTCGTGCTGATGTCACCGCTGACATTCATCGCACGACCGGAACGTTGGTTGCAGGCCATCGGCCTATACCGCGCCACGATCACCGCCGCGCCGAATTTCGCCTATGCGCGATGCTCGTCAAGCATCGCGCCCGACGATCTGACAGGCATCGATCTATCGTCATTGCGCGTTGCAATCTGCGGCGCCGAGCCGGTCAGTGCCCGCACGATGCGTGCATTCGCCGAACGGTTCGCCAGCTACGGATTTGACGCGCGCGCGCTGACCCCGGTGTACGGACTCGCGGAGAACACGCTCGGACTGACGTTCTCGCCGCTTGGCCGAGGTATGCGCGTCGATCGCATCAGTCGAACGTACCTGGCCGCGTCCAGACGTGCGGTACCAGCTGCGCCCGACGACGTCCTCGAACTGGTATCGTGCGGCGCCGCGTTGCCTGGCAACACGGTGCGCATCGTCGACGTGGACGGCTGCGACGTGCCGGAACGCGTCGCCGGACGCATCGAATTCCGCAGTCCATCGGCGACCGCGGGCTATTACCGCAACGTCGAGCAGACCGGCCGCATGATCCATGACGGCTGGCTCGACACCGGCGATATCGGGTATCTGGCCGACGGCGAACTGTACATCACCGGGCGCGCCAAGGATCTCGTGATTCGCGCCGGACGCCACTTTTTCCCCAATGAACTGGAGGAAGCAGTGTCGCGCCTGCGCGGTGTGCGGCAGGGTTGTGTCGCGGTGTGCGGCTTGCCCGACGCGACGACCGGTACCGACCAGCTGATTGTGATAGCCGAGACGCGCGAAACCGCACCCGAGGCGCTCGCGCGCATCCGGGTCGCAATCAACGATGCCGCGCTCGCGCTGCTTGGGGGGCCACCCGAGCGGATCGCGCTGGTACCGCCGCGCAGCATCCTGAAGACGTCGAGCGGCAAAATCCGTCATGCCGACACGCTTGCGCTGTATCTGCGCAGTGCGGGCAAATTACGGCCCCAGCCGCACTGGCAGCAATGGGCCGGACTGCTGGCTGACAGCCTCGTGCCGATGTGCCGCCGCGCCGGGACCCGCGCGCTCGAACTCGCATACGGTGGCGCATGCTGGCTGCTATTTCCGGTGATCGGCGTGCCAGTCTGGTTTGCGACGACGTTGCGTGCGACCGACACCGCACGGAACTGGCGCATTGCGTCGCGCGCGTGCCGGCTCTTTATCAGGCTGGTCGGCATCCGGCTGACCGTGCGCGGCATCGAGTCCTGTCGCGCCAGACGGGACGCGATTCTGGTCGCCAATCACGCGAGCTATCTGGATGGCCTGGTGCTGCTCGCGGGGCTGCCCTATCCAGTCTGCATTGTTGCAAAAGAGGAATTGACCGCTAACTGGATTGCGCGTCCGTTCCTGCAATCGATCGGTGTGTACTTTGTCGAGCGACACGACCATGTGCGCGGCATCGCCGCCGAAAAGGAACTGATTGCACGGGCCGCTGCGGGCGAGCCCCTGCTCTTCTTCGCGGAGGGAACGTTCGCGCGCGCGGCCGGCGTGCGGCCGTTCCGGCTCGGTGCGTTTGTCGCAGCATGCGCCGCGCATCGACCGGCCATGCCGATCGCGATTGCCGGTACGCGCGCAATATTGCCGGACGGCCGGTGGCTGCCACGGCGTGGCGAGATCACCGTGTCGTTGCTCGATCCGATCGAGGCGTGCGGAGAGGACATCGGTGCGGCAGTGGGGATGCGGGACAGCGTCCGGGCGGCAATCGCACGTGGGTGCGGCGAACCGATGTTGAGCATGGAGCTATCTGCCAGGACGCAAGCCGGTTAGCGCCGACAGTGTTTCCGTCGGTCAGCGAATGCCTCCGCGCAGACGCCCTGATCGCGACGCTTGATGCCGCAGAACATATGCTCGCGGCGCGCTTGAATCGCTTCGTTCCGGTGAGGCACCGTGCGCCTTGTTACGCTCGAGGGCCGTGACTACTCCGCTCCGGTCGCTTCGCTTACCAGCGAACACACAGAATGATGATCTCCCGATCAAAATGGCGTCCGCCGAACAACTCCTCCAGACTCTTCGGCTTGGTCATCATGGAACATAAGTTCGTTTCGTTCCGACAACTCTAACCGATTCGCCGATCACATTTGCACCAGATCCGCGGATGTACAGTGATTCCGGGAAAGCAGATCCGGCCTTAACGAAATGACAGGCAGTCGTCGTTCGATCATGGAGCTTCACGCAGCGGGCGACTGCGATGTCTTGTCGCCCGATGTCCTGCTGGATATGAGCAGGTTCTTGAGCGCGTCCATCTGCTCCTTCTGGATGGTCAGCAATTCGGTCCATTGCTTGTCACGCAGGATATCCACCTTATCATGCAGCAACATGATCTCGAGTTCGGCTTTCAGATTGATCTCATAGTCGTGCTCGGCAGAAATCCGGTCCTTGTATGACTGTCGGTTCTGGGCCATCAGGATGATGGGAGCCTGGATGGCCGCGAGCATCGAGAGAAACAGGTTGAGCAGAATGTAGGGGTATGGGTCAAAAGTCTTGCTGTACTTCGCCAGAATCAGCGAATTCAAGCCAACCCAGACAATCATGATCGCGATAAAACACGTGATGAATATCCACGAGCCGCCGAAGGCGGCCACGGCATCAGCCGCGCGCTGGCCTCGTGTCATCGCGGCATCCAGTTCTTTCGCGGAATCTCTTGCTACGTGCTTTCGTTCCGCAATGAGACGCGCAACATTCTTCGCGCGTTCGTCCAGCGCTTCATAGGGTACGCCAAAGAATTTTTCGGCAAGCTCGGCGGGCTTTTGCATTTTGCACTCGAGGTAGTCTTGTCTTTCGAAGAGGGTTCTCTGCTACGGTCAGATCTCTGAAAACGTTTCGTGACAGCGAGCTGAAATCAGCGCACCCTAGCCAAATGGGCGAGCTTTACGGCGCCCACGGATGCAACCGGAGTAGTGTGATGGCAAAAGGTCAGTTGCGCAGCAATCGCGAAGCAAAGAAGCCAAAGCAGCCGTCTCCTGTTTTGCTGCCGTCTAGTCCGGTCTCCCACAGGGTACGGCCGAATTCTGTGGAAGCGCAAAAAAAGCGTTGAGAATAAACTCGTCCAGGTAACTCGTCGGCGTCGTATCGGTGCCTGATAGGTCGCGGCTTCGGCGATCGTCGCTTGCGACAACGCAGGGGTAGCTCTTCCTGCGCGTGACGTCGGGGCAGGCCCGACCGATTTTCCGTACGCCGACGGACCGACAGCGATATCTCTTCCAGAAAGCATGGCGTTGGCTTCGGCACGCGACAAGATTCAGGCGTCGATGGGCTCTATCGAGCCGACCGTGCCCGAGCGCTTCATTGCCGAGCGGCGCACCTATAACGCATTCCGGTGCTGCATATGCGTCCGGAACTATGACAACTTCGCGAAGAGGTCCACTAAATCTCTGTTAAGCAGACGGAGGGCCCGAAGATGCGACTGATCGAACCGGATGAACACCAGGACTTCCTTTCGACCGTGCAAGGCAGGGGGCTGGCAGAAGATGACTTCGAAGTCCAGGAAATGGATACGACTGACCCCAAAGGGGACGAGAACTTCGGTCTACAGGGCTATGTCACGGTAACCAGACTATCGACAAACATTACGAGGGAATACCCCATCGGCTACGAAACCGATTGGACGCAGCATTTCAGGCAAGATCTCGAAGCCGGTGTCTTCGATAAGCCGGAATGAGATCCCGGATGTGATTGGCCCGCTGGCAAGGATTGATGGGCCGGCCCGGTGCGGATGCCAGGGCGGAGGCAGGCATACTCGCGCCCTCCGCATGCGTCTGAAGTACAGCTCCCTCTGCCGCGGTGCCGCATGAGTTTCCAGCCGCGGGTTTTGCGTGGACTGGGCGCTGCCGCTGGTCCCGCGTCTCGCTTAGAATAAGATGCATGCAGAGTGCCCGCGCTGGCCCCGATGGGCCCGCGGTACCCCTGCGTATCCGGCTCGTCACCGCTGCCGGCACTAGGAATCTGCCAAAGGGGGACAATATGACGCGATTCGTCGCTCTGTTTCTGATCGCCGCTACCGCGCTCCTCATGGGCTGCAACACCGTTGCGGGCGCCGGCGAGGACATATCGAAAGGCGGCCAGGCCATCCATAACTCGGCCGAGCAAGCCAAATAGGCGATGCGGCGCCACACGCGAGCTGTTCGACACCGCGCTTTTGCACCGTCGGGCGCCCCAGCACACACGGGGCGGGCGCTATGGGGGTGTCCGTTCCACGTTCGGCATCCACGAGTTGTTACGCTTTCAGCAAGCTCGTGGATGTGATCCGGCGTGGTGTCGCCGGTATCGCCTGCCCGGTTTTCCCGGTTTTTTCGGGCAGTTGCGAAGCCTCGCTGCGGCTGGCCCCGGAGGACAGACTTGTGCCGACCCAAAGCAGTAGCTGAAGTGATCAAGCGGACATTGGTGCTACGAGATCATGAGCGCACTGTGTGTCCGGCGGCAATTTACGCCTGGCGGAACAGGTCGCCTGCGACGAAGGACCAGTACCTCGACGCAATCTACGGTGCGCATGTCAGGGGCGGGTCGATTTCGTTTGAAGAAGCTTGTCCGACGACTCCTCGAAACAACTTGTGGGAGACCCATATGCAGCCTTGCGATGCCGGCCGCGACCTGGTTGGAAAGCCATCCAGCGTACCGCCACACGGCGATCTCGCCGCTTCGGGTGTTAGTGCGTTCGGTCCGCCCGGCAACATGACGAAGGTCAGCAGTAGATGGAACTGCACGGTCTGCGGCAACTGGATGTACCAAAACACGGCGGATGGAGATCCGCCGAAGGAATGGGCTATTGGCGAACGACCGGCAGACTGGCCGGCAAAATGACGGCCATCCACTTTGCGTAGCGCCCGCCGGCGATGACCAGCGAAATGCACAACTCGGGCGAAACCGATTCGTTCGTTGACGAGGACGGCATGTTTTCCTGTGCGAATACATGGGCCATCGAGTGGTGTGACGAAAACTGGACTGAAATGAGCGCGGCCGTTCCGCGCACATGGCGATGGAGAGCGACATGCCGCGCGAGCTTAAAACTGAGCAGGAGCTGCTTGAGATCGTGTCAAAAGCACTCGATGCCAATACAGACACGACCGGGTGGAGTCCAACGGGAATCCAGGAGCACGCTGAAGACTCGGAGGGATGCAACTGGAACATCAACTATCTGCATGGTGACAGCAAAGATGCAGATGTGAAGGAAATCGTCATGTTGGCGGCTGAGAAGATCATCAATGGGCTGCGGCAAACAATACAACTTGCAGTAGCTTCATAGCGTGCCCCTCCGAGCCTCAGCAAACCTCCGAAGCGTCGAAATCGGTGAAGGAGATAGTCATGCCAGACGAACTCAGCCCCAAAGCAGCCCCGAATGCCTTCGAAGACACCTAAGGTCTGACTTAAGCGCTAGAAAAGCCCCTCGGCTTTTGCGGAGACAACACGGGAGCCGGGAACCACACAGGAGCCCGCCCCATTAGACAAGTCATCGGGCGTCTCGGCCCGCTGTTACAATTCTGTGCTGAACGTAGTTGCGTTTCCAGAGTCAAAAATTGTAGGATTGCGAATAAGTTGCGCGACGACCGGTGGTCTTTGCAGTACACCAGAGTTCGTATCGAAGCAGCAGCAAACCGAGAACAACCGCGAAGAGGCCAAGCATCGAATCAGCGGCGCGCACAGCAAGTTGAGCATGGCAAGCGCAAGCAAGCCGAGGCTCAAAATGACGGCGCCGAGCATAAATTTTAAACGCCCAATGCGCCTCAAACCACGGGACAGCGCGTCTGATAAACGTCAGTCGCGAGACTGCTGAAAAGCAGTTAGCAAAAGCCGGCCAAGCGCCGGCTTTTTTTGTCTGGCATACGAGAAAAATGGTCGGCATCGAAGGGGAACGGGCAGACTCCATTCGACCGCCAAGCTAGGGCGCTTGTTCCTGATCCCTGGAATCGAGTGCAAGGCGCATTACCCCTGCCTCAGCTCCGTTGTGGCGAGCGCGTTCAACAATCCGATCTCTTGTATTTTTTTTGCCCGCTTCCATCTATAAATTATATAGGCCGGCCACACCCCTTCCCGCCCAACGTGAGGTTCGAGTGACTGCCCGTGGTCGCCTTTCGGCGAAGTTGCCGAGCGCTGCACTCGCCTGTCAGGTGATAGATGAAAGGAGATCCAGCCATGAAGGGTTCATTCACGAGGTTTTCTTCCGACGTATTTCCGGACTTCGAGCGGCTCCTCCAGGAGCAGATGGACGCCGTCGTTCGAAACTTTGGCGTTGCGTCCGGCATCCGTGCCGGCGCACGGGGTACATTTCCCCCAATCAACATCGGGAGTACGGTGGACGCCATCGAAGTGGTCGCATTTCTAGCAGGCGTCGACCCGCAGGCGCTGCAGGTGTCCATCGACAAAGGCCTGCTTATCCTGAGCGGCGAAAGGCCGGCCGCCGTTGCGGACGCCGCCGAGCGCAAAATCGTCTACGCGGACGAACGGTTTTCCGGCAAGTTTCGCCGCGTCGTCAGCCTGCCTGACGATGCGGACCCGGCTCGCGTCGAGGCAAAATATGCGGACGGTTGTCTGCGCGTCACCGTGATGAAGCGCGAGTCGTCCAAGCCTCGCCTGATTCAGGTCCAGTAAAAGGAGACTGCCATGAGCGAAGAAACCCAGGTTGCCACGCGTGAACCGCAAACCGTGTCGGCCAGGAGCACGGCCGCGGCGTTGATCCCGCCCGTAGACATCGTCGAAGATGAGACGGGAATTACCATCTTCGCCGACCTGCCAGGCGCCTCGAAGGACCGCCTCGCAATCAAGATGGAAGGTGAACACCTGCTGATTGAAGCAGAGGCTGCCGTCGCGGTGCCGGAAGGTCTGCAACTGCTTCACGCCGAAATTGGTGAGCCGCGCTACCGCCGAGCCTTTAGATTGAGTCGCGAACTGGATGGCTCGAAGATCGAAGCAAGCTTGAAAGACGGCGTTCTGACGCTACGCATTCCACGCATCGAACAGGCGCAGCCGCGACGCATCGAGGTGCAGGTAGCGCCATAGCGACGAGAAGTACCGGGGGCGTCTTCCCAGCGCCCCGAAAAACGCGGAGACAGGCCCCGTTTTTAACGGCAATTTGACGCATCGTTCTGGATCGGCCCCGTCATGCGCGGGGCCTTTCCATTTCTGAGCGCGCCATCAATGCTTGTGGTGCAGCCAACCCATGTGATGCGCATCAAGCCACTGAACCATCCCCTCTCCAGGGTGATCGCGCATGTAACGTCGCGCCAGCATGAACCCGACGACCAACAGGACCGCCAGGCCGACCACAAAGCTAATCATTGACTGAGTCATGGCAGCCTCCTTGCTAGGTCGCGACCATGCTTACAGTGTAGGTGACGAATTGACTCAAATTATTTGTTACCGTGGCTGAACGCGTCGTAGACCCGACAACGGGTGCTGCAACGGTTTGTCCCACTCTGATGTCGCGTACCGTGATGCTGGTTTCGGTTGCTGATGCGGCGTCGCTCCCGTTCTAACCGAATGATTTTCCCGAACGGCGCGAGCATGCGACTGGATGGATTGAGTGGCGCCAACCCCAACGGCGAAGCCGGCGTCACTGCAGACGTCAACAACCATTTCTTCCGGATCTTTGGTTCGACCTTCCTGATCGCCGGCGTTGCTGCGTGGATCGGACACAACCAGGCTCAACCAACCGGAACGACAATCAACATTAATGGCGTGTTGCCTCACGAAGGAATGTTACCCGGCTGTGGTGCAAATTACCGGCGCGAGCGAAAAACGGCGTATTCACCATTGCATCATCGTGCTGAAAGGACTGCCTTCCAAATAGCAGGTGCAGTGGGATCTTTGATGCGCAACCGTGCGAGGTTGAACTGACCTTTGCGAATGCGATGCATCAACTCGACGCCCGATATCGTAATGGCCGCATTCCTGAAACGTTTGAAGCCGAGCATTGCATTGACCCTGGACTTGATGTTGCGATGATCCTGCTCGATCAAATTGTTCAAATACTTCGACGATCGCAACGTCGTGTCCACGGGCAGAAACTGGTCCGCCTTCATTTCGCGCACCGCGCGGTGAGACGCAGCGTAACCGTCCAGTGTGATTGTCTTCGGAGCGAGCCCTTGACTTCTGATCGCTTTCGCGAAGAAAGCCTTGGCCGCAGCGACATCCCGCCTGGCGCTAAGCTGGAAGTCGACCGTCTTTCCGGCGCGGTCAACTGCACGGTAAAGATAGACCCATTTGCCACGGACTTTCACATACGTCTCGTCAACTCTCCATGAACGACCAGCGGATTTCGCAAATCGATTCCAGCGCTTGATGAACTCCGGCGCGAAGCGTTTGACCCAGCGCATGATCGTAGTGTGCGCCAACGACAGCCCGCGCTCGGCCATTATTTCGACGAGGTCTCGAAGGCTGAGCTTGTAACGCAGATACCAACGCACACACAGGACGATGACTTCGCGGTCAAAGTGGCGGCCGTTGAACAGCCTGTCGATGTCTACCATCTCACTCATAGCCTGCTCGCGCTAGTCAAAACCCGAGCTTAACCTACCGGCTCCCTCCGATTTGCACCGGAGCCTGAACCCGTACCAGTCCATCGCAAGACGCGCTAATACGCTCGCCCCACTCATTGCTTAGCTCATAGTGGAGCGAATCAATCGACGATCAGATCTGCGCTCTGCCGCCATCCACGAAGAGTTCGATGCCCGTGACGAAACTGGAGTCATCCGAAGCGAGAAACAGGGCAGCTTTGGCAACTTCGTCGGCTTCCCCCATGCGTCCCATCGGGATGGTAGACAAGATTCTCGCTATAGCGTCTGGAGGCTGCTGATCAACGATCGGGGTATCGATTGGGCCCGGGCTAAGGACATTTGAACGGATGCGACGGTCCTTCAGCTCCACGGTCCATCCTCGCACGAAATTGCGGATGGCCGCTTTGGTCGCACCGTATACCCAGAAGGCGGGTGTCCCTTTGGCGCTCGCGACGGAGCCCGTGAGAATGATCGAACCGCCGTCATTCAAGAGCGGCAGAGCCTTCTGGACGGTGAAGAGCACTCCCTTCACGTTGGTATTGAACAGTTTGTCGAAATGCGCTTCGGTGACATCGCCCAGGGCGGCGAACTCAGCGATGCCAGCGTTGGCGAAGACGATGTCGATTCTTCGCCCTGTTGCGTCGACGTTCTCATAGAGACGATCAAGATCATCCGGATTGGCGACGTCTCCATGGATGCCAGTCACATTGCCCCCGATGGCCCTCACGGCTTCGTCGAGCTCCTTCTGGCGACGGCCGGTGATAAAGACGTAGGCGCCTTCGGCGACGAAGAGCTTCGCGGCGGCGAGGCCTATCCCCGACGAGCCGCCGGTAATGACGGCCACCTTTCCCTGCAACTTATCCATGGCGACTACTCCGTTGATTGCTAATTGCGATTGGCAACGCCTCCGGGCTGGCGGTCAGCTGCCAAGAAATAGCCGAGCGCCCATGCGCGGCTGCATTCGAGGTTGGTTTGCGCGTACCAACCAACGCCGGCCAGTCAGTCGATCATCTCTTTGGCCGTCCGGCGGCTAGACCTCGAACCGGAACGCCGCCCCGTCGCGCTTCACGTGTCCAGCTGTCGGCGCGGCATAGTGGGTGCCGATGACCAGGATCGGCTGGTCGGCCCATTCGGCGAACACCTTCGCGCGGGTGGCCGTTGCGGCCTGGGTGTCGCTGTCGAGGCTCGTGGCCCAATCGGGGTGCGCCATCTGGCAGGGATGGTGGGCAATGTCGCCGGTGATCACCGCGCTCTGCCCTTCCGATTCGATCACCACGCTGACATGGCCCGGCGTGTGGCCAGGGGTTGGCGTCAGGCGGACCTCAGGCGAGACGCGGTGGTCCATCTCCACCAGTTCGGCCAGGCCGGCGTCGAAGATTGGCCGCACACTATCTCCCATGATCGCCTGCTGCTCCTCGTCGCCCTCGTTGCTCCAGTGGTCGAATTCGCGCTTGCCAATCAGGTAGCGTGCCTTGGGGAAGGTCGGGACCCACTTGCCGTCCACCAACATGGTGTTCCAGCCCACGTGGTCCACGTGCAGGTGGGTGCACACCACGGCGTCGACACTGTCGCGGCTCCAGCCCGCATCCGCCAGGTGTTGCAGGAACGACGTCGCGAGCGGGTTTCCGCCCACCAGATGGCGCGGTTTGTCGTTGCCGATGCACGTGTCGACCACCAGCCTCAGCCCCGGCGCCTCCACTAGTAGGGCGTGGACGGACACGTTGAGCGAACCATCCTCGTTGACGAAGTGCGGATAGAGCCAGGGGCTGGCCTTCAGCGCCTCCGGCGTCGCGTCCCGCAGGAAGAAGCCCTCAGGATCGTGGGGCAAGGAAAACAGCATCTCGACCACGCATGTGATATTCACCGAGCCCACCTGCCAATTCAACATAGCGTCTTCCTCCTGCTTGCCTTGGACGAGCCCAGTGCGCCGCATCGGCGCGGGGCCATAGAAATGGACGGCGACCTCTCCTGGTTTCCCTCTGGCATAGAAAGACAACCGCGAAGGTAGATGCCGCCCTCGACTGGAAACTCAATGTCTTTGCGAGTGATCATCACTGGTCTTTACGTCATGTTGCTAATTTGGGTGATTTAACGTTAATTCCATCGGAACAAGCCCGGACGGCGACCGTCGACGCGTTCATCCCGTCCGAGACTCTTCGAGCCAGCGCCTGATGTTGGCAACTGTGTCCCGGTAGAAGGTTTCGTAAAGCCCCCGTGATACGTAGCCGATGTGCGGCGTCGCAAGCACGTTGGTCATCGTCCGGAAAGCATGGCTCGGCGGGAGCGGCTCCTGATCGAACACGTCGATCGCCGCGCCCGCGATTTTCCGGGCATGAAGTGCTTCAACCAGGTCGGACTCAGTGACAATCGGACCGCGAGAGGTATTGATCAAACGGGCCGTCGGTTTCATTAGGGACAGTTCTTCGGCTCCGACCAAGCCCCTTGTTCTTTGGCTCAGGACAAGGTGGACGCTTAAGAAATCGGCCTGCTTGAACAATGTTTCCTTCGACACGAATTCCGCGCCGGCCGCAATAGCGCGCTCCGGGGTGAGGTTCTCGCTCCATGCGATTACATTCATTCCGAATGCTACGCCGATCCTGGCGACGTCTCGGCCGACATTGCCAAGCCCCAGGACGGCGAGTGTCCTTCCCGACAGATCGTCGCCAACGGACTGCTGCCAACCTCCTCGTCTCAAGGACCCGCCCTCGCTTGCGATGTGGCCGGCGCTACCAAGAATGAGGGCCCATGTCAGTTCGACGGTGGGGGCGGATGTATAACCCGTGTGAACGACCTTGATCCCCTGCCGATCGGCGGTATCGGCATCAATCGAGGCATTGCGGAGGGCCGTCGACGCGATCAGCTTGAGGCTCGGCAGGCGTTCCAAAATGTCGCGGGTGAGCGGCGTTCTCTCCCGCATCACGCATACGACGGCAAATGGCCGCAGTCTTGCGACGACCGCATCTGCTTCCGCCAGATGGTCATGGAAGACAGTGATGCTCGCCCACGGCTTCAGCGATGACCAGTCGGCAAGCGAGAGAGCGGCGTGCTGGTAATCGTCCAGGACGGCAATCCCAATCGGGCCGCCATCGATGTGCGTCTTCTCCCGGCCGGACAATTCATCAGCGTTGATCATGTCAGTGCACGATGGGGGTGCCATGTCGATCATTCCGCAGGACAACTTTGCCAAACGGCCGATCCTCAATCAGATGGCGCAAGGCTTCGCCCGCGTCGCCAAGCGGATAGACCCGCTCGACGAGGGGCTCGACTGAGCCGCTGACGATCAGCGGGATGATGTCCCGCCACGCGGTGGCGATCGCGGTCGGTGATTGGGCAAACAAGGAGAAGCCGGCCATCCGCGCGCCTTTCCAAATCAGGTCCGTCACATCGATCGTGGTTCTGCGTCCGGCGGAATAGCCCAACGTGATCAGGACACCGCCGGGAGCAAAAGTGCTCAACGCCTCACTCGTCACGGTGCCGCCGATGCTATCGATGACAATATCGACACCGCTGCCGGCCGTTAACCGGCGAACGCCGTCGGCGAGACCTTCCGCGGTGAGGTCGATCACGTCTTCGAAGCCAAGCTCGCGTGCGCTAGCGGCTTTCGCCGCGCTGCCGGCCGTCGATATCACGTTGCCGGCGCCCTGCGCCCGCGCGAGCTGATAGGTTGAGTTGCCGACCGACCCTCCGATCCCCGGAGCCCGCACCGTCTTGCCCGGCTTGAATCCCGCCAGCGTCAAAGTGATCTGCGCCGTCAGCCAGGCCACTGGAAGGCTAGCCGCGACTACGTCGTCGATCGCGTCGGGCACGAGCGCCAGATCATCGGGCCTCACCAACAGCCATTCTTGCCACGCGCCATTCTCACGAACGCCGTAGGGCCCTGTGAACATGACGCGGCTGCCCACCGCGAGCCCCGAGTCGCCAGCATCCTCGATGACACCGGCGCCCTCGTTGCCGAGCACCAGCGGCGCCTTGGCCCGAGGGTGTCCACCTGACAGGATCGTGTGATCGAGCGGCGTAACGCCGGCGCCCGTGACGCGGACCAGTACCCTGTCCTTTGCCGGTTGCGGCTTGGGCAAGTCGACCTGCCGCAAGCCACCATAGCCCGAGAAAGTCTCTGCCTCGATCGCACGCATCGCCATCTTCCTGTAAAGTTACGGACCTGTACGTCCCTTTAATACTAGGAACAGGTCTGTTACTTTGTCAAGCGGGAAATCGGAACGAGTGGAGCATGCGGATATGAAGGCAGGAGCCCGACCCCGGCGGGGAGCCCCGCCAAAGGGCGAAGTGAGCGCGCGCGAGCGTATCCTCGCGACGGCAAGCGACCTGTTCTACCGCGAGGGCATCCGTGCCATCGGCGTCGACACGGTCGTCGAGCGATCCGGGGTGTCGAAGACGAGCCTCTATCGCGTATTCGATTCCAAGGACGCTTTGATCTCTGCTTTCGCCGCCGAGAAAGATCGGATGTTCTGGGCGTGGTGGGATGACGTTGAAAAGAAGCACGCTGAGGACCCGCGCGCTTTGCTGGACGCGCTGCTATCTGGAATCGCGAAGCGGATTGCGAACCCCGCCTTTCGTGGCTGCCCCTTTCTTAACCTGATGACGGAGTTTCCCGACGGCAACCATCCTGGCCGGGCGCATTGACTCAGGTTATTTGTTACCAGGCCGGGGGTGTTGCCTCATGTAATTTGCTACCGTCCAGACGGCTGGCGGGGGCGACTTATGACGAGGCGGCTCATCAACGGCGCGTACGTCGCCGGCCTGATGGCAGAATCGGCCGATCTGAAGGACGACCTTGTCGATGCCGCCATGAAATTGTTGGTTTAGCGGTTCGGCGAAGCACCTCGCCAACGTGAAAGTGCCGAACCCTGGCAGCGCTAATTTGAAAGAGAGCGCACCTGGCAGGTCGATTGCCTCATCGGCTATCAGGCTTAGGCGCATTGTCGCCCAGCCTGGCGCTGTCATGGCAAATAGGGAGGAGTACGAACGCGATCATTTGCGGGAATCGGTTCTTGCCTCGAGTGCGTGGACGACGGCCGCGATGTCGGACTGCCCGTGCCCCAACGCCAGCGTCTCACCGAAAAGCGCATAGCAGACGTCCAATAACGGCGACGCGACCCCGGCTTCCCTGGCCGCTTGCGCAATCAATCGATTGACCTCCAGCACATTGGTGATCGACCCCTGGACATCGAAGTCACGCATCACCAGTTTGAGAATTTTCACGCGTGAGATGTCGCTCGCCATCTGACCGGCGTCCACGATGGCGCGGAACTGCTGCATGTCCAGACCATGCCGCTCGGCAAAATGGGCCGCTTCCGCAAGGCCGGTGACCGTGGTCATCAGAAACAGGTTCACCGCGAGCTTCATGAGAAGCAGCCAGTTTTCGCCGAAAACCGCACACGGACCATGAACCCGGATTCGGCTATTGTTAGATCACGCGTAGTGGTTCCTGGCAGCGTAGCTGAGAGGCCTCTGGTGCATCCGACACCG
>NZ_VTUZ01000070.1 GCF_008369935.1 Paraburkholderia panacisoli | reverse complement strand
GTCTTCCCCGAGTCGCTCGAATTTGAGGATGTGGTCGGCGATGACCCCGCCGAGGACTACAACGAACTGGACAAGGAAGCGCCAGGCGCAGAGTAATCAGCTGTGGCCTGAGATACCGAGGAAGAGCCATATGAGACTCATCCCTATGCGCTATCCCTGGTCCTCACTGGCTGCGGCCAAGCATCGCATGATGCTTCGCCCACGGCATCAGGCCACTACCAACTGGCTGTCAGATCCACGGTCACGTCGAAGCCTTTGTAAGCGTAAATTCTCTTCATAGAAGGCCTAACTCTGGAAAGGCAAACAAACAAGCCTTTGGATAGCTCATTGACTGGCAGTATACGCTGTCTCGCCACCGACATTGGGACGGCCTAACACGACAAAATTTGAAAGCGTGAAGGAACATCTCTTCTTGGACGACAAACAACTAAAAACCTGGCAAAGTCCCCATAAGTGCAGTGCACTCAAGCTCGCTCCTTTTCTGCCGTAATCATTGGAGAGAACATCCGAAGCGTTCGTCCGCGAGTCGAGCTGTTCTCTTGTCCCGGCGGTACTATCAATAAACTGAAAACAACGTGGATCGCACCTCGTGACGAAAAAAAGAGAAATATGCCGACTAGCGGCCTATCTGCAAATCGCCCTCTCGGCATGCACGTGGGTTTCGCTGGCTATGGCCCAGGCACAATCGAGTGATGCCACCACGTCAAGGACGATGACACAGGATGGTAGGGACTTTGCTGCTGGCGCCAAGTGTGTAAAGCCCGACCGGATTTCCAACACGCATAATCCCGTAGAACTGAACCGGATGATGGTAGCGTGCGTAAAGCAAGAACGTCTCGCGGACGCGACGTTTTTGTACGCCATTTCTGGGGTCTATGGTAGGTACGACACCCTGAGGGTTCCCGATATCTCTGCCCATCAAGCGGTCACGATTATCCGTATGGCAACGATGGCGTCTCTCAGCGTGGATGAGAAGGCTCGCTTCGAGCGGGAAGTGCGTACTGAGATGGATGATCTCGACCACAAAAGGTCCGTCTGCAGTGCAATCGAAAAGATGGGGCCACCGGGTTACGCACCAGACTATATGACCAGACATGGCCTGGGCGTGACGCCTCAAAGACAGGCGCCCGACGCCCCGCAGCTTCACAACGATCCCGAATCCAGGTTGCGGCAGGCTTTGACTGGATATCTTCAGTGTCCGTCCGCGACTGCGAGTACTGAGACTCGACGCTTCGGACTGAAGGCGGAACTGCTGGTGAACGGCAAGCCATACGTGGTGGACTATCACTGGAGGTGTTCGCGCTTCCTGGAGAAATCGACACCCGTATCCGCCTGGTCAATCAATCCGCCTGCCGGTCCAGTTCTGAAGACGGTGAGCGAGACGACCGCACTATTTGTACGTGCGCCGTCTTATTGCGGTGAACCGAACACAGCGACGGCGAAGAATGAAGTCGACTTGCCAGTCCTGGTCATCAAATCACCTTCGGACCCGACGACCGTTCAGGTCTTCAACAAGTCCATCACTCACGGAGTTGGGTACAACATCGTCGTAAAGTCGGAATCGATATATCCAATTGAACAGGCGGTAGACGATTATGTGCTCTCGCCCCAAGAGAGAAGTTTTCGTGCGTTGGTCGAAGACAGGGAGCTCAAATTTCAGTCTGTTCAGGCTCGAATCGAACCGCCCGCCGATTGGGAATCAGATGATGCATTCAAAGAGTACCTTAGAAACAAAACGGGGATTGTGATCGCAGAGCCTCCTCTGGTCCGTTCGAATGTCGTCGGGGGCGATGGCGCCCACAATTTCTTTCCGTTCGAGCGAAAGAGGGCGATACCGCATACGCCGCGCGACCGGGAGCAATTAACTGTCCCACTGCGGGTCAACGGCGACTCATGGGAACTGCAGGCGAACGACGACACCACGTCCGCATCATTCTTTGTCCGGGTAATCGAGAAAGACCCAGTGAGGGGGTACAGACTGCCGCCGAAGATCACTGTCAACTACTCGGGTGTGGCGGTGCCTGTCATCGGAGCACAGGAAATCTTCGACACCAGTCAACATCGGTTGATAGAGTTCGTCAACAGCTATCAACCCTTGAGCATTATAGGAGTCCTCGGAGTCCGCTAAGATCCGAGGCAGCCATACGTGCATCGGTGAGGGGTGAGGCGACTGCGATAGGCGTCAGACGTCCCCTGCTATCCTCCCGCATCCGGATCGGATTGAGCTCGAGGGTCGTCATTCCGAACCCGTGAAAGAGCTCCCACAACTTGGGCAGGTGCTGGACAAGCGGCGAGATAATCTGTTTGGGCGCGCCCAGCGTCGAAAGCGCGTTCGCGACAACAAATGCCTTGAGCCCGGTGAGCGGGTCGAACGGAATCTGGACAACCTGTGACTTGTCCAGCTCCTCGATGTCGACGCCACCGTGATGGGTGAGCGTCATGGTCGGTGCACGGAAATGTGTCGAGTCCGTAATCGAGAAATAGACCTCGTACTCGGCAGGCACGCCCGCCTCAAAAGTCACGCCGTTGGCTTTCGAAACGGTGTTGGCGACGTGATGTTCGACGAAGTAAAGACGCTCCTTCTCCTTCAACGCGGTCGTCAGGTCAGTCAGTCGCACGGCCAATCAGGCCGACCTTGCCTTTCTTTCCGACACCGCCCTTGAAAACCGGCTTGATGAAAATCATGCCGTGCTTCTTCAGCATCGCTCGGATCTGCTCTTCGCTGGCGTCCGGACCCAGAATCTCAGGTCGGAAAGCCCACGAACTATAGCAATCTCGCGCCGTGCAACATACCGGTGACTTGCATGATGACCTCAGGAAGTGAGTTGAGAAACAGGTGTCGTCGGGACGATGTCGCTTACGGGGTCTTTATCGAACCCGTAAAACGAGTGCGGCGTCGAGCACAGGATTGCATCGACGAGCGAGGGCGCAAGACGTAAGTCCAGCAACGCGGAAAGCGTCTGGCTGTAGTCCGTCGCGTGTTCAAACTGCGTGTGTGGCCAGTCACTCCCCCACATCAGGCGTTCGGTGCCGAATGCCTTGATCAGTTGGTCCGTGGCATCGCGCATGAAATTGGAGCCGGGCTTCGCGCAGCGGTAAGCGCCCGAAATCTTGACCCATACACGACCCGAAGAGCCAAGCTCCAGCAGGTCCTTGAACCCCCGGTCGCTTGTACCGCTATCCAGGGCAGGGCGGCCAAAATGGTCGACGACGACAGGCAAGCCCACATCCAGCAAAGCAGTGATGAGCGGCGCCAGGTCCGACGCCTCCCTATGCAACTCAACATGCCAGCCGAGTTTTGATAACCGCCGCCATAGCGTCGCGTAGGGCGCCGTGCCGATGTCGGGGAGCGTCTGCCCCACAAGGTTGAGGCGCATACCGGTAATGCCATGGACGTTCAGTTGCACCAGATCTTCTTCCGGAATATCGGGGGAAACGACGGCCACGCCGCGCAGACGGGTCCGGTCACTGGCCAGCGCCTGTAAAAGATAGCTGTTGTCGGTACCGAGAAAGCTCGGCTGGACCAGCACGGCATTTCCAATGTCGCTCGCGTCCAGAAGCTTCCGGTAGGCGTCCAGCGTTGCGTCATAGTCGGGTGCGTAGCGCCGACCGTCCACGAGCGGCAGTGTCCGTGCAAACACGTGCGCGTGCGTGTCAACGCGAGGTAGACCCGGCCGCGCAATGGGTGGTGCCTGAGTCATCGCTGGCTCCGGGGATGGTCAAGCGCAAATTCGGCATCGGCGACCGGCTGTGAAGCCTGCTCCACGCCAGTCGGCCGCAACCGCTTGCCGCGCGTTTCGGGAAGCATCAACACGGCAACCATCGCCAGCCCGTACGCAATTGCCGCATCGATACCAATCGCTGCTCCCAGTGACATCGAATGACTCATGTACCCGACCAGCACGGGAAAACCAGCCGAGGCGATGCGACCAAAGTTGTAGCAGAAGCCGACACCCGTGCCACGCATGTCCGCCGGATAGAGTTCGTTAAAGAGTGCGCCCAGACTGGCCGGAATGCCGGCGGCAAAGAAGCCGAGCGGAAAACCCAGAATGAGCATCTCCGTGTTGCTCAACGGCAGCATGACGTAAGCCAGGACCGTGACAATGCACGAGAAGGCGAAGAAGGCGATGTTGCGGCGGCGGCCAATCCGGTCGAGCAGGTAGGCGCTCGCCATGCAGCCGCACCAGAAGGCGACAATAACGACGGCAAGGTATCCACCCGTGTCCAGGACCGACAGATGTCTCTCCTTTGAGAGGAAGGTCGGCAACCAGGTCATGATGGCGTAGTACCCGCCGTGGGCGCCTGTGCCGAGAATCGCGCCTATCACGGTGGTCTTGATGACGCGTGGCTGAAATACTTGCGCGACCTGTGCCCACACCGAAACGGCCGGCTCAGCGGTAGCCGGGGTGATTCGCGCCGGTTCGCGAAGATTGCGACGGACGTAAAGAACGAGAATTGCGGGTAGCAGACCGACGCCGAACATGACACGCCACGCGGTGTCCGACGGTAGCCAAGAAAAGGCTGCTGCGTACAAAAGCACTGCACCGGCCCAACCAATAGCCCACGCGCTCTGTACGGCCCCCATGGCCTTGCCCCGGTGTTCGGAACGGATGGTCTCCGCCATCAGTACTGCTCCGGCTGCCCACTCCCCGCCGAACCCAAAACCTTGCAATGCCTTCAGGACCAGCAACTGAGGGAAACTTTGGGCGAACGCACATAGGAAGGTGAAACTTGCAAACCAGAGAATCGTAATCTGCAGCGTCCGAACCCGACCAATCCTGTCGGACAAGGCGCCCGCCAGCCAGCCGCCCAACGCCGACGACACCAATGTCACACCGCTGATGGCGCCCGCCTGTGTATGGTCAATGCCGTAGGCTGCAATGATGGCTGGGATTGCCAGGGTGAACATCTGCACATCAAGGGCATCGAGGCCCCAGCCGGCGAAACAACCCCAGAAGGTGTTGCGTTCGAGGGGGGTCCCTCGTTTGTACCAGGTAAGCATCGCCGTCTCCACAGAAATTCATATATTCATATATATGACTATATGTCTAGTCTAGGGTCGTCTGCGAAAATGTCAGTGGGGATTTACCCTCGCCGCCACCGGTTGTTGTAAAGTGACTATTCCTGTGAACAACTATATGAATCATGGATACGCAATCGTTCTCGGGCAAGCCAGACGATCGGTTGCCCCGATACCAGCAGCTGCGCGACGACCTGGTCCGGCGCATCGCAGAGGGAGAGTGGGGGCCTGAAAAGGCGATCGCCACAGAGGCGGAGCTCAGTCAGTTCTATGACGTGTCGACGGGCACCCTTCGCAAAGCAATTGATTTGCTGGTCGCCGATGGCGTGCTCACCCGCACACAGGGAAAGGGGACGTTTGTCCGGCGCCCGCGCTTTGATTCGTCGTTGTTCCGCTTCTTCCGGTTCAAGTCAGTCGACGGCAAACCGGTGCGCCCGACAGCCAAGGTGCTCAGCCGCGAGGTCATCAAGCCGGACGAGAAGATTCGCTCGGCCTTGCGGATGAAGGCGACCGAGAAGACCGTTCATCTTTCGCGGGTTAGGCTAATTGACGGGCAACCGGTTTTGTCGGAAGAAATCTGGCTTCCTCGAAGCCGTTTCGAGGGGCTTGCGACTCTGCCCCTCACTGACTTCGAAGACCTGTTGTATCCGCTCTACGAGCGGCTATGCCGGCAAATCGTGGCATCCGCCACGGAGATCCTGAATGTCGAACAGGCCACAAAAGCTGATGCAGCGCTTTTGCGTATCGATGTTGGCAGCCCGGTAATCCTCGTGCACCGTGTGGCATCCGATTTTGCCGGGGCACCTATTGAATGGCGCACCACGCGTGGTGCTGCGTCAGCCTTCCAGTATCAGGTCGACATTCGCTGACAGCGCGACTTCCTCCGCGCACCTGTTGCATTCATCGGCCTTGGCACCGGTGACGTCGAACTGACTCGACGTCTTCCGGCAAGTCGCGTTTTCGCATGCCAGCCGGCTCCGACATTCGGCCTTGATCTCCCTTCGCTCCGAACATAGGCAGGCGGCCTGCTGAAACAGCAGCGCCGCGTGCGTGCGCCCGTCCGGGTTATACCTCATTGCAGACCAGTGCGAAACATACAAACATATATATGACTATATCAATTTGCTTGTTTGCGTTTGACTGAGCGTTCTGCGAAACGCCAGCCACGGCAGCGGGCATGGACCTTGGGAGCGAACATGTCTACGTCGGTAACACGCGAGCAGCAGGTAATGAAGAAAATCGCATGGCGGCTGATGCCCTTGCTAATTGTCATGTTTCTCATCGCATTCATCGACCGGCAGAATGTCGGTTTCGCGAAACTGGAAATGGTTCAGGCGCTCGGTATGACGGAAGCCGCCTACGGGTTGGGAGCATCGCTGTTTTTTATTGGCTACCTCCTGTTCGAGGTGCCCAGCACACTGGCACTACATCGTTTTGGCGCCCGTACGTGGCTTGCTCGCATCATGATTACGTGGGGCCTCATTACAGTGCTAATGGCGTTCACGAGGTCGCTACCCGTGTTTTACTCATTCCGGTTCGCACTGGGTGTTGCGGAGGCCGGGTTCTATCCGGGCGTCATTTACTATCTGACGCAGTGGTTTCCTCAGAGCTACCGAACGCGCGTGCTCGGGCTGTTCACACTCGGCAGTTCGCTGGCGAACATGTTAGGTTCGCTGGTTGGAGGCATGCTCCTTTCCTTAGGTGGGACCTTGGGACTGGCTGGTTGGCAATGGGTCTTCCTCGCGACCGGCATTCCGGCAATACTGATTGCGTTCGTAGCACTGAAGTTTCTGCCGAGCTCGGTCAAGGAGGCGACCTTTCTTTCTCGGGACGAACAGGACATTGTGATCGCAGCGCTCGTGCGCGAAGCGTCCCCTGAGGCAAAAGAGTCACGACCATGGGCCGCATTGCTTGACCCGAAGGTGCTTATGTTTGCAGCGACCTACATGATGATGTCGACGTCGCTGTATGGTGTTACGTACTGGATGCCTACGTTGGTGAAGAGCTGGGGCGTTCCGTCGAGCGTCAATGGCCTGCTCAACATGATTCCGTGGGCCCTCGCGACACTTCTTCTGCTTTGGCTTCCCGGGAAGCTCAAACGTGAACAGGTGGTGTTAAAAGCAATGGTCGTGGTGGCAGGCATCGGCGTCGTATGCTTTGCTTCCAGCCTCGTATTGCCGACCGTGTCGTTGCGCTTTATTGCTCTGTGTCTGGGTGGCGCATGTATTCCTCTGCTGTACCCTTGCTTCTGGTCGCTTCCCCCGCGTTTCTTTTCCGGCGCTCGAGCCGCAGCAAGCGTCGCGGCGATCAACTGCATCGGCAATCTTGGAGGGTTCTTCGGACAGAACCTGATGCCATACGTTGGCAAAGTCAGTAATAGCCACGTCGCACCAATGCTTGTTCCGACAGCATGCCTGTTAGCTCTCGCGATTGGGACCGCCATTGCGTGGACCGTCGGTGGTCATCGCAAGGCGGCGCTCGCATCATCAACGGTTCCGCTTTGATCAGGGTAATTTCATTCCTTGGCTCTTCGCGCAAGCGCAGGGGTCCCCAGCCAGCCTGAATGGCTTTACCCCTTCGAGAAGTTGAACCGTACTCAGTCTGCAACCAATCGAGCAGCGCGGGGGGATGAGTTGGTCTAAGAGTTTGGCCGTCCGAGCGTTGCACGACTCATGGCTGTGGCTGCGCGAACAGCCAAAACGGTCGTGAGCGTGCCAGCGTTTTTTTGACTGCTGCTTCTTGGCGAAGTGGCACCCGCACTCGAATCCGCCCGTTCATTTCCGTTTCAGACACACCGTTATGCGCGGTATCGTCTTTGGTAGTTTCACCATACATGGCCGCAGCGTCTTCGCGCTCGCCCTTGTCGAGATCGGGACGTTGATACTCGAATACAAGAACAAGCTCGTCTCGTTGAAGCATGCACAATGTGACAATACACAGTCCGCCTGCGGAGCAGGGTCACACTTCCTCGGGCCCGACGACGGCCTGGTAGCTGATGGTGCCGCTGGAACGCGTCTTCGCACGTGCGCTTCTCGCGAAGCAGTTTGAGGAACTGGTGTTGGTGTTCACAAATGCTGCTAGCCGTGTTCACAGGGATGCCAGCGGCCAAGACGTCGAATCGCTTGCTGTGTAAGGGAATGCGCCCGATCAGTGCGATTCGATGCCTGTTGCGACGGTACAACAACCATAAGGACGTTTGTTCAGTAACGCTGCTAGCGCGACATAGGTACCTGGATATCAAATCGCATCGACCACGCGATTGAAAAGGCGTTTTTCATAAGCGTCGTTCTATATCGATGACCGACCGCATGTTGTCAGCGGCCGCTGCAGCTTTCGATGGTTGCTTTCAAAAACGGAAACTTTAGCGCTTGTATGAAGTGTTATTCTGGTTGTCACGCGTCGTAGTGCTCGGCGGCAGGCCAGCTGTTCGGACACCCGTTATGTGCAAAACGGCGGTATAGCTGCAAGGCTCCGCGCGATCCTCTGACTGAATTCTCGGGCGTGTGCAAGGCACGCTAGCACTATTTGTGATCATGCTAGCGCCGCTATGAACACGGCCAGCAGCAATTCTGAACTACAATAGCCAGATCAAGAGGTGGAGGCATCGAACAGCCAGACGGCAGACGTCGTTTCACGAATAACCAGTGTTGTGAATTTCTTCGCTGCGGTGAGCTTTGAGGGGATTTTTGTGTGCGTTCCCTTGAGCGTCGAGCCAGCCCCCGCACACTACAAGTTTTTCGCCATAGGGTGCTAACAGGCCAACGCCGTTTTCGGTGTTGCGCAGCCACCGAGGATATAAAATTGCTGCGCAGTCCTCGCCCAGCTGCGTCTCAACCTCTGATTCATCGATCCAGAGCTTCGCCTCTTCCCCACGCAACGACGCGACCAGTTGATTTTCGAGAGTGCCACTGCGTGCTAGTCCAAACACTATGAGGCGCGGTTCAAGAGTTGCCAACAGTCTGCGGTTCGCTTGCTCTCCCATGCCAATACTGATAGCAAATTGCGCGCGATATCCGACCAGTGAATTGAAGAACGCGTCGTAAGCTTCTATGCTTACTCGAAGGAGAAAGGAGGCCCGATGGCAGCCCTTAAGTAGCTCGCCAGAAAACGGTTCCCACGTAACGGCGGTCGCCTCGGACGCTGCGATCATGCGTTCGATTTCGTCGAAACTGCCATAGCTCAGTAGTCGCTCGCGTCTGTCAGCCTTTATTGTTTCGGCAAAGTGCCGGATCGGCGTGGTCGGCGACATAGCTCTATAGGGCTCGGTTATTCGCCGCAGCGATCGGAAGGTCGCAGAGGCTGGTTGACTTGAGTTTGAACGATCCGCGCGCGCTCTTTTCAACGGATACGGAAGAGATTTTGGTGCCGCGCTAACCCCACAACGGCTGCTTAAGGTGACGCATACTGAATCCGCAGTGTTGGCCAGTTACGGCAATTCCGCTCGAGTATTCCGTGGACGTTTGAAGGTCGGCTCCACGCTGATTGTGTTGAAAAAGTCTTGTTTTGATACTGGGCGACGAGCTAGCGATCCTCGCATTAGCGCTGTCTCTGTTTTCGACAGATGTGGATCTTGTCGGAGCAAGCGCACCGTTGCGCATCACCCAGCAGCAAACTTCATCTTTGTGTTTCCAGGCATGATCCGCTTGGCCATTCGTCGCAGGTTTTGAGCCGTTGCCGCCAGCAGGAACTCGTCGTGCGCACCTGTTGGCCCACGCAGTCGCAAGCGGTCAAGCTTGAGGATACGTTTGAGGTGAGCAAAGAGCATTTCCACCTTCTTTCGCTCCCGGTATGATTGCTTGTATTCCGGTGTTGTCGCGATGCGCCTGGCTTCGTCGCGCGCGGCTTCGTAAATGCTGCGGGCGATTTTGCGCATGGGCGTATTCGGACAGCAGCGATCCTTCATCGAACAGCCAGCACAGTCGAATTGGCTCGATCGGTAGATAACCGTGTCTGCCTTCGTGATACGAGGATGTCTGGCGTCAACTAGAACTACCGTTGTGTTGCCTCACGGGAGGATGTTACCCCCGGCTAATTGTCGTGGACGCATCATTTTTCGGTGGAAGCGGGCGCGGCGTAGCAGCGCCCGCTTCCACCGCGTTCGCATCGCCGAGGATCCTGGTCACGAGTTCCCTCGCTCGGTCTGACCGCCATGTCTTCACCCGCCGCTGCAAGGTCCGCAGTTGAGCACTGGAATAGAAGTCGGGAGCCATCGCTGCCAGACGCTCGTGCAGTTGCTTTGCCGTGATGCCGGGCTCCGTTTCAAGCCATTGTTGTATCTTGGGCCAGGTGTGCTCGAATGGGTCTTCGCGAGTGCGCCAGTCATGCGGGACGCGCGCTTTTGGCTGATGCGTCGGTCGGACCTCGCCAGCCTGCCATGCTGTGCCGAGACTCGATAAGAATTCCGCGAGTGGAATCTCGGTGGTCTTCTTCGTGTCCACCGCGACACCGTTGGATATGCTGCATTCTGCGACACGCTGTTGTGCCTCGCGCATTCGACGCAGAAGGTCTACCGGGTCGAGCTTTCGAAACCGTGCGCGAAGACTGTGCTTGGTAGCGTCTGGTATCGAGGCGGATCGCAGAACGCGTTCGAGTGGCGTCAATGGCGCGTCATAGTGCTTCGTTACCTTCGCACCGTGACGAGTCTTTGATCTCAATTTAAACGACGGCTGGAAGAAGTTGATGTATAGCCGAGAAACTTGGTAAAGCGAGGCGAGCGTTTCTGTCGCTTCGAGGCCCCGCAGCCTGCCATATCCAACAAGGCGACGTACGATGGAGCCATTCTTTTGCTCAACCCAGGCCTGGTCGTTCTTCTTATAAGCGCGGGAGCGCGTCAGCTCGATGCCCGTTGCTTTGCAGAAGTCAAATACGGCTTCATTCATAAACGCGCTGTCGTTGTCGCAGTCCAAGCCGCGCAACGGGAACGGTAAGGCACCGCGAACTCGCTCGACATGCTCGAGGACAAACGCGCTGCTGCGAGACGGCATAGGCAGACACTCCGTCCAGGCGGTTGCGATATCCGTCATCACGAAGCTGTGTACGAAGTCGCCGTCGATCTTGGTGCCACCGCAATGCTCGACGAAATCGACTTCCAGATAACCGGGGAGCGGATCGTTCCAGTCATTGAAGGTCCGGATTGGCACTGCACGGCGGATCGCATTGCCAACTCCGCCCGCGCGTCGGCGCCGGCCGCTAAAAGCTTGCTGGCGCACATTTTGCAACAGGCGATCAATCGTAGCGGCGCTGATCTCTTCGAGCCGCTGACGCACTTCATTTGATAGCACCAAGTGACCATGCCGTGTCAACGAGTCGAGCAATGTCGGAATGAGCGCCTTCAGCCGCTTGCCGCAGATCCGGTCGCCTGCCTCCCAGAGCGTAATGAGCGCGGAGCGCACCTCATCGTCATAGCGACGCTGGGGCCCCGGCTTGGCCTTGGGTGGCAGTGACTCCCGGGACAGCACGCGTATCGCATGCTTGCGGTGATAACCCGTCAATTGGGTGAACTCGTCCAGGATCTGACGCTTGTCGCTTCTTCCGGATTGTCGGTACCGCTCGCCAGCTGCCTCAGTTAATTCCCGTCTTGTTGTCATGCTGAGCCTCGTCATAAGTCGCTCCCGCCAGCCGTCTGACAGGTAGCAAAATACTTGAGGCAACGAGCCTAGCTCGGTAACAAATAACCTGAGTCAATGCGAGTAGAAAAGCTTGTCTTGCCCGGCACCCAACTGACCCATCATGACGATGCACTCCGGTCGATCGATGTGTTCCAGGATACCTATGAATCCGAGTACCAGGCGACTTTTTCAACACAATCCGCTGACAACGGACGGTGACGTTCGACGTTACAAGAACTTCACGTCAAGCAAGCGCCGTTGCCTCTGCGCGGAAACAAACAGCGATCCCTTCTACTATCGGATCTTGATGACGACCTTACCCTTTGCACGTCCTGTTTCGACGTAAGCCAAAGCCTCTTGCGTTGATTCGAACGGGAAAATCCGATCAATCACAGGCCTTATCGCACCTACGTCGACGAGCTTGGCGATCTGGGCTAGCTGGCCTCCATCGGCACGCATAAAGAGGAATGAATAGCCGACGTCACGACGTCTCGCTGCCTTTCGGATGCGATAGCTTAGAAACCGCATCGCCGTTTTCAGGAACCAGGAGGCACCCATCTGCTTAGCAAAATCAGGATCGGGCGGACCGGCAATCCCAATGAGCTTGCCACCCGGCTTGAGCACTTGCAGCGATTTTTCGAGCGTATTTCCGCCCTGCGTATCCAGCACCACGTCGCAGTCTTTCAATACAGCGGCAAAGTCGTCCTTCTTGTAATCGATGATGATGTCGGCACCGATCTGCTTCATCAATCCGGCATTCGCGGCGCTCGCTGTCGTCGCGACGGTCGTGCCCAGATGCTTCGCCAGTTGAATAGCAAAGGTGCCAACGCCGCCCGAGCCGGCGTGTATGAGCACCTTCTGCCCTTTCTTCAGTTGCCCTCGTTCGATCAGCGCCTGCCAGGCGGTCAAGCCCACCAACGGGATTGAAGCCGCTTCTTCCATACTGAGCGTTTTGGGCTTGAGGGCTACGGCATCTTCATTGATCGCGATGAATTCCGCGAAAGTACCGATGCGATCTTTGGGCGGTCGCGCATAGACTTCATCGCCCGCCTTGAATCGCCGCACACGCGATCCGACGCGGACAACGACCCCGGCCAGGTCGTTGCCCAGAATCAGCGGCAGACGATAGGGCAGAATGAGCTTGAACTCTCCATCCCTGATCTTTGAATCAAGCGGGTTCACGCCAGCGGCGTAAATCTGGATCAATACGTCGTCCTCACGCAGTTCCGGGACCGGCATATCGCCAGCTCGTACGCCATGCTTGCGTCCATATCGATCGACGACGAATGCCTTCATCATGGTTCTTTGTTCCTTGTCGGTTTCTTGTTGCGTGAGGTAACAGCTCTACGTTGCGAGCCGCAGATCTTTGCGAATGCCGGCGTCCACCAGGCCCGCAGGCGCAAATCTGCGCAGCAATCGCAGACGTCCGGCGACGCCGCCCGTTGCATAGCGGAGTCTCGGGCGAGCCGCGAGCGCCGCCTGCAATACGGTTTCGGCCACAACCTCAGGGCCGTCGGCATTCTCGACCACCTCCTTGACTCTCCTGTCCACATCCGCGCGCACCTCGTGGTACGCGTCAAGCGGGGCGTCAGGGGCCATGAAGTTCGCGTCGAAAGGCGTTTTGATGTAGGCAGGCTCAATGACCGATACCCGGATGCCCATCGTACGTAACTCATGATCGAGCGACTCTGAATAGCCTGCCACCGCATGCTTGGTGGCGGAATACAGCGCCATATAGGGCATCGGTAAGAAACCCAGCACGGAGCCGATGTTGATGATGCGGCCGCGACCTTGTTGTCGCATATGGGGCAGCACGGCACGCGTCATGCGGATGATCCCGAAGAAGTTCGTATCGAAGATCGCACGGGCCTGGTCAAGCGAACTCTCTTCCGCGGCGGCGGGGGCGACCCCGAAGCCGGCGTTGTTTACCAGGAGATCGATGCGGCCGTGTAGGCGCAGCACCTCCTTGACGGCTGCTACGACTGATTCGTCGCTAGTCACGTCCAGCGGCAACATCTCGAACCTCCGCTGGCCCGCTAACGCACCGCGCCGGCTAGTGCCGTAGACCTTGTATCCGGCTTCCGCAAGGCGGGTTGCCGTGGCTTCACCGATGCCTGAAGAGGCACCTGTAACGAGCGCTATTCCGGTTTTCATGATGTCCTTCGGGGAGTGAGAAATGGTCTACAGGTCTTTGGTCGAGCATTCATCTTGCCTTAAATATGATGATCATCATATTTTTGGTCCGTCAAAAGCGCACGCAAGGTACGCGGATTTACTCATCAGTGGACGCGAATTTTTTCAATGCGGCTTCAAGAAAACTGTCCGACAGCTTGGGGTCGTCGACGGCGCGCGCCAGCACTAGTGTGCCGACCATGGTCGCGACGGTCATTAGTGCCTGCTCATGCGCGCCCGGTTGGCCCCAATCGGGCAATTGGCGCGCAACGACATCGATCATCTCCTTGATGCGGCGGGTGGCCGCGCGCCGCACGACCGGCGCCTGGCGCGGCATCTCCGAGCCAAGGGCGGAAACCGGGCAGCCCGTCTCTATGGCTTCACGGTGCTCCTTCGACAGATAGGCGCGCACCATCGACGGCAATGCCTGCTCCGGCGGCACGGATGCGGCGATCTGCTCCGACAGGGCCACGGCCTCAGCACCGGCGCGGTCAGCCGCTTCGGCAAGCAGCACCTCGCGCGATGGAAAGTGCGCGTAGAAGCCGCCGTGCGTCAGACCGGCCTCCTTCATGATGTCGGCCACTCCCGTCCCGGCGTAGCCGCTGCGCCGAATCGCGCGCGCGGCAACCTCGACGATGCGCTCGTGCGTGATTTCCTTACGGCTGGCATTTTTCTGATCGAATGGTGATTTTCGCATGATGCTCATCATATACCACTTCGACACAATTTGTTGGGCGGGAGCAATCTCGATAGAGAGCAAGGCTTCCAGCAGGCAGCGCCAGCGTGCGCAACTCTCGTCAAGACACCGATCCCGAGCTCGGTTTTTCATGTCGGCAGTCTTGGCAGGTATGACCATCGCGCGCTTCCTGGCTAACATCCGCAAGGACAGGCACTGACGGTTCCTCGTTGGGCTTACCCTGGCGTGGCCGCTTTACCTCGGACGCGGACGTGTAGGCTACGCGGCATCGAACGGCGGATAGGGGTCGGGTGTGAGCGTTGCAGATCAAGATGCTGCGAGTATTGCAGGAACGGCGAATCGAGCGCTTGGGCGCGAACGAGGAGGTCGCGGTCGATTGCCGGATTGTCGCTGCGTCGAAGGCGGATCTCGCAGAGCTTTCGACAGACGGACGTTTCCGCGCCGACTTGCTGTATCGGCTGAACGTCGCGCAGATCGAATTGCCGCCTTTGCGCGAACGTCGTGAAGACGTACCGCTGCTATTCGAGCACTTTGTGCTCGCTGCCGCACTTCGTTTCGGACAGTCAGCTCCGATTGTGTCTGCATCGCAGGTTTCCGAGCTGATGTCGCATCAGTGGCCGGGCAATGTGCGGGAACTGCAGAACGTCGCAGACCGATTTGTGCTTGGTCTCGGTGGCGGATGTCTGTTGCCGAACGGCAGTCAGCGAATCAAGAGCGGAACGCTTGCGGAGCAACTTTCACATTTCGAGCACATGCTGATCGAGGATATGCTGCGGCGGCACAATGGAAATATCGCTGAGGCCAGCGCGGAACTGGGAATGCCGAAAAAGACGCTGTATCACAAGGTGCGTCAATTGAAGCTTTCGGCGGGAGCCGCGCAAAGCGAAGGACTCGACGGGTGAGACTCGATCAGACAATAGAACGAGCACCATCAGCAGGTCTCCTTGAGTTCTGGCGTTGAGAGCTCCATCATCTCGCGGAACGTTCGACCGCACATCGCGAAGAACGAACGTCTGCTTTGAAGCGACGCGAACGGCGTCAAACATCGCATAGAGCCTCGTCGCTTCCCTGCCCAATTCACTGCACCCTTCCGTGACGGGTGTGAAACCCTTGGCTCTGCGAATCACTTCCAGTGTCGCAATAACAGCGCTGAGTTCAAGCAGAAGCGCGTCGGGCATAGGTGGCAACTCGACATTCATGCCACTTTAACGACAGCAGCGTATCCAAAATCTAGATGCGCAGATGGGATAGGTTCGTAAAACGCATTGATTCCGTCGATCCCGATACTGGTGTAAGTTGCCTTTATTCGCGGAAGTGTGAAAGTCGTTGCCCCCAAGGTATTTAGCGGTCTCCGGGCGCGTTGCCACTTTTGTTGTTGAAGCGGTGACGCTTCTGCTTTGGTCTACGACTGGCGCCGAACAAAGAAAATTTGTCACCACTTGTTGACGTTCGCTAATTGTGCTGGCCATGTTCTCAGCAATTGCAAGCGAAACAGGAACTGCAGCCCCGCGCCCGATAAGGCTGGAGTCCAGATTGTCGGTCTTGCAATCGATGCGCGTCAGCGCAACTGGAGAACGGCATGATGCCCGCGAATTTTGCGGCCATGCAAAATTCAGCGCGGGGGAGGCGAGGAGGCCGCATCCTGATTGCCAGCCTTCCGTTCCGCTCGAATCAGGTTCTGCGGGTAATCCTGCGGGGCAGCCTGCGGACCATATCCGTTCTGCTCGAGCTTCTTGAGTTCGGCATTCTTGGCCTCGCGGGCCTGTTTGCTTTGTGCCTTTCTTGCTGCTTTGGCCTGTGCTTTCGTCACGGGAGCCGGCGTGCTGATCGGCTGGTCCTGCGCGAATACCATTATCGGCAGCGAGGCTGCTAAAAGCGCTCCTACCCATACGGTTGACTTTACCTGCATCTCAGTTCTCCTGGAGTGTGATAGATAGTGCTGTTATGTCGCCAGCCCCTTTCAGCGCCTCGATGTTCGCTAAATGAATTCAGATGGGCGTGCTGAAGTGCTGCAAAAAGACTGGAACTGGTTAGAGACCCTTGTGGGGGGGGCATTGAACGGACGGCGAGGCAGTCTGGATTGCTGCCGAAATGCCGTGAAGATTGTCGCTTCCAGGCGGACTCAAGACTGCACCGGTACGGCAGATACCACATCGTTGCGAAGGATACCGATCCCCTCGATTTCCACTTCGATCGTGTCACCAACTTCGATGGGGCCCACACCGGCTGGCGTTCCGGTCATGATCAGGTCACCAGGAAGCAGCGTCATGTATTTGCTGAGGTAGGCGATGATCTGCGGAACGCTGAAAACCAGATCCGCGGTGTTTCCGTTCTGTCGCACTTCACCGTTTACGCGGGTAACGATGCTCAGGCTGGAAGGGTCAAGCGCCGTTTCAATGACTGGGCCGATAGGTGCGAACGTGTCGTAACCCTTGCCAACCAGCAGGCAGCCAAACTCGCTTTCACGGCGCTGCAGAACCCGGTCGCTCACATCATTGCCACAGGTATAACCGAGCACATATCCGAGTGCGTCCGCCTCAGCTACATGACGCGCTTCCTTGCCGATCACGACAGTCAGCTCTCCTTCGAAATGGATATTCTGTCCTTCGAGCGGGTAGACAATCGAATCACCGGGACCGATAACGGTAGTGCTCGGCTTCATGAAAAGCACCGGGATCGTGGGACTTGTCTTGCCTACCTCCTGCGAGTGTGCGCGGTAGTTGTACCCCAGGCCGAATACTCTTGGCCGCTCGATTGGAGTCAGCACCCGCACAGAATGGAGATTGTCCACATGGCCGCTAGGCTGGGGGTCCCGTAGCGACGTGCCAAGCAGTCGCTCGATTCTTCCTTCGTTGCCAGCGATTCCGTAGTAAGCGCGACCATCGGCCAGATAGCGAATGATTTTCATAGTGGATCTACACGCCCAAGTGATTGAATGCTAACGTTAGCCTTAAGAACCCTCCGTGTCAATCCAGATTGTTGGCAGTGAACCTGTTGACATTGAGATGCGATCGCTGCAAACTGATGCGAACGTTAGCATTTCAATTAATTCCGAACATGACCCATCGACTTTGGAGATCAGGCGGCTGCACGCATGGCCTCTGGCGCACGATCTGGATTTTGAGCTGGGCGAGGAGTGGCGCGCCGTGACCATTCACCTGCTGGTCGACTCTGCGTCGGGTTTCGCATTCGTGCGTGGCGCATGCTCGCTGCTGCTTCATCTGCCGGATATTCGGGCCATCCGACTCGCACCGCTTGACCCGCAAAGTACTGTTGTCTTCCGCGACTATGTACTGGCGAATTTGCGCAACGGTGCGTGGCCGGCGCTGAGGCGGGCAGATTGAGCGTGAGCCCCTTGGGGGCCATGTCAAACTGGTCGATGCGGCTTGAGTTCGTGCGGGAGTCGTGACGATTGTTGTGCGGGGCTGGACGCGATACATCGCTGCGCGGATGTCCTGCTTGTGCGCCACTGCGCTTCAGCTCGCGTTGCTCGAGGCGTATCCGAAGCGACAGGATCGGTCGACACAGGTATCACGTCAAGGCCGGGATGTGCCGCCGGCCGTAGCGTCTGCAGAATCGAGGCGGTATCTTCGGCTACAGCATGAAATGGAGACAACGATGGAAAATGAATCGCAAATTGCCGGCGGGCTGCCGGTCGGCATCCGGCGCGTAGTGACGGGCAACTTTCCGGACGGCTCCGCACACGTGGTTCTCGATGGCATTCCCCCACGCTCCGACGCGTTCCGGCACATCCCGGGCATGGTGTCGCGTCTCATCTGGGCGACGCCGGCGACCGCGTTGTTGCCGTTTGATGGGGTGGATCCTACGGGGGCTGTGCGCAGCATGACCCCGGGCGCCGGCGAAACCCGCTTCCTCGTCGTTACTTTTCCTCCTGACAGTGTATTTGCATCGACCGATTTTGATCCGCGCGCTGCCGCCGAAGAAAACGCAAAAATCAGCCCGGGCCTGGCTGAACTCTTCGAGTCGGATGGGATGCACATGACGCCCAGCATTGACTACGGGATCATTCTCGACGGTGAGATCTGGCTGGAGCTCGACGACGGGCGCGTCACCCAACTCAGGCAACACGATCTCATCGTCCAGAACGGCACACGACACGCGTGGAGGAATAGGAGTACGAAGACGGCAACCGTGGCTTTCGTGCTAATTGGCGCGCAGCGCGTCGCAAGCAGATAGCGCCGGAGCGTGGCGGCGCGAATGGGGTGCAATTCTCCCACCAACGCAACGCCAGCTTCGATTTCTCAAGCAACCGGGTCAACAACTGGAGACTGTTTATGACCGATACAACAATTGCCCGCGTGCACGGCCGTCGTGTGTGGGATTCGCGCGGCCGCCCCACAGTCGAAGCGGAGGTGACGCTCGCATGTGGCGCGACGGGGCGCGCGATTGCGCCTGCCGGCGCATCAACGGGCAGCGGCGAGGCGCTGGATCTTCGAGATGGGGGCGAGTCTTTTGGCGGTCTGGATGTGAGGAGTGCTGTCGCTTCAGTCAACGGCGACATTGCGGATCTGCTGGCCGGGCGGGATGCCCGGCACCAGGCGGCAATCGACAATGCCATGGTGGAACTGGACGGTACGGCGAACCGCGGGAGGCTGGGCGGCAACGCCCTCGTCGCAACCTCGATGGCGGTCCTGCACGCTGCGGCCGCTGCTGAACGCAAACCCATCTGGCAGTATCTTGCCGGTGATCAGGCCGTACGTATCCCGCTTCCTGAAATCCAGATCTTCGGGGGCGGCGCCCATGCGTCGCGCCGGGTTGACGTTCAGGACTTCATGGTGATGTGCCCGGGGGCGCGCAGCTTCAGCGAAGCACTGGACTGGACCGCTGAGATTTACCGCGCCGCGGGCGCGCTGATGAAAAAGGCCGGCAAATTGCAGGGTGTTGCTGACGAGGGCGGCTACTGGCCCGCATTTGACTGCAATGAAGAAGCGCTTGATGCGGTGCTTGCCGCGATCAGCGAAGCAGGCCTGCGACCTGGCGTGGACGTCGGCATTTCGCTGGACATTGCAGCGTCGGAGTTTGGTCGCGATGGAAACTACAGGCTTGCACTGGACGGGCGTACCCTTGACACGGACGGGATGGTGAAGATGCTTGGCGGCTGGCTGGCCAACTATCCAATTCTCTCGATCGAGGATCCATTGGCAGAGGACGATCCAGCGGGATTCGGTATTTTTGCTCAGGAGTACGGCAGCAGCTGTCAGATTATTGGCGACGACTTTCTCGTGACGAATGCCGATCGCGTGGCCGGCGCCGCCGCCGCAGGCCACGCCAACGCGGTTCTGATCAAACCGAACCAGGCCGGAACGATCACCGAGGCACATGAGGCGCTCGTAGCAGGCAAAAAGGCCGGTTTTGGCACGATTGTCTCCGCGCGTTCCGGCGAGACAGAAGACGTGACAATCGCGCATCTGAGCGTCGGCTGGAATGCTGGCCAGCTCAAGGTTGGCTCCTTTTCCCGCTCAGAGCGCATGGCGAAATGGAATGAGGTGCTGAGAATCGAGGAATCGCTCGGCGCGCAGGCTGTCTTCAGTGGCTGGTCCGCTTTGCCATTGCATCGCTGAACACCGTCGCACCTGCATGATGGAAGCTCTCGCAAGGCGCCGTCGTTAACGTCACGCCCCACGCGAAGCAGTCGAGAAAAGAGGCATTGTCAATGTCAGACCTGAGGCTGTTAGGGGTATCGGGAAGCTTGCGCGGGGCGTCAAACAGCACGTCGTTGCTTCGCACGCTGCAGGATTCGATGTGGACATCGAAATGTCCGTCAAAACGCTGCATGGTTGCGGTAATCTCACTGCTGCCCCGCAGTTGGTCCTATAGCGTGCAAACGTAAGCATCATTTTGGCGCGCCCTGATTGACAATATTTCGTTTCAATCCTAGTCTAATGCTAACGTTAGCGCAGTTCTTCCAATTCAAATCATAGAGGTTCGTATGCTGCCACCCGTCGATCTTCGGCCGCCGTTTAACATCACCCGCACGAGCCATGTGGTGCTGCACGTCGCCGACCTGGCGAAGAGCCGCGAGTTTTATGTCAACGTTATTGGTCTGATCGTTTCAGACGAGGATGACCAGACCTGTTATCTGCGCGGGCTGGCGGAGGCCTGTCACCATAGCCTCGTGCTAGTGCAGAGTAGCGGCGACGCGACGTGCAAGCGGCTGGGTTTTCGCGTGTTTTTTGAAGATGATCTGGATCTCGCGTACGAGTTTTTCAAGTCTGAGGGACTGCCCGCGGACTGGGTCGATGTCGCGCATCAGGGCAGAACGCTCCATGTGTCCGATCCAATCGGCACGAAGATCGAACTCTGCGCGACGATGGAAACCCGCGAGCGCCAGTACCTGAACCGCGAAATCTTCAAGGGCGCTCATGCCCAGCGGCTCGATCACGTGCAGATCTTCGCCCCCGACGCCTACGCGCTCTGCGAGTTCTACAGCCGGTTGGGCTTCCGGAATTCCGAGTATCTGGCACATGGAGACAAGCTGCTTGGCGCGTTCATGTACCGCAAGGGCACGTGCCTCGATCTGGCGATCGTTGAAAACGAAGGGCCTTGTCTGCATCACTTCGCCTATACCGTTTCGGAGTCGCACAATATATTTGATGCATGTGACTTTGCAGGCATCTACGGGTACGGCACCGAGGTCGAGCGCGGGCCCGGACGCCACGGCCCGGGCGGAATGCTCTTTGTCTATCTGCGCGATCCCGACGGGCACCGCATCGAAATCTTCAATAGTCACTATCAAACGATCGACACCGAAATCGAGCCGGTGCGTTGGGATGCTGGCTCATTGAGCACGAGTGTTCGCTGGGGGCTCCCCGCGCCGACTCGCTGGTACTTCGAAGCGACGAAATTTGAGGGAGTCCCGCTCATCCCGGCTGTGCAAAAACCCAACCCTGAAACGCTCGAAAGCTATGTGCAGAAACAGCTTTCGGGAAAAGACAACGTATAGGAAAAGGACCGCTAAGAATGGCACGAGTCAAATACCTTCGTCGCTCGGACAGCGGCGTTGATCAGGCGCTTTTCGACAGGCTGGAAAGCGAGCGGAAGGTCCCAACGGCCAACATCTTCAGCGCGCTCGCGAACGCGCCTCTAGTGCTGGACCAGTTCCTGTCGTACGCCAATGCGCTGCGCGCATCGGAGCTGAGCCCGAAGCTTCGCGAACTTGCGATCCTGACTGTCGGACATTGCACGGCGTCGGTGTATGAAATTGCACACCACCAATCACACGGTCTGAAGGCGGGTATCAGCGAAGAGCAGCTGAAGGCAATTGCTGACTATGCGCAGTCGCCGCTCTTTGATGGGCATGAACGTGCTGTCATGGCGTTCGCGGACGAGTCCACGCGCCTGGTGAACGTCAGCGCGCGGACATGGGATGCGGTGGCCGCTTTCCTTCCCGAGCGTCAGCTCATCGAGCTTGTGTTGACAGTTGCCTGGTACAACTCGGGGGTGCGGATCATGGGCGCGCTCGACATCGAGCTCGAGGAGGGGTACCGCTGATCCGTTCGGAGTGAACCCGTTCCAGCTCAGCGACCAACCAGGTTTGAGGTCGGTTGTCAGTCGTTCGCGTGATCGGTCGGACCTTCGAGTAGTGAAAGCCCGTCGACGCCACAGAAGGAGGCGTGCGCGCGACGCCGGTCGTGGGCCCCAAACAACAGCGCTGGCTGGCCCCGCATTATGCACTGCCCGTGCGCAATTTGATTCATTAGCAAGAGGTTAGTATGGAAAAAACGATGGTTGCAGCCCGGCTGCACGCTCTTGGTACACCGATGACACTGGACACGATTCCTGTGCCAAAGCCGCGCCCTAACGATGTGCTGGTGCGGGTCAAAGCCTGCGGCATCGTTCCTAACATGGCGAATGTGATTAACAACTGGATGACGTGGTTCCCGCACCAGCCGTTGCCGAAGTTTCCCGCCATTTTCGGGCTGGACCCGGCTGGCGTGATCGAGGAGGTCGGTGAGGCCGTCATTAACGCGAAGCCCGGCGATCGCGTCTACGTTAGTCCGTTGCGTTCGTGTGGTTCGTGTTCGGCTTGCCGGGCCGGCCATCGAAGCCACTGCCGGTACTTTACGCTCAATGGCTATTTCAGTACGAGCCGTGATGGCCAGAAAATCTTTGATCTGTATCCGTACGGCGGTTTCTCGGAGTACATGACGGCGCCGGAGTACGCGATCGTCAACATTCCCGATAACCTGACCTTTGAGCAGGCGGGCAGATTCGGCTATCTGGGTACGTCGTATGGAGCACTGAAGAATGCCGGCGCCGGGCCGGGCCAGGTCGCACTGATCGACGGTATTACCGGAACGCTGGGAGTCGCGTCTACGGTGCTGGGCCTTGTGATGGGACTTTCACGAATCCTTGGCACCGGCCGGGATGAGCGCCTGTTGCAACGTGTGAAAGCACTTGCCCCCGATCGCATCGAGGTGGTCCAGCTCGGCGAAAGATCCACTGGCGAATGGGCGAAATCGCTGACCGGCGGGGAGGGCGCAGATTTCGTCATCAGTGCGCTAGGAGCAAAGGCACCTGCCTCGACCATGCTTGATTCGATGAAAGGCGTGAGGCGCGGCGGAAAGGTAGTCAATGTGGGTGGGGTTGCGGAGGATCTGCCCATTGACGTGAAGTGGCTGATGGACGAACAGGTCCAGTTAATCGGGTCGAACTGGTTTACGGCGGCGCAAGGACAGGAGATGGCTGAGATGGTGCGTACGCGCACCATCGATCTCTCATACCTGGAGACCCGCCGCTTCCCGCTTGCGGACGTCAACGAAGCGATTTCAGGACTGAAGGACCGCGACGGCGGGTTCAGCAACTACGTCGTGATTCCCTAAATATCGACCTGCTTCCTGCTGGATTTGCCATCGTCCAGCAGGAACTGAAGAGAATAACAACACGCATATAAATTAGGATGACGAAAGGAGATAGAAATGGAAAGGAGGCAATACACGTCCGTCGCAAAGGCGCTCCATTGGGCGATGGCCGTTGCGATCATCACAGCATGGGTCGCTGGCTATTACTCCAGTACGCTCAGTCTGCCGCAGAAGATCCAGGCCGATAGCATCATGCTGCACAAGTCAATTGCGACAGTCACTCTGTTCCTGCTGGCTGCGCGTATCCCCTGGCGGCTCATCCACGGTGCTCCTGCGGCAGCGTACGATGTGCCCTCGCTGGAGCGCTTGGCGGCGCGGGTGGGGCATCTGCTGCTTTACATCTGCATGGTCGCGCTGCCACTCTCGGGTTGGCTGTGGAGTTCCGCTGCCGGCTACAAGATTCCGGTCGCCGGCCTGTTCAATCTTCCGCCTCTGATGGCGAAAACGCCGAGTCTGTCGCCGATGCTCAAGCAGATCCATATTTCGTTCGCCTACGCCATTGCAATTCTCGTATGTGGACATGTGCTCATGGCGCTGAAGCATCACTTTTTCGATCGGAGTGATTCGCTCACGTCAATGCTGCCGCGTTTGAGCCGAGGTCAACACGATGCACAGGAGAAACAGCGCCGCATTTCCCATTAGAAGCAAAGCGTAATACCCATTCAAACAAAGTCGACATGATAAGTACCAGGAGACAACGAATGAAACGGCAACTCGCACTTGCGGTCAGTGGTTGCATATGCGCTGCGGCTCAGGCCCAAAGCTCAGTGACGCTTTACGGACTGATCGACAATGGCGTTTCGTATGTAAGCAATCAGCGCACGGCAACTGGCGCAGGTCGAAGTAATGTATTTGCTTCCTCCGGAAACATCGTCGGCAACCGCTGGGGGCTGACAGGTAACGAGGATCTGGGCGGTGGCCTCCAGGCCATCTTCAAGCTGGAAAACGGCTTTACAGGAACCAACGGCGGTCTTCAGCAAGGCGGGCGCCTGTTCGGTCGGCAGGCATGGGTGGGCCTGTCCAATCCCTACGGTGCTGTCACGCTCGGACGCCAATACGATTCGGTGGTCGACTACCTTGCGCCCCGAAGTCTCGCGCAAAGTTTCGTCGGTGGACTGGAATTCATGCATCCAATGGACAACGATAACTTCGGAGATTTCTTCCGGCTCAACAACGCCGTAAAATTTGCTAGCGCCGATTTCAGCGGGCTGAAGTTCGGCAGCTTGTACGCCTTCTCCAACAAGGCGGGCGATTTTGCGGATAATCGGGCGTTCAGTGCTGGGGCGAGCTACAACAGAGGGCCGATCACCCTGAGTGCTGCGTACATGCGAATAGACAATCCGGGAGATGGCGCGACGGGTGCACTCGACGGTTCTTCTACGTCAGGCGATGCAACGTTTCATGCGGCCCGTCAACAGGTCTGGGGCGTCGGCGGAGCGTATGTGATCGGTGCGGCCACTCTAGGGCTGGTCTGGAGTCACTCCCGCTATAACGATACGACCGCAGTGTACCGTGGCAGCACACTCTTTCCGGTGCCCACTGGATCGCCTACCGATCTGACCTTTAACAACTATGAAGCAAACATTCGATACCTGATTACCCCTGCGTGGCTGGTTGCTGCATCGTATACGTTCACTGATGGGACGTACTCCAATGCATCGGCCAATGCGAGGCCAAAGTGGAATCAGTTCAATCTGATGACTGCGTATTCGCTTTCCAAGCGTACGGATGTCTATCTGATGGCCGAGTATCAGCGTGTTACCGGAGCTGCGGGAACGATCTTTAGTGGTGCGTTCATCGGCGGTAGTGGCGGACCGTCGGCGTCCGGTAAGCAGTTCCTCACGAGTGCGGGGCTTCGCGTACGGTTCTGAAGATCTTTTGGAAACGGTGAGCAGTCGCTGGACAGGTAGATCGACTGCTTCCCGGCGACGATCACAATGCGTCGACAGTGGCGATCCAGTTGCGTACCCTGAGTCTGCTGGTGGAAGCACTATCGCGCCGGTGACGCAAAAACGACTCAGCCAGCTCAGGTAGCAGCGCGTGCGCTGGTTGCCCAGCCACCGCTCATACGGTTTCAGCGGAACCGGCACGCGCCGTTACAGTCACGTTCCCACGGATGCCGCGTGGGGTGAGACCGTGATGCTACAGCACCTCCTTCTCCAGTTGTCCGCGCTGGCGCATCATCGGATGTGTCGCTTCGCGCTGCACTGACGACGTATGCACAGCATGCATCCGGTTCCGTTCGATGTGCAGCCATGCCGCGATGGCGGGCAATTAACCTGAGTGCATCCGTCCGGTCTTCGCGCGCTATTGGCGGTGTTCGACCGGCATGCTCGTGGCTCCTGGCACATAACAGTTGATGCCGCGCACCAGTACACGATAGATCGAGCGTGTCCTGTTGTCCGGTCTCGAAGGTTAGCCGACCGCTCGTCGCAGGCATGCACCACGGAAGCCGAAAGCGTCCGAGCTCGCTCGCAGTCCCCACCTTCGACAAAATGCAGCATCTTCGTCTCTGGTCGCGCCAATGTCGGGAAGTGTCCGCAACCTCGAAGCGACTCGAACGTGCCGAACTGCCTTGGCGACTCGAGTTCCAATGGCGACGCGAACGAGCTGATCAGCCTCGCCCTGTGGGTCTGCAGAGTCGGAGCCTTGCTGCCGGACAGCGTCGATCAATGACCTGAGCGATTGAGCGCTGCGTCAGACTGCCGGGCGAACAGATCGGGACTGAAATCTCGCGCCATTTGTACGAAGGCTGCCCCGCGAGGCGATGTCGTCGGGCAGGGATGGCATTATCCGCGAACTCGCCAATGACGTTTTCATGTTCGCCACGTCGGGTCTTCACACTGATTTTTCGTGCTGCTCATGGATTAAAGTGAAACCGGGCTGACAGTTCATCAGCCAAAACCGGCGAGCTTGCTCTGGAGTTCTTACGATCAGCTGCCTGCCGACCGGGTTTTCTACCGCGTTCCGGCCAACATGTTGGGTCGGTGATGGTCGATTTCCATGCCGCGGCGGCGCGTCGGAGCCCGCGCGTGAGTCCGGGGCGATTACCGCCGTAGCAGGCAACAGTCCTTTACAAGTCATAGGTATTCACCCTAATGACCCACCTCACTACACTGCACTTATCGGTCGTAGCAAATCTTCCGGTAACGGATATCGCAGTCAACCCAAAAGGTCGGTCATCATGAAATCGCTGATGCAGGTCATCGTTATCGCAGTTGCCGTCACGGCGCCAGTTGTTGCATTCGCGCAGGAGCGCGCGCCCGTCACGCGGGCACAAGTCAAGGGAGAAATCGCCCAACTCGAACGATTTGGATATTCGCCCGCCGGCAGCGACATCGACTATCCCTCCAGCTTGATGGCGGCGGAAGCGCATGTTGGAGCACAAGGCGGCAGCACCGTTTCCACAGCGTACGGCGGCAAGGTTACGGGTTCCATCGAAGCGGGGTCGCGAGCAGCAGCGGGTCACGCGAAGTCGCTTTACCTCGAAAACTCCGACTCGCTGTACATCGGCGACTAAATCGCCGACCCGTCGCTTGTATCCGCTGCAGAAGAGAGCGAAGAGCGGCGATCAGGATGCCGCCTCAATAGCGGCAAGCGCACGATTGTCCGCCTCGAAGGTCGCCGGCAAGTCTTCGCGAAGGAACGCGATCCACGTACGAATCTTAGCGTCCACGAACCGCCGCGATTGATACAACGCGTGGGCGACAACGGGCTGAACGTCATAGCCGCGGAGAACCCTGACAAGTGAGCCGGAGCTCAATCCGGGTAGCGCCACTCCCGCTGGCAGAATGCCGATCCCGAGCCCGCTCCTGACGGCGGGTTCAAGCGCTTCGATGACATTCACGGCATAGCGGGGGGCACCAATGTCGACGGCGAAGGGGACATCAGACCCGCTAAACATCCACTTGTTGAACGGAAACACCGGCGTTGCAAGCTGAAGACAATGGTGAGTCCGCAAGTCTTCCGGAGTCTTGGGTTCGCCATGGTCCGCCACGTATCGAGGTGAAGCGCAGATGATGCCCGGGATACTGCCCAGTCTGACGCTGACCTGCTCCGAGTCTGGCAGCCCTGGCGCCACGACGATCGATACGTCATAGCCCTCTTCCAGCATGTCCGGCAGCGTGCCGGACAACGTGAGTTCGACTCTGAGGGAGTCGAACTGCTCCTGATATCGCAACACGGCGGGCACCACAAGGTGATGTCCGAAGCTCGATAGCGCATGCACGCGCAAGCACCCCGACGGATGCTGTCGCGCCGAGTTAGCTTCTGCTTCCGCCTCATCGATGCTGGCGAGGATCTGCCGGCATTGATGCAGATACCGCTCGCCTGCCTCTGTCAACGCAATGTTCCTCGTGGTCCTGTGCAGCAATCGGGAACCAAGATGACTCTCGAGATAGGAGACGGCCCGTGACGTCACTGATGTCGTCAGATTGAGCTTGCGCGCGGCCGCCGCGAAGCCACCTTCTGCCGCGACCTTCGCAAAAATGCGCATACATTGAAGTGTGTCCATATCCATAAGCCGTGCGGGGTTCATCGAGCGACGTGACAGACTCTCCATGTGCGCCGCGGCTCGAACGACGGCTCACCACTGCCAGCCGGTAAGCAAAGTGCCGCTGGTCCGTTGAACGCCCGGTTCTTAACCTGTCAACGTCGGCAGCGCAGACAATGAGGTGATCTACCTCATCAGGCGATAACAGGCGGGCAACGGTGCCAGGCGCCATCGCGGAATTTGCGGCAGCGTCGCATCGAAACCGGAATGCATTCATCCTCTAATGGCTTGAGAGCTCAACGTCGCGGTCCGCGCCTGGCCATCGATGAAAGAGTCATCCAGGCAGATGCCGACCAGACCCGAGAGGTGCCAGCTACAGGGGCTATTGACTTGACCCGCATCGACGGCAAGGCGCGCGGTGCGCAAGTACCGCCGTTCGAGTTATCGCAAGACGGTCAACGCTCACGGAGACTTGACTCCACGCCGATTGTCAGCGCATTCGCGGGACCGCTTGTACCGCGTCAGACAGAATCATAGCACCGGCATTGACCGGCGGCGGAACTCTTCGTTGCGGACGATAGATCGCGTCGCCCCGTTTGATTGCGCGTCCGGTCAGCGCACACGTTCCCTTGGAGCGGGCTACTCCGCCGCGCCATCGCTGTTCGCCATATCTGCATTCTGTCGGGTCGCGCCAGGCGATGATTGCGGTTAGCGAGGTGGGGCGATCGAGGACAGTAACGTGAACTTCTTCAATAGCGTAATGGCGGATCTCGACCGGCCCGGTCGTTCTGGGTGCAACCGCGATGGCGGTGCCAACGGAATTCCTGATTCTTCGGGGTGCGGTGAGTTTCACCAACAGGTCAACGGTTTGTCGCCAGGGGGAAACATCTTGCTTGGCCATCTGGCGCTGCTTGTTGTTCATAGTCTGATTCCCTCCACGCCTGTCGCTCGCCTGTGGACCCTAGCCTGGTCGAGATCGAGCGGAGGTGAAGCAAGCCGAAGCTGTTTGGGCTTGCGGGGCGTGTTCGTCAAAAGATTGCAGGGATTGGGAGAGGCGTACATCCGGGGCAATCGCGAAGCACGCATCGAACCGGGAATAGCGGCCGATGCCGTGCTTACCTTATGTGCTAGACGACGCCGAGTTCGCACAGTGCCTGAACTTCGTCTTCTCCCATGCCCAACCAGGATTGCAGTACTTCGGAGGTGTGTTCGCCCAATGTTGGAGGCGCTCGACGATAGGACACCGGGGTTTCTGACATCCGGATCGGATTTGCAACGAGCGGAACCGTTCCGGCAACGGAGTGAGCCATCTCTATTCTCATTGCGCGCGCCTTGACCTGTGGATCGTCGAAGACTCTGTCGAGAGTATTTATCGGGCCGCAGGGGACGCCGGCGATCTCCATCAGACTGACCCATTCGGAGGTTGGCCGTTCTACTGTGACACGGTTGATCCAGGCGACTAACCGTGTTCGATTCTTGACGCGCGCGGGATTCGTGGCGAAACGCTGGTCTCCGGCCCACTCGGAATGGCCCAATGCATTGCAGAAACTGGCGAACTGCCGATCGTTACCAACGGCGATGATCATGTAACCGTCCGCGGTCGGAAAGTCCTGATAGGGCACGATGTTGGGGTGGGCGTTTCCCATGCGTGTGGGCGCGCTTCCACCGACCAGATAGTTGGACGCCTGGTTGGCGAGCGACGCGATCTGGACATCCAGCAATGCGACGTCAATGTGCTGCCCGCGGCCCGTCTTGTGGCGAGCAGCAAGTGCGCTGAGTACCGCCACGGTCGCGTAAAGGCCTGTCATCACATCGGTCAACGCGACGCCAACCTTGAGCGGCCCAGCACCTTCTTCGCCGTCCGGGCGACCAGTGATACTCATCAGGCCGCCCATGCCCTGGATAAGGAAGTCATATCCTGCGCGTGAGGAAGATGGCCCTGTCTGGCCAAAACCGGTGACGGAGCAATAGACGAGACGCGGATTGATCGCCGAAAGGCTCTCATAGTCGAGCTCGTACTGACGAAGCCCGTCGACCTTGAAGTTCTCAATGACCACATCGGCATCCCTGGCCAGTCTCCGGATAAGTTGCTGGCCTTCAGGGTGTGCGATGTCGACGGTAATGGACCGCTTGTTCCGGTTCGCGCTGAGATAGTAAGCCGACTGGCCGCTTGAGCGTCCTTCTGTATCTTCAAGCCACGGCGGCCCCCAGGCCCGGGTATCGTCGCCCGTGTTCGGGCGTTCGACCTTGACGACATCCGCGCCCAGGTCCGCTAATAGCTGACCCGCCCACGGTCCGGCCAATACGCGCGACAGGTCAAGGACCCGGAGACCTGACAGCGCTTCGTTGGAGTTTGTCATGATCGTGCCGACTAGAAAGCGGCGATGCTCGTGATCGCCCGACCGAGTATCAGCGCATGAATGTCGTGGGTTCCTTCGTACGTGTTCACGACTTCGAGATTGACGAGATGCCGTGCCACGCCGAATTCATCGCTGATGCCATTGCCACCCATGATGTCGCGAGCGATCCGGGCGATGTCGAGCGCGTTGCCGCAGCTGTTGCGCTTCATGATCGAGGTAATTTCGACGGCCGCCGTGCCTTCGTCTTTCATGCGGCCCAGACGCAGACAGCCCTGTAAACCGAGCGTGATATCGGTCATCATGTCTGCCAGCTTCTTCTGGATCAGCTGGTTGGCGGCCAGCGGCTTGCCGAACTGTTTGCGATCGAGTACATACTGACGCGCCCGCTGAAAACAGTCTTCCGCGGCGCCTAGCGCACCCCACGCGATGCCATAGCGGGCGGAGTTCAGACAGGTGAACGGGCCCTTCAGGCCGCGCACATCCGGAAAAGCGTTTTCTTCAGGGCAAAACACTTCGTCCATCACGATCTCGCCAGTGATGCTGGCGCGCAGCCCGACCTTGCCGTGGATAGCCGGTGCAGAGAGTCCCTTCCAGCCTTTCTCCAGCACGAAGCCACGAATGGCGCCCTCGTCATCCTTTGCCCACACGACGAACACGTCGGCAATCGGGCTATTCGTGATCCACATCTTCGCGCCGGTCAGCGAGTAGCCACCCGCGACCCTTTTCGCCCGGCTAATCATGCTGCCGGGGTCCGAACCGTGATTGGGCTCTGTCAGGCCGGAGCAACCGATCAATTCGCCGCTGGCCAGTCCGGGCAAATACTTCTGCTTTGTAGACTCGTTGCCGAACTCGTTGATTGGTACCATCACGAGCGAGCTTTGCACGCTCATCATCGAGCGGTAGCCGGAATCGACCGCCTCGACTTCGCGCGCCACCAGGCCGTAGCAAACGTAGTTCATGTCTGCTCCACCATAGGCTGCGGGGATGGTAGAGCCCAGCAAGCCGAGTGCACCCATCTCGCGAAAAATCCCTGGGTCCGTCTGTTCATTGCGGAAGGCCTGCAATACGCGAGGCGCAAGCTGTTCCTGACAATAGGCGCGGGCGGAGTCGCGCACCATTCGTTCCTCTGCGTCCAACTGTTCGTTGAGAAGCAGGGGATCTTCCCATTGGAATGCGACGCGGTTGTGCGATAAAGTCATGACAGGTCTCTCTGCAATAGCTATGGATCAGGTAGGGTAAGCATTGGATAAGTTCTGTACAACCAATTTAAATGCACTCACCTGTGCAAAACCTGTACTCCGGACCACCGATATCGGCACCACGCATGCGACGAAGAATTCCTAGCACCACAGCACTCGCGATGTTCGAGTCTGCTGCCACCCATCAGAGTTTCACCAAAGCAGCCGACGAACTCGCGGTCACGCAGAGCGCTGTGTGTCGCCAGATTGCGGCACTCGAGGATTTTCTCGGCGTCAGGCTCTTCCGCCGCACGCAACGAGGTGTGTATCTGACGGAGGCTGGCCTGACGTATAGCCGTCAGGTCCGGCAACGGCTCGATGAAGTGGAACGGGACACGTTGAACCTGATGGCGAAGGGTGGTGCGCGCGGCGCTCTTGAACTCGCGGTGGTGCCGACGTTTGCCACTAAATGGCTGCTCCCGCGTTTGCCGCTATTTGCGGCTCTGCATCCCGGGATAACGATCAACTTTTCTGCGCAGACGCGGCCATTCCTCTTTTCGGAGAGCGCTTTCGATGCGGCGATCCATCCCGGGCGTTCGCCTTGGCCAGGAACCAGCCGGTACTTTCTGATGAATGAGGACTTGGTGGCGGTATGCAGTCCGCGTCTGATCGCACCGGGCGCGGAGATTCCGGAAGAGGACTGGTGGAAGTACACGCTATTGCAGCAGAGTACTCGTCCCTACGCGTGGCGGCAGTGGTTCGCCTTGCAGGGCTTGCAGATCGAAGGTGATATGACAGGTCCGCGGCTGGAGCTGTTTTCGATGCACGCGGAAGCGGCGATACAGGGTATGGGTCTCGCTCTTATTCCTCGATTGCTGATCGAGACGGAACTCACCGAAGGGCAACTGACCATTATCGGAGGCCGGACTCATCCAAGCGATCGCCCATATTTTCTTATTCTTCCAGACGAGAGATCTGAAGACGGAGCATTGATGGCATTCAGAACGTGGCTCGTTACGCAAGCTATGCACTATGTTGATTCAGGCAGCGCGGTTATGTCAGATCAACCGGCTGGCGAACTCTGACGCTCCGCCCGATGCATGTGCCAGCGAACAGGTACAGCGGCGCAGCGCAGAGCAGGGGCTCTGCGCTGCGGCACAGCGATTCAGGACGTCGGTGCCAATGCGGCGCGCCAGGCGTCTGCAATATCCATCAACCTGGCGGCGGGTTCATGCAGGAAACCGCGCGCTGTGACGCGGACCAGACGTTTGTGTTCGTCACGGGTGATGTATTCGACAGGCGACTTGCCGTCGACACGGGCTAACATCAGGGCAGGCAGGAGACTCGCCGCGCGCGCTTCGAGCTCAACGGCCGGTTCCCAACTGACCTTTCGAAGATAGTGATCGGCCAACGTCGTGAAGCAGCCGATAAGGGCATCACATGCATCAGGGAGCGCGAGGCATTTCAGCAATAGGTGATTGAGGCAGAAGGCCAGGTCGAAAGCGGGGTCTCCATACCATGCGCACTCGGCGTCAAGGAATACGGGGCCATTGGGGCCGACAAGGATATTCTTCGGGCTTACGTCTCCATGAACCAGAGCAAGGCGCGTGTCACGGGTGCGCTGTGCAATTGCCAGTAGCACCTCGGCTACGTCGACGTTCCTCGCCGCAGTTGCAACGAGATAGGGTTCGAGGCGAAGCGCGTAGAAGTTCTCAACCGAATCGAACCTTGCTTCGAGTTCCGGGCGAGCTGCGCTGGCCCCATGCAGCCGGGCGAGGAGGTTGCCAACCTCACCTGCTACAGACGCCTGCACATGGCCAGCCATCAACTGGGTCTTCCAGACGGGATAAAGCGCCGGGGGCAGGAAAGACATTGCGAAAAGTCCGGCGTCTGCGTCCCTTGCGATCGGCTGTGGGACGTTCTCAGGAGCCTGCTCCGCGGCGAATTGCAGCCATGCCCACTCATAGGCATTGCGTGTTAGCGGGGCCTCCCATTCTGCTGCGACGTTCAGCTTGCCCAACGCACGTTTGACGCAGAGCGTACGGCGAGGCAGCTCGACTTTCCAGATGTCCGATGACACGCCACCGGTCAACCGGCTGCACCACGGCTCTTCACTGGCCTCCATTTGCCCATGAGAGACAAGGAAGGTGATGAGCGCCGTGTACTCGGCATCAGGAAGAGCGTTTGTTGCGGAAGATTTCATGTTGCCTCAGCAGATAACCAGAGCTACGTTGCGATGTCGAGGGCCGTGGCATGCTTCTCCGGGGCCATGGATGTGGCTGCAATCGCAGTCTTATTCGAATAGTGCAGTTTGTTAAGTTTCACCGCTCGCCGGTTCGGCGCACCTATGCGCGCTGAGGCTGGTTGCACGGGTGTTCGGGCAGCCCACCCGCCAGCACACGAACTACTTCCTCCGCTGCGCGCCGGCGCAGTTCAGCGAGGGAGGCGTCTGACGAAAACGCGACGTGGGGAGTCAGCATGGCGCCACCGGTCGACAGAAGCGCTTCGGGCACATTGGGCTCCATCTCGAGCACATCCAGCGCGGCGCCTGACAGTTGTCCTGTCTGCAGCGCCTCGACTACAGCGTCCGTATCCACGATGCCTCCCCGGCTCACGTTGATCAGCAGACCGCCTGGTTTCATTAGCGCAAGGCTGGAGCGGTTGATCAGATGAAACGTAGAGTCGGTGAGCGGCGCGTGCACGATGACAATGTCGCTTTCCGACATCAGGTCTTCCAGTCCGACGAACTGAACGTTTGGAATATCTGCGGGAGGATACAGCGTATGGGAAAGAACGCGACATCCAAAGGCGTTCAGCTTGGAGGCGGTTGCGTGACCGATGCGGCCGTAGCCGATGATTCCGCAGGTCATGTCTGCGAGCCGTTTGAGATTTGCTCCGGCCGGGTTCCATCTCCCCGACCGGACCTCGCGGTCAAAGCTGATGAGCCCACGGGTCCAGGCGAGAGCGAAGCCCACGGCATGGTCGGATACCTCCGCAACGCAATAGTCCGGCACGTTGGTTACCCAGATACCACGTTCGGTGGCAGTCTGCACTGCAATGTTATCGAGGCCTACGCCAAGCCGGGCCACGACCTTGATTCCGGCGCTGGCGCGAATCGCTGCGGACGACACCTTTGCCCAACAGGTCATGATGGCATCGGGCTGGTGTTGTTCGACCAGCGCATCGATTTCGGACTCTGATGCAGGCGAGGCCGGCCCCGTGATGAGCTGGAAGCCGGCAGATTCGATGACGCGGCGCTCAATCGCATCATCCGGCCAGGCGTAATCAGTAAGCAATACGGTAGCAGACATGGTTTTTCTCCTCCTTCCCACAGTGTCAAAAAGCGGTATGACTCAGTCCGTGCATAAAACCCGTTGAGATCCCAAGCCGTGTACTCCCGCTTGCACGACGTCTCCCGCACGTAGATACCGGCGGTAGTGACTGCCAATTCCAGCGGGTGTTCCGGTACAGATCAGGTCTCCGGGCTTTAGCGGTGTCTGGGTCGACAGATAAGCGATCTGTTCAGCAATGCTGAAAATCATGTCACTTGCAATGCCGTCCTGCATCAAGTCGCCGTTAAGGCGTAGCCAGGGGCGAAGCACCGCCGGATCATCGATCTCCCACGCGGGCACGAGCCACGGACCTGTTGGCAACCAGCCTCGCCGGGACTTGGACTGCAACCAGTCGGTCCCGAGTGTTGGCGCGTCTTGCCGGAACACGCGCTCGCGTAGCGTGATGTCATTAACCACGCAGTAGCCTGCAACGTAATCAAGTGCATGTTCTACGTCGACATTGTGAGCGGCGCGACCCATGACGACTCCGATTTCGGCTTCCCAGTCGAGCGTGGACATGCCTGCCTCGACAGACAGCGTCTCATGCGGGCCGGATACGCAGGCAGCTCCCTTCAGGCATACGTAGGGCGCACCTTCGCGGCGACGCGTTTCGATGACCGCCAGCGCTGCATCGCGCTTGTCATCGAAGCTTCGCCCATTGTCTGCGTCGACTGCGGACTGAACGATCTGGCTGCGATAGTTTCCGATCGTGCAGTAGACCTGCCGCGGTGCGACAGGCTCGTGCAGTTCGAACGGAATATGATCAGCGCCGTGTTTTGCGAGGATGTCCAGTGTGGATTCCGCACGGCATAGCTGCCTGAGGATGTCCGAGTTGACGGCCCACTCATCGAGAAACTCCGCCATCGAACCGGTTCCCCGCAGGCCGGCGGAGCGCCAGTACGTCAATGCCATCACCCGGTTTTCCAGGAGCAGAGCCGGAAAAGGAGCGCACGCGGCGGTAGAAATATTGACTAGTACGGGGAACATGAATAGGTCACATCTATAACGCGTTGGTGAGGTATGCTGACTAGCGATACCCGTAGCTCACATATTCGGGTAGTTCGGCCCGCCGCCACCTTCTGGCGTGACCCACACGATGTTCTGCGTCGGGTCCTTGATGTCGCAGGTCTTGCAATGCACGCAGTTCTGCGCGTTGATCACCAGGCGTTCGCTGCCGTCGTCGTTCTTGACGAACTCGTACACCGCTGCCGGGCAGTAACGCGATTCCGGACCCGCATAGGTCTGCCTGTTCACGCTGACCGGCACCGACGGGTCTTTCAGCGTCAGGTGCGCCGGCTGATTCTCTTCGTGGTTCGTATTCGAGATGAACACCGAAGACAAACGGCCGAACGTCAGCTTGCCATCCGGCTTCGGATACGTGATCGGCTTGCACTGCGAAGCGGGCCTGAGCATCTCGTGGTCCGAATGCTGATGATGCAGCGTCCACGGCACGTTGCCGCCCAGCAGCTTCTGCTCGATGCCGACCATCAGCGTGCCGAGATACAGCCCCTTGCTCATCCACTGCTTGAAGTTGCGCGCGCGATGCAGCTCGCTGTGCAGCCACGAAGTCTTGAAGCTCTCCGGATAGGCGGTGAGTTCATCGGACTGACGTCCAGTCTGCACCGCGTCGAACGCGGCTTCGGCCGCGAGCATGCCGGTCTTGATCGCCGCATGCGAACCCTTGATCCGCGACGCATTCAGGAAGCCCGCATCGTCGCCGACCAGCGCGCCACCCGGGAACACCAGCTTCGGCAGCGACATCAGGCCGCCCGCCGTGATCGCCCGCGCGCCATACGACACGCGCTTGCCGCCTTCCAGGATCGCGCGGATCGCCGGATGCGTCTTGTAGCGCTGGAACTCCTCGAACGGCGACAGATATGGGTTCGTGTAGCCGAGCCCAACGACGAAGCCGACCACCACCTGGTTGTTATCCAAGTGATAGAGGAACGAGCCACCGTAGGTGTCGTTTTCCAGCGGCCAGCCGGCGGTATGCATCACCAGACCCGGCTTGTGCTTCGCGGGA